>CAWEOG010000012.1:0-466806 GCA_963810595.1 Bryobacterales bacterium | reverse complement strand
ACGCCGAGGAAATTACTGCGGGTCAGGCCAACCGAGACACGGGGGCTGAAGCCGCTGCTGCCGGCCGGCGCGTCCAAACTGGTCTGGTCGCCTCCAAAACGGCCGATCTCCGCGCCAAAGCCCAGGTTTAGCGAGTACTTGCGCGCTTCTTCAAAGTTGAACAAAACGTACTTGTCGCGTTCCCGTCCGTCGGGATTCTGAACGGCGACGTCCACCTTGGCGAAGATACCCAAGTCGTAGAGCCGCCGCTGGCTGGCCACTACTTGCGTCTGCGAAAGAGGCTCTCCGGGCGCGACCTGAATCCGCTCTTTCACCAGATCGGGGCTGGTGGCTTTGAGACCGCTGACCACCACGTCCCGCACAAAAACCCGGCGTCCCTCGGTGATCAGATAGCGCAGCCGCGCCCGGTGCGTGGCATCGTCCAGTTCGAGCACATAGTCGAAGGTAGTTTCCGGGTAGCCGTTGTTGTAATAGAAATCCAGAATGTTGTCCCGGTCGGTGGCGATATTGAAATCGCTGAATGGTTGGCCGGTGGACGATTGCAGCCGCGCTTCGATCTCGGGCACCAGGCGGAGATCCACCCCTTCCAGCTCCAGGCTGTCCACAAACCACTGCGGGCCTTCGTTGATCTCATAGTAGACCGCCATTTCGTCAGGATGATTATCATAGTTGTCTTCGGCCCAGCCCACCACCTGCACGTCACGGAAGCCATTTGACCGGTATAGAAAGCTTTATGGCTTCTTCATCCTGGCGCTGCATTTCGTCGCTGAAGCGCCCACGCCGGTCTCCTAAGATTCGTGCGGTGCTGACACCCAGGCGTTCGCGAATGGTCTGTTGACTGAAATAGGAGTTGCCGGAGATGCCGATGTGCGCCACCTTATATCGCCGGCCGCGATCGATGGTGTAGAGGAGTTCCTGTCCGCCTTTACGTCCTGCTGCATTTTGAAATCCACATGCGCATCGAAGTATCCATCCCCTTGCTGATAGCGTTTCAGGTTGCGCATACCCTCGACGGCGAGGTCGCGATCGACGGCCTTCTCTTGGTATACCGGGATCAGCCGCTGCAGCTTTCCCTGCGAGATGCCCGCCCCCTCAGTGATGACCGACACCTCTTTGCCCGGCGTGATACGCAGGTAAGGAGTAGCGGTGTTGGGCTGCGGGTGATAATCCATTTTCTCGAGCAGCGTCTGCGCCATCAGATAGTTCTTTTTTTGGAAGATCCTCTGGATGCGGGACAATCCGTCGTTGGTGCGGGAGGCGGTCACTGGCCGCCAGCCCCGAAAGGGCAGCCAGCTCTTCCAGCCAGTCGCGCCCGCAATTCTGCTTTCGGGAATCGGCGAGGGGTCCTTGATGCTGATGGACGGGGGGGCGTAATGAGCGCGGTCGCCGGTTTTCACGCGAATCAGGATGTCTACGCTCTGCGTTTCGCTGTGCCGCACCAACTCGGTATGGAATTCACTCGGTAATAGCCGTTGTCCGCCAGGTCGACCGCGCATATATGCCCGAGGGCGGACGTCAATTCGTCTCGTCGAAAGGCGCCCCCAGCTCCAGGCGCGATATATTGATTAGTTGCTCGCGGTTGGGAGGATCGGAGACGCCGGTGACATCCACGCGGCCGACAAACCACGCATTTTTGTGATGTAGGTGATGCTGACGCCGTCCCGCGGGTTCGGCATCCACTCGATGTCCGTGTAACGTCCTGTGGCATATAGCCTTTCCATCGACCACGAACCTTTTTCAGGTCCAGAGTGTCGCCTGCGCGAATGGCGACCAGACGGCGTCAGCGACGAGACAGGGATCGGCTGCACCTTCGGTTGGAAGCGGATTTCGGTGACCGGCTTGCCCTCGAACCCGGTAGCCGGCCACAGAGTTGGTGTGGCTACCGCCAATAAGACGACCACAGCGAGCGGGGTACGCATTCGTCCTCGCCTCCCCTTCAAAGCCCAAACGAAGGAACGGGTTAAACATTGCCATGATAACAGCAGCGCTTGATACGATTGCATTTAGGGTGACAGCGCGGCGAAGACCGTTACTCGCGGCAGATACTGTTCCGCCCCATCGGGGAAGCAGGACAACGCCGCATCTCGAGGCCCGAGTGGCCGTGGCGGGCTGCGGCGCGCTTGGTTCCTTTCAGGCAGGTGCTCTGGCGCGCGCCGGCGCCGGCTATCTGCGGCTCATCGACCGTGACTATGTCGACCTGAGCAATCTTCAGCGGCAGTGGCTGTACGAAGAATCCGACGCCCGGGACGGCCTGCCGAAAGCCATCGCGGCCGCCCGCCGCCTTGCCGCCATTGACAGCGGAGTCGCCCAGGATGCCAGAACCGCCGATCTCACCGCCCGGAACATCGATGAGATGTTCGATGGGATCGACCTGATCCTCGATGGCACCGACAACTTCCAGACCCGTTACCTGATCAACGATTTTGCCGTACAGCGGGACTTCCGTGGATCTACGGCGGCGCCCTGGGCAGCTATGGAATCACGATGCCGATTGTGCCAGGCCATTCGGCGTGCCTGAAGTGTGTTTATCCGTCGCCGCCCTCCGGCACTCAACCTACCTGCGAGACCGAAGGAATCCTCAATGCCGCTACCTCCGCGTCGCATCTCTTCAGGTGGCCGCGGCGCTGCGCATCATCGTCCTCGGGCCGGCCGAGGCGCCCCGGTTCCTAACCACCCTGGACGTGTGGACGGGCTGCGTCCGCCAACTGAGCCTGCCAAAAGCGAATCCCGGCTGCCTCGCCTGCGGGCTGAGAAACTTTGTACATCTGGATGAAAAAAAACGGATGCCATTGAGTTTGTGCGGTCGTAACGCGGTCCAAATCCACGATCGGGAGCGGCCGATCGACTTGGCTGCGTTGCGGGCGCGCCTGGAGCCTCTCGGCGAAGTACGATCCAACGAATTCGCCCTGCGCTTCTTCCTGCCCGAATACCAGCTCACAATCTTCCCCGATGGCAGGGCGATTATCAAAGGCACCACCGACACCGGTGTTGCCCGCGGCCTGTACGACCGCTACGTCGGTAGCTGATAACCCGATGGCCGCTGGAATTTTCTGAAAACAGGGAGATTATCTGATTAGGCGGGGTACGCCGATATCCCGACCCCAATCGACGGGCGGCTCCGGCATCGCCAGGCGCCACCCGGCGAAGATGCCTCGTCACACGTTGGCCAAGCGAAGTTCTCTCTCCAACCGGCGGGTCGCCCGGTCGGAAATAAGTCCCGCAATCCGGCCCAGAAGCTCCGGCAGGTTCTCCGGTTCAATCAGAATTCCCGAATGGCTGCCGGCCCGCGAGCGCCGCAACTCGCCGTCCCGATAGCTGGTGATTAGCGCGGTGGCGGGCTTGTACTCCATCATCCTGGCATGCGCCAAAACCCTCAGCCCCGCTTCCGGAGATTCCATGTGCAAATCGCTCAACACCAATTCGTATTGAAATTCGTCGAGTTTTCCCAGTGCCTCGGCGGCAGAGGCGGCGGCATCCACATGATACCCCCCCGCCCGCAGAACCGTCTGCAAAGTCAGCCGGCTTTCCGGATCGTCATCGGCCAAAAGTACTCGCGCCAGCGCAGCGGTGGTTTTTCGGTGCGCTCCGCCAGACCATACGGAGACCTCAGGCTTGGTCTTCTTCTTGATGGCTTTCAGATTTCGAACCACGACATCCTAAGTTTAACCGAAAGAAAGGGTTTCTACGAGCGAATTCTTTGTACTACATCAATAGTATTAGTTTTGCCCGGGTAAGTTGCATTACGGCGCATACCTTACGGCAACCGAAAACTTACCGTAACCCCGTCACGCAGCGGGAGAAGACAGCTCCAGAATTTCTCCGACTGATATAGCAGTCGGTTGAATTTTACGACAGCACGGGAGGTCTCATCCCGGGCGTCGAGCACGCGGGAATGCCAAAGCGTGTTGTCGGTGATAAACAGGCCGCCCGGCTTCAAGCGGGAGGCAACCGCTTCGAGCACATCCAGGTAGCCCTCCTTGTCCACATCGTTGAAGATAAAGTCAAAATCGCCGGTCGTCTGGGCCAGAGCATCCAAGGCGGGTCCGACGTGTACCTGGATGCGCGATTCCACCCCGGCCCGTTCGAAATAGCGCCTCGCCCGTTTCGCATTTTCGGCATTGCCATCGCTGTAGTGGACTTCGGCCACCGGGCCGGCGGCTCGCGCCAGCCACAGGGTGGAATACCCGATGGCCGACCCCAGCTCGAAAATCCTTCGCGCTCCGCTCAGCATCACCAGTTGCGCCAGCAGGCGTCCCACCGCCGGACCGACGATCGGAATGTTCCGTTCGCGCGCGTATTCTTCCATTTCAGACAGCACGGCGTCGCGAGGCGGCAGCAGGCTGTCCATGTACTGTTCAATTTCCGGATTGACGATCACCAAATACCCTTTCGAAGATAAGGTCGATGTTCTTCAAGTGACGGTCGAGCGCGAAGCTCTCCGCAATCTGTTCGGGGCTGAGGTAGGCGCGCACCTCGGGGTCGTTCTCGATGGCGGCGCGGAAGTCGGCGTCCTCCTGCCAGGAACGCATGGCGTGAACCTGCACCAGCTTGTAGGCCTTTTCCCGGAGCATCCCGGCCGCCGCCAGGTCTAACAGCACCTGGCCGGAAAAAACCAGCCCGCGGGTGAGATTCAGGTTGCGCCGCATCCGTTCCGGATCGACTTTCATGTTTTCCACCAGCCAGCAGGTCTTGGCCAGCAGGTAGTCGCTCAGGATGGTGGAATCGGCCAGGATGACGCGTTCGACCGAAGAGTGCGAGATGTCGCGCTCGTGCCACAGGGAGACGTTCTCGAAGGCCGCCTGCGCGTTGGCGCGGACCACTCGCGCCAGGCCGCAAATCTGCTCCGACACCACCGGGTTGCGTTTGTGGGGCATGGCCGAACTGCCCTTTTGGCCGGCCGAGAACGGCTCCTCCGCCTCGCGGACTTCTGTCCTCTGAAGATGCCGTACTTCGAGAGCGATCTTTTCGCACAGCGCGGCAATCAAAGCCAGCGCGCAGAGGTATGCAGCGTGGCGGTCGCGTGCGATCACCTGGGAAGAGATGGGCGCCGCCCGCAACTCCAGTTTTTCGCAGATCCGTACCTCCGCCTCCGGTGAGATGTGCGCGAACGTGCCCACCGCGCCCGACATCTTCCCGCAACGCATCTCGCCGTCGGCCTGGTCGAACCGCCGGAGCGCCCGCGCCGCCTCGTCATACCACAGCGCCACCTTCAGTCCGAAGGTAATCGGCTCGGCGTGGACTCCGTGCGTGCGGCCGATCTGCGGTGTGTGCTTGAACTCGTGCGCGCGCGACTCGAGTACGTCCACCAATTTCACAAGCTGTTTGCGAATCTGTTCCGACGCCTGTTTGGTCACCAGTGCCTGCGCCGTGTCAACCACGTCGTTCGAGGTCAGCCCATAATGCAGCCACCGTGACGCATCGGCCTGGCCGGCGGCGGCCATAGTCTCCGCGACCGCGGTGGTGAAAGCAATGACGTCGTGGCGCACCTCGCGCTCGATTTCGTCAATCCGCTCCACGCGGAAGCCGGCGTGCGCCCGCAGCGCGCGGGCCGCCTCGACGGGCACCTCGCCCGCTTCGGCGAGCACCTCGGAGGCCGCCAGCTCCACCTCGAGCCAGCAATGGAACTTGTTCTCATTGCTCCAGATACGGCCCATTTCGGGCCGGGTGTATCGGGCTATCATCAGTACAACTCTCCCTCACAATTCAAACACTTCGCTTTGCCGCCGCGGATGCGCAATCACCAGCCGCGTGCGCAGGTTCCGGCGCGCCAGAGCCTGGCCGGCCGCCTGCTCGACCAGCGCCGGGTGGTTGTTGTTTTCGCTCAGGTGCGCCAGCACCACGGTGTGCGTTCCGGGCTCAATTTCTTCGGTAATGTAATCGGACACCACATCGTTCGAGAGATGGCCCTTCCGGCCCATCACCCGCTGCTTCACCGACCACGGATACGGACCCACCTTCAGCATTTCCAGATCGTGGTTCGATTCGAGCAGCAGAAAATCGCAGCCGCGAATGTGAAACTTGATCGAATCCGGGATGTAGCCCAGGTCGGTGACGAACCCCAGGGACACCCCCGGCGCTCCGAACCGGAATCCCACCGGGTCGGCCGCGTCATGCGGCAGCGTAAACGTTGCCACCGTCAGATCGCCAAGGTCCAGCGTGGCGCCGGCCTGGAAAAGCTCCTGAAGCGGCTCGTAGCCATTCCAGTCCAAGGCGCGTGCGGTCGGCTCGGTGATGTAAATGGGAATCTTCGAGCCGCGGTTCCTTTCAATGGTCCTGGACAGCACCGGCAGGCCGCTGACGTGATCGGAATGCTCGTGCGAAATCAGAATGGCGTCCAGCCGGTTGACGTCTTCGCCGATTGCGGAAAGGCGGGCCACGGTTTCTCTGCGGCTAAGTCCGGCGTCGATCAACAGGCGGGTGCGGCCCGCGCTGACGAACGCCGAGTTGCCGGAGCTGCTGCTCGAAAGCACGCAGAACTTGACGATAACTGCCTCCCGGAAACTCCGTTGTAGCAGACTATCCACTCGCGCGCCAGCCGAAAGCATTAGTCCGGCGCTGTCCGCCGCCAATCGACTAAAATAAAGAACTCATGAAAGCGCGAGTCTACGTATCGCTGAAACCGACGGTTCTCGACCCCCAGGGCAAGACCATTCAGTCTGCCCTGCAAGGTTTGGGCTATTCCGAAGTCACCGGCGTTCGCCAGGGCAAGTTCTTCGAAATCGACATCGCCGACGGTACCAGCCGCGAACAGGCCGAGACCAGGCTGCGGCAGGTCGCCGGCGATGTGCTGGCCAATCCCGTTATCGAAGAGTTCCGCGTCGAAGTGCCCGAGTAGGCATTCCGCCACGGCGCATCCTTGCCCCGTACGGGCCGTTCCGTCGAATGAACACGCAACTACACGGAGGTCGCATATAACTCATGTGCGGAATAGTGGGCTATATCGGAAACAAAAAGGCCGTGCCGATTATTCTGGACGGTCTGCGGCGGTTGGAGTATCGCGGCTACGACTCGGCGGGCATCGCCGTTCTGGACGATAACCATCACCTCGCCGTGCGGCGGGCCAAGGGGAAGCTGCGGAACCTGGAAGAAGCGGTCCGCCTGAACCCGGTGGACGGCAAATCCGGCATCGGCCATACGCGCTGGGCCACCCACGGCCGCCCCACCGAAGAGAATGCGCACCCCCACAGGGACAGCAAAGGCGACATCGTCGTCGTTCACAATGGCATCGTCGAAAACTATTTGACGCTCAAACACCAGTTGATCGAGGAGGGCCATTCGTTCGTCTCCGAGACGGACACCGAAGTCATCGCTCACCTGATTGAAAAGCACTTCCGGGGCAATCTGGAAGACGCCGTGCGGGCCGCCATCCGGCAGGTGAGCGGAGTGTTCGCGCTGGCCGTTATCTCGCGCCGCGACCCTGAGAAGATCGTCGCGGCCCGCTCCGGCCCCCCGGTGGTCATCGGTCTGGGAGACGGCGAATACTTTGTAGCCTCCGACGTGCCCGCCATCCTCAGCCACACGCGCGACGTTTTCTTTCTGGATGACGGCGACGTCGCAATTCTGAAACCCGACGGCGTGCATCTCACCGACTTCGCGGGCAAGCCCATCAACCGCCACGTCAGCCACGTCCTGTGGGATCCCATCATGGCCGAGAAGGGCGGTTACAAGCACTTCATGCTCAAGGAAATCTACGAGCAGCCGCGCGCCGTCCGCGACACCATCCTCGGACGCGTCGGCCAGGAGACCGGACGCGTCTTTCTGGAGGAAGTCAACATCTCCGCCAAGGAGTTCGAAAAGCTCCGCCAGGTGAAGATTGTCGCTTGTGGCACAAGCTGGCACGCGGCCCTGATCGGGAAATTCATGATCGAGCGCCTGGCCCGCCTGCCGGTGGAGGTGGATTACGGCAGCGAATTCCGCTACCGCGACCCCATCCTCTCGGACGACACGCTGGTGATCCTCATCTCGCAGTCGGGCGAAACGGCCGACACGCTGGCGGCGCTTCGCGAGACCCGCAGGAAAGGTGCGCACACCTTCGCCATCTGCAACGTGATGGGTTCTATGCTCACCCGCGAGGCCACCGGCACCCTGCTCACTCACGCCGGCCCGGAAATCGGAGTGGCCTCCACCAAAGCGTTCACCGCGCAGATTACCGCGCTGTTCCTCATTTCGCTGTACCTGGGCCAGGTGCGCGGCATTCTCACCGACGAACAAAGCGTCGCCCTGGTGCAGGAGCTGGTTAAGGTGCCGGGGATGCTCGAAACCGTGCTTTCCCAGGACACCATTTACGAGGATCTGGTGAAGGAGCTGTTCAAGGCCACCAACTTCCTGTACCTGGGCCGGGGCATTCACTTCCCCATCGCTCTCGAAGGCGCACTCAAGCTCAAGGAGATCTCGTACATCCACGCCGAAGGTTATCCCGCCGGCGAAATGAAACACGGTCCCAACGCGCTTATCGATGAAAGCCTCCCCACGGTGGTGCTGGCGCCGGTGGACGATCGAATCGAAGAAAGCCGGCTGCGCTACGAAAAGACGATCTCGAATATCCAGGAAGTGAAGGCTCGAGGCGGCCGGGTGATCGTGCTGGCGACCGAGGGCAGCGGGGAGGTGGCGGGCATGGCGGACCACGTCATCTGGCTGCCCCCCTGTCACGAGCTATTAATGCCCATTGTGGAGATTGTGCCGCTGCAACTGCTGGCCTACCACATTGCCGTCCGCCGCGGCTGCGACGTGGACCAGCCGCGCAACCTGGCAAAGAGCGTCACCGTGGAATAGCCGCATGATTCAGGAAACCAGGGAAATCGCGGTCGGCACGCGCGGCAAGGGACTGTATGAAATCACCGGGCAGGTTGTCTCGTGGCTGCGCCGGTTTTCCATCCGAAAAGGCCTGCTGACCGTATTTGTGCGTCACACGTCCGCATCGCTGGTAGTGCAGGAAAACGCCGATCCGGATGTGGTGGAAGATCTGAACACGTTCTTCAGCAAGATCGCCCCTGACGACCCGAAGCTCTACCGCCATACCATCGAAGGCGCCGACGACATGCCGGCGCACATCCGCGCCGCGCTTACCGCGACGCAACTTTCCATCCCTATTCATGAGGGCGACATCGCGCTGGGCACCTGGCAAGGCATCTATCTGTTCGAGCATCGCCGGGCGCCTCACACCCGCTCGGTGGTTCTCCACCTGATCGGCGAGTAGAGCGCCGCCGGCCGCCGCTGCGCCGCTCAATTCGCTTCGGCGGGAAAAGGACGGCCTTGCGGCGATTCCATGATCTCCGGATTCTCGCGGCGCAGGCGCAGCGAGATTACTTTTTCCTGGCGGGCGCGCTTCTCGTCTCCCATGCGGAAGTAAATCTGCGACATCAGCAGGTGCGGAACCGGGTGCTTCGGTTCGATCTTGAGAGCTTGTTCGAGTTCTTTGATGGCTTCCGGGTAGCGCTTCAGCCCCATCAGTGCCTTCGCCAGCGAGACCGACGCGGAAGTATAGTCCGGGCGATTCTGAAGCGCCTTGCGGAGGTAAGGGATCGCCTCTTCGTAACGCGCGTCCTGCAGTAGTTTGTCGCCGTAGAAAAAGAATGGCTCTTCGTAGGTTGGGTCGATCTGCATGGCCTTCTTGAGGTAGGGAAGGCTTTTATCCATTTGTCCGACGCGCTGGAGATGAAAGCCGTACTCGAAGTTCGCGCGGGCGGAGTTGGGGAACCTTTCGACAGCGCGGCGCGCGATGTCCATGGCGGCGTCGTCATGAGCGTCCTGGCAGGCCTTGATGGCCACCAGGTAGGCGTTGAGGTCGCCCGGATTCAGGTCCACCGCTCGGCGCGCCAGGGCGGCCGCCTCGGCGAAGTAGCGGCCCTTGGTGTACTCGATAGCCATAATCTGCATCAGCTTGACCTGGCGCGGCTGGATGCGCAGCGCGGCGCGCCACTGGCGCAGTCCGTCCTCGCTCCTGTCCAGATTGACCAAGGCGTTGCCCAACAGGTAGCGGGTGTTGAAGTCGTCGGGTTTTAAGCGGGCGGCGCGCTCGAGCAGCGGCTCGGCTTCCTGGTATTGCGATCGCGTCATGTGCATGTAGGCGAGGTTGAACAGGGCCGGGAAGTAATCGGGTTGGATCTTGAGGGCCTGCCGCCAAAGCGCCGCCGCCTCGTCGTAGCGCTTTTCCCGGGCCAGTTGGGTCGCGTGCTCCGAGAGAGCGGCCGGGTCGCTCTGCGGAGCGGCGAAAAGCGCCAGGGCAAGAAACAGGAGTTTCATTGGGGCATTGCGACAGGCTTGGTCTGGCCGCTCCCTTCCACCAACAAGACCAGCGTACCGGCGGCGGTGCCGGGAAACTCTTCGGTCTGGCCCGACGGCCAGTGAACCGTGATTTTATCCACCCGCTCCGCTTTTCCCAAACCGAAATGCAGGCGCAAGTCGCTGTGCGAGATGAAACTGGACTGGCTCAGCTCGGTGCTGGTCTGCGTCATGCCGCCGGCCGCAATCGAGACTACCGCGCCGATGGCGCTGCGATTCGATTTGGTCCCTTCCAGTTTCACTTCAATCCAGTGGTTGGCGCTTTTGAGATCGTTTCGCAGCAGGCTGGGCGGCTCGTACATGTTCATCACCAGAACGTCGATGTCGCCGTCGTTGTCGAAGTCGCCGAAGGCGGCGCCGTGACTGGAATGGGCTTGCGTGATGCCGGGGCCGGCGATGGACGAAACATCTTCGAACTTGCCGTTCCCGAGGTTCCGGTACACCAGGCGCGGTTTCTTGTAGGTCTCGGTTCTGTCGATCGCCTCCACTTCGGGGTAGACATGGCCGCTGACCTGGAGGATGTCCTTCCAGCCGTCGTTGTCCAGGTCGGCAAAGCCGGTACCCCACAGCACGTAATCGGGGTTTACCGCCAGGCCGGCACGCACGGTGATGTCCTCGAAACTGCCCTTGCCGATGCCGCGATAAAGATTGGGATAGTCCCCGATGAAGTTGGTTTTGAGGATATCCAGCAAGCCGTCGTTGTCAAAGTCGCCGATGCTCAGTCCCATTCCGGCCTGCTCGGCGCCGTTCTCGTTATATGCCACTCCGGCCTCGGTGCCAATCTCGCTGAAGGTGCCGTCGCCCTCGTTGCGGAACAGGATGCTGGGGGTGGAATCGCAGGCCACGTAGATATCCGGCCAGCCATCTCCATTCAGATCGGTGGAGGCGATTGTAAAAACGTAAAAATCCTTTACCTGCCGGATGCCGGACTTCACGGACACGTCCTCGAAAGTGCCGTCGCCGCGGTTGTGGTAAAGCGTCAGGGAGCCGAACGGCAGTCCCCGCGGACCGCAGTAGACGGGTGCGCCTTTCCAGTTGCAAAAGGGGTACTGGCCGGGCAGCGGTGTTCGCCCGATCTCGAACTGCAAATAGCTTCCTACGATCAGATCCAGGTGGCCGTCCCGGTCGAAGTCGAGGAACGAACAGCCGGTGCTCCACTGCTTCGGGTCGCCGGCCACGCCACTCCGGGCGGCGATGTCGGTGAACGTTCCGTCGCCGTTGTTGTGGTACAGAGAATCGGCGCCCCAATAAGTGACGAACAGGTCGAGATTGCCGTCGTTGTCCACATCGCCGGCGCACACGCCGTTGCCCCAGCCGGTGCGGTCGATGCCGGCTTTGTGCGACACGTCCTCGAAGTGGCCCTGGCCGGTATTGCGATACAGGTGGTTGGTGGGAATGTCGCCTGGCGGGTTGCCTTCGAGACGCGTACCGTTGACCAGGAAGGCGTCCAGCAGGCCGTCGTTGTCGTAGTCGAGGAAGGCAACGCCGCTACCGTTGGCCTCGATTACATACTTCTTTTTCTTCTCGTTGCCGTAGACAAACTTCATGTGCATGCCGGCCTGTTCGGCCACGTCGACGAAGTTCACCGGGAACGGCCGGCCCGACGGCGCCGCGCGGGGTGCGGCGGTGACGTTTCCGCTGATCATGCCTTGCGGCCAGGCAGGCCGTGGGCAGCACGTCACCAACCACAGCAGCAGGGGCACAGCGGCAGCTTGACGACAGGTAGGGCGTTGGAGCACTTTTCTCAGGATACTCTGAATGAAAAGGCCGGTCCGCTGGTCGACGGACCGGCCCGCTGCTGACCTGCTCTGCCGAGTTAGAAGGCGAACCGCAGGGCGAACTGGATCTGTCTTGCGGAAACGGCCGTTCCGGTGATTTTGCCGAACGTCGAAGAGCTCAGAGAGCTGGATGGATTCGAAAAACTGGGGTGGTTCGGGATGTTGAAGAACTCCGAACGGAATTCCAGTTTGTACTTTTCGGTGAGGGCGAATTTCTTGGCGAACGAAGCGTCAATCACGACACGCCCGTCGCCGTCTACGAAATAGGCGCCCGCGTTGCCGAAGGTGTATAGCTGTGGCAACACAAAAGCGGAGGTGTCGAACCAGCGGTCGACGGTGCGCTGGCCGGGGTCCAGGTTGGGGTTGCGCACGACATCGGGCCGTTGCTGCGCTTTACCGATATTGGCTCGATCCTGGCCGCTGGTGACGTTGAAAGGCGCGCCCGTTTGCAGTTGAACGATGCCTTCGAGGGCCCATCCTCCAACTATCGCGTCCAGAGCCGGGTTCATACCGGTGCCGATGCTGCGGCCGCGCCCGAACGGCAAGTCGTATTCATAGCCTAACTTGAAGGCTTGCCTGATGTCCCAACTGGAGCGCGACCAGTCGGCTCGGCGGTTCAGGAAGTCCTGGTATTTCGCCTGAGCCAGCGAGGACTGGTCGTCCATCGACCTGGCCCAGGTGTAGTTCGCAATAATCTGCAAGCCCCTGCTAAAGCGCTTGTTCAAGCGGATCTCCATGGCGTTGTACTCGGAGCTGAAGACATTGCTGCCGCCGTCGAGGTTGCCGAGGAAGCCGGAACTCGCCAACAGGCGCCGGGGGCCGATGTCCCCAGGTCCGGGCGTGAGTGCGTTATTCCAGCCCACGTAGCCGATTTGATCCCTGTTGGCGGAGCCTACATAACCCACGTCGAGGGTCATTTCGTTGGCCAGCTCGCGCTGGATGGTGAAGTTCCACTGCTGCGAGTAAGGCGTGCGGTTGTTCGGGTTCTGCGGCCAGCCGCCGATGGCTTGTGTGCTGCTGAAGGCCGGGCCCGCCTCCGAGATCGAGAGGTCCGGCACCGCGCCGCGGTTCGGGCTGAACTCCTGCTGCGGCAGATAGGGCCAGAATTTCCGCAGGTCGTTCAACTCCTGCATGAACGTGGTGTCGTAAAAGATCCCGAAGCCGGTTCGAATAACGGTTTTGGCGTTCGCCTGGTAGGCGATGCCGAAGCGCGGAGCGATGTTGAGCCAGCGGCTCTGCATCAGCGAACGGCCGTAGCCGAACTGGCGTGGCGGCTCACCCACTTTGCCGGTATCGGGAGCCGGAAGGGGATTGATGCCCGCCCACATCAATTGCGCCTTGACCGCACCTGTTTGAGGGTCCATCGTGAGCAGCAGGTTGCCGGCCTTGTCCTCGGCGTCGTAAGGCCGGTTGAGCCCCTCGTACCGGACGCCCAGGTTCAGAGTCAGCTTGTCTGTGACACGCCAGTCGTCCTGAAAGAAGGCCTGTACGCTATGCTGTCTGCCTTGCGCATTCGGAATTCCCAGGCCGCGCCGGATATAGGAGGGGTACCCGAGCAACAAGGTGGCATAGCTGTTGCCGGAATCGGCGAGGTCCTGCGAACCTGTGGGATCGGTATAGAAATCCGCGCTGCCGTTAGTCGGATTGGAGAAAAACGCGTCCATCTGGCGAATGACATAGCTCGCGCCCATCCGCATCGAGTGGCGTCCAAGCACCTTGCCGATCTTCACGTCGATCTGGTGATCCGTGTCGATAATGGTCTCCCCGCCGCCTCCGCCAATCGTGAACTGCCCGACAGCATTGAACGATGGCAGCGGACCGCCATATCCGTTGGGATCGAACATCTGGATGTTGGCTTTGCTGAGGGCCTCCGCCCGCGTGGTGTTTTTGTAGAGCGGATAGTTGCTCAGGTTATTCGGATGGTTGTACCCGTACTTGGCCTCCAACACGGTGGTGGGGCTGAAGATGTGGTTCCAGCCGATGCCGAAATTATCCGAGTCAATGCGGGTCTGGCTGGTATACGCGCCGTAGGTGGTCGGGTTGTTTTGTCCCACGCGCTGGCGCAGGTAACGGCCCCACAGGGTGTCTTTAGAGCCCACGGTCTGGTCGCCGCGCATTACGAAGATGTCGCGATCGTTCGCGGTCGGGTCGGTGAAAACCCAGTTGTTGCTCAGACCCGGCCGATTGGGCAGCGGCATGATCAGATCCGTCAGGTACTTCATACCCGGGTTGATCTGGGCAGTCGGAATCTTGTTGCCTGTAAAAGGCGTGCGAATGATTTTGCCGGACGAATCCGTGGTGCCGGACAACGGATCGAAGATTGGGGTCGAAAGCATGGAAAAGTCGCCGGTACGTTGTTCGGCGACCGGCGTGGTGTTGATGATGGTGTTTCCGCGGCGACGCCGGTAGCCCTCCCAACTGAAGAACCAGAAGGTCGAGTCCCGGCCGTTATACAGCTTGGGCAGATACACCGGACCGCCGATCGCAACGCCATACTGGTTCTGGCGGTAAGGCACCTTGCCGGTGTTCTGGCGGTTCGCGAACCATTCGTTGGCGTCGAGTTTGTCGTTGCGCAAGTACTCGTACAGACTGCCGTGGAGGTCTCGCGTGCCGGATTTGATCGAGACGTTCACGTTGGCTCCGGCGCTGCGGCCGTATTCGGCCGAGTTGTTGGTGGCGACGCGGAACTCCCGGATTGAATCCATCGGCGGAGCGCCGTAGCCGGAGCTCTTGTACATGATGTTGTTGTCCACGCCGTCGATGGTGAAGTTGTTGTCCTGCTGCCGCTGGCCATTCACCGAAACCTGAGACATGCCCGCCTCGTCGCCGATGTGTTGACTGGGCGGGATGTCGCTGGTCCCGGCCATCAGGGTGATCAAGCGCGTGAAATTGCGTCCGTTCACCGGAATTCGCTCGAGCTGCGAGGTGGTAACGACGCCACCTACCGATGCCTCCTGCGTTTGCAGTATGGGTGCCGCACTGGTGACTTCGATAGTTTCCGTGACAGCGCCTACTTCCAGTTGGAAATCCACCTTCAGGACGGCGCCGGTTTCGAGTACGACATTCGATTGCACCTGGGTTTTGAACCCGGGGTTGACAGCCCTCACTTCGTAGGTACCCGGGATGAGGGGTGTGACTGTGTAAGCGCCGACTTCATTGGTGGTTACCGACCGGGTGACTGCTGTAGCGATGTTCTTGACGGTAACGTTGGCACCAGGAATTGCACCGCCGGAACGGTCGGTCACGATGCCAACGACAGACGCGTTGGTGGCCTGGCCCATGAGGGCCGGAGCGGCACAGAAAACAGCGAGCAGGCAAATCCCGACGGTTTGCCAGGCTGTTCTTGATGTCATAGAACTCCCTCCTTTGTATTGGTTAGCAAAATTGCATTATAGAGACTAAATTATCAGCGAAATTAAGAAATTGTAACGCGACCGGCCTGATTTAGCAAGTCAATCTTTTATTACTTTAACGAATACTAACTGGACTTTAGCGCTCCACAATCCCGATGCGCCCAGGCGAATGAATGCCGTTGGATAGGAGGCAATTCGGCAGGAAACTGCATTCAATCAATGCATTACGAGGTTTCTTGGTTCGCAGATGCCGCAACGGGAGAACCGCTGCCCGTCGGTGGACTGGATGGGCTGAACGGCCGGTGCTCGCCAGGTGCGGCGCGCCGAAACGTTTCCGTTCCACCTGTAGTGGGACAAGCAGCACGGAGAGGAGGACTACGGGGATCGTTGGGCCTCAAGACAGTTGGCACAAAAAAGGCCGGCCTCGCCTCGGGGCCGGCCGGCCTTTTCCAGTGGAGGCCCTTAGAGCTAGAAGGCGTACCGCAGGGCGAACTGGATCTGTCGCGCCGCGATCGCCGTGCCGGTGATCTTGCCGAACGTGGACGAGTTCAAACCGCCGTTCGGGTTCGAGAAGCTGGGGTGGTTCGGAATGTTGAAGAACTCCGAACGGAATTCGAGCGATTGTTTTTCAGTGAGGCGGAACTTCTTGGCGAGCGATGCGTCAATTCCTATCCGCCCGTCGGCGTCAACCATCATCGCTCCCGCGTTGCCCCACGTGTACAACTGGGGCAACACGAACGCGGACGTATCGAACCATTTGTCGACCGTGCGCTGGCTGGGGTCCAGGTTCGGATTCCGAATTACGTCGGGACGTTCCTGCGATTTACCAATATTGGCGCGGTCCTGGCCGGTCTTGACATTCACTGGTGCGCCACTCTGCAACTGAACGATGCCTTCGAGCGACCAGGAACCGAGCACCGCGTCGAGGAACGGGTTCATATTGGCGCCGACGGAGCGGCCACGCCCAAACGGCAAGTCATAGACGTAGCCGAACTTAAACGCCTGTTTGATGTCCCAGCTCGAGCGCGACCAATCGGCCCGCCGGTTCAGGAAGTTCTCGTATTTCGCCTCGGACAGTGAGGACTGGTCGTCCATCGACTTGCCCCAGGTGTAGTTGGCCATGATCTGCAGGCCCTTGCTAAACCGCCGGTTCAGCCTGAGCTGCAACGCGTTGTACTCCGAACTGAAAACGTTGGAGCCGCCGTCGAGGTTGCCCTGGAAGCCAGAGCTCGCCAGCAGACGCCGGGGTCCGACGTCACCCGGCCCGGGTGAGAGGGCGTCGTTCCAGCCCACGTAGCCGATCTGATGCTTGTTGGACGAACCCACATAACCCACGTCCATCGTCATCTCCGCCGCCAGTTGGCGCTGGATGGTGAAGTTCCACTGTTGCGAGTACGGGGTGCGGTTGTTGGGGTCCTGCGGCCAGCCACCGATGGCCTGGGTGCTGGCAAAGGCCGGGCCCACGTCCGAGATGGAGAGGTCCGGCACCGCGCCGCGGTTCGGGCTGAACTCCTGCTGTGGCAGGTACGGCCAGAACTTACGCAAGTCGTTCAACTCCTGCATGAACGTGGTGTCGTAGAACATGCCGAAGCCTGTCCGGATCACCGTCTTCGGGTTCATCTGCCAGGCGATCCCCACGCGGGGAGCCAGATTGAGCCAACGGCTTTGCATCAGCGAGCGTCCGTAGCCGAACTGGCGGGGCGGCTCACCCACTACGCCGGTGACGGGATCGGGGAGCGGATTGACGCCGGCCCACATCAACTGCGCCTTGACTGCGCCCGTCTGCGGGTCCTTGGTCAACAGCAGGTTGCCCGCCTTGTCCTGAGCGTCATACGGACGGTTAAGACCCTCGTACCGGATGCCCAGATTCAAGGTCAGTTTGTCGGTGATGCGCCAGTCGTCCTGGAAGAACGCCTGCACGCTCTTCTGCCTGCCTTGAGCGTTGGGGATGCCGAGACCCCGGCGAATGTAGGACGGATACCCCAACAGCAACGTGGCGAAGCTCTGCCCCGATCCGGCGACATCTTGTGAGCCGGTGGGATCGGTATAGAAATCGGCGCTGCCGTTGGTGGGATTGGCAAAAAAGGCGTCCATCTGCCGGATCACGTAGCTGGCGCCCATACGCAGGGAATGGCGCCCCATCATCTTTCCGACCTTCACATCGAACTGATGGTCGCTGTCGACGATGGTCTCGCCGCCGCCGCCGCCAACGCTGAATTGGCCGATTGCATTGAAGGATGGTACCGGTTCGCTGTAGCCGTGAAGATCGAACATCTGGATGTGCGCAGCGGTGAGGGCGTCCGGCCGGGTAGTGTTCTTATATGTCGGAAAGCCGCTCAGATTGTTCGGGTGGTTGTATCCGTACTTGGCTTCGAGCACGGTGGTGGGGCTGAACACGTGGTTCCAGCCTACGCCGAAGTTGTCCGAGTCGAGGCGGGTGTCGCTGGTATAGGCCCGATAAGCGGTGGGGTTGGATTCCCCCACCCGCTGGCGAAGGAAACGGCCCCACACGTTGTCTTTGGCGCCCAGGGTGCGGTCGCCCCGTACGACAAAAATGTCGCGGTCGTTCGAGGTCGGATCCGTCATGACATAGTTGTTGCTCTGGCCGGGCCGGTTTGGCAGCGGCATGAGCAGATCCGTCAGGTACTTCATTCCGGGGTTAAGCTGGGTAGTCGGAATCTTGTTGTCCTGAAAGGGCATTCGAACAATCTTGCCGCTGGAATCCACCGTGCCGCTTAGCGGGTCGAAAATCCGCGCCGACACCATGGAAAAGTCGCCGGTGCGCTGTTCAGCGATTGGCGTCGTGCTGATGGTGGTATTTCCCCGGCGTCGCCGGTAACCTTCCCAACTGAAAAACCAGAACGTATTGTCCCGCCCGTTAAACAGCTTTGGAAGATACACCGGACCTCCTAGCGCAACGCCGTACTGATTCTGGCGGTAGGGCACCTTGCCGGTGTTCTGGCGGTTTGCAAAAAACTCGTTGGCGTCGAGCTTGTCGTTGCGAAGGTATTCGTACACGCTACCGTGAAGATCGCGGGTACCGGACTTGATGGCGATGTTCACGTTGGCGCCGGCGCTGCGGCCGTACTCAGCCGAGTTGTTGGTGGCCACGCGAAACTCCTGGATGGCATCCATTGGCGGAGCGCCGTAGCCGGAACTCTTATACATGATGTTGTTGTCCACGCCGTCGATGGTGAAGTTGTTGTCGTTCTGCCGCTGGCCGTTCATCGACACCTGGGACATGCCCGCCTGGGAGCCGATCGATTGGTTGGGAGAGACGTCGCTCGAGCCCGCCATCAGCACGATCAGCCGCGTGAAGTTGCGGCCGTTGACCGGGATCCGCTCGAGCTGCGAGGTGGTCACCACGCCCGCCACCGACGCCTCTTGCGTCTGTAGCATTGGCGCGGCGCTGCTCACCTCGATGGTCTCGGTGACGGCTCCCACCTCGAGCTTGAAATCCACCTTCATGACCGCGCCGGTTTGAAGAATCACATTGGAATGGACGTCGGTCTTAAAGCCGCTGCTGCCGGCCTTCACCTCATACGTACCTGGAATTAACGGAGTCAAGTTGTAAGCGCCGACCTCGTTGGTGGTGACTGTTCGGACCACCAGGGTGGCTGTGTTCGTGACAGTGACGGTGGCCCCCGGGATCGCGCCGCCCGACGAGTCCGTCACTAATCCGACAATTGATGCGTTGGTAGTCTGGGCCAGGGCCACTGGGGCCAATAAACAAACGCCCAGCAAACATACCCAAAGAAAGAGCAATTTAGCCTTTGAGCTCATAGGACCACTCCACACAATTATTTACTCTGAAGCCATTAGCGATAGAGATACGCGATTGTAGCGCCTTTCGCGGCCCGGTTACAAGAACTTTCTCCTCTTGCGCCGCAAACCTATACTTTCTTTAGCGTTTTTGAAAGCCTCTGAAACGCAACGACGGTTCAAACGCCCAATCCACCTAAGGCCTCCCCGGAAAGAACCTCCGGGGAAGAACTACCTTAAAATCAATCCATAGAGACCACGGTCGTCCTTTGCGGGCCGTTCCTCCACCACGCCTGAAACGCCGTCAGCCAGTTGCTGAACCGCCGTCCAGCTATGGCGATCCAGTTAACGTGACCGTGACTTCGGATAGAACTCCGGCAAGAGGATCAAGCCCATCCGCCGCTGCTCACCGGGAATGAGCCCCAAAACAACGGAGGAACCCAGCGAAACTACTGCCCCGGGTGCCCCAGTGGCGTTATGATGTCAACAAGTTCAAACCCAACACCAACAAAGGAGGACGCCATGAGTCTTTCACGCCGGAGATTCCTGGAAACGGCCGCGGCCGGCGGAGCAGCCGTGCGGTCAATTTTCGCGTCGGCGGTCGATCCGAAGACGGGAATGCCTATGCGCGTTCTGGGGAAAACCGGGCAGCAGATTTCGTGCCTGGTATTGGGCTGCGGAAGCCGATTTCTTATGTATCCGGCCGACCAGGCCACGATGTGCTAAACCGGGCGCTCGATCTCGGCATCAACTACTTCGACACGGCGGAAAGCTACGGTGACGGGGAGAGCGAACGGCGATTGGGACCTGTGGTGGCCAAACGGCGCAAAGAAATCTTCCTGACCACCAAAATCGACGACCGCGACGGCAACCATACACGCCGGCTCGTGGAACAGAGCCTGAAACGGCTGCAGACCGATCATGTCGACCTGATTCACATCCACAGCGTTCTGTTTGAGGACGACCTCGGCAAAATCGTCGCGCCGAATGGCGTCTTGCGGGCGCTTTACAAGCTGCGCGACGAGAAGATGACGCGTTTTATCGGCGCAAGCTGTCACACCGATCCCACGGTCCTGGCAAAGCTCCTGGAGAATCACGACCTGGACGTCACCCAGATGGCGCTCAACGCGGCGCGCGTAGGGATGGCCTCCCCCGAGCAGCAGAAGCGCGTGGATGCCCGCGGAGAAGTGAGTTTTGAAAAGACCGCATTACCGATCGCCCGCCGGAAAAACATGGGCATCATCGCCATGAAGATCTTCGCGCAGGAAAGGCTGGTGGGCAAAGCCTCGCCGGCCGATCTCATCCACTACTCCTTGTCGCTGCCCGTCACGGCCGCAGTCATCGGAATGCCGAAGCTCGAGTACCTGGAGCAGAATGTGCGGGCAGTCAAGTCGTTCCAGCCCATGCCGATGGAGAAGATGAAAGTGCTTTCGGACGAGCTGGCGTCGAAGCACAAAGCGTCGCTCGACCAATTCTTCCTCAACCATGTGGACGCGTAATTCGCGGGCCCTCGACGGGCTATGGCGTCTCGGCGACGACCGGGTTGCGAAGTTGGCCCAGGCCCGCCACCTCCACCACGCATTCGTCGCCCGCACGCAGGTAGCGGGGCGGTTTGCGCACAAAGCCCACGCCGCCCGGCGTGCCGGTGGAGACAATGTCACCCGGCTCCAGGGTGACGACGCTCGAAAGATGGGCAATCAGCTCGGGAATCCCGAAGATCAGGTTCCGGGTGTTGGAGCTTTGCAGCACCTCGCCCGAGACCGTGATACGGATGTCGAGATTGTGCGGATCTGCAATCTCGTCGGCCGTCACCAGCCACGGGCCGGTGGGGGCGAAGGTGTCGAACGTCTTGCCCATCAGCCACTGGCTGGTGGCCATCTGAAAATCGCGCGCGCTGACGTCGTTCAGGTTCATGTAACCGAACACGTGGTCTTTCCACCGTTCGCCCGGGATGTGCCGCCCTCCCGTGCCGACGACGAAAGCGAATTCGGCTTCGTAGTCCGGCTTGGTGGAGTTCGCCGGCAACACGATAGGGTCCCCCGGGCCGACGATCACATTCGGAAACTTGTTGAAGATGGTGGGCACCTTCGGGATCTCGAGCCCGCACTCGGCGGCGTGATCGCGGTAGTTCAATCCGACGCAAATCAGCTTGGGGGGGCGCGGGATGGGCGCCGTCAACCTCACCGAGCCCAACGGCAGTGCTTCCGCGCCGCCGGCCGACGAAAATGCGGCAATCTTCTCGAGCGCGTCCGCGCCGCCTGCAATCACTTCTAAACTTGTATGGAATCCGGCGCCGGCCAGCAAAACAACCTGGCCTCCACGCAACACGCCAACCTGCGGTCCGTTTTCCGTAGCTACGCTGACAAGTTTCATGAGTCGCGCTCCCTTAAGGGGTGGAAGTATTTTATCACCCACGACTTGGCCAGCTTGCGCCACACCCGGCCGGAGTGCGAGATTTTGCCTCTTTTCATCCGGATTTTGGGTTCGAAATCTGGTAGCATTGCCCTATAGGTTCGAGGCCGTTCGTCCTGCCCACGCCGGTTCCGTCGGCTCGCCGGGCCTTAGCGCCAACAATCTGGAAATCCGGAGCAATGATGAGTTTTGTATGGCTGGGTGTCTACACACTGGCGGTTTTGCAACTGTCGGTCTTCTTTACAACGATCTTCCTGCATCGGTCGCTGACGCACAGAGCGCTCGACTTGCATCCCGTCGTGGGATTTCTGATGCACCTGCACCTCACGCTGTTTACCGGTATCGTCCCGCGCGAATGGGTGGCCGTACATCGCAAACACCACGCGCTATCCGACAAGCCGGGTGACCCGCATAGCCCTTACATCTTCGGCCTTTGGACAGTTCTTTTCGGGAACTACTGGCTGTACAAACGCGAGTGCACCAACCCGGCCACGCTGAACAAGTACACCAGAGATTACCGGCCGGACCTGATTGACAAGTTCCCGTTGGCTGTCTGGGGCCCCGTGTTTGGCCTGACCATCTTCATGCTCCTGTTCGGTCCGCTGTGGGGCTTCGTGGGTATGGCGGTGAACGTGGTCTGCTACATTCTGCTGAATGCGTCCATCAACAGCATCTGCCACATGCTGGGCTACCGGAACCACGACAACCTGGCCACCAACGTACAGTCCATTGCGTTGATGACCGCCGGCGAAGGGCTCCACAACAACCACCACGAATTTCCGGCTTCGCCACGGCTTTCCTGGGCGAAATGGGAGATCGATCCGGCGTGGCCCGTGATTCGCCTGCTGTGCGGCCTCGGCCTGGCGCGCATCCGCACGCAACTGGCGGCGAAAGCCGCCTGAATTCGCCAGGCCGCGCCGCGCCTCAGGCAAGAGGCGGTTCTTCGGGCACCGGCGCTTTCCTGGCCAGGCGAAAAACGGCGACGGATCGGTCCTTCGACTTGTAAATGCGGTCCCTGGGAACGTAACGCCGCGACCACCGTGCGTCCGAAGTATCCAGCACTCTCTCCCACCTTTTGCCGCCGTTCGTGATGGGAAGACGAAACGAAATGGGCCCATGGTGAGCGTTGAACAACAGCAGCAGGGTATCGCCGGCGACCGGTTCGCCCCGTTCGTCGAACTCGTTCAGATCTTCGCCGCCAAGCAAAACGCCGATGGAACGGACAAAGTGGAGATCCCAGGTTTCATCGCTCATCTCCTCGCCGCTCGGCTCGAACCAGGAGATGTCCTTTACCTCTTCGCCGCGGATGTTACGGCCTTGGAGAAACCGCCGCCGCCGCAATACCGGCTGGCGCTTCCGCAGAGCGATCATGTAGCGGGTGAACTCAAGCAATTCCTGCCGCTTCGGCGTTAGACACCAATCCGTCCAACTGATCTCGTTATCCTGGCAATACGCATTGTTGTTGCCGTGCTGGGTTCGCGCGATCTCGTCGCCGCCGCACAACATCGGGACTCCCTGGGACAGGAATAGCGTCGCAATGAAGTTCTTCATCTGCCGGTCGCGCAGCGACAGGACGGCGGGGTCGGCGGTGGGGCCCTCCACCCCGCAATTCCAACTGTTGTTGTTGTTCTCGCCGTCGCGGTTGTCCTCCAGGTTGGCCTCGTTGTGCTTGTGGTCGTAGCTGACCAGGTCATGCAAGGTGAAACCGTCGTGCGCGGTGATGAAGTTGATACTGGCATAGGGGCGGCGGCCGCTCTGCGCGTACAGATCGCTCGATCCGGCCAGGCGTGTCGCCATTTCCGACACAACGCCGCCGTCTCCCTTCCAGAAGCGTCGCATGGTGTCGCGGTACTTGCCGTTCCACTCGGTCCAACCGACGGGAAAATTGCCGACCTGGTAACCGCCTTCGCCCAAATCCCACGGCTCTGCGATGAGCTTTACCTGTGACAACACCGGGTCCTGGTGAATGATGTCGAAAAACGCGCCCAGCTTCTCCACGTCGTGCAGCTCGCGCGCCAGCGCGCTGGCCAGGTCGAAGCGGAAGCCGTCCACGTGCATTTCAAGCACCCAGTACCGCAGGCTGTCCATGATGAGCTGCAAAACACGAGGTTGCTGCACGTTCAGCGTGTTGCCGCACCCCGTGTAGTCCATGTAGTAGCGCAGGTCGTGATGGACCAGACGGTAATAGCTGGCATTGTCGACTCCCCTCAGGCTGAGAGTCGGTCCCAGGTGGTTGCCTTCGGCGGAATGGTTGTAAACGACGTCCAAAATCACCTCGAGCCCCGCCGAGTGCAGAGACTTGACCATGGTCTTGAACTCGCGGACGGCCCCGTAGGCTCCATCGGCTGCCGCGTAACGGATTTCGGGTGCAAAATAAGCCAGTGAGCTGTAGCCCCAGTAATTGGCCAAGCCGAGCTCCACCAGGTGATGTTCGAAGGCGTGGTGATGCACCGGCATCAACTCCACCGCGGTCACGCCCAGCTTTTTCAGATAGGTAATGGCTTCTTCCGACGCCAGACCGGCGTAGGTGCCGCGCAGCCTCTCTGGAATCTCCTGGTTGAGTTTTGTGAAGCCCTTGACGTGGAGTTCATAAATGATAGTTTCGTGCCAAGGGGTGCGCGGCGGCCGCTCGTCGCCCCAGGTGAAGGCGGTGTCGATCACCGCAGCCAGGGGAGCATAGGCGGCATTGTCGCGTTCGTCCATTGACAGATCTCCTGCCGGGTGGCCGACGCTGTACCCGTACATTTCCGGCGACCAGACGATGGTTCGCGCGATGGCCTTGGCATAAGGGTCCAATACCACTTTGTTGGGGTTGAAGCGGTGGCCCTGATTCGGGTTGTACGGCCCGTAGACGCGGTATCCGTATACCTGGCCGGGAAGCACGCCGGGCAGATAGACGTGCCAGACCATGTCGGTCTGTTCCCGCAGCGGTACGCGGACCGACTCCTTGTCAGCCTCGGCGGAATCAAACAGACAGAGCTCCACCCGCGTGCAATTTTCCGAGAAAAGAGCGAAATTCACCCCCGCTCCATCCCACGTGGCGCCGAGCGGATAGGGACTGCCGGGCCGTGTTCGAATTCTCAAATTCTCCCTTTCTTCCTTCAAAGAAAACCCCCGAAAGACTTGCGCAAGTAGAACAATCCGATTGTAAAGCCAGACAATCGCAGAGAGATAATTCCGTCTCGAGCGGCGGGACAATCAGCCGCGTAACAGGCGCATGGCGTCGCGGAAGGAGGTTTCTCGCGCTTCCTTTCCATTATCGCCGGCGTCCAGCGTGTCGCCTTCGCCCGGAGCCAAAAACAGGTTGCTTTCCAGCCCGTGCTGCCGTGTATAGAGATCGTAGTAGCGGCCTTCGAGGGCGAACAAGGTCTCGTGGTTTCCGCTTTCCACAATCCGGCCCTCCTCAAGAACCAGAATCTGGTCGGCGCGACGGATAGTGGACAGCCGGTGGGCGATGACGAACGTGGTGCGGCCCTTCATCAGGTAAGAAAGGCCGTGTTGGATCAGCATTTCCGACTCCGAATCGAGGCTCGAGGTGGCCTCGTCCAGGATGAGAATACGGGGGTCGGCCAAAATCGCGCGAGCGATCGAGAGGCGCTGCCGCTGCCCGCCCGAAAGCTTCACGCCGCGCTCGCCTACCACGGTGTCGTAGCCTTCGCTGTATTTTTCCGTGAATTCATCGACGCGGGCGATGCGGCAGGCGGCCAGGATCTGCTCCTCGGTCGCGTCCGGCCGCGAGAAGGCGACATTTTCACGAATGGTGCCGTCGAACAGGAACGTTTCCTGCAGCACCACGCCCAGTTGCGTCCGGTAACTGGCGAGCTTCACCGTTGAAAGGTCGGTGCCGTCCACCAGCACCTGTCCGGACGTGGGGTTGTGAAATGCGGTCACCAAGCCGATGGTGGTCGACTTACCGCCACCCGACGAGCCGACCAGCGCTGTCACCGTGCCCGGCTGAGCGTCGAAAGAAATGCCGTGTAGCACCGGCTTGCCCGGCTCGTAAGCGAAATGGACGTCCGCGAAGCGGACTTCTCCGCGAAGTGAACCCAGCTCCACGGTCCGCCGCGGATCGGCATCTTCCGTCTTTTCGTCCAGCACTTCGCGGGTGCGCTCCAGGCCGGCCACCGCCTCGGTGAGCTGCGTGCCGACGCTGACAATCTGGAAAATCGGCGCCACCAGCGTGGCCAGAAACGCCGTGAATGTCACGAAACCGCCCAGCGTCAGTTGGCTGGCGAAAATCAGTCGGGTGCCGACCAGCATCACCAGCGCACCCACGATACCCATGACGAGGGTAGCCGAAAGACTCATCAGAGAAACGCCGGTTATGGACTTGAGCACATTGTCGAGCAGCCGTTTCACACCCGCGGCGAAAACCTTCTCCTCGCGCTGTTCGGCGTGATAGCCCTTGATCACCCGCACGCCGCCCAACGATTCGGTGAGTCTGCCAGTGACTTCGGCGTTGATCTTTCCTCGCTCCCGGAAGATGGGACGCAGCGTCTTGAACGCCCTCCGCAGCACCAGTACGAACAAACCGATCACCGACAGCGCAATTCCGGTCAATAGAGGGCTTATTTTCAGAAGTATTACCAGCGCGGCGACAGATGTCAGGATGCCTCCCAGCAGCTCCACCATGCCCGTACCAACCAGGTTGCGCACCCCTTCCACGTCCGACATGATTCGCGACACCAGGGCGCCGGTCTTATTGGAGTCGTAGTAGGCCACCGGAAGGCGCCCCACGTGCGCCTGCACCTTGCAGCGCAACTCGGCAATCAGTTTCTGCGCCGCCTTTGAAAGCACCTGGGTTAGCGTGAACGAGGTGGCCCCCTGGACCAGGGTGGCGCCCAACACCGCGAAAAACAGCGGCAGCAGCAGCTCTATGTGATGTTTCCCGATGATGTCGTCCACCAGGTACTTGGTGGAGGCGGGCAAAACGAGTCCGGCGGCGCGGTTGATGACGATGAGACCCAGGCCCAGGCTTAGCTGCGCCCGCCGCGGTTTGACCAGCTCCCAAACCTCGGGTAATGCGGCCTTCCAATTCACCGGTTTCTTGGTGGCGTCGGGTCCGCCTCGGGCGCCCGCGCGCATGCGCCTCTCGCCACGGTGTCCTCCGCCATGTCCCATGGGTCCCATCATCCTGAAGCCTCTGACTAATGCGGACTCTCCCCATTGTAGCCGCTATCGAGCTTGCCGCCCGGCGCCTCCCCGGCCGGGCACGAGCCGCCAGAACGGGAAAGTACGATTTTCTGCCGTACGGCGTCTTCAGGACCCGCGAATTGGTCGGGAATGTGATAAAGTCTGTCGTATCCGAGAGCAAAGGAGGGACCGATGTCCCAGTTTTCCAGACGCGATTTCCTGAAAGGCACCGCTGCTGCTGCCGGGGCCCTGGCCGCGGGCGGTTCGGTAGTTTCGGCCCAAGTAACGAAAAAGACGGCCACTGACTGGGTGACCCTGGGCAACTCCGGCATTAAGGTGACCCGCCTGGCGATGGGGACCGGGACCTTTGCCGGGCGCATCCAGCGTGAACTGGGCCAGGACGAGTTCACCCGGCTGGTGCGGCACGCCTACGACCGCGGCATCCGCTTCTTTGAATCGGCGGACTCCTACGACCAAATGCATGAGATGCTGGCCATCGCGCTCAAAGGCATCCCGCGCGATTCCTACCGGCTGATGACCAAAATGCGCGCTCGCAGTACGGAGACTCCGCTGCAAACCCTCGATCGATTCCGAAAGGAAATGAATTCGGACTATTTCGATATCGTGTTGATGCATGCCCTGCGGGCGGCGGATTGGCCCGAGCAGTTCAAGTCAACGCGCGACCAGTTGGATGAAGCCAAGCAAAAGAAGGTCATCCTGGCCCACGGCGCCTCGATTCACGGGCTGTTACCCTTGCGCGCTTGCCCGGGTACAAAATGGCTGGACGTTGCGTTGCTGCGTATTAACCCAGCCGGAGCGAGCATGGACAACCTGGAAGGCAACGGAAGCGAGAAGGGCGACGTGCCCCAGGTAGTTACGAATATCGAGAAGATTCACGCCCAGGGGACCGGCGTCATCGGAATGAAAATCATCGGAGAAGGGCGTTTCCAAAAGCCCGAAGAACGCGATGCTTCCATCAAATTCGTCATGAATCTGGGAACGGTGGACGCCATCACCATTGGTTACAAATCGCCCGCGGAAATCGACGAAGCCATCGAGCGTATCAACCGCCACCTCAACTCATGAACGTGTACGGGAACACCGGCGCCAGCCGCCGTCAGGCCGCGTCCAGTTCGCCGATTTCAGAGCGGGCGGTGTCAATGGATTGCAGTAGCGCTAGGATTTCCCGCTGGTGTTCTACGTAGGAAGCACATTCGGGACGGCTGCTCCACCGAACCACCTGGGCTTTGCATTCGTCGATCCAATCGCGCCGGCCGAAGGCATCCGCCCTGGTGAGATGTTCAATCTGGAACGGCCGGAGGGATTTGTCCGAAGTCTCAAGTTCAGAATGGAACGAGAGCAGGGCGAAGCCCTTAAAATTGATCACTCCCCGCTGCTCCAGTTCTTTCGCCATCGCCGTCAGCGATTCGGCGGACATGTGCCGGACGTCGTATCTGGCGGCGACATCCGTCAACGCACGGACGCCCTCGTCGCCCGACACGTAGGCTGTGGTCACCGCATGGGTCCAGGTCGGTGCCTCTCTCGTCTGAGAGACATCCGTCGAATCTCGCAGACGACGATTCGCTGGAGACGTACTGGAAAGCTTCCGAATCATCAAAACCTCCGCGACGCTCGATGGCGTCAGCAGTTCAATTGCAAGTTGGGTTCCAATCTCAAGGAGAGGCCATTTTCGAAGCCGAATGCCGGGCGCCTGCTCGTCGGTCGCAGTTGGAAGTGGCGTAGCGAACGTAGCCGATGTGGGGAACGGCAATTTTTTGCCGCGACTCCCGAGCGCAGGCGATGTGGTTGCCGGTCCAAAGACCCTCGTCGGCGAGTTCCGCAGATTTGCATTCTCACAGGATTATGTTTTGGGAGAAAATAGAGGATGTTATGCCCCTGTACCGAATCTTCCGGATGAAAGACTGGCGGCGACAGAACTTCCGCCTGGCTCCCCACGCTCGGGGACTGTCGCTGGTAAGGCCGGGCGACTACGAGCAGAATGGCGAGATAGAAGCATCCAGTCCCTATCTGGCGTGGGCGGCCCTACGCGAAACCGACCGATCGTTGGAGGTTGGAGATATCCTGGAGTTTAACGACGGGCAGTTGCGCATCTACAAGTATGTAGGTTTCGAAGAAGCGCAATGGCACATTCCGGAAGTGAAATCCGGCCTGGAAGCGGAACCCGCGGCCGCCGGCCCGCCAGCCGACGAAGACTACCTTTCGTGACCTTCTACGTTGGGAGCCGCCTTGCGCGCTGAAGTCCGCCGTTTCCGCGGAGAGTCAAAGAAGAAGTAATTCCGCCATGCAAGATTCTTCCAGTGCAGAGGGCCAGAACGCTTATTCGGTGGTAGGCTACATTCCTCCTCCCCTGGGCAAGTTTCTGGCCCATCTGCGTGCTGAGCTCATACCCGGCTGTAAACTTCGGGCGCACGTCACCGTGTTGCCCCCGAGACCCTTGGCCGTCTCCGAAGACGAAGCACGGGCGCAGTTGCAGTCCGCTGTCCGAAACCTCCATCCCTTCGAGGTACATCTTTCCGGAGTTCAGGTCTTCCCGGCAACCAATGTCATCTACCTGTCGATTTCAACGGGACGAAAGGAACTCCAGATGGCTCACCAGGCATTGAACCGCGCATCGCTCGCGCATACGGAGCCTTTCGGCTATTACCCACACGTAACGCTCGCGCAGGATTTTGCCCAGGAAGGCCTGGAGGATCTGGTGGAGCAGGCTAGAAAACGATGGGCCGACTGGCACTTGAACCGGGGATTTCGATTGGAATCTTTTACATTTGTAAGATCGCCGGCGGCATACGTTTGGGAAGACCTTGCGGAGTTTTCTCTGAACAGCCGCGGCGGATAGACCCGGCCCGGGCTAGCCGCTTTGCCCGCCGGGGGCGTCGGGGGTGTCGAAAAGTCCAATCTGAGCGCCTTCTCGAACTGCCGATTTGCGCCGGCCCCGGGTCGCCTTGGTGCCGATTACTCCCAACACTTCAATGCTTTGGAGAACAGCTCGAGGCACAAAAAGGCGTTGGCTGTTGCCCATCGAGTTGGGAGGCGAGAGTGTCAGGCCCAATGGCTCGAGGGCGCAAAGGTCGTTTGGGACCAGACCCTGCTGGATCGTCCCATCTTTGTAGTGGAGCTCAATCCACAGACCTTCACTTTTTGGCCGTGTGAGGAATACCTGCTGGTTGCCTTCGCCGCCAATCGCTTCGAAGTCCTTCACAAAGCGAACTATCCGGATCTCGGAATAGGGTACGACAACCACCGTGCCCGACTCGGTCAGAAGCTCCACCCCTCCCGGCAACAGATAAGACGCCGGGTTGACGTAGCCGTGGAGTTTTTCGCGGTCGAAGCGTTCAATGGTCACCTTCTTGCTAGTCGACCCTGCCAAATTACACCTCGTGGCGCCCTATTCGTTTGAACATTTTCGCGGATATTGTATCATTGGCACGATGAAGGGTGAGAGCCCACTCTCGGATTCGGTGCGCGAGTACCTCGACTTCTGTCGTCTGGAGAAGGGCTTGGCTGCCAACTCCCTGGAGGCCTACGGGCAGGACCTGGCGAAGTTCGAATCGTTTTCCGAAGGGTCTGCGGGTGACGCCATCCCGGACGCGGAAGACGTCCGTAAGTTCATGGAATCGTTATATGAATCGGGTCTGGCAAACCGTTCCATCGCGCGCCACGTAACCACTCTGCGCAACTTCTACCGCTTTCTGCTGGCGGAAGGAAAAGTGGCCGAGGATCCGACCGCTCTGCTGCCTTCCCCCCGGCAGTGGAAGACGATCCCCAAGTTTTTGAATCGTGAACAGTTGGAAGCTCTGTTGGCAGCGCCAGATCGGGAATCTCCGACTGGCATTCGGGATCGGGCCATGCTCGAATTGCTCTATGCCACCGGCTTGCGGGTTAGCGAACTCTGCCGAGTGCAGGTGTCCGATCTGAATGTGGATCTGGGCGTCCTGCGGGTAACCGGCAAAGGTGGAAAACAGCGGATGGTGCCAGTGGGCAAATCCGCTCTGTGTTCTTTGACTGATTACTGGAACGGCGCAAGAGGCAAGCTGCTTGGCGCGCGCCGGTGCCCCTACCTGTTCGTCACATCCCGCGGGGGTCCGATGACGAGACAGGCCTTCTGGAAGCTCCTGGCGGGATACGGCCGAAAGTCCGGGATTTTCCACGACCTGACGCCGCACGTTCTCCGGCACACATTCGCCACCCACCTGCTGGAGGGTGGAGCCGATCTCCGGAGCGTGCAGGTGATGCTAGGGCACGCCGACATCTCGACCACGCAGATCTATACGCACGTCCTGCGATCGAGATTGAGGAAAACGGTGGACCAGCACCACCCACGCGCGTAGGTCCGGCGGGTCCGGCGGCAACCAAGAGTGTGCCGCGGCGTTCCCGGGGGAAAGAAGAGTTGCGATGAGCGATTACATGTTCATGCTCGAAAGCCACCTGACGGCGCCACAGAGACGGATTGTCTCCATCGTGCAGGCGGCCGCCGACAGCGCCAGCGTCAACCTGTACTTGTCCGGCGGAGCCATCCGCGACATGCTGGGCGGTTTTCCAATCCGCGAGATGGAATTCACCGTGGAAGGCCAGGCCCTCAAGTTCGCCCAGGCGATCGCGAAGAGCAGCACTGCAAAAATCACCCGCACCGACGAGAATGCTCGCGTCGCAACCTTGCGGTTTCCCGGCGGCGCGCAATGCCGCATCAGTCTGGCCCGGGTGGAAGAGTTTTTGAAGCCCGGCGCAAAACCGAAGATCCAGCCCGCCACAATCTACGAACACCTTCGGGGCCGCGACTTTACGGTGAACGCGCTCGCGCTTTCGCTGAACCCGGCGTCGCGCGGGTTATTGGTCGATCCCACCAACGGTCTGGCCGACCTGGAACGCCGCGAGCTGCGGGCCGTCAGCAACTACTCGCTCATGAACGACCCGGTGCGTTTGCTGCGCCTGGTTCGCTTGCGGACCCAACTTGGCTTCACCGTGGATGAGCGCACCTGGCAGCAGTACCAGAATGCCAGGGCAGCCGGACTGGAGAAGGCGATCGCCCCCAGAAGCCTTTATGACGAGTTGTGTCTCATCGGGGCGGACGCAAACGCCGCGGAGATTGTCCAAGCCCTCTCCGAGGAGGACTTGCTGGAACAGTTTTGTCCGGCACTGGGCGATGCCAGACATAAGCTCAGCCCGGCCGGTTTCCAGAAGCTGCAAAAGGCCAGAACGTCGGTGCCGTTCGGCGCGCCCCTGGAAATTGACGACGTTTCGCTGTTCCTATTGGTGCTCACCGAAAAGCTTACCGTCCCGGAGAGGGCCGCTCTGGTCGCCGGCACCAAAATGCAGAAGGCGGAGGTGGATGCGTGGCAGAAGCTGCCGACTCGAGCCCGCAGGCGCGAGCGGATGTTAACCTCCCCGAAACTGCAAAAGCCGTCGGCCTTGTACAATTACCTTTCTTCGGTGCCCGGGGAAGAGATCATTTGGCTTTACATGGACACCGGAAAACGGCTGGTGCACGATCGGATCAAGAACTACTTCCAGAAGTACCTGGTGACGGCCATCGAGATCACCGACGCCGACGTCGCCGAGCATTTTGGGGTAGACAGCAGTTCCCCTAAATTTGCCAAGTTCCGCGAGCAGTTCCTGGCCGGCAGGCTGGACGGAAAAATCCGGAAGAAGATACCCCCGCCGGTGCCCGAGCCCGCTCCGATTCCAAATCCCCGCCGCGGCCGATTTGCCCGTTCGGCGCGCGCGCTGTAGCCCGCCGTTGGCAAAACCAGGGAAGCGTATCCCCCATCGACAAGAAGGGGGTCCTCGACCATGGGCCATGGACCCCTAAGTGTTGGCGGCTGTTTCGATCCTGGGTGGATGGGAGAAACGGATCGCCATCCGGCTTTCCGTAACGCCCGGTCACCCAGTGCGCTGAGGTGCCGTCGTTGGAGGTAAAACGAACCGCTGCTTCGCGTTTCCGGCGAGTGCGGCCAAATCTCTTTACTCTTCCTTGGAAGAGGCTACATTCACCGGTTGCGCGGAGTCTGCCTTCGCGGCCACGGACTTGGGCCAGCGGTCCGCGTTCCGGGGAGTTCGCCAATAGGTGTCGCCCCACCAGGCGCCGTCGGCGCTTATGTGGGGATTGTCAGCCGGCCTGACGGCTTCTTTCCTGGTGTGCATTCTTTCCGGGCTCATCGCCAGAACCGCCGACTGTTTGCCAGTTCTGCTTTCGAGCACCGAGACCAACAACTCCGCCTCTCCGACGGGAAGTCCAAAAACCACCGAACCGGCCAATCCGTTTTCGTTCTTGTAATGAATGGTCAATTCTCTTTCGCCGTTATCCGAGAACATCGGGAGAGCCAGCACGCCCAGGCTGGCGGCTTTCTTCCACAATGGTCTGGCCGGCGGCCGCTCCAGGGTTAAGCCGACTATCGACGTGTAGGGCCACGTCGTATTCTGCTCGCCGCAGCGGAATTGAAGCACGTTACCGCGGCTCCAGTCGAGCTGTCCGTTGGCGTAGGCTGGAATCGAAACCAGCGAGCCGCCAAGGTAAGACGCTGTCGCCGTCTGCCCACCGTTCTCGCAGGCGGCTGGCGGCACCACAATCAAAACAGCGAGAACGAATCCAATAGCCAATGTTACAAGGGGGAATCTGCGCTTCATCGTGTCTCCTTACCGTATCCATCCATCGTCGGGCGGTGACAGGGGCTTTAGGGCCAGCGGGAGGAAAGGCTTCGACTAAGGGATAGGAAGGCGGCCCGGATAGGTGCTTGGCCCCAGAAGGAAAGTAGCGGCGCGGTGACCGCGGCTATCGGCCGCCCATCGCCAGCACCACGATACCAGTCAAGATCATCCCCAGGCCGACGATCTTGTTGCGGGTCATCTTTTCGCCGAAAAACAGCTTCGACCAAAGTAAGGTGAGCACGTAACCCAAAGAAACCAGAGGGTACAATACCGTCAACTCCCCCTTCCGGACGCCCAGAACGAAAAAATAAGAGGAGAATACAAACAGTCCCACGCCGGCGGCAAGCCTCCAGTTCAGAACCAGCGAAGCGAAGTCACGGTGCAGCCGGACTGCTCCGGATTTCAGAAACACCGATCCAAAAGAGCCGATTACCGCTCCAAGCAACACCCAGAGCATGGAGGAGACGGGAGTCGTCATTTCTTGTTCCCGTTCTTGCCGAGCAGGGCGACGCCCAGAATGATCAGCGCCAGACCTGTGATCTTCAGCGGATTCACGGTTTCGTGAAGAATCACCAGCGAAAGCAGTGTTACCCACACGTAGGTAAGCGAAATGACAGGGTACAAGATGGAGAGTTCTCCATCGCGAAGGGCGAGTATGAGCAGAATCGTGCTGAAGCCATAGAGACCATAACCGAAGAAAACGTGAGGGTTGCGAAGCATGTCGAGGGCGCTGGCGCTGGTCAGCCTGTTGGCGCCGGTCTTGATCAACATCTGTCCGGCGGCGCCGAAGATGGTGCACAGAAGAACCAGCCCGGTCGACTGCTTTCGGCTGAAGTGGAACGACTCGTCGGTTGGCGCGGGTATCGCGGCGTTGGCTTGCAAATTGCCCCCAAACCCATCCATGATAGCGAATCCGGCAAGTTAAGGTCCTCGGCCGGAGCATAAACATGCGCTAGGCTGAAGAGGACCGTTACTTATGGGCAAAGCATTCCGGCTGCGCACCAGCCAGGGAAAACTCAAAATCGAGCACAGCATTATCGAGGGGCTGCGCGACATCCTCGAGCGGCTGATCGAGGCCACACCCGAGATCCGCTCGGTAATTCCCGGCGTCATTCGCAAGGTCCGCGATGCCAGGGGCGAAGTTCAGATCCACATCACCGTTCCCACCAGCAACGGCTGGAAAGCCATCGCGCTGAGCGCCGGAGCGCGCCAGGAGCTGTTCATCAGCACCACGCTCGGAAAAGAAGAACTGGAAAAAGCGTTACGCAAGGCGGCAGAGGAGTAAGTCCGCTTTCCCCCTATCTCGCCACGAGTCGCCTCAGCCTACCGCCTTGTGCAGGAACCGGTTCAGGCCAAGCGCGATGATGCCGGCGTCGAACAGAGCCAGAACGGCGATGACAAGCGGCATCGACATGTGCGGCACCTGCGGCGCCAGCGAGCCTCGCAGTCCTTCGCTGGCGTAAACCAATGGGTTAACCAGCACCGCGATTTGCACCACCGGAAAGCTGGCCAGCGCGCTCCAGGGATAGTAGGCGCAGCCGAACATAATCATGGGAGCAATTACCAGGCTGAATAGCAGGCCGATCTGCGTCTGTCCGACGCTGCAGCCGAAAGCAAGGCCTCCCGACGCCGAAAGCAATGCCACCAAAACCGAGATGGCGAGAAACTCACCGGCGTGGCTGAACGTAAGACCGACGTTGGCGCCCAGCACGAGCCACCCGGCGGGCACCACAATCAGGCCCGATACGAGCGACTGGATCGCGCCGGCCACCACTTTTTCCACCGCCAGCCACTCGATTTCGATCGGCGCCAGCAGCCGGTCTTCGATCTCGCGGGTGAACTGGAACTCCGAGATCAGCGGCATGGCCACCGACCAGATGCCTGTCATCAACATGCTGATGGCCATGATTCCGGGCAGCAGCATGGCCTTGTAGCTGGAGTTCATCAGGCCGCTGCGAGTCATCACTTGGCCGAAGATGAACACGAACAGCAAGGGCTGCAGCATGGTTTGCAGGATCAGCGTGGGCAGGCCCCGCCGCGCCACGTGGGCATCGCGCGCCAGCAAAGCGAAAAAGGTCCTCCAGTTCATTGCCGCAAGCTCCTTCCGGTGTGGTGCAGAAACAGGTTTTCGAGGCTCGGCTCGGAAATGTGTACGTCCATCAACTCCAGGCCGGCGGCGGAAGCCGCCGCCACCACCGGCGCCACCAGCGCGCCGCCGCGATCGGCGTAAATGTCGGCGCCGGCCCCGTTGGCGTTCACCTCGCTGACGCCGGGCAGCCCGCGCAGCGCGTCCGCCAGGCCATCGCAGGGAATATTGAAACGGACACGCAGCAGGTAGCCGCCGGGCACCGACTTCTTCAGCTCGGCCGGACTGCCAAGGGCAATCACCTTGCCGTGATCGACAATGGCGATGCGGGCGCAGAGCAAGTCGGCTTCCTCCATGTTGTGGGTGGTGAGCAGAATCGTTTTGCCGTTGGCGTTGTATTCGCGAATGATCTCCCACAACAGCAGGCGCGTCTGCGGGTCGAGCCCGGTGCTCGGCTCATCCAGGAACAACACTTCCGGATCGTGCATCATGGCGCGGGCGATGGCCAGACGCTGCATCATTCCACCGGAAAAACCGCGTACCAGTTGGTCGGCGCGGTCGTTCAACTGAAAGCGGTCGAGCAGCCGGCCGGCGCGGCGCGTCCGCTCGGCCGACGCCACTCCGAAATAGGCCCCGTGAAACAGCAGGATCTCCCGAGCCGTCAGTGAGAAATCGAGATTAGGGCGTCGCTGGACGACCCCGATAAGCCGCTTGGCTTCCACCTGGTGGCGCCAAACCTCGGTATCTCCGATCCAGGCCTCGCCGCTGGTGGGCTTCACTCGGGTGGTGAGAATGCCCACGGTGGTCGACTTGCCGGCGCCGTTCGGCCCCAGCAGCCCGAAGATTTCGCCCGAGGCGACCTCAATCGAAACGCCGTCGAGCGCCAGGATCTCGGTCTTCTGTTTTTTGGCCAGACCGCGCGGTCCGAACATCGCGCCTGCCGCCACCATCGGCGGGGGCGAATTGTACACTTTGCGAAGCTCTTTGGTTCGGATGGCGACTCCCACTTTCCCCTCTCTCCGGCGCCCGATAATCTCCAAGTTTACTGTACGAAAGGGCTTCTGCACTCGGCCTGCGGCCCGCGGATCACCATTTTACGGTAAGATAGCGAACCAGTGCGTGACGGGGAGGTGGCGCGGCGATGGCACAGCAGGAAACCGGGTCGGCCGGGGGCGGGCGGTTGTTCTGGCGCACTGCGGTGCTCGTCGCGGTTTACCTGGCCACGGTATATCTGTGGCCCCGCCCGGCCGCCATTCACCCGGAGGGCTGGCGGCTGCTAGGTGCTCTTTCTCGCCACCATCGCCGGGTTGATTCTCCAGCCGATCCCCGGCGGTGGAATTGTCCTGCTAGCCATCACCCTTTCGGCCGCGCTCGGCTGCCTGTCTCCCCAGCAGGCCCTCGCTGGCTACGGCGACCCCACCGTCTGGCTGGTGATGGCGGCGTTCTTCATCTCCCGCGGACTGCTAAATACCGGCCTGGCGCGCCGCATCGCGCTCTTCTTCGTCCGGCTGTTCGGCAAAAGCTCGCTGGGCGTCTGCTACGCGCTGGGCGCTTCCGACATGGTGCTAGCCAGCATCATCCCCTCCAATGCCGCGCGGTCGGGCGGCGTAACGCTGCCGCTTGTCCGCTCCATCGCCGAGCTTTATGGTTCCTCTCCGGGCGAGACCTCCCGGCTGCTTGGCTCGTTCCTGATGCTGGGCGTGTATCAGAGCATTTGCGTCACGGCGGCGATGTTTTATACCGGCCAGGCCAGCAATCCGCTGGCGGCGAATATTGCCGGCCATTTCGGCTTCAACGTCACCTGGACAAGTTGGTTCATCGCCGGGCTGGTGCCCGGCCTGATTTCGCTGTTGGTGGTGCCGCTGGCGGTGCTGTGGCTGCATCCTCCGGAGATTCGGAGCACGCCCCGCGCCGCCGAGTTTGCCGCCACCGAGCTAAATCGCATGGGGCCGATGAGCGTCAGCGAGAAGATCCTTGCCGTGGTGTTTGCTTCGGTTTGCGGATTGTGGGTCACCTCGTCGTGGCACCGCCTTTCCATCACCGTGTCCGCGCTGCTGGGCAGCGCGGCCCTGCTGCTTACCGGCGTTATCACCTGGGAAGACGTCCGCAGCGAGCGCGCGGCGTGGGATATCTTCATCTGGTACGGCGGCCTGGTGCGGCTGGGCGAGGCGCTGGGCGATGCCGGCGTAACCAAAGTGTTCGCCACCTCGGTCGGCAACGCCCTTGGCAGGCCACCTGGCCCATCCTTCTCGGCTGCACCCTGCTGATTTACTTTTATGCGCATTATGCGTTTGCCAGCATTACCGCGCACATCCTGGCCATGTACCCGGCGTTTCTGGCGCTGCTGGCGCTGAAGAACGCGCCTCTGGGGCTGGCGGTGTTTGGCTTTGCGACCTTCTCCAACCTGTCGGCCGGACTCACCCACTACGGCACCACGCCGACGCCCATGTTCTTCGCACACGGCTACGTCTCGCTGCGCGAATGGTGGCGTATCGGCTTCCTGGTCTCCGTGGTCAACATCGCCATCTGGGTAGTGGTGGGTTTCACCTGGTGGAAGGTGCTGGGTATCTGGTAGCCGGAAGACCGCGGCTCCCACGACAGGACAGCCAGCCTCAGAATTCACGCCGAAGAGAAATGGCGCTCAGCGCGCCGTTTCCAGCTCCAGCCTGCGCTCGCGCTGCCACCGCAGCCTGTCGCGATACTCTTCGTAAAGCGTGCCGAAGCCCACCCAGAAGTAACCGCAGGTGAACATCAGAGGAAGGGGATGGCCAGGAAGTTGTAACAGTCAATGGCGTAAGCCACCATCATCAGGAAGTACCCGCCGGCCGCGATTTCGATGAACGGAAGCCATCCGCTCCGGCGGCGGTACTTGTCGCTACCTTTACCTTGCGGCTGCCGTTCCGATGTTGTATTTCGGCGTTCGCACAAAGCCCGACTTTATGCCCAGCTCGCCTCCAGCACGGCGCGCGAGTTGATGATGGCCAGCCCGATGCCGGCAGCCACCAGACGCCGGAATCAGAAAGAACGACTTCCTCCAACCTTTCGGATAGAGCACCCTCTGCGCGGCCAAATAGTACACAAAAATCGAAATGAAAGAAGCGATCACCAATGGCAGATCCACCAGCAGCAATTGGTGCCAACCGATGTAGAAGCGGCAGATCATTACCGGCAGCATCAGCACGGAAACCACGATCATCAGCGGATAGGAGATGTTCGGAGTGAGGTGGAAATAACGCCTCCAGCTTGGCGCGGAAGGAAATGTCCGACCTCCAGATAGCGGGCAGCAGCTTGCCAGGCCACCTGCGTCAGACCTTTTGCCCAACGCGACTGCTGCACCTGGAACGCATAGGTCTCCACCGGCAGCTCCGACGGGCAATCGACTTGCGGAAGGTAGACGAAGCGCCAGCCCTTCAACTGCGCCCGGTAGCTGAGATCGGAGTCCTCGGTGAGAGTATCGTGTTGCCAGCCGCCGGCGTCCTCCACCATGCTTTTCCGCATGATGCCGCCGGTGCCGTTGAAATTCCAGAGCAGGCCTCCGCCGCAGCGAGCCACGTGCTCGAGCACAAAATGCGCGTCGAGCAGGATGGCCTGTACCTCGGTCAGAACGTTGTATTCCCGGTTCACGTGGCTCCAGCGGGTCTGCACCATGCCAACGGACGGGTCGGTGAAGATAATGGATGGTGTTGCGCAGGAAATCCTGCGGCGGAATAAAATCGGCGTCGAAAATGGCGATAAACTCACCCGTAGCCGTCTTCAGCCCTTCCTGCAAGGCGCCGGCCTTGTACCCTTCACGATTGTCCCGGTGAATGTACTCGATGGGGAATGCCGCCGGCGCGGTAGCGGGCCACCGGCGCCTTGGTGAACGGGGTCCTGTATCGTCGGTGGAATCGTCGAGCACCTGCACCTGGAGCAAATGATGCGGATAATCGATCTGTCGCACCGCTTCCAGCAGCCGCTCGACCACCAGCCGCTCGTTGAACATCGGCAACTGAATCGTCACCGGCGGCAACTGGTCGAATTGCCGCTTCGGGGTGGTGATGAGTTTCTTTCGGTTCTTATAAAAGCCGCGGACGGTTTCGAAGCGGTGAAGACCATAGATGGAAAGGACGATCAGGCAGGCGAAGTAAGGGATGAGCAGAGAGTAATCAAACCAGTCCAACTGGTGAATCCCGGCGAAGGTCGGATCCAGCAGTTGCCGCATGACCCGTTCAGTCGTGGAGGGAGCCAGAAAAAGTGCAAGTGAATTCGCAACTGCTACCATAAGACGCTCCGAGGATCAGCCGTTGGGTTCGACGACGAAGTTAACAACCAGCCTTGTGTTGGCGGCCGGAGTACTGGAGGCTCTCTATCTCCAGCTACGATCCTATGCGGACCTTCGAGAGCAGGTTCCGGGCACAATACTCCTCTGCCTACTATCAGGTGTATTGTACATAATTTCGTGCCGGCTTACACTGACCTTCTCGGGGGATGCCATGGGCCGTATGCGGGTTAGTCCTATTGGTATAGTACTACTCGGGGCTATCTTATTCCGTCTTACCGCCTGGGGAATCCCGCCATCGCTTTCCGACGACGTTTACCGCTACCGCTGGGAGGGTCGACTTCAGGCGGCCGGCGGGAATCCCTATCAGGAGACCCTGAATGGCTGTCAATGGCTCTGCAGCCAGCCTGTTGGCCGCGGCCTGAAACTGCCAAGCTATATCAGTAGTTGCCTTGTTTCTTGCAGTTGCGGCCAAATGGTGGCCGCTCGTGCTCTTGCCGGCCCCGCTGCTGGGGAGTCTACGGAAGACATGGCGTGGCAGTTTGGCTGGATGCGCTGTGGGTGCTGTTGTGTCCGGTCTTCGACGGGTAAGTGACAGAATGGTACACGCTCGGGGAATGGCGGGCCGATACGCCGGAACATCTGGCGGCCTTCCTGCGTAAGAGCTTACAAGTGGCACATGCCGGCCTGGAGGTTGAAATGGCAAATCATGTCAAGACCCTTGGCTACCTGCATATTGCGCTGGGATCTTTGGGGATTCTGGCGGCAGTGGTGATGATCCTGATTTTTGGCGGCATCGCGGCCATTATCCGCCTGGTGAACGATCCCGAGGCGGAGGTTGCCATCCCCATCCTGGGAATCATCTTCCTGTGCATCGCCGCGTTCCTGCTGCTTGTATCGCTGCCGGGAATCATCGCCGGTTTCGGGCTGTTGAATTTCCAGCAATGGGCCCGGATTCTGGCCATTGTCATCGGCGCCTTCAACCTGTTGAACTTTCCCCTGGGAACGTTTCTCGCGGTCTACACCTTTTATGTGCTGCTCTCGCCGCAGACCGAGGCATTGTTTGCTCCCAGGCAACGCTACCTGCCGGGCCCTCGCGCGGCCGCCTGAGGCCGGGTGCGGCGGGTATACTGGTGTTGCCGCATGAAGCCGCTCTATATTCAGGTGCATCCAGGCGATAATGTCGCCATCATCGTCAACCCGGAAGGACTACCCGCCGGCACGCGGTTCGACAGTGGATTGACGCTGGCGGAAACCATCCCACAGTCGCAGAAAGTCGCCTTGGGGGAGCTGGATGAAGGAGCGCCGGTAGTCCGATACGGGCAGGTCATCGGCTTGGCGAACCGGAGGATCCCCGCGGGATGCTGGGTCAGGAACGAGCTGGTGGCGCTGCCCGCCGCGCCCCCACTCGACGAATTGCCGCTGGCCACCGCCGTTCCGCCGCCGCCGGAGCCGCTCGAAGGATATAGCTTCGAAGGCTATCCGAATGCCGACGGCACCATCGGAACTCGCAATCTCCTGGGAATCAGCACTACGGTTCAATGCGTGGCTCCCACCCTGGATTATGCCGTCCGGCGCATTCGCGAGGAAATTCTGCCCCGATACCCCAACGTAGATGGCGTCGTGGCGGTGACACACAGCTATGGCTGCGGCGTGGCCATCGATGCTCCGGGAGCGGAAATCCCCATACGCACCATCCGCAACCTGGGCTTGCACCCGAACTTCGCCGGCGCCCCCATGGTTATCGGTTTGGGATGCGAGAAATTGCAGCCGGAACGGCTGTTCCCCGGGGTGAAGCTGCGGGAGGTCGGATCCACCGCCCTGCCGGTGCTGGAGACGGAACCCTACCTGGTACGCCTTCAGAATGAGGAGCTTCGCGGGTTCGGCGACATGGTGGCGGCGATTCTGCGCGCCGCCGAAAAGCGGTTGGAGGAATTGAATCGGCGCCGCCGGCGAAGCGTGCCAGCCGCCGGCCTGGTGGTGGGCCTCCAGTGCGGCGGCAGCGACGCATTCTCGGGCGTTACGGCAAACCCGGCCGTCGGCTACGCCGCCGACCTGCTGGTGCGCGCCGGCGCGACGGTGATGTTCTCGGAGGTGACCGAGGTCCGCGATGCCATCCACCTGCTCACTCCGCGGGCGATCAACGCCGAGGTTGGCCGGGCGCTGGTCCGCGAAATGGTCTGGTACGACGAATACCTGCGCCGGGGGTCAACCGACCGCAGCGCCAACCCGTACACCCGGCAACAAGCGCGGCGGCCTCTCGAACATCGTCGAAAAAGCGCTCGGCTCGATCGCCAAGTCGGGCAGCACAGCGATCCGGGGGTGCTCGGGCCAGGAGAGCGCGTCGCCACCAAAGCGGTTTGGTTTTTGCCGCCACGCCCGCCAGCGATTTTGTCTGCGGCACGTCGCAACTCGCTTCCGCGATGACGCTGCACGTGTTCACCACCGGAGAAGGCAGTCCCTACGGCCTGGCCGCCGTTCCGGTGGTCAAGGTGTCTTCCCGCACCGCGCTGGCGGAGCGCTGGCCCGACTTGATCGATGTGGATGCCGGGCGCATCGCTACCGGAGAGGCCTCCATCGAGGAGGTCGGCTGGGAGATCTTCCGCTTGATTCTGGACGTGCGCCAGCGGCCGCAAGAAAACCTGGACCGAACATTGGGGCCTGGGGAACTACTTTGCTCCTTTCAACCCGGCCCCCGTCACCTGAGGTCCCGGGTAGGCCACCGTTCTAGGTGGGGCTTTCGACGGAATCGGGCAGCTCGGGGCGCCGGCCGTTCTCGACGTACGGCTTGAAGCAATCCACCAGCAGCGTCTTCCAGCCTTCCGAGAGACTGTTGCGGGTGCGCTCCGATACCAGCCCGAACACGTTGTCCTGGAGCTCCAGAATGCAGTCGGCGCCTTCGTCGCGAAACCGGTAGGATACGATGGAGCGCGCCGGTCCGCCCCACTGCGGTGCGAAATCGGCGGCCACCTGGAGCAGCTCTTCCCGTTGAAACACGAGGATGGTGCCCCACAACAGACCCTTCGCCGCCACCCCAGTCTTCAAACACCCGACCACCGACGAAGTTTTCGATGACGAACTTCCGTGGCCGTGGTCCCACGTAGAAGCTCTTCGGCCACCAGAGACTGGTTTCCTCAACCAGCGCCAGCCACACTTTCGCGCGCGGAGCTCGGATGGGGACTTTCAGTTGGACTTCGATAGCCTGCAACGGCCGGTTTTCAGGTTCCGCCATCTCCCACCTTGCTCTTCATGTCATCACGACACTACTCGCCCGCGTCAAGCATTCGTCGACTTCTACGAAAAGATTTGCAAAAGCAACAGAGTTTCGCGGATCCTAGACCGGTTTCGCCAATTCCAAGCTGAGGGAGTATAAATCGTCAGCATACTGTTCCAGCTTTGCCCGCAGCGCGAGAATGTCGAGCCACTCCGGGGGAATTGCCGTCTCCCCGTAGTACGCGCCGGCAAGTTGTCCGTAAACAGCGCAGGTGGTATCGGCATCGTCGCCCAGGTTTGCCGCCTTCAGGCACCCTTCCTCGTAGGAGTCGCTGACGTGGAACGCCCACAGCGCGGCTTCGAGACACCGAACAACGTATCCGGAACCGCGAATCTCGGGAGGCGTCTTCTCGCGGAAAGAGCCGGCGGCAACTTCATCCACGGCCGGCGCCAGAGGATTTTCGCGCCACAGGCCCGGCACCGGCGAGAAGCGATTGCCCGTGAGGGCATCTTTCGACTCCCCCGCCAGCGCGCCAACGATCAGCGCCGCCAGGTACCGGCAGGCGTCCAGCGGACTCGACGGCCGCGTGGGTGGTGCGCGAGCTGTCGGCCGCACGCTCGATTGCCAGCCTCGGATTGGCCGCGAAAGCCAGCGGTATGGGCGCCAGGCGCATCAGCGCGCCATTGCCGGCGGTACGCGACGATTCCGCGCCACAGAACGGGGCTCCGGTCTTCTCAAACAGGTGTAGCGCCGTGGAGGTGGTGGTGCCGACGTCGAAACACGCCCCGGTGCTGCTCAGGTATCCCTGCCGGTACCACCGAAGATAGCGGGAAAGCTGGTCGGCCGGGTCGAAGCCGCGCTTCTCGATCAGGCTCTCCGCCAGGCACAGCGCCATCGACGTGTCGTCGGTCCATTGGCCCGGTTTCAGATCGAAGGGTCCGCCCCCCCTCATGCCGGTCACAGGAGCGAAAGAACCGGGCAGGCGAAACTCGACAGTCGCGCCCAGAGCGTCGCCGGTGGCCAGCCCCAGCAGGCTGCCACGGTAGCGTTCTACAGGTAACATGCTCTTTTACAGTGTGATGCCGGGCCAGGCGGGCTGCAAGCGGCAGCGCTCGAGCGGGCCACAACCCGGCGGCGAGTTCAGATGAACTTGTACTCGCCCGGCACCGGCAGGGGCGTCACCGGTACTTTTTCGTCGTAGCCAAACGCCTTCGGCTGCAGGTCCAGCTTGGATGCCATGATCATATCCCAGGTAATCTCCTGGCCGGAGTATGCCGACTCCCGCCCCATGATGCAGGTCATGGTGCTTTCGGCAACCGTCATCCCCTGGTTGACGTAAGGACCGTCGCCACGGATGCTGTTGAGCATGTTGATGTGTTCCTGGACGTAGGGATTCAGCTTCACCTCCCCCATGTCCTTGGCGTTGCTGACGCCCTTGCTGCCAACAATCTTTTCGCTGACGTCCGTGTAGAGGCCCTGTGGATACTGGCGGCAGTAACTGGACATCCGCACTCCGCCCGGGTACTCGAAATCCGACCCGATGTGGTCGTAAATATTGCCGTAAATCTCGGTGCGGGGCCGCCAGATGGCGCCGCCGATTGCCACCACTTTCTGCGGGTGTGTCCCCATCACCCAGTTGCAGACGTCGATGTTGTGCAGATGCTGCTCCACAATCTGGTCGCCGCAGAGCCAGACGAAGCTGTACCAGGCGCGTTGCTGCCATTCCATCTCGCCCCACTTGGGGTCGCGGGCTTTCTGCGAAGACCACCGGGGTGCCGATCCAGTACGCATACAGCGCGCGGATGTCGCCGATGGCCCCGTCCTGGATCTTCTTCACCGTCTCGACGTATTCGTTCTGAGCGCGGCGCTGGGCGCCCGACTGGACGGTAAGCTTTTTCTCTTCCGACTTGCGCGCCGCGGCCATGAATCGGCGAACGCCGACCGGGTCGGTGCCGAAGGGCTTTTCGCAGAATACGTGTTTGCCGGCGTCGATGGCCGCCTCGAAATGCTCCGGCCGATAGCCGGGCGGCGTGGCCAGCATGACGATGTCGATGTCAGAGTTGACCAGTTTGCGGAACGCGTCAAAACCAATGAAGCGGTGAGTGGCGTCCACTTTTACGCGCGAGAGGATGGACGCCGTCAAGTCATTCGGCGCGATATTCCTGATTCGGGGTACGTTCGACAACCCCTTCGATACGTAGTCCTCTTCGTTGTGCAAGTTGCGGAGAGAACCCTCCAGCTTGTCCTCGAAGATATCGGCCATGGCGACCAGCTCGACGTTGTCGTCGCCGCTCATCATGTTGAGGGCGGCCTGGGTTCCGCGGCCGCCGCAACCGACGAGTCCCGCCTTTAACATCTCCTTGCCGGCTCCACGCACAAGCTGCGGAGCAACCAACGTGAAGGACGCCGCCCCGGCGCCCGCCACCGCGGAAGAACCAAGGAAAGACCTGCGAGAAAGAATGTGCCTGTTGTTTTTCATAGATTCCATACCTCTACCATCCTCCAGATTCTATACCGTCGAAAGCGTTTTCGCACATCGACGTCCGGTTCCCAACCCGGCGGCCGGAGGCCCCCCGGGCTCAATATTTCATCAGCTTGACCTTGACAACGGCCCCGTCGGCCGGCAAGCGCAGGCCGAAAAAGATTTGATCGCCACTCAACTGCCGGCGCGGCTTCCACGCGCCTCCCTCGTAGGCGCCCTCCTCCGCGCTGACAAAGTCGGCGCGTGGCGTCGCCGAGCCAAACCTGGGGCGGAAGTTCACGGTCGCGTCGAAACCGGCCACGACGAACTCCTCGGGCCCGATCTGTCCGATCAGAGCTCGCCCGCTGGTCTTCGGCGTTCCTGCCGCACGAGCGCCGCCGTAGCCCCAGTGCGAGGGGCCAAACTGGGCCATCGCTTCGAACTCGCCAAAATCGGCCACCACTGTAGCGACACCCTCCTCCTCGACGAACGACCGCAGTTTGCCGTTCTGCCTGGCTTCCGCCAGCAGTGGCGCCGCGCCGCCTAACACGCGATACGTGGCCGCCAGGTCGCGCAGGCCTTCGGGAACCGCGGAGTTGTCCCCCTCGCGTGAACCTTCGACACCGAACACCGACACCCCGATTCCCTTCAGGTCGCCGAGAGCGTAGAGCATGCGGCGGCAGAAGCCCAGGTCGCGGCCGGTCTCCGGAATAAACAGCGGGTTGTCGGGCCGGCTGTAGGGAGTGGCCTCCTGGTTGTACTGAACATAACTCTGCTTGTAAATGTCGGGGGAAATCCAGTCAATCGCCGGCACGATCGCCTTGTAAAGAGGGAGCATGCGGGTGGTCGCTCCGCCGCTGGGGTGAGAGAAACCGGGGTCATAGAAGCCATCCTGAATATCGGTCCAGACGTTCAGGAACATCGGCAGTGGGAACTCTCGCTTACCGGCCTCCGCCACGCGGTTGAGATATTGGGCTTGATAATAAGCGGCGAAGGTTTCGCTGGCGTAGGCGCCGAACACCTCGGTCCAGGAGCCGCCGTTCGGCTTGTTGAAGGCTTTCACCACCGCGGCCGGCACCGGCTGTGCAAACAGCGCGTCGGCGCTTTGGGAATGGTCGCGATCGGTGCCCAAAACACCGGCTTCGTTCTCCACCTGGACAGCGATGACCGTGTGCTCGTCGCCGTCAATCTCTTTCAGATGACGCATGAAGGCGGCGAACGCACGCGCGTCCGCGGCCTGTGTGGCTTCAACCTGCGTGGCCAGGGCGCGAATCGGGCTACCCGTCTGGTCGATCATTCGCGGGTATTTCTTGATGTCTTCTTTGACCCACGCCGGAGCGAAGTGCATCGCGCCGTTCTTGAAGCCGCCGAACCACGCCAGAATCAGGCGCAGGCCGTTCGCTCTGGCTCCGTTCACCAAGCCGTCGACCACCGTGAAGTCGAAGCGCCCTTCCACCGGCTCCACCACCTGCCATTGAATGGGAATCTCCACCGTGTTGACGTGGATGCGTTTGGCCAACGGCCAGGTTCGTTCGAGTTCTGCGGGAAATCCGCTGGAATTCCCGGTCTGAATTCCCAGAATCAGAAAGGGGTGGTCGTCCACCAGAAACTGAAAAGCGCCGTTCTCTTTTGCGAGCCGCGGCATCGGAGCCGCCGCCAACGCGATGGCGGCGAGCAGCAGAGCCGCAAGTAGTTTCATTCTCATGAGGCCTCCTGGAAAAATAGGCAGGCACCCAGCCGCATACCGTCGGCCGGCGCCCTGCGATCGTCCATCCTGGTGAGGAGCCGCCCGGTGGTACGCAAGATCCTGGTACACACCCGCGGGCCGGCTCTGTTATATTGTTACTCCATTCGCTCTGGAAGTGGCGAGCATCACGCATGTAGCAGCGCCTCCGGTTGCCGTGAGTTGCGAGACAATGGAGCTTTCGCGAAACCAGTGGCCCTTCGGCCGCACTGCTGAGACTTCGCGCGAAGCGGAGGTGAGATGAGACCCAATGACATGCCGGCGGAAGAGTTTCGCCGTTTCGGCTACGAACTGGTGGATTGGGTCGCCGGCTACCTGGAAAACCTGGGCGATCTTCCGGTGATGCCCGCCATCGCAGCCGGGTGAGCTGAAAACGGCTCTTCCCGCCGCGGGCCCCGAGGCAGGGCGAGCCCATGGAAAGATCCTGGAGGATTTTCGCCGGCTGATTGTGCCCGCCACCAACCATTGGAACCATCCCGCGCTTTATGGGTTATTTTTCGGTTTCGGCGTCGGGTCCCGGCATTCTGGGTGAGTTGCTTTCGGCGGCCATCAACACCAACCACATGGTGTGGAAGTCGAACCCCGCGGCCACGGAGCTGGAGGAGGTGGTCCTGGCCTGGCTGCGGCAATGGATCGGCCTGCCGGACGAGCTTCTTCGGAATCATCTACGACACCGCGTCCATCAGCACCCTGCACGCCATCGCCGCCGCCCGGGAAATGGCCGATCCCGAGATTCGCACCCGCGGCGCCGTGGGGGCCTCACGCTTTACACCTCCGAGCAGGCGCACTCGTCGGTCGAGAAAGGCGCGATCTGCCTGGGGATTGGACAGGACAACGTGCGGAAAATCCCGGTGGACGCCCAGTTCCGAATGAAAGCGGACGCATTGCGCGCGGCCATCGCGGCCGACGCCGCCGCGGGCAAAAAGCCGTTCTGCGTTTCAAGCACCGTCGGCACCACGTCGGTCGCCAGCATCGACCCGGTGGAAGAGATCCAACAGGTGTGCGAACAATACGATATCTGGCACCACGTCGACGCGTCCTATGCCGGTCCGGCCGCCATCATCCCTGAGTTTCGCCACATTCTTCGCGGCGCCGAACGCGCCCACTCGCTGGTGCTGAATCCGCACAAGTGGTTGTTTACTCCCATCGACATCAGTGTGTTCTACACACGGCGGCCGGACATTTTGAAGCGGGCGTTCTCGCTGGTTCCCGCTTATCTTCAGACCGCCGAGGATTCCCAGGCAACGAATTACATGGACTACGGGGTTCAGCTCGGCCGCCGTTTCCGGGCACTGAAACTGTGGTTTGTCATGCGCTACTTCGGTCGACAGCGGATAGCCGAGATCCTGGCGAATCACATCCGGATGGCCCAACACCTGGCGGAGGAGATCGCCGCCGACGGCCGTTTCGAGATCGTGGCGCCAGTGCTCTTCTCCCTGGTTTGCTTCCGCTACAAAGGCTCCGACGACGACAACCAGCGCCTGCTGGACACCGTCGCCGCGAGCGGCGTGGCATTCTTGTCGGCCAATGTGCTAAATGGCAGGAAAGTGATCCGGCTGGCGCTTGGCAACATCGGTGTGACGGCCCAGGACGTGGCGCTGGTCTGGCGGACCATCCGGGAGAAAGCCGGCGAGCTGGAGAGCGATCCGAGGCCACCCGGGTCCGACAACTAAACAACGGCGGACGCGGAATTGGCCAGTGGTCCCACCTGGAAATCCGGACGGTCCTGAACGTGACGGTTGAGTCGACTCAACTCCACTTCAAGCGCCGCCAGGCACCTCCGGACTGCATCCGGGTTTCCTTCGGCGGCGGCCTGGTCCAACTGTTCGGCGCAGTCGGCCAGAGAGACCGCCGCGATGCGCCGCGCCGCGCTGCGCAGCTTGCGCGATTCCTCGCCAAGCGCGGCCAGATCCGCCACCTCGGCGGCTTGCCGTAAACGGACCAGGCGGTCCGGAGCAACCATCATGAACAGTTGGACCATCCCGTTGATGAGCTGCAGATCGTCGCTCATCAGCCGGGAAGCTTCCTCCAAGTCGATGGGAGGAGGGGCATCGCCGGAAACGCTTTCCGCCTCGCCCTCCTCCGACTCTCTCCGCCTGCCGTTCAAAAAGCCACCGATAACGTCGAACAGGTGCGCCGGATTCACCGGCTTGGCGATGTAGCCATCCATGCCGGCGCGCAGGCACCGCTCTCTGTCTCCCTGCATGGCGTGAGCCGTCATGGCGACAATCGGCAGGCGGGCGAACTCCGGACGCCGCCGCGCGGCGCGGGCAGCTTCCAGCCCGTCCAGAACCGGCATCTGCACATCCATCAGAACCAGGTCGTAATGCTGGCGTTCCAGACACTCCAGACCCTGCTGTCCATTCACCGCCAAATCCACTTCGTAGCCTCTTTTTCGCAGGATGGAGGCCACGATCTTCTGGTTCACGGGGTTGTCTTCAACCACCAGAATTCGTGCGCCGAATGGGGCCGTTTCGTCGCCGGCCGACCGGCGCTCGTTGGTGCCGATACGCCGGTCCGCGGCTGCCTGTTGACTCACCACTTTCATCGGAAAAGTGACCGTGAACTTGCTGCCTGCACCTATCCGGCTATCGAGAGTTATGCTTCCGCCATGCATTTCCACCAGGCTCTTGGTAATCGCCAGGCCAAGTCCGGTTCCACCGAAGCGTCGCGTAACGCTCCCGTCAGCCTGGGTGAACTTCTCGAAAATCGTGGTGTGCATCTCCTCGGGAATCCCGGGGCCGGTATCGTCGACCTCAATGGTCACATCCCGCACGCCGCCGGGTCGCTCATCCCCCGCGTACATTTTCACTTGTACCTGGCCAACGCTGGTGAACTTGACAGCGTTGCTAACCAGATTCGAGACAATCTGGCGGAAACGAAGCGGATCCCCCAGCACCTGGCGCGGCAGGTTCGAAGCGAGGCTGCTAGTAAGCTCGATGCCCTTTTGCCGGGCGCGCACCGACTGCGTCGTGCAACAATCCGCCACCAGCGCCGCCGGCTCGAAGGGGATCTGCTCCAAAACCATGCGGCCAGCTTCCACTTTGGACAGGTCCAGGATGTCGTTCAGCAACGTCAACAGCGAAATAGCACAACGCTGGGCGGTCTCCAGATGCTCGCGATGCTCCGGCTGCAGAGCCGAGTCCAGAACCAAGTCCAGCATCCCCAAAATGCCACCCATCGGTGTTCGCAGCTCGTGCGACATATTGGCCAGAAATTCACTTTTGGCCTGGTTGGCGGCCTGGGATCGTTGCATCGCCTCTTCCAGCGCTTCCGTGCGCTGGCGAATGCGCTCTTCGAGCAACTCCTGATACTCCCGGACTTCGCTGCGCGATTTCTCCAGCGCGGCAATCATTTCATTGAAGCTCTCGGTCAGGAACTCGATTTCGTCGCTGGTGCGACTGACCGGGATGGGCCGCAGGTAGCCCTCTCGAACCGCACGCATTCCGTCGTTGAGGTACTTGAGAGGCCGCACCAGGAGTCGGAGGGTAAAACTGGAGATTGACCCGGCGATGACGATTACCAGAGCGAACAGGAGGAGTCCTTTGGCGCCGTCGAAGCTGCCGCGGTAGAGGTCGTAGGCAATAATAGCCCCGGCCACCCATAGCACCAATATCCCAGTGAAAACAGAGAACTTAGTAGCAAGGCTTCGAATTGTGCGATTCTTCGACACGATACGAACTGCTCCGAGGTGTCTCTTACTTAAGGATCGTTCCTTGGGACTACCAGTCCCATAAGGTGAAACCCTTATCGTAGATCTTATTCCGGTCTAGCCCAGGTGGCCGTAAGTTCCAGAACTACCATGACATAACGGATGCTAGACTAGTTCTGGGGACGAGAATTGCCCTTGGCTGGCCGCGTTCGTCGGGTCAGACCTTCGGTCCCCCAAATCGTAAGCTCCCTGGAAAACCCCAGCCTGTGCCGGGCATTTCAACTTTGCACTGAGTGAACGGGCGGATTTACTTTTCGAGGGCTGTTGACGGGTTCGCCGGACGGAAGAGCCTTTCGCCGGCAGGAGAAAGAAACGTGAAAAAAATCATCTTCAGCCCACAGGCCCCGGCCGCGATCGGACCTTATTCGCAAGCGGTGGTCCACCAGGGCCTGGTGTACCTTAGTGGGCAGATCCCATTGGAACCGGCCTCGGGCGAAATCGTCGTGGGCGGCATCGCCGAGCAGGCCCACAGGGTTCTCGACAACATTGGCGCCGTTCTCGATGCCGCCGGCTCTGGATTCGACAAGGTGTTGCGGGTGACGATCTATATGCGGGACTTGAGCCAATTTCCGGAGGTCAACGATATCTACCGCCGGTATTTTCCCGAGAATCCGCCGGCGCGGTCCACCGTGGAAGCGGCACGCCTGCCGAAGGACGTGCTGGTGGAGATGGATGCCATCGCCTTTGTGGAATAGCGGAACGCACCACACCCGCGCTATCGGGGTTGCCGCGCATCGGACCGACTTTTTCGATCGGATACCTAGTGAGCCGAGTACTGTCTTTGGGGCGGATCGAGCTTGACCTGAATCGTCTTTTGCGGCTCGTTGATGTCGTAGAATTCGCCAAAAGTCGCGTAGCCTTTCGCGATCACCTGCACGCGAATCTTGCCCTGCGGCAGCGGCGGGAACTTCGCGACTCCCTCGGCGTTAGTACGAACCTCCCACGAGACAATCTTCTTTTTGCCGAACTTGCTGATCGAGCGGCCCTCGTCCCAGCGCAAGATCACGCTGGCGCGCTCCACCGCCGTGCCGCGCGGGTTCGTGACTTCAATCCGCAGCTCGGTTTCCGGTTCGCCACCCAAAGCCGGCCACGTGGCCAGCAATAGGAATAGGCCCAAGCAGATCTTGACCGTCATGGGACCATTATGACAAACGACGGCCAGGGTAGAGTAAATCGTCCTGGCGCCGGAAGACCGGAAGGCCCCGCACTCACAGCGCCGGGCCCGGGTCGGGAATCAGAAACGACGCCGGATTTCCGAAATGTCTCGCCACCGCTTCGGCGGCCAGATAGCCGCTGCGTACCGCCCCTTCCATGGTGGCCGGCCAGCCGCTACGGGTCCAGTCCCCGGCCAGAAAGAGATTGGGAGCGGGCGTCGGAGGCAGGGGACGCTCCGCCTCGAGTCCAGCAACCGCAGAAAACGTGGCGCGGACCTCTTTCACGACGTGCGCCTTTAGCAGGGGCGTGGCTCCGACCGCGGGGAGAAACTCTCCCAGTTCCTTCAGGGCCAGCGAGATCACCTCTTCCCGGCTCATTGGGAGCAGGCCGCGGGAAGCGCTTACGACAACCTGCAGGTAGCGGCCGCCGTCTTTGTTGAAGAACCATTGAATGTTACGGTCGAGCAGTGCGGCGTATGGTAATTCGGTCACCCGGCGCTCGAACCATAAGTGGATGCCGGTGATGGGGGAATGCCGGAACCGGTCCCAGCGCACCGGCAGAGCCGGCAGCAGTTCGGCGGTTTTCTCAAACGGCAGGCTGCAAACGTAGGCATCGGCGCGAAACTCTTCGCCACCCGCGCGCACCGACCTTACGGAGGCTCCCGTGCCGCCGTCCATTTCCACGGCGTCCACTTTCGCGCGCGCAATTACTCGCAAGCGAGTCTGGCTCGCCAGCAGGCTGAAGTCGTATAACTCGGCCAGCGGCACGGCGGGAATGCCCAACCGGGCGTCTTCGGCCGATTGAAGGAAGCCCAGCCGCAGCACTTGAAACCCGTGCCGCGCCGACACTACGTCCAAATCCTCGTTGACGGCGCTCACCAGAATCTGCCGCCAGAAGCGGTCGATTGCCACCGGCGTCTGGCGTTTTTCCTTGAGCCATTCCAGCATGGTCAACGAGTCCAGGTCCGCGCGCCTTCCGTACTCGCTGGCGAGGGCCCGCAGGCCCCGCGCCAGAGAGAGCTTATCGGAAAGGCCCAGGAACGGCAGGCGGAGAAACGAACCGGAGAAGTGTAACGGCGCGGGCAGCCAGCCGGGCCGTAATAGCGAGTGCCGTCCGCCCGGTTCGAGGAAATGATATTCGCGGTGAAACCGGATTTTCCCCTCAACCCCCAGCCGGCGATAAAAATCCATCAGGTTGCGGCAGCAACCGAGCAGAATGTGCTGGCAATTGTCGATGGAGTCGCTTTCGCCGCCGGAGGGGGGCAACGGATACGAGGTAGCCCGACCGCCCAGAAAGGGCCGCGCCTCAAGGAGGGTAACGTCGTGGCCGGAACGCGCCAAAGCAGCGGCGGCCGCCATCCCTGCCAAACCGCCACCGAGAACGAAAACCGAAGGCATTTTAGCCCGCAGCCGGGATTCTGGACCTCTTGCCGCCTCCGCCGCTGTCGTCGATGTTTAACGCCAGCCAACAGACGATCGCCAGGAACAGAACGTAGATGAAGTCGCCAACGCTCATCGTTGCTATCCAGTTTGCCGGTTTGGCAGCGCAGCGGGCAATGGCATTTGGTTCCAGTACCCTTTCAATTTTGACCGGAAAAGTCCCATTACACGGCCGCCCGCGACCGGCCATACAGCCTGACGGCGTTGCGGATCAACTGCATCCCGCGGTCGTCTTCCAGGCTCAGAATCGATTCCGGATGAAACTGCACCGCTTCCATCGGCAGCTCGCGGTGGCGCACCCCCATAATCACCCCATCCTCGGTTTCCGCGGTGACCTCGAGACAGGATGGCAGCTTTTCGCGAATGGCAAACAGCGAATGGTACCGCCCCACCGTAAACGCTGGCGGCAATCCTTCGAAGACGCCTTTTCCCTGGTGCAGAACCGTGGATGGCTTTCCGTGCATCGGGTACCCGAGCACCCCCAACTCACCGCCGAAGGCCTCCACCATGCCTTGCAAGCCGAGACAGACGCCGAGCAACGGAATCCGCTGGAGGGCGGCGTAGCGCACCAGGTCGGGCACCCCGAAATCGGCCGGCCGGCCGGGGCCCGGAGAAACCAGGATAATATCGGGATTCAACCGCGCGATCATGTCGAGCGGGAACCCGGCCCGGTATGTGATGACTTCGGCGCCGGTTTGCCGCAGATAATTCGCCAAAGTGTGGATAAAACAGTCGTCGTTATCCACCAGCAGGAAGCGTACGCCGGTTCCGTCCTTGGGGGCGTCGTCCGCCGCCGGGGGCTTCGGGGTTTTCTTCGACGCCGCCAGAGCGCGGAAAAATCCCGTGGCTTTCAGCCGGGTCTCGCGCTCCTCCATCTCCGGGATGGAATCGTAGAGCAGGGTGGCGCCCACCGAATAGTTGGCGATTCCTTCCTTCAAGTGCACCGTGCGGATGAGGATGCCGGTGTTCATGCTGCCGTTCAGGCCAACCATGCCCACCGCGCCGGCGTACCAGCCGCGGGGAGTCTTTTCAAGGTTTTCAATCGCCTGCGCGGCGGCCTTCTTTGGCGCGCCGATCATGGTAACCGACCACATGTGCGTGAGAAATGCGTCCAGCGAGTCGAAGCCGGGCGCCAGGGTGCCTTCCACGTGGTCCACCGTGTGGTAAACGCCGGCGTAGGACTCAATCAACCGCCGGCCGACCACCCGCACCGTTCCCGGAACGCAGACACGCGACTTGTCGTTGCGGTCCACGTCGGTGCACATGGTCAGCTCCGATTCTTCCTTGGCCGAGCTGAGCAACTGCTTGATGTTCTCGGCGTCCCGAATGGGGTCGCCGGTGCGCTGCGCGGTGCCCGAGATAGGACACGTTTCCACGCGGTCCCCTTCGACGCGGACGAACATTTCGGGTGAGGCGCCAATCAACTGTTCGTCGCCGAACTGCAGCAGAAACTGGTACGGGCTGGGGCTGGCCTGCTGGATGCATTCGAACAGGTCCGAGGGTTTGCCGGCGTACGGAGCGCGAAAGGTCTGCCGCAGCACCACCTCGTAGTAGTTGCCCTGGCGGGTACCCTCGCGCACCGTCTCGACGTTCGCCATGTACTCTTCGGGCGTATGGTCGCAGGTAATCTCGCCCTCGGGGACCACGGCGGGGGCCGGCACCGGTTGGCTGCCACGGTCCAGGCCGAGGGTGGACCACGATTCGTAATCGAAATCGTACTGGTAGCGCTCGATCACCTCTTTCTTGCGATCCATGAAATAGATGTCGTCGCAGAGAAAAAGCTGAAGGTCTTTCTGGGCGTACCGCGGCATGCGCAGTTTGATCGGATCGAACTGAAACAACAGGTCGAAGCCGAACGCCCCCACCAGTGCAAGGCGTGAATCCTGGTCGTTCCGGAACTCTTCGATGAGCGCCCGCAGGATGGAAAACGCCGAAGGCTGTTTCGAACGCTCCTCCTCCGGAAACAGATCGGGCAAGGGTTTCAGCCGGCCCACCAGCCCACCGCGGGCGGACTGAAGAGAGTCCCAATGCGGATGGCGGCCAAGCACCGGCAAAAGCATCTGGCAGAGCATCTCCCCGCGCAGGTTCAGCGGCTGGAATTCGACGTCGCGGCCGGAGGAGAAAAGCGTCAGCGGCGGGTGGACCGAAGCGATGTCCCAGCGGGAGTAGCGGCCCGGAAACTCATAGCCGGAACTGAGATAAATGCCGCGATACCGGTCCAGATCGCGCAGCAGACGGCGCAATCCGCGGCGAAACGGAATTCGAGAAGCGCTGCGCGTGACGGCAATACCGCCCGGCGTTTCGTATCGGAGTTGCTGCATGGTACCAGGCTGCCCGGGGGAAACTAGCCCTCAGGATAGCACGCACCGTTGTGGGGGAATGCGGTGAGTCCTTCTTCGGAAGCCCGCCTGTCAGCGCTTCATGGCGCGCAAAACGTCGTCGGCAACCTGTATCGCGGGACGCATGGCTTTGACGTTATGCACCCGTACCATGTGCGCGCCTCCCAGGATGGACGCCGTCACCGCCGCCGCCGTGGCGAATTCGGTTTCCTCGTCGGTTTTCTGCTGGAGGAACGACTTGCGCGAAGGGGCCGCGAGCACCGGCACATCCAGTTCGGCCAGTTCCGCCAGCCGCGCCAGGATTTCCGGATTCTGTTCCTTGCGTTTGCCGAAGCCGAGCCCCGGGTCGACCGCAATCCGCTGCTTCAACACTCCCGTCAGGGTTGCGCGCCGCACGGCGGCCTGCAACTCGGCGCGAATGGTCCCCATCACGTCCGGCAGGGGCGATATCTTCTTCCACGTGTCGGGCGTGCCGCGCATGTGGTTGATAATCAGCGCGGCGTCGGTCTGCGCGGCCACTTTCACGGTATCCGGGTCGAAGGTAAGCCCGGATGGATCGTTGATGATTTCCACCCCCAGCTCGGCTGCCTTCCGGGCCACCGACGACTTATAAGTGTCCACCGATACCGGCACCAACAGTTTCCCGCGAATGCGCTTCAAAACCGGCACCAGGCGGCGCAATTCCTCGGCTTCGGAAATACGCTCGGAATCGGGCCGGGTGGATTCCGCGCCGATGTCGACGATATCGGCGCCCTCCTCCTCCAGTTCCAGCGCGCGTGCAAACGCGCGGTCCGGGTCGTAATACTTCCCACCGTCGGAAAACGAATCGGGAGTGACGTTCAGGATACCGATAATCAGCGTGCGATCGCCCAATTGCAGGTCGCGCTGGGGTAGTTTCCAAAGGTAACGCTTTCTTGGCATTCGAGCGATTCGGCGCGAGAACCTCTACTCAAGGTAACAGGTGCCGGCGCGCCGCCGCAGAAAACAAGCTGTGGCAACCGGACAAAACACCAGTACGGAGCGGACAATCGGCTAGACTAACCCTTGGTGCGGCGAAAAATACTGATATCGGCGGGCGAAGCTTCGGGCGATCTCTACGCCGCCCGCCTGGTGGAGGCGCTGCGCGAGCGGCACCCGGATGCCGAATTTTTCGGCTGTACCGGCGAGCAAATGCGCGCCGCGGGGGTGCGCACCGTGGTGGATGCCGCGAATCTGGCGGTGGTGGGTCTGGTGGAAGTGCTGCGGCACATTCCTCGAATTTATGGGGAGTTTCACAAGCTTTGCGAGGCCGCCCGGCGGGAACGGCCGGATTTCGCCGTTCTTACCGACAGCCCCGATTTCCACTTGCGGGTCGCCCGGAAATTGACAAAACTCGGGATTCCAGTGGTTTACCTGGTGGCGCCGCAGGTTTGGGCATGGCGCAAGGGGCGAATTCGTGCTCTGCGTCGAAACGTGCGGAAACTCCTCTGCATCTTTCCTTTTGAGGAAAATTTTTTTCGGGAACACGGATTGCCGGCGAGTTACATTGGCCACCCCCTGGGCAAGCTGCTAAAGCCCAGGCTCGGACGCGAGGAGTTCCTGAAGAAACACCGGCTACCTTTGGATCGCCCGCTGGTGGTGCTGCTGCCGGGCAGCCGCCGGGGCGAAATCGCACGTCACATGCCCGTGGTGGTTGGCGCGGCAAACCGCTTATACCAGAGCGCGGCGGTGTCGCTGGTGCTGGCCGCGCCGGCGGGGAGCAGCGAGAAATTCGGCGCCCGATTCTATACGGACCATTTGGGGGCTTCGCCGATTACGCTGGTGGAGGGCGAAACCTGGGACGCCATAGCCGCCGCCGATCTTGCTTTGGCAGCGAGCGGAACAGTCTCGACCGAGGCGGCGATTCTGGGAACGCCGATGGTTACGTTCTATCGCGTCGCCTGGCTGACCTGGCACCTCGGAAAGCATTTGGTGGATGTGCCGTTTTACACGATGGTGAACCTGATTGCCGGGCGCGGGGTGGTGCCGGAACTGATCCAACATGACTGCACTCCAGACCGCCTGGCCGCCGAGGCGGAACGGCTGCTGGCTGGTAAGGCGGCCCGCATCGGCATGAAAATGGAGTTAGCGACCGTGCGAAACGCGCTCCTCACGGCAGACGACCCGATGGAGCGCGCCGCGCGCGAGTTGGAGCCTTGGTTTACCACCGGGGAACCGTGCCGGCCGGTTTAGTATGTCTGGATTGAGAGGACTGAAATGCGTAGCAGTTTGAGCCATGCCTTGGCGGTGTCGGGGCTTGTTCTATTGGCGGCGTTGCCGCTCTGTGCGCAGCCGCGACCGCGTGAGACAAACGACATTGACGTCCAGCGCTACTACATCCGTGCCAAGGTGAATCCCGACACCCAGACGCTGACCGCCGAGGTGGATGTGGTGATCCATCCCATCGGCCGGGAGATAACGTCCGCCACCTTCGAGCTGAACGACGCACTGACCGTTTCGAAAGTGGTGGGGGCGGACCAGCAGCCCATCGCCTTCTCGCGCGACCCGGGGCACCACACCATTCACCTGACGTTTGCCCAGCCATTGAAGTCCAACCAGCCATTCGGCATCACCTTCAATTACGACGGACAACTTACCGGCGCCGAGGAGAGCCCGGTATACGGCGTCCGCTTCGCCGAGATCGCGCAGAACTTCGCCTACCTGCTCTATCCGTCCCGCTGGTTCCCGATTAGCGGCTACACCGTAGACCGCTACTCCGCCGATATGGAAATCACCGTGCCGGCGGGCTTCAAAGTAATTGCCAGCGGCAACCAGACCGGTGAGGAGACTACCGCGGACGGCGTCACTTACAAATTCAGTTACAATCAACCGTCATTTCCAGGCAGCATCGCCGTGGTGAAGGACAATCCCCAGCAAGTTAGCGCGAGCGGCGTCAATACAACCGTCTACTTTCGCGGGCAGGATGCCGGCATGGCCAACGGGTACGGGCGGGAGACCGGGGAGGTGATGACCTACCTGACTTCGGTCTTCGGTCTTCCGCCGGAAGCCAATCTCACCCTGGTCGAAACCAGCGACGGCGCTCCCAACGGCTATGCGGCGCCAGGCATAATCTTTCTGGCGCCGGGCTCCATCGGCACCGAGGTGAATCAGCGCCTGTTGGCGAACATGGTGGCCCGCGAGTGGTGGGGCATTCTGCTGTCGCCGCGCACCCGAGACCATTTGTGGATCACCAACGGAATGTCGAAATACGCCGAAGTGCTGTATCTGGGCCATGTGAATGGCGACGCCTGGGTGGACAACGAGATTCACGACATCAACGTCGAGGCGCTGACGGTAACGGAACCGCCGGTGATTCAAGCGGCGCGTCTCGACGACTACTCGCCCGAGCTGGTGGCTTTGACCTTCGATAAAGGCGCCGCCGTGCTGCACATGTTACGCGGCATCATGGGCGACGAGAGTTTCATGAAGCTGCTGAAGGACATCCCGGACAAGTTCGCCTGGAAGGAGATCGACACCGCCGATTTTCGCAAAGAGGCGTCAGCGTTGGCCGGGCAGAACCTGGACTACTTTTTCCTGCAGTGGATTGAATCGCAGGGCGCCCCCGAATTCCGGCTGGAATACACCGTTTACCGCACCCAGAAGGGCTTCCGGGTGATGGGGAAGGTGAAGCAGGACCTGGACCTGTTCCGCATGCCCGTGAAGGTGCGCGTCGAAACGGAAGGGAACCCGGAGGAAGCCACGGTCGAGGTAGTCGGCACCTCCTCCGAGTTCAGCATCGACACCTTCGGCAAGCCGAAAAAGATCATCCTGAACCCGGACCACCAGGTGCTGGCGTTCGACGACCAGATGCGCATCGCGGTGGCCATCCGCCGCGGAGAGCAATTCGCCGAGATCGGCCAGCTCAACGACGCGCTGAACGAGTACCAGAAAGCGCTCGACGTAAAGCGCAACAGCTCGCTGGCGCACTACCGCGTGGCCGAAGCGTTCTTTCTGCAAAACAACTATCAATCGGCGGCCAACGAATTCCGCGAAGCGCTGGCCGGAGATCTGGATCCGAAATGGACCGAGGTGTGGGCCCACATCAATCTGGGCAAGATCTTCGACATCACCTCCCAGCGCGAACGCGCGGTGAACGAGTACCGCCTGGCGCTGCGCACCAAGGACAACACCCAGGGCGCGCAGGAAATTGCGGCCAAGTATTTGAAAGACCCCTACCAGCGGGTCAGCGGCGATTGATCGCTGGGCTGCGGTTGAATCTTCTGCGCCAACCCGCTCAGTCCTCCTCGGCTTCGAGGAACCTTTCCGCTTCGATGGCGGCCATGCAGCCGGCTCCGGCGGCCGTGATGGCCTGGCGGTAATTGCGGTCCTGCACGTCTCCGGCGTGAAACACGCCGGCGACGTTGGTGCGCGCGCCACCGTGGGAAACGATGAAGCCTTCGGCGTCCATGTCGATCTGGCCGGCGAACGGTTTCGTGTTGGGGACGTGGCCGATGGCCACGAAGAGACCGTCCACCTTCCGGTCGAGCGTCTCGCCGGTTTTCACGTTGCGCAGCTTCACGCCGGTACACGTGGCCTCGCTCGACATCATACACGTCGTCCACCACGGTATTCAGTAGGAACCTGATCTTTGGGTTGGTGCTGGGCGCGGTCGACCATGATTTTCGACGCGCGGAACTCTTCGCGCCGGTGAACCACGGTGACCTCCTCACCGAACGCGTGAGGAAGTTGGCTTCCTCCATGGCCGAATCGCCGCCGCCGATCACCATGATCTTTTTGCCGCGATAGAAGAAGCCGTCGCAGGTGGCGCAGCTACTGACGCCGTGGCCGATGAGCTTCTTCTCGGACGGCAGGCCCAGCCAGCGCGCCGATGCTCCGGAAGCGATTATCACCGTGCGGGCCTCGCTCCATGCGCCGTCCACACTCACGCGGAACGGGCGTTTCGAAAAGTCCACCTGGTCGACGGCCCCGTGGACGAACTCGGCGCCGAACCGGATGGCTTGCTGCTTGATATTCTCCACCAGATCCGGGCCATTGATGCCATCCGGAAATCCGGGAAAATTCTCGACCAGGGTTGTCAAGGCGAGCTGGCCTCCGGGTTCGTGGCCCCCCACGACCAGCGGCTGCAAATTAGCCCGCGCTGTATAAAGGGCTGCGGTGTTTCCGGCGCAGCCGGAGCCGATGATGATCACGTTCTTCATGGATGTGTCCAAAACCGGGGTAAGAAATGAGACAAGACAATGCTAGCATGGCCGCCCGAACGGCGATTCACACCTGAGAGATGACTCGAAACGCGATGAAGGCGCAAACGTAGGCCATACTGCTCATGAAGGCAAACTGGACGATGGGCCACTTCCAACCGCCGGTCTCACGGCGAACCACCGCTACGGTGGACATGCACTGCATGGCAAAAGCGAAAAACACCAGCAAGGCGACCGCGCCCCCCAGGTTCAGATCTTTGTGAATGGCCGCCTGCAATCCGGCAGAATGCGAGTCGCCTTCCATGCCGTAGATAGTTCCCAGGGTGCCGACGATCACCTCGCGGGCGGCCAGGGAGCTGATCAGGCCGATGCCGATTTTCCAGTTAAAGCCAAGCGGCCGAATAGCCGGTTCGATGGTCCGCCCGAGGGTGCCGGCCAGGCTCCGCTCGATGGGCGGCGGCTGTCCGTTTTTCATCGGCAGCGAAGCCAGCATCCACAACACCACCGTGACGCCGAGAATCACCGTTCCGGCGCGCCGCAGAAAGACCTTGGAACGGTCCAGCAAGCGCAGGCCGAGAGACCGGAAAGTAGGCCAGCGGTAGGGGGGCATCTCCAGCACGAAGGGCGCGCGCTCACTCTTCAAAATGGACGATTTCAACAAGCGGGCGGTGGCGACTGCCGCCGCGAAGCCGAGCAGGTACAGGCCCAGCATGGCCGCCGCGCGCATTCCCACAAACGGTCCCAGCAACGGCTTGTCCGGCAGAAAGGCGGCGATGATCAGGGTGTACACCGGCAATCGCGCCGAACAGGTCATGAAGGGAGCAATCAGGATGGTAGCAATACGGTCGCGCTTATTTTCAATGGTCCGGGTGGCCATGATGGCCGGTACCGCGCAGGCATACGCGGACAGCAGCGGGATGAAAGACTTGCCCTGCAGGCCCACCTTCGCCATGGTGCGATCGGCGATAATCGCGGCCCGGGCCAGGTAGCCGGAATCTTCCAGAATTCCGATGAACAGAAACAGCAGCAGGATTTGGGGCAAAAAGACGATAACCGCGCCCACGCCGCTCCAGACCCCGTTGATCACCAGCGACTTCAACAGCCCCGCCGGCAGCAGCCCGCCCAGCCACGCACCCGAGACCTTGACCGCCTCATCAATCCAATCCATGAACGGTACGGCGGCGGTGAAGATCGCCTGAAACACCATCAGCACCACCGCGGCGAACACCACCGCGCCCCACACCGGATGCAGGAAAACGGAATCCAGGCGCCGTGTCCACATCGGTGGCAGCGGAGGCCGGTAGCCGGCTCTTTGGCTGATCTCTTGCGACCACTGCCGGCACTGGGGCACATCCTGAATCACCGGCAGCTCGACCGGCGCCGGCACCCCGACCGACCCCTGCAGGAAGTGGTAGATGGTGTCCAGGCCATCGCCGCGAGTCGCGCTGACCAGCGCCACCGGCGCACCCAACTGCTTCGCCAGCGCCGGAACGTCGAGCTGGCCGCCGCGTCTTTCCAGGTCGTCGGCCATATTCAGGCAGATCATGGTGGGCACGCCGAGCCCGAGGATGGGGGCAGCCAGCGTCAGGTGGCGCGCCAGGTTGGTGGAATCCACCACCAGGATCACCGCGTCCGGCTTCGCATTGCCGGGCATCCGTCCCAGCAGCACGTCGTGCGCTACCCGCTCGTCTTCCGACCGCGGGCGAAGGCTGTACACACCGGGCAGGTCGATCAACACCAGCTCGCGTCCGTCAGGCAGCGTCATTTTGCCAGTGTGTTGTTCGACGGTGACCCCGGGGAAGTTGGCGACTTTTTGGCGAAGTCCGGTTAACCGATTGAAAAGAGTAGATTTTCCACTATTCGGAGGACCCACGATCGCGACCGAGCGAGTACGTGTGCCGCCGGCGCGCGGCGGAGCCGCGACAACCCCTCCGCCGGCACTGCAACCGTGGCAACCACTCATGAACAAGCCTCAATAGGGTTGAATGTTCGACCTGCGCAAGAAAAGATGCCGGGCGGTTTCGCCCCGCAAGGCAATCTCGCTGCCGTCCACCCGAAAAACCCGCGGATCGCCGCCCGGAGCCGACCGGGCCGCAGATACCATGGCGCCCGGCAGAAAACCGAGCTCCATCAAGCGGCCGGACACTTCGTCGGGCAGATCAATCCGGTCCAGGACAGCTTCTTCGCCGTCGCGCAAGTCGCCGAGACAACGCGGATGGGATCGGATCTTTCGTCTCGGTTTATTGAAACTCAGTTGCATTCTAATTTCAGTATGCGTCTGTCCGTTATTCCTGTCAAACGCTCTCTCCTCGGGTGGTCGAGCATGGGACCTGGGATGGCGAAAATCGAGGTCGAATTGTGATAGTCATTTGCCAACCTCGCCGCCTCGCGCGGGTCCGGCCTGGGCCCGGGCGTGTGGGTGCAGCCTCCGTGCGAGTTGAAAGAAATGCCTCGGATTGTTCGGGTTGCCGCATGCTAAAATGCCTCCGGTGAGTACGCCGTCCCAAGCGGAGAAGTTCACGCCGGAACAGGTTTGCCGGATGCTGGGCATCTCCACGCGCCAGCTCCGGCGCTGGCAGAGCCAGGGGCTGGTGTCGTCCGAAGAGCAATTCGGTTTCCCGGAACTTGTTGCACTCAAAACAATTATCAAGCTGCAGGGGGCAAAGGTCAGGGCCGACAGGATTCGCAAAGCTCTGGCCGCGCTGCGGGCCAAGCTGGGCGCCGAAGGCGACCCTCTGACCGACGTCAAAATCTTCGCCGAAAGCGGCAGAATCACCGTTTCGGTCGATGGGTCGAAAATGGAGCCGGTCTCCGGCCAGTTGCTTCTCGATTTCGATGAGCAGGAGCTGAACAAACTCCGTTCCTTCCCAGCCGGATCGCAGGAAGCCGAGAATCGCCGGTCGGAGCAGGCACGCCGGCAGCAGGCCCGCGAGTGGTTCGAGCGGGGCGTGGAACTGGAGCGGCGCGGGGCGGTATTCCAGGAGATCGTGGACGCCTACCAGAAGGCGCTCGAGCTGGACGAGAAGTCGGTGGTTTCGCTGGTGAACCTGGGCACGGTGTGGTTCCGGGAGGGAAAGTGGAAGAACGCGGAAAGCTATTTCAAACGCGCCCTTCTACAAGACCCGGACTACGCTCTGGCCCACTTCAATCTGGCTAATGTTTACGACGAACTCGGAGATTTGGGAAGGGCCGCCAAGCATTATGGGGCGGCGATTCGCCTGGATCAGAACTATGCCGACGCCCACTACAACCTGGCGCTCAACTGTCAGACTCGCGGCCAGACGTTGATGGCGGTACGCCACTGGCGCGCGTATCTGAAGCTGGACCAGGGCAGCGAATGGGCCACCATCGCCCGCCGCGAGCTGGAAAAGCTGAACAGGGAGACCATCATCCACAGACGGGGCACCACCGGCAAATTCGGGAATTTCAGCGTTCCGCGGTGATACCGCACAGTTCGGGATTCGCCCACCGGCGAGCCACCCATTGTATTCTGGCAAGTTGGAGGTAGCTTTCCCCATTGAGCCGCGTATCTCAGGCATTCCGTAGTTTCTTTGCGATTTTGTTCGGCGGCAAGCTGCCCGCCGACATTGCGCAATCGTTCGGTTACGTCCGGCGGGTGACCACGCCGGCAGCCACCCCGCCTAAGGCCGAAACCGCCGCCGATGGCGCGGTCCGGCTGCTCGGTCTGCTGCAGCACGAAGCCCGCCTGGTGGATTTCCTGATGGAGGACATCTCGTCCTTCACCGACGAGCAGGTGGGGGCCGCCGCGCGCCACCTGCACCAGAACAGCCGCAACGTCCTGACGAAACACTTAAAACTCGCCCCGGTGATCGATGGCGTCGAAGGGGCCTACACGTCCGCACCGGCTTCGCAAGCCGCTGTCCGCTTTGTGGGAAACGTGCCGCCGGGCAGCCAGCCGGCCGGAGGCACCCTGCGCCACAAGGGTTGGCGGGTGGATTCGGTAAACCTGCCGAAATCCGCCGCGAAAGCGGACCACGCCATCCTGTCGCCGGCGGAGCTGGAGGTGGAATAGGCTGCCAGTGGACAAGAAGCACTTCGTCGGCATCGACCTCGGGACCACCAACTCGGCGCTGGCGTCCATCGACGCCGAGCAGGCGGGCGACGCCGAATCGCCCCCCATCGCCATTGTTCCGATTCCCCAGCATTTCGGTCCCGGACGGGTGGAAACATTCCCGACTTTGCCGTCGTTTCTCTTCCTCGGGGAGGAAACCTACGTGGGCACCTACGCTCGCGAACAAGGGGCGCTGGTGCCGGCCAAGCTGATCCACTCCGCCAAGAGCTGGCTCTCAAACCCCGAGGTCGACCGGCGGGAGAAAATTCTTCCGTGGGACGCGCCGCCGGCGGTACGCGTGTTTTCGCCGGTGGAAGCGTCGGCCGCATACCTACGGCAGATCAAGCTTGGTTGGGAGCAGGCGACCGAAGCTCCCTTAGCCGCCCAGGAGGTGGTGCTCACTGTTCCCGCGTCGTTCGACGAGGAAGCACGCGAACTGACGGTTGAGGCGGCCACGGCGGCCGGCTTCGAGAACATCACCCTGCTGGAGGAGCCGGCGGCGGCGTTCTACGCGTGGATCGCGCGCCACCTGGCGCAGTCGGCCAGGCAACTGTTCGACGGCATGACCGTGCTGGTATGCGACGTCGGCGGCGGCACCAGCGACTTCACTTTGGTGCGGGTTGGCCGCAAGGGCGACGCGATCGAGTTCACGCGAACCGCGGTTGGCAAGCACCTGCTGCTCGGCGGGGACAACCTGGATCTGACGCTGGCCTGGCTGGTGGAATCGAAGCTCGGCCGGCAATTGGCCTTGCGCCAGCGTAGCGGACTGCGGCGGCAATGCGCGTCCGCCAAGGAGCGGCTGCTTTCGGAGGAAACGCTGGCTGCCGTCGAAATCACTGTGCTGGGCGCCGGCTCGTCTTTGGTAGGCGGCACCATGAAAGCCAGCATCCAGCGCGAAGAGGCGCTGGAGCTGACGCTCGAAGGCTTTCTTCCGTTCTGCGAGATCGGCGACAAACCGCAGAACGACCCCGACAGCCTGTACCGCGAGTCGGGCCTGCCTTACGTTTCCGACCCGGCCATCACGCGCCACCTGGCGGCCTTCCTCACCAGCGCGAAATCGCCCGCGCCAGACGCCATCCTGTTCAACGGCGGCTTCTTCATCCCCCCAATCTGCAGGCGGCGGGTGGCCGAGGTGGTGGAGCGCTGGTACGGCAGGAAACCGATGGTGATGGAAGGGCAGAAGCTCGATCTGGCGGTTGCCATTGGCGCGGCCTATTACGCGCGGGCGCGCTCGGCCGGTACGGGAGTGTTGGTTCGCGGCGGACTGCCGCGCACCTACTTTTTGGGCATCGGAGTCGGCGATCCCATCCGGGCGGTCTGCCTGGTACCCCGCGGCACCGAAGAAGGCGCTTCGCTGGAGCTTCGTCGCGACGACCTCCGGCTGGTGGCCAACAAGCCGGTCTCCTTCCGGCTCTTCAGCGCACTCCAGCGCAAAGGCGATGCGCTCGGCGACGTGGTGGAATTTCCCGCCAACGACGAAGATCTGTATCGTCACGCCCCGCTCGAAGCGGTCATCCGCTTCGGACGCAAGACCGAAGAGCAACACATCCCGGTGGCGCTGGTGGCGCGGCTCACCGAAGTGGGAACGCTCGATTTGTGGGCGCAGTCGCACACCTCGGACCACCGCTGGCGCCTGGAGTTCGACTTGCGAAAAAAGACTGTCGACTCCGACGCCGCGGCCAAGCCCGTCCGTCCGGCCGTTGTCGTGGCAGGGGAGGGAGTCGGGCGGGCCGAAGAACTGCTGCGGCAGGTTTTTGGCGGCGGCGAAGAAAGCGAAATCGCTCCCGAGCAGTTGCCGGCCCGGCTGGACGACGCCGCCGGTGTGTCCCGCGGCTCCTGGCCGCTGGATACGCTGCGGCGGCTCGGCGACACGCTTCTCGATCTGGTGGAAGGCCGCAAGCGCGGACCCGCCTTCGAGTTGCGATGGCTCAACCTATGCGGTTTCTGTCTGCGTCCGGGTTTCGGTTTTCCCGGCGACGATCTGCGCGTGGAGAACTCCCGGCGCCTGTTCGGGCAGGGAGTGCAGTTCGCCCGGCAGGTGCAGTGCGAAATCGAGTGGTGGATTTTCTGGGGCCGTCTGGCCGGGGGCTTGAATAAGGCCCAGCAATCGGAAATATACCAGCAGCTCTCTCCTTACCTGCTGCCCCGCGGCGGGAAACAACTTCGGCTGAATTCCAGCCTGCTGCGCGAAATGTGGCGCACGGCCGCGTCGCTCGAGCTGCTGCCGGCCGGGACACGCACCGAGCTTGGCGAAACGCTGGCAGCCAGAATCCGCAAAGGCGACTTCCGCGAAAGCGAATTGTGGTGCCTGGCCCGGCTGGGCGCGCGGCGCCTGTTCTACGGGCCGAACAATCTGGTGCTGCCTCCAGCCACGGTGGCGCGATGGGTTCATGCGCTGGTGAAGATTCCGCAGGCCGCCGAGACGCTGGCGATGCTTGCGCAACGTACCGGAGACCTGGCGCGCGATCTCCCCTCCAGCACCGTCGAGGTGGTGCGCAGCGCCATCGCGGCGCGCACCGATGCGGCAAAACTGCTGCCGCTGCTGGAAGGCAAAGCGGAGCGCGATCTGCATGCATTGGGCCGCATCTACGGCGAGGACCTGCCCTCGGGGCTGGTGTTCGCCTCTCAGGACGCGGAACACCGCGACCGGCCGTCATGAACGAACTCGAGATGATTCGGCGCATCCGTCGACAGGCCGGGGCCCCGCCGCGGGGCGCGGCGCTCGGCATCGGCGACGACTGCGCGGTGATCGAGGCAACCGGCTCGAACGACGACCTGGTGTTCACCACCGACCTGCTCATCGAAAATGTCCACTTCAGGATGGAAACGCACCAGGCGGCCGATATCGGCCACAAGGCACTGGCCCGCGGCCTGAGCGACCTGGCCGCCATGGGGGCGGTGCCGTATTTCTGTCTTCTCTCGCTGGCCATTCCCGCCCGCGCCGCTGAACCGTGGCGCGAGGATTTTTTCCGGGGCTTCTTCAAGCTCGCGAAAAAATCCGGCATCGTCCTTCTGGGCGGCGATCTTGCTCGCGCCGGGAATTGTATGTGCGACATCGTCTGCTGCGGCAGAACGCCGCGCGGGAAAGCGCTGGTGCGTTCCGGCGCCCGCCCGGACGACGAAATCTGGGTGTCGGGCCGGTTGGGCGCGTCGTCCCTTGGGTTGCGCACCAAGCAGGGCGCGGCGTGGAGGCGGCATCTGCGCCCCGTTCCGCGACTGGAGCTGGGCATCTTCCTTCGCGAGCGCTTGCAGGCCACGGCAGCCATGGACTTGAGCGACGGACTTTCGCTCGACCTGTTCCGGCTGTGCCGCGCGTCCGGCGTCGCGGCCGAGTTATACGGAAGGTTGCCCACCTTCGGCGGCGCCACGCTCGGAGACGCCCTGCACGGAGGGGAAGACTACGAGTTGCTGTTCACCGTACGACCGGGAACCAACGTGCCGGGTTCTTTGCGGCGCGTTTCATTGACGCGCATCGGCGTGGTCCGAAAAGGACCGCCGGGCACGATCCGGTTTGGCGGCGAACCGCTTGCCATCGCGGGTTTCGATCACTTTCGCGGATAAGCGGAGCGCTTGCCAAAGATCCTATGCGCGCCGTCAAAACGTGGTAAAACTGGGTTTCGCAATGCCCCGGTCGATCGGGCTTATTACTACAGGGCGGTAATCTCTATGGCAGATGCAAAAATTGAAAAGATAGCATTCAAAGGGTGGCCGAACTGCTACCGGATTTTTAACGACGACGTGGAACTCGTCGTAACCAGCGACATCGGGCCCCGCATCCTGCGGTACGGCTTCATTGGCGGACAGAACGTTTTTTGGGTTCAAGAGGAGGCGGCCGGCCAGAGCGGGGAGCCGGGATGGGTGATGCGCGGGGGCCACCGCATTTGGGTAGGTCCGGAAGACATCCGCTATACCTATCCGCCGGACAACGGGCCGGTGAGCGTCGAGTTGGTACGTTCGTCGCTGATGGCCACCCAGCCGGTGGAAAAAGAAACCGGTATCGAGAAACGAATCGCCGTCCGTCTGGCGCCGTCGGGCACCGGCGTCGAGGTGACGCACCGGCTCACCAACCGTTCGAACATGACTTTGGAATTCTGCCCGTGGGCGCTGTCAATGATGGCTCCGGGTGGCCGCGGCATCACCGGTTTTCCGCCTCGCGGGACGCATCCGGAAAATCTCGAACCGAGCAACCCGCTGGTGATGTGGCGCTTCACGGATCTGTCGGACCCGCGCTGGAAGTTCACCAAGAAATACATGACGCTGACGCAGGATTCGAACAACCCCGTCCCGCAGAAGCTGGGTCATTTCAATCCGAAGACCTTCGCCGCTTACCTGCTGGGAGCGGACTTGTTCATCAAGCGCTATGACGCGGACCCGTCGAAAACCTACGCCGACTTCCAGAGCTCGTTTGAGATTTTCACCAACGAAAAATTCCTCGAGCTGGAAACGCTGGGGCCGGTCACCAAGGTGCCCGCGGGCGGCTCCATCGATCACCTGGAACGCTGGACGCTACACCAGGGGGTGACGCTCACCTCGTTCACCGACGAGGAGCTGGATCGTGTGATCCTCCCTCTGCTCTGAGGCGAGTGTGCGATAATTCAAGGAGCGCGGTGGACCGTTCGTCGGGTCCCACGCTCCCCTTCACCCCTGTCTGGCGGAAAAGCTGACTCTGGCATGGGCAAGTGTCTGCCTGCAGACGTCTTTTGCGGACGTGCGGCGGTCCCGGGTTCATTGGTTTCCGTGGAACCGAACGTTCACCAGGTTCATCTTTGGAATTAGGACGCAACTGGAAGGAGAACAACTCAGAGATGGGAAAGCTACTGGTTTCATTAGCACTGGTTCCTGCCCTTTTCGCCGCGGGCTACAAATCGGAACCTGCCGCCGCCCCGCCGTCCGATGTGCCTGCCGCCTTTCAGGCGCTGTTAAACCCGGCCGGTTACAAAGTAAGCGGTCCCGACGGCGTAATCTGTGAGATCTGGTTCCGTAAGGAGTTACCGCAGGGAGCCACAACCGCGCAACAAAATACCACCTTCCCCAAGGTTCCCCAAGGCTCGCTGATAGCGGTGATGCACCTGGAAACTGACTACCAGGACCGCCGCGGACAAAAGCTGACGCCGGGCTTTTACTCCATGCGGCACAGCTTGTTTCCGATGAATGGAGACCATCAGGGAGTGGCGCCGCAAAGGGATTTCCTGCTTTTGACACCGCTCGCGGACGATTCCGACCCCAACGCCACACCCGATTTCCAGACCCTGGTGAACTGGAGCAAGAAGGCGTCGAAGACCCCCCATCCGGCGGTTTTCAGTTACTGGAAGGAAGACCCCAAATACTTCGATGGCGGGATGTCGGACCAGGGGGAAGGTGAGTGGGCGCTACAGGTAAAGATCGGCGATGTGCTTGTCTCGTTATTGCTGGTCGGCGTGTACCACACTTGACGACAATCGAAAGCGCCATGCCCGGTCCGTGGTCGCGTTCCGCGGGCCGGACTTCGCTTACTCTTCGCGTAAAATTACCATCGGATCAACATGGGCGGCCCGTTTAGCCGGAAGGTAACAGGCAAGCAGCGTGGCGCCAACCAGCACGGCGGAAACCGAGAGGTAAGTCCACGGGTCGGTGGGGCTTGCGCCATACAACAAGCTGCTTAGAAATCGTGTCAGCAGCAGCGCCCCCGGAAGTCCAACCGCCAGCCCCGCCGCCGTCAGCCACAGCCCTTGCCGCAGGATCATGCGCTCGACCTCACCGGCGCCGGCGCCCAGCGCGATGCGGATGCCGATTTCGCGTCGACGCCGTCTGAGGGCGAAAGCGGTCACCCCGTAAACCCCCATGCCTGCCAGCGCCAGCGCCACCAGCGCGAAGGCGCCGATCACCTCCAACGCAAAACGCCTACTGGCCACCGATCTGGAGACGACTTCCTCCAGGCTGCGGACGCCGAACACCGGCAGATCGGGATCGATGGATCGAATCTCACGGCGCAGCGCATCGGCGTAAGACGCGGGGTCGGCTTTCGTTCGTATGAAAAGACTCATGCCGTAACTCGATCGCTGGTAGATGGAAAAATAGATATGGGGGGCGGCCGGCGCGTCGAACGCGTCGGTTTTCATGTTGCTGACCACCCCGACAATGGTCCACCATTGCGGCGCCGATTCCGGACCCAGCCGGATGCGCCTGCCGATGGGGTCGGCGTCGTTCCAGAACCGGTCGGCCATCCCCTGATCGATGAGCGCCACGCGGCGTTCGCCATCGTCGGCTTCACTGAGATTGCGGCCCGCCACAAGGCGCAGGCCCAGCGCGCGCATAAAGTCGGGGCTCACCGAGGTCATTTCCGCCGACAGCGATTCGCCCGGAGGCACATTTACGTCCTCGAGACCGAATGGAGCGGCATTCCAGCCCACCAGCGGAATGCTGTTGCCGGCGCCGGCGGCCGCCGCCTCCACGCCGGGCAAGCCCCGTAAATGCCGCAGTGTCTCCCGCACGAAGGCGGTGCGCTGCTCCTGGGTGCGATACAGCCGCGGGGCGCCTGCGTCCTTGGTGGGCGGGGGTAGCCAGATGCTGGCCACGGCGACGTTGTTCGGGTCGAATCCCGGGTCAACCTGAACCAGCTTCCAAAAGCTTTTCAGCAGCAGCCCGGCGCCCACCATCAGCATCAGGGAGAGCGCAATCTGACAGACCACCAGGGCCGCCTGCGTGCGATTGCTCGCCGCCCCTGTGCCAGATCCGCGGGCGCCGTCTCGCAATCCGCTCACCAAGTCGAACTTCGAAATCTTCAAGGCGGGCGCCAAACCGCACAACACCGCGGTCGAGAGCGAGCACAGCATGGTGAACGCCAGCACCGACAGATTGACACCCACCGGATTGACGCGGGGCAAATTCAGCGGCGCCACCTGCACTAGCAGCGGAGTCAGCCAGGAGAACAGCAACAACCCTCCCACCCCACCGGCAAGCGCCACCAGGAAGCTTTCCCCCAGAAGTTGCCCGATCAGGTTACCGCGCAGGGCCCCCAGCGCGCCGCGGATTGCGAATTCCCGTTGACGCGATGCCGCCCGCGCCAGAAAGAGATTCGCGATGGTAGCGCAGCAAATCAGCAGGACCAGTCCGACGGCGCCCAGCATCACCAGGAGGAGGATCGACGTATTCCCGGCCAAATCTTTTTGCAGCGGCGTCAGGCGCGGCGCCCACTGGGCGGCGACCGGGTAATCGTTGGGGTAATCGGCCCGCAGTTGGCCGGCGAAGGCATCCAACCGGGCCTGTGCCTGCGCAACGGTCAGGCCGGACTTCAGTTTGACCAGCGCCCTGGGAAACGACCGCCGCGTTCGATCGGCCCTCCGAAAAAGGCTGGCGCCAATGCCCCCCGTAAGCCAGAAGTCAACGTCGCTCTGCAAGGTGGCGCCCGGATGGCGAAACTCCGGCGGCATGACGCCGATGACGATGAAGCTATCGTAATCGAGAAAGATCTTGCGGCCGAGCACCCGCGGATCGCCGCCGAACAGGCTCTTCCAGGCGGCGTAGCTGACGACGGTGCCCTCGAACAGGCCAGGCTTGACATCCGCCGGCTGAAACGTCCGCCCCAGAAAGGCCTTCGCCCCCAAAATGCGAAAGTAATTCTCTCCGACGGCGAGCGCCTCAATCCGGGCGGGTCTGTCGACTCCGGTGAGATTCCCGTTCATCGGCCACAGGAACGCGATGTCGTCGATGACGCCGGAGCGGTCGCGGATGTCTTCGTACTCCACCACCGCCATGCCGACGTCCGGTATGCCGAAGCCGCGCAAGTCGGTCCGCAAGCTGGCCAGCCGCTCCGGATCCGGGTAAGGCAGAGGGTGCAGCATGACGGCATCGACCACGCTGAAAATGGCGCTATTCGCGCCGATGCCAAGGGCCAGCGTCAGCACCGCGACGAAGGTAAGGCCGGGGTTCCTGGTCGCCACCCTCAAGGCGTTCTTCAGGTTCTGGAGGAGTGGGGTGAGCATATTGGGCAAAAGGAAATCTAAGCAATCCGAGTGCCAGCGACTCAATCGCCCCGAAGTCGCAGTAAATTAAGTAAATCGGCTCCTATGAACTGAAATCCGGATGTTCGGAATTGAACACAAGCGGTTCGCTTTCGGACGGGGCGTTGGTTGTTGGATCGGCGGCAAGGATGGCGGAGGGAGCTTCTCTGTATCCCGAATCACGGCGGCATGGCGCTACGCTGGTATCCAAATGGATGCTGTCAGCCTGACCCGTCCCGATCTCGTTCGCCGGGGCCAACGACTCGAATACTTCACCATCGGCTACAACAGCCTTGAAGGTCTGGTGTCCATTGTCGCCGGGTTGATCGCGGGTTCCATTTCCCTGATCGGGTTCGGACTGGACAGCTTCATTGAGGTGGCTTCCGGGGCGGCGTTGCTGTGGCGGCTTCACCACGACATGAATCCGTCCCGGCGAGAACAGGTGGAGCGGACCACCGTGCGGCTCGTGGGTGGGTGCTTCGTTGCCCTGGCGCTGTATGTCGCCTACGAATCTGTCTCGACGCTGATTCGTCACCAGGCGCCGGAACGAAGCATTCCCGGAATCGTAATTGCGGCCATCTCCTTGATCGTGATGCCCTTGTTGGCACGAGCCAAGCGTCGGGTTGCCGCCGGGATTGAAAGCGGAGCCATGCACGCCGATTCCCGCCAAACGGACTTCTGCACCTACTTGTCTGCGGTTCTTTTGGGCGGCTTGATTTTCAACGCCGTATTCGGCTGGTGGTGGGCCGATCCGGTGGCTGGGTTGGTGATGGTTCCGATCATCGGCAAGGAAGGCGTGGCCGGACTCCGGGGCAAGGCGTGTTGCGACAATTGCGGGTCTGGCTGATTCGGCGCAGGCCTATTTGGACAATGGTTTCCTAAATGTGACCCGGAACAGCTTCCTCGGCATCCCGCCTTCCTCAAATTCGTTGACACTCAGAATCTCGTAGCCCGGCGGGACTCGCTCCACTTTGGCCCGGTCAAAGAAGTTCACGATGAAGCCGCCGGCTTCGTACATCTCCCCTCCCCGGTAGATCCCAGTTCCGAGGTGCGGGTCACCCGTATGGCGGACGGTGAAGAAATTCAACCCGCCAGGCTTGAGCACACGAAGGATTTCTTGGGAAAGCTGTTCGGCTTCGGCGTTCGTGATTGCCATGCAATACAGCATGTGCGAGAACGCGGCATCGAAACTCTCAGCCTCAAGGGGAAACGGTTCCCCTACGTCATGGCGAATAGTGCCCCAGTGCCTTCCCAGCCTGATGATCGCGCCCTTGCAGCCACGATCTCGACAGCGACTTCAGAGTGGTCGAGTATCGTCACTTGACCCCGTCTGCCCAATTTCTAAGTGGCCCTCACTCGCCAGTAGAGACCGTTGCCTGTTAGAGGGCGATTTCGCAACCGCCGTCACAGATCGCTACCCGATTGCCTCGGGCGCACGATCAGCCCGCCTCTCGGAAAGCAGCAGTCCAAGGTAGCAGCTCACCGGCCAGGTGAGCAGCCAGGATAACCAGTACCAGTGTGGCCAGCCTTTGCTCCAGTTAGGAATAGTCGCGACGATCCCCATCGCTTCCCCGACGATGAAGAACCAGAGCACATGCCGCACGGCGCGGCGGGGAGCAAAACGGGCGCAGAGCCAGGCACAAAGGATCGACACGATGACGAAAAGCGCTGTGCTCGTGATGAGAGCGGCGTCAGAGGGGACACGTCCTTTGACGAAGTCGCCCGGGAATAGGCGGGAAAGTAACGGGTCTGTCGCCAGGACAAGAACGACAGACAACAAGTAACTGCCGATGACGATGGCGATGGACTTGAGCATCGGTCACCCTCCTGTTCGGGCCGAAATCCAGTGTGGAGATTCTACTACATTGACAGCCTTGGTTGACAGGGGACGTAGCGGGTTTTTTCGGAATTCAAATCGGAGGCCGGAGCATCTACGGCGGGTCCAGTCGAGGTGAGCGCAGGATGCCCGGCCGTGGCGTGTATTCACGCAGTCGGTGTCGCAGGCCGAGAAGTACGAAGCTAACAAGGGGCGCATTCTGGATACCAATCCGATAAGAAGGCGACTTTAGCGGAGGGTAGAAGTGAGCCTTGCTCATGACGGGGGCTGTCCACTGCTGCACAATCACCCCATCCGGCGCGTGCCGCGCCTCTGTCAGGCAGCGTATCCCTTTACGCGGATTTCGCCTTTCGACACGTCAACGGTCCCAGGGGCCCATACTTGGAGCGGGTTCAGCCACGAGTATTCCGGGTGGTTGGTTGTCAGCGTCACGTTCTCTCGAAGTTGAAAGACCGGAGACCCTTCCTCCGGAATCGCCACGCCGTCGGCAGCGAGCGCGATCTTCTTTCCGTCTTCGGTCGTGATCTCCGCGCGAATGTTGAGCTGGCAGCGGCCATCGGCACGTATGTGAAGGTAATCCACGCCCTTGACCGTTCCTTTTAGTTTCGGGCCGGCAATAGGCCCCTCGAAGTAGACGTCGAACCTCGCTCCTTCCGCTGGTGGCCGCATCTGGCCCGAAAACACCGCATTTGCCGAGACGCCGTACTCCACCACCTGGGTGAACGGCAGCGTGTATTCGTAGAGCAGCTCTCCTGGAGTTCCCTTGTACTCGCCCATACGGATCCTCCAAACTGTGCGACTGGTCAAACGTTACGAATCCGCCCGCCAACACATTCAGCGAACGCGGCTCCTTGCCGCACCCGTTCTCGACGATGGTACCATTCTCCACCCTCACGCTAGACACCTACTCCCACCTCAGAAAAGGCATGCAGGAAGAAGCCGCCGGGTGTATCAGGGGTCTGCTCGTTCAGGCGATCAAGCCCTCGCCCTCGACAAGTGTGCAGTATTTTGGTTCGTTGGCAATCCGTTAGCAAAAACCGAAAGAGCCTCCAGCGTCGATCGCGCCGGAGGCTCTAGATGATTGCAGTGGCGGAGGATGAGGGATTCGAACCCCCGAGTGAGTTCCCCCACTAACGGTTTTCAAGACCGCCGCCTTCAACCGCTCGGCCAATCCTCCGTTCCCACTCTAACCCGACTCGGACCCGATGTTCAATCGGCAGTTCCGCCTGCGCGGTGATATCTTTGAGAGTTGCGGCTTGCGGGCGGCACCACCCTGGGGCCGCCTGAGGTTCGGGTCCTGTTTCGTCCATGAAGAACACCGCTATCCTGCTGATTCACTGCCCCGACCGGAAGGGACTCGTCGCCGCCGTTTCGGGCTACCTGTACGAGCAAGGCGCGAACATCCTGCACGCCGACCAGCACCGCGACGACGACCAGGAACTGTTCTTCATGCGGGTGGAGTGGGCACTGGAGGGTGTTGAGGAGGGTCTGGACCAGTTCCGGCGGGACTTTGAGGAGATCGCTCGGAAATTCTCCATGCAGTGGCGGCTGGCTTTGTCGTCGCAGCCGTGCCGCATGGCGATCCTGGTTTCCCGCTACGACCACTGCCTGGCCGACCTTCTGCACCGGCACCGCGCGGGAGAGCTGGCTTGCGAGATTCCGGTACTGATCGGCAACCACGAAGACGCCCGGCCGCTGGCGGAGTTCTACGGCGTTCCCTTCCACTGGATTCCGGTTGCGCCTTCCGAAAAACGCCAGGCCGAGCAGCGCCAGATCGAACTATTGCGGGAAAACCGGATCGACCTGGTTGTGCTGGCGCGGTACATGCAAGTGCTCTCGCCGGAGTTCGTCTCCTGCTACCCGCGGAAAATTATCAACGTGCATCACTCGTTCCTACCGGCTTTTAGTGGCGCCAAGCCCTATCATCGAGCCTTTGAACGCGGCGTGAAACTGATTGGCGCCACCAGCCATTACGTGACCGAGCTGCTCGACGACGGCCCCATCATTGAGCAGGACGTGGTACGCGTCTCGCACCGCGATCAACTGGAAGACCTGATCGAGAAAGGACGCGATCTGGAGCGTGTCGTACTTTCGCGCGCGGTCCGCTGGCACCTGGACCACCGCATTCTGTGTTATGGCAATAAAACCGTGGTATTCGATTGAGCGGAGCCGGACCTGTGTGCCCCGAAACCTGACTCCAATCGCCGGGCTCGCTGTCGTCGTCGCGGCGATGCTCGTACCGCTTCGCGCGGCGGACCTCCAGTCGTGGAACGAGGTGAATTTTCAGTTCTGGCACGCGGGCCGTTATTCGCTGCGAGCCAGGGGCGTGCTGCGCGCGCGCAATCACCTGAGCGATCTGTACGAGAGATGGGGCGGCGGCGAATTTCGTTTTGCCGCAACGCGCCGGGTTACGCTGGTTTTCGGCTACATGGCGCGGGATTCGGAGTACGCCAAGGGTAATTACGATCTCAGCCACCGCATTACCACCGGTGCAAGCTACCGGGCGCTCTCCTGGCGGTCGGGCGCCATTTCGGGAACCACCTACTACGAACGCGACTGGAGCGTCTTCGGCAAGCGGGATGTCAACCGGCTCCGGCAGAGCGTGGAATACGAAGTTCCTCGCTGGCGCGTTTCGCCCTGGCTTTTTGAAGAGATGGCCTTTCAATCGCGGCAGGGCCTTGCACGCAACCGCGTACGACTAGGACTTGTCTGGCGGTTTTACAAGCGGAAGAACTCCCTTGTGGTGGCCTACCAGAACCAACAACTCGAGGGGGCGCTTGGCTGGGTCGGCAGCCACGCGATCTATATGCGATTGAATGTGGCCCGCTAGGCTGAGGTTCTGAACAACGACCGGCTTGCCCGCACGCGGTTCGATTTTTCCGGGGTAACCGCAGACCTGAGGGGGCCTTCGCGAAGGTATTCATAAAAAGGCCCTATAGTCCGTTTATAAGGTCAGCAGTGACTGGGAACACCCGGCAGGGTTTCCTCTTCGCAAGTGCCACCACGGCTGTTTCGCCGAGGCCGCGTATTGTCCGCTAGACCAGGTTCGGCAACTTGATGATCTTCTTCTGGATGGCGTATTGGACCAACTGGGCCTTATTGTGAATATCCAGTTTGCGCATGAGGTTGAACTTGTGAGCTTCGATGGTCTTCACGCTAAGATTGAGATCGCAGGCGATCTCCTTCACCGAATTTCCCTCGGCCAGCATCTTCAGCACTTCGCGCTCGCGAGTGGTCAAAGTGGCAAACCGCGGCAGGCGGTTCGCGGACTTGATTCGCGAGCGGAAGTCGTCCACCAACTGCGACAGCATCCGCGGACTGAGATAGCTGCCCCCACGGCAGATGTCGCGGATGGCCGCCACCAGTTGCGCGGCCGGGCTGTCCTTCAGGACGTAGCCGCTGGCGCCAACTTCCATTCCCTCCACCAGGTAATCCTCATCGTCGTACATGGTGAGAAAGAGAATTTTGGTTTCGGGGCGGTTCTTTTTGATTTGACGGGTCGCTTCAAAGCTGCTCAGGCCGGGCATGCCGATGTCCATGAGCACGACATCCGGCCGTGCCTCGGCCGCTTTGTCGACAACGTCCCCACCGTTGGCAGCCTCGGCCACGACCTCCATGTCGGGTTCACTCGCAATGAGCGTCCTGATGCCTTGACGGAACAGCGTGTGATCGTCCGCCAATACGATTTTTATCTTCGCCATATCTGTTACCTGCGTGGTCCCGGACGAATGGCCGTCCCGATAGGTTCGCGATACTGCTTTCCGCTGGCGACTCTCCGACAGGTCAACTCGTCAAGAGGCGCGGTCAAAGCGTATCGGAGCTTCAATCCGAACGGCGGTTCCAGGTTTGTCGCTGCCGACGCGGCCGAACATCGAGGCCGCTTCCCGGCCAGATCGTTCTGGCCTTTCCATACCATTCCTGTTGCCCGTCTTACCCTGGGTTCTCGAATTGGTCTTGGTGCCCGTCTTACCTTCAGGGCCCACCCGCGGGAGGCTGGTGATTTCGAACGACCCCCCAATTAACTTCACACGCTCTCGCAAGCCCTCTAACCCGAATGAGCCCGCCCGCGAGCCAGCATTTTGGAGATCGAATCCGACGCCGTCGTCCTCTACTACCAATCTCACCAATCCATCGGCCACCGTAAGGCAAATGTTTACGTTAGACGCAGAAGAATGTTTAGAGATGTTATTACAGCATTCCTGTACAAGGCGGTAGAGGATTACCTCAAAGCTCTTGGGCAACTGACCTAAGCCGCTCAAGGAAAGTTTGACCCGAAACGCCTGATGACGGCGCAGGCGGCTAACCAATTGCCGCAGCGCGGCTTCTAAACCTAGCTGTTCCAAGACCGCTGGGCTGAGAGCGGAGATCAGCCGGCGCACCTCGACAATGGTGGTTTCCAGCGCCTCGCGCCCTTGCCGCAGACGCCTAAGCCAATCCGCGGGGGCGCCGGCCATCGACCGCTCCAGCATTTCCAGAACCAGGCGAATGTAGAGCAGGCTCTGTCCGGCCTCATCGTGGAGCTCGCAACTGATGCGGCGGCGTTCCGCCTCTTCCACCTGCAGCATCCGCTCGGCCATTTCCCTGAGCTGGCGCTCCCGTTTCGCCAGATTCTCCAGAAGCTGAGTTTTTACAATCGCCTGCCAGCAGCGTTCCGCCGCGGCGACAAGAAACTCAGTCTCCCGAGGGAGCCAACGGTAAGCCTTTGAAAATGCGAGTTGGATCACGCCGACGGCAGTTCCGTCTCGCATCAACGGGACCGACCAGCAGGAACAATACTGGCTGTGCCAGGAAGGAACCAGCGCCAACCGGCCGCCGTTCAGGCCGTGCACGTGCATCCGCGGCCGGGAGAGTCGCGCAAGTAAGGGGGCGGGGACGCTGATCGAAAAGGGGTTGTCGCCGCCGGCCGGGTCCGCCGGTATCGACGACTGCATCACCCACCGCTTCTGCTCCGGATCGTGCAAAAAGAGGGCGCCCGCCGAGAAGCCGAAACTATCTTCCAGCACCTGCAGGACCCCGGGCAGCAGCTCGTTCAGGCTGTTAGCGCTCAACTCCGCCCGCGAAAGCTCATAAAATGCCCTCGCCTCGTCCGCCCGAACCTGGTAATAAGCGTTGTTGAGAGTCAGTATGGTGCAGAACAACACCTGATCCCGCACCCATTGGAAGTTCGCGACATCCTCGGGCCGGATGAGATTGAGGCGGGCCTCGGCGATCTGGTTCAGCTCACCCAGCGCACCCACCACCGAAGCGGGTGGAACGTTCAGCTTGGCCAGCTTCCGGCCGTTGAACTCCACCACCTCGAAAAAGCTGGCGAGGCTCTCCCCGGCGGCCAGCCGGCGTACCACTTCCACCAGAGACACTGCCAGCAAGGCGCGCCTTTCCGGTGGGCCGTAGCCCTGAGCCCGCAGGCGTCTCAAAAACGGTCGTTCGAGTTTCCCGGCGTGTGGGGCCAGAATCACGACTAGGTGACCCAGGAACTCACGCAGCCGATCACTCAGCAGATCGGCGGATTCGGCCAGGATGGGTTGCTTCTTCTGTTCCTGCACCAATCCCCTATATCGTTGGATGGTGCGAAGTCTTTAGTCCCGCGGGAAAGAATACCCTAGAACTCGTAGTACCTCCTTCAAGAAGCTAGCGTCCAAACGCGTGGGCGGATCATCCTAATGAAGGGGACAATTCACGCTGTTACAATAAGGTAAAAGCACTTTTCCCGGCGCACCATGATCGCCACCAAAACCATCGCGGAAGAGATCCTGGAACTCAAGCACGAGCGGCGTGCCACTTTACTCGTGCATCATTACCAGGAAGCGGAAATTCAAGAGCTGGCGGATGTCATCGGCGACAGCCTGGAGTTGGCGCGTAAGGCCAGGGCGTTCGATGGCGACGTCATCGCCTTTTGCGGCGTCTGGTTCATGGCCGAAACCGCTAAGGTTTTGAACCCGGACCGGATCGTGGTGGTCCCCGATCGCGAGGCGGGTTGCAGCCTGGTGGACAGTTGTCCGGTCGAACAGGTGCGGGCGTACAAGCAACGTCATCCGGACACCGCGATTGTCAGCTACATCAACACGTCGGTCGAAGTGAAGGCGGAAAGCGACATCCTGTGCACGTCGCGTAACGCCGTAAAGATCGTCAACTCGATTCCCGCCGAAAAACCCATCCTGTTTCTGCCGGACATCAATCTGGGCAACTTCGTGAAGCGGGAGACCGGCCGGCAAAACATGAAAATCTGGCAGGGCGCCTGCATCGTGCATGCGACGTTCGGGGCCCGACGCCTGACGCAGGCACGAAGTCAGCACCCGACTGCACTGGTAGCCGCCCATCCCGAGTGTCCGTCCGAAATTCTCTCCATGGCAGACTTCATCGGCTCCACCTCGGCGATCATCGACTACTGCGTTTCGAGCCCCGCCAGCGAGTTTATCGTTATGACCGAAAGCGGTGTCCGCTTTTCGCTCGAACGGCTGGCGCCCGACAAGAAGTTTTACTTCATACCGAACGAACAGTGCAACTGCAGCGAGTGCCCCTACATGCGGCGCAACACGCTCGAAAAGCTGCGGGACTGCCTTCGCGATCTTACCCCCCGGGTAGAACTTGCCGCCGAGCTCATGGACCGCTCCCGGCTGCCGCTCGATCGCATGTTAGCCGTACGGTAGCGCCATGACGGGGCCACTAGTCGACACCTTCGGCCGGGTTCACGACAACCTGCGTGTCAGTGTTACCGACCGGTGCAACATCCGCTGCTTCTTCTGCATGCCCGAACACGGGGTGGAGTTTACCACTCGGGAAGAAATCCTCAGCTTCGAGGAAATCGAACGGTTTGTGCGGATTGCGGCCAGCCTGGGCATTCGGAAGCTGCGCGTGACCGGCGGCGAGCCGCTGGTGCGAAAGAACCTGCATGTGCTGGTGGCGAAGCTGGCCGCAGTCGCCGGCATCGAGGACATCGCGCTTACCACCAACGGCATTCTGCTCCGGGAGCAGGCCGCGGCCCTCTACGATGCCGGCCTGAGACGGCTGAACATCCACCTGGATACGCTCGACCGCGAGCGGTTTTATCAGATCACGCGGCGAGACGAGCTTGGCCGCGTCCTTGAAGGCCTCGAGGCAGCGCTGCGGATGGGTTTTTCTCCCATCAAGATCAACGCCGTAGCGGTAAAAAACCTGGTGGAACCCGATATCGTGCCGCTGGCGCGCTTCGGCCGCGAGAGGGGCATCGAGGTGCGCTACATCGAGTTCATGCCGCTCGACGCGCAGGGTCTTTGGAACCGGGACAAGGTTCTGCTTGCCGACGACATTCTGGCGACTTTGTCGCGCGAGATCGGGCCCCTCGAAGAGGTGCCCGACGCCGATCCCCGCGCGCCCGCGAGCGAGTACCGGTTTGTGGATGGCATCGGCAGCGTCGGGTTCATCGCCTCGGTCAGCCGCCCGTTCTGCCTCAACTGTAACCGGGTGCGGCTGACGGCCGACGGCAAGCTGCGCTATTGCCTGTTTGCCATTGACGAAACGGACGTCAAAGGCCTGTTGCGGAGTTCGGCCGGTGACGAGGAAATCGCCGCAACCATCCGGCGCACGGTGGAAGCCAAGTGGCTGGGCCACGAAATCAACAACTCCGACAAATTCGTCCCTCCGCCCCGCCCGATGTACGCCATCGGAGGATAGGGATGACCGCGGACGCCGATTTCGACCCCGAACAACCGGTCGAAGTACCCATCACCGACGTCCTGGATCTGCACTCTTTTCGGCCCCGCGATGTGAAGGCGGTGGTGGAAGAATATCTCGAGCAGGCCCGGTTGAGGGGATTCAAGGCGCTGCGGATTATTCACGGACGCGGCATCGGGGTGCAGCGCGAGACCGTGCGCGCGATTCTGGAGCGTACGCCGTTCGTGGCCGGCTACACCGACGCTCCCGCGGAAGCCGGAGGTTGGGGCGCGACCATTGTCAGCTTGCGCTGAGCCGCGCTTCACCCCTTCACGATCTGGGCCTTCTTCAGATAGTCGGGATCCACCGTAAAGCCCATCCCCGGACCCTCCGGCACTTTGATCGCGCCGTTCACCACCTCGACGTTCGGGTGATACCACGAGACGGGCTTGCGCGGAGCGCGCCAGGCGAATTCCATGCGCGGTCCGATATTCGGCGTCGCCGAGGCGAACTGCAGAATGTTCGCCGTGTTCATGGCGGTTTCGGTGTTGTGCGGAACGATGGGAACGTTCTTTTTCCGCGCCATCCGCGCCACCCGTGAGGCGCGGATGAGGCCGCCGCAGTAATTCAGGTCGGGCTGCACGATTTGAAGCGCCCCGTTTTCGATCAGCCAGTGGAACATCCACAGGCTGGAATCCTGTTCCCCGAACGCGATCGGAATCTCGAGTGCGTCGGCCACCTTCTTGGTTTCGCTCACTTCCTCCCACGGACACGGCTCTTCGAAGAACTTGTACCCCAGTTGCATCATCCTGCGGCCCACCTGGATCGCCTTGGTGGAGTCGTAGGAACCGTTGGCGTCGGCATACAGGATGATCTCGTCCCCCAGCCGCTTCCGGGCCAGCTCCAGCAGCGTGTCGGTGCGCCCCGGATAAGCGTCGGCGTTGCGGCTCATGCGGCCGCCGATTTTGAATTTCACCGCCTTGGCCCCGGTCACCTGGACGCCACGCACGTAAACGTCCACTTCCTGCTCGGCGGTCGTATCGCGGCCGGAGCCGGACAGATAAATAGGGATTTCCTTCCGCCTCACTCCGCCCAGCAGCTCGCCCACCGGTTTGCTCGCGATCTTGCCCAGCATGTCGAGCAGGCTTTGCTCCACGTACGCCACCGGGCACCAGAACGGCAAACCGGCAAGCTTGTAGTTCTCGTGGTAGACCCCGTCGACAAGCTGTTCGAGATCGCGCGCGTCCTTCCCCAGGTAGTACGGGGCGACAATGTTTGACAAAATCGGCACGAAGTCGCTGACCTGCTTGGTTTGCGTCAGGCCTTCGGCTCCGTCGCTGGAACGCGTCCGAAGGAAGTACACCGAACCGTTACGGAGCAGTTCGATCGACTCAATCTTGACGGGAGCCTTCACGAACGTCCGGAAGTTGAACAGGGGCTCATCCCATTCGGGAATGGCGCCCACTTCGCCGGGCGCCGGACCGGCGGCGGACATCGCTTGCACCCCCGCCACCGAAGCCAGGGCGCCCTTCAGGAAAACGCGGCGGTTAGCACGCATATCGCTCACCTCCCCACGACGGTTCGCAAAAGCCCGAACCTTTCAGAATAACAAGGCAATCCGGAGCGGGAATGCTAACGGTCTCGCGAAAAGCGGCGTTCGATGGCGGTGATTTTATTGATGCGAGCCTGGTGGCGGCCGCCGGCGTAAGGCGTCGCCAGCCACTCCCGCAGGACGTCTTCCGCCTGGGATTCGGTGAGCAGCCGGCCACCCAGGGTGAGAATGTTGGCGTTGTTGTGTTCGCGGCTGTTGCGCGCCGAAGCTTTGTCGTAACACAGCGCCGCCCGGATTCCCGGCACCTTGTTGGCGGCCATGGCCGAGCCGATGCCCGCGCCGTCGATAATGATGCCTCGAGCCGCTTTTCCGGAGGCCACCAGCTCGGCAACCTGGAGGGCGATGTCCGGATAATCCACCGGCTTCTCTTCACTGACACCAACGTCGCGTGCCGTCAGTCCAAGCTCGTAGAGAATCGGCGTCAGGTGCTCTTTCAGGCGAAAGCCGCCGTGGTCGGAACCGATGGCAACGGTTTTCTCGGGCGGGGCCAGCACGAAGACTTCGTGCGGCGCAACCTCGACGATGGCGACGCCGCGCGCCGCCGCCAGCTCGCGCGCCGACGGCGTGACAATGGAGCCCCGGGCGACGCGCAACTCGCCGCTCGTCGGAACATCGTGGCTGGTTACTACGGCCGGCATCCAGGACCGCAACCATTATGACAGCACCGGGGCGAGTTTGAAGCTGGTTCAGCGAAGCGTATAGCTGCTGAGCACCTTCATATAGTTAGCGCGTTCAAAGGCGGCCGGCTGGCCCACCGACTGCGCGCTCATGCTGCCGCGCATCTGCTGGATCGATTCGTACTCGTGCTCTTCCATCCACTCGAGCAACTGCTCGATCATCTTGCCCATGTACCCGACGCCGTGGCGCAGCAGCGCGGAAGTGGTGCAGGCCACCTGCGCGCCGGCCATCATGCACTTCACCACGTCCTCGCCGGTGTGGACGCCGCCGGTGATGGCCAGGTCGGGCCGGATCTGGGAATACAGCAGGCCCACCCAGTGCAACCGCATTCTGAGCTCGCTCGAATCGCTCAGCACCAGGTTGGGAACCACTTCCAGGTTGTCCAGGTCGAAGTCGGGCTGGTAGAAGCGGTTGAACAGCACCAATCCGTCGGCGCCGGCCTTGTCCAGACGCTGGCAGATGTTGCCGATGCTCGAAAAGAAGGGACCGATCTTCACCGCGATGGGAATGCGCACGCTGGCCTTGACGTGGCTCACCAGGTCGCAATACATCTGTTCCACCGCGCCGCCGTTCATGTCCAGGTCGGTGGGCATGAAGTAGAGGTTTAGCTCGAGAGCGTCCGCCCCGGCTTCCGCCATAAGCTGCGCGTAACGCACCCAGCCGCCGGTGGAGATTCCGTTCAGACTCCCGACGATCGGAATGTTGGTCGCTTCTTTGGCCTTCCGGATGTGCTCGACGTAGGCGTCCGGCCCGACGTTGTAACTGGTGAGATCGGGGAAATAGCTGGCCGCCTCGGCGTAGCTTTCCTCGCCTTCGCTCAAATAGCGGTCCAACTCCTGGCTCTCCAGCGTGATCTGCTCTTCGAACAGAGAGTGCAGCACCACCGCCGCCGCGCCCGCGTCCTCCAGTTGGAGGATCTTGCCGATGTCCTTCGCGTAGGGCGACGAAGACACCACCACGGGATTCTGCAGCTTGAGTCCGAGATAGGTTGTAGAGAGGTCGATCATTGTTGCCCTCCTTCGGTCTTCCCTTCTTCTTTTGTCGCTTCTTTCACCGGTTCGCCCGGCATGGCCGCCATGTGGGCGTACAGCCGGTACCGGGAGTTGACGTCTTCCTGAGCTGCCAGCTCCAGTCTCTTGGCGGCCTCGGGCTGGCTGCGGACGAGCATGGTGTAACGGGTTTCGTTGTAAATGTACTGCTCGAGCGGCAGCGCCGGCGCCTTCGACTCCAGTTGGAAGGGATTCTTGCCTTGGGCCACCAGCTCCGGGTTATAGCGGAACAACGGCCAGTAGCCGGTTTGGACCGCCTTCTTCTGCTGTTCGAGCCCATGCTTGAGGTCGTATCCGTGGGCAATGCAGTGGCTGTAAGCGAGGATGAGCGACGGGCCGTCGTAAGCTTCCGCCTCGAGGAACGCCTTCACCGTCTGCATGTCGCTGGCGCCCATGGCCACCTTGGCGACATAGACCGAGCCATAGTTCATGGCCATCATCGCCAAGTCCTTCTTGGCCGTCGGCTTTCCGCCCGCCGCGAACTTGGCTACGGCGCCGCGCGGGGTGGATTTGGACATCTGGCCGCCGGTGTTCGAGTACACTTCGGTGTCGAGCACCAGGATGTTCACGTTGCGGCCGCTGGCAAAGACGTGGTCGAGCCCGCCGTAGCCGATGTCGTACGCCCATCCATCGCCGCCGAGAATCCACACGCTCTTTGAAACCAGCATGTCGGCCACCGCCTCCAGGTCGAGAACCTGGCTCATGCTGAATCCGTTGGGCTTGGATTTCAGCTCGGCGAGCTTCTGCTTCAACCCGGCGATTCGCTGCCGCTGCGTCTCGATCTCTTCTTCCGATTTGCAGCCGGCCTCGAGAATGCCTTTCACCAGCCCGTCGCCAAGCGTGCGGAGCCAGGTTCACCAGCAGCTCCCGGGCGTATTCGGTCTGCTTGTCAACCGCAAGCCTCATGCCGAAGCCGAATTCGGCGTTGTCCTCGAACAACGAGTTGGACCAGGTGGGTCCGCGGCCGTCGGTGTTGTGGGCGTAAGGAGTGGTGGGCAGGTTGCCGCCGTAAATGGACGAACACCCGGTGGCGTTGGCGATGATGGCGCGGTCGCCGAACAGTTGGGTCAGCAGCTTGATGTAAGGCGTCTCGCCGCAGCCAGCGCAGGCGCCGGAGAACTCAAACAGCGGCTGCAGTAACTGCACGTCCTTGACTTGGTTCAGCGAAACGGCCTTGCGGTCGAACTCCGGAATGGAGAGGAAGAAGTCCCAGTTTTTGGCTTCCTGTTCGCGGATGGGCGGTTGAAACTCCATGTTGATCGCCTTCCGCTTTACTTGCTTCTTGTCCTTAACCGGGCAAACCTCGACGCACAACGTGCAGCCGGTGCAGTCTTCCGGCGCCACCTGCAGAGTGTACTTGAGGTGCTTGTAATCCTTCCACTTGGCTTCCACCGCTTTAAAGGCGGGCGGCGCATTCTCGAGCAGCTTGCCGTCGAACACCTTGGCCCGGATGACGGCGTGCGGGCAAACCAGGGCGCATTTGCCGCACTGGATGCACAGATTCTCGTCCCACACCGGGATTTCCAGGGTGATGTTGCGCTTTTCCCACTGCGCCGTTCCGGTGGGAAAGGTTCCGTCTACCGGCATCGCACTCACCGGAAGCGAATCTCCCTCGCCGATGATGATCGGCGCCAGAACCTTCTGGACGAACTCCGGAGCCTGTGCGGGCACCGGCGGCGTCATTGCGATGCTGCTGGTGGCGGCCTCCGGCACCTTGATCTGGTGGAGATGGTCCAAAGCGGCGTCGACGGCTGCGAAATTCTTTTTCACCACCGATTCGCCGCGCTTGCCGTAGGTCTTTTCGATCGCGTGCTTGATGGCCTCAATGGCCTCTTCGCGCGGCAACACGCCGCTGATGGCGAAGAAGCACGTCTGCATGATGGTGTTGATGCGGACGCCCATGCCGGTTTCCCCGGCCACCTTGTAGCCATCGATCACATAAAACTTGCAGCTTTTATCGATGATCTGCTGCTGCACCTTCCGAGGCAGCTTGTCCCACACTTCCTCGGTCCCGTAAGGGCTGTTCAGCAGGAACACCGCGCCCGTTGTCGGCGCATTTCAGCACGTCCACCTTCTCGAGGAAAGTGAACTGGTGGCAGGCCACGAAATTGGCCTTGGAGATCAGGTAGGTGGAGTGGATCGGCTTCGGCCCGAAGCGCAGGTGGGAGATGGTCATCGAGCCGGACTTCTTCGAATCGTACACGAAGTAGCCCTGGGCGAAGTTGTCCGTATCCTCGCCGATGATCTTGATGGAGTTCTTGTTGGCGCCCACGGTGCCGTCGGCGCCGAGGCCGAAGAACATGGCGCGGACGGTTTTGGCGTCTTCGGTGGAGAAATCGGGATCGTAGTCGAGGCTGGTGTGGGTGACGTCGTCCACGATGCCGACGGTGAAGTGATTCTTGGGCGGGCTTCCTCATCTCGTCGAATACGCCCTTAACCATCGCGGGCGTGAATTCCTTCGAGGAGAGGCCGTAGCGGCCGCCGACGACCTTGGGAGCCCGGTCAAACGGCGAGGAGCCGTCGCTCATGGCCTCCGCGAGGGCGGTGATCACGTCCTGATAGAGCGGCTCGCCCAGAGCGCCCGGTTCCTTCGTGCGGTCGAGCGCGGCGATCACTTTCACCGTCTTCGGCAGCGCTGCGAGCAAGTGCGGCACCGAGAACGGCCGGAACAGCCGGACCTTCACCAGACCCACCTTTTCACCTTTGTCCACCAGGTAGTCCACCGCCTCGTGCGCCGCCTCGGCGCCCGAGCCCATCAGCATCACTACCCGCTCGGCATCCGGAGCGCCGACGTAGTCGAACAGCTTGTAATGCCGGCCGGTGATGGCGGCGAACTTGTCCATCTCGGCCTGCACGATTGCCGGCGCAGGCGTTGTAGTAGGGGTTCACCGTCTCGCGCGCCTGGAAATAGACGTCCGGGTTCTGTGCGGTACCACGAAGTACGGGCCGGTCGGGAGACATGGCGCGGGCGCGATGCGCGCGCACCAAGTTCGTCGTCGATCATCGCCCGCATGTCTTCCGCAGCGAGCTGCTCCACCTTGGCAGACTTCGTGCGAGGTGCGGAATCCGTCGAAGAAGTGGACGAACGGCACACGCGCGCGCAGCGTCGCCGCCTGCGCGATGAGCGCCGTGTCCATCACTTCCTGAACGGAATTGGACGCCAGCAAGGCAAAGCCGGTGGCCCGCATCGCCATCACGTCCTGGTGATCGCCGAAAATAGAGAGCGCGTGGGTGGCCAGGGAGCGCGCCGCCACGTGAATCACCGCCGACGTCAATTCGCCGGCGATCTTGATACATGTTCGGGATCATCAGCATCAGGCCCTGCGACGAGGTGAACGTGGTCGTCAGTGCGCCGGCCTGCAGAGCGCCGTGCACCGCGCCGGACGCGCCGCCCTCACTCTGCATTTCCACCACTGAGGGTACGGTCCCCCAGATGTTCGGCTGGCCTTTGGAGGACCACTCGTCGGACCATTCACCCATCGGAGACGACGGGGTAATGGGGTAGATTGCTATGACTTCGTTCGTTTTGTGAGCAACGTACGCCGCTGCTTCGTTTCCATCAATCGTTACTTTTATCCGCTTCATTGTTGAAAAGTCCATCAATAAGTTTGCACGTCAGGGTCCATCGACAGGCCAGGGAATCCGTCCTTCCGACTGCCTCCGGAGGCTCCCGCAAGTGACCGAAAAGAAAGGGCAGCCGAGCTGCAAACCAAACACCTCGGGATGCGGTGGGAAGCGGGCAATCCAGCCGATAGGGGCAGATCACCCACCCAGGGGAACTTTGCCGCTCCGGAAGGCGCACGAAACCCGATTCAGGGGCAGATCGCGCTCCACAAAAGTGCTTAAGAATGTTCCGAATCCGTGACCCGAGGCAGTTTCGTCCACTAGGGTCAAGAAATAAGTTGTGCAATTCTTTTGCCACGCATGGCATCCGTGGGCGCGTCGAGGTATCTTACCGTTCAGGAGGTATGCTCGCCGATGAAGTTCCAGCTCGGGCTGGCGGTGCTGTCGGCGGTTCCCGTCATAGGTTTCCTCGGCGCCATGCCAGGCCAGGCGCAGGAAACATCTCCGTTCAGTCCCGGAAACGCATTGCACGTGTTTCAGGAGGCGCGGCGCGTCTGCGACGCGGAGATGGGGGCTCTGTGGGGGCGGAATCTGTACGGGCCGATGCTGCTGGTGGAGCCGGCGACCCGCGAGGTGTTCGCCAACCAGCGGGACGCCCAGGGCAAGCTGGTGGCCCGCGACGGCGTCTATGCCGGCCGGTTGCCGGCGGAGGTGATGATCGCCAACACCGCCACCCAATGGGCGGGGGTGCGTTGGACGATGATTCTGTGGCCCTCGCTTAACACCGGCGTCAAGGCCCGCGAGCGGCTGATGGCGCACGAGCTATGGCACCGTATCCAGCCGGAGCTGGGATTGCCGGCGGCGCAGCCCCCCAATGCGCACCTGGACACGCCGGACGGCCGCTACTGGATGGAACTCGAGTGGCGGGCGTTGAAGGTCGCGCTGACCGCGGCGGGCGGCGAGCGCCGCCAGGCCATCCAGGACGCCCTTACATTCCGAACCGTAAGACGAAGGCTCTGGTTGCCCGCGGCGGCCGAAGAGCGGGCGCTTGAGCTGAACGAGGGCCTGGCTGAATACACGGGGATCCGGGCCACCAACAACGATCTGGCGGGTGCGTTCCAGGATGCGGTCGAAGGCCTCGAAAAGGCTTCGCATAACCCCACCTTTAACCGTTCGTTCGCCTATGCCACCGGGCCGGCCTACGGCTTGCTGCTCGATTCCATCGGCGACACCACCTGGCGCAGCCGCTTGAAGCCGGATACCGATCTGTCGGAACTTCTTCTGCGGGGTACCGGCCTGCTGCTGCCGGACGACCTGAGCGAGGCATCCCAAGCGCGGGCCCAGGTTTACGGAGGGCCGGCGCTGCAAGTGCAGGAACAGGAGCGCCAGCAACGCCGGGACGTGGAACTGGCGGGCTATCGGAGCCGGTTTCTGGCCGGACCCGTGCTCGTCATTCCCCTGCAAAAGCCCAACGTAAGTTTCGATCCGCGAAACCTGATTCCGGTGGGTGAGCAAGGCACCCTTTACCCCACCCTGGAACTTTCCGATGAGTGGGGAGTGCTAAAAGTGTCCGGCGGGGCGTTGCTGAGCAAAGACTGGTCTTCCGTCCGCGTCAGCGCGCCAGCCGCTCCCTCAGATGGGGGGTTCGAGGGGGAAGGCTGGATTTTGCAGGTACGCGACGGTTGGACGGTGCTGCCGGGTTCGCGTCCCGGAGACTTTAGACTGGCCAAAAAGCTCCCGTGACCGAATTAGGGACCCACCTTGAGTTTGCCCGCCGGGCGCTGTATTCTCGTTCCCAATGGAGGCCATTCGGAGAGGGTTCTCGCGAGGTCCGATTCCCGAGCTTTCCGAGAGGATCGTCGGCATCGTGCTGCTGGCGCTTTTGGCCGCCGCCGTTCTGGTGGCGGCTTACGAGCCGGGCTGGCTGCTGGCCGCGGTTCCGGGCTGCTGGTTTCACCGGCTCACGGGCTGGAATTGCCCGTTTTGCGGAATGACCCGCGACTTCGTCGCCTTACTGCACGGTTCCTGGAACCTTCGGAATCCGTGTTCCGTACCTCTTTTTGTTCTGCTTTTCGTGGCGTATCCGATTGCGGGCGTGCTGGCGTTGCTGGGCAGAATGGGGCCTGTTCGCGTTTCCGTCAGCGAGAAGACGGTTCTGCTGCTGCTCGCCGGAATGTTCGTGCTGAACAACTGGTCGCGGTTTGGAGGTTGAGACATGAGGCTGTTCCATCCCTTTTTCGTTCCCCATTTCTTCCTCTGCTCGAGCTTCTTGGTTTCGGTGGTGCTGGCGGCCGTGGTTGCCAGCGACGCGAACCGGCGCGGGATGAACGGCATTTTGTGGGGCGTGGGCGTCTTCCTTCTCTGTATCGTCTTTCTTCCGCTCTATCTCATCATGAGGAGCCCGGCCCAGCCGACGGCGTCGACCGTGCAGGCCAGCAGCCCGAATGTGCCGCCCGGTGCGCGGCAGTCGAAATACTGTAACAGTTGTGGTACGGAACTTCCCGAGAACGCCCGGTTCTGTAGCCGCTGCGGATGGACCCAGCCGGGCTGACGGTGTTTGACGCGCCTCGTTCGCTCCGTTATACTTTGCGGGCGAATCCCGTTTGAATATTGAAGTGCGGTGGCTCGGAGGAACAGCATGTTTTGCCAGTCTTGCGGAACGCAGATTGCCGACAATCTTCAATTTTGCCCCCAGTGCGGCAAGTCACAGGCGACCGGCGCTTATGCGCCCCCCACCCCGAGGCCCGCGGTAGCGTACACGCCGCCAGCCACGGTTGACGTGCAGTCCGGACGCTGGATTGGCGAAGGCTGGCGCCTGGTGCAATCCGACCTGGTCATGATGGTGCTGGCGGGACTGATTGTTTTCCTGGTTGCCGGCGCCGTACCAGTGGTCCTGCAAGGCCCCATGTACGCCGGCTACTACATTTACATCGCCAACCGGCTGTTGTACGGAAGAGCGGAAGTGGGCGACATATTCAAGGGGTTCAACTACTTCGTGCCCGCGCTTGTGGCGTCGCTGCTGATCGGTGTTTTTGCTTTCGTGGGGATCCTGCTTTGCATCCTGCCCGTGTTCGTGGTGGGGGCGCTGTTCATGTTCACCTACCTGTTCATCGTGGACAAGCGCATGGATTTCTGGCCCGCGATGATGGCCAGCAAAGACCTGGTCTCGAAGAACTGGTTTGGTTTCACGATGTTCTTCATCCTGTTGTGCCTGTTGCAGATTCTGGGAGCCCTGATGCTGCTCGTCGGCCTGCTGGTTACCGTCCCCATCATGTACGCCGCCGTCACCGTGGCGTACCGCGATCTGGTCGGTTTCGAGCCCAATGCGCAGTTCTGACGCGAGCCGCCGCCGGCGCCTTCGAATGCCCGGCTAACAGCTTGCCGATTAAGGCGAATACAGCCTTGCAAAGGCTTGAAGCTAGGCGTACATTGGAGGAACACCGAAACCGCGTGTCGAACGGAGGAGAGAATGGCTTATTGCCCAAATTGCGGCGCGGAAGTACAAGGCAGCTTCTGCGCGAAGTGTGGAGCGTCTGTCGGCAGCGCGCCGCCACCGCCGCCAGGTGGACAAATGGGCGGCAGCCCCCCGCCGCAGGGTGCAGCGCCACAGGGCGGCGGTCTTCAGGACAACGTCGCCGCCATGCTGTGCTATCTGGCGACGTGGATCACGGGGTTGATCTTCCTGTTGATCGCACCCTACAACCAGAAAAAGGAAATCCGCTTCCACGCCTTTCAGGCGATATTCATCAGCGTTGCATTTGTGGCGATATGGATTGCGCTCCTGATCCTCACCACGATTCTCGGCCACATCCCCTTCCTGGGATTCCTGGGCTGGCTCTTGGGCTCGCTGCTGTACCTCCTGGTTGGGTTTGGCGGGTTCATCCTCTGGCTCTATATGATGATCAGCGCCTATAACGGCAAGATGGTGGTGCTTCCCGTGATCGGCCCGATGGCGCAAAAACAAGCCGGCATGTGACTTTCCGATAGGGACCCGCCGGGGCGTTCCGCGGCGGGTCCACTCACCCCAGCGAGCACTTGGCTGATTCCTCGTATCCGCGTGCGCCGGCCAATTCGTCCAAACTGGTGTTGTGCGAATTCTCTTTTTGTTATTGACCGTCGCGGCGGCCTCCTTCGGCCAAGTCCCCCGCATTGGAGCCATCGAGTTTTACGGCCGTGAAAAGGTCCCACAGGAGAAACTCCTGGCGGCCCTGGGCGCGCAGCCGGGAGACCGTCTGCCGGCTTCGAAAGGGGACGTCGAGGAGAGGTTGGAGACCGTGCCCGGTGTCGTACGGGCGAATCTCGAGGCGGTGTGCTGCGAGGACGGCAAGGCGATTCTTTTCGTGGGCATCCAGGAGCCCGGCAGCACGGTCTTCGAAGTGCGCGATCCGCCCACCGGCGACCAGGCGCTCTCCTCGGAGATTGTTGACGCCTACAATCAGTTCCTGGACGCCTTCTCGAACGCCGCGCGGGGCGGCAACCTGCGGGAAGACATTTCCCGCGGATATTCCCTGGCGATGGACCCGGGCACCCGCGTTGCGCAGCAGCGGTTCATCGGTCTCGCCGAGCTGAACCTGAAGAATCTCCACACCGTGCTCCACCAGTCGGCCGACGCCGGCCAGCGAGCCATCGCGGCCTATGTGATCGGATATGCACCGGCCAGGAAAGCTGTGGTGGACGACCTGCAATACGCCATGCACGATGCCGACCCGGCCGTGCGCTCGAACGCCGCGCGCGCCCTGAACGCCATGGCTGTGTTGTCGCGCGCGAAGAAGGACCCGGAGCTTACCGTCACTCCCACCTGGTACGTGGAGATGCTGAATTCGCTGCTGTGGCGCGAGCGAACCGAGGCGGCGAAATACCTGCTGAATTTCACCGACGCGCGCGAAGCGGACGCGCTCGATCAAATCAAACGCCGGGCGCTTGTGTCGGTACTGGAGATGGCCGACTGGAAGTCGCTCGAATACGCCCTGCCGGCCTACCTGCTGGCCGGGAGAGTAGCCGGAATCGACGAGAAGGAACTCCAGGACGCCTGGAGCCAGGGGCGGCGCGACGAGATGCTCGAAAAAATCCGCAAAGCGCTGAAGAAGTGAATTGCAAGCGGCGGTGGTTCAGCCGGAGTCCCCGAGCGGAAAAGCTACAAAATCGGACTTCAGTCATTTGACCGGCGGCGCCGGGGTCCAGGCGGACAGGTACTCCCCAAGCCTCGCCAACGCCAGCTCCAGGATCTGCGGCTCGGCGGCGTAGCAGATTCTTACCGAGCCTTCTCCGCCTTCCCCAAAAGCTACCCCGGGCGCCAGCCCCACTTTCGTGTCCAGCAGCAGTTGTTTGCAGAAGGCGAACGAATCGGTGAGTCCTTCTATCTTCGGAAACAGGTAGAACGCGCCGTCGGGCCGCGGGACCGTCACACCTTTCATTTTTGTCAGGTGTTTCAGGCACAGGTCGCGGTTGGCCTTGTACTGCGCCACCAGGTTCTTTACCGTGTCCTCGCCCCATAACAGCGCGGTTTCGCCGGCCCGCTGCACGAACGAGTTGGCGTGGCTCACGATGAATTCGTTCAATTGTGTCGCACGGGTTGCCAGGTCGGCGCGCGACACCAGCCAGCCCAGACGCCAGCCGGTCATGCAATAGCTCTTCGAAAACGATTGCACTACCATCACGGCGTCTTCCCGGGAGCACTTGCGCAGAATGGACGGCACCGGTTTGCCTGCACCCGACTCCGGGTAATACAGGCGTTCGTAGACTTCATCGGCCATCAGCCACAGGTTGTGGCGCCGGCTGAATTCGAGCAGGCGATCCTGATCGCTCCCGGTGGCCACCCAGCCGAGAGGGTTGGATGGCGAAGTGTAAATCAGCAGGCGCGTACGCGGCGTCACCGCCGCCTCCAGCGCGTCGAAGTCGATTTCGTAGCGGTCGCCGCGCAACGGGTGCGCCAACTCCACCGGCCGCGCGTTGCACATGGCTACGATGGATGATGCGTTGGGCCACGCCGGGCTCAGCACGATAGCCTCGTCGCCGGGGTCCAGGGCGCAGCGGATGCCGACGTTCAGCGCCTGCACGCCCGAAGCGGTAATGACAATCTCCCGGGCCGGATCGAGCGTCACCCCGTGTTGTTCTGAGTAATAGCGCGCCAGCGTAGCCCGCAACGAGGGCAAGCCGGCGTTCTCGGTGTAGTAAGTGAAGCCATCCGCCATGGCCTTCTGGGCGGCACGCTTGATGAATTCGGGAGTGGGAATGTTGGACTCGCCGAAATACAGCTTCAAAACCTTCTCGTTCGGGTCGGGGGTGGAGCCATCGATCTCGAACGCGATATCGGCCAATTCCCGGATGCGAGAGTGTGGCACCCGCATGGCGCTCGCGGCAACTTGCACTGGCATGAGTATTTCCATTCTACGCAGGAACCGGGGAGGGGCACGCCGGGTAAAACGTGATAAAGGGAGGTCCGGAGCGGGTGAACTTCGGCGCAGATCGCTAACGGCGGCCGGTTCCACTCCCCGCCCCGCCGCCAATCGGGCTCATACTGCCAAAGCTGCCGCCGCCGAGGCCCGAAGACCCACCCAGGCCCGAAGAACCGCCGAGGCCGTTGGACATTCCCGATCCCGGCTGACTTCCGAAACTTCCCGGGCTGTTGCCCAGGGGCTTGACGTTCTGCTGGCTCTGACTGGCGGTCGGCATCCTGGATTGGTCCTTGGTGTAATCGTAGACGAACTCCCATTTGTCGTATTCGGTCTGATCGTCGTACGTCTTTATGCTTTCGGCTTCCATGGTGGACGCCACGCCGGCTATGCCCGCGCCCATGCTTCCGGTTTGATTGGTGACGCTCGATTGCAGGCCGGCCAAGCCACCCGGGCGAGGTTGCGTCAGGATTCTACGGATCATGTCGGCGGCCGCCTGCGGAGGCGGCCCCGCCATCCCCGGGATGCCCGTGGTGCCCTGCGCGGTTGTCCCGCCAGTTGACGCCGTTTGCCCGAAACTCGATGTCGGCGTCGCCGTGGAGCTGCCGAATCCGCCGATCTGCATCCCGCCGAGCGGCGCCTGCAGGCCGGGAGCGGCAGGCTGCTGGGGGATTCCGGGGAAGGCGGAAACGGGTGCGCCCGCAACACCTCGCTGGCCCGGCATCGCGATAGCGCCCGGAATTACAGGAACCGGCGCCTGGCCCGGCAGATACGGCTGGCCGGTGGTGGGATTGATGGCCACCGGCTGCCCGGTGGACGGGTCGATCTGCATTCTCACCGGCTGTCCGGTGGAGGGGTCGATGGAGGAGGCCAGCAGGGGCTGTCCAGTGTTGGGGTCTACGGGTTGCTCACCCGGCAAATACGGCTGTCCGGTCGCCGGGTTGATTTCAGGGGCCGCAGCCACGAGACCGCTGGCGTGGGTGCCGCTGTCGCTGGCGCCCCGCACCGCCGCCGCCGAAGGCAGCGGCTGATCCGACTTCTGATCGGTTTGTTGATCCATCGAGCCGAAGGTGCCAAGGCCTCCCATCCCGCTCGACCCGCTCATGCCGCCGCCCATTCCGCCGCCCATTCCGCCGCCGAGCCCGGACGAGCCGCCCATGCCGCCGCCGAGCCCGGACGAGCCGCGTCATGCCGCCACCCATTCCGGAGGAACCGCTCATACTTCCGCCCAGGCCCGAGGAGCCGTCCTTGTTCGCCGCCAACTGGTTGTTCTGCTTGTGGACCAGCGAATTCTCGAGCACGCCCGCCTGGTTGATCTTGATCAACTTCCAATCTCCGCCGGTCATCGGGTCTTTGTAGCGTTGGCGCAGGAACCGCATTCCCTGGTAATCCTCCAGGTCTTCGATTCGCTGCGGGTATTTGTTGACCTTGCGGACGTAGAGTTGGATGGCGCGTTTATACTGCTCGCCCCGTTCGATCAGCAGCTCTTCCTTGGTCCGCTGCTGCTCGAAGACCACGCGAGGCAGTTCCATGTAGAGCATGATGGCGATGGCCGCCGCCATGGCAAAGACGAACAGCAGGGCAAAGCCCTCGCTGCCATTCCGCGATTTGTCAGCCTGATGCATCATGTCCCCTGCATTTCCGCCACCAGCCCGAGCGTCTGCTGATCCTTGAACTGAACGTCTTCCATGACCACCGAATTCAGCCCGATCCGGACCACCTTATACCGTTTCTTAACCAGGTCGCCCTCGCTAGCGATGAGCACCTCGTCGCCGTCCAGAAAAAAAGCGCGTTTCTCACCGGTCGGAGCGGGGCTCGCAAACCCGTAAAACTTCAGCGGGATAGGCGGCGCCTTCGGTTTGGCGGGCGGCCCGGGCGCCGCCGCCGCAGCCGGGTTTGCCTGTGCACCGAGCTTGCCCGGCAACGGCTTTACTGCGATTTTCGGCTCGGGGGCCTTGGGCGCGGGCGGCTGCGCAAAATCAAACAGGCTGCGCTCCCCTCCTTCCATCGTAACGCTCTGCAGCTTGGCCAGCAGACCGAGCTTGAGGGTGGGGTCGATCTTCAAAGGGTCGGGGCGGTCTTCCGGCCGCCCGGGCAGAAGGGAAGGCCGGAATTCCGTGGAAACGGCGCCACGGGAAGTCCGGGCCGTCCGGCGCGCCGCCACCGGCGACGAAGCCGACTGGGGCGATGGCACCAGGTTACCGGCAGTGACAGCCTCGGACGAAGCGCGCTGGCTGGCGGCCGGCCGGGAAGACTCCGGATGGTCGTCGCCGCCGGGCAGGAAGAACGCCACGTAGACCAGGACCAGCACCAGGCCGCCCAGAACCGCTAATTTTTTGGGATTCGCTCCAAGTTTCACTGGTCCGCCCTACCCTCCTTGCGAGACCTTTTGCCTCTGGACGGCGGTATCGCCTTCCTGGTCCTCTCCCTCGGCCGGCGGCGGTGGCGGCAGGCTGCCGTCGTCCTGAATAAAAGCGTGGATCTTTAAATTGACATTCAGCATCTCGGCCGTATTCGTCGGCGACGCCGCCATGCTGTCGATGATCATCAGCCGGTCCGCCCGGTCGAGCGCATTCAGAAAATGAACCAGGTTGGAATAGGTGCCTTCGTAGTTGCCGGTAATGGTGAGCAGAGTTAACGTATCGCTGCCCTCGATCGGCTCCATCGTGAACTGGTGGGCCTTCGGCTTGATACCGGCCGCCTTCGCGGTTTCGAGCAGCTCGGTCTGCAGGATGGACGACGCCGTGCGCCGGGGGAGGAAGTAGCGCACCAGAAATTCGTCGCCTTCCTTCTTGCCCCGCTCGATTTTCCGGGCCAACCCCTGGATGGCGGCCAACTGGGCGTCTCCCCGCGCCTGCTGGGCTTCGAGACTTGCCAGCTCGTCCTGCAACTGCTCCGGCGATCCGCCGAAGGGATAAATCACCTGCACCACGGCCACCACGTTCGCTAATAGCAACACGCCAATCGCCAGGCGCACCGAAACCCGCGGGTCGCGCAGGTTCACCTCCCGCGGAAGCACGCCTTTCGGCGCCAGCTTTCCGAGCCAGCCGGCGAGCTTGGATTCAGAGCTTCTGGTCATAGTTCACGCTGATTCGGTAGCGATACAACGGCTCGTTTTCGGCTGGAGGCTGCGAAATGGAAACCGCCGTCGAGCCGAACAGCGGCGAGCCCTCCAGCTTCTTCAGAAACTCGATGATCGCTTCTCCGCTCCGCGCGCCGACAATCATGTCCAGGTAAACGCGATTGTCGCTGGTCACGGCCGGGCGCACCGAGATCAGCCGCACCGAGTAAGGCATTACCTTTTCCAGGTCGGCAAACATGCGCGTCCAACTGATGGCCTTGCGCCGCAACAGGTCGTTCAGAAAGATGCTGCGGTCCAACACGTCGGCGTTCGCCGGCCGCCGCAGCACAGCCGCCACCCGGGCGTTCTCGCGCCGGGTCTTTTCCAGGTGCGCCTCCGCCTCGCGGATGGCTTCCCGCGTGCCGGCCACCTGGCTGCGTTCCGCGAAAATGAGCGTTCCAAGCACCGCCAAAAGTCCCACCAGCAGAACGCACACCACCGCCGAGGCCACCATCATCGGGCGGTCTTTCCGGAACGGCTCACTGGACAGGTTGATGGCGATTCGTGGTTCCATACGATTGGCCTACGGCGTCACGCTCTCCAGATATCCACGCAGCCCGGCGTCGAACGGGCCGGGGTCGCCGTGCGAAGAACGCAAGGGAGTAACCCGGATTTCGAGTTCCCGCTGCCAGCCCTCCTGTTCTTCCACCGACAGTTGTCCGAACCCGCAAACCAACAACTGGTCCGGGCCCTTGCCGAGAACGTCCTCCGCATAGGCGAAGGTGGGATGCAAAACGCCCAGTATTTCCTCGCGCGTCACCTCCGGCAGCTCCACGCACCGGAAAAGACGCAGGACTCCCCCTTCCATGACGCTCACGCTCATCGAGCGCCCGGTCAGCTTGGCGAGCATGGTGATGGCCGGCGAACTTTGAAATGCCCGCGTCAATTCGAGAGCCGCCAGCGCCGAGATGGAAACCAGGCCCGGATGCAGGCCCGCCGAGCGGAACGGCGCCTCGTAGCGGGAAACGATCTCGAGCGCCGTTACCGCCACCACCACGTCCACCTTGCCGGAATCCCGCCGAGGCTGCGCGAAGTAGCGCACCACGGCCGACTCCAGGTCGAACGGAACACTTTTCTTCACCCGAAAGCGCACCAGGGACATCTGCTCGTCGGGCTTGGACGGGAAAGTGTCGAAGTCGAGAACCGTCACTCGGGAACTGTAATCGGGCAACACCACCGCCGCGCCGCGCCGGCGGTTCTTTTTCTTGCCGTTCGCCGGCGTGATTTGCCGCACCAGCTCGGCCAGCAGGTCGGGGCGATGGACGTTGTCTTTGAGCGGCGACACTTCCACGATTCCCGGTTCCATCGGCACGAACTGGACGCTGGTGCGCGGCGAGACGCCGGCCCACGCGATGCCCGCCTCCGAAAGCTCGAAGACGTAGTCCGGGGGCGGATCGGTGACGATGCGGCCCAGCTTTGCCAGAAACGACATAGTCCAGCTTCGATGCTCCTCTAATTCTCGATGAACGTCACCTTGTTAATTTCCCGCAAGGTGGTGGTAGAGTCCTTTACTTTCTCAATCGCCGATTCGCGGAGGAACGTCATGCCCTCCTCCCGCGCCGCGCGCCGGATCTCCGAGGTGGCCCGCCGCTCGAGAATCATCTCGCGGATCCGCTCCGACAGATCGATCAGCTCGTGGATGGCGGTGCGCCCCCGGAAGCCCGTGCCGCCGCACTCGAAACAACCGGCGCCCTCGTAAAACGCCGCCGTGCGCCACTGGTCCGGGTTCAGCCCGCTCTCCGCCAGATACTCGTCCGGATAGGTGACGCGCGCCTTGCAGTGCGGGCAGATCACGCGCACCAGCCGCTGCGCCAAGATGCAGTTCAGCGCCGAGATGAAGTTGTACACCTCGACGCCCATGTTCAGAAACCGGCCCAGAACGTCGAACACATTGTTGGCGTGCACGGTAGTGAACACCAGGTGGCCGGTGAGGGCGGCATTGATGGCGATTTGCGCGGTTTCCTGGTCGCGGATCTCGCCCACCATCACTTTGTCCGGATCGTGCCGCAGAATCGAGCGCAGCCCGCGAGCGAAGGTCAGCCCCTTCTTTTCGTTCACCGGGATCTGCGTGATGCCCTTGATCTGGTATTCCACCGGGTCTTCGATGGTGATGATCTTGTCTTCGTCGTTCTTGATTTCGCTGAGCGCGGCGTAGAGCGTGGTGGTTTTGCCGGAGCCGGTCGGCCCGGTCACCAGAACCATCCCGTAAGGCTCCTTGATGTAACGCCGAAACTTCACCAGGTCGTGATCGATGAAGCCCACCACGTCCAGGCTGAGCGAGGCGAACTTCTCGCTCATGGATTCCTTGTCCAGAACGCGCAGCACCGCGTCTTCGCCGTAGATGGTGGGCATGATCGATACGCGGAAGTCGATCAGGCGGTTTTTGTAGCGCACGCGGAAGCGCCCGTCCTGCGGGATGCGCCGCTCGGCGATGTCCAGCTCGCTCATCACCTTGATACGCGAAATGATGGTGGAGTGCCAGTCTTTGGCGATAGGCGGCATGGCGTAGTGCAGCACGCCGTCGATACGGTACTTGATCACCACTTCCTGGTCGCGGGTCTCGATGTGAATATCGCTCGCCCGCCGCTCCAGGGCGTTGAAAATGGTGGTGTCCACCAGCTTGATGACCGGGGCGATCTCGGTGTCCGCGGAGGTAAGCTTGTCGATCGAAAGCGTCTCGTCCGGGTTCTCTTCCTCGCCCACCACGTCGAGCGCGAAGCCCTCGGTCACTTCCTCCAGCACACGCTGGCTCTGTTCGGTCTTCTTTAACAGGTCGGCGATCTGCGACAGCGTGGCCACTCGAACGCGAAGCTTCTTGTGCAGCAGAATGGAAAGCTCGTCGATCAGGTTCAGGTGCCGCGGATCGGAAAGCGCGATTTCGAGGGTTCCGTCGAAGCTGCGCAGCGGCACGAAGTTGTAGCGGAACATGAGGTCCACCGGAATGGAGCGCACCAGATCGTGGTCGATGCGCGCTTCCCGCAGGTCCACGAACTCGCAGCGGTAGCGTCCGGCGAGCGATCGCGCCAGCTCCGCTTCCTGTTCTTCGTTCGGCTGTTTGATGCGGTCCGTTGCCATGGTTCCAATCCTTCGCGCCTCTCTAGGAGAATGAGTCCGCCAGCGAAAAGATGGGCAGATAGAGCGAAATCAGGACAAAAGCGACAAAGGCGCCCATAAAGATCATGATGGCGGGCTCCACCAGGGAGAGCGCCGCGGTGGTTCGCGTCTGCACATCCTCTTCGTAGAATTCGGCCACGCTGGTGAGCATCGCGGGCAGCGCGCCGGTGGATTCGCCGACTTCAATCATATTGATCGCCAGGCCGGGAAATACCCGGGTATCGGCCAGCGCGGCCGAGAGCGAGCGGCCCTCTTTTACCTGCCTCTTTGAGCTCTCCAGGGTTTCCCGCAGCACCGGGCTTTCCATGGATTCAACACCGGTGTCGAGCGCCTGCACCAGCGGAATACCGCCGGTGAGCAGCGTGCTCAGCACCCGCGCGAGCTGGGCGATGTGGTACTTCAGCCAGATGTCGCCGAAAACGGGGATCTTCACCTTGACCTGGTCCACCCTCTTTCTGCCCATCTCGGTGCGCGACCAGATGCGGAAAGCCACCACCCCGCCGATGACGGCCAGCGCGCCGAAAAGAATGTAGTTGCGCGCCGTCGTTCCGACGGCAATGAGCAGTTGCGTCATGGCCGGCAGCTTCGCCGACATACTGCTGTAAAGCTGCGCAAAGTTCGGCACCACGTAGGTGATCAGGAAGATGATGAGACAGATAACCAGGAAAATCAGCACGGCCGGGTAGATCAGCGACAGCAGAATCTTCTTCCGCACCGCCAGCGCCATCCGCTGGTAAGAAATAAAGCGCTCGAGAATTTCGGCCAGCGAGCCGCTTTTCTCGCCGGCCAGGATGCTGGTGACGTAGATGGCCGGAAACACCCCCTGCCGCCGGAACGCTTCCGAAAGCATGGTGCCCCGTTTCACTTCGTCCCGGACTTCCTTGATGTGACGGCCCAGCTTGGGGTCCGTGAGCCGGTCGGCCAACAGATCGAGTCCTTTCAGGATGGGCAGGCCGGCGCGCACCAGCGTGAGGAACTGCTGGTTGAAAATCAGGAACTTTTCCAGGTTAACCCGCTTTCCACGGCCCGGGACGATGCCGGCTGGCAGCCCGCCGGCCGTCTGCCGCTCGCGGATTGAGTAGATGAGGTAGCCCTCCTGGGTGTAGCGCTCGCGCAGTTCCTTTTCACTGTCCGCATCGACCACTTGCTGGTGGATCTCCCCCCGCGGATCGGCGTATTTCAAATTGAATCGCGCCACCTCAGTTCTCCTGGTTGCCGGCGGCGTCCACGTCCACCAGTTCGGCGCCGGCCGGCATCTTGAACTGGAACAGCGAAGCGGCTAGCGGAGCGTTCAGTTTCTCGTCCGCGAATTCAAACTCCATCACCGACCCGTCCTGGCCCGTCACTTTCACGCGGCTGATGACGTTGGCCGGCGTCAAGTCAAACTCGATGTCCGAATAGGGGCTCTTATCGGATTTTGGAAACGCTGTTATTCTCAGCTTCGCACCTTCCGGACGCGAGTGGAACTCTTTGAAATCCCGGTTGAAGTCCAGCCGTCCCAACAGGAACGCCAGTGGCGTCCTGTAGTCCGCGCTCTCCTTGAACTTCGACTTCTCCACCCGGCTGCTGGCCGGGCTGTAAAAGTACACGTCCTTGCCGTCGGTGAGGAAAAGCTTGCCAGCCGGCTGCCGGTACACCCAACGCATCTTGCCGGGACGCTCCAGGAACAGTTGCCCGCTTTCGGGAGGCCGCTTTCTACCCTGAAACTGGTAGGTTTGAACGAAAGAAACCTGAAGCGTTTTGAGGGCGTTGTACCGTTTCTCCACATCCCGCAGCCGGCCGCTGATGCTTTGGGCGCAGAGCGACACCCCCAGCAGCGAGCCGAGACAAAGCGACAGCATGGGCGCAAGGCGCTTCACACATATCTAGACGCGGGAAGGCGGCCGATCGTTGATAAGGGGATATTATGCGAACACGATTCGCCGGAAATGCTCCCGCCCTGCCGTAAAGCCTGTCAACCACAAGGGTTCCGGCGCCGCGGCTTTCAGCGCTAATCCCATGACATCTCGCAATTTGTTTGTTATCCTAGAGTTAGAGTTAACTTTAAAATGGCAGCCAAACTTCCTTTTGCGCAGGGGGCTCAAATCGAGCATCCCAAGTTCGGTCCTGGTTCCGTTGTTTCCTGTACCGAGGAACGGATCGTGATCAAGTTCGATGAACACGGCGAGAAAAAGTTCGTTTTGCCGATCGTCATGCCAGCGCTCAAGCGCATCGACCGTGAACCACCCCAGGAGAAGAAGCGGCGAGCTTCTCGCAAGAGCAAGAAAGAAGTCGCCGTCGCCGCCCAATAGCAAACCGGTCTCTGCATTCGAAGCAATTTCCCCATGGAAGGGAGCGGCATTTCTGGTAAACTGAGGGCTCTCCCATGAAGTTTGGCGTTATCGTCTTTCCTGGCAGCAACTGCGATCACGATGCCTGGTACGCGGTCGACCAAAACCTCGGCCACCGGCGGTATACCTCTGGCACGACTCTCCCGACCTGGGCGACGTGGACGCCGTCATCCTGCCCGGCGGCTTTTCTTATGGCGATTACCTGCGCTGCGGCGCCATCGCCAAGTTCTCCCCCGTCATGGCCGCCGTGCAGCAGTTCGCCGCCGATGGCGGCCTGGTGCTCGGCATCTGCAACGGCTTCCAGATCCTGGTGGAAGCCGGCCTGCTGCCCGGCGCGCTGATCCGCAACCGCGGCCTCAAGTTCATCTGCCGCCGGTGCGGCTGCGCGCCGAAACCACCAACTCGCCCTTCACCAACGCCGCGGAAAGGGCAGATTCCTCCGCCTGCCCATCGCGCACGGCGAGGGCTGCTACTTCGCCGACGAGCGGACGCTGGACGAACTGGAAGCCGAAGACCGCGTGGCCTTCCGCTACCTGGACAACCCCAATGGATCGCTGCGCGACATCGCCGGCATCCTCAACCGCGAGCGCAACGTGCTCGGCATGATGCCGCACCCCGAGCGCGCCACCGAGCCGCTGATGGGCTCCACCGACGGCCTGGTGGTGTTCCGCTCCATGGTGGCGGCGCTGGCGACCGCTGAAATCGCATGACAGCCATCACGCCCGCACTCGTCGCCCAGCACCAGCTCACCGGCGACGAGTACCAGCAGATCGTCTCCCTCCTCGGCCGCGAGCCCAGCTATACCGAGCTCGGCATTTTCAGCGTGATGTGGAGCGAGCACTGCTCCTACAAGAGCTCGCGCCTGCACCTGAAGAAGCTGCCCACCCGAAGCACTCGCGTGGTGCAGGGCCCCGGCGAGAACGCCGGCATCATCGATATCGGCGACGGCTACGCCATCGCCTTCAAGATCGAGTCGCACAACCACCCCAGCTTTATCGAGCCGTTCCAGGGCGCCGCCACCGGCGTGGGCGGCATCCTGCGCGACATCTTCACCATGGGCGCGCGGCCCATCGCGGTGATGGATTCGCTGCGCTTCGGCCCGCTCGACGACGCCGAAACGGGGCCGCGCAATCGCCGCATCCTCGAAGGCGTGGTCAGCGGCATCGCGCACTACGGCAACTGCTTCGGCGTCCCCACGGTGGGCGGCGAGTGCATTTTCGAGCCGTGCTACAACGGCAATCCGCTGGTGAACGTTTTCGCGCTGGGCGTGTTCCGCAAGGACGAGATCTTCTACGCCCGGGCCGCCGGCGTCGGCAACCCGGTGATCTACGTGGGCGCCAAGACCGGCCGCGACGGCATCCACGGCGCGTCCATGGCTTCGGCCGAGTTCACCGAGGAATCCAAGCAGAAGCGGCCCAACGTGCAGGTGGGCGATCCGTTCATGGAGAAACTGCTGCTCGAAGCCTGCCTGGAGGCCATGCAGACCGGCGCCATCGTGGGCATTCAGGACATGGGCGCCGCCGGCCTGACCTGCTCCACCTGCGAGATGGGCAGCCGCGGCGGCACCGGCGTCGAGATCGAACTGCACTACGTCCCGCAGCGCGAAACCGGTATGACCCCCTACGAGATCATGCTCTCCGAATCGCAGGAGCGCATGCTGCTGGTGGCCGAGAAGGGCCGCGAGGACGAAGTCTTCCGGGTCTTCAGGAAGTGGGGCCTGGACGCCGTCACCATCGGCGCAGGTAACCGGCGACGGCATGATGCGCGTGAGGGAGCACGGCGAGGTGGTGGCCGAGATTCCGGCCCACCGCGACTGGCCGACGAAGCGCCGCTCTACGACCGGCCCGCACCCGAGCCGCGCCGCAACGTCCCGATGGAAGCCCCGGAGTTCTGCCTCCCGCGACCTCTCCGCCGACCTGCTGCGGCTGTGTCTCCTCGGCCGACCTGTGCTGCAAACGCTGGATCTGCGAGCAGTACGACTACATGGTCCGCACCAACACGCTGGCCGGCCCGGGGTCCGACGCCGCCATCGTGCGCATCAAGGAAACCGGCACCTCCGTGGCCATGTCGCTTGACGGCAACGGGCGCTATGCCTACCTCGCGCCGCGCGAGGGCGGCAAGCTGTGGTAGCCGAATGCTGCCGCAACCTGGCGGTGGCGGGCGCCGAGCCGGTGGCCGCCACCAACTGCCTGAACTTCGGCAATCCCGAGCGGCCTGAGATCATGGCGCAGCTTGTCGAGGCCATCGAAGGCATGGCGGATGCGTGCCGGTTCTTCGATACCCCCATCACCGGCGGCAATGTCAGCCTCTACAACGAGACGCTGGGCGAGCGGAATCTTCCCCACCCCGGTGCTCGGGCATCGTCGGGCTGATGAAGACCGCGCAGCCCGCGGGCCCATCCTTCAAGACGCCCGGCTGCAGCGTGCTGCTGCTGGGCGGCCTCGGCGATTGCGATCGAGACGCGCTTCGGCGGCACCGCAATACGCCAAGGCAGTCCTGAGGCAGCTGTGGGGGCTGCCGCCGGCGCTCGACATGGACTACGAGAAGCGCGTGCAGGCGGCCATCCGCGAGATCGTCGCCGCCGGGCTGGCGGAATCCGCCCACGACCTGAGCGACGGCGGCCTGGCCGTGGCGCTGGCCGAGTGCTCCTTCGGCCCGGCCGGGATCGGCGCGCAGATCGAGCTCGAGTCGCGATCTCCGGCCGGAGTTCCTGCTGTTCCACGAAGGGCCCTCGCGGGTCCTGGTCTCCACGGCCGATCCGGACAAGCCGTCGCACGCCATTGCGCGAGAAGCACGGCGTGGAACGCTTCACGCCGGGGTTACAATCGAGGCGGACGGATATGCGAAATCGCGCAACCGGAGCGGACATGCTCTGGTCGATGCGGAAGTACGCGCTGGAACGCTGCAGGGACCGAGTGGGACGGGCGCCCTCGAAGACCTGCGCTCCAGCGCGGCTGAGCACGCATCATGTTCGACAAATTCCATGAAGAGTGCGGCGTCGTTGCCGTCTACGGCCATCCGGAAGCCGCCAACCTGGCCTACCTGGGGCTGTACGCGCTTGCAGCACCGCGGACAGGAAAGCGCCGGCATCGCCACCAGCGACGGCACGCAAGGTCTATCTGCTACAAGGCCATGGGGCACGTGGCGGACATCTTCACGCCCGGTGCTCGACCACCCTGCCGGGCCAGCATGGCCATCGGCCACACGCGCTATTCCACCGCCGGCGACACGGCGTTGAACGCGCAGCCGTTTTCCGTGGACTGCAACAAGGGCCGCATCGCGGTGGCGCACAACGGCAACATCACCAACGCCGCGAGCTGCGCCGCGAGCTGGAAGGCCGCGGCTCCATCTTCCAGGCTCAAGCGACACCGAAGTGATTCTGCACCTGGTGGCGCACTCCCGCGAGCGCACCCTGGCTGCCGCGCTGCGCGAGGCGCTGCTGCAGCTGGAAGGCGCCTTCTCGCTGGTGTTTCTGGCCGAAGACCGCGTCGATCGTGGCGCGCGACCCGCAATGGCTTTCGTCCTCTCGCCATGGGCGAGATGGAGCTCTCCGGCGGCCGGCCGTGCTATGTGTTCGCCTCCGAGACCTGCGCCTTCGACCTGATCGGCGCCACCTACGTGCGCGACGTCGAGCCGGGCGAGATGGTGATCGTCGGCCCGGAGGGATGGCGCGCGAGCGCTACGTGCCGGCCCGCGACGCGTCGCAGTGCGTTTTCGAGCACGTCTATTTTTCGCGCCCCGATTCGCATGGTATTCGGCCGCCTCGGTGCAGCAGTCCCGCGAGATGACTGGGCCGCATGCTGGCGCGCGAATGCCCGGCGTGCCGGCCGACGTGGTGGTGCCGGTGCCGGACTCCGGCGTCGCGGCGGCCCTCGGCTACTCCGCCGGATCCGGCATTCCGTTCCGCCATCGGCGCTCATCCGCAATCACTACGTGGGCCGCACGTTCATCGAGCCTTCGCAGGCAGATCCGCGATTTCGGCGTGAAGCTCAAGCTCAACCCGGTGCGCCATCTGCTGGAAGGCAAGCGCGTGGTGCTGGTGGACGATTCCATCGTGCGCGGCACCACCAGCCGAAGATTGTCCGCATGGTGCGCAGCGCCGGCGCGCGGGAAGTGCACGTGCGCATCTCCTGCCCGCCCACGGTTTCGCCCTGTTTCTACGGAGTGGATACGCCCACCCGCAATGAGCTGATCGCCTCGCAGCCACACCGTGGACGAGATCCGCCAGTACATCGAGGCCGACACGCTGGCCTATCTTTCGTTGGACGCCCTGAAGAAATCTGTGGAAGACCGCGGCAACTACTGCTACGCCTGCTACACCGGCGACTACCCCACCGACCTGGTAACCATCAAAGAACTGATAGCCGCCAATGGTCGGATGAAATAGGGATACATACCGGCAATCGCCGTCTCCCGCGTGCCCAAAAGACAGACCCGGATTCAGCGGTTCCACACCGAAGCCGAGGAAGCTGAGTGGTGGGACAACCATCCGGAGGTGGCCACCGAATTCTTGAAGCGCACTACTTTTCCCACAGACGGAACGTCAGGCCGGCGACGACGGTGAGGGGGTAGCCCGGAGTGGCGTGGATGCGGGAGATTGCCGGCGCGCCGGGCGCGACCCGCGATTCGAAATAGTTTTGGGTCTCGTAGTAATCCCGATTGGTCAGGTTGTCGAAGCTCAGGTTCAGATCGACGCCGCGGTGAATCTGCCTGGCGATTCCCAGGTCGAAAGCCGTGAGACCGCTGGCGACAATCGAAGGGTCTTCGCCGTCCAGCCGGTAGCGGCTGACCGCCCGCATCCGTAACGACCCGCTCCAGCCGCGCCAGGCGGCCAGCGTCAGCCCGGCGTTCGCCACAAAGTGCGGCGCGCTATCGACGTACACCCGGTGGTCCCCGCCTTTGTAGAATGCGTTCGTGACGTTGGTGAGGCCCGCGTTCAACGAGAGATGGCGGGTGACGTCCACCGACGTTTTTGCTTCGTAGCCGTAGGCGCGACTCGGCCCCTTGAACTCGAAGCTGCCATCGTCGGGTATATACACCTGTTCGTTGGAGTGGTCGATGAGAAAAGCGTCCGCGCTGAAGGCGAAGCGTCCCAGGTTGGACGAGGCGCCGGCCTGGTAGAAGTCGGTGGTCGCGATACGCGGGCTTTCCGGCTTTTCCACCACCCCGCGTGCGTCCTCGGTGTTGATGCCGCGGCCGTAGTTGACGTGAAGCGTCAGCGGGACGGCGTGTGACGGCGTGAAAGCCACGCTCCCCTTGGGCTGCCACTTTCCAGCGAGCTGGAGCCCGCTTTGTTCCGGGTTCACCCGGTCCTTCACATCGAAGCGGAACTCGTCAAAACGCAAACCGCCGCTCAGGATCAGGCGTCCGGCCAGAAAGCTGAGACTCTCCTGCGCGTATCCGGCGCCATTGGTAACACGGGCATTGGCCCGCGTCGTGACGCCAAGCGGAACACGACCTTCCCGGGGATAGAGCCCGACGTTGATCTGGGCGTCGCCGTAGTTGGTTCCCACAATCAGAATGCCCGAAACCCCACCCACCCGGTGCGTGTGGCTGTACTGCGTGTTGGCGCCTTCCTGTAGCCGCGAATCATGCTGTTGGATCCCGTCGCCGTGAACCGGATCGTTGAGGAAGAACGTGAAATTGGAGTACAGATCGAACAGCGAGCGGCCGGTGAAAGCATCCACTTTCCAGACGTCGCCGTTCGCCAATGCCTTGCTGTAGTACAAAGACGCCGTGCCGAGCCTTACCTTGCCGCCGTCGGTGGGATCGATGAAGCCAAACCGGTCCAGAATGCCGGCATCCACCAGATCGAGCGGAACCTGGCCGGACGAGTAGAAATCGTTGCGCCCGAACAAAAACCGGAACCCCAGCTTTTGGTTTGCGGGCAACGTTCTGGTGTAATTCGCATTCAGGTTGTCGCGCCGGTACCGGCCCGGATTCTCGAACGGCCCGTCGGTGTAGGAACCCTCGTAAGCCAGATAGCCCTTAGCCTGACCGAAAGATGGGCTGTAAGCCACGAAGCCCCGCTTGCTATTAAAGTTGCCGCCCTGAACCCGCGCCGTGATCCTGTCGGGTAACGACTCCCGCTGGCGGATATGCACCACTCCCAGGCCGCTGAAATCGCCGTACTCCGCGCTGAACGGCCCGTTGATCATGTCAACTTCCTGAATCAGCTCCGGGCTGAGAGCCTTAAGCGCCCCCAAGTACCCCTGGCCGTGTCCCTGGGTGCCCTGGTTCTGCTGCACATCGTCGACCAGGATTTTCAGCCCGCCATTCACTCCTCCGTGGTCGAGATTGAAGCCGAATCTCCGGATCTCCAGCGACTTGCCGCCGCCTTCGTGCTGGCCCGCGTTGATGCCGGCATCGAGTTGTTCGAGTAACTGATCGTCACGGGCAAACAGCGTTTTGTCGTACACCTCGTCGTTGCGCAAATCCACCGACGGATCGAGCACCCTGGCGGTAATCACGACGCTTTGGTGTTGTCCCGCGAGTTCCGAAAGGTGCACATCCAGGCGCGCGGTGGCGCCGGACGCTATGCGAATGCTGGCCGCGGCCGATCGGAACCCCGCAGACTCCGCCGTCACGCTGTAATCGCCAGCTTCCAGGCCCGAAAACGAATAATGTCCCCGACCGTCGGACTTGGTATCTCTCCGGACCTCGCCCTGCCCGGCCAACCTCACTACAGCGTCCGGCACGGGTTTACCCTGCGGGTCGATGACAACGCCGGCCAGAATAGTCTCCGCCGCCGCGGACCCAAGCGAAACGAGGACGAATAGAGCCGCCGCGAACCCTCTCCGCACCGAAGTTTCAAGCAAGAACGCCTCCGGGTCGTACTACGAATATGATAATCGTGCTACGAATGCCTACAGCGTACCATAACAGCGCGGGACATTGGTTTGGAATTCACTCGAGCGGAGACTTATCGCCCTCGGTGTGCCGGCAGAGGGTTCCCACGCAGGGCAATGTTCAGGGATTTCGGACGTACGTGGAAAGCGTCTGCACCAGCTTGTCCGGCTCGTCCGGGGTCAGGACGATTCGCTTACCGCCGACGTTGGCGACTACGTAGTTGTTTCGCCGGGTGGCATACCAGTTGTGGACACCGAAGGCGCGGTTCATGAACTTGCCGTAGTACCCGAAAAACCCACCGTTGCCCCACAGCCGGATGGTGCCCCTCATCTCGCGCGGTTCCACCCTTCGAACTTCCGTAAGCTGATCGAGCCGGAATACCTTGTCGCCCGCGCTTCGATGCACGCGCAGCTCGCCGGACACCACCGAATAGGCTTGCGGCGCCAGCGCATAACTGACGAGGACGATCCCCAGGACCAGCGCCAAAATACCCCAGGCGACGAAAATCGGACTGCCCCTCGCAAAAAACCGCCACATCACGAGAGGCAGCAACAGCAGCAGGGAGGTGGCCACCGAAAGAACTTTCGCCATCGTATCCAACGAAGCCGAAAAGCGCATGGCAATTGCTAGGTTACCTTCAGCTCGACGCTGGCCGGTGCAAACCCCTCCGCGCGGGCCCGCACCGTGGCGGTTCCGGCCATACCCTTGGGTCTCACAATCGCCAGGCACATGCCGTGGAACGTGTTGGGCCGCGGTTTACGAAAGCTCGCGACGTCCTTCGGGTTGGCCGAGCCGGCGGCCGCCAGCTCGCAGACTCCTTCGACGCTGAAGGCGACCGGCACAACCGCATCGGGAACCAGCTCGCCGGCCTGGTCCAGCACCTCCAGGGTGACGTAGGAAAGATCGTTGCGCGAGCGCCGGATGGCCGTCCGGTCCGCTTTCAACCGCAGCCGCGCCGGCTTGCCGACGGTTTTGAACGCAAGCTCCGCCACCTGGCTGCCGCCCTGGAGCGCCACCGCCTTCAGCTCACCGGCCGCATACGGAACCTCGAATACGGCCGCCAACTCCGTTTCCGCGGAAACGGGCTTTACGCCGATTTCCTTGCCGTTCAACAGCAGCCGCACCTGGTCGCCCGTCGAGTACACCCGGACTTTCAAGGTAGCGCCCTCGTAGCCCGGCCAGGTCCAACTACGCAGCTCGTCGGACCAGCCCCAGCGGCTGATTACCTCCGAGCGCCTTTCCGGAACGGGGCGCTGCACGGCCATTTCCAGCTTGCTCAGTCCCCACAAAACACGCCGGTAAAACCACTGCGGTTTGGGTTGGCCGATCAGGTCGATGTCGCCGCAATAGGCGTTGAACCAGGGGAAAGGCAGGTTGGTAGTCGAACCACCCTCCATGCCCGCAAATTCGGGCACCCCGCCACGAGGCGGGCCTGCTGCAGGAGCGGGGCCGCCGCGCCGGAATGGGGTGTTCAACTGCGCATTCCCGATGGAGGACTCTCCCAGGTAATCCATCCCCGTCCAAACGAAGTCGCCGATGACGTACGGGTTTTTCTCCACCTGCCTCCAGCTTTCGAATGCCTGAACCGGGAAGGATTCCGTCCCCACGATGATGCGTTCCGGATGGCGCATGTGGTCCGATTCGTAGTATTGCGGCAAGTAGTTGTAGCCCCCTACGTCGAGATGCACGAACGCGGGGTCCAGCCCTTCGCCGCCGCCGCCGCGAATGCCATTGATCGCGGCCGTGATGGGGCGTGTCGTGTCCATGCTTTTTATGTAATCGGTGAGCTGTTTGGAGAGCTCTTCGCCTCTCGGCTCCGCCCGTTCGGGAACCTCGTTTCCGATGCTCCACAAGATGACGCAGGGGTGGTTGCGATCGCGCAGCACCAGGGCGTCAAGGTCTCGCTTCCACCACTCGGCGAAGTAGAGGTGATAGTCCTGATCGTTCTTCTGCCGCTCCCATTGATCGAAGGCCTCGTCCAGCACCAGCATCCCCAAGCGGTCACAGGCGTCCAAAAACGCCGGTGAGGGCGGGTTGTGGCTGGTGCGGATGGCGTTGAACCCGTGCGCCTTCATCAGTTCGACGCGGCGCTCGTCGGCGCGGTCGATGGCGCAGGAGCCCAGCAAACCGTTGGCGTGATGCATGCAGCCGCCCTTCAGATTCACCGGCTCGCCGTTAATGCGCAAGCCGTGTTCCGCGTCCACTTCGAGTTTCCGGATGCCGAACGGTGTTGCTTCATGGTCCAATTCCTTGCCGTCCACCACCAGATCCACTTCGGCTCGATACAGCCGTGGGGTTGAGGTGGACCACAACTGAGGATTGTCGACGGCCAACTCCTGTTCCACCCGCCCGCTGCCGCCAGCGGCCACCCGTTGGCTCGCGTTGCGGGTGGCAACGTTCACGTTTTTCGAGTCAAGCAAACGGACGCGGACCATCACTTCTCGCGCGGATGTCTCGCGGTTCTCGATATTGACTGCCACGTTCACGGAAGCCTTCTCTTTCGATACCTCCGGAGTGGTGACAAAGACGCCCCACAACGGGATGCGGATGCCGCCGGTGACATTCAGCCGGACGTGGCGGTAGATGCCGGAACCGGAATACCACCGGCTATTGCGCCCTTCGTTGCGGACGCGCACTGCCAGCACATTCTCGCTATCGCGGCGGAGGTGGGGTGTCAAGTCGTAGGCGAACGCGGTGTAGCCGTACGGGTGATTGCCCAACAGATTCCCGTTCAGCCACACGTCGCTGTTCATGTAGACGCCGTCGAAGACAATCTCGACCTGGCCGCCGGCGGGTACGGCGGCCGTCGAGAACCGCTTGCGGTACCATCCCGTGCCGCCCACGAACCAACCGGTGTCCCGGCCGCCCTGGCTGAGGTCGGTGTCAAACGGACCCACCCGCGCGGGCAGCGCCGTGGTTCCCCAGAGGGATCCTTCCCCGTTCTCCGCCGCGGGCCGAGGCGGCAAATCTTCCACGCTCCAATCGTGCGGCAGGTCGAGCATCCGCCACGCGCCGTCGTTAAAGTCCGGCCGTTCGGCGCCCGCCGCATCGCCACGGAAAAACCGCCACCCGCTGTCGAAAAGCTGCACGCGCCGGCTTTCAACAGCCGCACCGGAGCCGCCGGAAGAAACCTGCGCCGAACCCACGGCCTGAGTGGAAAATGGCGCCGCGGCCAACATCGCGACAGCCTTCAAGGCGCGGCGGCGGTCAAAACCTGTGGCTTCCGTGCTGGAAGCTGCCGTCGCTGTTCTCGTTTGTTCAGATAGCGGTTTATTTCTCACTTTGTCCTCCTCGGTCGCATCCGTCGGTGAATCGTGAAGCGACAACCGGCCTGCTCCACTGTCGTGGATCGCCAAAACTCACTGCTGTCCAGAATATCCGATTCTCCCCAGCACTGCGCCAAAAGCGAAATCGTTCGCCGTGCGCCGAGGGTGCGCCGCCATGCGTCCGCACAAGCGCTGGCGACAGACGAGGATCCCGAGCGCATCGCCGCCATACAGGATCTCCGGCGGCGCTCGGCAGGCATGCCGGTACCGGCGCCCGATCCGGAGTTCGCCGAAAGGAACTCCCGGAGGAGCATCGCCGAACGATTGGCCGCCATCTTCGACTGCGTGCTGGAGGGGCGTACCGGGGATTGAAGATCGCCGGCTTCATACCGGCGCAAAGTCGCCACTCTGGATTTGAGGGCGTGAAGCCTGGAACAGACGAAGGTGGCAATCAAGCCGGGCCGGGGAGCTGTGGCTGGCTCGGGTCGCGCCGGATCCATTTGTATGCCGCCAGCGAGTTCCGCCAAAAGTATTTTTCGGCCACTGCCCGGCCCTTGGAGTTGAAATAGTCCCGGACGATCTGGACGATGACCGGCAGATTATCCACCGCCGCCGCATTGGGCCAGTCGCTTCCAAAGATCAATTTGTCCTCGCCGAACGTGTCGAAGATGTGATCGAGAAGCGGCTTATAGAAGGCCGGATCTCTTGAGGGCTTGTCGTCCGTGAGACGCATTACTTCGGAGACCTTGATGTAGATGGTCGGCCGCTGGGCCAGCTCGCGCAGATTCCCTTCGACCGCCGCCTTCGCAGCGGCATCCAGCCGCCACAGCATGGAGGGCAGATGATCGACCACAATCCGCAGACCCGGCACTTGATCGTTGACACGGAGCACCGCTTCCATCAGATCGGGCCGGGGGTTCGCCGTATCCATAGTCATATCGGCCTGCTCGATCAGCTTGAGCCCTTCGATGAAAGTTGGGTTGGAGACCTGGTTCACCAAGTTATAGCCCCACAGGTTGCCGTACCGGATACCGAGAAATAGCTTGTTCTTGTGATAACGCTCCAGGTATTCCTTGAATTCGGGTTTCTCGGGCTGCAGATTGCCGATGGTGCCCACCATCATCGGGTCTTTCTGTTCGACCTCGAGCACCCACAGATTGTCTTCGATCCACGGGCTGGCCTCGATCTCGATGGCTCCGACGATACCCAACGGCGATGCCAGCTTGCGATAGCGCGCGGGCAATGCAGGCTCCGTGTTTCGAGGGCTGGCCGAATAGGGAGCGCCCTGCGGCCGGGTCTGATCGAACAGATGGATGTGGCAGTCGATTATGGGAACAGGCGCCGCTTGAGCTTCGGCGGGTCCTGTCCCGCTCGCGAGAGCCGCGCCCACCGTGGAAGCCACGAAGGCTCTTCGATGAAATTCGTTCATGGATGTCAACTCCGCACGCCGAACAGGGGCGCTTGTCCTGATTCTACCGGTAGCTGAACAGGGACACGCGAAGGATGCGGGGAACGGCGGTCAGCCGCAGGCTGGCCCGGTCGTCGCCGCCCTGGCCGGTGTCATCACCCGCCAGGTGGCGTTCCACCACCCACGCGCCTTTCTCAAACCGGCCCTCCTCCACCGCGGCGAGGCTGGCCATCGGGGTCGCGGCAAGGGTGGATGCGAACCGGACGTTCAAGTTGGCGCCGGCCACCCAGAACTCGTCGGGAGCGGTCTGAATCATGATGGCGTAACCACGGATGGGAGCCGGCGCACGGGGGCCCGCGGCGGCGGGTGCGGGAGTGGATACCGGCAGCGGCGGGGCTCCCCAGCCACGACCCATGGCAAGGTCGAAAATGGAGTGCCCCAACTGCACTTTCTGCGGGGGCGTACCGGGTTCCACCATCACGGCTTTCATGGTGCCGTCGCCCTGGTGCGCCAGGATCAACGGAGAGAGCTGGCCGAGCACATCATAGGCCTTGGCCAGCGGATTATCCGCACTGGCCTGTCTTTCGATGGCGAACGGCGAAAACATCTGCGCGTTGAGCTGGCCGAAGGCGTAAAACGCGTTGGCGGCGTCCGCCCGTGTTTCCGGGACGAACAGCGGGTTGCCGTTGCGGCTGTACATCTCGGCAACCTCGGCGAAGTTGGGGCGGTAGATATCGGGGGCCAGGATGTCGATCTGCGGCGCACCGGCTCGCCAGAAATCGTGGTTGTGGGCTTGCGGACCACCGCTCGGGTACTCTCCGGGCTGCTTTTCCGTGGGTTGGCCGAGCCAGGCGTTGACGTACACGGGCAGCGGGTACTCCTTTTTGCCCAGTTCCGCGATCCGGTTCATGTAGCGGGCATAGTGCCAGGCCATGAAGGCCTCGTCGGCGCCAGTGCCCGCGCCAAATACCTCTTCCCAGGTTCCCGAGGTCCGGTCGCCGGTGGCGTCCCACAGCTTTCGGGTTTCCGGCAGCAGGGTGCTTTTGTTCTTCACCAGGTAGTCCATCAACTCCTTGGGCACCGGTCGGGCGAAGGCCTCATTCGCCTCCTTGCAGCGGTCCCTGGAATCGCCCAGCAGGCCCACTTCGTTCTCCAACTGGATCATGATGACCGTGTGCGTGCCCGAGTCCACCTCGCGCACGTGCCGCATGAGGGCCACGTATGCCCGGGCATCGGCATCCCGGTTGGCGTCACTCAAAGTTGAGAGGATCTCCCGGCCTTTTCCGTCCTTGTCCCGGGCTACGGGGTACTTATCCGGGTTCCGCTTCACCCAGGCGGGGGGATAACTGGAGGTGCCGTTCTTCCAGCTCCCGAACCACAGCAGGACGACGTGCAGATTGTTATTCCGTGCGTCGCGGAGGGCCCCATCCACGGCGCTGAAGTCGAACTGGCCCTCTTCCGGCTCGATCCAGCTCCAGCCTACGCCGACCAGAACCGTGTTGAGGTTCGCCTCGGCCAGTTTGGGCCACAAGGGCCGCGCGTGTTCGGCCGTCGAAGCGGCGTTGTTCAGCAGTTCGCCCGCCAGCGCCAGCCAAGGCTTGCCGTCAACGATCAGATGGGTCACGGCGCCCCGCTTTTCGAGGTGAGGAATCGGCGCGGCGGCCGGGATTTGCGCGCTCCCTGTGACGGCGAGCTGCGAACAGAGTGATCGAGGTCCAACAAAGTTCGATGTCTCATGGCTGATGTCCTTTAACGATACCGGTACAATCTTACGTGCTGGATGGTGGGGCCGTCGCCCATGAAGCGCAGTCCGCTGCCGGACTGGTTAGCTCTTGCGTCACGGATGAGTTGGACCGCGCAGCTCCCGAAATGGTCGCCTACTGGACAAAGTCTGCGTCGATACCTGCCAGACCAACAACCTGTAATTCTACCTGACCCGTCCGACCGGGAAGGGGAGTCCGCATAGCCAGGCGCCCGTCCTCGGGTGCGTCAGTGCCTTGCTGAAGGAGTAGGATCGAGCTTACATCGATGGGGCCGCGGTGCCGACTGTGATGAAGCGTGTCTCCCAGGGCCCCAGATCGAGAGCGACACGGACCGTGCCTTTCTCCGATGTAGCAGCCGCTGGCGGCGAAATGGTGCCGGCTGTGGGGTCCCAGACTTCCACTGAGCCCGCGCCCGCGAGCGTCGCCGCGCGTGCCTGCGGCTGGTCGCTTTCGTTGAAGAACATATAGAAATCCGCATCCTTCCAACGGCGGTGCAGGTACTTTACCGGTGGAGCGGGACGGTCCAGCGTCACGTCCGGCGGGGGCAGCGCGGCCAGCACTTTTGGTGTGAGGTCGGCCGAAGGTTCCACCACCGCCCAACCGAAGTCCGGCGCCTTCGCCGCGTGCAGGATGGTGCGGCCGGATACCAGCGTGGGCGTCTTGCCGAAGAACACCGCGTGCCCGCCCGAACGGGCGAATGCCTGCAAGCGGTCGAGCGACTCTTGCGAAATCAGCTCCGCCCCTGGAACAACGATTGTGCGGTACTCGCTCCCGCTCAGGTTGCGGATGGCGCCCTTTTGAAGTGTCAGTAACGAGGAGAGAGACTGCTCATCGACGAAATCGAAATCGCGCTGGTGCTCCAGCAACGCGCGAGCCACCTTGAGAAGCGTCCGGTCCGCATTGGCGTCGCCCAGCCACAGGGAACTGGTCGGAACGTAAACACCGATGTCCGCCGCCGGCCGGCCCTGCGCGAGCAGGTATGTGGCGCGGTTGCCATAACGCGCCAGATCGGGGAACTTCTCGTCACCCAGGAATCCCCGGAACTCGTGCGGACCGTTAGCCGTGGAGGACCAGAACATGATCTCCACCAGGTTTATGCCACGCACGAGCTGTTCGTTGATAATCCACTGCGCCTGTTTCAAATCCGGGGCGGGGCGGTAGGCCGCGAAGCTTTCGGTAAAGGCGCGCGGCCGGCCGAACAGATGCGCCGCCGAAGAGGCCAGCTTGGGAAAGTCCGCCGCGTCGTCCATCCAGATCTGGTGCCAGATGGTGTCGATGCCCGGCACTTCGACGTAGCGCATGTCCTTAAAGAAATCGCCCTCCGAGCGCGCCAACTGCATCAACATGTCCTCGTGGTTCAGGTGCACCAGGTATTCCACGCCGTTGGCGGTGCACCATTGGCCCTGCGGCTTGAAGAAGCCGTCTCGAAACATGTCGGAGAAGACGTCCCAGTAATCCGCCTTGGCGCGCCGCTGTTCCTCGGTCGGGTGGGGCGCGAAAAAGGAAGCCACATAGGGGCGCACATCGTAACCCTTCACTCGCTGGAACTCATCGAAGAACTTCGGGGTCCAGGGAATTCCGGAAATGGAATAATCCGGCTCATCCCCGCGGAAACCGAGGATGGTGCTCCCAAAATCGGCGCCCATGTACTTCTTGTACTGTTCTTCGGTCCAGGCAAGGAACTGCTGGGTCGCCGCCGGATTCAAATAATCCTCGAGCGAGTTCCTGGTGGTCTTGGCCCGCGTCGGATCGTTCGCGGCGCGCGTCGGCGAGGTGCGGAACTGGTGCTGGACGATCAGCACCTGCCATTCGCCATCGGCCGGAGCAGTCCAGCGCAGCTCGCCGCCCCCTATCTCGATCGGCTGGTTTCTGTTGCCGTCCTGGTCCACGGCGACCGCGCCCACCGTATCGGCGGACACCTTCCGGGAAAGCGTCTCACCGGCGGCCACTGGAATACGCTCCCCCACCACCAGCGCCTGCATACGCAAGCCGGGCCGCTCTTCACTGAACTTCCCGCCGGCAAAGCCGCTGGGGTACTTGCCTTCGTCAACGATCCAGACCTTCATGTCTCGCCTGGCGGCCTGCTGGACGGCGGTTCGCACCAGCTCAAACCAGCCTTGGGAAAGGTAGGGCGCGCGCATGTTGTAGCCCGGCTCGATGGTGACCGTGTGAAAGCCTCGCGCCTTGATGGCATCCAGGTCGCGGGTGATAACCTCTTCGTTCATGGGGCCATCCCAGCCCCACCACAGGGTCATTCCATATTCGGGGGGAGGCGTGCGAAAGTGAGAGGCGCCATCGGCTACTGAGACTACTTCGATTCGCTGCCAGGGCTTTTCGGCGGCTATCGCCGCGGTCAGACAAACCATCGGCAGGACAATCTTCCAACAGGGGTTCATTTGCCTTAAATGCTGTACCCGCCTCGCCTGGAGTGTCAAGCCGTGCGGCAGGCGGGTAGGGAGTCAGTTCGCCGAACAGGGGGACACAAGCTGCATTCTGCAGCGTGGTGGTGGAGGCCGCGCCAAGGGAGTTGGCCGGGGGAGTGTCCGGTTTTGGGAATGGCTTCGTTCTTCCTGAAGAGACACCGGCACGAATGCCGGTGCGACCTGACACAGACACGAATGTCCGTGCCACTGGAGTGTCCGGTTTTGGCTTCGTTTTCATGGCTGTCAGCGGCCGGCAATCGGTCTTCAGCCCCAGACAAGTCGGATTTACGTTGAAAATAAACAAGTTAGCCGCCGTGATTGGCGATGAATTCGTTTTGTCAGGGTGGTTTGGGCGCCGACTTGGGTTTGTTGCGTCGATTTGTGGAGACCACTGCGCCCCAAGGCTGCCAGAGCAGCGCTCTACCTTGAGTTTAACTCCGGAGGGCAAGGGTTTCCGGTGTAGGGTTTTCGGAAGTCGTTGATTCGGCGCGACGAAGGCGGCCGCCGACAGGCGGTGATCCAAGGGGCCGATCAAAGAAGTGGTCGGAACCTTCGAGGGACCTCGAAGGCGCGGCGTGTACATGCCTGGTTTCTGTGCCGACTATGCGACGCAACTGGGCGATGAGACCTTCTTGCCTGATGTGAGGCTTGCTCTTCAAACCGACGATGGGCACATTCTCCTCGCTCATCAGATGGGGCGGCTGAGTCCTTTCTACACCGAAGGCAAGCAGCCGGGACCGTGGCGAATTGCCCTCACTTTCGAAGCCTCTCCCGGTGAGTATGCATGGCTGAATGAAGACGAAATCGTACATTGATCTGAACACATGAGAAGCGGTATGTCTGCAATCAAAGTCGGGGTGAACGCCAAGAGCTGGAGTTTCAAGACTGCCATCCGTCTGTGTGAACGAGACAAAAGCGGCGTCCCTACTCCGACGGCTTCGCACCCTCCAGATGTGCCAGGTAATCCGCAGGCGTAAGCACTATGACTCCGTTGCGGATTGCTTTTGGGAAGTGCTTGAGATTGCCTGTCACGAGCCATGCCCCGGCGATGTGAGCAAGGGCTAGAAACGGCATGTCCTTCGGGTCCGGGCCATTGAGAGGCCATGCAGCAGGGTCGGGGAGCTGCAAGCTCTCTTCGATGAGAAAAGTCAACCAAAGCGGCGGGAATCCATAACGCCGGAACTTTGCACGGCGGACGACATTCCGGTATTCCTCAGCGATGCAGGGGCTGGTGACTGCTTGCACCTGCCCATCCAACACCCAATCCATGACCAGCTTTGCAGGAGCGCTCGTCGGTTGGATGGCAGCCGACACGATGACGTTCGTGTCCAGTACAACCAGCCTCACTTGGCCTTCCGACGTTGACGGAGAACGCGCACCTGCCGGATCTCCCGTTCAATCTCTTCGTCGCTCAACTCAACCCCGGCGGCTACCGCAAGACGCCAATTCCTACGCAGGCTGGCCTTTGCCATCGCCCGGCGGAGTTCCCGGTCTTCCGCGATCACATCTCCCATGACCGGAATCAGAAAGTACGCCGGTCCATCCTGTCCGGCGAGCAGCACCGTTTCTCCACTCGGCACGGACTTCAGGGCTTTGGAACCACGAGTACGAAACTCCCGTAGCGGCACTTGCCGCATAAGACACCTCGCTTCTCCGAGTGTAGCCAAAATGGCTACGCAGGACAAGAATCTGCGATCCGCTGCCGCACAGTCTCGGGAATGCGATGGCAACCGTGGATTGTATTGTCTACGTGGGATGTTCCCTCCGGGGAACAGTTCCTGATTCAAATATGATCTGGACCTGTGACCTTCGCCTAAAAGCAAAGGTCTGAGCAACGCAGGGGCCTCATGTCTTTTTACATCTCGTCTTCTCCACCAAAGACCGGCGCCCGTCGCTGCGGAGCACTCCGTTTCGGTACGAGATGCACCGGTACCTCGCTGGCGTTCCAACAATTTCATTTGCCCGGCGTCGATCGTCGGCGGCGTCGAAGACCCTGTGCATTTTCTTGTGGAACTGCCTCGCACGATCGCGATTGCTGATCTCGTGGGGGAACTGAAACGCGCAACGTCCGTCTGGGCGAAGCGCCACAATGGCGGATTTCTCTGGCAGAACGGCTACAGCGCGTTCTCCGTCAGCGAGCCGCTGCGGGTAGAGGTGATTTGATACAGAGCGGATCAGGAGACACCTCATCGCAAGGTGAGTTTTGCGGACGAATACCGGGGGTTTCTGGCGCAGCATCGAGTGGTGTTTGACGGGCGCTATGTTTGGGGATTGAGCAGGGGGTCCGGAACCCGTACCGGGTTCTCTGGAAGCGACGGGGGCTGGGCCAACAGGTGGCCGGATATGCAAAACCAGCGAACCCGTCAGGGCCGGCTGCCTCTTTCGCCGATTTCGCCAACCCGTCTCAGCAGGCTGTTACTGTGGCGTCAGAAATAGCCTCCGGCTTACAGCGACAAGGCCGCGCCTCTGCGCCCGGGGTTTCGGGCTTGCTCGGGCCGGTTGGGCTGATGGCCCGCTAAAGGCCGAAAATAGGCAATTGAATTCTCGCGCCTGCCAGTTACAATATGTGCAGCATCCGGCCGGAATGCCGGAAAGGAGCGGTCTCATGCATAGAAGGTGCTTTTTGAAGTCGCTGGCCGCGGCTCCTGTTCCTCTCGTAGTGCCGTGGGAGGCATTCGCGCAACCGCCAGGCGGGCGGGCTTCGGCCGATCCCTTCAAGCCCGGCGAGCCGGCGAACAGCCCTGTTGGCGAGGGCAAGGGAATTCACCCGGGCAGGGTTGCCTGGGTCCGCGACGCCAACGCCACCAGTTGGGACGGCACGACGGGACACTGGTGGGACGATGCCAACACCAACCAGACGGTGGTCGACCGGATGAGTTCCCAGCTTCTCCGGAATCTGACTGGAAGCAGGAATGACAAGCAGGCGTGGGACGCCCTGTTCCGGAGTTTCAACAATACCCACAAGCTGGGCAGTTCCGGATATCGGCCGGGAGAGAGAATCGCAATCAAAGTCAACTGCAACCAGGACCGGTCCCCGGCGTGGGGCACGCTTGCTTCTCCCCCGGGCCGGCCCGCCCAGAATGGCTTGCCCAGCCCTCACGCCGTCGCGGCCCTGGTTAGGCAGCTCATCGAAGCAGCCGGGGTACGGGGCGAAGACATCATGATCTACGATGTCACGGGCACTCGTAACGTGGGGCAACCCATCTATTCCAGAATCCGGGCGCATTCCAATCCTGAATTCCAGGCGGTGAAATTTCTGACCGGCGCCGACTACGACCTGGGCGGCCGTCTCTCGGCCGCGCCGGATACGGATAACCCCATCCAATTCTCCGGCAATGAACTCCCGGCCGGCTATCTTCCGCGGCACCTGACCGAAGCGAAATACATGATCAACATGGCGCTGCTACGGCCGCACGGAATGGCCGGCGTCACATTGACCGCCAAGAACCACTTCGGTTCCGTGCACTTTCCGAACGATGGCGGCTGGTCCCCACAGGTCCTGCACGGCAGCGTCAGGAGGACCCAGCCAATGGGATCCTACAATGCCCTGGTGGACTTGGTGGGGCACCGCCACCTGGGCGGCAAAACCATGCTGTTCCTGCTGGACGGGCTGTATACGGCGGAGCACAATGAGGGTAGCGTTTTCAGATGGGCCTCGTTCAACGACCATTGGGCTTCCAGCATGTTGATGTCCGAGGACCCCGTGGCGATCGACTCGGTGGGGCTGGACCTGCTCGCGAGCGAGCCCCGCGCCACCCAGGTCCGCGGCCACGCGGACAACTACCTCCACGAGGCCGCGCAGGCGGCCAAGCCCCCTTCCGGCACGGTTTACAACCCCAACGGAAGCGGCACGCTAGCCAGCCTGGGCGTGCATGAACACTGGAACAACGCCGCCGCCCGAAAGTACTCACGGAATCTGGGCCGGAAAGAAGGCATCGAGCTGATCGCTCAGGTTTAGCCCAGCCAGAAGCAGCTCATCCATGAACTGTCGACGCGCCGGCCAGCTCGGGTTCGCGGCGGGCCGTTGCTCTTGAACGGCCGAAAGCTCGTCCTCCCAGGTCGTCCAGGTAGGTGTAGACCACCGGCACCACCATCAGCGTCAGCAGCGTCGAGGTGATCAGGCCGCCGATCACCGCGCGCGCCATCGGCGCCCGGAACTCGGCTCCGGAGCCCCACTCGAAGGCCAGCGGCAACATGCCGAAAATCATCGCCAGCGTGGTCATCAGGATCGGCCGCAGGCGCACGCGGGCCGCGTTGATCACGGCTTCGCGGCGCGCCATGCCCTCGCGGCGCTGCACGTTGGCGAAGTCCACCAGCAGAATGGCGTTCTTGGTCACCAGGCCCATCAGCAGGATCATGCCGATCATCGACATGATGTTCAGCGTGTCGCTCACCAGGTACAGCATGCCGGCCACGCCCACCAGCGAAAGCGGCAGCGAGAGCATGATGGCGAAAGGCTGCAGGAAGCTGCGGAACTGCGACGCCAGGATGGCGTAGATCAGCACCACCGCCAGCACCAGCGACTGCATCGCGTAGCCGAAGCTCTCCATCATGTCCTCGGACTCGCCGGTGTAATCGATGCGGTAGCCCGGCCGGCAAGGGCAGGTCCGGCGAGCCCGCCTTGATGTCGCTGACCACCTCGCCGAGCGAGCGGCCCTCGGTGCCGGCGCTGACGCGGATTTCGCGCATCAGGTCGCGGCGGCGGATCTTGGACGGCGCGCACGCCGGTCTCGATGTGCGCCACCTGGCTGGCCGGGACGAGCGTCCGCCCTCCTTGCCCGGGCAGGTCGAGTCCCAGCAGGTCGACCGGGCTGGGTGCGGTCGGAAGGATCGACGCGCAGGCGGACGTCGTAGCTGTCGCCGTCGGGGTCCTCGAACTGGGAGACCACCTCGCCGGCCACCAGCCCGCGTACGGTGGAGGCCACGGTGCCGAGATCCAGGCCCAGATCGCCCGCGGCCTTGCGGTCCACCGCCGACCCGCACCTCGGGCTGGGGCTGCTCTTCGCTGGTGTCCACGTCCACGGCGCCGGGAGTCGCGGTGCACAAGCGTCTATCAACTGCCGTCCGAGCGGGTGCAAGCCGCGCCAGGTCGGTGCCCGCGCAGGCTGATCTGGATCGGCTTCACGTCGCCACCCAATCTGGTCCGCCTCTTCGATCGGCGGTGCGGATGCCGCGGAAGCGCGCCAGCGTGCCGCGCACCTCGGACTTGATGAGCTGATAGTGCTCGCGGGTCTTGCGCGTCGTTCAGCTTGACGTAGACGTCTGCCCTCGTTGATCGGCTTGGCCGGTTGCCGCCGATGGTGGTATAGGTGTAGGCGACGCCGCGGGTTGCGGCGGATCTCGGCGTCGAGCTCGCGGGCAATCTCCATCGAGCGGTCCAGGCTGATCGCCGGGCGTGGCCTTGAAGGACACCTGGAACTGCCCGGGATCGGCGTTAGGCATGAAGCCGAACCCAGCTTGCCGAAGATGGCGAAGCTGGAGAAGACACGGCCACGGCGGCCAGCAGGACCACCGCCCAACGGTGCGCGAGCGACCAGCCGAGCGCCGCCGCCAACCACGTTGCTGCAGGCGGTCCACCTGTCGTTGAGCCTTGCCCAGCATGCGGCCGAACCACGAGCGCGGCACGGTCGGGATCGGCGGCCGGGTCGTACCAGCGCGAGGAGAGCATCGGGTCGAGCGTGAAGCTGACGTACAGCGACACCAGCACCGCGAAGCCCACCGTGATGCCGAACTGGTAGAAGAACCGGCCGATGATGCCGCCCATGAATGCCACCGGCACGAACACCGCGATGATGGTGAAGGTGGTGGCCATGACGGCCAGGCCGATTTCGCGCGGTGGCCTCGCGCGCGGCGGTGAAGTGGTCCGCGCCCATCGTGCATGTGGCGCACGATGTTTTCGCGCACCACGATGGCGTCGTCGATCAACAGCCCGATGGCCAGCGACAGCCCCATCAGCGTCAGCATGTTCAGGGTGAACCCCAGGCGCGTCATGACGATGAACGTGCTGATCACCGACACCGGCAGCGCCAGCCCGGTGATCACCGTGCTGCGCCAGCTATTCAGGAAGAGGAACACGATCAGGACGGTGAGGAACGCCGCCGATCAGCAGCGTGTCTTGCACGTCCTCCACCGAATCGCGAATAAACGTCGAGCGGTCCACCACCGTGCGCAGGCGGATGTGCGGCGGCAGTTCCCGGTTCAGGTCTCCTCGATGGCGGCGTCGATGGCCGTCGGCGACGTCCACGGTGTTGGCGCCGGATTGCTTGACCACGTCGAGCGACAGCCCGGGCTTCCGTCGAGCAGCGCCGCGCTGCGCCGCTCCTCGATACCGTCCACGATGCGCGCCACCTCGGAGAGGTAGATCGGCCGCCGTCTGGCGAGTGGCGACGATGAGCTTCATGAACGCATCCACCGAGCGGAACTTGCCCGCCACGCGGACCAGCGGCTCGTGCCGCGCCGTGCTCCAGTTTGCCCGCGGGCACGTCCATGTTTTCGCGGCGCAGCGCGCTGGCGACCTCGGCGTAAGTGAGGCCGAACGCGCGCAGCTTGTCGGTTTCGACGAAGATCTGGATCTCGCGCCGCGCCAGGCCCACCAACTTCACCTGGCCCACGCCGGACACCGTCTCCAGCCGCTTCTTGATGACCTTCTCGGCCAACGACGACAGCGTCTTGATGTCCGCCGTGGCGCTCTCGACCGCCACCGAGACGATCGGCATGGCATTGAAGTCGATGCGCTGGATCACCGGCTCGTCCATGTCCTTCGGGAAATCGGCGCGGATGGCGTTGATCTTCGCCTGGGCATCCTGCTGGGCGGTGTGGATGTCGGTGCCCAGGCGGAATTCCACCACCACCGCCGAGAGGCCCTCGGTGGTGGTGGATTGAGATGTGGCGGACGCCGGAGATGGTGTTGAGCGCCTCCTCGATGCGCTTGGTCACCTCGCGCTCCACCGTTTCGGGCGAAGCGCCGCGGATACACCGTTTGCACGGTGAGCACCGGAATCTCGACGTCGGGAAACTGGTCTACGGAGAGCTCGCCGGTAGGAGAACACGCCCAGCGTCACCAGCGACACGGCGAGCATGGTGGCGAGCACGGGCTGCTTGATGGAAAGGTCGCTGAGAAACATGGGGTCTAGTTCTTCCTTTCCGCGGCCTGAGCGCCTTCGGCCAGCGGCCCACGCGCACGCCATCGGCGATCTCGATGCATCTGTTCGGCAATCACCTCGTCGCCGGGCCTGAGGCCCTCCGCGATCTCAAGCCTGGGAATCGCGTTTCACGGCCGATGCGGACATTGCGGCGGGCCGCCTTGCCGTTTTCGACCACGAAGACGTAGGACGCTTTGGCCGACCGGTCGTCGCGATAGACGGCGGCGGCCGGAATCAGGATGGCCTGGCTCTCGACGCCCGTGAGGATGTCGCCTTGCGCGAACATTCCGGCCTTGAGCTTGCCCCCGGGTTGTTCACACGAATGCGGACCTTGGCCGAACGGGTTTCGGCCTGGACAGCCGGATTGATCTCGATGACGCGTCCTTCGAACTCCCGGTCCGGAAACGAGTTCACCGTGAAGGTAACGCGCTGGCCGGCCGAGATGGCGCCCAGATCGCCGGTGGGAACCATGCTTTCCAGCTCGAGCCGCGTGTTGTCGACCACGCTGAAGACCACCGTCGTTGGCTCGACGTAGGCGCCCTCGTTGACGACCTTGCGTTGAATCTGGCCCGCCACCGGCGAGCGAACAATGCTGTCGTTGAGCATCTTCCGCGCCTGGTCGAGGTGGGCGCGCGACTGGTCGAGCTGCGCTTCGGCGAGGGCAACCTGGCTCTGCGCGTCGCGCCCGGCCAGCTCGGCGGTCTTGTAGTCGCGGTCGGTGATACCGCCGGACTTCAACAGGTTCCTGGCGCGCTCGAACTCCGAGCCGGCGTGGTTGCGGTTCACTTTGGCGCGCTCGAGCGACGCGTCGGCCACCTGCACCGCCGTCTCCGCCTGGCGGACCAGGATCCTTTCATTGGAATCGTCAACCCAGACCACGGCTTCGCGCGCGCTCACGGCGTCGCCTTCCTCCTTCGGAAACTTGACGATCCTGCCGGTGGTTTCCGCCTTGACCTCGACCTGCGAGTTAGAAACCAGCGTGCCCGTAATGGCCACCGTCAGCGCGAACGGCCGGGCCTCGACGCGAACGATGGACGCCCGCACAGGCGCGGGGTCTACGGCCTGGACGGCGGCTTGCCGTTTGCCGCATCCGGCCAGCAGTGCGGTCGCGAAGATTGGAATTAGTGCTTTGTGCAACATGAAAATCACTCCCAGGGGGTACGGCCCAAAGTCCAGCGCAGCGTGGCCCGCGCCGCCGAATAATCGTACTGGCCGCGCAGCAGGTTGGTGCGCGCCACCGATAGAGCGGTTTGCGCGTCCAAGATATCGAGTGTCGTTGCGGCGCCGTATTTGTAATTGGCCTGCGTCATTTCCAGCACACGCTCGGCCTGGCTGATGTTGGCGCGCGCGGCGGCGATGGTCTCGCGAGTGGCCTTCACCTCGTCGAGCGCCTGCTGCAGCGAAAGCCGGATCTGTTGCTGGGCCTTCTCGCGTTCCAGGCGGGCGGCGCGCTGGTTGGCGGTGGCCTCAAAGACCATGCCGCTGCGTTTGAACCCGTCGAACACCGGAAGCGTGAAGTTCACACCGACATTCCAGCGGGACAAATTGCGGGTTGAAGAGATTTGATGGCAGGCGCGACATGACGCCGTATTCGGACGTGAAGTCGGCCCGGAACCGGCTTTCAGCCTTCGCCAGGTCGAGCATCGCTCCGGCGGAACGCTCGGCGATGCGCAGCCGCGTCAGCTCCGGACGCGCGCGCTGGGCCTCCGCGGTCAACGCCTCCATGTCCCAGTCTTCCCACGGTGCGTCCTGGAAGTCGCCCGCCGCCTTGGTGGGAAAGTCCGTCGGACGGACCAGGTAGTAGTTCAGCAGGGCTCGCGCCTGGCGGATGGCGTTTTCGGCGCGCACCAGGTCCGGCTTGCCGTTGGCAACCGCCACCTCTGAGCGAAGCACGTCCACCTCGGTGGCCACCCCGTTTTCAAAACGCGTGCGCGCCATGTCGGCGTGCATCTGGCGCTGGCGCTGGGTTTCGAGCACCAGTTCGCGGTATCGCTCGGCCCAGATCAGCGAGTAGTAGGCCTTCGAGACCTCAAGCGCCAGATCCTGTTCGGCGCGGTCGATTTCCGCCAGCGCGCCCTCGGCCTCCACCGACGCCAGACGCAGCGCCGTGCCCACCTTCCCGGCGGTGTACAGCGGCTGCTTGACGCTGACGCTGTAGGAAAAGATGTTGGAGCCCACCGGGTCGAGGGCGTCGATCAGGTCCTTGGGAAACTTGTCGAGGCTCGAAGAGTTCAGAAACGACGGGTCGCGCATTCGCGAGCCCCCACCGTTAATGTTGATCTCGGGCAGGGCCTGGGCGCGTACCTCGCGGATCTTGCCCTTAAGCATGTCCGCCGAAGCCTGTGCCTTGCCGACGTCGGGGTGGTGTGTTACGGCGATCTTCACCGCCTCGCCCAGGGTGACAACCTCGGCCTCCTGGGCGGCCAGGGGAACTGCCAAACACAACAAGAGGAAGTATGAATTCAGTACGTCTCATGCTGATTCTCAGGCGGGGGCCGGCGCCCCATTGCTCATGGCGAGCAGGCGTTCAATCACCTGCGTGCGCAAACTGCCGGCGGGATGCTCCAAGCCGAACAGGCCGGACATCCAGATCCCGTCCGCGGCACAGTGAATCACCATCGCCAGAACCGGATCGAGGCCGTCATTCAGAAGCTCTCGCTCCGTGTCGGCCGAGTGCTTCCGTGTGTCGTCGAGCAGGCCAGGGTTGGTGGCGACCGCCGCCAGCAGCGCGGCGGCCACACGTTCCATGCGCATGCAGTGCTCGCACGGCTCCTTCGGGAAGCTCACACGAAGCATGGCGCGCACTTTGCGGCCCACCGGATTCGGGTCTTCGGCGGCAACCCGTGCCACCTCCGCCTCGTACTGCTCGTGCAGCCGGCGGATCATGGAGCGGATCAAGTCGTCCTTGGAGTGGAAGTGATACAGCAAGCCGCCCTTGGACATGGCGGACTCCACCGCAACGGCGTCCAGCGTAAGATGCATAATCCCGTCGCGCAGAATAATCTGCTCGGCAGAGTCAAGAATTCGGTCTTTCGATTCAGTCATGGGGAGTTGCCTGCTGTACCGACCAGTCGGTACACTCCTCAAGACGAAACATCCGGCGAAATGTTCGGGGTTTACGATCTTTTTTTCTGAATCCCTGGAGAGCAAGGCCGAACTTCCTGAAAAATGTGTACGTTGGCGGCGTAGCCGGCGCTACGGTTCCCCGGCCCGCCGGGACAGGCGGCGGCGGGCGCGGCGCCGTTCGGCGGCGCGGACCTGCCCTTCGTCCATTCCGAAGTAGTGCGCCACTTCGTGCCAGACGGTGTCCGCCACCATGCTTTCGAGATGTGCCCGATTGCGGGCCAAGCGTTCATGCGGGCCCTGGAAAATGGTAATGCGGTCGGGCATGGCGTAGGGTTCGAACACCGACCGGCGGGTCATGGGGCGGCCTTGATAGAGCCCCAGCAGGCCGGGGATCGGCGGTTCCTGTTCGACCAGGAACACGATGTTGGCCAGACGCTCGCGGTATTCCTCGGGAATCTGCCTCACGGCGCGGTCTACGACGGCATCGAATTCCGGCTGGGTCACTGGTGGCTGCCTGCCACCATTGTTTCAAAATCCCCCTTGCAATCGCACCCGCCTTCCAGCTACAAGGGAAGTTCCCCATGGCTGACGAGGCGAACTCATTCGAACGACTGGTGAAGATTGCCGGGGCGCTCAACATCCCCAACACCCGGCTGCACATCTTTCTCTGCGCCGACCAGACCGAGCCCAAGTGTTGTTCCCAGGAGGCCGGGCTGGCCTCCTGGAATTACCTGAAGAAGCGTCTCAACGAGCTGGGCCTGACGGGCGGCGAACGGGGAGTCTACCGCACCAAGGCGAATTGCCTGAGAATTTGCGAGCAAGGCCCCATCGCGGTGGTCTATCCCGCCGGAATCTGGTATCACTCCGCCACGCCCGACGTGCTGGAGCGCATCATTCAGGAGCACCTGATCGGAGGGCGCCCGGTGGAGGAATACATATTCGCCCGAAACCCGAAGTAGGGAAGTGTTATCAAAGAAATAGTCTCTTCGCCCGGAAGTTCGGAAACCACGGAAGCTTGGGAAGAAGGACCAGGGAGCGGGATGGTGGGCGATTCCGGACGGCAGCAGCTTCCTCGAACGACCGTTTGCCGGGAGTAATTAAGAAAATGAACATCCATCTGAGAGCTGTCCTCGCCGTCCTGACTCTCCTTGCTGGAGCCGCGTTGCCAGCCTGGTCATCTGGTCCTGCCGGCGGACTTCCCGCGAGTGCGCAAGCGTCGGGCGTCCAATCAAGGGGTCTGGATATTTACTTCGTCGATGTTGAAGGCGGCCAGTCCACGTTGATTGTGACGCCCTCGCGCGAATCGCTCCTGATCGATGCGGGATATGCCGATTTTGACGGCCGGGACGCGGAGCGCATCCTGCGGGTGGCCAAGTTGGCGGGAATCGATCACATCGACTTTCTGCTGGTCACCCATTACCACAGCGACCACGTGGGCGGTGTCCCGCAGCTCGCCGCGCGTATTCCCATCCGCGTGTTCCTCGACCACGGGCGTGACACGCAAACCAGCCAGGCCGACCGGGAGCTTTATTCCGCCTACCTGGAGACGGCGCAAAAGGGGGCCCACCGCGTGGTCAAGCCCGGCGACACGATTCCGCTCGAAGGGGTGCAGGTTGTCGTGGTTGCCGGCGCCGGGGAACATCTCCAGAAGGCGCTGGCGGGCGCGGGCCAGGCAAACCCGTATTGCGCTGAAACGAAGCCCATGGCCGCCGATCCCACGGAGAATTCCCAGTCGTTGGGTCTGGTCCTCACCTACGGGAAGTTCCGGTTTGTCGATCTGGGCGATCTGACCTGGAACAAAGAACTCGCGCTGATGTGCCCGGCAAATCCGTTGGGCACGGCGGACGTCCTGGTGGCCAGCCACCATGCTGGAGCGAATGCGAATTCCAAAGCGCTGGTGTGGGCGCTGCGGCCCCGCGTCACGATAATCAACAACGCGCCCAAGAAAGGTGGCTCACCCGAGGCCTGGAAGCGAATTCACGACGCGCCGGGCCGTGAACGCATCTGGCAGCTCCACGATTCGGTAGAGGGCGGAAAGCAGTACAACGCCGGCCCGGACTATGTCGCCAACGGAGAGGAAAAGCCGGACCAGGGAAATTATCTGAAACTCACGGCCACACCCGACAGCGGGTTCACGATGACCAACTCCCGCAACGGCTTCAAGGTGACCTATCCCCCTCGAAACTAGGCTCCGGGTATCTTCAAGGTGCGGTACCTTGGAAACGTGCCCGGCCAATTTGGCGTGGAGCTTCTACTCCCGCGAGCGGCTATTGGGAGGATCAGGCGATGAAAGAAAGCCAAACATATCCTTTGCGGCTCCCGCGATCGCTCAAACAGGCCGTGGAGCGGCTCAGCCGGGACGACCGAACCAGCATGAATCAATTTATGGCAACGGGGTCGCCGAAAAGGTCTCGGCCCTCCAGACCGCGCGGTACTTCGCGGACCGGAAGGCGCGGGCGGAATTCGAAGCCTTCGACAAGATCATGCGGCGGCGTGGCGGGAGTGCACCGCGCCAAGGTGATGAAATGCCGGCGGAAGCAAAGAAACGCCAGGCCAAGTGAAGCCTCGTGCATTACACGGTCCAAGTCACCTAGTAATCCTATGAAACCTGCATTAGCGGAAGCAGAGCAATCGAGCACACCCTGGTCCTCGGAAGTCAATATTGCTATTGTCGATGTTCATCGCGAATTTTCGATGTCTCTGACGGAAAAGGCTATGTCGGTTCTGCATATGGCGACGGCAACTTGCTCGGCAGGTGGCAGGAGTACGCTACCTTGGGGCACGGCGGCAATACCCTGCTTCGCAAACGTGACCCGCGGCAATTCCGCTTCAGTATTCTGCAAAGGGTCTCGCCGGACATGGATGCCAACGACGTGATCCGAGTTGAAGGGAGCTGGAAGGACAGGCTTCACAGCCGTTTTCCGCGTGGTCTCAACGACAACTGAAGGTGAGAATCCAATCCACGAACCCGTCCGAGCCACTCACCAGCCGTCGAATAGGCGATAGAGCTTGCGACAGGCGTCAGAGTGACAAGTTGGGCAAAGTACGGCCGAATTCTGTCCCGCCGCCACTGTGATTTCAGGGGCCTTTCGTAGGAGAATTGAAAGTTGAGACGCGGGGTTGTTGTTTGCAGAAGCGCATCGTAGTGGCTATTGACGGTCCGGCCGGAGCCGGAAAAAGCACCATTGCCCGCCGCGTCGCGGAACGGTTGGGCGCGACGTACATCGACACCGGTGCCATGTACCGCGCGGTTGCCTGGTGGGCGCGCGCAAACGGCGTCGATTGGGCCGACGAGGCGCAACTTGCGGACTTGGCGCGCAGGGCGGAGATTCGCTTCGAACCCGGGACGCGACGCATCTGGCTGAACGGCCGCGAGATAACCACCGAGATCCGCAGCCACGAGATATCCGAAGGCGCCTCGAAAGTATCGGCGGTGCCGGGCGTGCGCCGCGCGCTGGTGGCTTTGCAGCAGGCGATGGGCCGCGATGCCTCGGTGGTGATGGAAGGCCGCGACATCGGTACGGTGGTGTTCCCTGACGCCGAGGTCAAAATCTTTCTCGACGCCGCTCCGGCCGAGCGCGCCCGGCGGCGCTGCCGCGACCTGGAAGCCGCCGGGACGCCGTTCGACGAACGCCGGGTCCTCGAAGACATCCAGCGCCGGGACTCCCGCGACAGCACACGCTCCGATTCTCCCCTGACGATGGCGTCCGATGCCGTCGCCGTCGATTCCACCAACCTCTCCATCGAAGAAGTGGAAGAGAAGATCCTCACGCTCATCAGCGGTCGTACGCATGACGGAAAGGAAGTAAGCAGTTGAAGGACTTGTTGGTCATGAAGTTCGGCGGAACCAGCATGGGCTCCGCGGAACGCATCGAAACGGCCGCCCGCCTGGCGGTCGAGCAGAAGTTGCAGCGCCGCGTACTGGTGGTGGTTTCGGCCATGTCGAAAGTAACCGACATGCTGCTCGACAGCCTGCGGCGCGCCGAAGGCGGCGATAAGGACGGTTTGCGAGGCAATCTCGGCAAGCTGAAAGATCGCCATGTCGAAACGGCGAAAGAGCTGCTGCCGCGCGACCGGCAGAAGCCGGTGCTGGCGGCCCTGGAATCGCTGCTCGGCGAATTCGAACGCATCGCGAACGGCATGATGATGCTGGGCGACCGGCCGCCGCGCGCGGTGGATGAAGCCATCGCCATCGGCGAGCGGATGTCGGCGCTGCTGATGGCGGCCCACCTGGAAGCGAACGGCACCCGCGCGGTGGCCCTGAACGCCAAGGAGTTTCTGATTACCGACGCGGTATTCGGCAGCGCCAACCCGCTGATGGATCTCACCCGTTCGCGGTCTCTCGAATACCTGATCCCGATTCTGAAAGAGGGGGTGCTGCCCATCGTCACCGGCTTCAACGGAGCCACCGAAGACGGGCGACCCACCACACTCGGCCGCGGCGGCTCCGATTTCTCGGCGTCGATTCTGGCGGCCGTGCTGGATGCCTCCGATCTCTGGATCTGGACCGACGTGGACGGCATCATGACGGCCGACCCGCGCCTGGTTCCGGATGCCGCCGTGCTGGACGAAGTAACCTACCGCGAGGCGGCGGAGCTGGCCTACAACGGGGCCAAAGTGCTGCACCCGCGAACGCTGGCGCCGCTCGAAGAGAAGAAAATCCCGGTGTGGAGCAAGAACAGCTTCGCGCCGGACAAGCCGGGAACCAGGATTGCGGCCGAGGTTGGCATGGCGCCGGGCCCGCGGGCGGTGACCTCGATGGCGAATGTCGCGCTGGTGACCGTGGAACCGGTGAACGCCGGCATCACCGGCACGCGCATGATGTCCCGCGCGGTGGATGCGCTGGCAGCCGCCAACGCCGAGATTCTGGCGTTTTCCAGTTCGAGCTACCGGCAGAGCTTCTGTTTCCTGGTGCGGCAGGCGGAACTGCCAGCCGTGATGGAAGCTTTGAAAGCCACCATGTCGCTGGAACTGGCGCACGGCTATCTCAAACCGATTGATGTAGATACGGACGTTGGCCTGATTGCAGTGGTGGGCGAAGGGATGCAGGGAACGCCCGGACTGGCCGGGCGCATCTTCACCGCCATCAGCCGCCAGAACATCAACATCATTGCCATTGCTCAGGGCTCGAATGAGTTGACCATCGCCATCGTGGTGCGCCGCGGCGGCATGGAGGCGGCCGTCCGGGCGATTCACGACGACTGCCGCCTGAGCGCTCTGGGCCGGAAGAGCCCGAATTAGAACGGCTGGCACGAGGGTCGATCGAGTCCTTCGCTATAATGGCTTTAGAGTTTCATCGCCGTAGTTTGGAGATTTCCGTTCATGTTTGACTTATTCCGCACCAGGCAGAAATTTGTCCGCATCGCCCTGGGCGCAGTGCTGCTAGTGGTGGCTTTGGCCATGGTGATCACCCTGATTCCGGGCTACGGAGGGATGGGCGCCCAATCGAACGACGAGGTGTTGGCCAACATCTCCGGTGACAAGATCACCAATCGAGATGTACGCCAGGAAGTTGAGCGCCGCATTGCCTCCAGAGCGATGTCCTCGGACGAGGCCATGCAGATGGTTCCAACGATTGTGAACCAGATGATTCTCGACCGGGCTATGTCTTACCAGGCCAGTAAGATGGGTTTCGGCCTGACGGACGCGGATGTCGCCCAGGCGATTCGCAAACTGATCCCACAACTGTTTGAGAACGGTCAGTTTGCCGGCACCGACGCGTACGCCGCCGTGTTGGCGCGCCAGAACATGACGATTCCCGAATTCGAGGCGCAGATCCGCCTGGCGGCGCTCGAGGACGGGTTGATGAACCTGGTCGGCGACGGCATCGTGATCACGCCCGAGGAGATCCACCAGGAGTTCATGCGGCGGAACAAAAAAGCGAAAATCGCCTACGCTTCGGTTTCCGAGAACAGTCTTGCGAGCAAGGCGACGGTCACCGAAGAACAAATGCACAAAGCCTACGAGACCATGAAGAGGCAGTACATGAAGCCCGAAATGCGCGATTTCGAGCTGTTCATCCTGGACGCCGACCAGCTTAGCGCCAGCATCCAGGTGAGCGATCAGGATCTCCGCTTTGTCTACGGCCAGGAGCGCGACAGGTTCCAAACTCCCGAGCGTGTGAAAGTGCGTCACATTCTGCTGATGACAACCGGGAAGTCACCCGAGGAGAAAGCCAAACTGCACCAGAAGGCGGAGGATCTCCTGAAGACAGTTGAAAGCCGGCGCGAACTTCGCCGAGTTGGCAAAGGCGAATTCCGACGATCCGGGCTCGGCGGCCCGCGGCGGCGAGATGGACTGGATCGTTCGCGGCCAGACCGTTCCGAATTTCGAGCGTGTGGCGTTCTCGCTTCCTCCGCACCAATTGAGCAACGTAATCGAGACCGAATACGGCTATCACATTCTGGAGGTGCTGGACCACCAGAAATCGCAGATGAAGTCGTTCGACGAAGTAAAGGACCAATTGCGCGCCGAAGTCAGAAAGCAGCGCGTTTACGACCGCATGCAGACTCTCGCCGACCAGTTGCGGTCCACCGCCGTCCGCTCCATTCCGGAGGCGGAAGCCTTTGCCCGGCAGAACAACATCAATATCGTGACGGCTAAGGATATTCGTAAGGGTCTCCCCATTCCCGACCTGAAGACCGATCCCGAACTGGTCAGCAGCCTCTACAGCCTGCCGCTGAACGGCCTCAGCCAGGTGCTGACCGAGGGAGAAAACAAGCTGGCCATCGTCCGTGTAACCAAGATCACGCCACCCCAGCAGGCCACCTTCGACGAGGTGAAAGAGCGGGTCCGCCGGAGCCTGGAAGCCCAGATCGCACGGACGGAATTCCAGAAGTTGGTGGCGCAGATTCCGAGCATAATGAAGGCCGACGGGAACGACCTGGACAAAATCGCCAAACAAATGGGGGCCAAGATCACCACTACTTCGGAGTTCACCGCCGACGGCGCGATCGACGGATTCGGACCCGCAAACATGATGCCGGGTGTCTTCCAGAAGCCGGTAGGCGCGGTGGTTGGACCGTATCCTCTGGCCGGCCAGGTGGCAGTGGCCAAGATCCTGCAGATAACCGACCCCGATCCGGCAAAGCTCGCCGATGAAAAGGACCAGATCTACAACGACCTGCAGCAGCGCCAGTTGAGCATGCGCCGCGAACTCTTCGCCGAAGGTGTAATGAAAGAGCTGACGGAGAGTAAGAAAGTAAAGGTAAACGAGAAGGCGATTATGGACCTTGCGCGGTCCTACCAGGGACAATAACCGTTCTCCCGTCGCGGGAACCGACGAAATGGTCCATTTACTGATCGATTTTCTTCACACGCTCACCGACCCCGAACGTTTGATCCATTTGCTCGGCACCGTTCTCACGGGGTGGCTTGGCTACGCGGCGTTATTCGCCGTGGTTTTTTCAGAGACCGGCCTGTTGCTGGGGTTCTTTCTGCCCGGAGACTCGCTGCTGTTCACCGTGGGAGTGGTGGCCGGAGCGGGGCAATTGAACATCGCCTTGATCGTCGTCCTGCTCTCGATAGCGGCGGTGGTGGGCGATGGAGTGGGCTACCTTCTCGGAAGACGCGCGGGCCGGAGCGTATTTCAGCGGCCCGATTCCCGCCTGTTCAAAAGAGAGCACCTGATCCGCACCCAGGAATTTTACGACAAGCACGGCGGCAAGACCATCATCATCGCCCGCTTTGTACCGATCATTCGTACGTTCGCTCCCTTCGTGGCGGGCGTGGCCGAGATGAACTACCCGAAGTTTCTTTCCTACAACGTGTTCGGCGGCGTCGGATGGGTGACGGCAGTGTCGCTGGCGGGCTACAGCCTGGGGAGCGTTCCCCTGGTGCGCCGGAACTTCGACAAGGCGGTGTTGCTGATTGTCTTCCTCTCGGTGGTTCCCATCATCGTCGAGTATCTGAAAGCGCGTCATGGGAAGAAGGGACGGACGCCGGCCCCGCTACCGGAAAGCGAGTAGCCGCGCCGTTGGCTACGGCGTTTTCAGGGTGCCCACTGCCTGGCGCACCGCCGGATCGCGCGCCACCTCCACTTCGTCGCCCTTGGCGACGCCAATCGACTGGTTGAAGACTTCCTGCTTGATGCGACTCTCCAGGTACGGCCGCGCCGCCGACCACTCGGCCACGGTCGGACGAACATTGCGCTCGGAAAGAAAGAACTGGAAATCGTCCAGGATCTGGGGCGTCACCGTAAAAGCCTCGGTGACCGGGCCTTTCTTTTTCAGATAATTCGTGGCATAGACGGTGAACAATCCGGTCCGCTCCAGAAACACCCCCAGCCTGCCGGGCATCTCGGGAAACGCCTCGATATCCGGCTGAATCCCGCCCACCACTTTCGCCTGCCGCAGCGGGGCCTCGGCGTCGATGCGGCTGACATCCAGTTGGACGTCGCGCAAAGGCCGTTGAATGGACTTCCCCGAAGGCGTGTAGTAAAAGGCCGTGGTGAGAGCCAGCCCGGTGCCGTCCGAAAGCGGGTAAACCTGTTGCACCAGTCCCTTCCCGAAGCTGCGTTCGCCGATGACTTTTGCGCGTTTATGGTCTTGCAGGGCGCCCGTCAGGATTTCGGCGGCGCTGGCCGTGCGGTTGTTGATGATGACCGCCAGCGGGAAGCTGTACGGCTTGGCGTCCGCCTCCACAAACACAGGCCGCGACTGCTCGATGCGTCCCTTGGCCGTTAGCAGGAGCGAATGGGGCGGGAGAAACAGCCCGGCCGCATCAATGGCCGCCTGCAGCAAACCGCCGGGGTTGCCGCGCAAGTCCAAGACGAGACCCTTCATCTTCGCTCCGCCCAGCTTCTCGATAGCCTCCCGCAACTGGCTGCCGCTGTCCGCGTCGAAACTGTTCAGCCGGATGTAGCCATAGCCTTCCTTGAGCGTGAAGGTGCGATCCACGCTGGAGGTCTCGAGTTCGGCAGGCGTCATGGTCAGCTCCATCAAACCGCTGGTGCCGCCGTGCCGGACAACCAGGTGCACCTTTCGCAGCTTGCTCTGGCTGAGCAGCTCCACCAACTGTTCGGAACTCAGATTTCGCAGGACGTAGCCGTTGACCGCGAGAATCTCGTCCCCCGGGCCCAGGCCGGCCTTCTGGGAGGGCGATCCGGGCATGGTCTGCAACACCAGCACCCGCCCGGGCAGTACCGATACCACGCTGCCGAAGCCCCGCTGGACCGAATTCTGCATCTCCTGAAGCTGCTGGAACTGGTCGCTGTCGAAGAAAACCGAGTGCGGGTCGAGCGTGCGCAACATGCCTGGTATGGCGCCCTCATAAAAGGCTTTATCGGAATCCACCGGCTCGGCGGCGTTGGCCTCCACCACCGCGTAAACCCCGAGCACCTGTTTTAGGGCGACTTCCATCTGGTGCACGTCTTCCGGAGACGGCGCGGGTCGCGAGGGCGCCGGCGGCACGGGCGCCGCCTGCAAAAACAGAGCCAGGAGTGCGGTTGCGAAAGCCAACATCGCGTGATTCAAGTGGAAGAGGTGAACGCTTCTTTTAGTGTACGTTATCGGGAATACCGGATTCGCGCGCGCTTCCGGTGACGCTCTACAGCCAGCTCGATCAGCCGTTCTACCAGACGGGAAAACGAAATGCCGCCGTGCTGCCACATTTTCGGATACATACTGATAGACGTGAAGCCGGGGATGGTGTTGATCTCGTTGACGTAGATTTTTCCGGTGGCCGATTCGAGCAAAAAGTCGACGCGCGCCATGCCTTCACAGCCAGCGGCCCGGTAGGCTGCCAGCGCCAGCCGGCGCACTTCGGCGGTCTCCGCGGCCGTGAGTTTCGCCGGCAGGTCGAACTCTGCCCGGTCGAGCAGGTACTTGTCGTCGTAGTCGTAGAACTCGCGAGAAGGGTGGACCTCGCAAGGGAAGGAAGCCTCCGGCTCCTCGTTGCCCAAAACGGAGCACTCCAGCTCGCGGCCGGCGATGGCCCGTTCCACCAGGATTTTGCCGTCGTAGCGCGCCGCCAGTTCGATCGCGCGGGCCAGTTCTTCTTCGGTCGTCGCTTTGGAAATGCCCACCGAGGAGCCCAGGTTCGCGGGCTTGACGAACACCGGCAGCGAGAGCTTTTCGAGCACCAGACGCGCGCTCCGGGTGGCCGCTCCACAGGGTCACGTACTCCACCACCGGAATCCCGCGTTCGGCGGCGACGCGCTTCAGCATTTCCTTATCCATGGAAACCGCCGACGCCAGCACGCCGGCGCCGACATAGGGGAGGGCGGCCAGTTCGAGCAGCCCCTGAATGGTGCCGTCCTCTCCGAAGGTGCCGTGCAACACGGGAAACACCACGTCGATGCCGGGGTTCGCGCCGGGCTCGGGAACGATGGCGCGCGGCTGCCACCGGCCTTCCTTCGAAATCAGAAACGGCAGCACCTCGAACCGCTCGCGGTCGAGCGCCGCCATCACCGCTTCGGCCGAGCGGAGCGAGACTTCGTGCTCGCCGCTGCGGCCGCCATAAATCACTGCAACTCGGGTTTTCAAAGGATTTTCTTCCCCAATCCGGACAGAATCAGCTCCACCGCCAGGACCGCGGTCCTGTTGCCCTCGTCGATTACCGGATTCACCTCCACAACTTCCAGGGAGAGCAGGTTGCCGGAGTCGGCGATGGTCTCCATGGCCAGGTGCGATTCGCGGTAGCTTAGCCCGCCGCGGACGGGAGTGCCAACGCCCGGCGCGATGGACGGATCGACGGCGTCCATGTCGAACGACACATGAAACCCCGCGGTGCCGTCGCTGGCATATTCGATTGCCTTGGCCATCACGGCGCGCATGCCCATTTCGTCCACGTCCCGCATGGTGTAGACGTTCACCCCGGATCTCCGCACCACCCCCCGTTCGGGGATATCGACATCGCGAATGCCCACCAGGACCGCCCGGCTGGCGTCCACCATCGGGCGGAACCCCGCCAGCTCCACCAGCTCCTTGGGGCCGAAGCCCAGCACGCACGCGAGCGGCATGCCGTGCACGTTGCCGCTGGGGCTGGTGCGGGGCGTGTTCATGTCGGTGTGGGCGTCAATCCAGATGACGCCGATCTTCTTCCGGCGCCTGACGCAGTGGCGCGCGATGCCGCCGATGGTGCCCACGGCAATGGAATGATCGCCGCCGAGCACCAGCGGAAAGCTGTCTCTCCCGGCGGCCCGCTCCACCGCGACGGCCAGTTGCCGGCAGGTGGCGGCGATTTGCGCCAGGTACTTTGCCGACCGCGGACCGGGCCGCGAAGTCTCGGGTTGCGCCGCCTCGACATTGCCCAGGTCTTCCACCTGGTAGCCCAGCGCCGCCACGCGCGCATTCAGATTGGCCACCCGGATTGCCGACGGGCCCATGTCCACTCCGCGGCGTCCGGCGCCCAGGTCGAGCGGAGCGCCGATGATGGCGACATTGCGGGAACTCATACGGACAACCTCTCAGGGGCGAGTGCGGTACAGCATGCGCGGAAACGGGATGCTCTCGCGCACGTGCTCGAGGCCGCACATCCAGGCCACCGTGCGCTCGACGCCCATGCCGAAACCGCCGTGCGGCACCGTGCCGTACTTGCGCAGATCGATGTACCAGTCGAAGGCTTCCTGCGGGAGATTGTGTTCCGCGAGCCGCTTCAACAGCAGCTCCGGGTCGTGAATGCGCTGCCCGCCTCCGATGATTTCGCCGTAGCCCTCCGGGGCCAGCACATCGACGCCCAGCGCCACCTCGGGGCGGTCCGGGTCGGGCTGGAAGTAGAACGCCTTCACCTGCGAAGGGTAGCGGTCCACCATCAGGGGCCGGTCGAGATCTTCGGTCAGCAAGGTCTCGTCGGTGCCGCCGAAATCGCCGCCCCACTTGATTTCGCTGCCCTTGCCGCGCAGGATTTCAACCGCCTCGTCGTAGCTCATCCGCGGGAACGGCGCCTTGACCGCTTCCAGGCTTGGAGATGTCGCGCTCCAGCGTCTCCAGCTCTTTGCGGCGGTTGTTCAGTACGCGGTCGATGATGAACAGGACCAGCTCCTCGGCTCACCCGCTTCACGTCCTCGAGCGTGGCGTAGGCCATCTCCGGCTCCACCATCCAGAACTCGGTCAGGTGCCGGCGGGTCTTCGACTTCTCGGCGCGGAACGTGGGGCCGAAGCAATACACCTTGCCGAACGCCATGGCGGTGGCTTCGTTGTAAAGCTGCCCGGACTGGGTCAGGTAGACTTTCTCGTCGTCGAAGTAATTCACTTCGAACAACGTGGTGGTGCCCTCGCAGGCGGCGGGAGTGAAGATGGGCGTATCCACCAGGTGAAGCCGTGGCTGTCGAAGTAATCGCGGATGGCTTTGATCACTTCGTGCCGACGCGCAGGATGGCGTGCTGCCGGCGGCTGCGCAGCCACAGGTGGCGGCGATCCAGCAGGAACTCGATGCCGTGCTCCTTGGGCGTGATGGGATAGGGGTCTTCCTCCGGGACGCGCTGCACGATGTCGACCTCTTCGACGTCCATCTCATAGCCGCCCGGCGCGCGCTGCTCGGCGCGGATCCTGCCGCGTACAACCAGGCTGGATTCCTGGGTCAGGTCCTTGATCGCCTCGAAAACCTCCTCCGGCAGCGCGGCCTTCACGGCCACGCACTGCATGATGCCGGTGCCGTCGCGCAAGATGCGGAAAAACGATCTTGCCGGACTTCCGCAGGTTGTAAAGCCACCCGGCAATCTCTACCGTTTCGCCGTCGTGGGCCGCCGCGGCGTCGATGGTGATGCGTGGTAATGCGGGCATGTTCAGTTTTCTCCAGCCGTTTCGGCGGCGCGGCCGGCGCTTCCAGGCGCTCGAATGCCTCCGCCACCGCCCGCAGCGGCGATTCGATTTCCGGCTGCTCTTTCAGCTCGAGCAGCAGCGGGTATTGCCCCGGACACCCGCGCAGCAGATCCATGGCGCGGTTCCAATCGACGGTGCCGCCCGCGGACACCAGGGGAAACAAATGCAGGTCGTTTTTGCCGTCGTTGTCGTGAACGTGAGTGGAGCGGATGCGCGGCTTCATGCGCTCGAACGCCGTTTCGAGGCCCTCCATCATGTGGGCGTGGCCGGTGTCGAAGCAGAAGTCGAAATCCAGGTGCGTCAACTCCAGAAACTGCAGCAGCCGCTCGGCGCTGGAATACGCGTTGGGGATGTTCTCGAGCAGCACTTTCATGCCACGCTGCTTGGCGAACAGGCTGATTTCCTCGATGGCCGAGAAAGCTCCCTCGAAGCGGCGTTCGTCCCACTCCTGGCGGGCCACGCCGACGTGCTGCACGGCGTAGCGGCAGGGAATCGTCTCTCCCACCTCGAGCGCGCGCTTGATCTCGTCCACCACCTCGATGCGCCGCGCCTTGGATGGTTCGGTGATGTCCAGCACCGCATGCGGCCCGGAGCGGCCCCACACATCGTCGCTGTACATTGGCAGGTGCAGGGAAAACAGCTCCAGGTCGGCGTCCCGGAACCAATGGGTCAGCTCATTGATCTGCGCCTTATCGTGAAAATCGAAGTGCTGGCGGGCGCAAAAAATCTCTACCGCGCCGACGCCGATGTCGAGAATCCTCTCCAGCCACACGGTGGTCAGCCTGTGATTCACCAGCAAATGGGTTGAAAGTGCGCGCTGCATGTATTTTCAGTATCCAACGGCCCGGCTATTGGAACGCCCGTTGTTTGCTCCTTCCAGCCAGCCGTCCTCCATCAGAATCGCCTCTACCGAGGCCACCGTCGGAATGGACCGGATCTTGTGGCCCATGGATTCGAGGATGCTCAGCGTGTCGGGCGAGAATCCTTTTTCGACGAATAACACATCGGGCTCCCATTGATGGTGGAACCTGGGCTGATCCACCGCTTCCTGAACCGTCATTCCGAAATCGATCACGTTGAGAATCACCTCCAGGACGCCGTTAATGATACGCGAGCCGCCCGGCGCCCCGACCACCAGATAAGGTTTGCCGTCTTTGAGGACGATGGTGGGTGTCATGGAAGACAGCGGCCGCTTGCCGGGTGCGATAACGTTCGCTTCGCCCTGGATCAACCCGTACAGGTTGGGCGTCCCCGGCTTCGAAGAGAAGTCGTCCATTTCGTTATTGAGCAGAAAGCCGAGTCCCGGTACCGTGACGCCGCTGCCGTATCCGCCGTTGATGGTGTAAGTCAGCGCAACGGCATTTCCTTGCGAATCGACGATGTTGAAATGCGTGGTCTCGCTGCTCTCGAAAGGCACGGCGCCGCCCCGGATTTCGCTGCTGGGGGTGGCGTGCTTCGGGTCGATGCCGGCTCGCAAACGCTCGAGGCGCCTCGGGTCGAGCAGCCCGGTAACCGGGATGCGTACAAAGTCCGGGTCGCCCAGGTACCTGGCCCTGTCGGCGTAGGAACGGCGCATGACTTCGGTCATGAAATGGACGGTCGAGGCCGCGCCCGCTCCCGCTTTCTCATACCCGGAGCCTTCCAGCATGCCCATCATTTCGAGGATGCCGATGCCCCCGGAACTGGGCGGCGGCGAGGTAAGAATCTGGTAGCCCTTATAGTGGCCGGTAAGCGGTGTGCGCTCCACCGCATGATAGTTTTTCAGGTCGGCGAGCGTGATGGTGCCGCCGTTTTTCGCCATCTCGGCGGCCAGTCGCCGGGCTGTCTGGCCTTCGTAGAATTCGGCCGCCCCGTGGGCCGCGATGCGCTCGAGCGTGGCCGCCAGCTCCGGCTGCGCCAGCCGGTCGCCGGGCTCGAAGAACTTGCCGTTGTTCAGGAAAATCCGCTTCGACTCGGGGAACCGGGCCAGCAGCTTGGCGCTGCTTTTGAGACTGCTGGCGGCGGCATAGGAAAGCGGGAATCCATCGCGGGCCAGCCGGATGGCGGGCGCCAGCAATTCAGCCCAGGGCTTTCGGCCGTACTTTTTGTGCGCCTCTTCCAGGCCTCGTACCGTACCGGGAACGCCGGAAGCGCGCCACCCCACCAGGCCGGCTTCGGTAAGCGCTCCAGCGGCATCCAGATACATATCGCGGCCAGCCGACGCGGGCGCCGCCTCGCGAAAATCGAGAAACGTCGCGTCGCCGCCGGAAAAGCGGGCCAACAGGAATCCGCCGCCCCCGATGTTACCGGCCGCCGGGTGGGTGACGGCCAGCGCAAACGCGACGGCCACCGCGGCGTCCACGGCATTGCCGCCCGATTTCAGCACCGCAGCGCCCACGCCGGCTGCCAGCGGCTCCTGAGCCACCACCATCGCGTGCCGGGCACGCACCGGCTCCCGGGCGGGCGCCGCCGGCGCCAGCAAGGACGCCATTGCCACTACCGCCGCAGCTCGAGCAATTTCGGACACCAGAATTGATTCTACTATTTGTTTCCGTGGCGCTCGGCGGGAGATCTTCCGGAGGTGTCGTGGCGCCGCTTCCACTCGAATAGAACGATTGCGGCGGCCACGCTCACGTTCAGCGATGCCACCGGCCCGGCCAGTGGAATCCGCACCAGAACGTCGCAGTGCTTTCGCACCTGTTCGTGCAAACCCCCGCCTTCGGAGCCCGCCACCAGTACGGTGGGCTCGCCGAAGTCCACCGCGTGATAGACCTCGCTGCCCCGCTCATCCAGGCCGTAGATCCAGTAGCCGCGCTCCTTCAGGTCGTCCAGGGCGCGGTTCAGGTTGGTGACGCGCACCACCGGAACATGCGCCAGCGCGCCAGCCGCCGTCTTCGCGACAACTTCGGTGATGCCTGCCGCGCGGCGCTCGGGTATGAGGACGCCGCCGGCGCCGGCTCCGCAGGCGCTGCGTACGATCGCCCCCAGGTTGTGCGGATCTTCCACGCCGTCGAGCGCCACCAACAGCCGGGCGGACGAGACCACACGCTCGTAGTCCGTGTAAGTCTTCGCGGCCGCAATGGCCACCACCCCCTGGTGCGCCACGCCCGGGGCAGCCCGATCCAGGCTGGCGCGGGGCTCAAACCGCACCGGCACGTTGTGGCGTCGGCAAAGCTCGATCAGTTCCTGCAGACGCTCGCCGCCGGCTCCCCTGGCGACCAGAACATGGTTCAGAGGCATGCCGGCGCGCAGAGCCTCCCTCACCGGATGAATTCCCGCCACAATGCTTCGCATCGGCATTACAATAGTAGCTGAGGGCCGCCTTCAGTGCCGGGAAGGCAGGCCGGAAACATAAAACATAACGGCACAGAATTGTTGACGCGGCAGCAGCCATCCCTTAGCATTACAGAAGAAGTGGGTGTACCCATGGCAAACGCTGTCGCACGGCTGGACATCCTTCCGGAAATCCCCGACAAGCTGTATTTTCGCATCGGCGAAGTCAGCCAGCTTACCGGCGTGAAGTCGTACGTCCTCCGCTACTGGGAGAACGAGTTCTCCACGCTGTCGCCGAAAAAATCCGGCACCAACCACCGCCTATACCGGCGCAAGGACGTCGAGACCGTTCTCGAGATCAAGCGCTTGCTGTACGAGAAGCGGTACACGATTGAAGGCGCGCGCAACTACCTGGCGTCCGCCGGACGCAAAGACAACGGCAAGTCGAAGCTTGCGGTCAGCGCCCCGGTGGGGCAGGGAGAATTGTTCGGCGTGTCGAACATCGCCGTCGGACAGATGCGACAGGAGCTGCGCGAGATCCTGTCGCTGCTGCAATAGCCCTCTCGAGCGTCGGAACGCGCGCCGCCGGCCCGCGGCAGAAGCGCTCAGCCGTTCAGTCTGTTGATGTACCAGATGGCCGCGAAGACAGCGGCGGCAATCAGGAATACCTTGATCGCCAAGGCGGCATTGCTGCTGCCCGACGGTGGCGTGGACGGCGTCTGGGGCGTCCCGCTTTTGTCAAGACCTTCGTTTTCCATGTTCTTTCTCCAACCGAATCGCACAGTTGCGGAGCGTGGCTGCCGCTCCGGGTGATTCGCTAGCGAACCCGGCGCGAGACAGGTTCGCTTACATTCAGGCCGGTAGATGGAAAACGAGGGGAGGAGAGCGGCCGTGGTGACAGGAGGCGGCGGGCCTCGAGTCGGCGCACTCTTCCAGGCCGATTATCCAATTCAGAAGATTCGCGGCCGGGCAGCCGGTTTGGCTCCCCAGGATGCCAACCGCGCAGGTTGGCTCTCTGGCGGCCTCGGCCGAGCAATCGCGCCCGCCGGCCGAGAGGCAGGCGGGAGTGCAACCGGCGGGCAACGAGGCGGAATCGAGAGTAGCGGGCGCGGGCCGTCCGGGGTGTGTTAGGGCCACAGGAGGAAAGACCGGGATAAAGCCCGCGGCGACACAAACGGCCAACAGGATGGCGATCGGGCGACGTGCTGGGCGGCTGGCCGGCGTTTGGGAGAGCAAGTGCTCCTCGACGCTCTCATTCTAACACCGGCAACCGTAACATCCGGGGGCCAGGCCGAATCGTCTCTAGCCGGCGCGGAACGAACGGCGCGCCAGGTGGCGCAGCAGAGAAACGTGAACTTCCACCCCTTCGGTGTCCGTGATTCCGGCGGCTTGGGCAGCCGGAGCATGGAACCGGCTTTTCAAATCCTCCGCAATCGCTGAAAGTATTTCCATCTGCTCGTCTTCCACGCCGGAGTTCGAGCGGCGACGAATCGCGCCCACGCCCTCGATTCCGGATTCGAGTTTTGGCAGATCGCGTTCGGCCAGCGCCAGGAGCATGAGCTCGGCAATCTGGCCGGTGCTCACGAATTCATCGCGAATTACGGCTGCGGTGGAAGCGGCCATGTGTCCTCCCTCAAAATCCGTATCGGCACGCCGGCCACGTTCCTGAGCAGAAAATCCCGTGATTGCAAGGGTCGAATTGCGCGCTCCCGCGCCGATAAGATTTCCAGGCGTCATGATCCACCTGACACGCATCAACCACGTTCCGTTGGTCCTGAATTCGGATCGAATCGAGTACGTGGAATCTACCCCCGACACGGTGGTTACTCTTACTAACGGCCAGAAGATCGTTGTCCTCGAACCCGTCGAGGAAGTTGTGCGGCGGGTCATCGAGTTCCGGCGCGAAATCGTCCGGGGCTCGCTGCGGTGTCCCAACGCGGAGGACTCCGCCGGGGAAGCCTGTATCCGGATGGAACGGAAAGACGCCAACCGCGAAGAAAGCTCCATCGAGGACCGGAGGTTATAAGGCTGCATGGCCCAAGCAGGGAAACCATCCGGAAGAACAGACATTGCCTCGATTCTGGGCATCCTGACCGCATTTGCCGGAATCGTGGGGGGCCTGTACATGGAAGGCGGCTCCGTTTGGGACATCGTCCAGCCCACCGGAGCCATGATTGTCATGGGGGGCACGCTGGGCGCCGTCCTGCTCAGTACGCCTTTTGGCACCGTCTATCGCGCCGTGCGGCGCCTGAAGGACACCTTCCACAACCGCGCCCAGGCGCCGGAGCGGCTGATTGAGGAGATTGTCTCTTATGCCACGCAGGCGCGGCGCAAAGGGCTGATCTCGCTCGAACAAGTGGCCCTGACTATCGAAGACCGCTTCCTGCGCAAAGCGCTGAGCCTGGCCGTGGACGGCACCGACATCCAGGACCTGCGCGGCATGATGGAGCTGGATATCAACCTCTCGGAACAACGCTGCGAGACCGAGGCGAAGGTATTTGAGGCCGCCGGCGGCTACGCTCCCACCATTGGCATCATTGGAGCCGTGCTGGGCCTGATCCAGGTGATGAAGCATCTCGGCAATACCGACGAGGTCGGCCGGGGTATTGCCGTGGCTTTCGTCGCCACCGTTTACGGGGTGGGCTCCGCGAACCTCTTCTTCCTCCCGATTTGCAACAAGATACGAGCTCGCGGCCAGGAGGAAATGCAACGCGAAGAGCTGATTCTGGAAGGTGTGGTCAGCATTGTGGAAGGACTGAATCCGAAGCTCATTCGAAGCAAACTGGAGGCGTTTGCCCGCGCCGCCGGTTCGCCGATGGATTCTTACAAGCGGCTCAACCAGGAAAAGGAAGCTGCGCCGATGCCGGCCCGGGAATAATCGCCGGCACGTGACGAGGCAAAAGGCGGATAACGGCCAATGCGTAAACGGCAGCCAGACAAATCGGGCGCCAGCCACGACCGGTGGCTGGTGTCGTACGCCGATTTCATCACCTTGATGTTTGCCTTCTTCGTGCTGATGTACGCCAGCGCCGAAGCCAACCAGAACAAGGTGGAAAAAGTGGCGGAATCGGTGCGGCGGGCCCTCCAGGAGGGCAGGATGAACAGCGTCATTGTGGGCTTGCTGGGGGCTTCGCGCGAGGCCGCCGTGGCCACCGCTCTGCAACATAGCCCAAGCCCGCCGCAGCAACCATCCAGGCCGGACCGGAAGACGGGCGATGGGCGCCTGACGGAATTGCTGCCGTCATTGAAGAAACTGGAAAAGGATCTTCACCCGGAAATCGCCTCCGGCCAACTGGCCATCTCGATGGAGTCCCGCGGACTGGTGATCAGCCTGCGACAGGCCGCCTACTTCCCGTCCGGGGAAGACACCATTGATCCCGCCATGTACCCCAGTCTTCGAAAGGTAGCGGACGCCGTTCGGGATATGGCGAACCCGATCCGCTTCGAAGGGCACACCGATTCGATTCCCATCAGTAACAGCCGTTTTCGAAGCAACTGGGATCTTTCCGCGGCTCGCAGCATCGCCATGCTCGAGCTTTTCGCCTCGAATTTCGGGATCGCCACCGGGCGCCTGGCCGTGGTGGGCTATGCCGATACCTCGCCGATTGACGACAACACCACCCTCGAGGGGCGCGCCAAAAACCGCCGCGTGGACATCGTCGTTCTGAATGAGAGCGGCGCCCGGAGCGAGCCAATCAAACGGCTCAACGTCAACACGGTGAAGGGAAATTGACCGCGCGATGAAGCGAAAACGGGAGCCGCTGCCGGTTGCCCGATTATTCCGGATGCTGGTCCCGCCGCTCGAGCTCGATCAATTGTTGCAGGAGCAACTCCGCTGCCCGCTGCCCGGCGCTTTTCTTTGAAAATCCCTCGGCCCGGTCCGCAAGGTCGCGCCCCACACGTGCCTCGACCACGAACGTCTTGGAGTGCTCGGGTCCCTGCTCTTTGACGATGGCGTATCGCGGCTGGGGCAGCTTGAGCGATTGGGCCAGCTCTTGCAATGCGCTTTTGTAATCCACCACGGTCTGCTCGCCTGAGGGTTCGTTGCCGTCGAAACTGCCAATGACGTGCCGCAGGACAAACCGCCGCGCTTCTTCGATGCCGGCGTCCAGAAACAACGCGGCGATCAAGGCTTCCACGGCGTTTGCCAGCAGTGCGCGCTTTTCCCGGCCGCCGCTCATCTCTTCCCCCCGGCCGAGAAGCAGGAACTCCCCCAAGTTCAATTCCCGCGCCACGGCATGCAGGTGGTTTGCGCTGACCAGGTGCGCCTTCAGCTTGGAAAGCCGGCCTTCGGGGTGCTCGGGGTGGGACCGGAAGAGGTGTTCACTGACCAGCATTCCCAGGACGGAGTCGCCCAGGAATTCGAACTGCTCGTTGTCCTGAAACGTGCTTTCGTCCGGAGAAGTCTTCTCAAAGACTCGGGACTTATGGGTTAAAGCACGGCGCAGGAGGCTCTTGTCCCGGAAATCATATCCGAGCCTCTCTCGAAGAGCCTCCAGTTCCGTATGCATTCTTGCCTTAAGCCGAGCCGTACCAGTGGCAGGTTCCAAAGAACCACGGACGATTCGCCGCTGGAACTACTGTTTCTGGTTCTGGCCCTTAAGCGCTTTTGCTTTCTCCGACTGGGCGGCGGCTCTTACCTGCGCGTTCAAATCGGAGGCCGCCAGAACCTTATCCAGCAGGGTGATCGCATCGGCGCTCTTTCCCTGGAGATTGTATACGGCCGCCAGACGGACCTCGGTAGCCGGGTCGGGCTGGCCGGTGGCGATGGACTTCTTGAATTCGGCGGCGGCCGCGTCGTAGTTTTTGCGGTTCATCGCGATCATGCCCGCCACCTCGTAGCTCTGCGCCATCAGTATCTGCTTGACGTTGGCCCACTGGTCATCGGTCACGTCGGGCCGCGGCCGCGGCGCGGCCTGAATATCGTCTTGCGCGGATTTCACAAGGCTGTCGGCGCGCCCGAGCTTCTCGTCGCGGTCCAGGTCGTGTTCCCGCGTCCGCCGCGCCAGTTCGCCGGCGATCATCAACTTCGCCTGGTAACTGTGGGGATCGGCCTCCAAGGTCTTTTCGGCCCACAAAAGAGTGTTGTCGCCATCACCCTTCTCCTCGTAGGAGGAGGCGATTACCAACAGGGCCAAGGGTTTGAATTCGGAGTCCGCGAACTTGGCTACCACGTCTTCGCCGGCCTTGATGCGGGCGTCGGGATCGGGGGCGGAGAAAATAGCCTGCACCGCGGTCAGTTCTTCCTTCGACTTCGGCTTGGGCTGTGGGGCCACGGGAGAGGTGGATACGGCCCCGGCCGCAGCCTTGTCACCCGACTTTTGCGCGTAGCTCAATCCGGTGGCAACCGCCCCCAGTATAAGAAATGCAATGATTCTTCTCATCGAATCGTCCTTTCCAAAAAATAAGACTCCATCGGACACTGTATCAGCGTTCTCGACGGTTGTATACTTCAAACCTTACCGGCCGGCGCCGGCTTCCTTCTTGACGTCATTCAGGCCGGCTTCGGCGCTTTTGCGAGCGGCCGCCGAAGCCCCGTTCACCGCCAGCGCGGCTTCGAAATGTTGTTTAGCCTTCGACCAGTCGGGCTCCGTCATGGCCAGGTACAGGCGTGCGAGGTACACGTGGGTCCAGGCCAGCGTCGCCGGGTCCGGCCCCAGATCGAGGGTTTTGAGAAATAGTTGTTGAGCCGACTCCGGGTCGTGCGAAAGTGCCGCGATGCGGGCCAATCCGAAGTACGAGCGGGCCTGCAGCACGGGATCGGTCGCCGCCTGAATGGCCGCCATGTAAGCGTCGCGGGCGGCGGCGTAGTCTTTCTTGGCGTAAAGATCCTCGGCGTCCGACAGCTTCCGGTAGGGTCCTTCGGCCCGTATCCGCTGCTCGGCGGGAGTCACCTTGGCCATGCGCACCGGCGGCTCCTCGAGAAAGTGCACCTTGGCGATGCGCGCCGACTCTTTCACCGGGTCGATGTGATCGATCATGTCGCCCAGGTAAAAGCGCATCGCCTGGTCCTGCTTCTCGTAAGCGGGGAGCTGCTCATAGAAATAGGCGGTGAGGACAAAGCCCTCCCGCATCGCCTCCTCCACCATGCCCTCTCGTTTCGCGGCTGGCGCCAGCCGGGCTTCAACAGCCAGAATCAACGACTTGGCGGCCAGAAGCCGGAAGTCGTCTTTGTACGCGTCGGCCAGAATGGGAGAGCCGCCGGCGAGGTCCCCAACATCTCGCTTGGGGGCGAGCTTTTCGCTCTGCATGCCCATCAGAGGGTCCACCAGGAACTGCAGGTAGGCGGTCTCGATATCGTCGACATGAAGATCCGCCGACGGCGTCAGCACGATGAAGAACTCGGTCGCGTAGCTGCGGACCTGAACCTGATTGGGCGCGCCTTGGAGTGCCGGAATAATTTGAAACGTGCGCCCGAAATACCCCTCGGCCGGAGACCGCAGGTAGCCGCTGCATCTCGAGACCATTTCCGTCACCGGAGCATGGTATCGCTCGAGCGCCTCGTCGTAAACCGGCTGCGCGCTCCGCCATACGTCCTCCAGTTTCGCTTCCTGCCAGAGACTGGCGAGCAGCTTCTCGAAACCGTTGAGTGCGATCACTTCCGGCGGCCGCTGCATGAGCTGGAACTTGTATTCGAACGCCGGAGGGCCGTCGTTTGACAAGGCGAAGGATATGTACTGCGCCAGTTGGTTGGCCGGGTCCGCCGCTTTGTGCGTCTCGTAGAACTTCTTCAGTTCCGGCAAAACCGGCGGATGCGCCGAGAGAATCTTGTTGCGCACCAGCGCCCGCAGGGAGTGATTCGTCAGCGAGTCCGCATCTTCGTCGTAGCCGGCGGCATTGATGGCCGCCAAAACGGCGAATACCGACTCGCTCGGGGCGAGCTGCTCCTGCTGTCCCGGAAGGCTTTGCGCAAAGAGACATACAACGAGGGCGGCAAGGAGAGTTCGAGCCAAAAACGAATTACCTACTCTTCCTAAAGTTTATCCCATCAGCGTATTTGATCGAAGACCAGTTCGACGCCGGCGACAATCCCCCGTCCAGGCATGGGGATCCCGGCAATCTCCTGGTAAGATTCGCCGGTCAGGTTGGTGAGTTCGAAGAAAGGCCGAAAGGCGCCCTTCGAGCGGGCCAGGTACGCATCGCAGACGACGTATGCATCTTGTTGGTATCGCTCAACAACCGCCACTCTCGAACGGCCGACGAACCCGGCCGGCAGCGGCCCGGTCCAGCTCAGTACAGCGGTGTTTGAGGGGTAGTTGAAAACATAGCGGGAGTCGGCGCCGGGCGAGAGGTCCTGTGACCCATGAATTCCCGTCCAGGCCAAGCCCAATTCCTGGCTCCGCCGCAGCCGGCCGGTGACGGAGGCTTCGACACCGGTGAAACGAAGGCTTTCAAAGTTGGTGGCCTGCCAGCGCGGGGCGCCCGCGGGGCGCAGCCAGTCGATGCCATTGGTCTCACGGCGATGGAAGGCGGTAATCGCGCCGCGCACCCGGCGGCCGGAAAACAGGTCCAGCCCGGCCTCGTAATTCCATGCGCTTTCCGCGTGCAGGTCCGGGTTCCCCACGCTTGCCGGATCGTGATAGTAGAGTTCGGTGTAATTGGGGAGCCGGAAGCCCTTGCTCACGTTGGCCCGGACCTTCAACTGGGAGGTCAGCCAGGCGCCAAAGCCGAGATTCGGAATGAACTCCCGCTGAAAATTGCGAAACATCTCCTCCCGGAAGGCCAGCGAAAAGGAATACCGGCGCAGGGCCCGAGCGTCGAGGGCGGCGTAGACCGCGGTCCGGATGCGGGAATGGTTGCCCAGGTTGTTGCTGGTGACGCCGTCGCCGAACCCTTCCGCGCCATAGTACACGCGCAAGGTCGAGCCCAGCTCGTGGCGGCGCCGCACCGCTCCCTGAAAGCTTTCCGAGATGTGGCGGTTGGTCGAAACCTCCGGTTGATCGCGATACAGCACGAACAAATCGGAATGACGCCGGTAGGCGAAGGAAACTTCGGTATTCCTGCCCAGTTCCTGCCGCCCCGACGCAAACCAGCCCTTGGTGCGCTCCCACGAGTCGCAGCCGCAGTAGAAACCCGCCGCGCCGAAGGGCCGGTCCATGTAGGCCAGCGTCAGATTGGACGCGCCCAGGCGGCTGCTCCAGTCGGTGATGGAGCCGAACGACAGGTTCCGGTAATCGCGATCGGCCACGAAGCCGGATGAAAAATCCCGCGAGAAGCCGATCTGCTCGGACAAATTTCGGTGTACCAGGCTGATGGCGCCGCTCTGCTGGTTGACGCCGAAGTTGCCCGCCGATCCGCGCAGGCGCACTTCGGTTGTCTCCGCCGGGACGGTGATGAAATTGACTACCCCGCCGATGGCGTCCGAGCCGTACAGGCTCGAGCCGGTGCCGTGCAGCACCTCAATCCGATCGAGCGACGCGAACGGCAGGGGAAGATCCATGTTGTGGTGGTTCGACTGTGGATCGTTCAACCGCAGTCCGTTTAGCAGCACCAGGGTCTGGGCGAACGTCGAACCCCGGATGGAGAGGTCGGATTGAATCGCGTCCGGCGCGCGCTGGCTCAGATCGACCGAAGGGTCCAGTTTCAGGAAATCGGCCACCGACGCGCCGAGCAGCCGGTTCTTCGACACGTCCCAGACGCTCACCGGCCGGTCGGCTTCCTCGAGCGGAATCGCTTCGTATTGCCCTGTCACCACCACTACGTCCTTACGCGTGGGTGCCGCCGAATTAGCAGGGACGGCAGGCTGGTTGTCTTGGGGCTGCGGCGAAGTGTTCTGGGCAAACGCCGCCCACCCGAGGGAGGCAATGGCGAGTAAGCCGATCAACTTGGCGCACATGGAATCCTACAGCTTACCGCGAACGCGGGCCGGTCCGCCGCGCCTCCGGAATGCACGCGGCCGAAACATTTCCAAACGGGAATATCGGAATTCTGACGAGGCGCCAGCTCTTCCGAAGCCCCCGGCGCTGACGGCCCAGGCCGCCTGCGTTCCCCGCGGAACGCGTTTTCCCGGCTTTTCGCACGGGACGCCCCGTCCGCTCTCGGTTAGAATATATCAAGTAAAGGAGACAGCCATGTCCGAAGACAATACGGGAAATTCATCTGGTTCATGGCCGGTGCTGCTGTTGGTGCGACGTTGCGCTCCTGTACGCCCCTCAGTCCGGACGGGCCACGCGCCGCGAACTAAGTCACGCCGCCTCGACCGCACTCAGGAATCCCTTTCCGAGACGGGCCGTGACTTATACGACCAAGGCCGCGATCTCTATGGCAAGGGCCGTAAAATCGCTGACGAGGCGGCTTCCCTGTTTGATAAGGGCCGCAAGCTCGTGGAAGGCGAGGAATCGGCCTGACCGCATCCGTATTCGCGAGCCGCAACTGATAAGCATCAACAAACGGAAAGGCAGTAATTCGATGAGCAGCAGTGTGTCGGAAACTATGTCGCTTACAAATTTTCGCAACGAGCCCTGCATCGATTTCACCGTCCCGGAAAACCGGAGCAGGATGGAAGAGGCGCTCGCAAAGGTTCGCTCGCAGTTCGGCAAGGAATACCCCATCCGGCTCGGCGGCGAAACCATCACCAGCTCCAAACCTTGAAATCGCTCAATCCCTCGCGCCCGAGCGAGGTTGTGGGCGTGCCACCATCCTGGCCGACGCCGCTCTTGCCGCGCGCGCGGTGGAGGCGGCTTACGCGAACTTCGCCGCCTGGAGCGCCACGCCCGCGAAAGCCGCGTGGACATGCTGCTGCGCGCCGCCTCCATCCTGCGGCTGCGGAAGCTGGAGTTTGATGCCTGGATGGTGTATCGAAGCCGGCAAGTCCTGGACCGAAGCGGAAGCCGACGTCTCCGAAGCCATCGACTTCTGCGACTACTACGCCCTGCAGATGCGGAAGCTGGCCCATCCCGATCCGGTGCCGCAGATGGCAGGCGAGAAGCGGGCACGTCCGCTACATTCCACTCGGCGTCGGCGTCGTCATTCCACCCTGGAACTTCCCTGTGGCCATCCTGGTGGGCATGACCGTCGCCGCTCTGGTGACGGGCAACACGGTGATCCTGAAGCCATCCAGCGACACGCCTACCGTCGCCGCCAAGTTCGCCGAAGTGCTGGCGGAGGCGGGTTTCCCGCCGGACAGCTTCACCCTGCTTGACGGGCAGCGGCGCGGAATCGGCGACGCGCTGGTGGAGCATCCCGAAGACACGCTTCATTTCCTTCACCGGTTCGCGGGACGTCGGCCTGCGCATCAACGAACTGGCGGCCAAGCCGCGCAAAGGCCAGATCTGGATCAAGCGCGTGTCGCCGAAATGGGCGGCAAGGACGCCATCGTCGTTGACGAGGAAGCGGACCTGGATGCCGCCGTTCAAGGCGTGCTGGTTTCGGCCTTCGGCTATCAGGGCCAGAAATGCTCGGCCTGTTCGCGGGCCATCGTCTCGGCGAAAATCTATGATGCGTTCCTGGAAAAGCTGAAGGCCGCCACGGCGAAGATCAAAGTCGGTCCCGTCGGACGATCCTTCCAACTACATGGGCCCGGTCATCAACGAGCGCGCCAGGAAGTCGATTCTGGAATACATCGAGATCGGAAAAAGGAAGGCCGGCTGGTCACCGGCGGCGGCCGCCGCGCCCGGCGAAGGCTATTTCATCCAGCCCACCATCATCGCCGACGTCGATGCCAAGGCCAGGATCTTCCAGGAAGAGATTTTCGGCCCGGTGCTGGCGGTCAGCCAAGGCGCGCGACTTCGAGCACGCCCTGGAACTGGCCAACGACACCGAATACGGCCTGACTGGCTCGGTCTACACGCGCAACCGCGAGAAGATCGAGCCAGCCCCGACCTTCTTCCACGTCGGCAACCTGTACTTCAACCGGAAATCGACGGGAGCGATGGTGGCCTGCCACCCCTTCGGCGGCTTCAACATGTCGGGGACGGACTCGAAAGCCGGAGGCCCCGACTACCTGCTGCTGTTCACCCAGATGAAGTCCATTTCCGAAAAACTTCCGAGCGGAGCGGCCTAAGGCTAGAATCTAAGGGTGGGGGTATCTCGCTTTCTTGCGTTCCTCTTGCCTGCCGTTCTACTGGCGGCGCCGCCGGCCATTCTGCCCTTGAAAGACGTTCGGGCAGGGATGAAAGGCATCGGCCGCACGGTCTTCAACGGCTCGCGCATCGACGAATTTCAAGTGGAGATCCTGGGCGTCCTGGATAATGCCGGACCCCGCCAGTCGATCATTCTGGCCCGGCTCTCGGGCGGGCCTCTCGCGGAGACCGGCGTCTTGCAGGGAATGAGCGGAAGCCCCGTGTACATCGACGGCAAGCTGGTGGGCGCGGTCGCCATGGCCTTCGCGTTCGCCAAGGAGCCCATCGCCGGCATCCGTCCCATCGAAGACATGCTGCAGGCCGGCGGCACGTACGGCGCGCGGCCGCAGCGCTTGCACGCCCGGGCAAAAGTCGCCGCTCGATCTCACCGCCGCGATTCCCCAGCCGGAGCAACTGGCGACCGGTGGCGGACGCATGGTGGAGATCGCCACGCCGGTATCCTTTTCGGGCTTCACCCAGGCCACTCTCGATTACTTTGCCGACAAGCTGCGCGGCATCGGCCTCGATCCGCGGCAGGGCATCAGCGGCGGCGGCTCTCCCACCGAGCCTGCCAGGACGCCTGTCACGCTCGAGCCCGGCGCCATGATCAGCGCGCAGTTACTCGTCCGGGGACCTGAGTGTCGGGGCCGACGGCACGGTTACCTGTGTGGACGGCAACTCGGTCTACGCGTTCGGCCATCGGTTCCTGGGGGTCGGCGACACCGAACTGCCCTTTGCGCGCTCCGACGTTATCGCCCTGCTGCCGAATCTGAGCACCTCGTTCAAGATCTCCAACGCCCGTGAGTGGCTTGGCACCATCACCGAAGATCGCAGCACCGCCGTCACCGGCACCTTGGGACGGCGGCCGCGGCTGGTGCCGGTGTCCGTTTCGGTGGAGCAACAGGGCTCCGGCCGGCGGAATTCGACGCGGCCCGCACGATTACCACATGGAGATGGTGAACGACCGCTTCCTCTCGCCGCTACTGCTGCAGATGGCGATCTTCTCGGTGATCGACGCCACCGAGCGTACGGTGGGCGCCGGCAGCTTCGGAGTGAAGGGAACCATCGACTTCACCGACGGCGTGCCGCCGATCCGCCTGGACAACGTCTTTACCGGCGAGTCGAGCGTCCCCGCGCAGGTTTCGATGGCGGCGGCAGTTCCGCTGGCGTACGCGCTACAAAGCGGCTTCGCCAATCTCAGCCTGAAAAACGTGTCGCTCGCCGTCACATCGTGGGACCAGGTTAAGCAACTGACCATCGACGACCTGTGGACGTCGAAGCGGGAAGTGCGGCCCGGCGGCAGCATCGAGATCAACACCGTACTGGCCGGCGACAACGGGCTGGAAATCACGCGTCAGTCCAAGTACGACGTGCCCATCGGCGCCACGCCGGGCACGCTGTACATCACCGCCGCCGACGGCACCGTCACGAACTACACCGACTACCGCTTTTTCCTGCAGACGCCGCCGCGCTCTTCCGCCCAGGTGGTTACCTTCCTCAACAGCTTGCGGAACAACAACAAGGCTTACCTGCGCATCTGGCGCGCCGACCCCAGCTTTTACGTCGAGGGGCGGGAACTCCCCTCTCCTCCGCCGTCGCTGTCGCTGCTGCTGGAGGGCACGCTTTCAACCAGCGGCGCCGTGCAGCAATACCGCTCCGACATCGAGGAGTTGGAGGTGGATGCCGGCAACTCGGTTGTTTCCGGCGTCTAAGACCATTCAAGTACAGGTAATCGAATGATGATCGCATCGCGCTGGCTCGCCTTCCTACTGCTGCCGTCGTTGGCCGTGGCCGCCGGAACGACCACCTGGGAGATGAACAGCTACGACGACTTCATCAAAGGCCGGTTCCGGGATGTCGCCCTGGACAAAGACGGACACCTGCTCTTGTCCCAGAACCTCGAGACTTTGTTTTCCTCCGGCCAGCCGGCGATCTGGTCGATCGCCCGCGCCCCCGACGGCACGCTGTACCTCGGCACCGGCCACCGCGGCCGGGTTTACCGCCTGCAGCCGGACGGAACCCATTCGCTGTACTGGCAATCGGACGAGCCCGAGATTTTCGCTCTGGCGCTGGACGCGCACGGCGTGCTGTTCGCCGCCACGTCGCCAGACGGCAAGATCTACCGCATCGAGAACGGCAAGGGGATGGAGTACTTCAATCCGAAACAGAAGTACATCTGGTCGCTCGCCATCGGCAAGGATGGCGCGCTGTATGCCGGCACCGGCGAGAACGGAAAGATATTCCGCATCACGGCCGGCGCCGGAGGCGCGGGCGCGGGCGAGGTTTGGTACGACACCGGACAGTCGCATGTGACGGCGCTCGCAATCGACCCCGAAGGCCGGCTACTGGCCGGCACCGAACCGAACGGCATCCTCTACCGGGTCTCCGCCAAAGATAAGGCGTTCGTGTTGTACGATTCCACGCTTCCGGAAATCCGCGCCGTGGCGACTGCTCCCGACGGCATGCATTTATGCCGCCGCTATGGGAGGATCGGTGCGAAAATGATGTCGACTGCCCGCGGGCATCAAGGGCGGGTCCGGCCATCCGACCGATACAGCCACGTCGATCACGGTTACCGATACCGTCTCCGCCCAAGTCGGCGCACCGCTGCCGCAGAAGCCAAAGCCCGTCGCAGCCGACACCCAGCAGACGCAGATGACGGGCGCCTCCCTCCTTCGCTTTATGAGTTGCCGGGCGTCGACAAGTCGGCAGTCTATCGTATCTCGCCCGACCTCACCGTCGAAACGCTGTGGGTTTCCAAGGACGAGAATGTCTACGATCTTGAGCCGGTCCGGGCGGGCGTGTCTTCACCACCGACGAGAAAGGGCGCATCTACCGGCTCTCGGCAGACCGCAAGTTGACGCTTCTTGGCGAGACTCAGGAAGGCGAAACCACGCGTATCGGCCGCTGCGGGGGACGGGTTTCATCGCCGCCACCAGTAACGTCGGCAAGCTCTTTCGGCTGGGCACGGCGCCCGCCGCCGAGCGGCGACCTACGAATCGTCCGGTTCACGACTCCAACACTGTGGCCACGCTGGGGACGCCTTCAATGGCGCGGAGAAAGAGTTGGACCAGGGCAAGATCACGTTCCGCACCCGCACGGGCAACACGCTGCGGCCCGACAAGACCTGGAGCGATTGGTCGGAACCGATCGCGGGCGATGGGCAGCGTTGCCATCCCAAGCCCCAACGCCCGCTACATCCAGTGGAAAGCCGAGATGCAAGCGGGACCGGCGACCGAGCACCCCGTGCTTGAAAACGTCAACATCGCGTACCTGCCGCAAAACACGCCGCCGACAATATCAGTATTCAGGTGATGAGCCTGTGGTCGCGGGGCCGGCCTCCGCTTCGAAGACGTCGTCTCGTCTTCGAGCAGCTCATCGGCGGCCTATAGCATCACCGTCACGGATTCCGGGTCGAGCGCGCCGGCCACTTCGACCGGCACGCCAACACAGACCGTGTCACGCGCCGGCGGCCAGAAGATGCAGATCTACTGGCAGGCGGAGGACTCCGACGGCGATAAGCTCCTCTATTCGCTCTACTTCCGTGGCGACGACGAAAAAGAATGGAAGCTCATCAAGGACAATCTGACAGACAGCACCTATATGCTGGACGGCGATGTCCTGGCCGACGGCCGGTACCTCTTCCGCGTTGTCGCCTCCGATCGGCTGGCCAATGCGCCTTCGACTGCTCGCGAAGCTTCCCTCACCAGCGCTCCCGGTATTCATCGACAACACGCCTCCGCACTGTAGCCTTGTGCGGCGCCGAAACGTGAAGGAACGCGGTGATTATCGACGCCAGCGCATCAGATACGCGCCTCCAGCCGTACGCCGCGCGGAATATTCCGTAGATGCCGGTCAGTGGCGCTTCCTCGCTCCCTTGGACGGCATCGCCGATTCCCGTCAGGAAGAATTTCAGCATCCGGCTGGAACATCTGAAAAGCCGGCGAGCACGTCGTGGTCATTCGCGCCTTCGATTCCGCCGACAACGTGGGCCTGGCAAAAACGATTATCCACTGACGTTTCTTCCGAGGCGTGGCGGCTGATGGGCGCAAACGCGTGTCGCCGATGCGGTGGACCTTCATGATATTCGTCGTCCCCGGACGCCCGATCGGCTGGCCGGCCACGAAGATGATCGGCTCCATTGGCTTGACGCACTCCGCGCCACCAGGAAACGATCCACCTGGTGCATCATTTCGTCGCGGGTGGGCACCATCGGCACGACGAACGAATTCACGCCGAAGACCACGGAAAGCTGGCGCGCCACCTGTTCCTGGTGAGTGAAAGCGTAAATCGGAACTGGCGGGCGAAGCCTCGAAATCATTCGCGCGCTGTACCCGCTGGCGGTGAAAACGGCGATGGCGGCGGCGTTCGCCATACGGGCGGCGCGGAAGGCGCTGTCGGCGACGATTTCCGCGTCGGTCGGCGCCGGGCGCGTGGGGGTGGGCTTGTAGCCCTGCTTCTCAGGATACGCTCGGTTTCGACTCGCGATGCGGTCCATCGTCAAGGCGGATTCCACCGCGTGGTGGCCTACCGACGTTTCCGCCGACAACATCACCGCATCGGTACCGTCGTAGATGGCGTTGGCGACGTCGCTCACCTCGGCGCGCGTGGGAACGGCGTGCTCGATCATCGATTCCAGCATTTGCGTGGCGGTGATGACGAACTTGCCATACTCGCGGGCGCGTTCGATGATCGACTTCTGAATTGTGGGCACCATCTCGAGCGCCATCTCCACGCCGAGGTCCCCGCGAGCCACCATGACGCCGTCGGACTCGCCGAGAATCTCGTTCGAGGCTCTCCCAGGCTTCCGGCTTCTCGATCTTCGCGATAACCGGGATGTTGGCCTCCCGCTCCTCCAGGTAAAGAGCCGCAGCCGCAAGCACGTCGTTGGGACGCCGCACGAACTACAGCGCCACCATGTCGATTCCCTCGTCCAGGGCGTACTGCAGGTCGGTGCGATCCTTCTTGGTCATGCTGGCGGCGCTCACCTGCACGCCGGGCAGGTTGATTCCTTTCCGGTCGCCGATGACGCCACTGGTCACCACGCGGCATCGCGCGGCAGTGGAATCGCTCTCTAGCACTCTCAATTCCACCGCGCCGTCAGCCAACAAAACACGGTCGCCCGGACGGACATCCCGCGCGAACTCCGGATAACTGGTGGACGCAACCATCTCGTTCCCGAGCACGGGCGTAACGGTGATGGTGAACTCCGACCCTTCCTCCAGCAGCACTTACCCGTGCTCGAAGGAGCCAAGGCGAATCTTCGGGCCCCTGAAGGTCGAAGAGAATCGCAATGTGGGCGCCCATTTCCGCCGCCACGTTGCGCACGGCGCGCATTCGCCGGATGTGCTCCTCCGGCTTGCCGTGCGACGCGTTCATGCGGAACACGTCCACCCCCAGCCTCCATCGAGCCGGCGCAGGATTCTCCGGCGAGTCACTCGCCGGGCCCAGGGTCGCGACTATCTTGGTGTTTGGCATGTCCCAGATGCGGTACGATGTGACTTAACCCTTCCATTATGCCCCTTTTACACGTGATGATCCTTGCTGTCGTGCAAGGAGCCACTGAGTTTCTGCCCGTCAGCAGCTCGGCCCACTTGGCGTTGGCCCCCTGGCTTTTGGGCTGGCCGGACCAAGGCCTGGAGTTCGATATCGCTCTGCACTTTGGCACGCTCGCCGCCGTGCTGATCTATTTCTTCCGCGACTGGGTGCAGATTGTGGGCACGGGTTCGGTTTAATTGGGGCGCCGACCCGGAGTTGCGGAGGAATCCCAAGCTGCTTTGGCTGTTGGCTGCCGCTACCGTCCCGGTCGCCGTTTTCGGAATGATCTTCAAAAACGCCGCCGAGACTACGTTGCGCTCGCCGGTGATCATTGGCGTCATGCTGATCGCCGGTGGGGGTGCTGATGGCCTATGCCGAAAAGGTGGGGCGGCGCGAACAAGAGCATGGAAGACGTCAGCTTCGCCGACTCCATGGTGGTGGGCGCGGCCCAGGCGCTGGCCATCGTTCCGGGCACTTCGCGCAGCGGAATCACCATCGTGGCCGGCCTTTTCCGCAACATGGACCGCCCCACGGCTGCCCGATTCTCGTTCCTGCTTTCAACCCCGGCCATTGCCGGCGCGGCGCTCGTGGCGTTCCACGACCTGGTGAAGGCCGGCGGACTCTCGCCGCACATGCGCGACTGAATTCTGCCTCGGAATCTGTCATCAGCGCCATGACCGGCTGCATCGTCATTGCCGGCTTTCCTCCGGTTCCTGCGCCGCATTCAGCCTTAAGTTCTTTGTTTACTACCGCATTATTTTTGGCATAATAGTGTTGGCTCTGACATTCTTCCGCCTCACGGCGGAATGAAAATATTAGGTCCCACCCAATACCGCAAGCTCAATGAGCTGATGGCGGTGCTGTTTTTCGCGGCCGCAATCTTTCTGACCGTGAGCCTGCTGACGTTCCATCCCTTACGATCCGTCCTTCGACACGGCCACCGGCGCCGCCGTCGTTGCCAACCGCATGGGCCGGGTGGGCGCGGCGGTTTCCGACCTGCTGCTGCAGCCCTTCGGTCTGGGCGCGCTGCTGGCCCCGGTCTTCCTGCTGGTGCTGGCCTGGAAATGGGTCCGCTCGAAAGCCCATCCAGGAACCCGGTGGCGCGACTGGTGGGCAGCCTGGTGCTGCTGGTATGCCTGTTGCACGGCGGTTTCGCTCGCTCCCCGGCTTCCGTTCCCCGACCGCGCCTTGCTGCCCGGCGGCCTGACCGGCCTGCTCTTCAAAGACTGGCTGATTTCCTGGTTCAATCTCTGGGGCACCGTGCTGGTGACGGGAACGCTTGTTGTCCTTGGCCTCTATCTGACGACGTCGTTCTCCCTGGCCGGCTTCGCGGCGAGTCTGGAATCGCGCGCCGCAAAGATGCCGGCCTTGAACTGGCGCCGCCTGTTCCGTTCGCGGAAATCGGGTGAAGCGGAGAAGCAGGAGACAGCCGGCTGAAACTCCCCAACCGCGACCCGCGCCCGCCCCTGGCCGCCGCCGCGCTGCCCCCCGTCCGGGCTGGAGCGCACGCTGCGGGAGGAGGGCTATTCCGCCATCGCAATTTCCGATTATGGCCAACCCGGCGAAGAGACCCACGAAGACCAGCCGGGGCCCGCGGGGGACATTCCCATCCAAACGCTTCAGGAACTTCCGCCTTCCGCCACGGCCGAAGCACCCGAATGGGACGATTCGCCGCCGTTCGAGGCGGCGACCTGGAGCGTTCCCGCGCCGGCCCGGCGGCGCCGCATCCGTTACGAGCTTCCTTCGAGCGGCCTGTTGAACGAGCCCGACCCGCGCAACGCTTACGACGCACAGGAGCTGAAGGATGTGGCGGCGCGCATCAAGTCCAAATTCGAGGAGTTCTCGGTGCTCGGCTCGGTGGTGCAAATCAACCCCGGCCCGGTAGTAACCACCTTCGAGTTCAAACCGGAAGCCGGCATCAAATACAGCCGCATAACGAACCTGACCGAAGATCTGTGCCTGGGCCTGCAGGCGGAATCCATCCTGATTGAGCGTATTCCCGGCAAACCGACGGTCGGCATTGAAGTGCCGAACACCCGGAGCGAGGTGATCAGCCTGCGCCAGATCCTCGAAAGCGACGAGTTCGTGAAGTCGGAATCGAAACTCACCATCGCGCTGGGCAAGGACATCAGCGGCCGTATGAAGGTGACGCGGCTGGAAAGCATGCCCCACCTGTTGATTGCCGGCTCGACGGGCAGCGGCAAGAGCGTGATGCTGAACTCCCTGATCATGTCCCTGCTTTACAAGTCGACGCCCGACGAAGTGCGCATGATCATGGTGGACCCGAAGCGCCTGGAGTTCGGGCTCTACGAAGGAGTCCCGCACCTGCTGACGCCGGTGATCACCGACCCCAAGAAAGCCACCAACGCGCTGAGAAACGCCGTGCTCGAAATGGAGCGCCGGCTGAAGCTGCTGGCTTCCCACGGCGTCCGCAACCTGGATCAGTTCAACCGCAAAGTGCGCCAGATTGCGGGCCGAGCCGAAGAGCCTGTTCGACGACGTCGAGCCTATCCCGGAAGAGCTGCGCCCGCTTCCCTACGTGCTGATCGTCATCGACGAGCTGGCCGACCTGATGATGCTGGAGCGCGCCGGCGTGGAGGAGAGCATCACGCGCCTGGCGCAGATGGCCCGCGCCGTCGGCATGCACCTGGTGGTGGCCACCCAGCGGCCCAGCGTGGACGTCATCACCGGCCTGATCAAAGCTAATTTCCCCGCCCGCATCAGTTTCCGCGTGGCCACGCGAGTCGACTCCCGCACGGTGCTCGACATCATGGGCGCCGAGCACCTGTTGGGGAAGGGCGACATGTTATTTCTTCCGCCGGGCACCTCGCGGCTGGTGCGCGTGCACGGGCCGTTTATCACCGAGTCGGAGATCAACAAGGTGGTGGAGTTCTGGAAAGACCAGGCCGAGCCCGAATACGAGACACGACTTTCTGGAAGCGCCGCCGTCGGAAGCCGGCGCCGGGGACGAAGGCGATAGCGACGAAGGCGATCGCGATGCGCGGTACGAAGAGGCGGTGCGCATTGTGTCTCGAAATGGGGAAGGCCTCCACCTCCATCCTGCAGCGTCGCCTGCGTCTGGGTTATGGGCGTGCGGCGCGAATCCTCGATCGCATGCAGAAGGAAGGCATCATCGGTCCACCCGACGGCAGCCGGCCGCGCGAGGTCTTGCGGCGCCCCGACTGGCTGGACAACCCCAACTTCGAAGCGGGCGGCTGAGTACTTTGTTGACCCATTGGACGGCGTTGTCAGGGGAGCGAGGGGCAACAGCCACTAGATGACTTCCGCCACACCGACAGGCCCTCAGTGTCGGTTGCGCAACCCTACGGCGGAGACCTATCCATCGACCTGCCGCACATCCGTAACGGGCGTTAAACAGCCGAGCGCCCACGCCGCGGCTGTGGACGATTCCTGGCCCCTCGAACAGCAGGCGGGATGTACAATTTCCGGAAGTAGATTTGACACGAGGAGGAGATGTTTATGCGGCACGTTCGGTATTCCGTGGTGATGAGTCTGGACGGCTATATTGCAGGGCCAAACGGCGAAACCGATTGGATAACCATGAACCCGGAACTCGATTTCACTGCAATGTTCAGTCAGTTCGACACCATCCTGGTTGGGCGTCGGACATTTGACGGAATGGTGACCGCTGGCCGTACCACAATTCCCGGAATGAAGACTCTCGTTTTTTCACGGACGCTACGGCAAGAGGATCACCCAGAAGTCTCTATCGTGGCGGACGATCAACGGGAGACCTTGGCGGCGCTGAAAGCCAGTCCTGGAAAGGATATCTGGTTATTCGGCGGTGGATCTCTGTTCCGAAGTCTCTCCGAATTCGGACTCGTCGACACCGTCGAAGTTGGCATCGCCCCGATCCTTCTCGGTGCGGGAGTTCCGCTGCAGCCGAGCCCGGCAAACCGGATCAGGCTGTCGCTCACGACTCACAGAGTCTACAAAACAGGCATTGTCTCGTTGGAGTATGCAATCACATAGATTTTGTCGCACAGCTCCGCCCTTCGTGGCACCGCGGCACCGACATCGCGCTCGAGCGCTCGTTGCCTGCTTTGGCCTGAATTCGCGCCGGGTTTTGCGGTTGTCCCAGACCAATTTCTGGTTCAGACAACCAGGAAGGGCACGGGCGGGGGAGTCCATGGGATGATAAAGAGAACCTAGGCGGTATCCTTCGACCCCATGAAATCCCCGAACCAGAACATCCGCAACATTGCGATCATTGCGCACGTCGACCACGGCAAGACTACTTTGGTGGATGCCATGCTCCGCCAGAGCGGCGTGTTCCGCGCCAACCAGGAGGTGGTCGAGCGGGTGATGGATTCGGGCGACCTGGAACGCGAACGCGGCATCACCATCCTTTCCAAGATCACCGGCGTCACCTACCACGGCGTCAAAATCAACATCGTCGACACGCCGGGGCACAGCGACTTCGGCGGTGAAGTGGAACGCGGTCTGAAGCTGGTGGACGGCGTGATGCTGCTGGTGGACGCCAGCGAAGGCCCGCTGCCCCAAACCCGCTACGTGCTGGTGAAGGCGCTCGAGGCCCGCCTGCCGCAGGTGGTCATCATCAACAAGATCGACCGCCCCGACGCCCGAATTCAGGAAGTGCTGAACGAGATCTACGACCTGTTCATTGATCTCGACGCCGGCGAGGAGCAACTGGAGTTCCCCATCATCTACGCCAACGCGCGGGCCGGCATCGCCAAAACATCCCTCGACGACCCGTCGCAGGATCTGCGCCCCTTGTTCGACGCCATCCTGAAGGATATTCCGCCGCCCGCCGGCGACTGGCACTCGGTGCTGCAATACCAGGTGGCCAACCTGGGCTACAGCGACTACCTGGGCAGGCTCGCCATCGGACGGGTCTTCAACGGGGAATTGCATTACGGCGACGAGGTGGCCATCTGCAAGCTGGATGGCAGCATGCAGAAGACGAAAATCACGAAGATGTATTCGTTCGAGGGGCTGGAGCGGATCGACGAGACGCTCGGCCGGCCCGGCGACATTCTGGCCATCGCCGGCGTGGAAGGCATCACCATCGGCGAAACCGTCACCAGCGCGGAGACGCCCAAACCGCTGCCGGTGATCCAGGTGGACGAGCCCACCATCGCGATGACGTTCACCGTCAACACCTCGCCGTTCGCGGGGCGCGAGGGCCAGTACGTCACGTCGCGCAATTTGCGCGACCGGCTGGACCGGGAACTGTTGACCAACGTGTCCATCCGCGTCGAGGAAGCGGGCGGTCCGGACGCGTTCAAAGTGATGGGCCGAGGCGAGCTGCAACTGGCCATTCTGGTGGAGATGATGCGGCGCGAAAGCTACGAGCTGATGGTGGGAAAGCCGCAGATCCTGACCAAGCAGATCGACGGCAAGCTGCAGGAGCCCCAGGAACTGCTGGTGGTGGACTGCCCGGAACAGTTTGTCGGCGTGGTGATGGAAAAGCTCGGAACGCGCAAAGGCAAGATGAGCCGGATGGTGAATCACGGCTCCGGCCGCGTCCGCCTGGAGTTCCTGGTGCCGTCGCGCGGGCTGATCGGGCTGCGCAGCGAGATGCTCACCGACACCAAGGGAACCGCCATCATGAACTCGCTGTTTCACGGCTACATCGAATGGCAGGGAGAAATCCCGATGCGGCCCACCGGGGCGCTGGTGGCCGACCGTCCGGGCAAGGCGACGGCGTACGCCATTTTCAATCTTCAGGAACGGGGCGAGATTTTCGTCACGCCGGGGACCGATGTTTACGAAGGGATGATCATCGGCGAGAATGCGCGCAGCGACGATCTCACCGTCAACATCGTCAAGGAAAAGAAGCTCACCAACATGCGCGCTTCCACCGCCGACGATGCGATCCGGCTGGTGCCGCCGCGGCTTCTCAACCTCGAGCAGGCGATCGAATTCGTGAACGACGACGAGTTTGTAGAGGTAACCCCGAAGAGCATTCGCCTGCGTAAGAAAGATCCTCAAAGCGAACCAGCGCTGAATTGCCACGCACGACTTCCGTGCCGGTGTTACAGTTTGAATGGCGGAGATATTCGGCGGAGAGAGGACGCTCTGATGCCCACGAAAATGTATGTTCCAACTCGTAGAGACCTGCTGAGGGTTCCCGCCCTGGGCGCGGCATGGTTGGCGTCGTGCTCGACCGGCACGGCCCGTAAGGGGTCCGAAAGCCCGTCGCCGGACTTCGACAAGCCTCTGGCCCTGCAGCTATACACGCTGCGCGGAATCTTGAAGAACGATCCCGATGCGGTGCTCGCCCGCGTCGCCAAGATCGGCTACACGCAAGTCGAGGTGGTCCGCGAGACCTACGCCCCCATTGCGAGCATACTCAAGACTTGCGGGCTAAAACCGATCGGGGGACATGTGGAGGCACAGATTGTGCTTTCTACGGTTGCATCCACCGCCACCCCCGCACCACCGATGACGCTTCAGGCGGCGGTCGCGGAGCTGGCCGCGGCCGGCTGCGAGTACCTCGTGCTGCCATTCATTCCGGAGGAGTATCGCGGCGGCGTGGATGCCTACAAGAAGATCGCCGACGCCATGAACCAGGCCGCCAAGGTGTGCCAAAAGGGTGGCCTGCGCTTTGCCTATCACAATCACGCGTTCGATTTCGGACCCGTCGGCGATTCCACGCCGATAGAAATTTTCCGGAAAAACACCGACCCCAATCTGGTCGCCTTCGAAGTGGATGTCTTTTGGGTGAAACGCGCCGGCCTGGATCCCGCCACTTACCTCCGCGGCTTGAAGGGGCGCGTTCGCCTGGTGCACCTGAAGGACGCGGCGAAGGACCTGCCCGTCGCGTTCAACCAGGACGTGCCCGCCACCGCCTTCAAGGAAGTGGGCAATGGAGACCTCGACTTTCCGGAGATCTTGCGCGCCGCCGCCGACTCGGGTGTCAAATACTACATCGTCGAGCAGGACCAGTGCGTGGGCGATCCCCTCGATAGTATCGCCGTCAGTTACCGGAATCTGCGGGCCATGAAGGTCTGAACAGCGGACGGGCCAGACCCGGGCAGGCTCACTTCAGAATGCGGAACAGGTTGGAGTAATCGTCCGTCCACATCGCCACGCCGGCCTTGGAGGGGAGTTGTCCGCCGTATTTGTCGAAGCCTTCTCCGGTGAACGCCGATGCGTCGTTCGCCAGCAGCACCCAGGTGGTCGAGAAGCAATCCGTATCGTCCGTGCTGCGCTCCACCAGCAGCGAGGCCTTGTGCAAATTCCGCGCCGCTTCGTACAGCACCGGCTTCAAGTCGAGATACCGGTTCGAAATGTGCACCGCCACAATTCCATCCGGCTTCAGGTGGCGGAAGTAGACGCGAAAGGCTTCCCGCGTGACCAGGTGCACGGGGATGGCGTCGCTGGTGAAGGCGTCCATCACCAGCAGGTCGAAATCCTGCCTGGGCTCGCGTTCGAGCGATAATCGCGCGTCGCCAAGCGTGATTTTGACGGTCGCTTTCGAATCGGCGAGATAGGTGAACTTGTTCCGGGCAATATCGACGACCAGCGGATTGATTTCGTAGAACCGGTAGAAATCGCCGGGCCGGGAATAGGCCGCCAGCGAACCGGTGCCCAGTCCGATGACGCCAACGCGCCTGGCCCGTTCCGGATGCCGGTTGATGGCGATTCCGACGCCCGAATCCGCGCAGTAGTAAGAGCTGATCTGGTCGCGCCGCCCCGCGCTCAGCCACTGGTCGCCGTGATTGATGGCGCCGTGATAGAGCGTCCGGTAGCTGTACCACGGGTTCTCGTGGTTGATGGTGTCGCGCACGCGCAGCTCCCCGTAGAAGTTTCTCTCCACCAGGATGCAGTCGCTCAGCTCCTTTTTCATGGCGGCGATCAACACACCCCACAGCACCACCAGAACCATCGACAGGATTCCCGCGGTTTCCTTCCAGCCCACGATGCGGGGACGCAGGCCGGTGTCGGCAACGGCGACGCCGGCGATCAACAGGCTGAAGAAGGCCAGCCCGATAGACAGTTCGGCATACGAGTGGAAAAGATAGGGCGCCACCAAACCGACAAAGACGCCTCCAAGCGCACCTCCGACAGCCACCATCAGGTAGAACGACGTCAGGAATTGAGGCACGGGCTTGCGGCGCGCCAGCTCTCCGTGGCACACCATGCAGAAAACGAAGAACGCAGACGAGCAGACGACGATTGTAACCGGGAAGCTTGGGCGGTTGACGCCGGCACGCAGGATGAACGCCATGGTGAACAGGGCCGCCACCGATAACAACAGGTAAGTGCGGCGCAGGTACCATCCGTCGGCGTCGAAACAGAGGATGAAGCTTAGCAGGTAGAGGCTTAGCGGCAGCACCCACAGGAACGGGATGCTGGCAACGTCTTCGCAAAGATAGTTGGTGATGGCCAGCAACAGGATGGAGGCGGCGGCCGCCAGCAACACCCAAAGCAGGCGTTGGAACAACGTCGGCGAGGCCGGCGCGGGATGGTTTGGAATTTCGTTCGGCGTTTCGCCGGGCGTTCCGGCGACACGAATGGTTCGTATGCCGGCCCACGCGCAGAGGACGGCAAACAGGCCGAACAGCGCCGACCATACCCACACCTGGGTTCGGGTGGAGAAGAACGGCTCCACCAGCGGCGGATACGTCAGCAGCGCCAGCATCGACGCCAGGTTCGAAAGCGCGAACAGCCGGTAGGGAACGGCGCCCCGGCGCGCCCGCACATACCAGGCTTGCAGCAGCGGGCCTGTGGTGGAAAGCAGCACGTAGGGCAGCCCGACCGTGGCCACCAGCAAGCCCAGAATGCGCACGGTCGGATTGTCGCCGGCGTCCGGCTTCCACCAGCCGGAAGGGGTAATCGGCAAAAACAGGAGACTGATCGCCAGAAAGGAAAAGTGCGCCAGCACCTGCCGCCGCACGGTGAGGCGGCCGGCCAGCAGGTGCGAGTACGCGTAGCCGGCCAGCAGAGCCGTCTGGAAGAACAACATACAGGTGCTCCAGACGAACGCCGATCCGCCGAACCACGGCAGAATCACCTTGGCGATCATGGGCTGAACCTGAAACAGCAGGAATGCGCTCAGAAAGATGGCGCAGGCATAGGGCAGCACCGAGCGGAAAGGGGACTCCCGGGAGGATGGGTTTTCGCGAGACACTACTGCTGACTATATCAAGCCCGGGTGAACGCCCAGACGGTGCAACACGAGGTTGTCCGCCGAATCGCGGCGGAAGGTCCACCCCCGCGGCACAAGCGAGGTGGCGCCGTAGTCGAGGACAAGCGCGGGTCCGTCCTGTTCTTCCGTCCCAACCTGTCCCCGGTGGAAGACCGGCACCTTCCGCCAGCGTCCGGAAAGATACATTCGGCGGAGTTGGGGAGCGGCCGTATCCCGCGCGGGCTTGAACCGCAGTGAGGGCCTCTTCACCCCGCGGACAGCGCGTACACGGGCGGTGACGATTTCGAGCGAACGAGAAGGATTTGAGTAGCCGTAAATGCGCTGGTGTTCGCGGTGGAACCGCGCCGCCAGGCCGCCGCGCGTCCACGGCACCGTGAGTTCATAGCTCTGCCCGGCATAGCGAACGTCCACCCAGCGCTGCAACCGGGCGCCGCGTAACTCCTTGCGGGCCTGGCGTTCCAGCGCGGCAAAAGCCTGCTCCACCGACGGCGAGCCCAACACGCCGGCCGAGAAGTCGCGCTTGTGGTCGGCCAGCAGCATTCCCAGCGCCGAAAGCGAGCCGGCGTCGCGGGGCACAAGAACGGACGGGATGGCCAGTTCCTCGGCCACCTCGCAGCCGTGCAAGCCGCCGCAGCCGCCAAATGCCACCAGCGCGAACTCGCGCGGGTCGTGTCCGCGTTCCACCGAGACCACGCGGATGGCGCGCTGCATGTTGGCGTTGGCCACCCGAAGGATGCCTTCGGCGGCCGCGGTGCGGTCGAGCCCCAGCTTCGCCGCGACCCGATCCACCGCGCGGCCGGCGCGATCGGGATCGAGCGACATCGTGCCGCCCAGAAACTGATTGGCTTCGATTCGCCCCAGCACCACGTGCGCGTCGGTAACCGTCGGCTCGTCGCCGGTGCCGTAGCACGCCGGTCCCGGATCGGCGCCCGCGCTTTCCGGCCCCACGCGCAGCAGGCCGCCTTCATCCACTCGGGCTATCGAGCCGCCGCCAGCGCCCACCGTGTGAATGTCGAGCATCGGCACTCGCACGGGGAAGCCATCGACGTAAGCCTCGGTGGATTCGGTGGGCTTACCGTCGCACAAGCAGACGTCGGTGGAGGTTCCCCCCATGTCGAAGCCGAGGATCTTGCGGTAGCCCGACGCCCGGGCCGCGGCAACCGCTCCACCCACGCCCCCGGCCGGACCCGAAAGCACCGTGCGCACGGGGTGGCGGCGCGCCTCCTCGGCAGTCATGAACCCGCCGTTCGATTGCAGAATCGAGATGCGGTGCCGGCAGCCCTCGCGCAGCCGGCCGATATAGGAGTCCATCAGCGGACCGACGTAGGCATTCAGAACGGTGGTGGAAGCACGCTCGTACTCGCGGAATTCGGGACAGATCGAATGGCTGGCGCAGAACGAGCCATCCCAGTCGAGCAGTTGTTCGGCCAGCTTCTCGTTTTCGGGGTTGCGGTAGCTGTGCAGGAAGCACAGGGCCACGCTTTCGACGCCGGCGCGTTTCAAACGTTTCTTGAGCTTCCGGAGTTCCGCGGCGTGAGGGGCCCACTCGATGGTACCGTCGAAAAACGTACGCTCTTTGACCGTGAAGCACAGTTCACGCGGCACCAGCGGCGTCCGGGGCACGGGGGTAAGGTTATACAATTCGGCGCGATTCTGCCGTCCGATCAGCAGCAGGTCGCAAAAGCCCTCGGTGGTGACGAACGCGGTTCTGGCGCCCTTACGTTCCAGCAGGGCGTTGGTGGCCACGGTGGAGCCATGAACGACGTCGGCGGTGACGCCGGAGGCGGCGCGGTTGAGACCTTCGAGAATGACCAGGTGCGGCGCCCGGGGGTTCGAGCGGATCTTGAAATTCTCCATCCGCCCGTTGTCGTGAAGGACGATGAAGTCGGTAAAGGTGCCCCCCGCGTCAACCCCAATGCGCATGAGACCACTATTCTGGCATTCGCGCCGGAGCGAGGCAAACAAGACGGCGCGTTGCCTTGCGCCGGGTCTGCACAAACGGTACATTGAATCTCGTACCGGACAACTCTATGTTCTTACGTTCGATACAGATCAACGACGCCTTGTCGTTCTCGCAACTCCGTCTGGATCTGCGCCAATTGAATCTGCTTATCGGTCCGAACGGAGTTGGCAAGTCGAATTTGATCGAGTGCATCCGTGTGCTGCGACTTCTCGCCAGCAAGGAGACTTGGAGAGAGGGGCTCGGCTATACATTCCGCCAGTTTGTCCGCTACTCTTCGTCCGAAGAAAGAGAAGTGCGCCTGAAATTCGATTTGACCATCCCCCCATTTGTCTTCGACTTCAAACAAAAAGCGGGGGACCTCGAGTACCATGTCAGCTTCCTGGACAAGGAAGCTGGCAAGATCTCTAACGAAGACCTGGCTGACACAGAAAATGGAAAACCTGTAGGGGACTCTGTTAGGTCTTTACGGTACCTCAGGCGGTACGGTGGCGGGCAGCCTCAACTGAGAGCCACCCACGATCCGCTCAAGTCGGAATTCGCGGACGAGTGGGAAAGACTGGAGATTCCCGAGTATCAGTCTCCTCTGTTCGCGGCGCGGGGACAAGTAAAGTTTCCGGCGGTGACGAAAATCGCCGAGATGGCGCGACAAATGCGGTTCTACGACGAATTCCCAACCTATCGGATCTTCCGGGAACGGACTTGGAGCCGCCAGTTGGCCGACGAGCCGAGCGCATTTCTCAACGAAGATGGGTCGAACCTGTTCGCGGTGCTCTCCGCCATGGGTCAGGCCGGCAGCTTGGGGAAGGTTGAGGAGTCTCTTCGGCGTTTTTACCCGCAGTTTGAACGGCTTTGGGTCGGGGTTGCCCAGGGCGGTGAGCTCCGGCTTGATTTCTTTGAAAAGGGTCTGGCAAATCCCATTCCTCTGAATCGAGTTTCGAACGGGACGTTGCGCTTTCTGTGCCTGTTGGCCGTGTTGTGCCACCACAATCCGCCACCTCTGATTTGCCTTGAAGAGCCCGAGACGGGTCTGCATCCCGATGGAGTCCGAATCCTGGCAGAGCTCGTCGAAGACGCGGCGGAACACACGCAACTGGTGGTCGCCACCCACTCCCGTCAACTGGTTGATGCTTTTTCGAACCGTCCGGAAGATGTCGTCGTATTCGAAAAGCTTTTCGGAAACGATTCCGAAGCCAGAAGACTTGATCGCGAGGAACTCGACCGCTGGCTGAAAGACTACTCTCTGGGTGCATTGTGGGAGAGCGGACAGATTGGCGGGAACGTATGGTAGCCGGTGCTCGCACCGTTTACCTGTACTTCGAGGGCGACAGTAGTTTGCGCCAGGCTGTCGCGCTATTTTTTCAGGAGATTGCCGATATATGCCGTGGGCAGCGCGTGCACCTTCGCTTCGTTGCCGGTGAGGGGCAGACCCTTCGTAAGTACTTCTCGGCATGCGCCACATACGGCGATGGCGCAGTCTTCGCGCTGCTGGATTCGGAGGGTCCAGACGACGGCCAATTGGCCGAAAGTCGAAAGGCACGAAGGGACTGGCCCGGAAATGAACCTCTCGGCAAGCATCGTGACCGGATCTTCTGGATGGTTCAAGTGATGGAATCCTGGTACTTGGCCGACGTATCGGCGTTGGAAGGATTTTATGGTCAGCTGTTTCGGAGGAATCGGCTGCCGCCAAACCCAAACATCGAAGAGATTCCGAAACGGGACGTTCTGGATTCGCTGCACGAGGCGACGCGAGAAACCAGAAAGGGCGCATATCACAAAACGAGGCATGGCCCCGCCATTCTGCGCTCGCTCGACGTGCGACGGGTCCGGGAGGCATCCGCGAATTGTGACCGCGTCTTCACCACGCTGGAGCAGCACTTGGCCCTTTAGGCTACCTTCGGGTATATTCCATCCAGAAATTCCCACAGGCCGCCGGGGTCGTCGGTGACGATTCCGTCCACTCCGGCTCGCAGCAGTCTTTGCCAGACTGCCGGGCGGTTTGCGGTCCAGGGAACCACTTTCAGTCCTTTGACATGCGCGTTGGCGACCCGTCGCCGTGTTACCAGCGAGACGTGCGGAGCAACCGTGTCGCAGCCGGCATCGGCGGCCATCCGAACGATGCTGCGCATTCGCATGGAATAGAGGCGAGCCCGCGAAATGTCCGGCGCCACCGTCTCCAGCTCCCGAAGAATCCGGAGGTCGAAGCTCATCAGCACGCACCTTGCTTCAAAGCCCCCACGGCGAACCACCTCCATAACGAGCTGAGCGAATTCTCGCGGCGGCGGCGTAAGGCGCGGTCGAAGGCGGTCGGTCTTCAACTCGATGAAGAAGTTGATTCGCCGGCCACGGCCCAGCTCGAGTACCTCCTCCAGCAGCGGCATGGGCGAGCCGGGCGCGGGGCACTGTCGTGGGAATCGCGGATTCACGGCCCCGCCGCAATCCCAGCGTCGCAGCTCGTCGGAGGCCAGACGACGGATGGTGCGGGCCTCCGCCGAACCGCGCGAGATGCGGCGTTTCGCTATCAGGTCGTGCGTCACCATGACGCCGCCGTCCCGGGATATGGCCACATCCATCTCGATCGCGTCCGCTCCGCACTCGATGGCGCGCAGGAAGGAAGGCAGCGTGTTTTCCGGTACGACCGCCCTCGCGCCGCGGTGGCCAATTACCAGCGGCCGGCCGGCGGGAAGCGTCGGTTTTGCAGGCATTCGCGTTACCGGCCGCGCTGGCGGCCGCCTGGAGTTATGGTAGAAGATTCGTGTCGCGCCTCGCAGCGCGCCATTCCGTCAGGAAATTGACACTCGGACGCGGGAAGGCCCACGCCGCGAAGCGTGGGCCTTCTCTAATTTCGAAATCGCGCGGGCAAATCGTCAGATGTGGCTTTCCACCATCTTCACGATTTCCCCCTTGGGGATGGCACCCACTCTCTGCTCTACCACCTGGCCGCCTTTGAACAGCAGCAAGGTGGGAATCCCGCGGATGTTGTAACGGCCCGCCGACGCGTTGTTCTCGTCCACGTTCAACTTGCCGACCTTCACTTTGCCGGCGTATTCAGCGGCGAACGCGTCCAGAGCTGGAGCCATCATACGGCAGGGACCGCACCACTCCGCCCAAAAGTCTACAACCACGGGAACCTCGGATTTCAGCACGTCCGAGTCGAACGAATCATCGGTAAAAGTATGTGTGTTTGCACCAGCCATGTCGTTTTCTTGCTCCACCCATTTCGATGTCTAGAAGAGAAAAAAGATTCAGTGCGCCGGCTTACCGTAGAAGCTGGCGATAAAGTTCCGCGTAACGCCCCGCGGCCACGTTCCAGGAGAAATCCTTTCGCATTGCCGCCTCGATCATCGCCTGCCAGGCCGCCCGGTCGGAATACCTTTCGAGGGCCCTCTGTAGGCAGCCGAGTAGGGCCGGACCGGAGTAGTCCGTGAACTTGAATCCGGTCACCTCATCGTCGATGGTATCATCCAGGCCCCCGGTGGCGCGGACAACCGGCAGCGTGCCGTAGCGCAAGCTGTAAATCTGGTTCAACCCGCAAGGTTCGTATCGGCTGGGCATCAGGAACATGTCGGCGCCGGCTTCGATTTTGTGCGCCAGCGCCTCGTTGTATGCAACGGTGACGCCGATACGGTCCGGCGCCTCGGCCGCCATGGCTCGGAACATCTCCTCGAAGCGGGCTTCCCCGGTTCCCAGCACTACCATGGCGGCGTCCAGCCGCAGCAGTTCTGCGCGAATGTCCGCCACCAGATCGAAGCCCTTTTGCCAGGCAAACCGCGAAACCACGCCAATCAGCGGTTTGCCGGCGGCCTCCACGGGCAGGCCGAATTCCCGAAGAACATCCAGTTTGCAGGCCGCTTTCCCGGATAAGTCGCCGACGGAGTAATTACTCGCTATCAGAAGGTCGGTTTCCGGATTCCAGATGGAGTAGTCCGCGCCGTTGACAATCCCGGTGAGCGCTCCGGCGCGTGCTCGCAGAACGCCATCCAGGCCGGCGCCAAACTCCGGTGTCTGAATCTCCTCGGCGTACTTGCGGCTTACCGCCGTGATGGCATCCGCGTACACAATGCCGCCCTTCAGCAGGCACACATCGCCGTAAAACTCCAGCCGGTCGGGGCGCATGACGGACGCATCCAGACCCATTTCGCCAAGCGTCCAGGGACCGAACCGGCCCTGGTAGCCGTGGCCGATGTTGTGGATGGTCAGAACGCACCTGGTCCCATGAAAAGTCGGATCGGCAGCCAGGTAGTGGCGTAAATAAACCGGCACCAAACTCGCCTGCCAATCGTGGCAGTGGAAGACGTTCGGAAGAAACAGGTGCCGCGCCACCGCCAACGCCGCCCGCGACAGGACGGCAAATCGGGTGGTGTTGTCCCAATACGCCCCCCGCGGATCGCCGTAAATGCCGTCGCGATCGAAAAGCTCCCGGTTTTCAATCAGGAAGAACGGAACATTTCGAACGGTGGCCAGAAAGACATCCACCTGGAACGTCCTGGCTCCCAGGACGATGGGCAGATTCGCATACACTCGCTCGGCGTCGTCAAGACGTACGGAGCGGTGCCGGGGCAGAACCACCGCGGGTTCGATGCCAAATGGTTGCAGCGCCGGCGGAAGAGCCCCGACAACGTCCGCCAGCCCTCCGGTCTTGGCGAACGGAGCCGCCTCGGAGGCCACCATCAGCACTTTGATCATCCGCCGTCTCTCCCTCCAATGCCAGGTTCAGCGCGAGTTGCCGCAAAGAATCGCCGCCTTGTTCATCATAAAGGCTGGTGACAGATTAGCCTATCCTTCGACTGGCGGGCTGTGAAAAATGGGGGCAACTGGCCGGGTTTTTCACAGCTCCCGACGCACGCAACTCACCTGCCGGCACGCGGGACGGCCTCGATAGAGCGGTTCGGCGCGATTTTTCGGAATATCCGGGAATCCCGGCATTCACGACGCCGGCTTGGGGCGCTATGCTCAGGTAATGGGAGAACAAGAGAGATTTGTCACGGTGTTTCGCTCGGCGGACCACTCAGCGCGGGAGCAGGCGGAGGCCATCGAGGAAGCCCTCCGGGCCATGGGCATCGCCTTTGAGGTTCTGGACGACAAGGAGCCGGGGGTGCTCAGCGGAGTAGTTGAGATCCGGGTGGCGGCCGGGCAGGCCGCCGAAGCCGAGAGCGCCCGCGATCGCACCCTGGCGCGACTTGCCGAGATGGGCGTGACGCACGATCTCGACATGGTCTCCGTATTCTCGAGCGACGCACACGACGCGGAAATGGAGGCGATGACGGTAGAGGGGCTGTTGCAAGCGAACGGCATCGATACCGAGCTGATCGGCCCGAGCGTCTTGCCCGTCTTGAGTTTCCAGGTTCAGGTTCCCCGGGAAGACCGCGACGAAGCGCTCCGCATCATCGAAGAGGCCCGAGCCGGGGGCGCCGCCGAGCTCGACAAAGAATTCACCGCTGACAGCGGCGACGGCCAGTGAGGGGTTTCGCGGTCACTCGGTGGGCAGCATGAGCGGAAGCCGGGTGGCACTCGGGCTTTGCCACTGGAAGGTATCCGCCCAGAAGCGTTTGCCGTCGGTCTCGACGGTGACGGCGCCGAACACGTCGGTGCGCAGGGTGGCGGTCCGTTCCTCTCCCAGACGATCGAGCACCACGGGACTGGGCAGGCGGTAGAGGTTCCCGGCGCCAACGCCGATGAGCGCGAATGCGGGACGGACGGCGCCGAGAAATTCCGGCGTCGTGGAGGTTCGGCTGCCGTGATGCGGCACCTTTAGCACGTCGCTTCGTTCGATCCATCCGCCGCTCACCAGCTCGTGCTCCACCTGTTCTTCAATGTCACCGGTGACAAGCAGGCTGCGCCGGCCGTAACGGATGCGCAAGACCAGCGAATCGTTGTTGGTGGGCTGGGTCTCCCGCGCCGGCTGGGAGGGGGCGAGCACTTCGAACTGGGTTCCGCCGAAACGGAAGGTTTGCCCCTGGCGCAGCAGCACGATGCGGACTCCCGCGGCGTGCGCCTGCGCCTCCAGCCGTTTCCAGGCGTCGCCGGAAGCGGAAATCCCGGTCCAGATCTCGGCCGGGTGGAAGTTGCGGACGAGTGCGGCAAATCCGCCTATGTGGTCGTCGTGCGCGTGCGAAAGGATGAGGACATCGAGCTTTCGGATGGACCGGGTCCAAAGATATGGCGCGATGATGTCTTCTCCCGGGTCGAGAGACGAGACGCTCCGGCCGGGCAGGGGCGGGAATCCGCCGCCGTCCAGCATGGCCGTTCGGCCGTCGGGAAAGGCCAGGAACGAGCTTTCCGCCTGCCCCACGTCGAGCATGGTGATTTCCAGCTTGCCGGCGTCGATTTGCGGCGCGAACGGATGCAGCCAGACCACTCCTAACGAGGCCGCCGCGCCCGCCAGCGCCAACATCCTCCAGCGGCGCTTCCACTCCCACGAGCAGGCCACCACCACTACTGCCGCCACCACCGCGGCGGCCAAATAGAACGGGGGTGCCGGGACACGCCACTCCGGTTCCAGGCGGGCGTGCCAGGCGACGATGGTTTCAAGGCAATTGAGCAGCCCCTTGGTTAACAGAACGAGGGGTGTCCAGCCGCTAAGTAACGCGACAAAGCCGGCGGGAATGAGCCAGCCGAGCAGCGGGACAACCAGCAGATTGGCACTGACGCCAGTGAGAGACACGCGGTTGAAGAAGATCACGAACGGCAGCAACAGGCCGATTTGGACCGAGAGAGAGACCACAAACGTTTCCCAGATCAGGAAACAGACTCGCAGCACACCTCCGGTAGAGCGGGCGCACCAGGCGAGCGGCAGCCTGGTCCACAGTGAAATGGTTTCGGCCACCAGCCGGAGCTCGATGCGAAACTGGGCGACGCGCGGTGGCTGGTGAAGATCGCGGCCGGCGTCCTCGAGGCCTGCCAGTGCGCGGGAATAGGGCAGCGTGGTGCACTCGAGCAGCGGAACGGCGAAGGCGGCAATGGCGGCCACCGCCAGAAATGACAGCAGGAAGCTCGGTTCCGCGATCTGGTCCGGATCGAGCGCCAGAAAGAAAAACGCGATGCCCGCAAGCAGATTGAGTAGACGGGCCCGCCGGAACACGTAGCGAGCAATCAGGAATAACGTAAATCCGAAGGCGGCTCGCATGGCCGGAACATGGGCGCCGGTGAGAAACGCGTAACACCAGATGACGATGGCGGTGAGGACGTAAGAAGTTCCGACGGGCAGCCCCAGCAGGCGAATCAATGCCAGGAAGAAGAGGGCAAGCGCCCCCACGTGCAGACCCGAAACAACCAGCGCGTGATAGACGCCAGCCAGACGAAACTGTTCGCGGGTCTCGCGGGGAAGCCGGGTTGGCTCGCCCCAGAGCATGGCGCGAAGAAGTTCGGCGTCCCGGCCCCCGGCCCCGAAAAGTATGCCGGTGCGATCGAGGAGAAATGCCCGGGCGCTTGAAAGCAGCGCGCGCCAACCAGCGCCACACGAGCCGGGAAGGGTAACCGCGCTGAGCGTCGGGCTGACCGACATGGTCCAGAAAATCTGTTTTCTCGCGTTGAAGCCCACTGCGTCGAACCCGCCGGGGTTGCGAAAATTGCGAATCGGGCGGACGCGCCCCTCAACGCGCACCCGTTGGCCGTAGGAAAAGCGGGGGGGCGTCTGCCCTTCGTGGACCGTGCGGATGACACGGACGCGAGCGCCCGGGACCGGCTCCAGCAGGAACTGGGAACGCGGGCCGTCGATGGTTGACGGCTCCACCACGCATCCCTCGATTTGAACGATTTCCAAAGGATGCGCCGCCAACACCGGTGGTGGTCCGGGACGGTGAGCACACTGAACCCACGCCCCCGCACCGGCAAGCGCCAACAGGCAGCACAGGGAGCGCAGCCGGAGCTGGCGGTAACCCCACGCCACGCCGGCCAGGAGTGCGTAACACGCAGTAGCAGCGAGAGACTCCGCCGTGGTGAGGGAAAACTGCCGGGCTGTCAGAATGCCGGCGGCGAAGGCCAGAACCGGAAGTAGAAGTGGGTGGCGCACGAACCAATCAACTTGGTAGTGGGCCGCGGAAGACGGAATTCTCCGGAGAATTTGGTGGAAACAGGGGAGCTAGGCAACCGCTACGCTTCCAGCTCCGATTCCGGAATCGGTTTCTTGTGCTTGTCCTTGCGGTCTTTTTTCGGCTGAATGGGCCGGGAGGGGGGCACCGCGCCAACCAGCTTGCGCGCCAGGCGCTTCGCCTTTTTCTGGCGTAATTCCTCGCCGGATACGGGTTTTATTTTCTTTTGCGGCATCTCCAGAATCGATTCAGGGCGGCAGCCTCGCGGCCCACCGCCCTTTTCTGTGTCCCGCTTATTCGAGCCGGGCGTCCGATTACAGGCCCTTGCCCGCCATGAACAGAGCCAGATCCACCACGCGGCAGGAGTAGCCCCACTCGTTGTCGTACCAGGAGACCACCTTTAGCAGGTTGCCATCCAGCACCTTGGTCAACTGGCCGTCGACAATGGAGCTGTTGGAATTGTGCATCATGTCCGTCGAAACCACCGGATCCTCGGTGTAGCCCAGGATGCCCTTCAACGCGCCCTCGGAGGCGGCCTTCAACGCCGCGTTGACTTCCTCGGAGGTGGCGCTTTTCTTGAGCAATGCCACCAGGTCGACTACCGACACGTTGGGAGTGGGCACGCGCATCGAATAGCCGTCCAGCTTGCCCTTCAACTCCGGCATCACCAGCCCGATAGCCTTGGCGGCCCCGGTGGTGGTGGGAATCATGTTGATGGCGGCGGCGCGGGCGCGGCGCAGGTCCCGGTGCGGAAAGTCCAGCGTCACCTGGTCGTTGGTGTAGCTGTGAATGGTGGTCATCGAGCCCTTCTCGATTCCAAACACCTCGTGCAGCACCTTGGTCAGCGGCGCCAGGCAGTTGGTGGTGCACGACGCGTTCGACACCACTTTATGGGTCGCGGCGTTGTACAGACCTTCGTTCACGCCCATAACGATGGTGATGTCTTCATTCTTCGCCGGTGCGGAAATGATGACTTTCTTGACCGAACCCTTCAAGTGCGCCGCGGCCTTGGTGGCATCGGTGAACTTGCCGGTGGATTCGATGACGAGCTGCGCACCCAAGCTGCTCCAGTCGAGGGCAGCCGGGTCTTTCTCGGCGAAGACCTTGATCTTCTTTCCATTGAGCAGTATGCCGTCGTCGACGGCCGCTACATCGGCTTCCAGCCGACCGAGCACCGAATCGTACTTCAGCAGATGGGCCAGAGTCTTCACGTCGGCCAAGTCATTTGCGGCGACGAACTCGACTGCCGGGTTGTTCAAGCCAGCGCGAACCACGTTGCGACCGATGCGTCCGAAGCCGTTGATAGCGATTTTGAGAGCCATGAGGGGAGATATCCTTTCCTTAACGAATTAGAGCCAATAACCAGAATAACAAAGGCCGGAACACGCCAGCAATCGAGGTCGAGATATGAATATCCCTTTAAATCAATAACTTACTGGAATCGCCGCAGGGCGTCGGCAAGGCTTTCTCAAGCTTTCGGCGGGGCCTTACTGCGGTGGAGGAAGGTCGGGAGCGATTGATCCGCCCAGCCCCGCATAGTCGTCCTTCACCTTCACTACCTTGTCGCCCTTGAATGTGATGAAGGTGATTTTACCGGGCGGGTTTCCGTACACCCAGTCTTCGTAGTCGATTCCGTCGCGGGTCTCCCTGGTTTTTTCACGGGGATGGCCCATCGACATCAACACCTGTTCGCGGTCCATGCCTTCCACCGGCTTCTTCTCTTCGATTGCCTTCTTAATTTCCGGAGGCAGCGAAGCCACGTACTGTTCGGTGGCGCTGCGCATGTCGAAGTCGAACAAGGGCGTCAGGTACTTCTTCACCTGGTCCGCCTGAATGGAAGGAATCGGGCCGGGAAACTTGAGCGCGATTTCGGTGCCGCTGGGCGCAGTCACCTGGCGGTTTCCGCCGATGGGGACGGTTGAGTTGCCCGTGCCCATGCCCACTTGAATCCGGTCGTACCATTTGCGGCCGCTCTTCATGCCATTGTTGATCTCGAACACGATTTCGTCGCCGCGGATGTCCACCTTGGTGATCTGAATGACATCGCCTTTGCGCGCTGCCGGGCCGTACTCCTCCATGGCCTTGCTCCAATCTTCTTCTTTCTTTGCGCCTTGGATGGTGAACGGAAGGGGCTTCTTCGAACGCGGCATCAGAATCTTGGCCGTGGCGAATTCGGACGCCAGGCCGCGCACGATGTCGAGCCGTTCCCGGGGGCTGAGTTTTTCGTAGTCGCCGGCGAACGCGGACGAGGCGAGCACCATCAAGACGATGGCGATGCCGGCGAGGCTGGGTGGCATGCGGCGTACACGCATGGAAGAACCTCCGCGGCGGCGATCGACCGCTAGTTGTATTGTAACCTCAGCCGGCGAGAACGCGAACTTTCGAAGCAGACGCCTGACGAGTTGTTGCATTTGCGGCGTTAAGCGGGCCGCCGTAGTATGGGCTCATGCCCGCAAAGAGAATTCGGCTGCTCGGCGACCCGCTCTTACGCCAGATCTCGATGCCTGTAAATACGCCGGAGGAGGCTTTACGCATCACGGGCGACCTTCGCGATACACTGCACCAGTTCCAGCGCACCCACGGCTTCGGCCGAGGCATCAGTGCAGTACAGATCGGCGAGCCGAGTCGCGTCATTTACATCGAGTTCGAAGGAAGGCCTTACGAGTTGATCCATCCGGCCTGCGTCTCAAAGAGCAGTGAAACCTTCGAACTTTGGGACGACTGTTTTTCATTTCCCGACTTGCTGGTGCGGGTCAGGCGTCACCGGGCCGTCCGGGTCGAGTACCTGGACCCCGCCGGCCACGCGCGGGTGGTCGAAGCCGAGGGCGCGTTCTCTGAACTTCTGCAACACGAATTGGATCATCTGGACGGCGTCCTCGCCGTCGACCGGGCAATTGACGGGAACAGTCTGTGCCTTCGGCAAGAGTGGGAACGGCGGCATCGTGTTCCCTGACGTTGCCCGCCGGCGGGCGTCAGGTTCGAAACTCGCAGTGACTTTCACCGGCACGATCTTTCCGGTCACATTAGATTCTCCGACGGTGAATAACCTGAGATTCTGACTCAGATGCAGAGGTTGCCCGGTGCGGGTCAGATAGTCCACTCGCACGCAAAGTACCATTAGTACTAGTTCTGTGGTAACCTAAAGCGACGTCACGCATCGGTCGTCCGGACTTTTCCGCGGACGACGGGGAGGGAATTGGCGTCTTATCCTAGTAGTCATAAGACAAAAATCCGCTCGTGCCCTGAGCTATTTCCGTGGCCACGGCCCGCCGATACAGAGTATATGAGAGAGCGAAGAAGCGAACAGCGGCTTTTGTGTGCGGACCTGGTGGAAGTCAAGTGGCACACGAAGGATGGCGGCAAACACAGCGTCGTCGCGAACCTGGAAGACATCTCCTCCTCGGGGGTGTGTCTGCAGCTCGACGAGCCGATCCCAATCTACTCTCCCGTCAAGATAACGTACCCTAGCGGATGCTTTGAGGGAACAGTGCGCTATTGCGTGTACCGCGAGATCGGCTACTTTGTGGGAGTTCAGTTCGAGCCGGGACACAAATGGTCCCTTACCGAGTTTGAGCCGCAGCACCTGCTCGATCCGCGTGCGATTGCGCGTGCCGGAGAAGAGCCGATCGAGAGAGCTGCGCTGCTTCCACAGGTGTGCTAGGCGCTCCGGACGGTCTCGACTCGATCGACTGTCAGTATCGGTAAAGCTCTCTCGCCTTCTCTGCTACTTTTGTCGCATTCGGTAAAAAGGCTTCTTCCAGTGTCGGACTGTAAGGCACGGGTGTGTCCGGAGCGGTGATGCGGACCACTGGTCCATCCAGGTATTCAAAGACCTTGCCGGCGATGCGAGCCGCGATTTCTCCACCCAGCCCACCCGTCATCACGTCTTCGTGCAGCACGATCGCCTTGGAAGTCTTTTTCACGCTCTTGAAGACGGTCTCCTCGTCCAGTGGTACCAGAGTCCTAAGGTCGATAATCTCGATCGAAATTCCTTCCCTCTCCAAGATGTTGGCGGCTTCCTGGGCCGTGTATACCATGGCGGCATAGGTAATGATCGTCAGGTCCGTTCCTTCCCGGTGGATTCGCGCCTTGCCGATGGGAACCGTGTATTCGCCCTCCGGAATGTCGTCCTTCACCTTGCGGTAAAGGCCCTTATGCTCGAAAAACAGCACCGGATCATCGTCCCGAATTGCCGACTTGATGAGCCCCTTGGCATCGCGCGCCGTGGCCGGCGTAATCACCTTGAGTCCGGGGACGTGGGTGAACCAAGCCTCGGGATTTTGTGAATGGAAGGGACCGCCGTGGATTCCGCCGCCCGAGGGGGCTCGCACCACAATAGGAACGCCCGCACCCCAGCGGTAACGGCACTTGGCGGCGATAATTCACCACCTGGTCGAAGGCGCAGGTGATGAAATCGGAGAACTGCATCTCCGCTACCGGCCGCAGGCCGCAAAAGCTGGCGCCGATGGCCGCGCCGACGATGGCCGATTCCGAAATCGGCGTGTCCACGACACGCCGCTCGCCGAAAGCATCCAGCATCCCCTTGGTGACCTTGAAGGCGCCGCCGTAAACGCCGATATCTTCGCCGAGCAGGAACACGTTCGAGTCGCGCTCCATCTCCTCCCAAATCCCCTGTCGGATGGCGTCGAGGTAGGTAGTTTGCATCGTTTTACTCCCCGGCGGCACCGTCTGCGTAAACGTTATCAAGCAGGCCGGAAGCATCCGGGTAGGGACTTTGTTCCGCCCACGCGATGGCTTCCTCCACTTCCCGCTCGATGGCGGCGTGAATGGCGGCGATCTCGGCTTCGGTGGCCCAGCGGCGCTCCAGCATTCTCCGTTCGGCACGGACAATCGGATCTTTGCGCCCCCATTCTTCAAACAGGTGTTTTGGCACGTAATCGGCGGCGTCGTGGGCGGAGTGGCCGGTCATGCGGAACGTCTTGCACTCGACCAGGTAGGGACCGCGCCCCGATGAAGCGTGTTCGCGCGCCCGCCGGGCCGCCTGATAAACGGCGAATACGTCGTTGCCGTCGACCACCTCGGCCGGAATCCCATAGCCCGGCGCCCGGTCGGCCACGTTCTTGCAGCACATCTGTTTTTCCAGCGGCGTCGAGTAGGCGTATTGGTTGTTGTTGCACACCAGCACCAGCGGCGACTTCTGCACCGAGGCCAGATTGATGCCCTCGTGCCAGTCGCCCCGGCTGGTGGCGCCGTCGCCGAACACGCAGTAGGCCACGTTTTTCGAACCCTTGTATTTGAGGGCAAACGCCGCGCCGGCAGCCACCGGAACCGAGGCGGCCATGGCGCTGATGATGGCCACGATCTTGCGATTCAAATCGCCCATGTGCATGTTGCCATCGCGTCCCCGCGTCACGCCCCCGACGCGGCCCATGTACTGCGCGAATACCTCCCGCGGGTGCACACCGCGGATGAAATACATCGCCAGGTCGCGGTGACAGGGGAACAAGATGTCGTCCGGGTCGGCGGTCAGCCCGACGCCGGTCGCGATGGCTTCCTGGCCCCGGCCAACGTAGACGCCTCCGAGTATCTTGCCCTGCCGGTAAAGTTTGCGCTCGATCCGGTCTTCCACCTCCCTCATCAGGGACATGTAGTACAGGGATTTGCGGGAAAGATCGGCCTCCTGTTGCCGTTCGCCGTCGCTCGCCGGACGAACGCCGCCGCGAAAGCTGGTGTTGGGGTCTTTTCTTTCCGAGCTAACTGGGGCGGATTTCACAGTTGCCATGTCTCGCTCACCATCCTGACCAAGGGATAGGTCCAAAGCCCATAGTATACGCTGACCGCTCTCGCGTCAGCCAAGCTGGTACCAGCCGTGCTTTTGGGCAAGGGGCGGGCCCTGGGGAGCCTATTTGCCACCCCCGCAGGGGTAAGCCACGGGTAAACTCGTGTCCGCGCTCCGGCCCAGCCAACCCAAGACACTGATTATATGCCCCTTACCGGGAGCTTTGCTGGGGCGGCGCGGGGGTCAGAGAAGCCCGGCTGCCGGGTCGTAGTCCGGCCAGGAGGCATCCTTCGGAGAAAGTACTTCTATGCTGTGTGGCCAGACAATTCCGAAGTACTCGTCGTTGTAACGAAACCCGCGGGCCGCCTGCGGGGTGTATTCCGCCGAGATCATGTATTCCACCTCGGCATCGGAGCAGAGCGTCACAAAGCCGTGCGCAAAGCCTTCAGGCACATAAAGCCAGCCGGGCTTGGCTGCCGTCAACATGACACCGAACCAGTGGCGATACGTGGAAGAGGCGGGACGGAGGTCGACAATACAATCGTAGATAGCGCCGCGGATGCACCGCACCAGTTTCACTTCTGCGTGCGGGCTCACCTGGTAGTGCATGCCGCGCAGGGTGCCTTCGCGCGCCGAATACGACTGGCTGAACTGTACCCAGCGCGTATTCAGACCGTGTTGAGCAAACTCCCGCTCGCAGTAAGTCCGGGCGAACGAACCACGCGAATCGGCAATCGGTTCGAGCCCGATCAGCCAAGCGTCCTGTAGCGGCGTCGTGGAGAAATTCATGGCTTCGGGCTACCTCCCTTGAGTGGCCGGTTTCGGATAACGCGGGTCGTGGCGCAGCCCGACCCGGCAAAGGAAGAATTGGGCCAGATTCCAAAGGATGGCGAGTGGAGTACCGAGTTTCGGCACGTTCGATTTTTCCTTGCCGTAATGCGTCGGAATCGGCAACTCGGCAATCTCGAAGCCGCAACGATGGATCATGAAAATGATTTCATTGTCCACCACAAAGTTGTCGGCCAACTCCCTCCATGGAATCCGCTCCACCAAGGAAAGCCGGTACAACCGGTAGCCGGAATGGTACTCCGACAGGCGCAGTCCGGAAAACAGGTTTTGGAGACCCGAGAGGAAGTGGTTAGCCAGGTACCGATAGACCGGCATCCCCCCCTTCACCGGGTTTCCGGCAAGACGCGACCCGAACAGCAGGCAAACGCCTGCCTCGGAAACCAGCTTCGAAATCAGCCGCGGCAGCTCCTCGGGAGCATACTGCCCGTCGGAGTGCACAATGGCCAGGTAGTCGATTCCATTTTCGAGTGCGTGGGAAAAGGCCGTCTTCAGGCTGCCACCGTAGCCTCGGTTCCGCGGATGAAAGATGGCCTCGGTCGAGACACCTCGCCGGCCCAGTTCGGCCCGCGCCTGCTCGATCGCCTCGCGCGTTCCGTCGGTGCTGGCATTATCGACGAACAGAACGGAGTAGACCAGGTTCGCCGGCAGTCGGTCCCACGGAATGCGCCGCACGGCGGCGAGCAGAAACTCGCGCGTGTTGTAGCAGGGAACGAAAATCGAAAGCCGCTGGTCAGGCGCCGACGGTATAAGTTGGGGTTCGGTTGTCATGGCCGGAAGAAGCAAGCCAAAGGAGATTCGCATCCAGCGCGCCGGCGTCGATTAGCGACCGGATCCGCTTCAGACGGGTGAAATACGCCGATTCAAAAATCTCGGCGGTCAATTTCATCCGCTCAAAAACGCTGCGGAGCTCCCTGGCCCCGGCGTCGATGTCGTGTTCGCAGGTGAACCCGATACGCTCCCGGATCTTCGCGAACGAGACCTGGTAAGACCGGTCATCACCCCCGCTGCTGCCTACCGTGAGCCGGCAGCCGGGGAACGCGCGGGCGACCGCCTCCGCGATTTCGCGCACCTGGTAGTTGAAACGGTCGTCGCCGACGTTGAAGACCTGACGGTTTACCAATTCCGCCGGCGCTTCGGCAAGCAGCGCGGCGGCCCGCGCCAAGTCTTCGACGTGGATCATCGGCCGCCACGGTGTGCCGTCCGAAATCAGCCGGATCTCTCCGCGCGTCCACGCCAGACCCGCCAGGTTGTTCAGTACTATATCGAATCTCATGCGCGGCGACGGACCGAAAACTGTCGAGTTCCGCATCGAGACCACCGCATACGATTCGCTCGACAGTTGCGACACCGCGGTTTCGGCATAGACTTTGCAGCGGGCATATTCGGTGAGCGGCTCGGTGGGGAAATCCTCGGTTCGAGCCACCGCCCCCCCAGCTCCGTAAACCGAACAGGACGAGAAGTCGATAAACCGGCCGACACCCGCGTCCCTGGCCGCCACCGCCGCGCGCACGGTCCCGCCCAGGTTGATCGTTCTCGTCAGGTCCGGGGACAACTCTCCCAGCGGGTCGTTAGACAGCCCGGCCAGGTGAATCACCGTGTCAAAACCGGCGAAGTCTTCCACCGCGAGCTCGCGAACATCCCTCCAAACCACCGGCGGCTGGAGAGAGCTGTCCTCATACAACAAGGGGGCGGCGTAGAAACCCGTGTCGAGCCCCCGCACTTCGTGGCCTCGAGCAACCAGATATGGGCCCAGGACCGAGCCAATGTAGCCCTGCGAACCCGTAATCAGAATCTTCATAATTTTCTCTTGTCAAGCACCCAGGGGGCCTGGCCATCACGCCATTCGGACTCCAAAAAGATGAGATCGCCCGGCGTATCCATGCCGCTCCAGAAACCTTCGTGACGATAGGCCATCAACTGACCTTCGGCGGAGAGGCGCTGCAAAGGCTCATACTCCCAAACCGTTTCGTCGTCGTCGATGTAATCGAGGACCTCGGGGTTCAGAACGAAAAAACCACCGTTGACCCACGACCGGCCATCTTCCGGCTTCTCGTGAAACTCCATCACCGTGTCGCCGTCGAGCGTCAGCCGGCCAAAGCGCTCTGGCACGCGAACCGCCGTCAGAGTTGCCGGCCGCCCGTGAGCCAGGTGAAATTTTTCAAGCGCGCAAAGATCGACGTCGGCCAACCCGTCGCCGTACGTCATTAAGAAATGCGACTCGTTTTTCAACCACCCGGCGAGCCGTTTCAGCCGCCCGCCGGTCATCGTGAGCAAACCAGTGTCCACCATATGCACGCGCCACTTCGGGCACTCGTGCCGGTGAACCGTGAGCTCGCCGGATTCCAGGTCGATCGACAAATCATGTTGCAGGGTCCGGTACCGCAGAAAGTAATCCTTGATCATGAACCCCTTGTAGCCGAGCGCCACAATGAATTCGGTGACGCCCTGGGCGGCGCACAACCGCATCACATGCCACAGCAGCGGGTAGCCCCCCACCTCGATCATGGGTTTGGGGCGGTCAACGGTTTCCGAGCCCATCCGGGTGCCGAGTCCGCCTGCAAGAATCACTGCCTTCATTCGGTGAAACGCCTCATTCCGCCGGCCGGACCGCAGTCAGCCAACAACATCCCTTCTCGCCTCCCGGAACGACGATGCGAAAGCTGAATTCGCGCCGCCCAAGCCCAACTCGCCGCCCGCGACCTGGCCGGACAGCGGACCGGCAAGTCCCACAATTGGTATAGTGTAGCGCAAACATCCACTTAGTCGGCACATTCGCTGGCGCCATTCATTTCCATAAAGTAATAGGCCAGCATGTGGCAGATTACGAAGTGGCCGTCCTCGATGCGCCCCATGTGTGGACAGGCGACGTGCAGATTCAGGTCGACCAGCTTTGCCAAGCCGCCCCCATCGCGCCCTGTCAGGCCGACAGACCGGCAACCCAGTTCGCGCGCGTGCTCGGCCACCCGGAGTACGTTGGGAGAGTTCCCCGAACCACTGATGGCCACCAGCAAGTCGCCCGGCTGAGCGAAGTTCTTGAACTGCTCGACGAAGACCGCCTCGTAGCCGACGTCGTTCGAATAGGCGGTCAACGTCGCGACGGAATCGGTGAGTGGTATGACCCGGAACCGCAGGCCCCTGCCATAGCTGGCGCCCTTGTTCAGATCGCAGGCCAGGTGGGACGCGGTGGAGGCGCTGCCTCCGTTGCCGCAGACAAATACGTTCCGGCGGTTGACGCGCGCTTCGTCGAGCCACTGAATCGCCTGCTCCACGGCCGCCAGGTCGATGCTCTCCAGCGCCTCACTCAACAAACCTCGATACGTGCCGGAAAAACTCATTTCAAATTTCCTCGCTTGTTTCGATCACTTCCTGGGGGCTAGCCGTGCCAGTGCCGGGTTTCATGATGGTGACGGAGGCCACAAGATTTCCAAACGCCGCCGCCTCGCGCAGCGAACCGGTCGCCGCCAGTGCAAGGGCGGCGCCGGCGGAAAAGCTATCCCCCGCGCCGCAGATGTCCACCGGATTTTTGACAGGCTTGGTTTTAACCCAGTCGCCGCCTGAGTCGTCGGCCACGAAGACCCCCTCGGGTCCGTGCGTCACCAGCAGGCTGCGCGCACCGGAAGCGCGCCTCAGCCTATTGTAATCTCGCTCGAAGCCCAGCCGCCGGCACGCCGCGTCCGCTTCTTCCCGGTTGCACTTGATGATGCCGTTGCCGAAACGCTCGATGCGGAGGCGCGAGTCGGCCCAGACCACGCGCGACGGATCGCTTGCGGCCAGGTCTCCCAGCAGTTTCCTGACGCCCTCCGTCACGGAACCCGCGCTTTCCACTTCCGACTGGTCCGAAACAAGAATCACGTCATACCCCGAAGCGGACTCGCGTAGCGCCTCGATCATGCGTTCTTCGACCGGTTGGGTGAAGAGGAAATCCACCCGGGGAAGGTCTTCCAATCCCGTCGTCGCGTTGAGCAGCTTGGTGTAGGTAAAGGTCTGCATGCCCGGGACTTCAATCAGCAGGTTGTCCTCGATGCCCCGTTCGCGAAGCGCGCGCCGCAACTCGAAGCCAAAGCCGTCGCCGCCCACCGGGCCGAGGATGGACACCCGGCCGGCACCGAGAGCTTTCAGGTTGTTCGCCACCGTTCCAGCGGCCCCCGGAGTCACCTCGGTCCGCACTACGGCGATTCTGGGGAGGCCGGTCTCGCGGGACGGGTCGGCCAGTGCGGGGTCGTAGGTACACCACCGGTCCAGACAAACGTCGCCCACCACCAGCGCCGAGAACCGCGAAACGCGGCTGAGGATTTCGCGGACGTTCACCGGGCCTCCAGCAGGGCGCGCCGGAGCGCGGGCACGGTGGCCCGATGCGGCCCGCGGAAGTAGAAGCTTCGGCCTCCGTCCGCCACGGTGCGCACCAGGATCGTCTTGTGCGGGCGGAAATAGTAGGCAGCCGTCGTTTTGGGCTGCTCGCTGTGGATATCGCCTTGGATGGGCACCAGGTCGAATACAGCGGTTGTGAATTGGCGTATCTCGCGCCCGCATTGATGCGCGACATTGCGGGCCATCGCCAACGCCTTCAGGTAAACCTCGGGAGCCATAATGGCCGAGCCGAAACTGAGCATCACCCCGTTTTCCAGACGCTCGACGGCGCGCGCGAAGATGAGGAAGTCGCGGTAGCTGGCCGCGCCCCAGGACGCGCCGTCGCAGTTGGGATGTTCGTGCAGGATGTCGTAGCCGATGCCCACGTGCACGGTGGCTGGAACGCCGAGCCGGTAAGCCGCAGCCAGGACGCTGAGGTCCGCGTGGGGATATCCGCCCGCGAGAATCCGCCGGCCGGCGTTCTCACCGAGTCCGAGCGAGTGTTCCGCCGCTTCGCGAACCCACTCGTTCAGCTCGCCGGTTTCCTTCCAGAGGCCGAACTCGCCGGTGCGGATGTAGCGCGCCACGCTTTCGGTGGTGGCGCCGACGCGCGCCAGTTCGTAATCGTGGATGAGCCCCGCTCCGTTCATCGCGATGTGAGTCAGAAAACGCCGCTCCATCAGGTCGATGAGGTGACGGTTTACTCCGGCGCGGATGACGTGCGCGCCCATCATCAGAACACGGGACGCATCCTTCTTCACCGCGTCGAGGAGTGCGCCGGCCAGAGCGCCGAGACTGGAATGCTCGAAAGGCGGAGCCGGATCGTCCAGTCCGAACCAGTTCGACAATTCCAAATCGTGCGACCGCGAGGCCAGCGGCTGGATCGCCAGGCGGCCGCGGTCGAAGACTTCATACTTCGATTTCATGTTTTGGCCCCGTGTGGCCGCCGAAGGGAGCGCCCTCAGAGCTTCATTTGCGCGGAACTGCCGCCGTCGGCCACCAGCACCTGGCCGGTGATGTAATCCGATTCGGGAGAGGCGAGGAAGATGGCCAGCGCACTGATGTCGGAAGGAAAACCGACGCGTCCCACCGGAATGCGCCGGCCAACCTCTTCGCGGGTGTAACCCGGCCACCCCTTCTTGTTGCGCTCCACTTCGATGAATCCCGGCGCAATGGCGTTCACCTGGATCCGGTGGGGACCCAGATCGAGAGCCAGAGCGCGGGTGAGCGCGTCCACGCCACCCTTCGACGCGGCGTAGGCGGTGCGGTCCGGGAACGTCAGTTGCCCTTGAATCGAGCTGATATTGATGATCTTTCCGCCGGATTTCTGAAGGATCATCTGTCGCGCGGCGGCCTGCGCGCAAAAGTAAAGGCCCTTGAGGTTGACGTCGATCACCGCGTCGAATTGTTCTTCCGTCGCGGCGAGAAAGTTGAAGTCGCCGGGATCGAAGCCGGCGTTGTTGACCAGCACATCCAGCCGGCCGAAGTGCCCGATGACGTTCGTAAAAAGACGCTCACGATGCGACGTGACGGCGAGATCCGCCTGAAACGGTACGGCCTCTCCCCCGGTACTTCGGATGAGGGCGCAGGTCGCTTCCGCCTCTTTTTCCTCGTTGAGATAGTGTACGGCCACGCGGGCGCCTTCGCGGGCGAAATCGACCGCGAGGCCTTGGCCGATGCCGCGGCCGGCGCCTGTCACGAGAACGACCTTTCCACCAACTCGCATGGGACCCGTTCGAGAATAACACGGACCATGGCCGGCTTTGGGTTCCGCCCGGGAAAAAGCAGCGGCTGGCTTACACGCGCGGACCCAGTTTTAAGACCTTCCTGGCGTAAGCGAAGCTGCGCTCCAGGTCGATTCGTTGCTGCTCCCTGAAGGCTGCCGCGTACCCGGGAGGCCGCGGGCCTCGGCCGGCGATCATCACCGAACCCAAATAAGCCGTCGAGGAAGCCGGTTCGTAGAAGCCATGACGGGGGCCGTCAGAGGCGCAGGGTCCGGAGCACCGACCGGAAGGGAGGTGGTCCGCGGACCGGCAAGCGGCCAGAACCTCGGTCAGACCCGATCGTCGACACCCGCGGCTCAACCCGAACACACGCTGTCAGGTAGTAAACTCATAGAGATCGCCGGCCGGAGCGGCCAATTCTTCTCAGCCGGCGGGTCAGGTTCAGGCTTGGGAGTGTGGAATGCCGGAAAAAGTGGCTGTCTTCGATACAACACTGAGAGATGGCGAGCAGGCGGCCGGAACCCGCCTTGGCAGCCGAGAGAAATTGACTATCGCGCGCCAGTTGGCCCGCCTGATGGTGGACGTTATCGAGGCCGGCTATCCTGCCTCTTCACCGGAAGACTTCGAGGCCGTTCAACTGGTCTCGCGGGAAATTGAGGGACCCGCCATCTGCGCCCTCTCGCGCGCGGTGGCAAGCGACATCGAGGCTTGTGGAAAGGCTTTGGCCCACGCCCGGCGGCCGCGCATCCATACCGGCATCGGCGTGTCCGACATCCACATCACCGGAAAATTCCGCGACGACAAGTACGGCAAAACGCCCGGCGAAAAAAAGGTCCGTATCCTGCAACTGGCGGTGGAAGCGGTGAAGCTGGCCCGCCAGTACGCCGACGACGTAGAGTTTTACGCCGAAGACGCGGGGCGCGCCGACCCGGCCTATCTGTTTGAAATGGTTGAGGCGGCCATCGATGCCGGCGCGACGGTCATCAACATTCCCGACACAACGGGATACGCGGTGCCCGAGCAGTTCGGCCTTTTGATCCGGTCCCTTCGCGAAAAGGTACCGAACATCGCGCGGGCGACCATCAGCGTGCACTGCCACGACGATCTGGGGCTGGCAGTGGCAAACACGCTGGCCGGCGTGAAGAACGGCGCGCGCCAGGTGGAAGGCACCATCAACGGCATTGGAGAACGGGCCGGCAACGCGGCTCTCGAAGAAATCGTAATGGCGCTGCGGACACGACGCGAATATTTCGGCGTCGGCACCGGTATCGAAACGGCCGAGTTTTGCCGCACCAGCCGGCTGGTCGCCGATATGCTCGGCATCGCCGTTCCGCCGAACAAGGCGGTGGTGGGCGGCAACGCGTTCTCGCACAGTTCCGGCATCCACGTTGACGGGTTCCTGAAAGACCGCGAGACGTACGAGATTATGCGTCCCGAGGACGTCGGCACTTTCCGAGAGCCGGGTGGTATTGACCGCGCGCACCGGGCGCCACGGCCTCAGCGACCGCCTGAAGAAGCTGGGCTACGATCTTTCGCAGGACGAGCTGGACCAGACGTACCGCCGGTTCCTGGCGGTGGCCGATAAGAAGCAGGAGGTTTTTGACGAGGACCTCATGGCCATCCTCCACGACGAAATCCATCCGGTTCCAGCCACCTACCAACTGGAATACCTGCATATTTATAGCGGCACTTCGGCCATCCCCACGGCCACCGTAAGAATTCGCATCCAGGATGAGACGAGAGAAGGGGCCGCCATTGGCGACGGCCCGGTGGACGCCGTGTGCAAGGCCATCTCCTCGGTCACGAAAAGCTCCGCCAACCTGGTGCGCTATGAGATTCGCGCCGTCACCAGCGGCACCGGGGCCATCGGCGAGGTGACCGTGCTGCTTGAAGACGGAGGCCGTAAAGTAATGGGGCGCGGAGCCTCAACGGACGTCATTGAAGCCAGCGCCAAGGCCTACGTCGACGGCCTGAACAAACTCCTCGGCTCGGGCCGTTGAAAGCGCGCGGAACCGAAACCGCAGACCGGGAGCCTCTCCGGCCCGGATGGGAAATTTTCGGTCCCCGCTTGCGTAACGAGGGGTACTCGCGAAAGAATACAAACGTAGGATTCGCGCGGGAGCTGACCGGCGTAGTCGACCTCTTGCAGCCCTCAGCCACCATCTGGACGGAGGCGCTGGGACATCCGCGGCGGATCCGTATCGGTGAATCGCCGGACAGCGTGTTAATGTTCGCCATTTGTCTGCTAGCGCTACTGCTTGTACCCACGGCCACTCCAGCCGCCGCCGGGAGTTTGCTCGACGTTGGCTTCAACCAGATGTACAACCTGGAATTCGACGCCGCGCGCACCACTTTTGCCGAGCACGAGCGCCTGCATCCGGATGATCCCATGGGGCCGACCTCGATGGCGGCCGCCGACCTGTTCTCCGAACTCGACCGGATGCGAATTCTGCAATCCGAGTTCTTCACCGACGACGACAACTTCCGGCGCGACAGAACGGTCGTGCCCAACCCCAAGGTGCGCCAAACATTCGACCGGGAGCTGGCGCAGGCCGATAGCCTGGTGAAGAAGATCCTGGCCCACACTCCCGACGAGCCCCAAGCCCTGTTCGCTCAGATCATGATCTGCGGCCTGCGCGCCGATTATCTGGCTTTGATCGACCAGCATTACCTGGCATCGCTCAGGCTGGTGAAGGAAGGCCGGAATCTTGCCGTGAAACTTCTCGCCATCGAATCCTACCTGGTATGATGCCCACCTGGCCATCGGGGTCGAGAACTACATGCTCAGCCTCAAGCCGGCGCCGCTGCGCTGGCTGCTGCGATTGGCCGGCGCAGAGACCGACCGGGACGAGGGAATCAGGAAATTGACGCTGACCGCCGAAAAGGGCCACTACTTACGCCCTTACGCCCAACTTCTTCTGGCCGTGGCGGCGCTGCGTGAAAACGATACGAGCAAGGCTCGGGCCCTGCTGCTCGAGCTTCGGCGCCAATTCCCGAACAACCGGCTTTACTCGGAAGAGCTCTCCAAGATTCCACCGGATAAGTCGGGGACGGGTGTCGCGCCACAACAGGGATTATTCAAGAAATGAACATTGCAAGCGTCGCAAGCGCACTTCCGAAATACAAATACGACCAGCAGGTGCTGCTGAAAGAACTGGTTCGCTATTGGGGGCCGAAGCTCGAAAATCCCCAATTCACCGAGCGGCTCCATTCCCGGGTCGGGGTTGAGACCCGCTATCTTACGCTGCCTATGCACGAGTATCCGGGGCTGACCTGCTGGGGCAAAGCGAACAACCACTGGATCCAGGCCGCTCAGGAAATCGGCGAGCAGGCGCTTGGCCAGGCACTGTGCCGCGGCGGAATCGACAAGTCGCAGTTGGGCGCGGTGTTTTTCGTCTCCGTTACCGGCATCGCCAGTCCGTCCATCGAGGCGCGCCTGATCAACCGCATGAAGCTCCCGCTGAATATCAAGCGTGTCCCGATTTTCGGTCTGGGCTGTGTGGCGGGTGCGGCCGGCATCGCACGGGCGGCGGACTATGTGCGCGCCTTTCCGGACCAGGTCGCGGCGGTGATATCCGTCGAGCTGTGCTCGCTCACCTTTCAGCAGGGCGACTTATCCGCCGCCAACCTGATTTCCACCGGCCTGTTCGGGGATGGAGGGGCGGCCGTACTGGTGGCCGGCGACGACTTCAAACCAACGGGACCCGAGATCCTAGCGACGCGTTCGGTTTTCTACCCCGACTCCGAAGAGGTGATGGGCTGGGACATCTCCGAAAAAGGGTTCCGCATCGTCCTTTCCCGGGAAGTGCCGGTGGTGGTTTACGATCACCTGGCGGGCGACGTCGATTCTTTCCTCGCCGACAACGGGCTGGTGCGTTCCGACATCAAAACCTGGGTGATTCACACCGGTGGGCCGCGCGTGCTCGAGGCCACCGCCAGCGCCCTGGGACTGCCGGAAGACGCGCTCGCGGTCTCGTGGGAATGCTTGCGGCGCACGGGCAATCTCTCTTCAGCTTCCGTGCTGTTCGTTCTGGAGGAAGTGATGCTCAACCGGCGCCCGGCGCCGGGAACTTACAGCCTGCTGGCCGCGATGGGCCCGGGTTTCTGTTCGGAGCTGGTCTTGCTGCGCTGGTAACGTCTCCCCAGGAAACGAACGTCTTTGTCCAGTAAGGTGGTTCCTGCCTCGCGAGCGGTTCATGCGGGTCGCCGGAGGTCGCCACTGCGCCCCAATTCGTACTAGGATGTAATATTCATGCCCGACGACACCACAGAACGAGTTTGCCGAGTCATCGCCGAGGCGCAGCGCCTTCCAGTCGGCTCCATCCAGCCCGAAAACACGTTTTCGGAGCTCCAGATCAATTCTCTCGACGGTATTCAGATCATTTTCGCGCTCGAAGAGGAATTCAACATCAATATTCCCGACGAAGCCGCCAGGCAGTTTGCCACCGTCCAGGAGGCCATCAATGGCGTGCGTCAACTGCTCGACCAGAATCCGGCGGAAACGGCCGGCAAATCGTAATCGGGCGCTGGATCCCCTTTGTGCTGAAAAGCAGCCGGCTGCTGAAGCTCCGCATGCAAACCAGCACCGTGCCTGCAAGATTTCCTCGACAGCCTCCCACCTGCAAGCCCGGGTCTCCCCACACAAGCTCGGCAGCCAGCCCGTCGGGGCTGCGACTTGGTAGCCACGGGTGGAGTCCGCGGAACCCTTGGTAGCAGCGCAAAGCGAACAACCCCGAAGGGCGTTGCACGTCCGTGAACGAGCCCCGGGCAGGGTCTCCCCTGTTTGCCTGTGGAGACGCTGCCAGCTCTCTCCGGGGGCGTCGCAGGATTCCTGGCTTCTACTGGGTGGGTTCCTCATTCTGGGCGCGATCTTTCAATTCTTCTTCGACAATCTGGTGGAAATCGAGGCCGCGAGCGGCGTATCTCTTCGCAATTGCCATGGTGTAACGCAGCGCCTCGGCCGGGTGTTGGCTTTGTTCCGGCGATTTTCGTAAGTCAGCCAGCGCAGGAGGTTTGCCGGGCAGATCCAGACGCAGCATCAGACGGTTGGCGAGGTGGCGGTTGGTCTGGAGCGAGCGCAACTCGCGGAGGGCGCGGTGATAGCTGCGTTCGATGCGCACCTGGTGTTTGGCCAGGCGGTCGAGGGCGGCGGAGAACTTATCGTCGAGGAACGGGTTGACCATGAGGGCCGAGGCTCTTTCGTGGACCTCCGTTTCGTGGAGGCGGATTCGGCGCAAATTCCAGGCAGCGTGGAGAAGCTGGTTAAAGAGGTCCTGCTCGAGGGCGCCTTCGGGGTTGATTTCGGCGGCGAGATCAGTTTTGAACTGGTCGAAGCGTTCCTGTTCGCCGGGGGCGATGAAGATTTCCTTGGAGTCGAGACCGTGTTTGAGGGCGTTGCGGGCAATCTTGGCTTTGCCTTCGTCGGTTTTGGGGCCGGTGGAGTGTTGGGCGTTGGCGCGGTTGGCGGCGAGCCGGGCGGCGGAGGTCGGTTGCGGGGACCGGACACCGGGGACCGGGGACCGGTTGGAGGAAGAGTCGGTGGACTGTGAGAAGTCGTTCATGAGTGGATCCTTTCCGGGGTTCCGGAGCGATGCCTATTCGCTTCGAGTGTAGCGGGCGCCTCCCGGGGGTTCGGAGAAATGAAACGGAAGGGAATTGAAAAGACGGGTGATAGAGTTGGGATTTCGTGGTCACCGGGGCTAGGGGAGGATGGGAAACGCCCGCGGCAGGAGGCGGTTTCAGGCGTGAAACGTTGATTCCGGACCCAACACTGAGCGCCGGTGCTGTCGCGCAAGGGGTGGTAAACGGGACAGACGGCTCTGAGATGGGGTCGGCTGGGAAAGGCACGGGTCGGAATCGGCCCTCGGATGCTGGGTTCCGCTTGTGAAGGACGCCATAATCAGCCAAGGGGACGGGGTCGTCCGCCACTTCCATGATTTTCGTCAACTGCTCGCGTCAGGATGAGCCTTTGCCCGGACTTCCGGGGGCGCGTGGCGGGCAGTTGGGAGAGTCGGGCGTTTCCCGTCCACTTGACGGCGTTCCGCCGGAAGATCTGTATACGATTGGCGACTCACGGGCGGGCTGAATGGCGAATTCATGATGACGATACTACCGGAGCTACAATCAATGGATGCTGCTGCGGAGGGCCTTTGTGTTGGCGCCTGTCGTTCGGGTCCTTCGATGCCAGGACAGACAGCCAAAGATGTTCGGAGACGCCGAAGCATACGAGCGATTCATGGGCCGCTGGAGCCGTGTCGTAGCCCCCAGCTTGGTGGACTTCACCGACTTGCCGGAACGAGGCCGGATGCTCGACGTCGGCTCAGGCACGGGATCATTGGCGTTTGCGATCGCTGAACGCAAGAGCCACGCACGCGTCTTGGGGATCGACCCGTCCAAGGAATACGTTGCTTACGCGACTAGCAGGAATCCTTTCCCCGATCGAGTCGGCTTTGAGGTGGGCGATGCGCAGCAGTTGCATTTCCCCGATGCCGAGCTTTGATGCCACCCTCTCGTTGCTGGTGATTCAATTTCATTCCCGATCCGAAGAAGGCGCTGTTCGAGCTTCGTCGCGTAACCAAGCCGGGGGGCAAGATCTCGGCTGCCGTTTGGGACTATGGCGCCGGCATGCGGATGCTGCGGACGTTTTGGGATGCCGCGGTCCAGATCGATCCGGAGGCCGGCAAGGTTGACGAAAACCGCATGCCGCTTTGCCGTGAGGGTGAGTTATCCGCTCTGTGGAGACAGGCCGGACTGGAGAATGTCCACGAGCAGCCGATCGACATTACGATGAGGTTCGAATCCCTTCGCAGACTACTGGGATCCGTTTCTCCTCGGACAGGGACCGGCCGGCGCGTACGTTCGTCGCCTCGATCGCAACAAGTTGCCGGCCCTGCGCGAAGAGATCAAACGCCGCCTCTCATTGTCGGCGGAAGACACGCCTGTTCGTTCTCTCCCGCGCGGGTGTGGTCGGTGCGCGGCATCGTTCCAAACCGCCGCTGACGCCGCCGCGTTTGCCACTCCAAGTTGACGGGTTGGCAACTCGAAGCTGTGGCCGCCGCGGAGTGCGGTTGCGGCTATGGGCGAATCACGGGCTGCTTGGGATGGTGATACATTGGAGATACGGAGCCCCACGATGGTAAAGAAGTTGACCAAGCACGGAAACAGCCTGGCACTGGTGATTGACCGGCCGATTCTGGACCTCCTCCATATGGACAGCGACACGCCGCTGGACATCAGCACGGACGGAAAACGCCTGGTGGTGGCGCCCGCGAAGCCGTCCGCAAGGCGGCAGAAGTTCGAAGAGGCCCAGAAGGTGGCCCACAAGCGGTACGGTAAGGCGTTTCAGAGGCTGGCCGAGTAGCGAGCGCGCATTCTCCATGGAACCGCAGTTCCTCTCGCTGGGCGAAGTTCTGGAGATCCACCAACAACAGATCGAGATCTACGGTGGCTCGCCAGGGGTTCGAGACCCGGCTGCGCTCGAGTCCGCGGTGGCTGCGCCTCAGGCCACGTTCGGGAGTGAATTCCTGCATCCTTCGATGCCGGCAATGGCTGCGGCCTACCTCTTCCATCTTTGCCAGAATCACCCGTTCATCGATGGCAACAAGCGGGCGGGCGCCAACGCTGCGATCACTTTCCTGCTGGTCAACGATTGGGATCTGGAGCTCGGTTCCGATGAGCTGGTGGACGTCGTGTTGGATGTGGCATCCGGAAAGCTTGGCAAGCCCGGGTTAACTCAGATCTTCGAGTCGCGATGCAGGCCGGCGCATTGACCAGCTCAGACCTTCGCAGCCGGCCAGGTGTTTCCGCACAGAAGCTGTGATCGCTTAGACGTAGAGGTCGCGATGGGTACGTAGCCACATGAGCGAGAAATCCCCGACTCGTGCTATGGCCCAAACGGCATTTGCCGACACGAAATCCGACCAGCTTTTGGTCTTCCGGGGTAACCCATCAGAACACTGTTGCGGGGCTCCCAAACAAGAGCATACGCGTTGGGGTTCCCCTTACGGATTGGAGTCGAGATATTTTTCCCACGCACCCGGCCGGGAGGACCAGCCCGACAGCTACGTCCCACCCCGGCCACAGATCCGCAAAATGTCAGAAATGCCGCGTGTGTTTTGCGGTGAAATCTCCTTCCACCGGCGTCAGGCGGTACTGGAAGGAGTACGGCTGGTCGCTGGCGATCCGGTAGGCGTCCAGCGGGTACGCTTTCAGCGTCCAACTGTTAACGCCGCCCGCACCCATCTGCTTCCAATCGAGGTTCAGGAAAATCTCCGGGTGAGGCTGCATCTGGAACGTGTAGCCCGCCCGCTCCATTTCTTCCTTCCCGAAGTGCCTCGCCGCCACGCTGAGCGTCGGAGCGCCGACGGCCAGCAGACCGATCCCTGGCGCGTTGGTCAGGCCACCCAGCGGACGTCGGTCTTGTTGCCGTTCTCCTGCGGCCGCGAATAGTCTACCCATTCCTTGTCGACCGTCGACCGATACACTCCGACGCGCTCGAACTGGCGGTCGATGTAGGTTTCGGCCGGGACCGCGCCCGTACCACGTCATGTTCTCGAAGCCCGGCGCCACCACCAGTTCCGTTCCGAACCGCGGCATCATGGCCAGCTTCGCCGTGCCCGGCCGGTAGGCGGCTCGACCTCATGTCCCCGCTGCCGTAGACCGTGTACGTCATCGACGCAGGTGGCGTCGGTTCCGGCGAGGCCGGCGTCGACCACGATCCTGGCCGCTTCGCCGCGGCCTTTTCGACGCGCACGTTCTTGACGTTCCAGTGCGCCGGCATTCTTCCAGACCTTGATGTCCAGCGTCGGGTCCGTTTTCGCCTGCTCCGCGTCGCCTTCCAGGCGCCGCGGTCGTTGTCGGTCGGCGCCCGCCAGAAGTCGGGCAGCGGGCCCGCGCTCGAGCAGGTTCACGCCCTTGTACCGGTACGAGCTGATCACGCCGCCTGCTTGTCGAAGCGCACGGAGAACGCCTCGCCCGAGAAGATGACCTCGGTGCCGTCTTCCTCGACGCAGAGCGGCGGCGGCACGCCGTCCGGCGCGGCGCGGCGGGCGGAAACCGGCAGCGCAAACTGGTCCCATGCCATCTCGTGCCCCTTCGGCGCCCACGGCGTGCCGGCCTGAGCACGAAGCTCAGGTTCAGCCAGTACTCTCGACGCCCGGCTTCCGGCTCGATCTTGGGCAGCGGCAGCGTGTACTCTTTCTCCTGCCCGGCCGATGTCGAGCTCCGGCAGCTGCCGGAGGCCACGGTCTTGCCGTCCGCCTTCACCTCCCACAGGCCTTCGACGCTGTCCTTGGGATTGGTGAAGTAATACCAGTTTTTGACTCTGATTTTGCCCGCGGCCAGGTCCACCGGCCGACGTGGAGGTAACGGTACACGTACTTGATGGCCCACAGGCCGGGGTGCGGCGTGCGGTCGGCCGCCACCAGTCCGTTCATGTTGAAGTTGTTGTCGTTGCGGACGCCGGTCTTGTCTTCCCACCATCCGCCGTAGGCCAGGAACGTCTTCTGCGAGGTGTTCATCGCGTACTCGCCGGGAACCGGCACGCGGAGGCCCTGGTCCACCCAGTCCCACACAAAGCCCCCTTGCGCGTTGGTTCCCGAATAGAAGATGTCCCAGTATTCCTTCAGCCCGCCGTTGCTGTTGCCCATGGCGTGCGTGTACTCGCAGAGGAGGAGAGGCATGTCCGGCCGCTTGGCCGCGAACTCGACCACCTCTTTCGGGTAGGGGTACATGAACGAGTTGATGTCTGTGTGTGAGCCTCCCGCCGCGCGAGGACCCTTCGTAGTGAAACGGGCGCGGACGGATCGCGCTGCTTCGCCCAGGCGTAAACCGCGCCGGGATTGGGACCGTCGCCGCGTTTCGTTTCCCATCGACCAGAAGACCACCGACGGATGGTTCTTGTCGCGCTCCACCATCCGCTCCACGCGGTTCAGGTAGGCGGCTTTCCAGGCGGGATCCTGGCTCAGGACGGTTGTGCACAGTTGCCGTAATGGTGGGTTTCGATGTTGCCCTCGTCCATCACGTAGAGGCCGTACCGTCGCACAGGTCGTACCAAGCCGGGTCGTCCGGGTAGTGGCAGGTGCGTACGGCGTTGACGTTGAACTGCTTCATCAGCCGGATGTCTTTCAGCATGGTTGCCAGAGGGATGTATTTGCCAGTGTCCGGATCGGTTTCGTGCCGGTTGACGCCCTTGATCAGCACCGGCTTCCCGTTCACCAGGAAGCGTCCGTTCCGGATCTCCACTTTGCGGAAGCCCACGTTCACCGGAATCACTTCGATGGCTGCGCCGGAAGCATCCTGGAGCGTCAGCAGGAGCTTGTAGAGATAGGGACTTTCAGCGTTCCACTTGGCCGGGTTCGCCACGTGGAGCGAAAGCCGGGCGGGGCTTTCGGCTTTCGCGCCCAGGTTGACCTTGGCTTGCGCCGAGCCGATGGCCGCCCCGGAGGCATCCAGCAACTGCATGCCAATCGTTCGCGGAGGTGGATTGTCCCGCCAGGTTGGACACCGCCGCGTCGACCACCAGCTCCGCATCGCGGTAGGCGCCGTCGAGATTGGTGTGCACTTCGAAGTCGCGCACGTGGCGTGGGGCAGTGGACCACAAGAAGACATCGCGGTAGATGCCGCTCATGCGCCACATGTCCTGGTCTTCGAGAAACGCTCCGTCGCCGAAGCGGTAGACTTCGACCGCCAGCAGGTTGTCACCGGACCTCAGGTACGGCGTGATATTGAACTCGGCCGGCGTGCGGCTGCCTTCGTTGTATCCAACCTTCGTGCCGTTCACCCAAACGTAGAATGCCGAATCGACGCCGGCGAAATGCAGATAGACCTGCCGCCCCCGCCAGGCCGGCGGCACTTGAAACAGCCGGCGGTAGCTGCCCACCGGGTTCCATTCGTGGGGGATGACGGGCGGCTTCGTGGCGTCCTGCGGCCAGGGGTAGATGGAGTTGGTGTAGACAGGGATGTCGAAGCCGTGCAATTGCCAACTGGACGGCACGGGGATGGAGCGCCAGGCGCTGTCGCTGTAATCTGTGCGATAGAAATCGAGCGGGCGGTCCGAGGGCCGCGTCGAGCCCTGGAATTTCCAGGTCCCGTTGAGAGACTGGAACCAGGGGGATTTGGTTCTGTCACCGGTTTTCGCCTGCTCCGCGGTGGGGTACACCATCATGCTGGCATGTGGCTTTTCGGTACCCACCTGTAGGATGGCGGTGTTGTCCCATTCCGGGCGTTCGGCCGCGAAGGATGCGGCGAGCGCGAGGGCAATCAGTCCGAGCTTCCAATTCATAGGACACGCTCCAGGTACGTATGAGGAATCGAGAAATTCCCGTAGAAGCCGTCATTGTAAGGGATTCGGGCATTGCGTGGAGCGTGCCGACGGACATCGGCATCCAGGCCGCCGGCCGGCTGCCGACCAAACCATAGCAACCCGGCCCCCATCACGCCGTTCGTGGTACGCTTTTTGGCACGGCGGGGCCTCAAACATGGGACACGAAGACTTTATCATCCGGCGCATGACGCGCGAAGAACTCCACCTGGCCATCGACTGGGCGGCGATTGAGGGCTGGAATCCGGGTCCGAACCTGAGGCTGTTTCGTAAAGTGATGCGAAGCCTCGGTACGCCGATGATCGGGTTCGGCGGCGGTGGTGTTTGAGAGCCACGGCATGAAACCTGTTTTTTACACCGCCCGCATGTACCGGGACGGAGTGCCGGAGATCCCGTTGGGACGGGTATACGGAATCACCAGCTTCGAAGTGGGTTGACCATTGGCCGGACGGCCAAGTCAATTTCGATTACCGACTGCGCCGGCAAGTTCCCTTGCTTAATACGGCCTTGCTCCAGATTCTGACGGAAGTAGTTCAGTTGAATCATCACGGGCGGGATGCGAAGTCGTCCCGCACCTGTGGCGACGATTTCGCTAAGCCGGACGAACATAGGACCTAAGTCGACCAAAGTCGACATGTGCGCTCGCTCCCGGTATCTGTCCTGGTCTAAGTCCTCGGCGAGATAGGGAAGCAGCGCTCGCCACATCTACCACTCCATGAGAATTGAGATTTCCTGGGCGTTCGGGGGGTGTTCGGCTGGGTAGAGTATCGGCGAGAGCAGCATGGTTGCCAGTGCGTTTTTCGCGTGATCCTCCATCAGTGGCTTGCCCTCGCTGGAGACGGCCTTCTTCAGGTTATCCAGATTGGTGATGACGTCGTTAAATACTCTTTTTACCCTATCTTGAAGTTCGCGGAATCCGCCGGGCTCAGGAAGCCAAGTATCCTTAATTTGGAAGTGGGTCTGATGGAACCCCCCTTCCAGTTGGTTGAAAATAGCCCGGAAATACTCGAGGCTTCGCCATATGCCGGAGTAGAGGCCATTGTAGAGAACGGGAGCTAGCATGTGCGCCACCGTTATATTGGAGAACTCACGGGAGACTGCCTGGTTCTTCATCCACTCGTCGTTACTCTCATAGGGCGGCTTGAGTACGTGTATACTCCAGAATCGTTTCAGTGCCATTTCCTGCGCCGACAGCAAGACCTTGAAAGTTGACGTCCAGCGCGGCGCTCTTTCCACGACCGCTTTCTGCACCCGCGCCACGTCACTTACGATTGACGCATTCAACATGGTTCTCTCTTTGTTACCTCCGCGTGAGCGAGTCGGCCGAGTGCGCATCCGCATTTCCGATCGCCATGATGTCGACCTCACCCAGACTTGCCTTGGATCTCGGAATGCTCCGCGACTTCGCAGACAGTTGTCACTTCTAACTGCGTAATGGGAAGGGAAAATTAGCGACTTTCTTTGACCGCCGAAAAAGCGGGTCTACCGGGCGAGCTGCCGCATCACAAACGGGTTGTTGGGAAGTTTCCGATCCCACTGCCTCCAGAGTTCCAGACGGCGGTGGTCGAGGGCCGCCGCGTCACTTTCGCGGCCCAGCCGGCGGTAGATTCCGGCCAGCGTTGCATAGCCGCTCGAGATGGGGGGGGCGGTTCGCAAATCGTGTTCGGGATCGGGGTTCGAAGCCATTATCTTCGCCAGCAGCTCCTGGTATGTCTCCGCTGCTTTTGCCGGCTGGCCCGTCTCGGCTTGATGGTCCGCCAGGGCTCGCAATACGTGGTCGACCGCTTCGCCGGGAACGATCTTCTCGGCCGGATAGTCTTTGGTTTCCCGCAACAACCGTACGGCCTCCTCGATCCGCTTCCCGGCTTCGTCGTTGCGGCCCAGTCCACGCAGCGCATAGGAAGATAGCGCCAGCATCTCCGCCCGGTCGCGACGGATTCGCGGGTTGCCTGCCGAGTCGCCCAACCGGACGACCGCCGCATCATAGACGGCCAGAGCCCGCGCGGGCTCCCGATGACGCAGGATATTCCCCAGCTCGCGGGCGGAAGTTCGGAGACGGCTGCGGCTGGTGGAGTCGGCTGGATTTTTGCGGGACGCCTCCTCGGTCATGTCGAACGCAAGCTGCAAGGCTGCGACCGCCTCCTCGGGCCGGCCCAGGCTGATGCCGCCGTCTTCACCGAGAATCAATCCCTCCCGGATGTAAGTCGGATACAGCATCAGCATGCGTTCGGTCGCGGTCGGAAAGTGGATTTCCTCCACCACCTTTCGCGCCTCCCGAATCGCCTGAAGAGCGCCCTCCAAATCGCCCTCGTACCGCAGCGCATTCCCGAGCAGGCTTAGGCCGTTGGCAAGGCCTCTTCGGGCGCTCGGGCTGCCACGGCTCAGATCGACGCCCAGGCGGGAGTAGCGGACCGCATCCTGGTAGCGATGCATGTTCATGTGCGCCAGAGCGATATTCTCATAGGCCACGCCGGCATTTTGGCGACGCTCCTCCGAAACATCCTGCAAGCGCAGCAGAGTGTCGAGGCGTTCCGCGGACCGCTGCGCGTGCTTTAAGGCGTCATCGTTCCGTCCTTCGGTTTGCGCGAGGATCATTCGATCCTGCGCCAGCGCAGCCGCGGTCATAAGCGCGCGTGCATCACGGGGACGCGAGGCCAAAACCTTTTCGATGAACCCTTCACCCTGCTTCAGGCTCTCCTCGGCCTTCTCGGACTCGCCCAGATTCAGCTCGATCGGTACACCTTGGACGACCGCCACGCGCTGGAAGCCCTCGGCGATTTCCTGGTTCAGATCCGGGTCCCCACGGGCCGTGGAGCCAAGCCCCTGCAGGTATTCGAGGGCAGCCGACACCAGCTCCTTCCTGGCCCCGGCGGAGCCGGGCAGGTTACGGATAGCGACATCGAGATCGAAGACCTTCGTGGATAGCTGGCGGAGCTGCTGAAATCGCCGCTCGGCCACGACGCGCTGGCGGTTGGCTTCGAATAAACCGGCAAAAAGACTGGCGATCGCGAACGTGGCGGCAACCACCGGCACCCAGTGCCGCCGTACGAACTTTCGCGCGCGATACCAGGTATTTCCAGCGCGGGCCCGGACGGGCCGGGAGTGGAGGTATGCCTCCAGATCTTCGGCGAACTGTTCCACTGTCGCATAGCGCTCGTCGGGCTCCTTGCGCAAGGCCTTCAGCAGGATCAGTTCGAGATCTCCTTTGATAGCCGGAACCCATTTGCCGGGCCGGGTCACCTCCCGGTTCAAAATCACGGAGGCAACTGTTTCCGGCGAGCGATCCTCGAATTGATGCACCTGCTTGGCGGTGAGCAATTGATACAGCACCGCGCCCAGCAAATAAATATCCGTCGCGGTGCTGGTGGAGCGGCCCGTCACCTGCTCCGGGCTGGCGTAGTCAGGAGTCAGTACGCGCAGGGCCGTCACGGTGGAGTCGGTCGCCAGATCGAGAATCTTGGCGATCCCGAAATCCAACAGCTTGGGCTCTCCGTCGGCGGTGACCAGGATGTTATTCGGCTTCAGATCGCGGTGGACGATCAGGTTGCGATGCAGGTAGGCGACAGCCGAGCAGACCTTGAGAAAGAGCATTATCTTCTGCGGCACGCTCAACCCGGCGGCAAATCGGTCGATAGGGACGCCCTTGACATACTCCATCGCCAGAAACGGCTGACCGTTTTCCAGATGTCCGGCATCCAGCATGTGGGCGATGTTTGGATGGACCAGCGACGCGAGAATCTGTCTTTCCTGGAGGAACCGATCGTGCAGAAGATCGCCCGCGCCAGGCGGTAACAGCTTGACGGCCGCGCGCTGGGTCACTTCACCATCCTCGCGCTCGGCCAGGTAGACGGTGCCCATGCCGCCGCGTCCGATCAGCTCGACCAGGCGGTACGGCCCGCAGCGGGAGCCGTCGGCTTCCAGTTGAACCAGCGCTTGACGCGCGACGCCGCCTATGTCGCGAAGAAGGAACTCACTCGCGCCGGAATCAACGACCAGCAGCGCTTCCACCTCCTTGCGGATTTCGTCCTCCACCTCGTGCTCGGCGAAGTAGCTGGCCCGCTCCTGCGGAGAACGATCGGCCAGGATGTGAAACAGCTCCTGGACGCGCGGATTCATCGGGAAATTTCCTTGCGAAGCCATGCCTGCGCCAGACGTAGTTCGCGGCGGACTAGGTGGACGGACAAAGATAGCACCTCGGCGGACTCCTCAGCCGTCATACCGCCGAAGTACCGCATCTCGATAAGCCGGACTTTCAACGGGTCCGCCTCCTTCAGCCGTTCTAAAGCCTCGTCGATCGCCAGCAGAGATTGATTGGGCTGCCGCCCGAGATCCGGAAGGTCGGCCAGGGGCACCTCGCCGGCCGCGCTTCGCTTTGCCGCCGTTCTGGATCGCGCCAGGTCGACCAGAATTTGACGCATCAGCCGGGATGCGATCGCAAAGAAGTGCGAACGGTTTTCGTAGGCTGGCTGACGCCCGCCGCTCAGGCGCAGAAAGGCTTCGTGGACCAGGGCCGTAGTCTGCAGCGGGCTGGCGCTCGCTTCTCCCCGCAAATGACCCGCGGCAAGCTTCTTCAATTGGTCATACACCAGCGGGATCACGGCGTTCAGCGCCTGCTGATCGCCAGCATTAGCCCGTTGGAGCAGTTCCGTGATCTGCATGGCCGTCTGCAATACTACAACACGGCGACAACGGCGCGGCGGAAAAGAGGGACATTTCTTTCCTTCGGAAGCCGACCACCCAACGCTGTCGCCGTCGGGGCCGCCGGAGTCGCGGCCCGAATTGAACGTCCAAGGTAGCGGAACAACGGCACACATCGGGCGCACAAACACCTCGGGCCAGTCTTCAATCAAATCGAGATAATCCAGCGTGAGCAATCCAAAAATGTGGTACCCGGGGCGGGACTTGAACCCGCACTCTCCGTCAGGAGAAAAGGATTTTAAGTCCTTTGCGTCTGCCGATTTCGCCACCCGGGCTGAAACAGCGCGATGTGCCGCCGCTTATTCGTTCGTCTGTTCGTCTACGGCCAATGATAGCGGAGCTTGCTCTCTCAATTCTATTCCTATCTTGCCGGTTCCCGCCGGCCTATTCAGATAGAGATCTCAGCGCCCGGGCTGCGGTATGATCGGGTTTCGTTTGATTCGTTATGCGTGTCTTGCGGCGTTTTGGCATCGAATGGCAGGCCGCGGTCTGGACCGGGTGGCTGGCTTTTGTCGCTTGGGCATTCTCGTCACAGTTCGTCTGGCACATCCGCCAGGTTTACCTCCATAGTCCCTCTCAGCTTCAGCCTTTTCTTCCCGAGGTGGCGCTGTTGCTTCTATTCGGCCTGGGCCTCTACCTGGCCCTCCGCCGACGTGGGTTTTGGAAATACGAATTCGCTGCTGTTCTGGCATTGCCCATCGTGATGGTCTTGGGGCGGGCGCCATTGGCGGGTCTGGCTGCCGCGCTGATCGGATGCGCTGCCTTCGCCATCGGCGACTTCGCCCTCGACAAGCTGCGGATGCTGCCCGCAAATGCCGCTGAACGGCTGGTGTTTTCTTCCGGCGTGGGATTCGGCCTCCTGATCTACGTTCTGTTCTGGCTCGGGCTGGCCGGACTCTACCTGCCCTGGGTCGCCTGGATTCTGGCGGTGGCGCCTTGTCTTCTGTTCGGCGGCAGGCTCATCGCGCTGGCCCGCTGCGTACGTCGCCTGCATCACGAGTGGGGCGCCAACGCGGAACTCCGGCACGGATTGGCGGGGATCGTAGTTGCCTTCACGCTGGCGCTCACCTTCGTCGGCACCGTCATGGCCATCGCTCCCAGCACCGCGTTCGATCCGCTCAAGATGCACCTGGCCGAGGCGCTCTACTTTGTCCAGCAACACGCTCTGCGCCCGATGCCGATGTTGCAGGATTCCTACTACCCACAGAGCTTCGAAGTCCTGATGAGCTGGGCCTGGATGATGGGCGGCCAGACAGCCGCCCAGCTTATCTCGCCGTTGATGTACGGCGTGGCACAGGCGGCGCTTTATCGCATTCTGAGGCGCGCGGGAGCCGGCGTGCTGCCTTCGGTTGCCGGCACGGCGCTGGCGGCCGTGGTCCCTGCTTTACACTGGACCGGTTGGGTGCCCAAGAACGACGCGTCCATGGCAGCATTCCAGTTTCTGGCACTGTTGGCGCTGCTGGTCTGGCTGGAAACCCGGGACTGGCGGTGGCTGCCTGCCGCTTCCTTCTTTCTGGCTTGCTCGTTCTCGGTGAAACATGTTGCGCTGTTCGGCGCCGTCGGAATGGCGCCTTTTTTCCTTTACGCGTTGTGGAAGGAGCAACGCCGCATCCGCGCTCTTGCTTTGATGGCGGTTTTATTCGCAGTCTTCGGCCTGTATTGGCATGCGCGCACGTATGCCCTCAAAGGGAATCCCCTGTACCCGGCCGGGGCCAGGGATACGCAGCGCTTCCAAGTGAAGAATTCGAAAACCCGCCATGCCTCGGTGGCACGCTTCTATTTGGCTCAGGCGACGGGCTTCTGGTCGGTTCATTTTGCGGGGTGGCTTGCTTTCGAATCACCCAGCAAAACTCCGCTGGGCGCCTGTTTTCTGCTCTTTGTTCCCGCCTGGCTGGTGGGTTGGCGGTCGGGGAACCGGCGCGCCACAGTTCTGTTGCTTTTATTCTGCGTACTTTCCTACGCGTATTGGTCCAGCATTTTATGGAAGGTCCGCTATGGAATTACCTTTCTCCTTGTCGGAGAAGGGCTGACGGCGGCTCGCGCGGCGGGCCTTTCCCTGCGATGGAGGCGTTTCGGCCGGAGTCTGTTGAGCCTGGCTGCCGCCGCGGCCCTGGTTTACGCCAGCCTGGTGATACTGCTGATAGAGATGACCGCACCGCGGCTTTTGTACTTCGCGGGACTGGCCACCCGGGATGCCGTAATCGAAAGCGCCGTGCCGTCCTACGACGCCATGCAGATAGTGAACCAGTTGGCGAAGCCGGACGACTATGTGGCCACCTACCAGGATTGCCCTTCCGTTATGCCCTCAACCCAGGCCGCCATTTCTGTCTGGTGACGGGAGGCTACCGGATGGCGAACAGCCGGGAGGTGGCCGAATTTACCGACGGCGGTTTCCGGTTTCTCCTGCTGCCCAACAACAAAGCGGGCTTGCCGTGATGCGGGAAATCGCAAAGCATAAGAGTTTTGTCCGAACGTTACCGCGACGCCCACTACCTGGTGTATGAAGTAGCGAATCCCCGTCTATCCGCGGGAGTGTAGCGGGTGCGGTTCCTCAGCGGCGCCGGATGGGGTGACGGATTCCCGCAAGAACGGAGGATCTTTCCAGTCCCAGATGCGTTCGGGATGCTGGCGCACGTCGTTCGGCACAACGTTCCAGCGTATGCACTCCCACTGGCAGGCCCCCTGGAATTGCATAAAGACGGACACAGCCGTAAGCACCCCGAGAAGCGGCACCAGCACGAATCGAGGGCGGCGCAGGCTGTACAGCGCGGCCATTAACGGAAAGAGAAGCCAAATAATTACCGCGGACATATCGCTGAAGTAACGCGGCCCGTAGCACTGCCCGCCGATCCAGTCCCCGTAGGACGAGATGAGCAGCCAATGCAAAACCAGGATGGCGAAGACGAACGGAAACATGAGGCGGACCCTTGCATCGCGCGGCCGGTAAAACAGCCCCACCAGGCACAGCAACGCGATCGGAGAATACACCAGTAGTCCGCGCGCGGGGCTGATCAGGTTGCCAGCCAGCGCTTCCAGAAAGGTGGCATGGAATCCGATGCTGCTCAGGTTCTGGCGCCTGATGAAGAAGTATGGGGACAGGACAGTCCCGTATCGCGACAGGTTGAGGGCCGTAAACAACGCCACCACGGGAAGCATGCCGCCGAAGTAAGGCACGATTCGATCGCGGTGATGCCAGACAACGAAGACCGTGAATACCGCCACCGGCACGGCATTCGTCGGCCGCGAATAGAAGGCCAGCGCCAGGGGGACTCCCAGCCAGCCAACGAGCGCGGCGTTGCGGCCTGCGCGCGTGGCCAGCAGCAGGGCGATCGAGAGCAACAGGACACTGGCCGAGTGTTGCCACAACGCCCGGCTGCAGATCGACCAAACCGGTGTCGCGAACGCAAACAGGCCGGCCAGGACCATCGCCCCGGTGACGGGGAGGCATTCGCGGGCCGTGAAGTACACGACCACCGTCGCGGCCGCCATCCAGAGCGAGGCGATCAGCAGTTCCACCAGCATGGAGCTGGTAACCAGGTCGCCGCGCAAGAATGCACGGCGAGTCTCGTTGGCGGCACGGGCCGCGACGGGCCCGAGCAGCGGCTGCCCGGCCTTGAGTGCCGCTTCGAAGCCTGCCACGAACGGAACCGAGAGAATCGGAACCGCCACCGGAAACGACGTGTAGTAATTGCCGCCGGCACATTCCGCGGCAGATTTTACCGGGAAGACTCTGACGCCACCGGGTTTGACACATTCGATGGCATAGAACCGATCTCTTTCGAGCAGCGGCAGGTATTCGTTCAGGTTGGCGTCGAAGTGGTGAACTATGCTGGTGGCGGTGGGTACGGTCCACCGGGAATCGAAGGGCGTTGCACAAGGGCTCAGAACGAAAATCGTGACCGTCACGAAGAACAAAACCGCGGCTCGTAACAGTTCTACTCGCTTCATGGCGGCGGCAGCGACGACAACGGGCATTGTACGCCTTTACCATCCAGGGGCGCTTGCCGGACGACTGGGGCATACTTCATGCGAGGGATATCCACCCCTGCTGGCGGGCCTGCGAGGATTTCTGCGGACACCCATCGACTGGCGGGAAGCCAAACCGAAGGTGGCGGAAGGCGTGCGGCGGATGAACGAATCCGGGCTCTATTCCAGGAAACGCCGCCTGTCAGCCTCTTCGAGGCGATCGCAAACCCGGGTGCTCCCCGGCAACAGGCGGCGGTGGCGCGCCACCAGTCGATAAACCGCATTTCGAAGCCATGGCGGAACCGCGCGGAACACCGCAACAATCGTCCACGGGAATCCGAGCAGGGCGGCAATTCTAAGGGCCGCGTCCGATTCGGTGTAGACCCAACTGTTTTCCAGAAGAACCACCGAATCCGGCCTCGGCTCTCCCAGTTTGAGCGTGGCTCAAAGCGCGCCGCCCGAAACCGGAATCGAGTGAGCTGAAAAGAACTCTCCTGTTCCGGTCGCCCGCAGCAGGAACCTGACCCATCCGGCGCAGAAGCCGCACTCGCCGTCGTAGAGGACTACCGGCTGTACCGTCAGCCGCCGCCTTTGTCTTGCGTTTGGCTATGGCGATTGAGATTGTACCGCAGCGGGACTGGCGCAACCCCGTGGCATGCGGCGAGCCGAATTTCCGTGCCGCCTCGAGAATTCCGCAATCTTCCAGCCAGGAGAGACGTCTTCACTTATATGGCCAGGGATCGTCACAAGGCCCGGTACCTTCGCCGTCTTTTCGTCAATGAGGATAGCCAGGTTGTCCGAAATAGAGGTTAAGATGAAGTATCCGCTCCAATTTGGCCGGAGACATAGTCTAATGCTTGGTAGAGGGATTGGCGAATGAGAGTCCTGTCAGCCGCGTTTTTCACCTTGATGGTGTCTGCAACTTTCTGCTTCGGGCAGGATGTATCGTTGACGCCGCCGACGGCGGGTCCGACGGAGATTCTTGTCAGCTCACAATTGAAACCGGGCATGAAGGGCACGGCGTGGACCGTGTTCCAAGGTTCGAAGCCCGAACCCGTGCCGGTGGAAATCATCGGGCTCTGGAAAAACGCCTGGGGTCCCCGCCAGGACATCATTCTCGCCAAGATGGGCGGCAAGGCCGCTATCACCAACGTCGCCGGCGGCATGAGCGGCAGCCCGGTCTACGTCGATGGAAAATTGATTGGAGCGGTGGCTCTGCGGCTGAGCGTTTTTTCGCCCGACGCCATTTGCGGCATCACCCCTATCGAGCTGATGCTCGAAATCAATCGCTTCGACAAGTCGAAACCCGCCGATGCGCGGACGCCGGATAAGGCCGAACAGCGCCAGGCATCGGTCGAGATTCCGAACGGATTGCTCGAGCAAGTGGTTTCCGCCGGCGCTGGCGGCCGCCTGCCGGCGAGCCCCGTCATGGTGCCGATCGAGACGCCGCTCACTTTTTCGGGTTTCAACAGCAGTGTCGTGCGAGGAATTCCGTCCGCTGCTCGAGCAGATGGGTGTCACGGCCGTGCAGGGGGGCGCGAGCGGAGACCTGCGGGGGCCGGAGCCGGCTCCCGGCTGGCAGCACGCGTTGAACCCCGGCGACAGCGTGGCAGGCGTGCTGGTATCCGGCGACATGAGCATTACCGGGCTGGGTACGGTTACCTACAACGACGGCAAGAGAGTGCTGGCGTTCGGGCATCCGTTCTTCAACCTGGGGCCCGTCGATATGCCCATGAGCAAGGGCGAAGTGTTGATGGTGCTCTCTTCGCAGTTCCAGCCGAACAAGTTTGCCAACGCCACCGAAATTGTGGGCGCGCTCGATCAGGATCGGCATAGCGGCATCATGGGCGAGCTGGGTAAGACCGCCCAGATGATTCCCGTCAGTGTGAAAGTGCGGTCGTTTGCCGACGCCAGCACCGTGCGGCGCGAGCAGGACTTCCATTTCAACGTCTTTGTGAACGAGCGCTGGACGCCCCTGTTGATGATGATGACGATGGTGAATACCATCCAGGGTGTGAACGACTTCGCCGACGACACCACCTACCGGGTGAAAGGGGAAGTGGAGCTGGATGGCCAGCAGAAGCTCCTGATGGACACCATGCTGGCGCCCAGCGACATGCCTATTCCCGCCCCCGTTCAACTGGCGGGTTGGTGGGGCGAGAAGTTCAATCGGTTGTTCCTGAACACCGTGCAACTGCCGCGGCTGAAGCGGGTGGATGCCACCGTGGACCTGTTGCCCGAGCGGCGGGTACTGAGCATCGAGTCGGCGCTGGTATCGAACAACGAAGTGGAACCCGGCGGCGAGGTTCACGGCATCGTGTTCCTGCGCCCCTACCGCGGCGAGCGGATCTCCAAGGACTTCACGCTCAAGATTCCGGCCGGAATGCCCAAAGGATCGCATCGCATCCTGTTCAGCGATGCCAACTTTCTGAACCGGATGCCGAATACCATCGGGATGGTGAACCGATTCATCGACCTTCCTCAGACCGTTTCGCTCCTGAACCAGGAACGCCGCACCGACAACCTCTATATTTCGCTGGTGGAATCGCGACCTACGTTGTATTACGACGACAAGACGCTTCCCAGCCTGCCCGACTCCATCCTGAATGTCATGCGCACCAATCGCAACGCCAACGGGCGCCTGCTTTCAAGCGGCGAGACCGCGCTGGAACAATTGGCTATTCCGTTCGATTCCGTCGTAAACGGCAGCTACTCGGTCCGCATCACCGTCAAGTAGGAATCCATGAAAACTCGTCCGCTTCTTCTCATCGCCGCGTTGGCGGCCGCACCGATCTGTTTTGCCGTCATTACGTCTAACTGGACGCAAGACTCCCGGGAGGACTTCGAAAAGGGGACCATCGCCGGTTTATCGATCCGCAGTGACGGCCGGTTGAGCCTGGCGCCGGCGTTTAAAGAGCTGTACGATTCCGAATCCACGTACCTGTGGGCGGTGGCCGAGGATCGGAAGGGAAATGTTTACGCGGGTGGGGGCGGCCCGGCTGACGACACAACATCACTGTTTGTGGTGGGCCCGGACGGCAAGGGCCGGAAACTGGCGGAGTTGCCGGGACTGCAGATTCAGGCGCTGGCAGTCGGCCCCAAAGGAAACATCTATGCTGCCACAGTGCCCGATGGGAAGGTCTATCGTGTCACCCCGTCCGGGGAGACGGAAGTCTACTTCGATCCGCAGATGAAGTATATCTGGGCGATGGCCTTTGCGCCCGGCGGCGACCTGTTTGTGGCCACCGGCGACACCGGCAAGGTGTTCAAAGTTACGCCGGACGGGAAAGGAACCCTCTTCTTCGACACCGAGGAGGCACACGCCCGCTCGCTCGCCATTGACGCCAGCGGAAACCTGCTGGTAGGGAGCGAGCCCGGCGGGCTGGTCTTTCGCGTGTCGCCGGCAGGCCAGGGTTTCGTGGTCTACCAGGCGGAGAAGCGGGAGGTCTCGACGGTTGCGGTTGCCCCGGACGGCACGGTTTACTTCGCCGCCGTCGGAGGAAAGCGCGAACAACCGCCGCCTCTGGTTCTGCCACGACCCGCCGTGCCGACCGGCAACCCACAGACCCAGACCGTGGCGCCGGCGGCCCGCCCCGCGGGGAGCCTGGCCGCCGGTCGGCCGCCCACGGCGATCGGCACCACCGGCTTGTTGCCGGCTCCGGCAGGGGGCTCCGCCGTCTACCGGGTGGCTGCGGACGGATTTACCCGGGAGGTCTGGTCCGACGAGCGGGCCATCGTGTACTCCATCGTCTTCGATTCCTCGGGCAAGCCGGTGCTCGGCACGGGAAACGAAGGCCGGGTCTTCCGTATTGAAAATGAACGAATTTCCACGCTGTTGCTGAAGGCGGAGCCGCGGCAGGTGACCGCGCTGGCGAAAGGCAAGGATGGACGCATTCTGGCCGTCACGGGAAACCCGGGCAAGGTCTTTCAATTGGGACCCGCCATCGAGAAAGAAGGCTCCTACGAGAGCGAGCCTTTTGACTCCGATTTGTTTGCCCGGTGGGGCCGCATGGAGTGGCGGGTGAAGCCTAACGGCGGTACTGTGCAGTTTGCCGCCCGCAGCGGAAACCTCGACCGCCCCCAAAGGAACTGGAGCGGTTGGAGCGAGGTGGCCGGAGACGCGGACAGCGGGCAGGTGACGTCGCCGCCGGCGCGGTTTCTGCAGTACCGCGCCACCCTACACGCCGCGCCCGACGGACAAAGCCCCGTAGTGGTCTGGGTGGATGTCGCCTATCAGACGCGGAACGTCGCTCCCGATTTCTCGGACATCGATGTTACGCCGGCGAACTACAAGTTCCCCAGCCGGGTGCTGACGCTCACTCCCTCCAAGAATCTTACCCTGCAGCCGCTCGGTCAGAACCGGAAGACGCTTTCGCCCCGCATCTCCACCGGCTCGTCAGCGGTCACCATGCTGTATGACAAGGGCGCCGTCGGAGTGCGCTGGCTGGCCTCGGACGACAACGGCGATTCCCTGCGATACAAAGTGGAGATCCGCGGGGTCAAGGACAGCCAGTGGATCCTATTGCAGGACAAGCTCGACGAGAGCCAGTACAGTTGGGATGGCCAATCCTTCCCGGACGGGGAATATGTGGTGCGCGTAACCGCCTCCGACGTTCCCGATAACCCGCCGGACAAGGCCCTTACCGCGAGCATTGTCAGCGAGCCGTTCCTGATTGACAACACCCCACCCGTCATTCACAACCTCACAGCCACTGCCGCCGGTGGCAAGGTACACCTGTCATGGAGCTCCGCCGACGCCTCCAGCGACATCACCAAGGCGGAGTATTCAGTGAACGGAGAAGATTGGAACATGGCTGAACCGGTGAGCGGGATCTCAGATTCCAAACAGTTGTCTTACCGACTGGAATTCGATCGAGGGACGGCTCCGAACCTGGTGATCGCCGTTCGCGTCACCGATGAATTCGATAACCAGGCGGTGGAGAAAACGATTCTCCGGTAAGCGCGCGCCGACGGCGGCGCTCAGTTTGCGATAGCGGCGACCTTCGGGGCCAGTTCCTCGTAGCTCATACGGCCGGGATGATACAGCCGCACGATGCCCCGACGGTCGATCAGGACCAGTGTCGGAGTGGTGCTCGATCCCCATTTCTCGAAGTTGGACTCGCTCAGCGGGACGGGCATGTCCGCCAACATGGCGTACTTCGTCTGGCGGACCTGATCGATGTACCGGGTCTCCTGCTCAGGAGTCGCCTCAACGCCCCCCGCCACGTAGCCGTAGTGCCGGGTGGGCCCTATGAGCAACAGCCCTTTCCCCGCGTACTCCTTCAGCAGGCGCGCCAGGATCGGCGCCTGATATTTGCAATCGCCACACCAGTGTGCCCAGAAGAAGAGAATCACCGGCCTCCCCTTTAATTGGGACAAGGGGACGGGCTTCGGCCCCAGGTATTCGGATTCATCCAGCGGCGGCGCGGGCTTGCCTTCCAGACTCAGCAGCAGGATATTTTTGCGGATGCGCGCGCAAATGGAGCTGCCGTCCCAGGTTTTGAGTTCCTCGTTCAGGAAATCGATCGCCTCGGTCAACTGGTGGCGCGCCGCCAGCGCCTGTGCCTGTACCTCGATGGATGCTCCCAGGGCGGTGGGCAGTTGCGGCTCGGCATCGAGCGCGCGCTTTTTCAGCTCTTCGAGGCACAGCCGGCGCGTCCTGGCGGCATAGTCCAAGGCGTCGTCGAGCTTCCGCGCAGCCAGGTAGTCGCGTGCCATCCATGAAGTGGCCAGAACGTATTCCGGGGTAACGCCGCTCGCCTGCCGATAGGCGGCCAGCCGCCGGCTGGCGGCGTCAAAGTCCCCCTGCGCGTCCAGCGCGCGTACCTGGCGGACGATCGAAACGGGCGGCGCCGCCAACAGCATGGGAGCCAGGCTGGCGATCAGACAACAAGCAGGCAGTAATCTTTTCACTGGTTTCACCACAGCAGCCGCGAGCCGAAGAAGTCGTTTACAGCTTGAGCGCCTTCAGATATTCGCGGAACTCTGAGCCGAGATCGTAGCGCCGCAGCGCAAACTCCACGGTGGCGGTCAGAAAGCCGAGTTTGTCGCCGGCGTCGTAGCGCCTGCCTTCAAACTTGAGGCCGTAAATGGGACGGCTCCTCAACAGGTGCTTCAACGCGTCGGTCAACTGGATTTCACCTCCCGAGCCGGGCTCCACCTCTTCGAGGGATTGAAAAATCTCCGGTGTGAGAATGTACCGGCCGATGATGGCAAGGTTCGACGGCGCGTCCGACAATTTCGGTTTCTCGACGAGATTCCGGATGCGGTACACTTTTCCGGTTCCATTGTGTTCGACCGGCTCGGCGTCGACTACGCCATAGGAAGAAATGCTGCCTTCGGGAACTTCCATCAGCGCCACCACCGACGAGCCGTAGAACTCGTACACATCCAGCAGTTGCCGCAGGCAGGGAATTTCGGCATCGATCACGTCGTCCGATAGCACAACGGCGAACGGTTCCTGGCCCACCAGTTCGCGAGCCGTGAAAACGGCATCCCCCAGACCCCTGGCCTCCTTCTGCCGGATGTAGGCCACGTTCAACAGGTCGGAGACGGCGCGCACGATCTGGAGCAAGTCTTTTTTGCCCCGTTTTTCGAGCAGATGCTCCAGCTCGAAGCTGACGTCGAAATGGTCTTCGATTGCGCTTTTACCGCGTCCGGTGACGATGAAAATGTTCTGGATGCCGGAATGGATGGCCTCCTCCACTCCGTACTGGATGAGCGGCTTGTCCACCAGCGGGAGCATCTCTTTCGGTTGCGCCTTGGTGGCGGGAAGGAAACGGGTTCCCAAGCCGGCCGCGGGGAAAACCGCTTTTCGAACTTTTGGAATCATCAGCATCTATTCTATGCCCTCGAAACAACCGGGAATTCTCCCCACGCGTGGAATTGTTCAGACACCGCATGCCCCTTGCAACGGGAGCCGCTTCTCGGATAAATATATGAGGGCATGCCCGACGCCCGATATCAGCTTGCGATGGACTACTTCGAGCAGGCCTACCGGCTTCAGATGGAGGGCGATCTGGAGCTGGCCGCCGATTTCTACAAACGTTCCATTGAAATTTTTCCAACTGCGGAAGCATACACGTTTCTGGGCTGGACCTACCGTTTCCAGGGCAAGCTGGACGAAGCCATCGAAGAGTGCAAGAACGCGATTCTGATCGACCCCACGTTCGGGAATCCTTACAACGATATCGGCGCCTACCTGATCGAGAAGGGCCGCTACGGCGAGGCCATTTCCTGGCTTGAAAAAGCCACGCTCAGCAAGCGTTACGACGCCTACCACTTTCCCTGGTACAACCTGGGGCGGGCATACGCCGCCCGCGAACTCTACAAGAAAGCGCTGGAATGTTTCGAGAGGTCGCTGGCCCTCGAGCCGGGCTACGCACCTGCCTTGGACGCGGTGGCCAAGTTACGAAAGATGGTGCAGTAACAGGTGTCCCCGGGGGCTGCGCCGGGTCCGGCAAAAGAAGTCACAGGAATGTGGAAGTTGTTTTGTCCTAGCAAGATAGCGATAAGGCGTAAAGTGTGCCAAGATAAGAGTACGCTCGACTGGGAAGCGGCCGGCGGTCTGGAACGCCTTGGCACCGCGCGCGCCGCCGTGCTATAGATTTAGCAAATCCGGTTTTCCATCGAACGCTTCAAACGGAGACGCTATGGCATACGTGATTGCTGAGCCTTGCATCGGCACAAAAGATACGGCCTGTGTGGACGCCTGCCCGGTGGATTGCATCCACCCGAAGAAAGACGAGCCCGACTTCGAGAACGCGGAGTTGATTTACATCGATCCGGTGGAATGCATTGATTGCGGCGCGTGCGTCCCGGTTTGCCCGGTGTCGGCCATCTTTGCCCTCGACGACCTGCCCGAGAAGTGGGCCGAATTCGCCGAGAGGAATGCCGACTACTACGCCAAAAAATAGCGCTCTGCCTTCACCGGCCGGGGAGGGGCGCGGTCTGCTTGAAGTTCGAGTGGGGAAGCGGAGAGCACTCGTGTCGATATGCTCTCCGCTCTCCGCGATGATCAGGCTTGAACTTTGCTGTCCGTCTTGGCGCCCCGGGCTTCCATGGGCGTGAACTCGCGCCGCATTTCGCCGGTGTACAACTGCCGCGGCCGGGCAATCTTCTGCTCCGGATCTTCCAGCATCTCCTGCCACTGCGCCAGCCAGCCCACCGTGCGCGGGATGGCGAACAGCACCGTAAACATATCGGGCGTGAAGCCCATCGCCTGGTAGATGATTCCCGAGTAGAAATCCACGTTGGGGTACAGCTTGCGCTTGATGAAGTACTCGTCCTCCAGGGCGATGCGCTCGAGTTCCAGCGCAATATCCAACTTCGGGTTCCGGCCGGTGACCTTGAAAACCTCGTCGGCGGCCTGCTTGATGATGCGGGCGCGCGGATCGTAATTCTTGTAGATGCGGTGGCCGAACCCCATCAGCTTGAAGTTCCCAGCCTTTACCCGCTCGATGTACTGCGGAATTCGGCTGACCGAGCCGATCTCGTCCAACATCCGCAACACCGCTTCGTTGGCGCCCCCGTGCAGCGGTCCGGACAGCGCCGCCGCGGCGGCGGCGGTAGTGACGTAGGGATCGGCGTGCGAGCTGCCGACGGCGCGCATGGCGCTGGTGCTGCAATTCTGCTCGTGATCGATGTGCAGGATGAAGAGAATGTCGAGCGCGCGAGCCAGGGCGGGGTGGGGCATGTAACGCACTTCCGTCAGGCGCCACAGCATGTTCATGAAGTTCTCGGAATAGGAGAGCGAGTCGTCGGCGTACACATAAGGCAGTCCGCGGCCGTGGCGGTAGGTATAGGCAGCAATGGTGGCCACCTTGCCGATGAGCCGATGAACCTGCAACTGGCGGATTTCCGGATCGTGAATGTTGCGCGCTTCCGGATAGAAGGTGGAGAGCGCGGCCAAGGTGCTGACGAACATCCCCATCGGGTGAGCGTCGTGCCAGTAGCCCTCCATGAACTTCTTGGTGTTTTCGTGCAACATGGTGCGCCGTTTCACGGCGGCGGTGAATGCGTTCAACTGCGCCTCGGTGGGCAATTCGCCGTGCAACACCAGGTAAGCAACTTCGAGATACGAGCACTTTTCGGCGAGTACTTCGATTGGATAGCCGCGGTACAGCAGGATTCCCTTGTCGCCGTCGATGAAAGTGATGCGGCTCTTGCAGGACGCTGTATTCACATATGCGGGGTCGTAGGACATCATCCCAAAGTCGTCCGCATTGACTTTGATCTGGCGCAGCTCGGAGGCGCGGATGTTGCCGTCAAGCAGCCCAAGCGTATAGGTTTTATTTGTCCGGTTGTCGGTGATGGTGATTGAGTTTTCCGGCATATGACTTAAATCCCCTCGAACAGATAGTTAGGATGCCGCCGTTCCCGGAGCATTTGCAGACCCAAAACGGCGAAATCGTTGGTCCGGCAGCAAAGTAGTGTGGAACCGGCTCCCTGTTCTTCTCCTGGAGACCCGTGCGGGCGGCTTTCAGCCGGACTGACGAAAAATTTCCCAGTTCTTTGTCATGCACATTGCGTGCCTTCTCCCATTGTCCAATATTTCGACATGTTCTGACCCCTGCGAACCCCGCCGACAGGGGTAAAGTTCGCGGCAGGTGGGGGAACTGGCCCAGTACACCCAGCTTTCTACGAGGCATCGTTGCATTCTTCAGCGATTTTTCTGCGACTTCGCCACGCCTTGCCCCTTGGAGGTTCGACTGCTATAGTGAGACCGTTCCTTGCTGTCCGGCGCGTTTTGTACCTGCCAGCGGCGTTCGGCCCCTGAGGGGCTCCTGCGTCAAGCCTGCTCATCCCGAAAGGCTTCATTCAGAACCGAATGCGGCTGCAATTCGCACAAGACAGTGCCGGGGCGAAGTTCCAAACCCATACTGAGAAACAAGAAAACAGGGAAATATGCGAGCGTTCAATAACATTCCGGTACCTGACCAAGGCGCGCCGATCCGGTTCCAGGACAACCGACTGCTGGTCCCCGACAACCCGATCATTCCATTTATCGAGGGTGACGGCACCGGCCGCGACATCTGGAGAGCGTCACGGGTGGTGTTCGACGCCGCCGTCGCGCACGCCTACGGGGGCAAGCGAAAAGTCTCCTGGTACGAAATCTACGCCGGCGAAAAAGCCTTCAATACATTCCAGACGTGGCTGCCGGACGACACGCTGGAAGCCATCAAGGAATTCCGCATCGCCATCAAAGGGCCGCTCACCACGCCGGTGGGAGGCGGCATCCGCAGCCTCAACGTGACGTTGCGCCAACTGTTGACCCTTTACGTTTGTATGCGGCCGGTGAAATACTACCCCGGCGTTCCTTCGCCCATGAAGCGTCCCGAGATGCTGAACGTGATCATCTTCCGCGAAAACACGGAAGACGTTTATGCCGGCATCGAGTGGAAAGAGGGTACGGCCGATGCGGCCAAGGTAATCAACTTCCTGAACCAGGAGTTGGGCCGCAATATCCGCTCCGATTCCGGCATCGGCATCAAGCCGATGAGCAAGAGCGCCTCGAAGCGCCTGATCCGGCGTGCCATCCAGTATGCCCTTGAAAACAAGCGCCGTTCGGTAACCATGGTGCACAAGGGCAATATCATGAAATTTACCGAGGGCGCCTTCCGCGACTGGGGTTACGAGCTGGTGAAAGAGGAATTCGCCGGCCAGTGCGTGATCGAATCCGAGCTCTCCGGCCCGGTGCCCGAGGGCAAGCTGCTGGTGAACGACCGCATCGCCGACAGCATGTTCCAGCAGTTGCTGCTGCGCCCCAGCGAATACGACATCCTGGCCACGCCGAACCTCAACGGCGACTACATTTCCGACGCCGCCGCAGCCCAGGTGGGCGGTCTGGGAATGGCTCCGGGAGCCAACATCGGCGACGGCTTTGGAGTGTTTGAAGCCACCCACGGCACGGCGCCGAAATACGCCGATCTGGACGTGATCAACCCATCCAGCCTGATTCTCTCGGGCGTGATGATGTTCCGGCACTTGGGCTGGAAGGAAGCGGCCGAGTTGATCGAGGCCGGCATCACCGAGACCATCCGGCAGAAGAAGGTCACCTACGACCTGCACCGCCAGATGGAGGGCGCCACCAAGGTGAAGTCGAGCGAGTTCGCCCGAGCCATCGCCGAAAACATGAAAAACGTGCCGGTGGGCGCGTAACCCATACTTGACCGAGACGCGCCCCCGGCTGCCGCGGGCGTGTCTCGGATCAATCCTTCGGCCGGCTGTGCTCGCGGATTTGTTGGATTTCTTCCGCCGGAATGTGGAGGAACTCCAGAAACTCCTGGTGTTCGGCCGGAGCCGACTTCTCGAACTCCGCGTGGAAGCGGCGCATCTCCTCTTCGCTGAGGCCTGCGCCGCGTAAGACGGTCACGAACTTCTCTTTCGTCAACATTTCGATTCTCCCGAGTGATTTGGCTTTTGTCAGCAGCTTCAGAATGGCCTGCTGGTGACCGCGGAGCCTGCCGATTTCTCCGTTCAGCTCCACCAGGCGCCGTTCCAGCACGGCGGCGGCGTCGGTTGCCTGGCGGTCCAGCAGCGCTTGAATGTCGGCCAGCTTCAAACCCGCTTCGCGGTACACGCAAATCTGCCGCAGCCGGGCAAGGTCTTTTTCGCCGTAGCGGCGATAGTTCCCCGCCGACCGGCCCGCGGGTCGCAGCAAGCCGATGGATTCGTAATACAGCACCGTGCTGCGGCTCAAACCACAGGCACGGGCCAGCTTGGTAACGGTGATCATCGTCCCTGATTCCACTTTCAACCCTGAAGCTGTAGACAGGTCAAGCGGCGGCCGGAGAAATTCTTCACTTGCGGAGAACCCGCGCCGCGGAATACGATTTGTGACAAAGACATGCTGTCCCCGATGATTGAACCACACATCCGCCGGATTGTCCGCTGCGCGGTTTTCCTGCCCCTGCTTGCCGGGATGCTGGCGAGCGCCGCGGAACCGTTTCTTACGTTTCACGCCCACACCCTGGCCACCGATTTAAAGGGCGGATACCAGGTTATCCCCGTCGACGTCAACGGGAACGGAAAGACGGACCTCATCGCGCTGGGCACTTCGGACCCCGACCTGGTATGGTTCGAGAACCCAAGCTGGGAGCGCCACCTTATCGCCAGCCCGGTCGATCGCATGATCAACCTGGCCGCCAAAGACATCGATGGCGACGGAATTCCCGAAATCGTACTGGCCAGCGGCTTCAGCATGCGGGCCAGCCAGAGTGAGGGAGTGGTTTCGGTGCTGCACCACCAGGGCGATGTTCGCGGACTGTGGAGCATGAAGGAGATCGACCGTCTGCCGACGGCGCACCGCATCCGCTTCGCCACCCTCGACGGCAAACCGGCATTTGTCCTCGCGGCGCTTACCGGCGCCGAGGCGGAAGCGCCGGACTACCGCGGCAGCACGCCGCTGGTCTATTACCGGCCGGGCGTCTGGAAGCGCGAGGTGATCAGCACCCAAAACCAGGGCGTGGTCCACGGCCTTCTCATCATGGACTGGAACGGCGACGGAAAGGACGACATCCTTACCGGCAGCTTCGAAGGAGTGTATTGGTTTCATCTGGCCGGCGGCGCCTGGAGCCGGGAGCTGATTGTGAAGGGCTCGCCCGAGCCCTGGCCGAAATCGGGAACCAGCGACGTGGCGGTGGGCGCGGTGGCCGGCCACCGGTTTCTCGCCACTATCGAGCCCTGGCACGGAAACCAGGTGGTGGTTTACACCCGCGACGGCGGCGGCTGGAGCCGCCGGGTGATCGACGACGCCCAAACCGACCTGCATTCCATTCACGCCGCCGACCTGGATGGCGATGGCGACGCGGAGATCGTAGTCGGCTGCCGGGGCCCCGCCCGGCGGGTGATCGTCTACAAAGCCGGAAAAGACGGAGCCTGGCAGAGAGAGGTGATTGACGACGGAGGCATAGCCGCCGCCGACTGCGAAATCGCCGATCTGAACGGAGACGGCCGCCCCGACATCGCCTGCATCGGATCCGCCACCGCAAACCTGAAGTGGTACGAAAACCTGGGCCCGGCGGGCCAATAACCGCGGGGAGGTCTATTGGCGGAGCGCCGACTCCAACCAGGCCGCCCACTCTTCGATTCCCTGGCCGGTGCGGGCCGAAGTTTCGTGGATGGTGAGGCCGGGGTTCACGTGAAGCGCGTACCTGCGGGCCGCTTCCAGATCGTAGTCGCAGTACGGAAGCAAATCCACCTTGTTGACGACCACCGCTTGCGATTTGGCGAACATCGCCGGGTATTTGAGCGGCTTGTCCTCGCCTTCGGTCACGCTCATGATGACAATTCGCAGATGTTCGCCCAAATCGTAGGAAGACGGACAAACCAGGTTGCCCACATTTTCGATGAACACCAGATCGAGCGGCTGGCCGGCGATTTCGCCGAGAGCGCGCTGCACCATGTGGGCCTCGAGGTGACAGGTGCCGTTGGTCACCACCTGCACCACCGGCACCTCCGCCCGGGCGACGCGCTCGGCGTCGCGGTCGGTCTGGATATCGCCCTCGACCACGCCCACGCGAAGCCGCTGTTTCAGCAGGGGAAGCGCTCTTTCGAGGAGGCTGGTCTTACCCGCGCCCGGCGTGCCCACCAGGTTTACGGCAAAGATGCCCTGTGCGCGGAACCAGCTCCTGTTTTCTTCGGCAATCTCGCTGTTTTTACGCAGGATCTTCTCTTCGATGGAGATCACTCTCGCCATCTTCCACCTCCAGGCTGACCAGGTCGAGTTCATTGCCGCCCGAAAACGCGAGCAGCGCGCCTCCGCACGAGGGACAGATCCAGGTAAGCTCGTCGAGCGCCAGGGTTGCGTTGCACGCCGCGCAAGTGGTGCTGAGCGGCGCCTCCTCCACCGAAAGCTCGGCGTTCGCGGCAACGGTGTTTTCCCGAAGGAAGTCGAAATAGAAATGCAGGCAATCCGGGCTGATTCCGGTGAGCAAACCCACACGGACATTGACGCGGGTGACTCTCGTTCCGTCAGGCACTTGCTGCCGTACCATTTCAATCAGGCTCTCGACGATGGATGCCTCGTGCATGGCCTACCGCCAAGGTAGCACGCCGGTCCACGTCCGCCGATGTGGTTATCTGCTGCCGTCGAGGGTCCGGCTGAGATAGTATGCCGCGCTGATCAAGCTGAGATGGGTGAAGGCCTGGGGAAAGTTGCCCAATGCTTCACCGGACGGGCCGATTTCTTCGGCGAACAGGCCGAGATGATTGGCGTACGTCAGCATCTTCTCGAAGATGAACCGCGCTTCCTCCACCCGCCCGGCCCGCGCCAGCACTTCCACCAGCCAGAAGGTGCACATACTGAACGTGCCTTCACCACCCTTCAGGCCGTCCGCGGCTCCCTCGTCGTTGCGGTAGCGATAGACCAGGCTGTCGCTGACCAGCAAATCGAGCGTTCGCTCGAGAGTGCCGATCATCCGAGGGTCTTTGGGAGAAATAAACCGGACCAGCGGCATCAACAGGTTCCCCGCGTCCACGGCGCGGGAGCCAAAGTACTGCGTAAAGCAGCCCAGCTCCGCGTTGAAGCCCTTTGCCATCACGGCTTCGTAAATGCGGTCGCGTTCGACGCGCAGGCGCTCGCGATCCACCGGAAGTCCCCGCTTCAGGGCCATCCGGAGCCCGCGATCGAGGGCCACCCAGCACTGCATTTTCGAGAACACAAAGTTGTGGCGTCCGCCCCGCACCTCCCAGATCCCTTCATCCGGCTGTTCCCAGTTCTGCGCCACCCAATTCATCATGCGGCGCAGTTGATTCCACTGGTCGTAGGAGATCGGGGTGCCGTACTTATCGTAGAGATACACCGAATCGATCAGTTCGCCGTAAATGTCCAACTGCAACTGCTTGGTGGCGGCGTTGCCGATACGCACCGGCTTCGCGCCCCGGTAGCCTTCGAGGTGAGATAACTCTTCTTCGGGGAGCTCGTGGCGCCCGTCGATGCCGTACATGACGTTGAGCGGGCCGTTCACCTTTTCCTCTTCGGAGACCCGCCCCTGGAGCCAGCGCATGAACTGGTCGGCCTCTTCGGTGAAGCCCAGCCGCAGAAAGGCGTAGATGGTGAACGCCGCGTCGCGGATCCAGGTGTAGCGATAGTCCCAATTCCGGTTGCCGCCGATTTCTTCCGGCAGGCTGCACGATGGCGCCGCAACGATAGCGCCGGTGGGACGGTACGTGAGCATTTTCAGAACCAGCGCCGAGCGGTCCACCATCTCGCGCCAGCGGCCCGTGTAGGTGCTTTTTGCCAGCCACCTGCGCCAGAACTCCATGGTCTGGGCAAGCGCCGATCGGCGGCTGAGGGGAGCCTTTAACCAATCCGACTGGCCATGTTCGGAGTGCCGGAGGGCAAACGTTGCGGTCTGGCCGGCATCGAGCGTGAAGCCCGCCACCGCGCCGTTTTCTTCGATGCGCAGCTCCACATCGGAAAACAGCCCCACCTTGATCCGCGGCGTCTCGAATACCACTCCCTTGTCGACCGGGTAGCACTTGTGCGACTCTCTGGCGTAGTCGAACGCCGGCCGGCACTCCACCTCAAAATGCACGGCGCCGCGCACCGACCGCGCCAGGCGATAGATCTGGTGAAGGTGCCCACCGGCGCCGTGAACCGCTCCCACGGGCATGAAGTCCACCACCTCGCCCACGCCGTCCGGGCTCAAAAACCGGGTCAACAGGCAGTTGGTGTCCGGAAGGTACATCTGGCGGTGGGTTTCGTGCCGTGCGGAGACGCGGAAGAAGCCACCCTTTTTTTCGTCGAGGATGGCGGCGAAGATGCTAGGCGAATCGAAGCGCGGCAGGCAGCACCAGTCGATCGAACCGTCCATTCCCACCAGGGCAACCGAGTGAAGGTCGCCGATCACGCCATAACTCTCGATGGGCTTATAGGCCACGTTCCCTTCCCTTTCCTTCCGTGCCGCAGCAGGTGCGTTTTCGGTCAGCCGCGTTTCCCGCTGGCGTGCAGCATTTGCGCGAGTTGCTCGTACTGATCGGTGGCGATGAAATCGACTCCCGCCTCGATGGCCGCCCTCCACCGGATCTGTACCGCCTCGAGCGAGCCGAAATTGTACCCGGGCGACCAGCCTTGCGACTCCGCCGGAGTGTGTCCGTTCAAGGTGTAAAAACGAATCCACAGATTTTTGGAGTGTGCGTACTCTACAAACGACCGCAGCCGGTCGGCCTTCTGCGTGGTCCATTCGCCGGCTTTCGGCTGCGGAACTCCCTCGATCATCCCCCACGGAAAGTTTATCCACCTTCGGTACTCGGTGCCTCCCGCTCCGATCACCTCCGCGGCCGGGGCTGGATAGTCCGCCAGCGGCTTCACCGCTCCAAACAGCAAGAGCGGTGAATCGTTCGGCACCCGCTCATAAAAAGAAAGCTCCTGTTCGTCGGAATCGCCGGTCAACACCAGCATCGGCTTCCAGTCGAACTTGCCGGGATTGGCGGCGCCCGTCTTCAGGGCGGATGTGATGGTGGTATCGTGATCCTGCAGCACGTTCCAAAGGGCCTGGTGGTGGGCCGGTTCGTTGGTCTTCAGATCGAGATTCAATACCAGGATCGGCCACCGGGTGGCGTCCATATTCAACATCGCCTGCGATACCGGCGCCCGGACCTGATCGAAAAAGTAGCTGGTGAGGCTCGGCTCGTTGCCGGTGGCATCGGTGCTGTGGGCGACCACTTCCTTGGCTAACTGTGTTTTGCGGTCGATGTGCCAGACCAGGTCTTGCTCAATGGCCAGGGGAAAGCCGCAGGAAAGTGCCCGCTGGAGTCGATTGACGTATTTTCCCTCGTAGGGATAGCAATTGTGTGCGTCAAGCATGACGCGCCTGCCAGGGGCATAGTCGGAAGTCGGCGTGGGCTTTCGACAGCCAACGCCGGCCAAGAGCACAGGCGCGGAGGCAAGTTTTAGAAGGGTGCGGCGATTCATAGTGTAAGTTCGGCTCCGGGCGATTTCTCAGTCGGTAAGCCGGTCGGGCATGTCCGCCAGTACATAAGCGAGCACGGCGAGAGCAGCCATGTTTTTGCGAAAGCACTGCTTATCGACTTTATCAAGCGTGTCGGCATTGGTGTGGTGCCATTCGAAGTAGTGTTCCATGACGGTCTCCAGCCCGAAGCCCGGTACGCCGGCGCTCATCAACGGGCCAATGTCGGTATCGCCGCCGGTTCTGGCGAGGTGCGAAGCTCCGATGCCATCGAGCAGCGCCAGAATCTCTTCAGCCCGGCGGAAGGCGCGTTCCGCGACAGCGGCGGGAAGCGGCGGCAAACCCAGGCCGAACCCGATCGGCTGCTCCGATCCACTATCCATTTCGATGGCCGCGGTGTGAAGGCGGGCGGCGCCGCCGGCCCACTCCCGATAAGCCTGGCCGCCGCGTACGCCATTTTCCTCGTTGGCCCAGAAGACCAGGCGCACCGTGCGCCTGGGTTTCAAGGCGAGCTGGTTCAGCAATTCCACCGCCTGCAAAGCGGCAACGCAGCCGACGCCATCATCCTGGGCGCCTTCGCCGACGTCCCACGAATCGAGATGCCCGCCGAGCACCACCACTTCCTCCGGCTTCTCCCGGCCCGGAATCTCTCCAATGACGTTGGCGCCCTCGGCGTCCGGCAGCATCCGCGCCTCCATCCGGAGCCGGGCCCGCACGGTTTCGCCGGAATTGATCAGCCGCCGGATCAAAGTTGCGCCTTCGATGGTGATGGCCGCCGCCGGAATTCGGGGCATTCCTTCCTGGTAGTCCAATGACCCGGTGTGAGGTGTTTGGAGGCTCACCGGGCCGACGCTCCGCAATAGCACGGCAACCGCCCCCAGCCCGGCGGCGCGAGATGCACCGATGGAGCGGTAGACCACCGTTTTGCGATAGCCTTCGAACGGAACATCGAACAACACAATTCTGCCCGCGACCTTCTCTCTGCCGAGGCGTTCCAACTCGTCGAAACTCGAAACGGCCACCACCTCCGCCTCGATGCCGCCGGCAGGAGTAGCGACACTTCCGCCCAGGCCCAACATGGCCAACGGGCGGCGGATGGGCGCGACGATAGAGACACTCTCGTCGCCCCTCACCCAATGCGGCACCTTCACCGGCAGCGTCCGAACATTCATCAGGCCGTCTTTCTTCATGGTGTCGACCGACCAGCGCACCGCCGCGTCGAATTGTGCCGACCCGCTCAACCGGTTTCCGATACGGTCGCACAGGTAGGCCAACTTGCGCCAGCCATCTTCATCCACCAGAGCGGCGCCGATGATGCGCGAAGCCGTCTCACGGTATTGGTCCGTCAGGGATTGCGCCGGCGCCACCAAGGGAACTCCGAGCGCGCATAACACACCCACCAGACTACGCAAGTTCATTTCGGGGAACAGTTTAGCACGCTGGGTGCGACGCCAGCAGGTTGGCGAGATCGTCGAAACAGGGTGGCCGAGAAGACCCGAAGCCGGCTTCTCTCGCGCGTCCTTGCCCACCTTCCGGCGGAGAGCGTCGAGCGATTTGCCGGATCGGAGAAAATGCGCCGATGTCGTTGCGCGCGCTGGCGCAAGATTCCTTGAGGCATCTGCGGTGCCGCCTCAGCCAGATCGGAATTTCCTGAGGCTGACCGCTACCTCCGCGACAAAAGGTAAGCGGCGAACCGGCGGTCCGAATTCTGGATGTGTTCGAACAGCCAGTGGCGCAAAAACTGAAGCACTTTCACGGTCATTGTTGTCTTGCCCGCCTCCAGATTCCGGATGAAGCACTTCACCTGCCGGACGAACAGCCGATGCTCTTCCCGGTGCTGGTCGTAGCCGGGATAGCAGTCTTCCGCCATTAATCTTTCTTCCGTCCGGAAGTGCCAGACCGTATAACCAGTGAGTGAGTCGAGCACCTTTCGCAGCACCGCCTGACCCTGTCCTTCCTGCATGGCCTCGTGAAGCTCGCTCAACAGGGCAACCAGTTTTCTGTGTTGGTCGTCGATTCGAGGGACGTTTACTTCGTATGCTTTGCGCCAGATAAAGACCGGGACCGTTGGCGTCATGAGATCCAGATGCCTCCGTCCCAGCTTATCGGCCTAAATCGCTTAGAGCTGAAAAAATCGACACTCACCGCCCCGAGGGACTGAACCGGAAGTTGCGGACTCCGATGGCATCGCTCCCGGGCAGGTAAAAGCCGAATCGCCCCGCGGTGAGATCGGTGTTTTTTTCCTCCAGGGAATCGAGCATGCGCCACTGGTTCTTTTCAAACACGCGGTGGATGACGTAATTGGGGGTTACCTCGATTGAAACTGTGAAATAGGTGGTGTTAGCGATCTTGTGCGGCGTTTTCTTGAGTTCGCTCTCTTTCCCGCCGCGAACCTGCGTTGCACGGAACTGCTTGTCGTCGAGCGAAAACAAAAGGTAGTTCTGTTCATCACGGAAATCGACCACCCAGCGCAGCTCCTTGCCTTTCTGGCGGGTTGCGGTGAACACCACCGTCCCCCGCAAAGGACGTGGCCCGAACAGCGAGAACCCACCCCCTTCGCGCGTGGTCCAGTCCGCACTGCGGTGCCATTGGCCTGCGTCTTCAAATGCATCCAATCCAAGCGGCCGGGAGACCGCGGCGGTAATCTTCGCAAGGGTAAGATCGATCGATTTCGCTTCCCCCTGGTTGATGTGCACCGTCTCTGTCCGCTGCTGGTGATCCGGGGCCGAGGCGACAAATGTGTAACTGCCGGCGGGCAGACTCAGATTGTTCTCACGCACTAACCGGAAGCTGCCCTCGTCCTGCCGTTTCACACGAATGTCGGCGTTCGCCGGCGATCGAACCAAGGAGACCTTCGCCAGCAATGGCTTCATCGCCGTTTCAGCCGCCGTCAACTCCACCGTGCCTCCGGCGGAGAACTGCTTTTGAATTTGCACTTGCCCGTAGCCTTCCTTCCGGAGCTCGACGTTTCGGCTGCCGGCCTCAACAGTGGCGCGAACCTGGCCATCGGCGCCGGCGGTAGCTACCTTCTGACCTCCCACCCACAGTTCGGTTCCCTCGGGTAGACCTCGCGCCACTAGTGTCGCCTCGGTGACGACCGGCTTAAGCACGAAGGCGACTTTGGTTTCGTCGCCCTTCCGGACGTTGACAGTTTGTTCGGCTGGAGCTTCAAAGCCATCCTTGGCCACTTTTACCCGGTACGACCGGACGCCCAGAAAGGGGATACGCAGCCGTCCCGATCGGGTTTTTCGCGCAAGAGGCTTTCCATTCAGGAAGACCGTGGCGTCGTCTTCACCGGTGACAACCACCAGCGTGCCGGCCTCCACGTCGCGTTTGAGGAATGCAACCAGTTTTGGACCGGTCCCGAGGTTGGCAATAATGTTTTTGGCATCACCCCCCGTCCCGACCGTGAGCGTGTGATCGCCGGCCGAAAGCTGCGAAAGGGAGAGCCCTTCGGCTCCAATCGAACCGAGCTGGTGATCCGCTTCACTCACGGGGAGGTTGAGCTTGCTGGAGTATGCCATCGCCGATCCCGCGCCCGAGCTGATCACCACCCCCAGGGCATTCTGAGCCTGAATCGAGCCCGTAACCCCAGGCCGCGACCCGGGCGTGATCTCGAAGGAAAACGAGAGGCTGGTCTGTGGACCCTGGACCGAAAGAGTGTGCTGCCCGGAAAGGGCTTCGGGCAGGAAAAACTGCCCATCCACAAGGTCGCCAAGAGGCTTCCCATCCATGTCCACTTTCCCGGACTCGAGGTCGGTATACACGGAAACGCTCTGATGCTGGGGCACCAGCTTCAGAGTAAGCGTAGGTCCCAACTTGGGGCCGGCTTCCACCGTCCGCAAAGCCATCTCGTAGCCCGAGAGTAACGCGGAAACTTCGTGGGTTCCCAGGCGTAAAGAAGCATCAAGCGGAGCCTTGCCCACCAGGTTGTCATCCACGCGGATGAGCGCTCCCGCAGGGTCGCTGACGATGCGAACCGCAATGGTAGAACCTGCCGGGGCGGAGGGCGCGGATCTTCCCTTCAGCAAGAACCACAGGGCGCCGCCGAACAGACACAAGCCGACCCCCGCCCCCACCAGAATGGTCAGTTTCCAATTCGGCGCGACGCCCGATTTCGCCTTGGGGCGAGGCGGCGGTGACGGACGTGGCGGGGGCGGTGGGGCGGAAGTCGGCGCGGACTGGATGGGAGTTTGCGAGGTTGGCGCCGGACCTACGGGTGCGGTGAGGGAAAACGCCGCGGGAGGCGAGGACGGAGCCGCGGGACCCGCCGCGGGCCGCTCGGTGACCGCAGGCGACGTCCCGGTAACGGTGGCCGTCCGGAAGGCATTTGCGCGCCGGACCAGTTGCTCCTTTACCTGTGCTGACAGCGCCTGGACATCGGGGTCCGCGGAGTGCTCCTTCGAGATGGATTCAATTCGATAGAAGACCGGCCGAAGAGCCTCCAGATTGGTGGCTGCCGCAACGGCTGCTGCCAGTTGTCGCAATTCCTCCAGTGGGTTCATCGTTCATCCTCCGGCCGGCCGGCGCCGTGTCGAACAAGTCTGACACAAAATCGCCACCACCGGCATGCCCGCCTGAGAGAACACTGCGGGCGGGGCGTTCGCCCCCAATTTTGTTCTAATGCCGCCGAGGACGGCATTCGCTAGCATCTTAGATTAGACGATTTCGGCCCTCAGGTGCATTTCAGGGCGAACGGTCCTGATTCGCCGTCAGACAGTATGGATGCATGAAGTGTCCAGACGGACGAAGTGAAAGCGCTTCTTCGGGCTCGTTGCGCAAGAACCGCACCCGCGCTGCCTCCCTTCCAGCCGGCGATCAGCGAAAAGCCGCCGTGAAACCGACACAAAACGCCGCCATGGCGACAACCGCCAACGCGATCAATGCCACCCGTAGCCGGCTCGACGATAACGAGATTTGCGGACTGAAACTGCCTTGCCCCGGCGTGCTGCCGCCGCCAACCGTGTCTCCGGGCTGGAAGGCCTCCGATTCCGTTTGCAGCTCCCCGGAAAGGTTTTCCGGTTTCCAGTTAAGATCGGATTGAACGGGCGAAAGGGCGGATTCCAGTCGAAGCGTCGTCGCCGACAGCAAGGCAAGCAGGCGATTCAGTTGTTCCCGTTGCGAGGTCTTCGCGATTCGCGACGGATGGGCATCTTCCGCCACCTGGACCTGCGGAATAGCCTGGGGCGCCGCGGGAGAGCCGCTCCATTTGAGAACTTCAGAGCGCAGCCGTTCCGCCTCCGTTTGCGGAGTGGAGGCGCCCGGTACCGGCTGAGCCTTTTCTTTCTGCATATCGGAAATCAACCGGCGACCCCTGAATTGGCCCGACAGCCGCCATAGCCGGAAGCGGGCACGTTTCCGAGTGCTGGGTTGGAAGCAACCATCCGTTCGAGACCGCTAAGCCGCCGGTGGTGTTCTTCGAGGGCATTTAAGCACTCCGCCACCAGTCGCGTTTTGTCTTCAATCTCCGCTTCTTTGGTTTCGACGACCCGTTGCAGCGCCAGACATGCGACCTGCTCCCGCGAGTACTCTTGCCTCGCCTTCTCGGCCGCCATCCGTTCGTCTTGAGCTTCTTTTTCCAAAATGACAATCCGCGCGCCGCGGCGTTCAACTTCCTGCCGCAATTCCCTTTCCAGCCGTTGTGGACGGGTGTCATCGTCCTCGGTGAACTGCTGCGCCATTTCCATGCGGGCCGCGGCCAGCTCCTCAAGGAGCCGATCGTTTTCCTCGCGTAGACGCCGCTCCGCGTCGGATTGCTCCCGCGGGCTGTCGCGAAGCTCGTCCGGCTCCCGGTGGTCCAGGGCGGGCGGATTCGACCTCCGCTCCACCTCCGCCGGCGCCGTTCGCCGGTTCGGGCCCACAGCGAGCAGCAATTCCAGCCGGCGTTTCTCCGATTCGAGAGCCGTTTCGCGCTGCCGCAAGTTTCGTTCCAGCCCCAGGCTATACTGGCGCAGCCGGGCGGCCTCCGATTCCGCCTTTCGAGCGGCGTTTTCCGCCGCCACCCGCGCCCGATCCACTTCTTCCAGGCGACCCTGCAACGAGGCGGCATGCGCCCGGGCGCCACCCAGCCTTACTTCCAGTTTGCGGAAGGCGCCGCGTTGTTCCGCCAGCGCCGCCTCCAACTGCCTCTGCTCGAATTCCATTCTCGCCAGCTCGGCACGGCCAAGCTCGGCGCGCTCCAACTCCAATCGGGACATTCTTTCCACGTCGCCGCTGTATTGGTCTGTCTCGTTCGAGGGCGCGTCCTCTGTTCCCAACGGGAGTGCGCCGGTCGGCCCGGGAGCTGGCGCCGGTCTGTCCGCGAAACAGACGCTTTGGCGGGAAGCGTTGCGCGGCTTCTCAGGGCTTTTAACATACGGCCAGGTGGTGGATATCGCCGGTGGCTTCGCGGTAGAGGTCGGCGGACATTCCCCGGGCACCGATGTCCGTTCCTTCAGCCGCTCCCGTACCCGCTCAGCCAGAATTTGAAACTTCTTCCGGCGATCTTCGGAATCCTGGTTTTCGGCGGATTCGGAGACCTTGTCTTCCCCTTCGCCGGCAGCCGGCACGCAGTTCAGCGCTTCTTTCGCCGGCGCCGTCGTGAGAGCCTTTTCCAGAAGTGTCGCCAGGCGTTCCGATTTGGAGTTCGGGTATTCCATCAGCGATTCATCGGTCTTCCGTCAGTCCGTGGGACGCCATTGCGTTGAATCCGAAGGCGGGCCGCATACGCGGGAGGCCACTATGAACATAGTGGGTCGAGCCGGCTGCTGTTCGCAGCCGAACTCCACATTTCTATCGGCGCTTTGCGGATTTTTCAGGAGATGGGCGAGGGATCCCCCGCCAAAAAGGAAGAAAGGGCGCCGGTTTTCGGCGCCCCTTCGACACGTCAATCGAATTTGACCCTTGAGATGGTACTAACTGGTCCCCTTCACAACGGGGCTTCTTCGATTATACCCGACTTGCGCGGCCCACCAAGGCGCCGCTCAGTTGTTTCCGATGATCGCCGAGCTTGGACATGAGTAGTTCAATGGTCTTCTTGTTCGCGTCCCCGCCTGACAAATCCTTCATTTCTTCCGGATCGGAGTCTATGTGGAACAACTGCTTTTTGTTTGCCTTCGAATAGTCGATCAGCTTCCACTCGCGCGTTCGAACCATCTGCTGCGACTCGCCGAAACCGGCAAAGACTTCGTCGCGCAACTCGACCGACGGTTTGGTTAGCATAGGCGTCAGGCTGAGTCCATTGATGCCGTTGGGCGCCGGCATTCCTACCAGGTCGCATACCGTGGGAACAAGGTCCTGCAACTGGCACAACGAAGGCGAGCGAAAGCCGGCCAAGGCTCGCTCACGGGCACGGATCACCAGCGGCACCCGAAGGCATTCGTCGTACAGCGACTCGCGTTCGAACAGGCCATGCGAGCCAATCGGGACGCCACAGTCGCTGGCGAAGATGACGATGGCGTCCTCTTCAAGCTTCGCCTTCTTCAACTCGTTCAAAATTCTTCCGATCTGCTCGTCGAGCTGGCTGATCATTCCGTAATACAGAGCCGTCTCGCCGCGCACGAAGTCCGGCTTCAGGGCTTTCGCCGGCGTCCCTTGACCCCCCGCGCCGAGGATGGCCGAATCGAGGGCGGGCTGCTCCATGAAGTTCTTCGGCAGCGAAATCTTGTCCGGCCGATACATCTTGGCGTATTCACCCGGAGGGGTCCACGGCCGATGGGGAGCCATGTAGGAAACGTAAAGAAAGAAAGGCGGTTCGGGCTTCGACCGGATGAATTCCACGGCGGCGTCGGTGAACAGGTTCGAGCTGAAGCCCGACGTCTTTCCGGTCTCGGTCGCGAAACTCAACTCGTGCGGGCCATCTTCAGTCCGCACCGGAAAGCGCACGGTCTTGAATCCCCGATTCCGAGGTTCGACGGTGTCCAGCCATCGGCCGGTGAAGAAGGTGTTGTAGCCGACCGCCTGCATGATTTCCGGCCAAAGGGGCCACTGCACGTTGATGGTTCTGTCACCCCGGCGGACGCCGGCGTGAATGTTGTTACATCCGGTGAGAAGGCTGGCCCGGCTGCCCCAATTCCAGGGGTCGCAGGCGAAGCAATTGGTGAACGAGAAGCCGGTTTTGACCAGGTGATCGAGATTCGGGGTGCGAATGGTGCCGTTGCCCAGTTCGTGGATCGTGTCGAACCGCTGGCTGTCGGCAAGTAGAAAGACGACGTTCTTGCGCCCGATGGCGCTCGCTTTGCGTACCGTGAATGCCGCGGCCAAGCTGCCGGCGAGAAATGCTCTACGCTTCATAGCCCATCGAATTGGGATAGTAAGGTCTTCCGCCTATATTTTCTCACACCTGCCGGGCCGTGTTGCTGAAGACGCTGAACGCGGCAAACCAAACTCCGGCTCAGACTGTCTAAGTCTGTATCGCCCGCCCGGTGAATAGGAAGGGGACCGATTCATGGAAGCTCTGCTCGGCGATTTGAAACACGCAATTCGACTGCTCCGCCACAGCCCTGCCTTCACGCTGACGGCGGTTGCCGCGGTGGCGCTCGGAATCGGGGCCAACACCGCAATCTTTTCGGTTGTTGATGCGGTTCTGCTGAAGCCGCTGCCGTATCCACATTCGGAGCGAATGGTCCAACTGATCCTTACCTCGCCTGGGGGAAACGGCAACATCACTTCCATTCCGAAATTCAACGCGTACCGCGAGCTGACCGAGGTTTTCGACGATGTCGCCGCCTACGATTTTGGCGGACCCGGCATCAACCTGACCGGTGGCGACCGTCCCGAACAGGTGAAAGGCTTACACGTATCCCGCCAGTATTTCGACCTGTTTGGGGCCCGAACCGCCATCGGCCGCACGTTTTCTGTCGGCGGAAGACCGCCCCGGCGGCGGGCATCTGGTGGTGATCAGCTACGGTCTGTGGCAGCGGCGCTTCGGACGCGACCCGGGAATTATCGGAAAGCCGCTGCCGCTGGGCGGCGAGCCGTATACGGTGATCGGGGTTCTGGACGCCGGCTACGCCCCCGATCCTCCCGCCGATTTGTGGATGCCGCTTCAGGCGGACGTCAACTCCACCGACCAGGCACACTATTTGCGGGCGGCCGCCCGCCTGAAGCCCGGGGTGACCCTGCAGCAGGCTAACGCCGCCCTGGGTTTGGCCGCGGCCCGATACCACACCAGGTTTCCGGACGCCGACGGTCCCGACCAATCCTTCGGCGCCGAAAGTCTTCAGGACGCCACGGTGGGCAACGTGCGCCCCGCCCTGCTGATTTTGCTGGCGACCGTCGGGTTCGTACTGCTGATCGCCTGCGCCAACGTGGCCAACCTCCTGCTGGCGCGCGCCACCGGGCGCAGCCGCGAGATCGCGATCCGCGCGGCGCTGGGGGCGGGACGCGGCCGGATTATCCGGCAACTGCTCACCGAAAGCGTCCTGCTCGCTTCGATTGGCGGCGTGATCGGCCTGTTCCTCGGCTACGCCGGAGTGCGCGCGCTTCTGGCTTTCAGTCCCGGCAACATTCCGCGCATCGGCGTGGACGGCGCCGCGGTGACGCTGGATTGGCGCGTGCTGCTGTTTACGGTGGCGATGGCCATTCTAACCGGGGTTGTGTTTGGCCTGGTCCCGGCGCTTCATGCCTCCAGGCCCGACCTCCACGACACCTTGAAAGAGAGCGCCTCGCGCAGCGGCTCCGGCTTGCGGCAGAACCGGTTACGCAGTCTGCTGGTAGTCTCCGAAATGGCGTTGGCCATGGTGCTGCTGGTGGGCGCCGGTCTGTTGATTCGGACCTTCGTGGCGCTGCGCCAGGTGGTTCCCGGCTTCGACCGGCACAATGTTCTGGTGATGGAGACATCGCTTACCGGGTCGGGCTTCGACACCACCGCGGCGGTGGCGCGCCTGACGCGCCAGGCGATAGAACGCATCGAAGCCTTGCCCGGTGTGGAAGCCGCCGCCGTCACCTGCTCGGTGCCGCTCGAGCCCAGCTTCGGTCTTCCTTTCGTGATTGAAGGACGCCCGCCGACCAACGGCCCTTCGACGGCGGGAGGGGCGTGGCGTTACGCGACTCCCCGCTATTTCGACGTATTCAAGATACCGATCCTGCGCGGCCGTTCGTTCACCGACCGGGACGACGGGGCGGCGCCCGGCGTGGTGCTGATCAACGAGACAATGGCCAGGCGGTTCTGGCCCAAACAGGATCCTCTCGGCCAGCGGATCAGCATCGGAAAAGGCGTGGGGCCGGAGTTTGAAGAACCACCGCGAGAGATCGTAGGCGTGGTTCAGGATGTGCTGGACGCCGGCCTCGACTCAGGTCCCGGCAACATCATGTACATCCCCCTGGCGCAGGTCAAGGACGGTGTCATGGCTCTGAACAACCGCATCATCCCCATCACGTGGGCCGTGCGCACAAAGGTCGAGCCGTACTCGCTCGCCGGCGCCATCGAGCGGCAAATCCAGGCGGCGGGTAACCTGCCGGTGGCCAACATCCGGTCGATGGACCGCGTCTTGGCGCAATCCACCGCGCGCAACGAATTCAATGCCTTGCTACTGGCCATCTTCGCCGGCTCGGCGCTGCTGCTGGCGGCCATCGGGATCTACGGCCTGATGGGATACACGGTGGAGCAGCGCGCCATGGAGCTGGGCATTCGCATCGCTCTCGGCGCCGATTCCCGCAACGTACGGAACCTGGTGATGGCGCAGGCGATGTTGCCGGCGGCCATCGGAATTGCCATCGGACTCGGGGCGGCATTCGCACTGACGCGCCTGATGGCCAGTCTGCTTTTCAGCGTCAAACCCACCGACCCGCTGGTGTTCGGCGCGGTCGCGGCCTTGCTGCTCCTGGTGGCTCTGGCTGCCAGCTATTTCCCGGCACGCCGCGCCACCGGTATCGACCCCGTGGTGGCACTGCGTTACGAGTAAGGCGGCGCGTTGCTACCATCGAAAGCGTGATAGATCGAGCGCTTATTCTTCTCTGCCTCGCCTTGCCGGTGACGTGGGCGCAATACGCGCCCGCCAACCCCGACTGGAACCGGCCTGTCGAACCGTTCCGGATTGCCGGCAACATCTATTACGTCGGAGCAGCCGACGTTTCCTCGTATCTGATCGCTACTCCGGCGGGAAACATTTTGCTGGATACCGGGTTTTCCGAAACCGTACCGCAGATCGAAAGCAACTTGGCGAAACTCGGTTTCCGGATGGAAGACACCCGCCTGCTGCTGTTCAGCCACGCCCACTACGACCACGCCGGCGGACTGGCGGCCGTGAAGGCGCGGACTGGCGCGACGCTGGTGTCCTCTGCCAAAGAAGCCGACCTGCTCGCTCACGGCGGGAAGAACGATTTCGCCTTCGGTGACAAGTATGCCTTCCGCCCGGCTGTTCCCGATCGGCTAGTTGCCGATGGCGACCAGGTAAGCCTTGGCGGCACGACGCTCACCGCGCACGTTACGGCTGGTCACACGAAAGGGTGCACCACCTGGACCACCCGAGTGGAGGATGGCCGGCGAAGCTACGACGTCGTGTTCGTGTGCAGCGTGACAGCGCCGGGCTATCAGCTTGTCGACAATCCCAAGTACCCCGGGATTCTAAAAGACTTCGACGCAACGTTTGCCGCACTGCGGGCGCTTCCCTGCGACATCTTCCTTGGCGGCCACGGTTGGGAGTTCGGTTTGGCGGGTAAGGCGGCAAAAGCCGGGAAAGGCGGCGAGAATCCGTTTGTCGATCGTGAGGGGTATCGAAGTTATTTGGATCGGGCGGAGGCCGCCATTCACAAACAAGCGGAAGAGCAGCGGCGTCGAGACCGCCCCGTTGGGATGTGATAACTTACTAAGCTGCGAAGGTGAACACTGTGCGTTTCATATTCCGTACTCTTTCAAATTTCCTCCTGCCGGCGCTGTTACTGGCGGCCTTTGGTTCGCAAGCCACCGGCGCATCCACCGTTGTTGTGGGCGCGGAACGTCGCATGAATTTCGACGATGGCTGGTCGTTCCACAAAGGCGCCGCTCCCGGAGCGGAACAACCCGGCTTCGACGATTCGTTGTGGCGCAAGTTGAACTTGCCGCACGACTGGGCGATCGAAGGGCCGTTCGATACGAAAATCAATCCGGATGAGGGATCGTTGCCCTACTTCGGCACGGGGTGGTATCGGAAGCGGTTCACCCTCTCCGGCCAGGCCGCCGGCAAACAGTACAGCATCGAATTCGACGGGGCGATGTCCAACGCGCACGTCTGGCTGAACGGAACCGAGGTGGGTGCGCGGCCCTACGGCTACTCGAGCTTCGCGCTCGACCTGACGCCATACCTGCTGTTGGATGGTAGAGAGAACGTCCTGGTTGTCCGCCTGACGCCCGAAGAACACTCGTCCCGATGGTACCCCGGGGCGGGCATCTACCGGAATGTCTGGCTGGTGGCCACCGACCCGCTGCGGGTGGCGCACTGGGGAACCTATGTCACCACTCCGGAGGCGACCGAAGCCCACGCGACCGTGGCGGTGAGAACCGAACTTAGAAACTCACGTCCGGCGGCCGTGAAAGCGACGCTCGAGACTTCAATCGTGGACGCGGCGGGCCGGCAGATCTCGCGGAGCGTGGCTTTGCTCGATCTGGCGGCCGGCGGAACGCTCGCCGCCGACCAACGCCTGGGTGTCGCCACGCCCCATCGTTGGGACATCGACGACCCCTACCTGTACTCGTTAGTGAGCGTCGTGAAGGACGGGAACAAGGTAGTCGACCGCTACGTTACTCCGTTCGGGATTCGCAGTGTCGTCCTTGACAAAGCAAAAGGCCTTTTGTTGAACGGTCGTCATGTGAAGTTTCACGGCGTATGCGACCACCACGACCTGGGCGCGCTCGGCACGGCGGTGAACCGGCGTGCCACTGAGCGGCAACTGCAAATTCTGAAGAGCTTTGGCGTCAACGCAATCCGTACCAGCCACAACCCGCCGTCGCCCGAGTTGCTGGAATACTGCGACCGCCTGGGGCTGATGGTGATGGACGAAGCCTTCGACATGTGGAAGATCGCCAAAGTGCCCAATGGACTGAGCAAGTTTTGGGACGAGTGGAGCGAAAGGGACATCCGCGATATGGTTCGGCGCGACCGCAATCATCCGAGCGTGGTGCTGTACAGTATCGGGAACGAGATCCCGGAACAGCGGCACAAGGATGGCTGGAAGGTGGCCGAAAGGCTGACGCGGTTCTGCCACGAGGAGGACCCGACACGGCCCACCACGGCGGCGTTCAACAATCCGGACGACGCCATCGCCAACGGGCTTGCCGCCAAGGTTGACGTAGTCGGCATCAATTACAAGCCCTTTTTCTACGAAAGGTTCTTGAAAGATCATCCGGACTGGGTTTTCGTCGGCACCGAGACCGCCTCGACGGTCAGCTCACGGGGTGTGTACCACCTCCCCATTGAAAAGTACGAGAGGCACCCGTCGGGGCAGCTTACCAGTTACGACATCATCGCTCCGCCCTGGGCGAGCCTTCCCGACGCGGAAATCGAAGCTCAGGACAGATTCCCCCAGGTTCTGGGTGAGTTTGTGTGGACCGGGTTCGACTACCTCGGCGAGCCGACGCCCTACGGCCGCAATTCTTCGGTCACGGCGCGCAGCTCGTACTTCGGCATCGTCGACCTGGCCGGGTTTCCGAAAGACCGCTACTATCTTTACCAAAGCGTCTGGACCACCAAGCCGATGGTTCACGTCCTGCCCCAGTGGAATTGGGCCGGGCGGGAGGGACAAGACATTCCAGTCATGGTCTACACCAACTGCGACGAAGTGGAGCTTATTCTCAACGGCCGCTCGCTGGGGCGAAAGAAGCGCTTCTCCGAACCGGTGGCATTGCCCGCCGGCCCCAACGTCGGCACCAACGGCAAGTTCGTAACCAAGTACCGCCTGCTGTGGCAGGTTCCTTACGAGCCCGGTGTTCTGAGAGTGGTGGCTTATAAAGACGGGAAGCAGGCGGCCACCGACGAGCGGCGCACCGCCGGCGCCCCGGCCAGAATCCGCTTAATCGCCGACCGCGCGAAGATCGCCGCCGACGGCGACGATCTCTCCTTTATCACCGTCAGAGTGGAAGACAAGGATGGAACGCTATGTCCGGCGGCCGACAACCTGGTGAAGTTTCGGGTGGAAGGCGCGGGCGCCATCGCGGCGGTGGACAACGGCGACGCCACCAGCCTGGCGCCGTTCCAGGCTGATAACCGCAAGGCATTTAACGGGTTGGCCTTGCTGATCGTCCGGTCGAAAAAGGGTCACGCAGGTGAAATCCGGGTGAGCGCGACTTCGGAAGGCTTGCGCCCGGCACGGACGGTGATCGCGACGAGCCGATAGGCGCCGCCAAACGGTTGCTTGACGCCGGGGAAACGTGGTCCCTACAATGAAGGTGACCCAGGAGGCCCCATGCGATCAATTGGAGCGCCCGAACTTCTAGTCATCCTCGCGGTTGCCGTCCTGCTATTCGGCGGTAAGAAAATACCCGAGCTGGCCAAGGGGTTGGGCGAAGGCATCCGAAATTTCAAAAACGCTCTGAAGAGCGAAGAAAAGGGCGAAGAAAAGAAGCAAGCGTAACGCTTCAGGACCGCCCGCAACGAGTGGCTGTCCGGTGCTCGCCCCGACAAGATTTTTGTAAAGAAAAACCCCGCACGTTCCGGTGCGGGGTTTTCTGTTCCCACCGTCAAGTTTTTAAAGCAACTACTTCTTTGGCGGTACGATCGCGTCCTTCACCGCTTTGGCCACGCGGAACCGTACCACTTTCTTGGCCGGAATCTTGATCTTCTCGCCGGTGGCCGGATTGCGGCCCATGCGCGCCTTACGGTCCACGCGTACCAGACGGCCGAGGCCGGGCATTACGAACACACCGTTCTTCTTGGTCTCCCGGACGGCGATCTCGGCGTAACCGGACAGGAAGAGCTTGGCAGCCTTGTTGCTAACCTCGCACTTCGCGCCGATTTCCTTGATGAGTTCCGTCTGCGTCATTTTCTTCTTGGTCGCCATACAACTCCTTTCTCATTCTCCCGTTGGAACTGTTGCTGGGGCCCGCGCCCCCGTGGGGCTGCCCCATTTGGCTTAGACGAAAAACATTCACCCACAGAATTGTTTTGGGCAAATTGCTACCCAATGATAAGGGATGAGGTGAGGCCGTGTAAAGGGGGGAATCTCCTCAGAAGCCCGATTTTTTGGGGGTTGGAGCGATTCCAGGGGCTCCGGGAGCCCAAATTACGGGGGTTCGATGGTCCAGGGGCCCCGCTGGGAGGTCCGGAAGCCCGATTTTAAGGGGCTTCGGTGAGGGTGTTCCGTTCCTCAAACGCAGCGGTATCGGACGGCCTGGAAGGATGAAACGGGAGCTCGAGGTGCACGAGCGACACCCGGTCGGGGACATGATACCGGTTTTTGATGAGCCGTGCGCAAACGGGCAAAGCCGGGCCGTTTCGCCGCGGGGGCGTTTGGCTCGGCAGCAACTCCATCCGAACGGCCGATAAGAGCTTGGGAGCCCACCCGCCCGGCGAAATCCGGTCTTCCCCGACGCAGTCTGCCAAACGGGACCGAATCTGATTCACCAGGATCACCGCGGTTGCGGTGCGCGCATTCAGCGCGGCCATCTTCCAGAGCAGGTAGTTGAAACGGGCCAGCCCCATCTCGTAAAAGGACTTGGACCTTTCGGATGCCGGTGTGATGGCGGCCAGCGAATCGAGCACGAGAATGTCGACCGTGCGGGCCTCCAGCAGCGCGATCGCGAGTGTCAGGGCCCGATCGCCTTCGGCGGGGTGCAGGAACAAAAGTTCGTCGAGATTCACTCCCAGGCGTTCAGCAAAACGCGCATCGAGGGAGTGCTCGGCATCGATGAAGGCGGCGATGCCGCCGGCGGCCTGCGTGGCTCGAATCAGGGCAAGGGCCAGCGCCGTCTTGCCTGTGGATTCTGCGCCAAACACTTCCGCCAACGCACCGCGAGGCAGCCCGCCGATTCCAAGCGAGTTGTCGAGCGCCGGAAGTCCGGTAGAGATCGCCTCGACAGGGTGGCACGCAAACAGAATGGGGCGGCGGCGCCTTGCGCCGCTGGCGACCAGAGGGCTGGTTGACGTTTGCGGCTGGCTGGATATGCGCACGACAGACAGCCTCCCGGCTTCACTGGATTAGTGCCGGGAAGTGATGAAAATTCTCAGTCGCGGCGCGGAATTTACTTTCCTCGCGGGCCGCCTGCTTTTACGGCAGCCTTCGGCTCCGCCTCGTCGGCGGAAAGAGATTCGAGCGGAGTGAGGCCCAAGATGCGGCGCAGCTCGGCTTCAATGGTGGTCCGGATGTCGGGATTGTCCTTGAGGAACTGCTTGGCGTTTTCGCGACCCTGGCCAATGCGGTCCGACTTGTAACTGTACCAGGAGCCGCTTTTCTCGATCAGGTTCTGGGCGACGCCCAAATCCACCAGGTCGCCTTCCCGCGAGATGCCTTCGCCGTAGATAATATCGAACTCGGCTTCCCGGAACGGCGGCGCGACTTTGTTCTTCACCACCTTGACCTTGGTGCGGTTGCCGACCACCTTGTCGCCGTCCTTGATGGCGGCAATGCGGCGAATGTCGGTCCGTACCGAGGAATAGAACTTCAAGGCGCGGCCGCCGGAGGTGGTCTCCGGATTGCCGAACATCACGCCGATTTTTTCGCGGATCTGGTTGATGAAGATGAGGCAAGTCTTTGACTTGGACACGATACCGGTGAGCTTGCGGAGGGCCTGGGACATCAGGCGAGCCTGGATCCCAACGAACGTATCGCCCATTTCACCATCGAGTTCGGCCTTGGGCACCAGAGCCGCCACCGAGTCGATCACCAGGACGTCGATGGAATTGGAAGAAATCAGCGCGCTGGCGATTTCAAGCGCCTGTTCCGCGTAGTCCGGCTGCGAGACTAGTAGGTTGTCCACATCCACGCCCAGGTTTTTGGCGTAAAGCGGGTCCAGTGCGTGTTCCACATCGATGAAAGCGGCCATCCCGCCCGCTTTCTGAGCTTCCGCGATCACCTGAAGCGCCACCGTGGTTTTGCCGGACGACTCCGGTCCGAAAACCTCAATAATGCGTCCGCGGGGGAAACCGCCGACGCCGAGCGCGGCGTCGAGCGAGATGGAGCCGGTAGAGATGACCTGAACCGGTACGATCGCTTCGTGCGAACCGAGGCGAACGATGGAACCCTTCCCGAACTGCTTTTCGATCTGCCCAAGCGTAACGCCCAAAAGACGGGCGCGTTCCTTTTCGTCCATAATGGAAAACCTCCCCGAGGTGGCGGGAAACCGGAAACAGAATTATAACAGCCTGCCCGCGAGAGTGCCCGCGGAATATTCCAACCGACCTACCGGTCCGAGGTGGGACAGATCACGCCGCCTACATGGTGGGGGCGTAGTAGCCGTGACGGGCGCGCACTTCCACGCCCTTCAGGTTCTTTACCCGCAGAGTGATGCGGTGGTACTTGCCGTCGGTGACCAACGGCTCGGGACGGTACAGAATGCTGTACTGGTGGCGGAGCTCGTTGGCGATGTTCTCGAACGACTGTGCCAAGTCCTGCACCTTGAAGGGGAAGAACGCCAGGCCGCCGGTCTCTTCCGCATAATACTTGAGCACCTTGTCGCCTTCGGTGCTCACGCGCGAGATATTCGTCGAGATCGTATAAATGACGGTATCGGCCTTGTGGGCCATCTCGAGCGCCTGGTCGCGGGAATATTCGCTTTGGTTGTCGTCACCGTCGCTAAGCACTACCATGGCGCGGCGGAACCGATACCGGGGACGGTCCTGCAGCAGCTTGTCGCGGCAGGTATAAAAGATTGCGTCGTAGAGCGACGTGCCGCCGCCGGGCCGCAGTTCGCGGATGGTATCGGATAGCTTCTCCAGATCGCCCGTCAGCTCCGTGTGTGCGTTGGCCACCGAGTCGAAACTGACAACCAGGGCACGGTCTTCTTTTGGCCGCAGCAGGGTGCTCAGGAATTCGATCGCGGCCTCCTGCTCGAAGCGGAACCGGTCGCGGACGCTGTTGCTGGTGTCGATGAGGACTGCGATGCGCAACGGCAGATCCGATTCGGCGCTGAACTCCAGAATCGTTTGTGGATGCTTGTCTTCCTCCAGTTGGAAGGCATCCTTCCCCAGGTCCGTGACAAAGCGGCCCTTCTTGTCGGTGACAGTGAAGAGGATGTTGACTCGGGTAACGTCCAGAACAATGGCTTCGTTGCTTTGGGCCTCGGCATCCGGCGGTTTTGCCGACTCGGTAGCCGGCGGAACCAGTTTCTGGGCCTGCTGTCCCGCCAGGGAAGCAGCAGCCAGGTTCGCGGTCAGAAGGAGGGAAAAGCGTCTTCGGTTCATGATTCGCCTAACCTGCGCCCACACTCGATTATAGGGACGCCGCCAACCACGCCTCAAGTTCCCGCGCCAGTGGGGATTCCACCGAAACCCACTCTCCAGTGGAAGGTTGCCGGAAACGGATGAGGTGAGAATGGAGGAAGAACCGGCCGAGCGGCTGCTTCCCTTCTATCTTTCGTGGCGCGCCATAAAGGGTGTCGCCAACCACCGGGTGCCCGATTTGAGACAGATGCACGCGAATCTGGTGGGTGCGGCCGGTGCCGATGCGGACCTCGAGAAGAGTAAAGGCGTCCCACCGGCGGACCACCCGGTATTCGGTGAGGGCGGAGCGGCCATGGCCCAGCCGGGAGGTCATGCGTGTGCGTCGAACCGGATCGCGTGCAATGGGGCTCGCAACGCGGCCGGTGTCGGGGCGAACGCCTCCGTGAACCAGCGCGAGATACGTCTTCTCCACCGTCCGGCCGGCGAACTGGCGCGCCAGGTTGCGGTGCGCCACGTCGTTGCGCGCTACCAGGAGAACCCCGCTGGTGTCGCGGTCGAGGCGATGCACGATGCCGGGCCTGAGATCGCCCCCTTCGCCGGACAGTGAGCCGAAGCGGTGGAGCAGCGCGTTTACCAGCGTACCGGCGTGATGTCCCGCGCCGGCGTGCACCACCATCCCCGCCGGTTTATCGACGGCGACGACATCGGCGTCCTCATACAGAATCCGGAGCGGAATATCTTCCGGAAGCGCGCGGAGTGGCGGCGGCTGTTGCGGGAAGACTTCGATAGTCTCGCCGCCGCGCAGTACGTGCGACGGCTTCCGGGCCGCACCATCCACCAATACGTGGCCATCCCGGATCCACGCCTGCAACCGCGAACGGCTGTATCCTGCCAGACCCTCTTGCAGGAAATGGTCGAGGCGAATGCCGTCCCGGGATGGCGGAGGCGTAAGCCGGATGCAGTCGTTCATCGAGTCGACTTCCTTGCCGTGCGGGCGCCGCCGTGAAGAATCGTCACATCCGCGAGACTTTCTCGGTTTATATTCAAAAGAATGATTCGATCCGCCATCGTACCCGTCGCCGGCCTCGGCACGCGGCTGCTTCCGGCCACCAAATCGCAGCCGAAGGAAATGTTACCGGTGGCCCGCAAGCCTATCGTACAGTACGTTGCCGAAGAGCTGGTGAACAACGGCGTGGAGCAGATTCTGTTCATCACCGGCCGCAGCAAGACGGCAATTGAGAACCATTTCGACGCCGACCCGGAGCTGACAGCCTTGCTCGGCTCGAACAATAAGCACGACCTGTTGCAGGAAATTCAATTCGAGGAACTCGGCGCACAGTTCTTTTATACCCGGCAGAGCCACCAGTTGGGCCTCGGTGACGCCGTGTTGTGTGGGGAGAGCTTCGCGGGCGAAAGGTCGTTCGTGGTGGCGCTTGGCGACTCCATCCTCGGGCTTAACGGGCAGTCGAAAAGCGTCTCGGCGATGACCGAGTTGTTCGAGAGCCGCCACGCCAGTTGCGTCATCGCCGTCGAGGAAGTGCCGGTCGAAGAGGTATCGCATTACGGCATCGTCAAAGTGGCGGACGACGACGGCGGCGTCGCTCGAGTGGTGGACCTGGTGGAAAAGCCCAAACCGCAAGAGGCGCCCAGCAATCTGGCGGTGGCCGGCCGTTACGTTTTCTCGCCTTTGATCTTCGACCTGATCCGGCGCGTGCGTCCCGACAAGAGGAAAGAGATCCAACTGACGGATGCCATTCGGTTTATGTGCGAAGAAGGACGCCGGGTGCTGGCCTACAGGCTGCCGCCGCCGGAAAGGCGCTACGACATCGGAAACTTCTCCAGTTACTTCGAGACCTTCGTGGAATTCGCTTTGGCCGACCCCCTGTACGGCCCGAAGTTCCGGGAATGGCTTGCGGGAATCCTACAGAAGGCCTGATGCGGCGCACGTTGTTCTTCTCTTCGTTGTTCCTGGTGACATTGGCCAGCCGGCTGGCACATAGCGGAATCGTATGGGTGGAAGAGGGCTACCCGCTCGCAGCGGCCCTTCAGATGATGCGGGGCAAAACGCTTTACCTCGACATCTGGTTCGACAAGCCGCCCCTGTTTCCGGCGGTCTACCTGTTTTGGGGGGCGCGTACCGGATGGCCGTTGCGACTCGCCGGCGCTTTGTTCGTTCTTCTCACCTGCTGGCTGATCTATCTGCTGGCCCGCCGAATCTGGGGTGAGCGCGAGGGGTATCTGGCCGCGGCGCTGCTCGCCTTCTTCCTCATCTTCGATTTTCCCTCGGCGCTGATGCCACTGGCGCCCGACCTGTTGACGATGCCGCTGGGAATTCTGGCGGTCTGGCTGGCAGCCGGCAGGCGGCCGTTATTGTGCGGGCTGGTGGCCGGCGCAGCCATGTTTGTCAACACCAAGGCGATCTATCTGGTGGCCGTGTGCGCGCTTTGGCTTCCGATGGCGCTGCCGCCGCTCGCGGCCGGCTTCGTATTCGCCAACCTGGCCGGGGCGGGATGGCTGGCGGCGAACGGAGCACTCGGCGCCTACCTGAAACAGGTGTGGGGTGGGGTATCGTCTACGCCAGGAACAGTTTCGTTCAGCATCCTTTTGCGGAAGGCGTCCGGCGAACGGCCGACTGGGCCGGTTTCCACGCGGCCGTAGTTCTGCCTGCACTGTGGTTCTATCGCAAAGAGCGCTACCTGGACATGGTGAGATTGGCGGCGTGGGCGCTGGCCGGCCTGGGGATGGCGTTTGCCGGCTTTCGATTCTTTCCGCGCTACTACTTCGCGGTGCTGCCACCGGTGGTGCTGGCGGCGGCTCGTGGCTACCCGCTGCTGGGCCGATGGCGCGCGCTGTTGCCGGCGGTGCTGCTGCTGGTGCCGCTGGTACGTTTTGGACCGCGTTACGTCGTCCTGGCCGAAGACCTGGCTGCCGGAAAAGCCCACTACGACTGGCGCGACCTGGCGCTCTACAACGACATCCGCGACGCGGCCGGATTCATCCGGCGCGAGGCCAAGCCCGGGGACACCCTCTTCGTATGGGGCTACCGGCCTCAGATCTACGCCCTCAGCGGTCTGCCGGCGGCGACTCGATTCCTGGATTCCCAGCCCTTGAACGGCGTGGCCGCCGACCGGCATCTTACCGACTCCACCGTGATCGCGCCGCAAATGGCGCACGACAACCGCCTGGAGTTAATCAAAACCTCCCCCACCTGGGTGGTGGACGGGCTCGGCCCGCTCAACCCCAAGCTCCGGCTGGCCGATTCGCCGGATTTGAAGCCATGGCTCGATCACTACGAAGTGGCAGGCACGACGCGGGCCACGGTGATCTACCACCGGAGACCGGCTAACGGCCCTTCCAGCAGGGCGACCGCTTTTCCAGAAACGCGCCGATGCCCTCGCCGGCATCCTCGGCCAGGGAGTTGAGCGTCATCACCTCCTGAGCATAGGCGTAAGCCTTCCCCTGATCGAGGTCGATTTGCGCATAGAAGGCCTGTTTGCCAAGTCCGACCACAAATCCGCTGGAAGCGGCGATGAGAGTTGCCCAGCTCAGGGTCTCCCGCTCCAGCGCGGGTGCCAGCACTACCCGGTTGATCAATCCCCAGCGCAGTGCCGTTTCCGAGTCAATGACTTGCCCGGTGAGCAGCATCTCCATGGCGTGCTTGCGGCCGATGGCGCGTGTCAGCGCCACCATCGGGGTAGAGCAAAACAGGCCGATCTTAACTCCCGGCGTCGAAAACGCGGCGGTTTCCGAAGCGATGGCAAGGTCGCAGGTGGCCACAAGCTGGCAGCCGGCAGCCGTCGCCACTCCCTGCACTTGGGCGATGACCGGCTGAGGAATCGACTGGATGCGCGCCATGAGTTCCGAGCAGACGTGGAAGATCTCCCGGTATCCACCGCACCGTCTGGCCCCGTAGTTCTGCCTAAGGTCGTGACCCGGAGCAGAACACGTGCCCTTCCGCCGCCAGAATCACCGCGCGCAAACCTCCGGATCGGCGCCACTGTATTCCAGACATCGGATCAATTCCCGCATCATTTCGGACTAGAGCGCGTTTCGCCGTTCCGGGCGGTTCAGGTTGATGGTGGCCACGCAGCCGTCTCAGGAATATAAGATGTTCTGGTAATCCAATCCAACCTCCCGATAGCGGATCTTCGGATTTCTGATGAAACCGTTACGGTTCCGCTATCATCCATTGACGCATGAAGTCGATTACGCTTATCGCACTGGGTACTCTCATGCTAGCCGGAACGCTGATGGCGGCCAACAACGTTTACGAGCTTCACGCTCAAGAACATCGACGGTAAACAAACGCCACTTTCCAACTTCAAGGGGAAAGTCGTGCTGCTGGTTAACCTCGCCAGCAAGTGCGGCTTTACGCCGCAGTATGCCGGCCTCGAAGCACTCTACAAGAAATACAAGGACCGAGGTTTCGTCATCGTCGGTGTCCCCGCCAACAACTTTGGCGGCCAGGAGCCGGAACCGATGCGAGATCAAGAGCTTCTGCTCTCGCACCTATCAACGTGACATTCCCGATGATGTCCAAAGTGTCGGTCAAAGGCGGCGACATTACCCCTCTATACGCTACCTGACCGGCCCCGCAACGCAAACCCGGCGACTTCCGGCGACATCAAATGGAACTTCACCAAGTTCCTGATAGGCCAGGGATGGGAAAATTCATCACGAGATTTGAATCGCCGGTAAAGCCGGATTCGCCGGAGGTGACTTCGGCCGTCGAAGCGGCGCTGGAATAGCGCCGCCCGTGGGGTGCGCGACACAGAAGTGGTGAGGAACCGTTAATCAAGCGCGCCGCGCCTCCCAGTAGTCCTCAAACTCGCCATTGAACTGGCAGCAACGCAAAGCCAGGATCGCGTTGGCTCCGCGCACGGTCCAGAACATGCCCGACTGTTTGCAGCGGGAACCGATCAGCGTCTTGCAACCGGCTTCGATGACCCCGGTGCCCACGAACAAGTGTTGGCGGCGGAATTTCGGGTATCGCATGCGCCGGGCGTTTCTGCGGAAGTACTCGGCCTCGGTCCGGAGCTTTGCCGACAGTTCGGCAGACGCGGTTTCGATAGAGAGCAAGGAGGTCACCAGCTTTTTGATTTTGCAGTTGTCCAGCAGATTCTGGTGGACCATCATCCAACGGTTCTGACCGCTTTCGTCATTGGGGTGCAGTTTGCGGGCCAGTGCCCAGAGATGCTCGCGAGCGTGAAACAGATCGACGATCTGCGTCGCGCCGGGGAAGTATTGATCGGCCAGATTCCAGATCCATTCCGCTCCATCGCCCATCACGACCTTCTTTTCCGCCCGGCTCCAGCCGCGCTTCCAGGCTTCCAGATAAATCCGCTTGCCAAACTCTTCAGCGGTTTCAATGGCACCGACGTAGGTCGTCGAATCGGGATCGCGGACAGCGTAGCCCTCCTTGTCCCAGCTCGTCTGGGTGAACACGCATCCCAGTTTGGCCTCGCGCGTGTGCGCGGGTTGCCCATCAGTCTTCCCCTGCCGGCCGACGGTTTCCTTTTTGACCACCGGCACTCCGGTGCCATCGAATTGGATATACAGAACGGGAATTGATCGTCCGACAATCAGCGGCAGATCCAACTGCATGGCCCGCTGGATCTCGGCCTGCTCGCGGGCGGCGATATCTTCCCCGATGGCTTCGGCCGCGCGTTCCACGGCTTTGGTGGCCACCTCCAGATCGGCCAGGAGTTTCAGTTGCCGGCGTCCGTGGTCGAAGGGGGCCTGCTGGCCGACGACGGCTTGCATGCGGCGCACGCCGGGAGAGGACTCCGTGTTTTCGATATCCAGTTCGACATCGGCGGGGAATTGTCCGCGATGGCAGTGCGGACATAAATAGTAGGGGCGTGAGATGGTAACCTCGCCCACTGCGGTGAGCACCGGCTTGGAGCGCACTTCCCGATAGAGGGCTTGCTGGCCGCAAGGGCAAGCAATACGCCGCTGGTCGGCCGCCGGGACGGGGAATTGCAGCAACTGGCTGAGTGCTGCGGCACCGGCGTGATGCATGGCCGAGCGCACCGCCATCTCGACGGCCTCCAGATCGAGACGGCCCGTCTTGCGGCGCTCCTGGAAGATCACATGCAGCAGTTGGTCTACTTCGCGCGCAATTTCCTGGCCGATCGCTTCGGCCGTTTTTTTTCCTCCGGCGACAGCGTCTCCTCCACCGGCCGCGCCCGGCAAATCTGAGCATTCACCTCAACGAAGGCTCGACTCAACTCCCGGTAACGGGCAAACTCGGCCACCTCACGCCGCGCCTTACGCTCCGCCACCGGCGTGGCAAAGCTTTCCGTGATTGTCTTGCCACCCGCCTTGTAGGTCAGCCGGAGGTTGGGGCCATGGCCGGGCCCGCCCGGTTTGTGGCAGTGACAGTTCGGATTTCCGCAACGCCCTTGCGTCGAGGTGATCGAACCAGCGCGGAAATCGCCCAACTGTGAGATCTGGGCCAATAGATCGGCACGATGCCTTTCCAAAACAGGTAGTGGGTCGGACATGGGGCAGGCTCCTCTGCCTAGCGTATATCATACGCTAGGTTTTGGTCTACAAAAAAGAGAATCTGATGTCGCCGTACTTTCATGTCGCGCACCCGGTTTTTTGGCCCGGCTATCAAACTCCGGCAAAAGGCTGTAGAATCATCTTGATGGACTGGAACCCCGCGTTCTTCCAGTGCGTCAACTGTCTATGGCGCAGGGTTGAGAGGAGGCTGGTCTAGCTCTCTGAGTTTCGAATCTCGCGTCTTCAAACACTTCCATCTTCCGCATTGGGGGCGGCTACGCCGAAGGGAGAGCCATGTACCCATGGCGGATGGCGTCTGCCCGGAAAATCCATAGGCATTTTCGCTCGCGAGTTCCACCGTTTTTGTGCAACAGGATCGGGCGGGCGGCGGGAGAGTGGGCGAGGAATGAGCCCGGATGCGGGCTGCTATACTCAACTATTTGGATTCATTCAGGGAAATGGACTTTACCAGAGGAATATGAGGCGTTTTGCACTTTTGCTTATGCTGGCCCTGGCGGCGAACGCCGCCGAATTCTACACCGGCCAGGCAGCGCGCGCGGTCGTCGGACAGCGGACCTTCACCGCCCAGGAGGTGGCCTACCAGCAGGATACGGTCGATCTTTCCCAATTCCACACCAATGTCGCCGCGCAAAACATCCTCGGCAGCGCGCAAGGCGTTGCGTATAGCCACGGGATCCTGGTGGTGGTGGACTCCAATCTGCTGGCCGCCGCTCCGCAAAACGACCGGGTGCTCATTTACAAAAACTGGGACAGCCAGCTCCCTCCGGCGACGGCCGAGTTCGCTCCGCAGCCGGACCCGGCGGGCCCTTGTCCGGTGTGTATCGGCACTCCCGATGTGGTTCTCGGCCAACCCGATTTCCAAACCATCGACTTGCGCGCGCGGGACGCCACCAGCTTCTATTCTCCGGTTGCCGTGGCCACCGATGGCACGCACATCGTGGTGGCCGATACCAACAATAACCGCGTGCTGATCTGGAACTCCATTCCCACCCAAAACAACCAGGCGGCCGACGTGGTGGTCGGCCAGCCGGATTTCACCAGCGGCGCCGCGGGAACATCCAATACCGTAATGCGCGGCCCGCAAGGCGTCTGGCTGGATGACCAGGGCCGCCTGTGGGTGGCGGACACCGGCAATTTCCGGGTGCTGCTATTCAACAAGATCCCTACCCAGAACGGCGCCGCCGCCGACCTCGTGTTGGGCCAGAAGGACTTCAACACCGGGCGGCCGCCAACGACCGATCTGAACACCACCTTCCAGGCGGCCACCGACAATAACCTGAACACTCCGGTTTCCGTATCCACCGACGGACAGCGGGTCTACGTCGCCGACCTCGGGCACAACCGCGTCTTGATCTGGAATTCGATTCCGACACAGAACGGGCAATCCGCCGATGTCGTCATCGGCCAGAAAGATATGACGGCGATCATATCCAATAACTCGTCCACGCTGTGCGCCTCCAACGGCACCGACGCGACCACCGGCGACCCTACCTATCCTACCCGCTGCGGAGCCACACTCAACTTCCCCCGAGACGCCGTCTCCGACGGGAAGCGCCTGTTCATCGCCGACGGCGGCAACGATCGCGTCCTGGTCTTTAACAGCGTTCCAACCGAGAACGGCGCCGCCGCGGACGTAGTTTTGGGGCAACCCGACGACCAGAGTAATCTCTCCAACGAAAGGAACGAGCAGGGACGTATCTCCTCCGCCGATTCCTTCCGGGCCCCTACCAGCCTCGCCTGGGACGGGTCGAACCTGTACGTGGCCGACCTGTACAATCGCCGCGTGGTGGTTTATACCGGCGCCGATATTCAATTGGCCCGCACGGCGGTGCGCAATGCCGCCTCGCTCGATGTCTTCGCCACCGGCACCGTTACTTTCTCGGGTGCGATCACGGCCAACGACGTCGTCGACATCAAAATCGGCGACACGGATTATGCCTACACCGTGCAGGCGAGCGACACGCTCGAGCGAATTATCAACGGACTGGTGCAACTTATTAACACGGGCTCCGGCGATCCAAATGTGTTCGCCTCGGCCAATTTCACCCTGCTCCAGTTGGTGCTCACCGCCAAACAGTCCGGCATTGGCGGAAACTCGCTCGCGTTGACGGCTACGGTTACGCCAACCACGACCCAGATTGTGGCAACCACCAGTGGAGCGACGCTCAGCGGCGGACAGGACGCCGCCAAGATCGCCGCATACACACTGGTCTCGATCTTCAGCGACAACATGGCGGACCAGACGGCCACCGCCGACATGACCAAGGATCAACTGCCGTGGGAGTTGGGCGGAGCGCAAGTATACTTCGACGGCATTCGAGCTCCTCTGCTGTATGTCTCACCCAATCACATCAATGCCTGGATGCCGGCTGAAGTGCAAGACCGCACCAGCGTCAGCGCCGTCGTCCGCGCCACGCGCAAGGATGGAACCGTAACCGTCACCTCCGCCAGCGGCGTTCCCATCGTCCCCCAGAATCCCGGCATCTTCGGTTACGAGGGCCTCGATCCGCGGCCCGGCATCGTGTTGCATGGAAGCAGCTACGCCACCGGCATGGTTTCGGTAGATGGGACGGCGGCAGCCGGAGACACGGCGACGGTGGTGATCGGAAAGAATGAAACCGCCCGTGAATACACGTATACGGTAAAGGATCTGACCCCAGCCTCGGGCACCGTTTCGTTCTCCGGCGAGCCGCGAGCCGGCGATGTGATCCATCTCAACATCGGAGACAGCGCGCAATACTCTTACACAGTTCACTCGGGCGACGGGTTCGCGGAGGTGATTGCCGGGCTGGTAACGGCCGTCAACTCCGGCACCGCGACCACTTTCGTGGCCGGCAGCACGGTTTCCGTGGACCAGACCACCGCGACGGGATCCTTTTCGCTGACGGGTGTGGCCCGCCTCGGCGATGTGATTCAGATCGTCATCAACGGCAGGACGTACTCGTACACGGTGCAGGCAAACGACACTCTGTCGCAGGTTGGAGCCGGCCTGGTGGCGGCGGTCAACGCCGGAGCTGGAGACCCCGACGTCACCGCCAGCGCCGACAGCACGAATTCCGTCATCACGTTGACCGCGAAAGTGGCGGGGCCGGCTGGAAACTCGGTCGCGTTTTCCGGAAACACGGTGCCAAGTCCCCCGACATTCGGAGTCAGCGTCAAGAACGACTATCTCACCGGCGGCTCGGACGCCGGCCAGACCACCGCCACGGGTTTGGTTCAGATTTCGGGTGCGGCCCGCGCCAACGACGCGGTCAAAATCACCATCGCCGGCCGGGCGTACACGTACACGATGAAGGCCACCGACAGCCTGACGAACATCCTGGACGGCCTGGTGGCGTTAATCAATGCCGGAGACGGCGACCCCAACGTCGTCGCCAGCACCGACACTACAGATCTCGGGGTGCTGCTTGTGGCCAATGTGGGCGGCGATCGTGGGAATCTGATCCCGTACGCCGTCGAGCTCATTGGAGGCGCCAGCCCGACAGGTTTCAGCAGAAGCGGCCCGACATTGAGCGGCGGGCATGATGCAGCGGCGTCGAATACCCTGTTGCTGACGGCCACGGGGATAACTTCGAGCACTGACACCACCACCACATCCTCGCTGCCGGATTACGGGAACGACGTCACCTTTTCCGCCTCGATTGACCAGGCCGACAGCCCAACTCAGATAGCGGTCAGCGGAGACACGCTGACCGGCGGTAAGGACATCGACACCACTTTCGACATTCGTGATGGACTGGTCGCTCTGATCAACCAGGACCCCCAGGTGCGCGCCGAGAGGTCATTCTATTACACCCGCATCCGGCTGATTTCGCGGACACCCGGGCCGGCCGGGGAAGGCACACCGTATTCGGCCAGGAGTTCCGCTAATGCCAGTGTGATTCTCACCGCCACCACTTCGGGACTGTGCTGCGCCAATACCGAGGACGCCCTGGTGACCGACGCGAACCCGGCCAAGCCCGGCGAGCAGATCAAGGTTCTGGCCACCGGCCTCGGCGTCGTCACGCCGGACGACGCGAAGAACGCCATGGTGACCGGTCAGAAATATCAGGGAGATGCCTTCAACGACCCCTCCGAGTTTGTTTCGTCGCTGTCGGGCGGCAAAACCGCCAACGTAATCAATGCCGGCATCAAGCCGGGCACCTTCGGAATCTACGAAGTGCTGCTGGAGTTGAACCCCGACCTGCCCACCAACCCGCAAACCGTGCTGAATATTTCGCAGGACGTGTATACCAGCAACACGATCACCTATCCGGTTGTGAATCCGGGTACGCCATAAGGACACGGCGCGGGCGTCCCCGCCCGTGCCGGCTTTGTCGGATTGCCCGATCGCCGCGGAGTTCCGCGGCGTTTTTCTTTGGCCCGCGGGCGCCATTACCCACCTTGCGCCGAACTCTGGTGAAATAGGGTTGGGAATATTCCCTGCCACTAACGCTAAAGGAAAGGGTCAATCATGCTCACTGAAAGCTTCACACGCAGACGGTACTTTTCCGCCCTGGCCGGATCGGCGGCGGCCATGGCCTCCGGGGCTTCGCTGGCCGCGCAGCCTCCAGCTCGAAATCAACCGCAGGAAGCGCCGCCGCCGGGGCACGAACGGCGCATCGCCTGGTGGCGCCAGGCGAAATTCGGCATGTTCATCCACTGGGGCCTGTACAGCGTTCTCGGCCGTCACGAATGGGCGATGGAGAACGAGGGCATTCCGGTCGCCGAATACGAACAACTGGCCAAGCGTTTCAATCCCCGGCCCTACCCCATGCGGCAGTGGGCGAAACTGGCCAAGGCGGCAGGACAGAAATACATGGTGATGACCACCAAACACCACGAGGGCTTCTGCCTGTTCAACACCGCAACCACCAACTATTGCGCTCCCAAGCAGGCCGCGGGCCGCGACCTGGTGAAGGAATTCGTCGAATCGGTCCGCGCCGAGGGCCTGCGGGTCGGCTTCTACTACTCACTGATGGACTGGCATCATCCCGACGGCGCTATCTGCGCCCACGATGAGGCCGCGCGCCGCCGCTTCGTGGATTACATCCACACGCAAATCCGCGAGTTGATGTCCAATTACGGCAAGATCGATATCCTCTGGTACGACGTTTCCTGGCCGCTGGACGCCGCCGGTTGGGAGTCGGTCAAGATGAACGAGATGGTTTTCAAGCTGCAGCCGGACATCCTGGTCAATAACCGCAATCGCCTGGCTGGCGACTTTTCCACGCCCGAGCAGCGCATCACCGCCGAGGCCGGCAAAGATTGGGAATCGTGCATGACCATGAACAACAGTTGGGGATACCAGGCGGCCGACGACAACTGGAAAACGCCCCGAGACATCGCGATGAATCTGGCGCGCTGCTCCGCCGGCGGAGGCAATTATCTGCTGAACATCGGCCCCCGCCCGGATGGCTCCGTGCCGGAGGATTCGATTCGGATCCTTCAAGCGGTGGGCGAGTGGACGGGACGCAACGGTGAAGCCATCTACGGAACGGACAGGTGCCAGCCCAACCGCTCGAATTACTGCCTGTTCACGCGCAAGGGCAACACGCTGTACATCCACGTCTACTTCTGGCCGGGCGACACCGTCACGGTAGCGGGCCTGAAGTGCAAGGTGAACTCGGCGCGCCTGCTGCCAACCGGCAACGCGGTAAAGGTCACTCAGGACGACCTGCGGGTGCAATTCACCGGACTACCCGCGGCGTCCCCGGACATCCCGGTGGCGGTAATCGCCGCCGAATGCGATTCGGATCCGACGCAGGACACCCTCGACATCGTGCGCATCGGCCGTCCGAGACGTGGCGTGAACATTTGAGACGTCGCCCCGCGGGCAGATTCGAAGGGATTGCAGGGGGGGACGGACGATAGCGCGCTTACTCGGGCGCCGGCTCGTAGGGTTTGTATCCGTCCTCCCGCATCGTCGCGCGGGCCTTGTCGAGGTCTTTTTCCCCCACATAAAAAAATGCGCCCACCCGCGAACCGCGGATGATCAGACCGCCCACGTAGGTGTCGGTCTCGACCAGATAATCGATGCCGCTGCTGGTAAGAAGCTGCTCCAGCGCGAGCGCGTCCTTCAGTTTCTTGGCGATGTAGATGAGATCGAGCGGACGCTCGCCAAAAAATGCTTCGTCACGTTTCATGGGTTATGCAGCGGTTTCGTTTCTCTCTACTCGGCGCACACGACTCTTACCAGCCAGTTCCGCCGGGCGCGTTCCATGTCTGCCCAGGAGAGCTTGTTCTTGGGATTAAGCGCCCGGTAGTCTACCTTGTTCGAATCGAGGAAGCGCCGCAGCACCGATCCTTTCAGGGCGATCCTTCCCGCTTCGGCTCCGGGAACTGCCGCCGGAGAGGCCGGGTCGCCTGCGATCATTCCAATCACCAGCCCTCTATCGTCGAACACCGGACTGCCGACGCTGCCGGGGCCAATTTCCATGTTCACTTCAAAAAGGCGATTGTCGTCCCGCCCGGCTGTCACGGCGCGGATGGCGCCGTGTTCGAATCGAAGGTCGACATCGCCGTTAGCCGACACTTCGAATCCCTGCGTGGCCACCCACTGCATGGGTACCAGATTTTCGTTTTGCGCAAAGATCGAAGCGGAGGTGTCCTGGCCTGCCACGCGAAGCAAAGCCAGGTCGTTCTGGCGATCCGCCGCCTCCAGTTTCGCGTCGCCGCGCTGGTACCCGCCGGCTGCCGTCAAGTGGGCACAACCTTCCACCAGGTGCAGGCTGGTCAGCACCTGTCCGTCCTGTGAAACGTAGAATCCGCTGCCGGCTGCGTGCGCCGTGGGACGTTCCGGTTTTGCCGCTTCCGTCGCCACCGGGGCGGAAGCGCCCAGATTCATGGCTTGCTCCGCCAGGCGGGCCGGGTCCAATGCAGCCATTTGCCTCGCCTGCTCCAACTGTGCGGGAGTCATGAGTTTTCTCATTGCTTGCAGGTTGCCAGCCGCGGCCTCGTCTCCCTGCCGCGCCGCCAGCGAAGACCATGCAAACCCGAGCACGTAGTCCCGCGCTACGCCCCTGCCAGTGAAAAGCATGTACCCCAGATTGCTTTCGGCGTCGGCCTGGCCCTGCTGGGCGGCCTTGTGGTACCAGACCACCGCCTGCTCGTCGTCGGCTGCAACCCCCTGCCCGTTCGCGTAAGCGTAGCCGAGAAAGTGCTGCGCATCCGCGTTGCCCTGCTCGGCAGCCTGGCGAAACCACTGTACGGCTTCTGTCGCATTCGGTTCGACGCCCAGACCCTGCGCGTAAGCGGCTCCGACCCGGTATTGCGCCTCCCCCACGCCTTGCGCGGCGGCTTTCTTCAACCAGAAGAGAGCCTCCTTTTCGTTCTTAGCGACACCCTTCCCCTCGGCGTAAGCAATGCCGAGGTTGTACTGATCGGGCGCGTAGCCGCCCTCGGCGCCGACCCGAAGCCACTTCACCGCTTCTGCTCCGGTGGCCGGCTTGTAGCGTCCGTCCGCGATCATCGCGCGCAGGTTGAACATCGCTCCGGCTTGTCCCCTTTCTGCCGCCTTCATGTACCACTCGGCCGCCAGCGCGTCGGATTGTTCCACACCCTTCCCGTTGGCATAAGCAAGCCCCAGGTTGTACTGTGCGTTGATGTCGCCCCGCTCGGCCGCCTTGCGAAACAGCGACGCGGCTTGCTGGACGTCCTGTTCGACGCCACGTCCCTGGGTGTACGCCAGCGCCAGCCGGTAGATGGCTTCCTCGTTGTCGGCCGCCGCGGCGCCCTGCAGAAACTTCACCGCGGTGGCATCGTCCTGCTTGACGCCCGTCCCTTCCGAATACATCCTGCCCAGCGCGCACTGCGCATCGGCGTCGCCTTGTCCGGCTGAGGATTGGTACCAGCGCACGGCCTCCGCCAGATCCGCCTGCGTGCCCCGGCCTTCTTCGTAAGCTCGCCCGGTCAGGAATTGGGAGTTCGCATTCCCCTGCTGCGCCGCCTGCAACCCCCATTTAAAAGCCGCCTGGTCGTCCTTCTGCACGCCGCGACCCTCGCCGTACATCCGTGCCAGGGCATCCTGCGCCTCGGCCTGGTGGTTTTGCGCCGCCTTGGTGTACCAGCTTACGGCCGCCGCCAGGTCTGGAGCGGTCCCCTTGCCTCTCTCAAACATCGAACCGGCCGCGGCTTGCGCGGCAGGCTGGCCTCTTTGCGCCGCCTCCAGAAACCACCGTAACGCCGCGACGTCGTCCGGCGGCGCGCCCTCACCTTTTAGAATCATGTATCCGGCCAGATAGGCGGCGTCCGCGTTGCCTCCGGCGGCGGCGCGCTTATACCACTCCAGCGCTTTTGACTCGTCTTTCGCCACTCCGCGTCCGTTGGCATACAAGGAGCCCATCATGAACTGGCTCTGGGTGTTGCCTTTTTCGGCCAGAGGAAGAAACGCTTTCAGAGCCGCCTTGAAGTCGCCACGCTGGTAGGCGCGCATGCCCGACTCGTAATCGGCGGCGGCGAAAAGTTGGGTAACCAAGACTACACATACCAGCGGCCACCGCGCCACGCGAAGGTACATCCCGATCCTCCTTTCACCCGGCTTTCTATCTCGATCTGGCTGAATCACCATTAGCATACCCCGCTCGCCGGCAGGAAGGGGTTCGCGTCGGTGCCGGCGTGTCACCAGGCACCCCCTGGAGGTCTGGTACCAATCGGACGTTTCCCGATTGGATCGAGACGCGCCCGGTATCGGTTGAAACCCCTTCCTCCAGGCGCTATCATCGGCTCGATAGTACCGCTTCGCCGCGTGTGTTGCGCGACCGCGTGTTTTCTTGTGGAAGTATCCGGCAGGACCATGGAAACCACTGTTTGGCAATGTTACGGAAATCCGGGTGTGATTGAATGCCCGACCTCCGTCCTGGAGGGTGTCCATAATGCGATCTCCTGTGGTTTCCTCAGTTTTCCGCGTGGCGGCGTCGAAGTCGGCGGCGTCTTCTTCGGTGAAATGACCGGCGACAGGTTGTGCATCCGCGCCTGGCTCCCCATCCCTTGTGAACATTCTTCCGGGCCGTCCTTCCACCTCTCCGAACATGACGAGGCGCGGTTGGCGGCGCAACTCAATTCTGCGAGATTGCAAAACACATTCAAGGACATGGTTCCGATTGGCTGGTTTCGCACGCGCAACCGCTCGGAGCTGTGTTTCACTTCCGAAGACGCCATCTTCCACCAGCGCCACTTCGGCGAGCGGTGGCAATTCGCCGCGGTCTTTCGTCCCCGCTACACCGGGTCGACGACTGCGGCGATCTACCGTGTCGGCCCGGACGGAGAGTGCCACCGGACTCCGCAAACAGTGCAACTGCCGGCGGCGGCCAGCCCCCACCGGTGGAGGCGTCAGCAGGGGGAGTCCAGGCAAGAAACTTCCCGCTCCCGCCGCGCGGCACTCCGGCTACACACGACAGGCGCCCAACCGGAAACTCCGGCCGAGGCGCTCGAACCAAGCACCGCCACCGCGCGGGCGAATCGCAGAAAGCGGCGACATCAGATTCTGGAGGTGCCCAACGAGATCCCGGCCGGTAACCAGGCGACAAGCTATCTGATGCCTCCGGCTTCCGGTCTTCGACCCGACAAGCCGGATATTTCAGACGCCAGTACCAGTTCCCCACCGCCAACGCCGCAGGAGGCCGTGTCGCCGGTGCTGGAGGAACCCCCTCCGCCAGTACTGGAGGAGGTCCCGTCCCCGGTGCTGGAGGAATCCCCTGCGCCAGTACTGCAGGAGGTCCCGCCCCCGGTGCTGGAGGAATCCCCGCCGCCGGCGCTGCAGGAACCTTTGCCGCCGGTGTTGGAAGAATCCCCACCTACGGTGCAGCAGGAACTCTCATCGGAGGAACCTGAGGGACGTGTCTGGCCAAAAGGCTCCCTCTTCGCGCAGCCCGAGGTGGCCCGCAACGGCCACCGGTGGCGTTGGGTTCTGGCCGCCGCCGCGCTAGTCCTGCTGCTGATCGGCGGGATAGCGCTATTCACCCTGGAGGAACTGGATCAAATTCGGAACAGAAAGCGCGCCACAGCGCCTGTCGCTGCGGCTGGAACAGTCCGGTAGTACGGTCATGGTTCACTGGGATCCAAAGTCGGGCACGGTTTTGACGGCAACGGCTGCGCACCTGCGCATCATCGACGGCGGCCAGACAAACGACCTGCCCTTGTCTCACGAGGCCCTGCTGCGGGGATCTCTACCGTATGTCCCAAAGACCGACGATGTGACCTTCCGTCTGGAGGTAACCGTGCCGGCCGGACCACCCGTCGAGGAGGAGGCGCTGTTTCTCGGCCAGGCGGCCAGCGCGGAGCCGGCGCCCGACACCTCGGCTGAGGGGAGCGAGCCGGCGAAGGAAACTCCGCCCCGGCAATCGCCGGAAGCCACCCATCCCGTAAAGGGAACCGGGGAAGCAGGAACCGAAAGCTCGGAACCGGAAGCCCGCTTGCCGGCGAAACCTCCCGCGCAGATCGAGAGTAGCGCGCCGCCCCAGGTAAAACCGCAAGATTCCGGCAGCCGACCCGCAGCGATCGCTCAGGCGAAGCCGCCAGCGCCGGTGACCGCGCCGCCGGCGGCCGAACCTCAACCGGCTGCGCCGGCCCCGGCTTTGCAGCAGTCCATCCCCACGCTGGCGCAGTCCGCGCCACGCACCCGCAATTCGGATGTGGCGGCCCCGGCGGCGGCCGCGCGGCGGGGCAAGATTGTCTGGACAGGGCTTCTGGCGGCAGGGCAGGAACTGACAATTACCGGAAACGGCCCATCCAGCGGCAGCATGACGGCCCGGCTGCCGGATGGCCCGATCAGCGTTTCGGTATATCCCGCCGAGTTCGTACCGGGCGGCATCTCACTCTACACGTCCGAGGCGGACGTATCTCCCGCCGAGGTTCCCTCGCCGCAGAACAACTGGAACCGTCTGATCTATCGCTACGCGCCAGACCGCGCGAAGACACTCCAGGTGCTGGAAACGCCGGGAGCCGCCAACAACTGGCAGCGGTTACGCGTGCGCAGCTCCGGCGGCTCCATTACGGCACTGGTGATTAGCTGGGAAGCGCGCTAGCGGCTTACTCTTTGTGAAACTCGCGCGGCGCTACTTCGCGATACTCGCGGGTCGCTCCGCCCGCCACCTGCCGGGCTTTTTCGCCGAACTCACAGCCCGCCTGGAACGCCTTGCGATTCAGTTCCACGGCCGACCCCGGCACTGTCGCCACTACCGCTTTTTCGAACGACTCTTTGCCCACCAACCGGGTGACGGCGCAGAAGAAACCGAGCATCACCACGTTCAGCACCATCTTCTTGCCAAGCTCTTCGGCGATGCGGGTTGCGGGAATCCCGTACACCCGCACTCCCTCTTTCACCTTCGAAAGGTGCACCAGGTCTTTTTCCACCAGAATGGTGCCGCCCGGCCGCACTTCATCCTGAAACTTGTCGTAGGCCTCCTGCGACATGGCGATAAGCACGTCGGGCTGGGTGATGTAGGGGTAGAGAATAGGCTCGTCGGAAAGCAGCACCTGGGCACTGCAGGCGCCTCCCCGGGCTTCCGGGCCGAAGTTTTGCGTCATGGTGGCGAAAGCGTTCTCGTAGAGCGCCACCGCCTTGCCGACGATCATCGCCGACAAAATTACACCCTGCCCTCCGAAGCCGGCCACGCGGATTTCGGTCAGTGACATACTTCCTCCTCCACGGGTTCCGTTTCGAGCTCGCAACAGACGTTGTCGATGAAACGGTCGCCGAGCCTCTCCTCGAGATGTTCCCGCCGGTGGTGCACATACTCCGGACGCTCGCGGTCGACGAATTTGCCGACGACGATTTCGCCGCTCAGCGACAGCGCGGCTTCGCTGGTGGGCACACCGTGACGGATTTTGCTCTTTTCCTTGTAGAACTTCATGGTGTCCAGCCCATCGCCCATCTTGTTGCGGCGCTGGTACAGGGTGGGGCACGGCGACATGATTTCGATGAAGCAGAACCCGCGTTTGTGGAAAATTTCCTGCATCGACTTGGCCAACTGCCGCACGTGGAAGGCGGTCCAGCGGGCGACGTACACCGCGCCAGAGGCGTCGGCCAGGGCGGGCAGATTGAAAGGCGGATCGTAACTGCCGTAGGGCGTGGTGCTGGTCATCGCATCTTCGGGAGTGGCCGGACCCACCTGCCCGCCGGTCATGGAGTAAACCAGGTTATTCACGCAGATGATCTTCAGATCCACGTTGCGGCGCGCGGCGTGAATAAAGTGGTTGCCGCCGATGGCGAACAGGTCGCCGTCGCCCGAATACACCACCACGTCGAGCGCCGGGTTCGCCAGTTTCAGTCCGGTGGCGAACGGGATGGCGCGCCCGTGGGTGGTGTGGAACGAATCCATGTTCAGGTAGCCGGCCACGCGTCCGGTACAGCCGATGCCCGACACGATAGCCAGCCGGTCGAGATTCACCTTGGCGTCCACCAGCGCGCGGGTGAAGCAGTTCACGGTGGTGCCGATGCCGCAGCCGGAACACCAGATGTGCGGGATGCGGTCCATCCGCAAGAACGGTTCCACCGGGTTCACAAGTGCCAATTCACTCATCTTGCCGCCTCCAGAATGGCTTCCAGAATCTGCTCCGGCCGGTGCACCGACCCACCGGCGTGGGTCACCGATATCGCGGGGGTGCCCCCGGCATACGACCGCACTTCACGAACCATCTGGCCCAGGTTCAGCTCCGGCACGACGAAAGCCCGAACGGAACGCGCCAGCTCCTGAATCTTCCAGTCCGGAAACGGCCAGACCGTAATCAACCGCAGGTAGCCGACCCGCAGGCCCCGCTCCCGCGCCATCGCCACCGCGCGGCGAGCCACCCGCGAGGTGATGCCGTAGGCGATGACAGCGAACTCCGCGTCTTCCATGCCGTCTTCTTCCATCAACGCGATGTCGCGGCGCGCGATCTGGATTTTGGCCTGGAGCCGCCGCACCAGCTTGTCCTGGGTGGTCGGGATTCATCGAAGGGTATCCGCGCTCGTTGTGCGTCAGACCGGTGACGTGGACCTTGTAGCCTTCACCGGCGTGCACCATCTCCGGCACCAGATCCTCGGTGGGCTCGAACAGCTTGAACTCGCCCGGCGCCCGGGAGGTGTGGCGCCGCGGCACGATGTTCAGGTCTTCGGCCTTGGGGATTCTGACCCGCTCGAGCATGTGGCCCACGCACTCGTCCATCATGAACATCACCGGCACCCGGAATCGCTCCGAGAAATTAAACGCCGTGATCATGTGGTCGAAGCACTCCTGCGGGGAATTCGGGCACAGAGCGATAATCTCGTAGTCGCCGTGCGAACCCCAGCGGGCCTGCATCATGTCGGATTGCGCGGGCAGCGTCGGAAGACCGGTGGACGGACCTCCCCGTTGCACGTTGACGAACACGCAAGGTGTTTCGGTCATGGCCGCGTAGCCGATGTGCTCCATCATTAAGGAATAGCCGGGACCGGATGTAACCGTAAACGCCTTCGCGCCGCCCCACACTGCCCCCAAAATGGCGATGGACGACGCCAGTTCATCCTCTAATTGGATGAAGGCGCCGCCCACCAGGGGCGAGCGGGCCGAATAGCGCTCGACGATCTCGGTGGAGGGCGTAATGGGATAGCCTGCGGCAAATCGCGCTCCTGCGGCAATTGCCCCCTCGCAACAGGCTTGGTCGCCGTTGAGAAAATGATCACCTGTGAGAACTCCCGCAGGGTCTGCTTGCATAAATCTCTCCTAAGCCACCTTCGCCTTTTCCTTGATGCCGAAAATGGCAAAGTCCGGGCAATACATACCGCACAAATCGCATCCACTACATTTCTCGGCATTTACGACGTGAGGTGGATGGTACCCCTTGGCGTTGAAGGCAGGCGCGAGCTCCAGAACCTTGGTGGGGCAAAACTCGACGCAAAAACCACAGCCTTTACATCGTTCTACGATAATGCTTACTTTTCCTCGTTGCATGAAACCCCTCAGACAGGAAGAAAGTGTACTCTCCAAGTAAACATGCAACTGAGGTGCCAAGCTGGAGGATCGACCTCAGGGCGGGCGCGGGCCGTCGAATTGGCGTATACCGGATGGCGCCGGATCAGGCTGCTGCGTCGCGCAAGCCGCGCAGCTTCGCCACCATGCCGCGCGCTCCGTTGTTCAGAAATACGCCGTCGTTGCCGGCGGCGATGAACCGGAATCCGCGCTGGTGATAAAAGCCGAACATGTCGGGGTTGGGCAGCAGCACGCCCGCCTGCTTCCCGTGCTTTTTGGCGGCCGCGGCGATGGCGTCCACGGCGCCCACGTACAGAGGATTGTCGAACTGCTGGAAGATGCCCAGGCTGTGGGACAGGTCCGAGGGACCGACGAACAACACGTCGACGCCTGGGGTGCCCGCGATGGCATCCACGTTTTTCACCGCCAGCGGGCTTTCAATTTGCACCACGGCCAGCAGCAGGCCGGGCGCCGCGGCCATGTAATCGTGGGCGCCGGTGCCGAAAGTGCAGGCGCGGTTTCCGAAGGCCACGCCGCGCACTCCGTTTGGCCCGTAACTGATGGCGGCGGCGGCCGCTGCAGCGTCTTCAGGCGTATCGACGCGCGGGAACATGATGCCCTCGGCGCCCATGTCCAGTATGCGGTTGGTGCGCTGTCGCGCGGTACCCTCGACGCGCACCACCACCCCCGCGCCCGTGCCGTTCAACGCCTGCATCTGGTACATCGCAAGGCGCTCGTCGCCGGCGCCGTGTTCCAGGTCGATCAGCGCCCAGTCGTAGCCGGCGTTGCCGACAATCTCGGCAGCCAGCGGATCTCCCATCGCCAGAAAACAACCCAGGATGGTTTCGCCCTGGCCCATGCGGGCCTTCAGGTTTTTCCAATTCGGCATATCTGCGGCAGACTCCTTCCCACAAGCCGGCAACGCGCCAGGCCAGTGCAACTTAACAACATATCAGTTCACTGGCTTGCGGTGTTGCGCCGAAGCTGTTTCGGGTGGACCGTGGTTTGCGTGGCGGGGCTACCGCTGGAGACCCCGGGCCCGGAGCCGATGGGAATCAGCGCTTCCAGGTTGGAGCTCTCCGGCCCTTCGAGGTCGAGGACGACATCTCCGGATTGAGTGCCAGACGGGATCAGGACGTTGATCTGGTACAAGCCGCCAAAATAGGGCGCGATGCCAACGAAGTTGGTGGTGGCGAGTGTGTTGCCCACGTAAACATCGATCTGATTGGTGGTATAGCTGAGAGGATCCGTCGGACCCGCCGAGCCGTCCTGAATCGCCGGGTTCACATCGCCGAGGCCGGCGACGTATACCGAGATGTACTCGTTCACCTGGGCGGGATTATCGGCCGTCACCACCGAGCCATCCAGGTGGCGGGCGGCGGCATAACCCAGGCCCCCCGCGGGGATCGTAAAAACCCCAGGCGACGTCGCGCTCATGTAAAGCGTGACCGTGTTGGAGGCCACGCCGTTGTTGACCACCTGGATGCCGGCGATGGTTTGCTCGGTGGCGTAGGGGATCAGGAACGAAATCTGGGTGGGGCTCACGTAGTAAATGGGCGCCATCCGGCCGTTGACGTTCACCTGAACGTCGTTGAGCGTGGTGGGGAATGGAAGCGCGCCCGCCACCACCGGGTCGCCGGACGACAGGTTGCTGCCGTAGATGGTGACCATCTCGCCCCGCGACAAGCTGTTGGTGAACGGCGCGGAGCTGGCCGCGTTCACCACCGCCGTCGGATTGATGTACACGCCGGAAGCCGTGAATTCCGGGGCTTTCAGCGCCACACTCAGCCCCATGTAGGGGCCCAACCCCATTCCGATGCCCACCGAGCCCCCGCCGGCGACACCGTAGCGGATGGTCTGTTGCGTGTCTTCCAGGGTTCCGTCGAGGTTGGTCATGTACTCGGCGCCAAAGGTGTAATCGTAAGGGGTGCTGTACATGGCGCTGTTAGTCCGCTTGTGCCCCAACGCCTGCTGGCCGAACACGTTCCACGCGCCGTAGTAGCTATCGAGAATTTCGTAATTATATCCCGCAATCGCCGGTGCGACATTCAGGTCGATCCCGGCCTGGTAGTACAAACCGCTAACCGCGGGATTGCTGTCGCCCGTCGTGCTAGCGCCGAACAGCATGTCAAAGCCAGTGGTCGACCCACCGAGAATATACTTCCCGTCGGCCGAAATATAGAATTCCTTGCTACCGCTGATCAGTTGCTGACTGGCTGGAAACACAAGAGTCCCCACCCCGTTCGTAAACGAATATGAGACTCCCGAGTTGGACTGGGTGTACTCGGTGCTCCCCGTGGCCCCGATGTAGCCGGTTGCCGTAACGGTCCCGGTGATAGCGCCATTCCCGTCGGGGTTCAACTGGAACATCGCATCCCTCGCGTCCGCCATATAAAAGTCCGGCAGATTGAGATGCCCGACCTGGTAAGCGCCCTGGAAGCTGGCGTTGGTGGCGGGCGAGCTTCCGGCAGGGATGGCGATGAACAGGTCGTTGAAGCCGGATCCGGCCTCCGTACTGCTTCCGATGAAAATGCCGTCCGAAACCAGCCCATAAACGGTCGATCCGGTGGAAACCGGGTTGTCAAGAAAGCCGAGCCCGCTTGCCGAAATCGTGAATGACCCGTTGACGCTGAACGTCTGAGGAGAGACTCCTCCGAAGCCGGTGTAGTCGACTACGTTGCCATTGATCGCATAACCGCCATTCCCATCGAAGGTGACGGTTCCATATGCCGAGGCCTCTTCGTTGAGAGTGCCATCGCCATAGTAGTAGTAGTCGGTGACGTAGGCCACGTAACGGAAATAATAAGTCCCGCTCAGCAAATGGTTTCCGCTCACATCCCACGTTGGAGCGCTCTGAGCCGCCACCGGTAGTACCGTCGCGACAAGCAATGCCAAAGCCGCCGTAATCTTCATCAACACTCCCTCCCGATAGCTATCGTACGCTAGTTGAGACGACGCGGCCACTGCGCCGGTTTACGGAAAAATTGCTGAAAAGGAAGGGTGCTGCCCCTGAGTTCTGATCACCTCACGGCATTCAGGCGTTTTCGCAGGTCGGCCACCACGTGCCTGATCTCGCCCGCCGAGGCCGGGGGAGCGTTGCCGATGAGCGGGTCGGCGGCGCTTACTCGAGCCTGGGCTTCCAGCGCATCCAGCGCGCGGGCCACCCGCTCTTTGAGCGCCGGAACGTTATGGCCGGCTTCGAGCACCTTCAGGCCGAAAAACGCTTCGGCGTCCAGCTTCCACACCATCGCCGTCCGCTCCAGCAACTCGAGGCGCCAGTACAAATCGTCATACTGCTCCGGCTTAAGAAGCGGCTTGGCTTTGCGCAGGTCGAGCAACGCCTGGTCGGCCTGCGCGATGGCCTCGTCCTTTTCAGCCAGAATCTCCTCCAGCAGTTTCGGGTCGGGCGCTTCCAACCGATCTTCCAGTTCCTTCCACCTGGGTTCATCGGGCCACCACTTGGCCATGGTCCGCAATCGAAGATGGCTGTCCGCGTAGCTATAGTCCGGCAGGCGGGTGTGGTTCGTCACCCAGAACTTCAGCGCGTAAAACGACTTGTTGACGATGTCGAAACTGGGGCGGAGCACCTGTTCCGCCGCCGCGGCCGCCTGTTCGCCGTAGTGTTTCCGCGTCCACTCTTGCCAGATCTGAGCGGCGGTCACACTGGGATCTTCGGTCATGCGGTACATCGCGTAGATATTAATTTCGTTGGGCGTGTGCAGGGCATCGTAGCCGCCGTGATCGAGACGCACGTTATAGCCCACCACGCCCGGCTTCGAAAGGTCGTAGCGCCATCGCCGCTCGAAGTATTCCGGCTGCGTATAGGGAATGCGGTTCTTTCCCGTGTACTCGCTCGACCCGTCGAACTCGACAATCTGTTTGCGGTCCGGAAAGGCGCCGATCAGCGGGTGGTTGGGATAGAACGGGTCCCAGTCGTGCGGCTCGCACTTGGTCTGGATCATCACCCGCTTGTCGGTTTTAGCATAGCCCTCCTTGAACCACTCCATTTCCTGCGGTTCGTACAGAAACGACCGCACGATGAAATCCTTGCCGAATTTCGCGCACACCGGCTCGATGGTGTTGATCATCTTGGCAAACCGGTCGGGCATCGAGAGCGGCGGAAGCCACCTGTTTCGGGTCGAATACCTTGTACTGGGTTTCGTGAAAGGTGAGAATCACCCCGTCGAACTCCGGGTACTTGGTGAAGACCTCTTCATAGCGCGACGCCAGCCAATCCCAGAAACCCGGCCGGTCGAGCTGCACCACCCGATTTTCCAGAAACCGGTCGGGTACGTCCTGAAACTCGCGCACCCAGATCCAGACCCTGAGATTCTGGGCGTGGGCCTGGTTGGCCAACTGCCGCAGCTTTTCACCGCGATCGGTGCCGTCGAAAAGCTGCGACGCGTAGCCGATCATCTCGTGCGAAAAGACCACCGTGTTGACGTCGTAGTTTTTCGCCAGCTTCAGGGTTTGGGAGACGTACGCCGGCTTCAACACATGAAACTGCCAGGCGCGGTACGGCACCAGCGGCGCGGCCGCAAGCGAGCAGGCTGCCAGCAGAAGGCTGGCGGCCAGAGTTCCTGATTTGTGAATGGACATGGTCTTGCTCCCCACCAAAATGTCACTCGACGGCGATATGTGCAGCCGTCAAACGGCGCTCCTGGCATTCTACGAAATCGTTGAAAGCTGCGCTCTGCTACCCTGCGGCGCCGGATGCTGTCCTGGGCGAGCCGGGTCTTAATTTTGTGATTGGCGCTGCGGGCAGTCTCCGGGTTATGCTCACTGTTCAGGCATTCCCATGACGCTCCACCCGCTCGACTGGATCATTGCCATCCTTTCCGTATTGGTGTGTTTCGTGCCCGCGCTGTTTTTCGGGAAGCGCTCGGGCAAGAGCACCGCCGAGTTCTTCGCCTCCGGACGTTCGGTGCCCTGGTGGCTGGCGGGCATCTCGATGGTCGCCACCACCTTCTCGAGCGACACCCCCAACCTGGTAACCAACTTCGTCCGCACGCAGGGCGTGGCGGGCAACTGGCAGTGGTGGGCGTTCACGCTCACCGGCGTGGCCACGGTCTTCTTCTATGCCCGGCTGTGGCGGCGCTCCGGCGTGCTGACCGACCTGGAGTTCTACGAGCTGCGCTATTCCGGCAAGGCCGCCAGCGCCGTGCGCGGCTTTCGCGCGGTCTACCTGGGGCTGTTCTTCAACTGCATCATCATGGCCACGGTGAACCTGGCCGCCTGCAAGATCGCCGGCGTGCTGTTCGGCTTCGAGCGCTGGCAGACGCTGCTGGCCGTGGGACTGCTGAACGTGGTGTTCGCGGCCACTCCGGGCTTGTGGGGCGTGCTGGTCATCGACATGATCCAGTTCGGCATCATGATGTCGGCGGTGATCGCCGCGGCGTATTTCGCGGTCGACGCTGCCGCAGGTCGGCGGCCTGAGCGGGCTGGTCGACGAAGCTCTCGCACGTGAGCGGCCCCGGCGGGTTGAACTACCTCAACATGCTGCCGGACTTCACCAACAACTGGGACCTGGCGGTGGCCGTCTTCGTCATGCCGCTGGCGGTGCAGTGGTGGGCGGTGTGGTACCCGGGCGCGGAGCCCGGCGGCGGCAGTTACATCGCGCAGCGGATGCTGGCCTCAAAGACGGAGAAGGACGCGCTCGGCGGCACCCTGTTTTTCAACATCGCGCACTACGTTCTGCGGCCATGGCCGTGGATTCTGGTGGGCCTGGCCTCGCTGATCGTGTACCCGCAGCTTTCCGACATCCAGAAGGCGTTCCCGCAACTCGATCCCTGCGCTGGTGGGCCACGACATCGCCTATCCCGCGATGCTGAAGTTTCTGCCGGTCGGCTGGATGGGACTGATGCTCGGCGGCCTGATCGCGGCCAACTCTTCGACGATTCTCACGCATCTGAACTGGGGCGCCTCGTACCTGGTGCACGACTTCTACCGGCGGTTCCTCAAGCGCGGACGGCACCGAAAAGCACTATGTGCTGGCGGGCCGGGTGGCCACGGTCGGGCTGTTCGTCTCTCGCTCGGCGCTGGTGTTTCTGCTGGACACCGCGCAGGACACCTTCAACATCATCCTGCAAGTGGGCGCGGGCACCGGGACTGCTTTACCTGCTGCGCTGGTTCTGGTGGCGGGTGACGGCGTGGTGCGAAATTGCCGCCATGATCAGTTCGTTCGGCATCTCCATCGCGTTTCTGTTTCTGCACAAGGGCGGCATCGTCCTGGGCACCGAACGGGAACTGGCACTCACCGTACTGTTCACCACCATTTGCTGGCTGGCAACCGCCTACCTGGGTCCGCAGACGGATCATGACACGTTGATCGCGTTCTACCGGAAGGTCCACCCGCTCGGGCCCGGCTGGAGGGATATCCGCGTGGAAGCGGGAGTCTCGGCCGCCGAGGCCGCCGCTTACGCCAGGACCGACAATTTTCCGCTGGCTTTGCTCGGCTGGGTGACGGGAGTTTCGGTTATCTGGTCGGGGCTGTTTGTGGTGGGAAGCTTTCTATACGGCCGCACTGGCGCCGGATTGGCGCTTCTGGCGGTGTTCCTGGTGAGCGGCACCGTGCTGATCCGGGTCGTCCAAAAACTGTGGCACTGACGCTATCGATGTTTCAGGTTGTGCAGCGCTCCCGCCGAGGGCTCGACCGCGATGCAGGTGGCTTCGGCGGTCGAATTCGCGGGCTTGGGGAGTAGTATCGCCGCACCAGCTCCGCTCGAACCTGCTCGCGCCCGGCGGCCCGGCAGAGAATCACCACGCAGCCGCCGAAGCCGGCGCCCGTCAGCCGCGCTCCCAACGCGCCCGCCTCACGCGCCGCCGCGACCAGCTCCTCGAGGGCCGGCGTGCTCACCCGCAGCAGGTCGCGAAGACTCGCGTGGGAAGCGTCCAGCAGCTGTCCGAACGCCTCCGCATCGCCGTCCCGCAGCGCATTTACGGCCTCGCGGACGCGCAGCGCCTCTCCGGTAACGTGCAGAAAGCTTCCGCGCTGCTGCCCTTCCAATCGCTCGCCGGCCATCTTCTCGCAGCTCGTCCCAGGTCTGGCTGCCGACGGCCGCCCGGTAGCTCGGCAGACTTTAGCCGTTCGAGCGCCAGCGCACCGGCGCGCCGGCGTGAGTTGTATTCCTCGCGCAGCGCGCCCGACTTTTCCGCCGTGGTGAGGCTGTGCGCTACCAGGAACGCCCAGTCCGGCGGGCACCGGCACGTGAGTGACCTCGAGCGGGCTGAAACTGACCAGCAGCGCACTACCGGGGCGCGATGCCAGCACCGCGGCGTGGTCCATGCCGCCGCCGCGCGTACCCACAAAGTACTCTCCTTCGGGCAACACTTCCATCAACTGCTCAAAGCCGGCACTGACGCCGTTCGCGGCGAGCAGCGCCAGGGCGAACGCCGTGAACAGCGCGGAGGAGGAAGCCAGTCCGGCGCCCGGCGGCAGGTTGGAAACCACGGCGGCGTCCACCCCGCAATGCAGCTCCCACCGGTCACCCACCGCCTGTGCCGCGGCCTTGAGATAGTTCGCCCAGTCGCCGGCGGCACCGGGCTCCAGTTGGGGAGTCCAATCGAACTCCCGCGCTCCGTAAGAGCCGGCGCTGACCGCCCGGACGCGCCGGTCGCCGCGAGGCCGGAATGCAATCTCGACGTGTTGCCCGATAGCCATGGGGAGGACCGGCAAGTGGTGATAGTCGATGTGCTCGCCGATCAGGTTGACGCGCCCCGGGACGGAGATGACGCGGGGTTCCGGCCCGGGCCCAAAGCGATCGAAAAAGAAAGTAGCGGCGTCGAGAGGGTCTGTCATTCGAAGACTCTCGATTACGATAGCGGCTCATCCGCGCGGCTGTCCACTACGCGCCGCAGATCGAAGTGGCATCACAAAGCAGCCGGGGCCGGCAAGACGTGACCATCAATATCGGGTCCGTTAAGGCGTTCCGTTGCCTGTTGCGCGCGCTGCTGGCTGAAAAACGACTTCAAGGTGGACGAATGGGCTTGTCAAGAAAACACGATTGGGCTCTTCGAGAAGTTGCAGGGCACGTTCCCGATCGTGGCCCACCGACCGGGCACCTGCGATCAGGACACCGGCGTCGAGGAAGGTTCGGACCATCGATCGCTCAGTAGCTTCCGCCACGGCGTTCCGCAACTTCGCGATCGAGTTCCCGGCGGGAAAGCGGCTTTTCGCCCGATGCGGCAATTTTGTCGCTGATCCGGCGAAGTTCCCTGCCGAGTTTTGACACAACCGGCTTCGCCTTGTGGCCGTTCTTGCGGGCGTCTGCCTTGTCAGCGGCTCTTGCCATGACTTCATATTAACCCACAGCACTCGCGATGGCCGACAACAATAAGCTCGAACTCGTCGTTAAGTTGAGCGTCAACGAAGCGAACGTTTCGATCAGGACTATCAACGCGGGCTTGTCCAGCAAAGCGTCACGCTATTTCACGCCGTGGAGAAGCCGGAACAACTGTGCGCCGTATTTCTCCACGATCTTCAGGCCAATGCCGGGAATGGCGAGAAGCTCCTGCGTGGACGCCGGGCGGCGCTCAACCAGCGCCTGCAGGGTACGGTCTGTAAGGATACGGAAAGCGGGAATTGCTTCCTTCTCGCCTCGGCCAGCCGCCACTCTTTCAAGGTCCTCTCGAGTTCCGCCTGCCGCGCCAGCTCGGCGGTGTCGGGTGGCGCGGCCTTCGGACCGGCGGCGAACGCCAGCTCATTGGGGGAACCGTTCGTTCGACGGACGCCGCTTCTTTCCGCCGGCCGTCGCCACCTTTTTCGGCGCCCTCCTTCTTCGCCTTGGCGCGTTTCCTAGGGGTCTTTTCAATCTCCTTCTTCATCTGCAAGCCCGCCAGGGAATCTTCCTCCAGGATCCGCCCATCCGCGGTCACGCTGGCTTTGAAGAAGGGAATCGTCCTTCCATCCTTTTCGAATGTGGATTCCGAGAGCCTCATCCAGCCAATTCGCGCCAGCGCGCCCAGCACTGCCTCAAACTCGTTCCGGCTCAAGGCCGTCGGCAAACAATTCGCTGTGCAGGCGGCCGGCCGGCCTGTAATTGGAGTTATCAAGCGTTGTCAGGATTCGCCCAGCCGCCTCGCGTTCCCGGTCGCTCGCCGCACGGAAGCCCTGTGCCTGGCACGTATCCGGCGCGCAGAAATCGCAGATGCCGCAAGGCCTCTCGGCGTCCGAGTAGTCGCCGAAGTGATAAACAAGGCTGGTCATGCGGCACTGGTTGGATTCGCTATAGCGGATCATCAACTCGATCTGCGCCCGTTTGTGCTCCTCCTGCGCCGGGTAGGTTCTTCGCCAGTTTTCCGATCCGCGGGCGACATTCTCTTCCGGATCGATATCGCGCCCCTTCGTGGATCCACAGTTTTTCGAGCGCTTTGTCGAAGGTCTCCGGCGCCAGCGTCAACAGTCGCGCTCAACCGTTCCTTTGGCAAGGGGTTGGCTGTGAGCCGGTTGAAGATTCCTTCGAGCACTGAGACGTCGGGATAGTCGCGCCCGTGGAAGAAGTCGTGCGTGTGCCGGTCGGCATAGGAATGCATCAGGATGGCACGGGACGCCTTACCATCCCGGCCGGCGCGGCCAATCTCCTGATAGTAGGCCTCCAGGCTGCCCGGCAAGCCGGTGTGAATCACCGTCCGTATATCGGCTTTGTCGATACCCATGCCAAAAGCAATGGTGGCGACCACCACTTGCAGCCTTCCCGCGAGGAATGCGGTCTGGACGTGGTCGCGGGTCTTGGCGTCGAGCCCGGCGTGGTAGGCTTCCGCGGATACGTCAAAACGCAATTCGTCGGCGAGCGCCTCTGCCGCTTTGCGGGTGGGCGTATAGACAATTGCGGGCCGGCGTTCCGGCTCCGTCAGAATCTGGTGCGCCAGCGAGTGACGCTCGCTCGGCGGCACCTCCACCACTTCGATCGCGATGTTGTCCCGGCGGAAGCCGTGGATGAGCCGGGAGGGACTCTCCAACCCCAACTGTTCGCAAATGTCGTTCTGTACGATTGGTGTCGCGGTTGCGGTGAGAGCCACCACCGGCGCCGGCCGCAGCATGGGCAGGTCGCCCGATCATTCGATAATCGGGACGGAAATCGTGGCCCCACTGGGAAATGCAGTGTGCCTCGTCGATAGCGATGAGCGACGGTTTACGCTTTGCCAGCATCTCCGGAAAGCCGGGCACGCGCAGCCGCTCGGGCGCGATGAACAGGAAATCGAGCGGACCGTGAAGATAGTCGATGCAGGCCTGCCGGGAGTCCTGCCGATCGCGTCCCGAATGAACCCGTTCCGCGCGGAAGCCGGTCTCACACAGTTTGGCAACCTGGTCTTCCATCAAAGCGATGAGCGGGCTGATGACCAGAGTTGTCCCGCCCCGGGCGATGCCCGGCAGTTGGTAGCACAGTGACTTGCCGGAACCGGTAGGCATCACGAGCAGCAGATCCCTGCCCTCGATGGCCGCCCGGCAGGCCTCTTCCTGATTTGGGCGGAACGAATCGAAACCAAACCGCCCGCGCAGAACATCCAGAAGTTCACCGCTCGCCGGCAGCACAGTCCGTGGCTCACCGTGGTCCGACGCTCCGGATCGAGCTGGTCATGCGGCTTCGGATGCTGCAACTCGGGCGGCGGAGCCGGCGACGATTCGGCAATAACCCCTTGTTGGCGTGGGCGCGCCTTCGCTGGGGCCGGGTCTCCTTCTGGTCCGGGCGAGAAAACTCTCCCCACCACTTCACGCACGTAGGCCTCTATGCCTTCAAGGAAGGGAGCAAGCTCGCGCGGTTCCGCGCTCGATTCGTTTGAGGCGCGCTTCCCACTGCCCCGTCATGATGGGACTCTTTACCTCAGGGTGAACCGCTTCAATCAGTCGTACGCCCTTGTCCGTGGCGGCCAGAGTCTTGCCCGTGCGTACGATGTACTCGCGCTTGAGCAGCACCTCGATGATGCCGGCTCGCGTCGCAGGTGTGCCGAGGCCGCTTTCCTTCATCGCGTCGGAAAGCTCCTTTTCGTCGAGGGTCTTCCCGGCTGTTTCCATCGCCGTGAGCAGCGTTGCTTCGGTGAGGCGTTTAGGCGGTCTGGTCCTCTTGCGCAATCGCCTCGACGTCCGTTACGTCCTGGCGCTGTCCTTCGCGCAGTCCGGACGGCAAGCTTGGCGGCGCCTGATCTGTCATCGTCTCGCCGCGCGGATCTCCCGCCTCGTCTTCGCGCGCTTCTTCTCTGTCACGATGTCCAGCATCTTCCATCCGACCTGTTCGATGGCTGTGCCGGACGAATGATACCGATCGACAACCGGGCCGCCCGGCGTCTCATTCGCGATGGCGGTGATCACCGTCGTCACCGACCAGATGTGGTCGTCGTGCCAGGCGCTCAACAGGCGGCGGCAGATCAAATCGTAGATGCGGCGCTCGTCGGGTGAAAGAGAGCAACGTTCGGGCGAGGTGGGCGTAGGAATGATGGCGTGGTGATCGCTGACCTTGCTGTCATCGACGAAGCGCCGCCCGAGCGGCCGCTCGCCGGTCCCGGCGGCAACCAGTCCTTCATATCCACCCCGGATGGCCGCGACAATGCGCGGAAGCGTTTTCGCGACGTCGGCGGAAAGGTGGCGGCTGTCCGTGCGTGGGTAGCTGATCAGCTTGTGGCGCTCATAGAGCGCCTGCGCCAGTTCCAGGGTCTTCTGCGCGCTGAAGCCGTAAAGCCGGTTCGCATGACGCTGCAGCTCGGTCAGGTCGTACAGCAGAGGCGGCGCCATCCGCTGCTTTCCGCCCGGATCGACTCGATCCGCGCGCGCCCTCTTCGCGCCGCTCGACGATGGCATTCACTTCCTCCCCATCGGGAGGGAGCCGTTTCGCCATTTGCAGGGTGTCCTTGGCGGAGCTCCCACCGTTAGACGGCGTCTTTCGTGAACCGGCTTCGTCTTGAGGGCGGAACCACGTTCCCTGGTAGGAGAGAGCCTCCCGGGATTCCGGCGTTCGATCCGCCACCTCGGCCGGAGTGAACGTCGCCACCACTTCGACAGTAGTCCTCCGGCACAAACGCGCGGATCGCCAATTCGCGCTCCACCACCATGGCGAGCGTCGGCGTCTGGACGCGTCCCACGGAGAGTTCGTCCCCCATCGCCAGCGTGTAGGCGCGCGAGAGGTTCATGCCCACCAGCCAGTCGGCGCGGCTGCGGCCCCGGGCGGCGTCGGCGAGATGATCGTAGTCGTGGCCGTCGCGCAGCGTGTCCAGGCCCTTGCGGATGGCATCCGGAGTCAAAGAGGAAATCCACAGCCGGCTCACCGGCTTGTCGCAGCCGGCCGCTTCGTAGATGTAGCGGAAAATCAGTTCGCCTTCCCGCCCCGCGTCAGTCGCGCAGACGACGCCGATCCACTTTGGGAGAAGTCAGAATCTTGCCGCACCAACTCGAACTGGTCTTTGGTCTGTTCGTAGACAACCAGTGGCCACTTCGGCGGCAGCATCGGCAGCAGGTCGCGCCGCCAGGACCGCCATTCGGGGCGGATCTCATGGGGCTGCGCCAGAGCCACCAGGTGGCCGATGGCCCAAGTGACGATGTAGCCGTCACCAGCGAGATAACCGTCGCCCGCCTTTCGACGCCCCCACCACCCGGGCGATATCCCGGGCCACGGAAGGCTTCTCCGCGACAATCGCCACCGAGCCCGGAGCACCGGTCGGCCGGGGAGTCTTCGAACGGGATGGACGCGCGGATGCCATGGCGAACGGCCAACCATCCATTGTTGCCCATCCCGGCGGGAGAGAGCGTGATTCTCTCTTTCCCCATCACGGCGTACACGCCCTTTGCGGACGACAGGCGAGGGGAAGCGGCTTTCCGATGACAAACGGCCCTATATCCAGTAGTGTGGAAAGAGGAAGGAGTCACGGAACGTGACCGTAACAATCAACCTGCCGCCTGAAAAAGAAGCGGCGCTCAAAGCGCAAGCGCGGGCGCATGGGTTGAGCGTTGAGGAATGGCTGCTGGTACTCGCCGAACACGCCGCCGGTGAACCTGCCCCGGCTGGCAAGAGATTCGATAACCTTTCTGACTTGCTGCTCAACTCGCCCTTCGCAGGGGCCAATCTCAATCTGGAGCGATCCCACGACCACCCGCGCCCGGCTGAGATTGAATGAACGGCTTCCTGATCGATACGAACGTGTTGTCGGAATATAACCGGCCCGGAGGCCCCAACGCCGGCGTCAGGCGGTGGCTTGAGACAACAGACCGCGCCTTGCAGCACGTAAGCGTCATCACTCTGGCAGAAATCCAGAAGGGCATTGAATTACTTGCCGTAGGCAAGCGCCGCACCGAACTCGAACGGTGGCTCAAGCAAGATCTGGAATCATGGTTTGCCGGTCGGATTCTGCTGGTGGACCGTCGCGTCGGCGATCGGTGGGCGTTACTGATGGCGCAAGGTGTGCGGACTGGGAGGCCCCTGCCCGCTGTCGATTCTCTGATCGCGGCTACTGCCCTCGCTCACGATCTCGCAATCGTTACGCGCAACACGCGGGATTTCGAAGGGGTTGACACGGAGACTGTCAATCCATGGGAACCAGAGTGAACAAGCGTCTTGCTTGAACAGACCGACGACACCCGCCACTCCAAAACTGTACGGGCGAACGAGCTCCAATAGGCCGGCGTGGGCCAGTACGCCGAGCGTGGTGCAATCGTAACGCGCCAGGATGTGGGACACTTTCTCCGTCCGCAGACGGGCGTGCGGCCCGGAGCATACTCAAAAACTGTCGATACGGCACGCCAGGCACGAGATTCGTGCCTCAGAAACCACTCGGCACGGCGTACGCCGGGGGCTCCTCGGGAATGCTTTCCGCGGTGGTCAGGAAGGCGTAATACTCGACGCGCACCGTTCTTTTCGCCGGCAGCCAGCGGTAGCAGGGGACGCCGAACAGGTTGCCGCGCTCGATCATCTGGCGGCGCGTCTCGGGCATCGGCGAAACACCGAATTCCATGCCGCGGGTGAGATTCACCGAGTTCCAGGGCGGCGCGGTGCGGCTGTGGTTTTCTTCCCAGATGCCAAGCCAGGGGAAGTCGGCGCGCTTCCAGACATACCCGATGAGGACCTTCGATTTCGGAGACCAGGCGAGAAAGAAGGCGTTGTCGCGAGCCTGATCCATCACGTGGGCCGAGAACGCCGCCGACACGGGCCGGTCGATGAACCTCCGCATGTCGACGGTTCCGCCGCCCTCGCGTGGGACGTGGGGCCAGTCGAACTCGGCGCCGACTTCCATATAGCCGTTGCCGCCGCAAAAGTCGGTTTCGATCACCTTCGACTTTGTCGCCGGAGCGCGGAACTCGGTTACGCCGGCTTCGACAAACGGGGCGCCCAGGGTGACGTGCTGCGTCCAGCCGACGGGGCGGTCCCAGGCCGTCAGGTTCTCCACCTCCTCGGTGATGCGGAGCGTGGCGGGGGCGGCGAACGAGATGGTCCGCGCAAAGCGAAGCTGCGATTCGGGGAAGGCGGCTCGCGCGGTGAGCGCCCCGCCGCTTACCGCGATGTCGTAAGGCGCCACCGATGCTTCCCCGTGCACGGTCATGCCGGCGGCGGCTTCGTCTTCCGACGGACCGCCGAAGATGTCCAGGCACAGGTTGTGGCCCATGATTCCCGCGAGCAACCTGCTTTCGGCATTCATCCCGTATTCGGTATGTTTCGCCGGGTCGTAGGCCGAGGGCTCGATGGACGGCCACGAGGGCGTCCACAGCGGGTTCACACCGGAAGGTTTGTGCAGCAACTCTGCAATGTGTCCGCCCTCTGCGAGCACGGTCACCTGAACCGTGTCGTTCTCCAGTTGCATTGCCTTGCGATTTCGGTAAGTGGTCATGGCTTCAATGAATCCTTATTCCCTGAATTATGCACCCATGATCGCGTAAAGACGAGCCACCGCCCACGCGTCGTGGATTCCTGCTCCAGGCTTACTCAACCGAGCCGATGTATCTTGTTTCATGCCAAGCGGGCATTTCTTGCGGTTAATCGTGCTGTAACTCGTGCCCGTACACGCTCCAGCCAAAGTAGTTTTCCATTGCCTCCGCCAGCACCCGGCCGCAGTGCGACGCGTTCATGGCGGCGTGGTGCTCGAATCCGTTCCGGCAGATGTAGCGCATCAGCTTCTGAAGCTCCGGCACCTCCACCACGGCGCGGCTGCCGAAGGTTTCCAGTGGATCGTCGGTGAAGCGGCCTTCGCCGACATAGGCGCGGATACATCCGTTTACGTCGTCGGTGCTGATGCGCGCGAAGGTCACCGGGCCGGCGGGCGTCCGGCCGTCGAGGGCGCCGTAGGTGTTCTCTTCGCCGAGAGTGGTGCCGAGGATCGGCGCGGTGCCGATCTCGATATCCGGCAGGAAGCTCTTGGCCCAGTTGCCGCAGTGGAAGAACACGCACTTGTTGCGGTCGCCGCCGTAGTTGTTGTTCCAGTCCACCAGCGCGCTGGGACGCCCGGAGGCCAGTTGCAGCGCGTACATGGCAACCACGCCGGCGATATCCACCTCGCACGCGCTGGGCATGAGCCGCTCGCTCATCATGCTCATCACGGTGCAGACGTTGACGCCGAAATTCTGCTGCATCGAGCTCCAGCACTGGATGGCCGAAGCGTCGAGATCGTTTTGGTCCATCCATTCCAGCAACACCACCGCCAGCTTGGCCATGCGGGTCAGCGAGGAGCCCGGCACCTGCGCCGCCGAAGCGTAACCGCCGATCTCGGCGAGTCTTGGCCTGCACCCGCGCATCGTCGTCCGCGATCCGGTCCGCCTTCCCGAACAGGTCGGAAAGGTCCATGGTGCTCACGCTGATGCCCGCCGACTGCAAGATCTTCTCGCTGTAGCGGGTGGTGTTGAACGCGTTGGGCCGCGCTCCCACGGCGCCGATCCGCGCGCGCCGCAGCCCGCCCACCACGCGGCACTGGGCGATGAAATCGTCCAGGTCGCTGCCGGAACTCATCGGATAGCGGGCTGAACGGTGTGATCCCGCGTGAGGCTGTAAGGGATTCCATACTGCCGCAGGTTGTTGCACACCGAAATCTTGCCGCAGAACGCGTCGCGGCGCCGCTCCACCGAGAGCTGGTCCAGATCGTCCGGGTATGCCTGCACCAGAACCGGAACGTGCAACCCGGCCAGCTTCAGCGTGTCCGCCACGCCCTTTTCGTCGCCGAAGTTCGGCAGGCAGATGAGCACGCCCTGGATCTTCTCCCGGTTCGCGCGGAACAGGTCGGCGCAGCGTTTGGCGTGCTCCCAGGTTTCGACCGCGCCGAGTTTGGTCGCGTTCTCGTCCAGCAGAACAGCCTCGATTCCCACTTCGCCGAACAGCTTCAACACGTCGCGACGCGCTTCCCCGACGAGCACATCGGGGAAGAAGTCGCGGTTGCCGACAATCACTCCGAGGGTCGTTTTGTTCATTTCGATTTCACCTTCCCGGCTCCTTCTTCGCAAACAAACCGTACTGGTCCGCGTTGGCCGGCGTCACCAGCTCGCAGTCGATGGATTGCTTTTCCGGCGCGCCCGTGGAGCCGGTGGTCAGGTACTTGTGCGCCTGATCCACGGCGAGCCGTGCAATGGTCGCCGCCGGTTGCAGTACCGTGGCCTTCATTCCACCACGCTTGATGGAGTCGATCGCATCCGGACTGCCGTCAAACCCCACTACGATCACCTTTTCCATGCCTGCATTCTTAAGCGCCGCGACCGCGCCGACCGCCATCGTGTCGTTGCCCGCGATGACTCCCTGGATGTTGCGATTGCCCTGAATCATGGTTTCGACTTTCTGATACGCTTCGGTCTGGCTCCAGTTCGCGCTCTGCCGGCCCACCAGTTTGAGCGAGTCGTATTTGTCCAGCACGTCGTGATAGCCGCGCGTGCGGATGGCCGCGTTGGTATCGGACTCGCGGCCCACCAGCTCGATGTAGTTGCCCTTTTCTCCCAGCAATCTCACGAATTCCTGAGCCCCGATGGTGGCGCCCTGGTAGTTGTTCGAGACGATCTGCGACACCGCAATGCCGTTGGCGTTGATCTCGCGGTCGATCAGGAAGCTGGGGATGCCGGCCGCCTTGGCTTTACGCACCGCGGCGATCGAGGCGTCCGCGCCGGCGTTATCCAGGATGATGGCGGCGGCCCCGCTGGCGATCGCCACGTCGATCAACTGGTCCTGCAGGTGGGCGTCGTCGTCGTGCGAGTTCACCGAAGTTTCATAGCCGAGTTCCCGCGCCCGTGCCGCGGCGGTGTCGGCCTCCGCCTTGAAAAACGGATTGTCGTGGGAGGGCGTGATGATGGCGATCAGCTTCTTGCCCGAAACCGGCCGGCTTTCGGAACCGCAGGCGGCGAGCAGGACCGCCGCAACCACCACCACGAGCGCTACTGCATTTCGACAATTCATCTCAGCTTCACTTTCCTTCAAACCCTCAAGGCGGCGGCAGCGCGCCGCGTGTACTGCTGCTGCATCTGGTCGAGAATCACCGCCAGCACGATCACAAGACCCTTGATGACGATCTGCCAGAACTCCGACACGCCCATCAGGATCAACCCGTCCGCCAGCACGCCGATCACAAACGCTCCGATGATGGTGCCGCCGATGCTGCCCCGGCCGCCCATCAGCGAAGTGCCGCCCAACACGACGGCGGCGATTGCGTTCAACTCGAAAGTTTCTCCGGTGGCGGGGTGCGCCGCCGCCAACTGCGCGGCGATGATCAGCCCTACCATAGCAGCGCATACGCCGGAAATCACGTACACGGCGAACTGGATTCTCTTCACCCGCACGCCGGAGAGTTCGGCCGCGCGCTCGTTGCCGCCCACGGCGTAGACCCGCCGCCCGAAGGGCGTCCGTTCCGCGAGCAAAGCGCCCGCGGCGAAAAACCCCAGCATCAGCCAGATGGGCACCGGCAGTCCGAGAAACGTGCCCGACCCGAGCCACAGGAATCCGGTATTTCCCAACTCGGGCTTGCCGCCGAGATTCGGAAACGTGGCTCCATTCGAAATCAGCAGGGCCGCACCCCGTGCAACGTACAGCGTGCCGAGGGTGGCAATGAAGGGCGCCACCCGAAACTGCGCAACCAGGACGCCATTAATCGCACCAACCAGGACCCCGGCCAGCAGCCCCAGCACGACAACCAGCCAGGTATGGAAGTACACCACCACGCCGGCGGCGGGCAACACCAGCCCTGTATGGATAAGTCCGCCCGCGACAATGCCGGCGAGCCCCACAACCGAGCCCACCGAAAGGTCGATGCCGCCGCTGAGGATCACGAACGTCATTCCCACTGCCAGGATGGCGTTGATGGCCACGTGCTTCACCAGGATGGTGAGATTGCCCGTGGTGAGGAACGCCGGCGCGATCCAGGCAAACACACCCACCAGCGCAAACAGGACAATCAACGCGCGCAGGCGAAACAGGAATGCCGCGAGGCATCCGCCGCTCGCCACCGCCCCTTCCGATCGGTTTGCGCCTGGCTCATAAAGCTGCTCCTGTTTGGACCGGACCGGCAGACGCCGCCCTGGCCAGAGCGTCGTCGGTCGCTTCAGCCGCATCGAACTCCGCGGTGATCGCGCCCCGCGACAGGACCACGATGCGATGGGCCACCGCGCGCACTTCTTCCAACTCGGATGAAACCAGAATGACACCCATGCCGGAGGCTGCCAGCCGCCCGACGATCGAGTGGATCTCGCGCTTGGCGCCGACGTCCACCCCACGCGTCGGCTCGTCCAGCAACAGGACGCGAGGCCGGGTGAGCAGACACCTGGCAATCACCACCTTCTGTTGGTTGCCGCCGCTCAGCGATCCGATGCCGGTGGCCAGTCCGGGAGCTTTGATGCGCAGGTCGGCTGCCACCTCTGCGGCCGCGGCGCGCTCGGCGGCCGGCGAAAGCCAGGGCCCGCGCGCGAACCGGCCGAGGCTGGATAAGGTCAGATTCGCCAGGACGGAAAAGCTCTGCACCAGTCCGGAAGCCTGCCGATCTTCCGGCACCATCGCCAGGCCGGACGCGATGCGCCCGGAGGTGTGCATCCGGTCGAGCCGTTTGGAATCCAGGAAAATGCTGCCGGCGCACTCGCGGTGCAGCCCCATCAGGCACTCCAGCAATTCGGTGCGGCCCGCTCCCATCAGGCCGTAAATGCCGACCACCTCGCCCGCGCACAGGCTCAGCGAGACGCCGCCGAGCACTGGCCTTCCGCTCTCATTCGTCAGGGAAAGACCCTCGGCACGAAGAAGTTCAGGCCCGCGATGGGCAACCCCCGCCGACTCGTCCGCGCCGGCGGGCCGGCCAGTCATCTGTTCGACGATCCAGCGCGTATCCACCTCACCAGCGGCGGCCTCGGCCACCATCCGCCCGTCGCGCAGAACCGATACGTAATCCGCGATCTGCAGCAGCTCTTCCAGGCGGTGTGAGATGTAAGCGATGGCGACGCCCCGCGCAGCCAGATCGCGGATGATGCGGAAAAGAACGGCGATTTCGGCGGCGCTCAGCGCCGAAGTGGGCTCATCCATCATCAAAATGCGGACATCGCGCGCGAGAGCTTTCGCGATCTCGACGATCTGTTGTTGCCCCAGCGGCAGTTCTCCCACCAGCGCCGCGGGCTCGATCGGCTGCTCGAGCCGGGCCAGCAGCTCGCGGGCCCGATCCTCCTGCCGGCGCTTGTCGAGCAGCCCGCGCGCGGTCAACTCGCGCGCCAGGAAGATGTTTTCGGCGACGCTGAGATTCGGGCACAGGTTCAACTCCTGGTGGATAATGCCGATTCCAAGCGCGTCGGCATCCCGCACGGAAGGTATCGAGACCTCCACCCCATCCCGCAAAAGCCGTCCCCGCGTGGGCTGCTCGATGCCGGCGAGAATTTTCACCAGGGTCGATTTGCCCGCGCCGTTCTCGCCGATCAACGCACTCACCCTGCCGCTCGACAAGCGGAAACTCACGTTGTCGAGCGCCAGCGTTCCGGGGTACTGCATTCGATACGTCGCGCGCCTCCAGCACCACTGGCATCACCGGCCTTCCTCCACCACGAATTTCACCGGCACCATCTCACCAAGGGGAGGCTGCGCCTTGCTCTCCGCTGCCAGCGTGCCGGCAAATGTAACCACGCGTCCCCGCAGCGCGGCCTTATCGACGTGAGCGAGAACCGTCTTCAGCACCCGATCGTTCAGCTCGTTGCCGACGTCGGCGAACTGGAGCTGGTTCACAAAATCCGAAAACTGCACCACCCCGGTGGCATCCCGCAACGACGTGCCCTGGATCACCGGTCCGATCTGGATCGACAGGTCAGGCCGCCGGTCGAAGGGGGCCACATCCACCAGGGCCAGACCGTTGCGCGAGCTGGTATCGACGCTTACAACAACGCCCCGTCCCTGGACGATGAAGTAAACGGGGCCGCCGGCCTCCTGGTGGCCGTACCGGGCAAACGCCTTCTCCGGCGACGCCGCCAGCGCATCCAACAAGGTCCGCGCGTCCACCGCGGCAGCCAGCACCGCAGGCACCAGTTTCGCCGTCCAAATGGAATCCACGTAAGCCTGGGGGCCTAACGTTGAAGGCCCGCCGGACGCTTCCTTCTTGCTGTCGATGGGCACCACCGTCCAGGGCACGCACGACGCGAGCGTGAGGGAAAGCAGCAAGATCGCCGGAACGTGGAACCACCGCATCATCGGGCCCCGACCACCTTCTTCGTGTTTTCCGCGAGCAGTTGCTCCGCGGTGGTGAGATCGGTGATGAGCACTTTCACCAGCTTGCCGGCGAGCGCGCCGCGAATGGCGCCAATCTTCCTTCGCCCACCCGCGACTCCCACCACCCGCCGCACGGCGCGCAGTTGAGCCACCTCCATGCTGATGACCCGGTGGTTGAGTTCGGTAACCACCTCCCGGCCGGCCGCATCGAAGAATCGCAGGCAGATGTCGCCCACCGCTCCTTTGCCGGCCAGCAGCTTGATTTCTTGCGGGGAAAATACGTTGCCGCTGGACGCCAGAGCGCGAGACGGTTCGGTCGCGCCGATCCCCACCAGCGCCAGCGTGACTTTGGGGAACAGGTCCAGCGCCTCGCGGACAAAGCGGTCCTTCATCAGCACGTCGCGGGCGCTTTTGGATCCGACAATCCCCGGCGCGGGCAGCAGCGTCGCTTCGCCCCCAATGAGGTCGGCCAGCCGCCGAGTCACCTGCGTCGCGTGCACCTCGGCGTTCGGGCTGCCCACTCCGCCCAGAATCTGGATCACCCGCGTGTTTTTGAACCGCTGGCTAGGGCACATCGCGTTTACCATCGCCAACAGGGCGGCGCTCCAGGCGGAAATTCCAACGACGTCGCTGGGCTTCAACGTGGTTTCGAGATAGAAGGCGGCGGCGGCGCCCAGGTCCCGCGCGATCTGCTCTTCGTCACCCATGCAGTCCACCACGACGGCCTCGTATAGCCCGTATCTCGACTGCAGTGCGTCCTCGATCTCCGTGTGGGTGCCGGGCGGCAGGCTTACGGTGGTGCGGACGATGCCTTCCCGCTCGGCCCGCTTCAATAAACGCGAGACGGTGGATTGATGAATATTGAGCCGCGCGCAAATCTCGGTTTGGCGCAGTCCCTGGGTGTAGTACATGCGCGCGACTTTGGCCATCAACCGCAATTCGTCGATTCGGGCCATCGCGTTATCCCGGCAAGCGCCCGGAAGACACCGTTCTCTGTATGGCGTCGTGCCACCCGCGGATCAGCTCCGCGCGGCGCGATGCCGCCATCCGTGGCTCGAAGCGCTGCGTCTGGCGGGGCAGTGCATCGAGTTCCTCCAGCGAATTCCAATAGCCGGTCGCGAGGCCCGCCAGCCAGGCCGCACCGATGGCGGAAAGATCGGTCGAGGAGCTGCGAATTACCGGACACGCCAGAACATCGGCCTGGAACTGCATCAGCCGATCGTTATTGCTGGCGCCGCCGTCGGCAAACAAGGACACGGCGGAGAGCGCCGCATCCTGACGGATGACCTCGAAGACGTCGCGAACCTGGTAGGCGATCGAATCCAAAGTCGCCCTCGCCACGTGAGCGGCGGTGGTGCCGCGAGTGAGGCCGCAGACCACGCCGCGCGCACCGGCGTCCCAGTGGGGAGCGCCCAATCCCGCAAAGGCCGGGACCACATAGACCCCGCCGGCATCGGACACGCTCGCCGCCAGGGAAGCTGCTTCCGCCGCTCCGCCGGGCAGCGACAGAAAATCGGCCAGCCATTGAACCGCGCCGCCCGTATTCGTGATGTTTCCTTCCAGTGCGTACCGCACCCCGCCCGATTCCGCCCAGGCAATCGTGATCGACAGACCGTGCGCGGAATCGGTCGGCCCATCCAACGGGATCATCAACGACGAACCGGTTCCGTATGTGGCTTTCACCGCCCCCGGCGTGAAGGCCGCGTGTCCGAACAGGGCCGCGTGGGAATCTCCGATGAGGCTGGCCACCGGGATTCCCGCGGGCAGGCTTCCACTGCCCGCCGTGTATCCGAAGATGCCGCTCGATGCGCGCACTTCCGGCAGGCAAGCCCGTGGGATGGCGAAGGTGCTCAGCAGCTCGTCGTCCCATTCGCACCGTCTCAAGTTCAGCAGTTGGGTTCGGGAAGCGTTGCTCGCATCGGTGGCATGCACCGCGCCTTGGGTCAGGTTCCACAACAGCCAGCTATCTACCGTGCCCACGCATAACTCGCCCGCGGCAGCACGCGCCACGCCGTCAGGGATATTCTCCAGAAGCCAGGCGGCCTTCGAGCCGGAAAATAGCGGGTCCACCGGCAGGCCCGAACGTTCCCGGATAAGGCGGTCCAGTCCACGCCGCCGCAGCTCTTCACAGAATGGAGAGGTTCGCCGGCACTGCCATACGACGCACGGCCCCGCGGGTTCGCCGGTGCGGCGATCCCACACCACAACCGATTCCCGCTGGTTGGAGACGCCCACCGCGACAATCTCCGCCTGGCCCGCCTGCGCCATGCAGTCGTCAACCGCTTCGGTGACCGACCTCCAGAGCGCGCGGGCATCCTGCTCCACCCATCCCGGCTGGGGAAAGGCGATTGAGAGCGGGCGGGACGCCCTCGCCCGGATCGCACCGGCGTGGTCAACCAGAACAACCTTGGTATTCGTCGTTCCCTGGTCAATGGACAGGATGAGCTTTGCGTGTTCCATCAACACTCTCCTCGATCAACTCCACCGCCGCCTGGCGGATGCGCTCCGGAGTGAGCCCGAAATGCTCGAACAGGAACGCGGCGGAGCCCGTAGGTGCGAACTCGCCGGGAATGCCAAGCATGCGCATTCGAACCGGGTGCTCGGTGACAACCACTTCCGCGACCGCGCCGCCCAATCCGCCCACCACCGTGTGTTCTTCGATCGTGAGGATGGGCCCGGCGGCGGCCGCTTCGACAATCGCCTTCCGGTCGAGCGGACGGACGCTCGACATGTTCACGACGGCTGCCTGGAAGCCATCGGCTTCGAGTAGCGAGGCCGCCTCCAGGGCGCGGCACACCATCGTGCCGTTAGCGATGAGGGTGATCTCCGAACCGTCGCGCAACCGGCCGGCGCGGCCGATCTCGAATTCGAAGCCTTCGGGATGCAGCACCGGAACCGGCATGCGGCTCAGCCGCAGAAAGATGGGGCCGTCGCAGGCGGCGGCCGCGCGAACCGCCGCTGCTGTTTCCACCGGATCGGCCGGAACGATGACGGTCATGTTCGCGATGGCGCGGGTCCACGCCAGATCTTCGATGGAATGGTGGGTCGGCCCAAGTTCTCCGTACGCCACGCCGCTCGACATCCCGCAGAGCTTCACGTTGTAACGGCTGTAGCCCAGGTCGACCTTGATCTGTTCGAGCGCGCGGCCGGTCAGAAAGCAGGACGCCCCGCAGACGAAGGGAATCAATCCCCCGTTGGCCAGACCCGCGCCGACTCCAACCATGTTCTGTTCGGCAATGCCGACGTTGACCATTCTCTCGGGAAAGCGCCTGGTGAACTCTTTCAGGTTGGAGGAGCCGATCGAATCGTTAGCCACGGCGACGATGCGCGGGTCGGCGGCAGCCAGCGCCACCAGCGTTTCCGAGAAGGCCTTCCGGCAGTCGTACAGGTCATTCACCGTCTGCACCGCCCAGTTCCACCAGCGCCGCGGCCAGCTCCCGATCGGTGGGGACGCGATGATGCCATTCCACCCGGTCCTCGATGAACGAGACCCCGTGGCCCTTGTGCGTGTGAGCAAGGATGCAACTGGGCCGTCCGGGGTGGAAGGGAACTCCGCGCAGGGTTTCCACCAGCGCGCTCATGTCGTGGCCATCGATTTCCACCACTGCCCATCCGAACGATCGCCAGCGCTCGGCCAGCGGTTCGAGACCGATCGTGCTTTCCGTCCCGTCGCCCTGCTGCAGCCGGTTTCGATCCACGATGACGGTGAGGTTATCCAGCCGGAATTGTGAAGCGGCCATGGCGGCTTCCCAGTTGCTGCCCTCCTGCAATTCACCGTCGCCGGTCAGCACGAAGGTTCTCCACGCCGCGCCGGTGATCTTCGCCGCCTTGGCCGCGCCGACGCCGATCGGCAATCCGTGCCCGAGCGGGCCGGTGTTGGCCTCCACGCCCGGAACCTTGTTGCGGTCCGGATGACCATTTAGCATGGAGAGCGGTAACATGTACTCCGCCAGCCGCTCTCGCGGGAAGAACCCGGCTTCCGCCAGAGTGGCGTAGAGAGCGGCGGAACAGTGGCCTTTGCTCAAAATGAAGCGGTCGCGATCGGACCTGGAGGGGTGGCGCGGATCGACCCGCAGCACGCAGGTGAACAATGCGGCCAGAATGTCGGCGGCGGAAAGATCGCCTCCCGGGTGTCCCAGGCGTGCGGCATGTACCATTTTCAGACTGGTCCGGCGGACGGTCCGCGCGAATCGCACGGCGGCTGCGATTTCGGTTCCAGGTTCGATCTGAAGCGAGTCCGGCGGCTGCATTTTTATGCCTAATTGAATTAGAATGCTAGCATTGCACCAAACACCTGTCAAGGACGCTCGACGGACCGCGATGCGCCGGGTGCCGCGAATATTGTTGTTGCTGCTGATGACGGGATTCGTGTCGCCGGCGCGGGGTCAAGGTGCGACTGATATCTTCGGCGTCGTGGAGTTCGCGCTGCCGGCGCCGGCTTCCCAACAATCGGAAAGGAACCCATGAAACACCGCCTTGCCCCCATCCTGATGGTTGCCGCCGCGCTTGCCGGTTGCATAAGCCTGACGGCACAGACGAAGCCGCGCGTGGTAGTGCTCACCGATATCGAGAATGAGCCCGACGACGCCGAATCGATGGTCCGGTTTCTGACCTATGCCAATCAGTGGGACGTTGAAGCGCTGGTCGCCACCACGTCCATCCATCAGCAGGACAAGGTGGCGCCCGGGCGCATTCGGGAGATCGTCGGCGCTTACGCAAAGGTCCGGGACAATCTGGTCAAAAATGAACCAGGCTATCCGGAGGCCGATTATCTGCTCTCCGTCATTCGGGAGGGCCGTCCGGCCTACGGCATGGAGGCCGTGGGAGACGGAAAAGACTCACCCGGTTCGGACCGGATCATCCAAGTGGTGGACCGCGACGATCCCCGCCCGGTCTGGGTGCTCGTGTGGGGCGGACCCAACTGCCTCGCCCAGGCGCTCTGGAAAGTGCGCGCGACGCGCTCGCCCGACGAGCTGGACAAGTTCGTTTCCAAGCTTCGCGTCTACACCATTTCAGACCAGGATGACAGCGGCCCGTGGATTCGAAAAGCATTCCCGAAACTGTTCTACATCGCCAGCCCCGGCTTTCACGACGGTGGCGCCTATCATTACGCCACCTGGAGCGGCATCAGCGGCGACCATTTCCACGGCCGCTTCACCGGCGCCGACTTCAGCATCGTAGACAACCCCTGGCTGGAACGGAATATCCGGAGCAAGGGCCCGTTGGGGGCGCAGTATCCCGCCGCCAAATTCCTGATGGAAGGCGACACCCCAAGTTTCCTCTATCTAATCAACAACGGACTGGGGAATCCCGAACACCCCGACTGGGGCAGTTGGGGCGGTCGCTACGAGTTTTACACGCCGCGCACCCGCAAGTGGTTTCTGGAGCCGGAAACCCGGCCGTTCTGGAGCGATGCGGAGGATGAAGTGCTTGGTGTGGACGGCAACTGGCACACCAGCAACAAGGCCACCATCTGGCGCTGGCGCTCGGCCTATCAGAACGATTTCGCCGCGCGCATGGACTGGACCATCAAGCCCTACGCGGAGGCCAACCACCCGCCGGTGCCCAAACTCGGCCACTCCAACCGACTCAGCGCGAAATCCGGCCAGAGGGTCAACCTCAGCGCCGAAGGCTCCACCGATCCGGACGGCAACCCGCTGTCTTACCAGTGGATCTACTACGGCGAACCGAGCACGCTGATTCTATCCAGCGGCCGAACGGGCGCCCCGCTCGAGATCGAGGACGGGGGCAAGAGCAACGCCTGGTTCCTGGCGCCCAAAGTGGCCAAACCCGAGACCATGCACATCATTCTTGCCGTCACCGACCAGGGCAAGCCGCCCCTAACCCGCTACCAGCGCGTGATTGTCACGGTCTACCCCTGAGAATCGGGAAGTGGAAACTCTTTTCACGGAATATTTGCCATTCATCACTGGAAGATTTTTTCCCGCAGCCAATCGTGGGCGGTCGGATTCGCCTTGCCCTGCGACACGACTTTGAAGAGGCGCTTGGCCTGGTACATACGCTGGTCGGCCACTTCGAGAAGGGCCTGCGGCGTGTTGCCGTCGGCCGGGAAGTAGGCGTCCCCGACGCTTAGCGAGACCGCCTCCTGGCCACAGATTTCGCGGCTGGCTTCAAGGACAACCTCGGACAAGCGATCCATACGAGCCTTCACCGCCGATACGGAGATTCCGGTGAACAGCATTACGAATTCGTCTCCACCCATACGGGCGACAAAGTCGTATCCGCGGCAATGTTCGCGGAATCGGCGCGCGACGGCGCGCAGCAGGTTGTTGCCCTCCAGATGGCCGTAGCGGTCGTTGAACTGTTTAAAGTTGTCCAGGTCGCACACTAGCAGGGCCATCGGCGTATCACTGCGGGCGGAGCGCGCAAACTCACTTTGCAGCCGGAGGTGCATGGCGCCGGAGTTAGCCAGGCCGGTAAGCGAATCCGTGGCCGCGGAGTTGCGGGCAGAATCGAATTCGACGGCGCTCTCCAGCGCCGTGCCCAGCCGGGAAGAAAGCGATAACAAGATTCGAAGATCGTCTGGGCGGAAGCTGTTTTCCTGATGGCGATAAAGCGCCACCACCCCCAAAACGCTCAACGTCCCGTCCAGTGGAACGGCCAGGCACGCTCCCAGCTTCTCGAACAGAACCGGATTCACGGAGCAACGGGAATCGGGGCCCGGATGTTGATTCATCGCCGGGTTGCGGTCCGCCACCACCCGCCCCAGCAGGCCCGAACCGGAGGGTACCTGCATCGAGCGTAATGCCGCGCCCAGCTCTCCGGCAACTTCCACCGTCGAAAGCGCGTCGTCCTTCAGCAGAAACAGAGCCGCGGCGTCGTGGGGGACCACATCGACTATGCCGGTTGCAAACGACTTGAATAGTTCCCCAACACTCAGCGTTCCGCCCATCAGCTCCACCAAATTCGCGAGCGTCTGATCTTCGCGCCGGGTGGCCCCGATCAGGTTGGCGATGTCGCCGTTCAAAAGCGCTGATGGATTCCGCCGGATCAATTCCGCATCACCCGTCGCCGGAGGTCCGGAGTCTTCGTGCGTCAAGTGGTTTCCGCGGGGCCAGCGCGCCGCCAGTTCCTGCTCCCACTCGCGATAATTCTCGTGCAGCATCTCCACCAGGGCCGGATCGAAGGTCTTTCCCTTCTGGGCGTCAACTACCGCCACCGCCTCCGCGATTGACAGGCCGGGATGAGGCGGGCGCCCGGCGCACAACGCGCCCATCGCCTCGGCCAAGCCAAGCACGCGAGCGCCCAAAGGGATGTCGTTGCCGCACAAACCCGACGGCCATCCGGTACCGTCCCAGTGCTCACAGTGGTGACGCACAAAGAACGTAGCCGCCGCGTCAAAGCCGGCATTGCGCCCGATTTCGGCCGCCACCACGGGATGGATGCGTAATCGCTCCAACTCCGCTTTGCCCAGTTTCCCGGTCTTTCGCAGGATGTGATCGGGAAGCGCCAGCTTGCCCCACTCGCACAGCGCCGAGGCGGTGCGGAGAGCTACGCACGAGCCCTCCGGGAGGTTGGCCAACTCGGCCAGTTTGTCGCAGTAGAAGCGGGTGCGGTAATACTGCCGCCAGTCCGCTTCGTTGTGCGCCGCCATAGCCGCCGCCAGAGCGTCCAACGCAGGCGTTGCCAGGTGACCGCCGGACGCTCCGTCCAGAGCGCGGCGCCGCTTACCTTCGAGGTGCGACTTGATGATGTAGGTCACTCCCACGAAGAGAAGAATCAGGCTCCCGGACAGCCAAAGAGCCGAGTTGTTCATGGCGGTAACCAAGGTAACCGCCGCCCAACCACCCAGCACGTAGGGTGAAGAAAAGATGAGCTGTCTCCGCCATGCCTTCGACAGCCGCCTGCCGCTCAAAAGCGTCGCGGCCGCCGCGGATGGGAATGACAGGATCAACGCCAGCACCACCGCCGCGCCGGCCAGGGCGGCAGCCTGCCCGAAGGGACTTCCCTGAGGGCTGAATGAGCGATAAGCGTCAAAACTGGCCCGAATCCCCAGGGCGGTAACGGCCGTGTCAAATAGGATTCCACTCCAACTTGCCCGCTGCCGGGGCAACCGCACCGCTTCGAAAAGTGTGGAGAGACATCCTACTAGAAGCGTTTCGCTGTAAGTGAGCCAGCAGAAGCCCAGCAGAATGAACATCAGGTTCAGAGAAACCGTTTGACGGGGGAGCAGTATGTTCTCACGGAGCGAGGCGGAAACCACCGCCAATGCCGCAACACACAGGAAGATCTGCCGGTTTCCCGATTCCCAGGCAAGAAGCCCCTGCGTCAGTGCCATGAGCCCAAGCACCGTCAGGGTTAATACGTAAGGTCGCCCTTTGGCAATCATAGTTCGAACCGTCCTGGACATTGCAAGCTTCGTGCCATTGTTCGGCACAGGGAGACGAAAGCTAAAACGATGAAGACAAACAGATTATCTTCGGTCGGACGCATTGCTTCCAGCGTGCGCGAACACACCTGCAGGACAACTTGTCCGTTGGGTCCGATTCTGACGACAACTTGTCTGTTCCACCGCAACGGAAGCCCCGGTCTTCCGAAGCCACTTTCGGATGTATCGGCTCAGCCGGAAACGGATGCGCCGACTGGAAAGGAGGCGGCCTGCCCACAGCCCAGCTTTCGTTGCCCCGGTGCAGAGCTCCTCCTTTCCAGTCGGGGCTCAACCGGGAAGATCCGGCCGGTGTGCTTAAAAAAACGGATCGGTTATCTCCGGGACGCTGAGCCCCCAGAAAAGCGTCCCGGATTCTCTAGCCAATTATCGAGATTCAGGCCTTATTTTCTTGAGTGGCCTGCTGGAAAGGAACCTGTCTCTAGTGGAAGGCCTGGCGCTATCGTTCATTTTTTATTGAATCGCTCGCGTTCCTTAGGATAAGATCGGTGCAGTAATTGTAAGATCTGGGGAGGAGGATCGATGGCGAAAAAGAAGACCATATTCGCCGCATTTAACCAGGGCGCCATCCCTACAATCGCCTGCTTCAACCAGGCAACCGTACCGCTGGAGGTGGACTTCGGCGCTCTGGTCGCCGCCATGCAGGAGTATGTCAGCTCTTATGTGGCGCCGGTGTGGGGGACCCCGGCCAAACTGGTCAAGACCAAGGGGCTTCAGTCCGGCGCCTGGGCCATGGTTTTTCTGGACGACGCCGACCAGCCAGGAGCGCTGGCCTACCACGACCTGACTCCGGATGGCTTGCCGATTTCCAAAGTCTTCGTTAAGACGACCCTCGACGACAAGCAACTGGTGAGCGTCTCCGCCTCTCACGAATTGGTGGAGATGCTGGTCGACCCGGCCATCAACATGATGACGTCCGGCCCCGACCCCAAAACGATGTATGCCTACGAAAGCGCGGACCCGGTGGAGGAGCTGGATTTCCCGGTAAACGGAATTGCGATGAGCGACTTCGTGTACCCGTCTTACTTTGAGATTTTTCGCAAACCCAAATCGGTGCAGTTCGATCAGATGAACCAGGTCACCAAACCGTTCCAGATTCTCAAGGGCGGCTACCAGATCATCTTCAAGGACGGGAGCTACACTCAGGTGTTCGGCTCCAAGGCCAAGGAAAAGAGATTCGGCAAGGAAGACCGAAGGGGACACCGCAGCGAGACACGCGAGTCGGGAAAACTCGTAAAGGCTAAAAAGAAAGAGCTGGCCCGGCACTTCTGAAGCCACCGGCCGGTGGCTCCGGGAGGCGGATGCGCTTCGAGACCGGGAGTCCGGGCCCAAGAACCCGAAGTGTATCACCGGGCCTCGGAGCGAACACCTTGTCGCGGGAGATGCGAGATTCCGGCGTCGCCAAACGCGGAAGCGTAAAAGAAATATGATAGATACGTCATGGAGTACCGCACTTTTACGAACACCCGCATCCGAGTCAGCGAAGTGGGCTACGGCGCCTGGGGCATTGGCGGCATCGAGTGGCGTGGCGGCAGCGATAACGAAGCGTTGAAAGCGCTGCGCCGGTCGTTTGAGCTGGGCGTCAATTTCATTGATACGGCGCTGGCGTACGGCGACGGCCACAGCGAGCGCCTGGTGGGCGAGGCTGTCAGCGACGCGCCGCACCGCGTCTACGTGTCCACCAAGGTGCCGCCCAAGAACCAACGCTGGCCGGCCGCGCCGCACATCCCCATCCGCGACGTCTTCCCCTACGGCTACATCGTCGATTGCACCGAACGGAGCCTGCGCAACCTGGGCATCGAGTGCATCGACCTGCAGCAGTTGCACGTGTGGACACCCGAGTTTCTGGCGAGCGATGAGTGGAAGCGCGCCTTTGAGGATCTGAAGAAGGCCGGCAAGGTTCACTACACCGGCGTCTCGCTGAGCGAGCACGAGCCGGATACCGGTCTGGAGCTGGTCGAGAGCGGACTGATCGATTCCGTCCAGGTGATTCACAACATCTTCGACCAGTCGCCCGAAAGCCGGCTCTATCCGCTGTGCCGCGAGCGTAACGTGGCGGTGCTGGCGCGCTGCCCGTTCGATGAAGGGGCCCTTACCGGCGCCGTCCGCGCCGACAGCGTGTTCGACACCGAAGACTTCCGTGCCTTCTACTTCCGCGGCGACCGCAAGCGCCAGGTGGTGGAACGGGTGGAGGCCCTGAAACGCGACCTGGCGGGGGTGGAAGGCTCGCTCCCGGAAATCGCCCTGCGCTTCTGTTTGTCGCACCCGGCGGTGACCACCGTGATTCCGGGAATGCGGCGGGTGGTAAACGTGGAAAGAAACTGCGTTGCTTCGAGCAAGGGCCCGCTGCCGGCGGAAGCGCTCGAAATCCTGCGAAGGCACGTCTGGAACAAGAACTTTTACGATTGACGCCGGCGGGCGCTACTCATATCGCAAAGCGCGAATCGGATCGTTCGACGCGGCACGCCGGGCGGGTACCAGGCAAGCGATCAGCGCGACGGCCAACAGCAGCACGGGAACCAGGATAAAGGTGAGCGTATCGGTCGGGCTGACGCCATACAACAGGCTGGCCGCTGTCCGGCTGAGCGCGAGCGCCAGGCCGAGACCGATCGCCGAACCGGCAATCGTCAGAACCAGCCCTTGCTTCAGCACCATTCCCAGCACCTGTACCCGCCTGGCCCCCAATGCCATGCGGATGCCGATTTCCCTGGCTGCGCCGCGCCACCGCGAAGCTGACCACTCCGTAGATGCCGACGGTGGAAATCAGCACTCCCATCAGGCCGGCGAGCCCGAACAGAATGGCGGCCACTCGCGGGATAAACAACGCCCGCGAGAGCTGTGTATCCATCGTCCGGACATCGAAAACCGCAAGCGCGGGATCGATGTCGCGGATCGCCTTGCGAACCGGCGGCGCGTAACCGGCCGGGTTGCCCCGCGTACGCAGGATCAGCGTGATTCCGGTCAGCGAATCGTTGCCCCGGAGGTCGCGCGCGATCGGGAAGTACATGCACGGGCGCGGATCCTCGCCGATGGTTCGAGACTTGGTGGTCGCCACCAGGCCGGCGATCCGGACCACCCTGCCGAGGTAGGAGAGGCGCTGCCCGACAGGATTCCCTGTGGGAAATGCTTTGCCGGCAAGCGCCTGGTTGACGATAACCACATCCTCGGCGGAAACGCCGGGACGAAAATCCCTGCCATCGATCATGCGGATGCCGAGCGTCTCAAAAAAGTCCGGCGCAACCGAATAGACATCCGCGAGGATGGGATTCTTCTCCTCGCCGGCAATGCCGCCTTCCGGAACGACGGAGTTATTCGTGCCTTCCAGATTGAGCGGAACGCTGCTGCTGAGAGTTGCCGATTCCACGCCCGGGATGGCGCGGGCACCGGCAAGCACGGCGTCCAGGATTCGCCGCGTCTGGCCGGGAGAGTAGCGGTTCAGGCTCGGGTCGAACGCCACCATCAGCAGATTGCGGTGGGAGAGCCCCAAGTCGATGTTGCGGGCCGCAGAGAGGCTTCGCAGGAACAGGCCGGAGCAGATCAGAAGCACCATCGAGATAGTGACCTGCGCCACCACCAGCAGGTTGCGCAGTCCGCAGGCTTCGCGGCCGGCCCAGCCGCACGCGCTCGTCCTTCAACGCGCCAACCAGGTCGGGCCGTGTCGCCCGCAACGCCGGCACCAGTCCGAAGACCACCCCGTGAGGGCAGATAGGCCATACAGAAGAGCATCACCCGGTAATCGAGCGAAACGGAAAGATCGACGGGCATCGACAGTCGGAACCCGGAACCCTCCGATGGCGCTCGCGCCAAGTTGTGCGATGACGTAACCGCCGGCGCCGCCGGCAAGCGCCAGCAGGACGCTTTCGGTGAGCAGTTGCCGAACCAGTCGCCAGCGGCCGGCGCCGATGGCGAGGCGCGTGGCGATTTCCTGCTGCCGGGCCGATGCGCGCGCCAGCAGCAGGTTGGCCACGTTGGCGCAGGCCGTCAAGAGAACCAGAGCCGCCATCCCGAGCAGCATCAGAAACAACACCACGGCGATCTTTCGAACGATACGGATTGATCTCGCCGGCACGTTCGACATGAAACCCACGATATTTGTTGGTGGCGGGATAGACGGTGCTCAAGCGGCGCCGATCGCCTCAATTTCGGTGGCTGCCGCCTGTCCGCTGGCTCCGTCGCGCAGCCGGCCCACCGCCGCCAGCCATTGCCCGTCCCGGTCATGGAGGCGCTCCTCCATTGTCACCGACCCCTGCCAGGCTGTCCAACATGGAAAACGGCAGCCAGAAATCCGAGAGATTGCATTGCTCCGTGCCCCGAAAATCCGGGCCGTAACGCCGACGACGGTCACCTTTAGCCCGTTGAGTTCGATGCTTCGTCCGACGAGGGTGCGGTCGCCCGCAAAGCGCGACCGCCATAGCGAGTAGCTCAACACCACCACCGGCGCTTCCCCTTCACTGTCGTCTGTGTCCGGGTCAAAGCCGCGTCCGATGATGAACGCCGGGCGCACGACGTTGAAATAGTTGGCCGTGGTCACCGAGCCCCAATATCGCTGTGGCTCGCCGTTGCTGGAGACCGTGGCGGGCATCAAACGAAAAGAATGCCGTCATCCACTGGAAGGAACCCGCGTTGCTGCAGGTCCTCGAAATCGGGATAGCTGAGCGAGTGCCCACTTTGCCACTGCGCAGGTTCCTGCCGGAAATGCTCATCAGCTCGGGACGGTTCGTCGACGGGCAACGGGCGGAAGAGCGCGAAATTTGCAATGCCGAAGATCATCGAGCAGGCGCCGATACTCAGCGCGGCCGAAAGCGTGGCCAGCAGGGCGAAGCCCGGCTGCTTCACGGATGGAGCGGGCCGCGAAAACCGTGTCCTGCACCAGGTCGCTGAGCCACCGTGCGATCCATGTTTCGCGCGACTCCTCCTGCTTGAGGGTCAGGTTGCCGAGTTCGCCGCCGTGCGCTGGCGCGGGCCTCCGATTCGCTCATGCCGTCCTCGCATGAGTTCCTGGGTCTTCATCTCGAGATGGATCTCCATCTCCTCGCGCAGACAGCCGTGCGCGCTCACCGCTGTGCAGCCAGTAACGAAACCGCCGCGCCGTTCGCCGCAACATCACGCCATCCCCATTACGCGCGCAATGGCGCCCGTCATTTCGCGATAGCGCGCGGTTTCGGACACCAGCTTCTTGCGCCCATCGGCGGTGAGCTTATAAAAGCGCGCCCGCCGCTTGTTCGACGAAACGCCCCATTCGCCCTCGATCCATCCGTTGAGTTCCAGACGCTGGAGAGCCGGGTACAGCGACCCTTCCTCCACCTGGAGGATGTCCTCGGAAAGCTGGCGAAGAAGTTGGGCGATGGCGTAGCCGTGGAGCTTCCGCGAGTCAAGGTCTTGAGGACCATCATGTCCAGCGTGCCCGGCAACAATCGTTCTTTCCCATAGGCTGTCTGATTATACGCGCGGTCTTCCAGCAAAGTTCCGAAGAAAAATGGCTCCGGGCAGATGCAAGTGAATGCAAATCACGGGGGCAGCGCGATACCGCAGAGTGGCACAGGCTTTCGAGCCTGTGTCAGGTGCCACGGACGTCAACGTCCGTGGGCGCGCACACCGGCACCGATGCCGGTGGCCCCTGACACAGACACGAATGTCCGTGCCACGACGCCGCGCGGCCTACTCGCTCCCTGCCGCTGTTGCGAAATCGGGTCGAGGCGCCCTGAGGAATCGAGAACCACAACTGACATTTTTCCAGTTGCGTTCTCGCAGAGAAAACGGTCTCAATCAAAGGAGCATTTCTGTTCCCGGATTCCGCAGTAAGCTGGTGACTATGAGAATCGTCGTGCTGGCGATTTGCGCGGGAATGTTGGTGCCAGCCTTCGGCCAGAATGGGCTTCTGCCCGGAAGTAAGGCGAAAGCCATGCCGTCGGCCCCGGCGCTGCCCCTCTACGACTGGGGAGCCTGCCCCTACGAGTACTGCGCCTACGGACCCTGGACCGTACACCAGCCGGTGACGGTGTACGACACCTGGAAGCAGGCGCGCCAGGCCATCGCGCAACTGGCGGTAGGAGAAAAAGTCACCGGCATCACCGGCGTAGTCGTCACCTACAAGCCGGGCCTGATCCGGATGGATCGCGACCTGCCGGAAGTGGACCTGCGGCGCGGCGACACCGTTCTCACCTACTTATGTTGCAGCGAAGGTTTTTCAGCCGTTTGGTACAAGGGCAAGTATTATTCCTCCTTCGACATCTCGTTCGCGAAATGGCCGGATGGCACGGGCTGCGGCGGTGCGCACTGCGCGGCCACCTACCTGGACTTGGGCAAGAAATCGTGGTGGACCCGGGTGAAGCTCAGCTCCGGCCGGCTGGGATGGGTGGAAATGGACCTCAATCGAATACCGATCAGTCTGTATTAGTCCGACATGGAAGCGCGCAACACGCGCAAAGGCGTGGAGCCGGCGCCCGAATCCGACACCGCTTCCCAGCCGTCCGGCAGGTCGCCATTGTCCGGCCGAAGGTACTTCCAGTGCGGCCGTTTGATGGTGGCGAGCAGTTCCTTACGGCTCTTGACCTCGAGCGGCTGGCCGCGGTAGATCTTTCCCAGTTTGGCCATCAGCCGTTCCGGCAGGGCGCTGGCGAACAGCAGCAGCGGCCAGGTAAAGTTCGGCCCGTTCATCTTCCGCAGTTTCCAGATCCAGATCGCCAGCGCCCCTACCCGCCAGGCCATCGGACCCCACCAACTGTGCAGCGCCGGCTGCAGGCTCATCTTCCAGCACTTCATCATGATCTGCCACTGCAGCCGCGTCAGTTGCCGGCTCTCCGAGACGCCTTGTTTTGCCGCCAGCCGGGTATCGTGCAAGGGCGTGAAAATCGAGGGCACAAAGAATGCGAACAGACCCCGCCGCTCCACTTCGTAGAGCAGATCGAGCGTAGCCTTGCAATCCTCATCCGTTTCGCCCGGATTCCCCACCATCAGCGTCAACACCGGAAACCAGTTGTTGCGGTTGAGAATGGTCAGCCCCTGGATCAGCACGCTCGGCCACTCGTCAATCGGGAACGGCACGCCCTTGCCCGGCATGATCTGCTTCGCCATCCGGACCGACCCGGTCTCCATCCCGATCAGCGGCGACAAAATGCGTCCCTCCGGATGCGTGCTCACCGCCGGCAGCTTCACCGGGCTCTTGTCCAGCAGCACTCCCCGGACAACTGCTCGATCAGCTTTGGGATCCACCACCGCGGGCGCCATCGTGCAATGGCTCAAGCAGGTGATACTGCACCCCCGGCGTGTTCGACCATGTCGCGGTACAAGATCCACCAGCGCTTCCCGGTTGGGGAAATAGAACGGCGACACCCGTATGCACCTGGCCCCAGATGAACATGTCCTCGGTGGCGAGCGAGATCTGGTGGTTGCCTTCGCGCACATTGGCGCGCACCGCCTGCATGATCTTCTCCTTTCGGGAAGTCGATCTGGGGGTTCAGGTCCGGCAGGCAGAAGTGGCAGCGCCGGCCGCATCCGGTGGTCATCTCCACCACGCCGAAGGTGGTCCGCTTGCGCGGCGTCAGCATCGCCGTCGCGGACCGGTGGGATGGCTGACCTGCACGAAGCGCGGCAGTGCGCTCGCCCCGGATCGCCGTGCGGAACAATTCCAGCGCCTCTTCCGACTCGCTGCGGCCCTCCACCACGCAGTCGACGCCCAGCTCTTCGAAGCTGTCGGTCTCGGAAATCTGCCAGCCGCCCGAACCGCCCACGATCACCTTGAAATTCGACGCGGTACGCGCTGTCCTTGAGCGTCTGAAACAACTGCCGGGCGTAATGCGAATTGATCGGTTCCCGCGAGGACCCGAAAATGGAAGCGTACACGCCGGCCGCGAACGTCACACCCAGCGGATTGTGCGTGGAGACACCGATCGCCGCGCGTGCGCGTCCCGATGAACTTCGGCAGGTCTTCGGGATAACAGCAGACCACGTCTTCCGCGGGGAACTCCCGCAGCAGGGATGCCTCCACCAGTCTGCACCCCGGCGGGCATGTAGAGAGCCGAGCCGTCCGCGTTGCGCTCCAATTCCCGCCACTTCGGGTACTTCTGGTTGATGACCGTTTCCATGCGCATCGGCATCGACGCCAGAGCCATCTGGATAAAGTAGCCGGCGTGGTCGATGGTTTCGGTCAGCGGAGCCGTGAGCACAATCAGCTTGCCTTCACCGCGGATTCTCGTATCAGACATTGCAGCGTTCCCGTGGTCAGAAGCAGGAGGCATGAGCCTCATGCTGAAAAATATTCCCAGATTTGCCTTTTGACCAGTCTACGACATCATCGCGGAGCTAACAATGAAAGGAACTGTGCTTCTGGGTCGCGCGGCCGAGGGTCGCCTCTGGACAACTTGCCGGCCAGGACGTAGAATCTCTACAGCTATTCCGGCACGGCAATTGCCAGCCTCATGATACCCCGGGGAAGGACAGGGCCAGGCATGCACAGATGGCGGCTGTTTCGCCGCGGACGGCGCGACCAGGAGTTGGACGAGGAGATTCGTGCCCATCTGGCGATGGCGACAGGCGACCGGATCGAACGCGGCGAGGAACCGCGAGCGGCCGAACTGGCCGCCCGGCGTGAGTTCGGAAACCGGACACTCATTGAGGAGACCACCCGCGAGATGTGGGGATGGATTTCACTCGAACGGCTGTGGCAGGACACTGCGGTATGCGCTTCGAGCCATGCGGCGCAGCCCCGTATTCACGGCGGTAGCCATTCTCTCGCTGGCGCTGGGCATCGGCGCCAATACGGCAATCTTCAGCCTCATCGACACCCTGATGTTGCGTCCGCTGCCCGTGCGGGAGCCAGAACAGCTTGTAGAGTTGGTCAACCAATATCCCGGCGAACCTCTGGGCAGCTTTTTCTCTCTGGCAAGCTACGAATACTTCCAGGCTCACAATCACGTCTTTTCGGCGCTGACGGGTGTTCAACACCCTTACCGTTTCCATGTACGGGGCGACGGCCTGGAACCGGGAGTGGCCGACGCGGAATGCGTGACCGGGAATTTCTTCCGGATGCTGGGGGTGAAGGCCGCCATCGGGCGCTTGATTGATCCCGGGGACGACCGAGCGGGAAACACCGATTCCGCGGTGGCCGTGCTGAGCTGGTCCTATTGGAGAAGCAGGTTCAATCTGGATCCGGCAATTGTGGGAAAGCGCGTCGTGGTGGAAGACACGCCGCTGACCGTCGTCGGCGTGGCGCCGCCAGACTTCTTTGGGTTGCAGGTCGGGGCGGAGCCGGACATCTGGTTGCCACTGTCTGCGCACCGGCTGATCGATCCAGGCGCTCGGATCGGTCTCGGCGGGCTAGGGTTGGTCGGGCGGCTGAAGCCTACCGTGTCGATCGAACAGGCGCGCGCCGAGATGGCGGTTCTATTCCGATTTACGCTCGAAGAACGGATCAGGGCCAGCCAGGACCCCCTGGTGCGAAAGCTCTCGTTTGGCGTGATACCCGCGGGTGAGGGAGTGTATACGGGATTGCAGGATCGGTTCGCGAAGCCGCTGCTGGCGTTGATGGCCGTGGTCGCCCTGCTGTTGCTGATCGCGTGTGCCAACGTGGCCGGCATGTTTCTGGCGCGTGGCGCGGCCCGACAGCACGAGATGGCCTTGCGCGTATCGCTGGGCGCCGGCCGGCTCCGCCTGGTGCGCCAGGTACTGACCGAATCGCTGCTTCTTTCGGCAGCGGGTGGCGTCGCCGGTATCATCGTGGCGTATTTCGGAGCCGATGCGCTGGTGGGGATCATAACCTCCGGACGGTTCATCGGGCCGCCGCCTCGCATTGAGATTCACGCCGTTCCCGATCCACGCGTGCTGCTGTTCACCGGCGCCATCGCGGTGTTGACGGGAGTGCTGTTCGGGCTGGCTCCCGCCTGGAGCGCCTTCTCCTCCGCGCCGGCCTCGTCGCTGCGCGACACCGGAAGGGCGGGCGAGACGAGGCGCCGGCGTTCATTCGGTAAGAGCCTCGTGGTCGCGCAGGTGGCGCTGTCGGTGGGTTTGCTGAGCGCGGCAGGCCTGTTCATCCGTAACCTCTCCAATCTCGAGCAGCTCGATCTGGGCTTCCGCCGCGACCACGTTCTATTGATGACGCTCGATCCGGCGCACGGCGGAAATAGCGACGACCAGTTGTCCCGTGCCTATCGAAGATCTGCTCGGCACGCCTGGAGACGATTCCGGGCGTGCGCTCGGCCACCATCAGCGCACCCTCACCGCTTTCGGGCGCTGGCGCCAGCCGCTTCGTCACCGTGGAAGACCACCCGGAAAGGCCGGAGGATCGCCGTTACGTTTCCGTAAGCTGGGTTGCACCGAAATACTTCGAGACGCTGGGGACGCCGTTATTCGCCGGCCGCGATTTCAGCTTCGACGACCGGGGCCGGCCGCGCGTGGCGATCATTAATGAAGCCATGGCGCGCTATTATTTCGGGCCCGACAACCCCATCGGGAAATATTTGACCTTCGACGGCGACAGCCTGCCTTACCAAATTGTGGGAGTAGTCGGGGATGCCAGGTATTACGAGATTCGCGAACCCGCGCTGCGCACGATTTACCTCGACGCGTTTCAAATTCCGCGCCCGCCGGCAACATTCGCGCTGCGCACCAGCGTCGACCCGCCGGCCACCGTACCTGCCGTACGCCGGACGGTGCGCGAGTTGCTGAAAAATGTTCCGATTACGCGAGTCACTACGCTTTCCGACCAGGTGGACGCCACCATCGTTCCGGAACGGGTTATTGCCTTACTCTCCGGCGTCTTCGGCGCCCTGGGGGCGCTGCTGGCGGCGATCGGCATGTACGGGTTGCTGGCCTACACGGTAACCCGCCGCGTCAACGAAATCGGCATTCGCATGGCGCTGGGTGCGACTCAGAACGCGATCGCCCGGATGGTGCTTCGAGAGGCGTTCGGCATGACCGTTGCCGGCCTCGCGATCGGCGTGCCCCTCGCATACTGGGGCAAACGCTTGGCTGCGAACCTGATCCAGGACCTGCCGGTGAAAAGCGCGTTCCCCATCGCATTTGGCGCCGCGGCGATGATTGCGATCGCCCTGGTTGCGGCTTATGTTCCGGCCCGCCGGGCCGCGCGCGTCGATCCGATGGAAGCTCTGCGCCACGAGTAGGTGCGGCCGCTGCGCCCGACCTACCCTCTGATATCCCGGAACGCCTCTTCGATTTCCCTCTTCGCTTCGTTACCGATCGAAACCAGCGGCAGGCGCGGCGGGCCGCCGTAGTAGCCGTTCAGATCCATGGCGTACTTCAGGCCCGGAACGCCGTAGCTGCACCGTCACCAGTTGTGCGGCGCGCATAATGCGGTGCTGCCAGTCTTTGGCCGCTCTTCGTCGCGCGTGCGGCAGGCTTCCCAGATTGTGATGCAGGAATAGGGGGCGGCATTGGCGTAGGCCAGCACCGCGCCCACCGCGCCCACCATGAATGACGGCCAGAGCGTCGGCGCGGAGCCCACCAGCACCTGGAAGCCCGGCTTCACCGTGCCGATCATCTGCATCACCTTTTCGAGGTTGCCCGAGCTCTCCTTGATGGCGATGATGTTCGGATGCTCGCTGACAGCGCCACCACCGTGTCGGCGGGGATGTCGACGCCGGTGGTCTGCGGCCAGTTGTAGATCATCAGTGGAATCTTCGACTGGTCGGCCACCGCGCGGTAGATAGAGCGCCTGCGCCGCGCCGTTGTTCAGCAGGCTCTTGTAATAGTGCGGCGTGCGCACCATGGCGGCCTTGTAACCCATCTCCGCGGCCTTGTTGGTGAGCCACACCGTCTCCCGCACGCTCTCCATGCCGGTGCCGGCGATCAGCAGCTTCTCCGGCGCGGCGTGTTTGGCCACCAGCTCGAACAAGCGGAACTTCTCGTCCGGCGTGAGCATGACGCTCTCGCCCGTCGAGCCGCACACCACGTATCCGGCGAGCGAGGTGCGGTTCCACTTCTCGACGTTATGCTGAACCTTTGCCTCGTAGATCTCGCCGTCTGAGTCGAAAGGAGTGGCGATGGGCGGAAAAATACCCTGCAGTTTGATCATCTTGTTTTAATCTTACCCAAAAGACGAAAAGGCCCCGCGTCTCACGGGCGGAGCCCCTTCGAGCGCATCTCTCTGTCCGGCGGCCTACGCGCCCACCTTCATGAAGATGATGACCAGCGTGTAGAGGGCCAACGACTCGATGAACACCAGACCCAGAATCAGCGCGAAACGGATCGCCGCCGACGCGCTCGGGTTGCGCGCCATTGCTTCGGCGGAAGCCGCCACCGCCCTCGCCTGGCCCAAACCGCAAAGGCCTGAAGCGATGGCCATGCCGAATGCCCGCGGCCAGATAACCGTAGACCGGCGGCACTTGCAGCGGCCGAGCCGTCCTGCGCAAATACGGGGCTGGCGACCAACAGACGCCGCCAGCAGCATCAAAACGTTGCGAAACTTCATCGTCTTGTCTCTCCTCTGTATTAAATTGCGCCTCAGGAGGTGGTTCCCGTCATCCTCTTGCAGCCGGGCTCACACTGGACGCGATTATGCCATTTGAATTAGTGGGCTTCGTGGCCGACGTAGTCGGATATGTAAACCATCGTCAGCAGCGAGAAGACGAACGCCTGTAAGAATGCCACGAAGACGTGCTCGAACTCGAACAGAACCGGCACCACCAGGTAAGTCATGCCCAGAAAGGCCAGGAACACCTGCTCGCTCGCCAGCATGTTGGCGTAAAGACGGATGGTGAGCGAAAGCGGCCGCGCCAGGTTGCTGATGATCTCGATGGGGAACATCAGCGACGCCAGCCACCAGACCGGTCCGCACAGATGCCCCAGGAATCCCTTGATGCCTACCTCCTTCACGCCGACGAAGACGTAAAAGAAAACCACGCTCACCGCCGCGCCCAGCGGCACCGGCGGGTACATGGTGGGTGACTCCAGCGTCGGAACCAGGCCCAGCATGTTGCAGAACAGAATGAAAAGGAAGATGGTGGCGAAAAAACCCACGTAGGGCCTGCCGCCATGGCCCGCGACTTCGTCGGACTGGTCCCGCAGGAACCCGAAAATCAGTTCGAAGATATGCTGAAATCCGCCCGGTTTCTGCGCCGAGAGCCGCGGGCGAAGCAGCGCGAAAACAATCACGATGAGCAGCGCCGCCAGCAGCTCCATCGAGACATAGTTACTCCAGGGCTTGGCCGGATTCTCGGCGTGCAGGCCCACCCAGGCGAGCGCCGAGTTGGCCGGTCCGGAAAGATAATGGTTGAGTAAGGCGGTGAGCCACAATTCAGACTCGTGCATAAATCAGCTCGAAAAAAACCTCGATTATCACCGCTGCGACGGGCACGAAGAGCCCGCCTAGCAGGGCTTTCACGTCGAACCCCAAAAACTTCACTGTAACATAGGCGGCGACGCCCAGCAGCAGGTACCGCAACCCCAAAAGGACCGCCAGGCCCGATTTCGACCGCTGCCGCGAATCGCCGCCCAATTGAAAAGCGAGGCGTTTGAGCCAGCGGTAGTTCAGCAACCCGATGCCGGCTCCGGCCAGAAACCCAGCGGCGTTCTGCCAGGTGGCGCCAACAGCCAGCGTCACCGTGCCGAGCGCCGCCACTACGGTGGCGAAGCGGTTGATCCGGCCGAGCGCCTTCTCGTAAAACAGGGCGTCAGTTTCCACGGCGCGGACCACCCGATGAGTCCATCCCGGCGTCCTTGGCCGCCGCGCGAACCAGCTCCATAATGCCGGCGGCGAGGCCGAGCCCCATAAAAACAAAAGACAAAAAACCTGTTCCAAACACCCGGTCGAGCAGCCTGCCGATCAGGTAGCCCACCAGAACGCAGACCGGCAGCAGGAAGGACAGGCCCATGACGCGGCCCACCTGGCGGTAGACGTTTTCGTCCGTTTTTCCGGACCGGCCTGGATTCGCGGGAGGCATGGCGGTGTGAAGCCCGGAAGCACCCGGCGGCAGTCGTCCCCATCCAGTATACCGGCCGGGAGCGCCGGCGATTCGTCCCGGGCTGCTACCGCTTCAACCCGATCTGCCACTCGGTAAACGGCGACCGGACGCCGCGAATTTTCACGTTGAGCAAATACGGTCGTCCGGCGGCAAACGCCCTTCGAACCGCGGCGCCAACCTGTTCCGGCGTCTCGACGGTTTCGCCGCCGCCGCCGAAGCCCTGCATGATCAGGTCGTAGCGGGTGTCCCGCAACGCGCAGGCCACGGCCGGCTGCCCGGGGCGAAATTCCGTTTGCAGCTCGCGCTCCAGCCCCCAGGCGGCGTCGTTGCCGACGATCACCACGATGGGCAGCCCGTGACGCACCATCGTATCCAGCTCCGCCAGGTAGAATCCCAGCGAGCCGTCGCCGCTGAGCAGGGCAACCGGCCGGCCCGGGTTGGCCAGTTGCAGCCCGATGGAATTCGGCAGCGCCGACCCGATGGCGCCCATCGGGCCCAGCCTCACCCAGCCGCCGGGAACCAGTGCTGGCAGCATCGCCCGGCCCCAATGCCCAAAATCCGCGCCGTCCCAGGAATACAGCACGCCCGCCGGCAGCGCGTTTCGCAACTCGCGGTAAAACGCCGCCGGATGCATCGGAGCGCCCTTGTCCCGCGCGGTTTCCGTCCAGCTCGGCTTCCCACTCGCGGCGCAGGGCCCGCAGCCGTCCGAGCCATTCGACCCGCCGCCCCTTCTCGCCGCTCATCGCCGGCAAGAGACTCTGCAGCGTCGCTTTCACATCGGCACAGATGCCCAAATCCAGCCGGCGGTTCATTCCCAATTCCTGCGGGTGGATATCGACCTGGATAAACCGGGCTGCCTCAGGGAACAGCCGCGTCCTACCGAATGTCAAGCGGAAATCGATCCGCTTGCCCAGCACCAGAAACAGGTCCGCCTCCCGAAATGCGGCGTGGACGGCATGGTTGAGCGCCGGATCGGCGTAGCCCATGCACAGCGGGTGCTCATCGGAAATTGCGCCGCGCGCCAGGCTGATGGTGTAAACGGGCAGCGACGTTTTCTCCGCGAATTCGCGGAGTTCGACCTCGGCGCCGGCCCACCACACGCCGCCACCGGCGATCACCACCGGGCGCTCGGCCGCCCGGAGCAACTCGACCACCTTCTCGATTTCCGTACCGGACGGCGCGGACGCGGCCTTCGCGGTCGGCACGGGCATTCGCGCCGGCGCCGAAGTGCGCTCCTTAAACAGGTCGACGGGGATGGTCAGGTGCACCGCCCCCATCCTCCCGGCGGTCGCCTCCGAATAGGCGCGGGACAGGTAGAACGGAATCTGGGCGGCATTCGGCGGTTGGGCGGCCCATTTCACCAGCGGCCGCGCCACGCCGAGTTGGTCGACGTCCTGAAATCCCTGGCGATCGGCCAGCGTGGTGGCGCGGCTGCCGCTGACGGCGATCAGCGGGCTGCCGGCCAGTTGGGCGGTGGCGACGCCGGTCAGAGAGTTGGTGTGGCCCGGGCCCCCGGTCACCAGGCTGAGCGCCGGCTTCCGTTTCAATCGGGCCCAGGTATCGGCGGCGTGGGTGACCCCCGATTCGTGGCGAAAATCGATGATCCGGATTCCCCGCCCCGCCGCCACCGCCAGCACGTCGTTCAGATGGTCGCCAACCAGCGTGAACATCTCGGCAATGCCGAGCTGCTCCATCGCGCCGACAAACAGTTCCGCTCCGGTTGCCGATCCCATGTCCCGAAATTCCAACCAGTGGTTAGATGCCCAGCCTCGCCCGCCGCGCCAACTCTCCGAGCGTCTGGTTGCTGCCCGGCTGGTGGCCTTTCAAGGGCAGAATTCGCTCGTGGATGGCGTCCAGAATCCAGGTGGCCTGCGGGAAGAACAACGCTTCCAATTCCGCCGCGGGCGTAATCCAGTTCCTCGACCCCAGCACCACCGGCGGCGCATCCAGGTCGTCGAAGCAAAGCTCGGTGAGGTTGGATGCCACCGTCTGCATCACGCTTCCGCGCTCCACCGCGTCCGACACCAGCAGCACCTTGCCGGTCTTCCGGACCGATTCCATCAGCGGCTCATAGTTGAGCGGCACGGCAGCGCGCAGATCGATGACCTCGGCCGACAAGCCGAAGCGCGTCTGCAGCTCGCCGGCCGCCGCGATGGCGGTATAAAGCGCCGGCCCCAGCGTGACGATCGTCAGGTCTTTACCCGCGCGCTTCACCGAAGGCTCACCCAACTCGATTTCGTAATAGCCCTCGGGCACCCCCGTCTCGACGAACAGCTCGCCGAAATCATATACCTTCTGGCTTTCCAGAAAGACCACCGGATCGGTCCCGGCCAGCGCCGCGTTCATCATTCCCTTGGCATCGTACGGAGTAACGGGGTAGACCACCTTCAGCCCGGGAACGTGGTGCGCCAGCGCCGTCCAATCCTGCGAGTGTTGCGCGCCATACTTGGAGCCCACCGAAATGCGCAGCACCGCCGCCATAGTCAGCAGCCCGCCCGACATGGACTGCCACTTCGAAAGCTGGTTGAAAATCTCGTCGCCGGCGCGGCCCATGAAGTCGGCGTACATCAGCTCCGCCACCACCCGGCCGCCTTCCAGCGCGTAGCCCACCGCCGCGCCGACAATGGCGGCTTCCGAAATGGGCGAATTAAACAGCCGGTGGTAGGGAAGCGCCTCGGTCAAGCCGCGATAGACGGCGAACGCTCCGCCCCAATCGCGGTTCTCCTCGCCGAACGCGATCATCGTGGGGTCGATCGAAAACCGGTGCAGCATGGCCTCGAAGATGCCGTCGCGAATGTTGTACGCCTTCATCTTCGGCACCGGTTTGCCACCCTCGGTGGGCGTTCGGATCTTGCCCCGAATCTGCTGCACGCGGGGGTTTTCGGAAAGGTCCTGCAGGAATTCCGGCTGGCGGTCGTCGAACTTCTCCACGCGCCGGTTCGAAAACATGACCGAGCCAACCAGCTCCGAGTCCACCCCCACGCGCGGGCTGGCTTCGAGATCGGTAGCGAGCCGGAACATCTCGAACACCGCGGCTTCCACCGACGCCCTGGCGCCGGCCAGCGTGTCTTCGGAAACCACCCCGTTCGCGATCAGCTTTTCGCTGAAAGATTTGAGCGAATCGGCCTGCTGCCAGCGCTCGATCTCTTCTTTGGACCGGTAGCTGGAAGCGTCGGAAGGCGAATGGCCGCTGATACGGTAGGTGACGGTGTCGAGCAGCACCGGCCCGCGGCCTTCCTCCAGCACCTGGCGCTTGCGGCGAAACGCATCGATCACCACCAGCGGGTCGTATCCGTTCACGCGCTCGGCGTGCATCTCGTCGGGATTCACGCCCGCGCCGATACGGGCGATGAACTGCACTCCCATGGTTTCGCCGAACGGCTGCCCGCCCATTCCGTAGAAGTTGTTCATGCAATTGAAAATGATGGGCAGGCCGCCGCCGAGCGACTGGTCCCACAGCTTGCGGTACTGGTCCATGGCGGAAAACGTGATGCCTTCCCACACCGGACCGCAGCCGAACGACGCGTCGCCGATATTGGCAGACCACGATTCCGCCCTTCCGGTTCACCCTCTTGAACAGCGCCGCTCCGGGCGCGATGGAACCGGAACCGCCCACGATGGCGTTGTTGGGATAGATGCCGAACGGGGCGAAAAACGCGTGCATCGAGCCGCCCAGCCCGCGATTGAAGCCGGTTTCGCGCGCGAACAGCTCGCTGTAAGCGCCGTAAACGAAGAACCGCAAGGGCCAGCTCCTTTACGTTCTCCGTGGTATGCCCGAGCCACGGGGCCGCAGAATGGCGCCGCCGCGATAGGATTCCATGATCTCCATCAGCCGGGCGTCATCCAGCTTCCGGATGGCCGAAAACCCCTTGGCCAGGATCTCGCCGTGGCTGCGGTGCGAGCCGAAGATGTGATCGTCGGCGTCGAGCGTAAAGGCCATGCCCACGGCGGCCGCTTCCTGCCCGATGGACAGGTGGGCCGGCCCGGCATGGTTATAAGTGATGCCCTTATAAGTTCCTTTTGTCTTTATTTCGTTGAGAATTGTTTCGAATTCCCGAATAGCGCACATGTCCCGCCAGATATTCAAGAAGATCTTCGGGAGAATAACCGGCCAGCTCTTCCTGGGCGCTCTTGTGGTAGGCGTTCACCGGAATGCCGGCGAACTGGATGGTCTCGCTTGCGAATACTCTCTCGGGTTCAATGATGATCGACTTCGGCATTCGGTCAGGCTCCTAGGGAAACTCCTCGAATCGCTTCGTGCAGGGCTTCGGAAACCGTTGGGTGGGGAAAGATGATCTCCCCGGCGCCGGCCACGCACATTTCCGTCTCAACCATCGCGGCCGCTGCCACGATGAATTCGCTCGACGCATCGCCCAGTGCGTGAACCCCCAGGATTTCTCCGTACCTGGCACCTACCAGCACCTTCACCAGTCCGGTGCCCCCCTCGTGCTCCACCAGGAACCTTCCAGCCACCGCCATCGGCACCACCGACTTCTTGTACTCGGTGCCCTCCGCCTTGAGCTCCTCTTCCGTCTTGCCCACGGATGCGACTTCGGGATGCGTGTAGATGACGGAAGGCACCGCGTGATAGCGCATCCGGTCTCTCTTGCCGAACATGTTGTTGACGGCCACGATTCCCTCGCGGGTGGCGGCGTGCGCCAACATGCGCCGTCCGGTGACATCGCCGCAGGCCCACACGCCGGGAAGATTGGTCTTTCCTTCCAGGGAGGTCCGAATCCCTTTCGAGTCGAAATCGACGCCCACCTCTTCGAGGCCCAGTCCGGTCACCAGCGGCGCCCGTCCGGTGGCATTCAGGATGATATCGGCCGGAGCGCTTTGTGGCTCCCCATCGCCAGTTACGAAGCGAATTCCGGCGCCGTCGACCTCCAGCACCTTCGCGGAAAGATTGAATTCGATGCCTTTCCGCTCCAAAACCTGGAGCAGGCGGCTGGCGATTTCCCGGTCGCAGCCGCCGGCGATGTGCGGCAGCATTTCGTAAACACTCACCCGCGCGCCCACGCCGTGGAAGAAGCACGGCGAACTCCAGGCCGATGTATCCGCCGCCGATGATCGCGACTTTATCCGGAACGTGGTCGAGCTCAAACGCGTTGTCCGAATCGAGCACGCGCTCGGAACGGATGCCCGGGATGGGCGGCACCGCCGGCCGCGAGCCGGTCGCAATCAGGATGTTCGCCGCCTCCAGGCGCTCTCCCCCTACCTCCACCGCGCCGCGGGATACCAGCCGCGCCTGGCCGGCGATCACCTCCACGCCGGCGCGCTTCAGCATGCCGCCGACGCCTTTGGTCAGCGTGCCGACAACCCGATTCTTGCGCCCCACCACCGTGGGCATGTCGAAGGCAAGCGATCCGATGCGGACCCCGTAAGCGGCGGCAGCGTTGCACTCCTCAAACAGCCTCGACGAACGCAGGAAGGCCTTGGCGGGGATGCAACCGGTATTCAGGCAGGTTCCGCCGAGACGGTCCTTTTCGACCAGCGCGACCTTTTTGCCCATCCGGCCGGCGTGGCCGGCGGCTTCGTATCCGCCGGGCCCGGCGCCGATAACGATCAAATCGTACATAGCGACTCCACGTTCTCAATCTTTTCGCGGACCACCTTGAGGAACCTGGCTCCGGGCGCCCCATCGATCACCTGGTGGTCGCAGGTGAGCGACAGCCCGATCGCGTCGACGAATTCCACTGCGCCCTGCCGGCGCACCGGCTTGAGCTGGATAGCAGCCCACGCCAAGAATAGCCACCTGCGGCGGGTTCAGCAGGGGCGTGAACGATTCGATCCCCAAGCCTCCCAGGTTGCTGACGGTGAAAGTTGCGCCGGAAAGGCTGTCGACGGGGATGGTTCCCTCCACCGCCTGGGCGGTCAGTCCCTTCATCGCCAGCGCCAGCTCGCCGATCGTCAGCCGCTGCGCGTCGCGAATCACCGGGACCATCAGCCCTCGGGGCGTGTCGCAGGCGAATCCGATATGTACGCCGCTGTGTTTATAAATATTGCCGTCGATGAATTCCACGTTGACGTCGGGCAGGTCCACCAGCGCACGGACGGCGCAGAACGTCACCAGGTCGTTGATGTTGATGTCGGGCACGCCGGAGGCTGCCTTGACGCGGGCCCGCAGGCGGAGCAGCCCGCCGGCCTCGGCCGAGGAGTTCAGTGTGTATTGAGCCGTGCTGGCCAGCGACTCCCGCATCCGCCGCGCGATCCTCTCGCGAATGTTGGACACGCGGGTTGGCGCCGGGCCAAGGTCGGAGCTGAGAATCATGCCGTTCGCGCCGGAGCCGTCTCTGCGCACCCCGGCGCCGTCGGCCACTCGCCTTTTCGCCGCGCCGGACATCCCGGGCGTCGAATAGTACAGATTGCGCAGGTCTTGTTCGATTACCCGGCCGCCCGCTCCCGACCCGCTCGCCGGCCGCGGGTGAAAATCGTGCTCTTCGGCAAACCGCCTCGCGCGCGGGCTGAACCTGCCGGAAACCCCGCCGGCGACGGGCACGCAGCGGGTGCCGCGGTAGGCACGGTCGCGGCGGCCGCGGGCGAGGCAGCCGGCAAGCCTGCCGCGGGCCCGGGCGCCGCGGCCGGGGCTGCTTCCGGAGCCTTGGGCCGGAAGCTCTCGGCGCTTTCAGTGGGTTCGCCGATAACAAACAGGTTGGTGTAGACCGGAACCAGCGCGCCTTCCGGGAAGAACGTCTCGAGCAGCGTGCCGTCCACCGGCGCGGTCACTTCAAAGGTCGCCTTGTCGGTCTCGATTTCGGCTACCAGCTCACCGGCCGCAACCGCGTCGCCTTTCCGCTTCGCCCACCTGCTGATGAGGCACTCCTCGACGGTGTTGCCGAGCTTCGGAACCTCCACGGGCGTGGGCATTTACCGATACTTCTCCATCAGTTTCCACCCCGCTTCGGCGAACTGGCTGAGTGTCCTCTGCGTCGGGCCGAAGCCGATGAACTCGCTGGGCGCCATCCCGTCGGGCTCGAAGGCGCGCACGAACTCCGGCATTTTGCGAAGCCGGTCGATCACCTCGGCGGGAACCGGATTGTCGATCCGCTCTTCTAACGGAAGGTCGCGGAACACGAAGATGTCCTGGTAGGCCGGAGCGATGGACATCAGCAGATCGGCGCCGGCCAGCTCGGTCAGATGGTAGTCGCCGCGCAGCGCCGCCACCAGCAGCACGGCTTCATAACCGCACTTTTTGTAGATCTGGTAAGCGCTCTTGGTCGCCGCCAGACCCGCCTGGCAGATATCGGATTCGTTCACCGGCGCCTGGTTGTCGTGAGCCACCTCGCGCAGGTAATCGTCCAGCCTGCCAATCATGATCACCGCGTAGCACCGGCCCGGTTTGATCCCGTTCTGCTGTGCCCGCCGGATTCCGGCGCGATGCCGCTCCGCGATGGCAACCACCTGCGGCACCGTGAAACTGACGGTGGACGTAATCGTGATGCCTTCCGCGACGCAGTCTTCCAACACGTCCAGGCCGGCAAGTGTCGCCGGCAGTTTGACGGCGATGTTGGGCGCCCAGGCGTTGAACCGCCTGGCCATGGCGGTCATCGCCGCGCGGTCGCCGGCGCGCCCCGGATTCACCTGCGCGCACACAAAACCCGAGCCGCCGCCGCTGGCCTCGTAGGTCGGCAGCAGTTTCTCGGCCGTCCTGGTCACCGCGATGCGCATCAGCTCTTCCGCCTTCGATTCCGGAGGCAGGTTCTTTGCGAGCACCTCGTCAATCGCGGGCGCCCACTGTTCCCGGTCCTTCACCAACGCGACGTTCGATAAATACGGGTTGGTGGTGACGCCGACGGCTCCTCGTTCCAAGCCAACGGCGAGCTCAGCCGCTTCCGCGGAATCGTGCCACCACTGCGTTCGAGTATTCTGAGTAACCCAATCCAAATAGACAGTCTTCGGCATGCTTTCCTCACACTTATATTCGCCCGGACAAGTCCCTCCCACCAGGCGGCGAGCCCCGCTTGACTACCGGAGCTCAAGTGACATTCTACACCTCATGCTTGCGTCACCGCGATGACGCCGGGCCTTAGGTTCCCACTCCAGCAGCGGAAGACTCGAGCCGCGGGCACGCTTGACAACACCACAGGCCGGTTATAGGATTCGATCAGACTCGAATCCGCTCCTGCTCTCCAAACTTCCTTTGGATGGGCGCACAGCACGCGGCAAGAAGGCCGCTGCCACCGGGTGGAAGCCGAGCGAGCGCCCTGGATGGTGCGGTTTTTCCGTGTGGACAAGCCCCCTTCATCGCTTCCGACAATCGGCCAACCGAACGCCGGGCGCAATCCAACGGAAGGCAGGCTTCATAAGGAGATGTTGCGCGTATGCAAAGACGAGATTTTCTGAATCGTATAGGCGCGGGGGTCGCGGCTTGGACCGCGGCGTCGCGCCAGGCAATATATGGGGCAAACGACAGACTTCATATCGGCCTCATCGGATGCGGGGGTCGAGGCACGTTCGATACCCGCTTGATGCGTGGAACCCCCGAAGACATTCAAACCGTCGCGCCGGACAACTATCACGACGGCAATTTGGACCCGCGCCTCAAGGAACCTCGCAATGTGGAAGTTTCGGCGCTGTGCGACGTAAACGGTCAACGGCTGGACGCGGCCAAGCAGTGGGCCCCGCAGGCGACCACCTACACCGATTTTCGCAAGCTGCTCGCCAACAAAGACATTAACCCGGTGGTCATCGCCACCCAGGACCAATGGCATGCGTCCATGCTGATCATGGCGTGCGACGCCGGCAAGGATGTGTACGTCGAAAAGCCCGTCATGTATCGCGTGGGCGAAGCCAAAGCCATGGTCGAGGCGGTCCGCCGCAACAAGAGCATCGTGCAGGTGGGAACGCAGCACCGCTCGGCCGACCACATCGCCGCGGCCGCCAAAATGATCCAGGAAGGCAAGATCGGCGAGGTGCACTACGTGCACGTCTGGAACTATATGAGCAGTTCCTGGGGCAATCCACCGGTGCCGGACAGCGATCCGCCGGCCGATCTGATGTGGGACAACTGGCTGGGTCCTGCGCCCAAAGTGCCCTTCAATCGGAACCGGCTCAACTACCGCTCCTTCATGGATTACACCAACGGAATCATCAGCGACTACGGCAACCACCGCTTCGATTCGGTGCACCAGATCATGGGCGTGGACACGCCCAAGAACGTGGTGTCCTCGGCACTTCGATTCAACACCAAGCTGGCGGGCGATATTTATGACATGCAGACTGCCATGTACGAATACCCCACCTTCATCCTCAGTTACGAGGCCTGCAACTACAACGGGCATGGCCTGGGGGGCAGGACCCCGGGGATGCGCTACTACGGTATGAGAGGGCCCGAAGACCGTCCACACGGCATGGCGTTCTACGGCACGGAAGCGTCTTTGTTCGTCGACCGCATCGGCATGGAGCTCTATTCCGAACCGAAACGCCCCGAAGGCGGCATGCGCGGCCGCCGGGGCGGACGCAGAGGCGGGTTCACCTGGACGCCGCAGATGGAAAAGATGCAGATGAACGAAGACGAGCCCACGCCGCTGCACACCAAGTACTTCATCGACTTCGTGCGCGCCCGCAAGGAGCCGTTCGCGAACATCGAGGTAGGTGTCCGCGCCACGGCCATCGCCTGCATGGGCAACGTCGCCTACTGGACGGGACGCAAACTGACCTGGGACGGCGAGAACTTCGGCTTCACCGACGCCCCCGAGGCAAAAAAGTACACGTTCCGCGAGTACCGCAAGCCTTGGGACTACGTGAAGTTCAGCTAGAAGCTCGCGGAGCACACCCGATCCCCGCCGGCCGGCGGGGATCGGGTGTGGCTCAGCCGCGCGATTCAGCAAGCGGGTACTACGCACGGCTGCCACACGCTACTGGCGCCTCGATGGTTTAGCCGCTCCCTGACGACGCTGGCCCTGCGTATCGTTAGCGAAACGGAAAAAATACCAGTCAACAGCCGGTCAACTGAACACGGCACCTCGATATCTTCCTTGCGTTCCTGTTGTTTCCATTGGCGGCGAGCATCTGGTGGGACGCACGCGCTACACTGTTTTCTTTTCGGGAGGTACTTGTCTTGTTTCGCAAAACTGGATCGATTATTTTGAACCTCGCGTTGCTGTCGATGCTGGCGGCCGGGATTGCGTCGCCGCAGACAGCGGAGCGGAAAACGATTACCTTGGAGGGCGCGAAGAAACTCGCAGCCGCCGCCGAGGCCCAAGCGGGGAAAAGCAAATTGCAGGTAGCCATCGCGATCGTCGATGAAGGCGGGCACCTCTTGTACTTCCAGCGCGCACACGAGGCCCAGACGGCCAGCGTGGATCTCGCTATCGAAAAAGCCAGGAGCGCCGCCGCATTCAAGCGCCCCACCAAAGTCTTTCAGGATTCGCTGGTTGGCGGCAGAATGGCGGTGCTGCGCATTCCCGGCGCCATGCCGTTTCTTGGCGGCCTGCCGGTAATGTCCGGCAACCAGATGATCGGAGCTTTGGGGGTCAGTGGAAACACCACGGGCGACCAGGACGAGGAAATTGCCAGAGCCGCCCTTGAGGCGGGAGAGCTCTGAGGCAGAAAGGATATTCATCTTGACCTCTCCAAAAATCGGCTTCGTCACCTGCGTCCATCCCATCTACAACCTTCCCTCCGTGGTTGAGCCGCGCGACAAGGCCATTTCCGGGCTGCGGGCGGCCGGCTGCGAGGTAATCGCACCGGACATCGCGCGCGATTCCCGCGATGTCGCCGGCCATGACCACTCTGCTCAGGAGCGGGGATATCGATCTGCTGGTGTTCTTCTTCTGCACCTGGGTGGCCGAGGAGATCACCCTGGCGCTGGCGCGCGACCTGGCGGAAATCCCGCTGTTGCTTTGGGCGCTTCCATATCTGGATGAGTCCATTCCGATGCCCTCTCCGATGACCGGGCTGACGGCCACCGGCTGCAACATCCGGCGGCTAGGACGGTCGTTCCTGCACCGTGTGGGGGCGCCCACCCCCGAAACGGTTCGCGCGGTTGCCCGGACGGCGGAGATCGCCGCGGTGGTCAAGGGCCTGCGCCAGGCGCGCTTCGGCATTGTCGGCTCCACCTGTCCCGGCATGATCGATTCCGGCTGCGACGAATCGCTGCTGCAAAAATGCCTGGGCGTCACCACCGTGCGCCGCGACCTCGACAACCTGCTGCGGGCGCGCGACGCGAGTTCCCCCGAGGAAGCCAGGCGGTTGGCCTCCGATCTGGTCTCGCGGGTAGGCACCAGCGAGGTGGATCTGGCGACGATTGCGGAGCAATACCGGCTGTATCTGGGAGCCAAGTCCATGGTGGAAGCAGACCACCTGGATGGCTTCGCGGCGCGCTGCTGGCCGGAGCTGCGAGACCAACACAAGGTCGGCATCTGTCTGGCAAAGGCCGAGCTGTCGGAATCCGGAATACCCACGGCCTGCGAAGCCGACCTGACAGCCCTGGTGACGTGTCACATCCTGACGCGCCTGACGGGCGAACCCAGCTACAGCCTGGAAGTGACGGGTTATCTGGAACCACAGCAGGCGCTGCAGTTGGCGCACTGCGGTTCGGCGGCGCTCTCGCTTGGCCGAAGACCCCGCCAAGGCGGCAATCCGCGGCCACATGAGAACCGGAACCGGAGCGCTGATCGAGTTCGGGCTAAAGCCGGGCACCGTAACCATAGCAAAACTCCTGCGTCCCTTCGGAGACCATCTCAAGCTATTCGTAGGCCGCGGCGAAGTAATCCCAAGCGCCCCCGAAACCCGAGGAAGCGTGGCCACGGTAAAGGTGGAGCCATCGCCCGACATCTTTCTGGACATAATGCTACGAGAGGCGGTGGAGCACCACCTGGTAGTAGTCTATGGAGACTGGACCGAAGACCTGGCCCAATTCGCAAGCCTGGCGGGAATCGAAGTAATCGACGCCCGAGCCCCCAGCAGCTCCGCCCGACCCTAGGCCCCAGACGCAGTAAATTCCGGCAAAGATTCCCAAAACCATCGGTATCACCAACTCCGCGGCAGTCTCGGAACCCCGACCGCCAGGGAGGGGACTCTTGAACCGAGCCCAAAACCCCAAGCCCAACCAAGCCAAAAAGAAATAGCCAAGGGACCCTCCCGAAACACCCGATCCGCTTTCCGACACACGCAGTTCAAATCGTCAGGGCTGAGCCGCGACTGTCAAGGAGCGGGTCTGCGCAGGCGCGACGGTGGCCAGGCATTAGGACGGCCTCCCCTCTTACGTTCAGCGCTCCGGGGCAAGCCGCCGCATGGCGCATCGAAACCAAAGCAGCTCCGCCCAATCCCGAAAAATCACCCTCACCCAATTTCGTCAAGAAACTAAAAATGTATTCACGTCCACCTCGCCGGCCCCATCCAAAAGCAAAAAGCCAGCCTGAACCGAGCCCTCGGCAAAATCCGCGAAGTTGGCACTCGACTCCGTCCACTCACCTGCTTGATCAGTTCCTGGAAATCTGGACCCGAATCCAACGACTCACTCGTAACATCCACCCATCCGCAAACACATCGAACACGCCGAAGGCGTAACGGACTTCGAGCCCAGGGTTATAGCGGCACCACCGCTACCCTGGGTAAACGAACACAGTCAAGTGCCCTGCCAGGGCACCGGATCCGAAAGCCGTAGCCGCCACAATTCAACGCAAACAAAGCGCCCGGTAACGGGTACTAGATTTCGAATTTGTATTTGACGAGGCCTTGTTTCCGGAACCACCCCAGCCTGCAAAGATGCAGGCCGGCAAGTCGAAAACCTGCCCCACAACCAACGCACGCGTATGTGTTAATTCATAAACCGCATGGCGGTCCACTTGCACGACGAGTTAGGCCGACGTATAAATGTTACCCGATATTCTCTTCCCTGTTACTCTCTTCACTCGGTAAACTGCGATCCAGAGTAGGTGCAGGGCGAAGCCCTGCGGGAAATTTTTCTCCCTCCCCAAACAAAACGCAGTCATCTGCGGCCCGGAACCGCGCGCGCCAGCAAGCGGACGATTCGGGGACGGACGAAACCGACGACACACGGCCACTCATCGGTACCCCAAGCGTCCCCCTAATTTGCAGTCGGGCCTCAAACGCAAACGCACAAGCGGCCTGACCAAACAGCCCCCAACCAACCAACGGGAATACGCAGAAAGGTAGCCGGCCCCGACCCGCACCGATGCTAACCGTCAGAGCCCCATTTCGCCTGCGTTCTTGGCGTTCTTGGCGTCTTTGCGAGAGACTCCGTCCCAACCCCAACCGACGACGCCGCACCCCCTTGGAGTCCGAAACCACGACAGCCTGCACCGCTTTCTCGAAGACCAAACCCGAAGACAACGACATGAAGGAAGCGCTAAGATCAAAGCGATGGCAACCGTCCGCATCACCGAAACCGAACTCGCACGCGATCTCCACGCCGTGCTGGCCAAAGTGCGGCAAGGCATCGAGGTCGTCATCGAGCAGGATCGGCGGTCAGTCGCAATTCTGAAACCATCGGATCTCCCACGCCCGGGCCGCAAACTGAGCGAATGCATCGCTCTGGCGAAGGCGTACGAAGAGAAACTTGTGGTTGCGCCCCTCCCGGACGAGCACTTCGCCGGCGACGTGCGGGCGGCGATCGATGCGCGCCGCGACCCCTTCGAGCCTCCACGATGGGAATAGTCCTCGACTCCAGCGTGCTGATCGCGGCGGAGCGGGAGAAGCGGCCAGTCAGCCAGCTTCTCGCTTCGCTCGGAGCCGATTACGCCGAAACCGAGTTCCTCCTCTCTTCAATTACCGTCATGGAGTTGGAGCACGGCTGGCACCGTGCGAACACGCCCGAGGCCGCTCTGAAACGCCGCCGTTATCTCGACGAGGTGCTTGCCATCTTTGCGGTAGTACTAACAGCCGTTATCTTCGTAAGGCGCGACGGGTCTGGCGAGCGCTCGAGTAGTCATCTGGTTGCGGCCAAAGCCGCCCGGTGGAATCCTTCACGCGTGAGATGGGAACGCTCGCCGCGAGAATCGATGCCGAGATGAAGAAGGCAGGGCTGGTCATCGCTACAGCCGATTTGCTCATCGGGATGACGGCGCTCTACCACGACTACGCCATCGGAACCCGCGATGTACGCCATTTTCAAATGATCCCGGGACTGAAGGTGGTCTCTCTTTAGCCTGGTAAACCGTCTGCAGATACCAAGCCGTGAGCCGGAATCATCCCGTAACTTTTACACCAGCTCGATGTTCACCCGGCGCCCGACCATCGCCGCCGCCCGTTGCAGGCTGCCGAGCGTAATGTCGTTTTTCGGGTCGAGCAGCCGGTCCACCTGGGTGCGGCTGGTCTTCAGCAGCATCGCCATCTTGTTCTTCGAAATCTTCTTTTCCTTCATGGCCTCCGCAAGCTGCCACGCAACCACCTCCTTGATCGCCTGCGCCTGCGCTTCCTCGAAGATACCCTCCTGCTTGAGAAAGTCATCGATGCTCGACCCCATGTGTCTCTTACTCATCGTTCCAACTCCTTCTGACGCTTGCGCGCCGTTGCCAACTCCGAATCCGGCGTTGCTCGCGTTTTCTTGATGAACCCGTGTAGGGCGACCAGGTGCTCACGGTAGAGGCAGATCAGCACGCGCGCCGTCCGTCTCGTTTCCAGTTCCGTCCGGATTTCCCAAAGCCCGTTTCCCAAAGGACGGCAGTGCGGCATTCCAACCGGCCAGCGCCATTGCGCCCGCAACAGGTCCTTGCCGATCGCCTGGCGCTCGGCCGCATCCAGCCCCTTCAACCACTCCCTCACAGGCTCACTGCCCGCCGCCGTGCGGTAGAAGATCAGCGGGATTTTCTGTGCCTTCGGCTCGCCGGCCATCTTGCACCTTTTAATGTACATAGTACCATATAATGTGCAGATCGAAGCCCATCACATCCTACCCCCGGAACCGCGCACGCCAGCAAGCGGACGATTCGGGGACGCACAATCGAGACGCTCCGCGGCCGCTCACCGGTACCCCAATCGTCCCCTCCTTTGCAGTTGGGGTTCCGACGGGAGCTTACGAGTCGACTGACCGAACGCCCCCCGCCGATGCTAAACGCCATAGCCCCATTTCGCCTGCGTTCTTGGCGTCTTTGCGAGAGACTCCGTCCCAACCCCGACCGTCGGCGCCGCACCGCCTTGAAGTCCGAAACTAAGACACTCTGCACCGCTTTCTCGAAGACCAAACCCGAAGACTACGACGTGAAGGAAGCGCTAAGATCAAAGCGATGGCAACCGTCCGCATCACCGAAACCGAACTCGCACGCGATCTCCACGCCGTGCTGGCCAAGGTGCGCCAAGGTCTTGAGGTCGTCATCGAGCAGGACCGGCGGCCAGTCGCGGTTCTGAAACATTCGGAGTCCGCACGCCCGGGCCGCAAGCTGAGCGAATGCATCGCTCTGGCGAAAGCGTACGAAGAAAAACTACGCGTTGCGCCCCTTCCGGACGAGCACTTCGCCGGCGACGTGCGGGCGGCGATTGATGCGCGCCGCGACCCCTTCGAGCCTCCACGATGGGAATAGTCCTCGACTCCAGTGTGCTGATCGCGGCGGAGCGGGAGAAACGGTCAGTCAGCCAGCTTCTGTCTTCCCTCGGAGCCGATTACGCTGAAACCGAGTTCCTCAATTCGCGAGGGCTCTTCCACTAACCGACCGCTGGCCACTGTTCTTAATCGCTCGGTCCTCAAGCTGCCATCGACGGTTCCGTGGGAAACAGGTACACTGGAAGCGGCGCCGACAGTTCTTCGAGCCGGGGCGTACCGGTTCTTTTTCTACTCCGCGGATCGGGAAGAACCGCCACATGTTCACATTGAGCACGCGGAATCAGAAGCGAAGTTCTGGCTCGTCCCCGTACGATTGCAGTGGAGTCACGGGTTCACGCGCCAGGAACTACAACGAACTGAGGCTCTCGTTGTTGAACATGCGGAGTTCTTGCCGAGGGCATGGCATGAGTTTTTTGGGAACTGAACTCACCGTTGCCAAGGGCGTTACGGCGAGTGACGAAGCACTCACAGTCGATCTTGCCGACGGCAGGACCATCACCGTCCCGCTGGCTTGGTATCCTCGTCTCGCCCATGGGACACTAGCCGAGCGCTCCAATTGGCGTCTGATCGGTGGCGGCTCCGGAATTCACTGGCCGGACTTGGACGAGGACATCAGTGTGGAGAGTCTCCTGGCGGGCCGAAGGTCCGGCGAGTCGCAGACGTCGCTTCGGCGCTGGATCGAGGCGCGAAAACCCAATCACTGAAAGCGGCAAACGACCCACCTTAACAGGACTCACCCACGGAACCATCCCCCCAGCGGGCAGCCTTTCACCACAATTTGCGCCTGTCCTCTCAACCACTTACCTCCGGCACTCCATTTTCCGGGCGTATCCTCATGGTTCAAGGAGGTCTCCATGACCGCAACGCAGCCAATCTCCCCCGTCCAAGCCGATCCACCTATCGGTCCCCGGCCACCAGTACCCGGTCCCCCAACACTCAACAATGAAGGCTCTTCCTCTAACCGATCACCGTCCGCTGTCCACTGTCCACCGTCGTTAAATAATGAAGGTTCGAACTCCACCGGTCCCCGTTCGGTGTCCCATCAGGCCACCGGCCCCAGAACCCCCGCGGGCAAGGCCCGCTCTTCCCAAAACGCCCGCACCCACGGCCTCAGCGCCGTGCACCTGGTTGTTCGCGACGACGAACGCGAGGAATTCACCCAGCTCGAAGAGCGGTTCCTGGTGGAAATCCAGCCTTCCACCTGGCTGGAAATGGAATCGTTTCGCCACCTCGTCCACGCCGCCTGGAATCTCAGGCGCCTCGAACGCTTGGAAGCCGAGCTGTTCGACTCCGGCACCGACCCGCTCTCCGACCCGGACCTCGCCCCCACCCTCGACCGTTACGCCCGCTACCACCAGCGCCACCAGCGTGCGTATTATCGAGCCCTCAAAGAACTCAAGGCCTTACAGACCGAACGGGGTCTCCAGCAGATCGCCCTCGAACGCCAGGAGCTCACGAAAGAAGCCCCTCCGCTGGCCGACAACATGAAATTGACAAAACGAAGTGCCCCGCTGGATGTCTGGCAAACCTTCCAACGCCTCCTCGACCGGGAAGGCGGCGAACGCGCGTTCCTCACCCTCCTCGAAATGGTCGAAGCCCGCTTCGGCAAATCCTGCCGCGACTTCAACCAGCTTCCAGCAAGACCTCGAGGAAGGCGCCCCCAAATACGCAACCGGACAAAACCAACCCGCCCCAGCCGCGTGACTAAAAAAGCGCAGCCGTTCATCGGCACGACGCCCGGCGCCCCGCCAGTTCCGGGCTTCCGTAGAAACAGCTTTCCAGGATTCGGCGGAATCTCCGGCGCCGCGTGGAAGCGGATATCCGGACAGGGGCGTCCTACGCTGTCCGGATTCAGGCGCACAAGGCATGGGAACATGCCGGCAGGCCGGTCTTCGCGCCAGACGGCGCAGATTTTGCGTATCGCCGCTACTGCGTGTCGGCGGAAGGCCCGTAGATCCCCGGCACGGTGCCGCCCATCGGGCGCAGGTAGGTGCTGAGCTGGCCGCGGTGGTGGACCGAATGCTTCACCGTCATCGCCAGGAAATTGATTGCGGGCGCCTGCATCATGCCTAAGAAGTCGATGACTGCGGCAAGTTTTTCACCCGGTACGGCGCGTACGCGAGCCAGGGCCGCGGGCACCTTTTCCTTGTAGCGGGCGACGGCGTCGGCCGGGCTCATGATGCCGCAGGCATCCGAATCGTCGGGCGGAGGCGTGAATTCGCCGTTGGCGATGCTGTTCAGCAGCCACTCGTCTTCCAGAGTGATGTGCCGGACCAGCCCCAGGGCGGTCTTGGCCTTGGAATCCGGCCGGTAGTCGAGATGCTCGCTGGGAACCGCCGCGATGACGCGCAGTGTCGCCTGCATTTCGTTTTCGAAATCGGCGGTGAGGAAATCAGCTACAGTCTTGGTCTGGTTGGAATCCATTCGGTTGCTCCTGTTCTCCGTTCAATGTGCCTTCTCTCGGTCTCTGGGCGAATCGCCTTGTGTACCGTGGCCCACGCCTCATACCCGGGTGTGTAACACGGGGACCCCCCGTTACACCGAAAGCTACTTTTCGAAGGACGACGAGATGGTTAGACGGGGTCCTCAAGCTTGCGCTCTGCCGGCCAGCCGGTCCCGAAGTTGCCCATGTCGCGGGGTACAGGGACAAGTTCCTGTTTATTTGCAACTGCTTAAGGGGAAGATACGATTTCTTCCTGGAGGGGGCATAAGGATGGCTTCCAATCAAAATTGATGTAGATACACGCAGATTATTTGCCTTTATAACAGGAAAATCTTCTCGCTGAATATTGACAGCTAAACACGAAGATGTATAATGGCGATTGGAGGCCGGTGGTGGGAAGCCGAACCCTCCAGCCCGCCTCTCCAGGTGGCCGCCGCCTGGCCACCAATTGATTTGATCCAATTTCAACCAGGAGGTAGCTATGTTCATTCGCAGAGTCTGGCCCGCCTCTCCTTTCCATGAGGCGGGTTCGCCGGACCCCATGCAGCTCCGCCGGGACATGGACCGGCTGTTCGACGTGCTCTGGAGGGGCGAAACGCCCGCTACCGGCGTGTTTCCGGCGATGAACGTGACGCAGGACAGCGATCGCTATTACGTTCGTGCTGAACTTCCAGGCATTCGAACCAGCGATCTACGGATTGCCGTCGAGAGCAACAAACTCTCTGTCGCCGGCAAGCGCGAGATCCATGAGGAAAGCGGCGAGGTCAGCTATCACCGCCGTGAGCGCGCGGGAGGGTCGTTCAGCCGCAGCCTCACGCTGCCCGACGAGCTGAACGCCGATGCCGTGGAGGCAAGTATAAGCATGGCGTTCTCACCGTCGTTCTTCCGCAAGGCCGAAGCGGTCAAGGCCCGTGAAATCAAAGTCAAGGCCGGATGAGCCGATCAGAAAAGCGTCGAAAGGAGATTTCGTCATGGCAACCAAGGAACAAGAGATGCAAACGGCCGAGAAACGGGAACTTACCTCGGCGACCGAACCAACCCAGGAGGGTCCGGTCTTCCAGCCGGCAGTGGATATATTCGAGAAAGCCGATGGCATCACTTTACTGGCCGACATGCCCGGAGTGAAGACCGGGCAGTTGAATATCGATCTCCGGGATAACGTTCTGACCATCCGCGGGAAGGTCGAACCGCCGGAGGGCGGCAACGAAGCCGGTGTCCTGCGCGAGTTCGCCTGGGGTTCCTACTATCGCCAGTTCTCCCTGGCGGATTCTATCGACCAGGGCAAGATCGAGGCGAAGCTGAATGATGGCGTGCTGCGGCTCGAACTGCCCAAAGTTGAGAAAGCCAAGCCTCGACAGATCACCGTCAGGGCCGGCTAGCATCCTCGGACTCAGGGGTGGGCTCTCATGCGCCGCAAGGACTACTATTTGATCCTTGGGATCCCGCGCAGCGAGTCGATCGAGGGCATCCGCGCGGCCTACCGCGACCTGGCGAAGCGGCACCACCCGGACGTCGCGGGCCCGGCCGGCGCCGGGCGGTTCCGCGAGATCAATGAGGCGTACGAAATTCTCTCCGACCCCGCCCGGCGCCGCCAATACAACAGCGACCTGACGGAGTCGGAGAGACCTCCGGGCAGCGGCGGCCTGTACCGGGTGTCCGAGACGATTGTGCCGCAGCCGTTCTCGATCTTCGAACGCCCCGAGAACATTCGGCCGTCATTCGACCAGCTATTCGACAGGTACTTCCGGAACTTCAGTGGGATCGGCGTGCCCAAGGCCGAGCGGGAGGAGGGCCTCAACATCGAGGTAGTGCTTACCCCGGAAGAGGCATTCCGGGGCGGCGTGCTGCCAGTCACCGTACCGGTTTTCCAGGTATGCCCCGTGTGTCACGGAACCGGCGAAGACTGGCTCTTCCCCTGTCTCGAATGTCATGCCCAGGGGCTGGTCGAGCTACGGGAGACCATTCGCATCAGGATCCCGCCGCAAGTCGCGCCGGCAACCGTGTTCGAGCTCCCTCTGCAAGGACTCGGCATCCACAATTTTTACCTGCGCGTTCACATCGTGATTGGCGGCGACTGAGCTGACCTTCAACTTTTCATGGCCTCGCGCGCGTCCGCTCCCTTCAACATCAGGGTGACCAGAGCGCCCACCAGCGCAGCGCCGGAGAGCACCAGCAAAGCCGGAGCCATACTGTGCGTCCGGTCGCGAATGATACCCACCACCGAGGGGCTGACGTAGCCGGCCAGGTTGCCGATGGAATTGATCCAGGCAATTCCTGCCGCGGCGGCGGAACCGGATAGAAGTCCCGTGGGCAGCGTCCAGAACAGTGATATGGTGCACATATTCCCCATGGCCGCGAACGTCAGGGCGACGACGCCGACAGTGCCTGGGATGCCAGGAATGGCACACGCCGCGAATGCGAGCGCCTGCACGGTTCCGGCGATCGCGATGTGCCATCGCCTCTCTCCCGTACGATCCGAATGGTGGCCGGCCCACAGCATGGCGACGGCAGCCGCCGCCCACGGGATGGCGGATATCCAGCCGATGGCCAGGGGATTGCCGGTAACCGTGTCCTCGATCACCTGCGGCAGCCAGAATCCGAGACCGTAGTTGCCCATGACGAACCCAAAGTAGATCAGGGCCAGCACCCACACCACCGGGCTCCGAAACGCATCCACCAGCCGGTGGCCTCCCGGCCCGGCCTGTTTCTTCTGTTTGTCTTCCTCTTCAAGTCGGGCCAGGACAAGTTGTTTCTCACTTTCAGTCAACCATTTGGCGGTGCGGGGGTTGTCGGTCAGGAACAACAGAGCAACCACCCCCGAGAGCAGGGAAGGGATTCCTTCCACAATGAAGAGCCATTGCCACGCCTCCAGATGACCCACGCCGGTCATCCGCGCCAGAATCCATCCGGAGATCGGCCCCGCCATCACCCCCGAAAGGGGCACGGCGCTCATGAATAATGCCACCATCTTGGCGCGGTATTTGGCCGTGTACCAGTAGGTGAGGTAGAGAATCACGCCGGGGAAAAATCCCGATTCCACGATGCCCAACAGAAATCGCAGCGCGTAAAAGCTGTGGGCGCCCCGCGCGAACATCGTGCAGGCGGAAACTACTCCCCAGGCGATCATGATGGGGCCGATCCATCGGCGGGCGCCGATCTTCTGCAGGATCATGTTGGCCGGCACTTCAAAGAAGAAGTAGCCGATGAAGAAGATGCCGGCGCCGATGCCATAGACGGAGTCGCTCATCCCCAGGTCCTGCTGCATCTGGAGCTTGGCGAACCCGACATTCACCCGGTCCACATAGGCCAGTATGTAGCACAGAAACAGGTACGGCATCAGCCGGGAGGTGATCTTCCGATAAATGGCGGCTTCACGCTGCGCGGATTGCGATGTGGTTGATGAATTGATTTCGGACACTTGACTGAGACCTCGACTTCATTGGCTGCCGCGGCAGCCAGCGCTGTCGCGCGAGAAAGGGAACGCATCCCGAGATCACAAGTCTAGCAACAGGCCGCCATGGCCACAAGGAGAAGAGAAAGTCCCCAGGGCTCTCGCGCCTGGATGATGGACGATTCAGCTTGAACGATGCGGTTAAGCTGTCGCTATGTCCCGGCTATGCCTTGATCAAATTCCAAGGCGCGCGCATGTGCCGGGATAGCAGGCTGGAAGCCTCGGCGTCGCCGACGAAATCCTGCTTCTTGCCGTCCCACTTCAGCTTTCTTCCGGTCTTCCAGGCAAGCATCCCCAGCAGACACGTGGACGTCGAGCGAGCCCCGGTTTCCGCATCCGGGGACGGATCCTGGCGGCTGCGCAGGCACTTGATGAAGTTGTGCGCGTGCAGCGTGGTGGCGTCCGCGCCCTGCACCGTTCTCCTCTCGCAGCGGAACTTCACTTCCCCGCCCCGCATGAAGCCGCGGCCCCGTCCGCGTGGCGGGCCGCCGGTCGCATACATCTCGGAGAAATCGAAGCGCTGAGACTCCAGCTCCGGGAAGACTTCGTAGCCGATCCGGTCCACGTAGAGTGCGCCCTTGGTTCCGAAGAACGCGAATCCGTGCGGGCGGTTATACGGCCCGGTCATGCCGTAATAATTCATGCCGGGACTGCGGCCGCCGCCGCGCCCTTGCATGTTCGTCCACACGGCGCTGTACTCCATGGTAAAATTCGGAAACTCGTAGGTGACTTGCAGCACATCCGGAATGTCGCCGCCGTTCTGCTTGCAGAATTTCCAGCCCGCCGCCGTTATCGTTTGCGGCCAGTCCGTGTTCATGATCTGGTAGACACTGTCGATGCGGTGGTTTCCGAAATCCGTGATATACCCGTTGCTGTAATCCAGAAACAGGCGATAGGTGCGGAGAAATCGCTGTCGATTGAACGGCACCTTGGGCGCCGGACCGAGATACATATCCCAGTCCAGACCCGCAGGAGGATCGGAGTCGGGCACCGGCGCCGCCAGGTTGGGCGCAACCTGGCCGCTGTTCCACACCCGCACGTAATAAATATCTCCCACTTCGCCGCTCTGCGCGAGTTTCGCGGCTTCGGCGATGTGCGGCGCCGAGCGGTGCTGCGTGCCCACCATTACCAGCCGCTTGGTTTTGCGCTGCGCCGCCACAACTGCCTGACCTTCGTGGACCGTCAAGGTCATTGGCTTCTCGACGTACACGTCCTTGCCCGCTTCGACCGCCAGCACGGTTGGCATGGCGTGCCAGTGGTCCGGCGTGGCGATGTGGACGGCATCGATATCCTTCTGTTCCAGAACCTTACGAAAGTCCTTCGCGATGGTGGCATGGCCGTCCGCCAGCCGTTTCGAGGCAGACATCGCCTGCTGGTCGTACACGTCGCACATGGTTCGGTATTCCACGTTCCCAGCGGTCAGCATGGACCGGGCGACGCCGGTACCGCGCCCTCCGCAGCCGATCAGCGCCAGGCCGATGCGCTCGTTGGCTCCCGGAATTCTGCTGGCGGAGAGAGCCGTCAACGCCGGTACCGCCACGGTGTTCTTAACAAATTCACGTCTGTTCATGTCTTTTCCTCCTCTCTCGCGCCTACACCTTGATCAGATTCCAGGGCGCCCGCTGCTCGCGGGTCAGCAGCCGTGAAGCTTCGGGGTCGTCGATGAAGTCTTGCTTCTCGCCGTCCCACCGCAGCTTCCGGCCCACTGCGGCGGCGACGTTGCCCAGCAGGCAGGTGCCGGTCGCCAGGTGACCCACGTCGATGTTGGCGAACGGCTTCTTGCGCGATCGCAGGCACTCGATCCAATTCAGCGCGTGCAGGTCTGTGCGGTCCGCGCCCTGGACGTGTGTCCGTTCGGCAGCGGAACTTCACAACAGCCTCGGGGCCGCGGCGCCCCGCAAAGCCCCGCTGGGGATCGACCTCGGGATAGATCTCGTAGCCGATCCGGTCCACGAAAAGCGCGCCCTTGGTTCCGAAGAACGCGAACCCGTGCGGCCGGTTGTACGGGCCGCTCATCCCGTAGTAGTTCATTCCGGGAGTCCGTCCGCCGCCCATGCCGAACATGTTGGTCCAATCCGCGGTGTACGACATGATCAGGTTGGGATACTCGTAGATGACGTTCTGGACGTCGTAAATATCGCCGAAATTCTCGGTGACGTATTTTCGCCCGGTCGCCGACACCGCCACCGGCCACGAGCAGTTCGTGATCTGGTAGAAGCTGTCGATCCGATGGTTGCCGAAATCGGTGATGTAACCGCTGGCATAGTCGAAATACTGCCGGTAGTTCAGGCGATGCCGGTTGAAAGGGGTTTTGGGCGCCGGCCCGACGAAAAAGTCCCAGTCCAGCCCGTCCGGAGGGTCGGAATCGGGCACCGGCTTGACCGGCGGAGTGCTGTTTCCGCTGTTCCAGACGCGCACGTAGTAAAGGTCGCCGATTCCGCCGCTCTGGGCGATCCTCGCGGCTTCGGCGATGTGCGGCTCGGAGCGGTGCTGGGTTCCGGTCATCACAATCCGGTTATATTTGTGGGTGGCCTCAACCTCGGCGTGGCCCTCGCGAATGGTCCTGGAAATCGGCTTCTCGACGTAGACATCCTTGCCGGCCTGGCATGCCAGCACCGTTATCGCGGCGTGCCAGTGATCGGGCGTGGCCACGTGGACGGCATCGATGTCTTTCCGCTCCAGCACCTTCCGGAAATCGTGCGCGGTCTCGGCCTGGCTGCCGGTCAGCCGTTTCGAGGCCGCGGCGGCACGCTGGTCGTAGACATCGCACATCACCCGGTATTCCACGCCCTGCGCCTTTTGCACCAGCGCTGCAACCATGGGCCCTCGTATGCCGCAGCCTACGAGCGCAATTCCGATGCGGTCGTTGGCACCGGCGACTCTGCTTTGCGAGAGTGCGGTCAGAGCCGCAGCCCCGGCCGTCTTGGATACGGATTCGCTTCCTTGCACGGATCAATCCTCCTTCGGGTAGCCCCTCCGGACCTCAGTCCGGCGGTCCGGCGGCAATTCCGGTCCAACTCCTGGTTCCGCGGTGAGGACCGGTTCGTCCGCCCTCTATTCCACCGGCGCCCGAATGCGGCGCGCCGGCCCAAACATGGTTACAGTTTCCAGCCCGTCCGGTAGGGCGGGTCGATGAACTCATTGGGCGCCGTCTGGTTGGTAACCCGCATGGCCGCGGAGTCCCACTCGAGTACCTTTTCAGTGCGCAGCGCAAGCGTGCCCAGCAGTGCCAGTTCCGTAAGCTGGCAGGCAAACTCGATTGGCAGTGAGGTCGGTTTACCGAGCTTCGCGTCGCGTGTCCACTCGGTGTAATGGTCGGAACGTTCGCACCGCGGCAGCGTTTTCGGCGGCTGCGGAAAGTCTTTAAACTTGCTTTCCGGCAGCAGCAGGCCACCCGGCAGACCCTTCACCTTGGTGACGCCGCGCGGCAATTTTCCGAAGGGAGCGAACGGATTGCCGCCGTAGTAGCTGGTCATCAGCTTGCCGTTGTCGCCGATGAACAGCACCCCCTCGTTGGGCATGCGGACGGAACGATCCAGCTCGAGCGGCCGGGGCGGTTTCATATTGCCGTCGTAAAAGTGCATGGTGAGCGGAGGCATGCTGCCGCGCGCCGGATACTCCCACACCACCATGTTGGCGGTTCCTTCGGTTTCCGGCGTCGGGAGCGGCACGGCTATGTCCTTGTAACGGGTCGAGCAGTACCCGTAGATGACCTTGGGCGTGCCCAACTGCAGTTCTTCGAAGTACGCGTGGAAAGTATGGCAGCCCATGTCGCCGACGTCGGCGGTGCCGAAATCCCACCAGGCGCGCCAGTTGGCCGGATGATAGATCTGGTTGTACGGCCGGTAAGGCGACGGGCCAATCCACAGGTCCCAATCCATTCCGGCCGGCGGCGTCATGGTTTCGGCGGGCCGCACCAGCCCGGCCGGGTAAATGGGGTGAAACGTCCAGATATGGATCTCGCGTATCGGCCCGAGCACCCCACTATTAAGGATCTCCGTGCTGCTGAGGGAATAGTCGGTGCGCGAGTCCTGGATGCTGGCCTTAGTCACGATCTCCTGGTTGGCCAGCAACGCTTCGCGCACCTTCCGGACTTCGGCGATGGAATGCCCAATCGGCTTGGCGCAGTAAATATGCTTCTTCATCCGGATGGCCGACATCAGCAGGATGGCGTGCATGTGGTCCGGCACGGCGATGATCAGGGCGTCGAAGTTCTTTTCCTCTTTGTCGAACATCTCCCGGTAATCGTGATAGCGCCGGGCGGAGGGATAGGTGTCGAATACCTTGGCCGCATAGTTATGGTCCAGGTCGCAGAGCGCTACGATCTTCTCCGCTTTGCAGCCGTCCAGGTAATTGCGGCCCATGCCGCCGATGCCCACCGCGGCGATGGCGAGCCTGTCACTGGGAGCCGGTTGCCCGCTACCGCCCAACACGTGGCGGGGGACAACCAGAGGCGCCAGGCCGGCGGCCACAACGGCGCGGCGGGAGACGGTTTTGCCTGACGATTCATCGGAACTCTTCATGACAGGTGACGGGTTTCCTTTCTTGCCCAGTACTGCAAATGGCTGCTATCTTCGCGCGGCGCGACGATTTGGTGGAATGCCCGGAGCGTCGTTTGGTTGCGGCTAATGCCGCTCTGAGGAATTCAGCCCCGCTCTGACGTTGGCGCCAGTCGTTCGTGCCGGCCAAACAGCCTCCGCCGGCAGGACCCAATTCTCCTGGCATCTCATTCGCCATTATATTCCCTCCCCGCGCCGCCGCCGGGAACGGGCATTCCGGGCTGCCAGTGGCATATAAACATCTACGGGTGCGAAAGCGAGGACGTGAGGACGCCACTCAACGGCGGCTCCGAGCCGCGGAAATGGCGGAAGGCGGGATGGATCAAGGGAGGCGCCGGCCGCACGATGAAACGTTGGCGGGAACGAGCCCTGCGTGGTGGGGAGACCTCCGGCGGGGCCGGCCTGCGTTTGCGCCGGCCCCTAAATTCCTTCGAGGTTTACTGCGCCGTGTCCGTCTTGAGCACCGACTCCGGGCTTGGCGTCTGCTGTCCTTTCACTTTTGCCACTAGCACCGCGAAGCCGGCCAGCGCCTCGGCGGGTTTGAAGTTGCAGTGCCCATAACGAAGTATCGGAATCTGAAAGTAGTTGCGCAGGCTGCGCGAAAACAGCACCTTCAGTCCGTAGCGGCTCTCCTGCCAGTACGGAACGATGGGGTCCCCGGTGGTGTGCATGGTAACCAGCGGCACCGGCAGCTTTCCCGTGGTCTGGTAGTTGTTCCGGATCTCCGCCAGCGCGCTCGAATCCGCCCGGTAACGGTCGATGCGCAGGTTCATCCGAAAATCGTTCGTCGAACCCGAATACCAGCGGAGACGATTGTCGTAAGGCTGACCTCCCAGTTCGCTGTTCGCATCAGCGGTGCCCAGAATGTTATAGTCCAACAGCCCGAAGATGGCGTCGCCCGGATTTGACGGGTCCACCGGCACCTTGGTGACCGACAGCAACTGGCTTAGCGCGTTGGGGTCGGCCGCAACCTGGCTGCTCAACATTGCCAGATACGCCGGGTTCTCCCAATTGGCCACCTGCGCCGGCGGGACGTCTATCGTCGTTCCCTGCAGTTTGCCGGGATAAAAGTAGTCGAAAACCGTTCGGAAGTCGTCGAAGTAGTCAAGCTGGCTGCGAAAATCTCCGATGGGGCCGCACAGGGCCAGGCCCCCGTTGAATTCCGCCCCGCCGTATTTTTCGATGTCCTTGGTAGCCACCAGGCCGCCTTCCGACACTCCGACTATGTAGACTACGTTCGGCGTGTGCGACAACTTGTAGAAATCCACCAGGTTCTTCATGTCCTCGACGCCTTCTTTGATGGCCAGCCCCGTTTTCGGGAAAGAGCTGGTAGCAAAGGTGAAACCGAGGTTGGTAACCAGGTCGGGCACGCTGACGCCACCCAGCATGAGTTGATCCTCGGGAATTGGAATGGGATTGTCATCCGTGGGGTCCACGTATCCATGCGCGTAGACGACCAGGCCACCGTTGTCCACCGCAGGATCTGGCTGGCAGACCCGGTAAATGTATTGTTTGTGAGTTATCGGATCGGCGTCGCGCGTTGTATTTACGCAATCTGGTTTGGCGGCGAACGCAGGGAGCGCGATCAGAAGGGCAGCAGCAACGAAATAGCATCTCTGTGTTAACGACACATCTACACTCCTCTCCGGTTGGACTTGATCTTTCGCAGTTGTTGAAATCTCTCCCAGCCGCGGAGGGGGAATCCGCGCCGGCTCGCTTGTACCGAGTATACGCATATTCGCTGGCGGCCGGAAGCCGGGCGACACCGTATTGTGGGGAGCGGATAACCTTCGAGTCACTGGGGTCGTAGCTCGCCGGAGTAGGGGATTGCGATCTCAACGCCACCAACCCCGTACGCCTGCGGTGCGCTCGCGTCGATTCCACGCTCTTGCCAACACTCGGAACCGAACTGGCGGTGGGACGTAACTTCACCGGGGCCGAGGAAAGGCCAGACGCACTGAAAACCGCACTCATTTCACACGGATTGTGGCGGCGCCGGTTCGCCGAAGATCCGGGGGCCGTGGGCAAGACAATACGCCTGGACGGGAAGTCCGTAACAATCGTTGGTGTTCTTCCGCGGCAGTTCGAGCTGCCGACGCTCGAGCGGGCGGATATTCTCGTTCCGAACGTGATCGATGAATCGGAGCAACAGGTCTGACAATCTGCAATAGTTCTGCTTTGCGTGGGACGATTGAAGGCCGGCACCACTCCGGCGCAATCCGCGGCGGCCTTACAGTCGCTGTTCAACCGGTCGCTGGAGGCCGTTACCCCATCGTTCCGGAAGGATGTCACACTCCGCGTACGGTCACTGCGCGACCGTCAGAGGGGAAAGGGCCGGCGGTCAGCGCTACGCGCAGTGCCGGCAGACGCCGTACAGGACCACCGTGTGGCCGTTCACGCGGAAGCCCGGGGGCACGTGCGAAGCAGCCTGCGGACTGGCGCAGCCTTCCAGCTCGAAAACGCGGCCGCAGGCTTCGCAGCGGAAATGATGGTGGTGGTGTTTGCCGGCGACTTCGTAGCGCGGCGGCTCGCCGGGCAGTTCCACCGGAATCAGCCAGCCTTCTTCGAGCAGGTGGCGGATGTTGCGGTACACGGTGGCGATGCCCAGGTCGCGAGAGAAGCGGCGGGCGGCGGCCTGCACTTCAACCGGGCCGAGCGGACGGCCGGTGTCGAGAAAAGCACGGCGAATGGCGTGGCGTTGCCTGGTGTTTCTGGCGGGCACCTGCTTGTCGCTCGAGTTCGGCATGGTCGTCGGCTAGGAAACGATACTCGGCTCCCGGCTGTAGACTCGTTCCACGTAATCGTTCAGAATACTGGTGAACTCGGCCACGATGCGGTCTCCCCGCAGGGTGGTGGAGAGCTTGCCGTCCACGTACACCGGCGCCACCGGCTCTTCGAAGGTGCCCGGCAGCGAGATTCCAATGTTGGCGTGCTTCGATTCGCCCGGCCCGTTGACCACGCAGCCCATCACCGCCACCTTCATCTGTTCGACGCCGGGGAACTGCTGTTTCCACACCGGCATCTGCTCGCGCAGGTAGGTTTGAATCTGGTCCGCCATGTCCTGGAAGAACGTGCTGGTGGTGCGGCCGCAGCCCGGGCAGGCCGCCACCTGCGGTGTAAAGCTGCGAATGCCGAGCGCCTGCAAGATCTGCTGGCACACGATGACTTCCTCGGCGCGGTCGCCGCCCGGCAGTGGAGTTAGCGACGAGCGTATGGTGTCGCCGATGCCCTCTTGCAGCAAAACGCCGATGCCGGCGGTGGTGGCGACAATGCCTTTGCTGCCGACGCCGGCCTCGGTCAGGCCCAGGTGAATGGGATAGTCGCAGCGCGCCGCCAGGTCGCGATTGACGTCGATCAAATCCTGCACGCCGCTCACCTTGGCGCTGAGCACAATCTTGTCGTGAGCCAGGCCGTAACGCTCGGCTGCGGCCGCCGATTCCAGCGCGCTGGCCACCACGGCTTTTCGCATCACCCCGCCCGCGTCGAGCGGCGCGGCGCTGCGGGCGTTCTCGTCCATCATCCGCGCCAGCATCACCTGGTCGAGCGAGCCCCAGTTGACTCCGATGCGCACCGGCCGTTCGTTTTCGGCGGCCACCTCAATCATGGCCCGGAAATTGTCGTCGTGCTTTTTGCCGATGTTCACGTTGCCCGGATTGATACGGTACTTCGCCAGCGCCTTGGCGCAGGCCGGGTATTTTTTGAGCAGGATATGGCCGTTGTAGTGGAAGTCGCCGATGATGGGCACGTCGACGCCCAGCATCCGCAGCGTGTCCACGATCTTCGGCACGGCACGCGCGGCCTCGTCGTTGTTGACCGTCACACGCACCAGCTCCGAGCCGGCGCGCGCCAGCGCCGCCACCTGGTTCGCGGTGCCGGTGACGTCCGCCGTGTCGGTATTGGTCATCGACTGGACCACAACCGGGTTGTCGCCGCCGATGCAAACACCGCCGACATCCACCGCCACCGTGAGGCGCCGATTGATTACTGCCATTCGCCCTCCAGTTCACACCATTTTACCAGCAGGCCAGCTTCCGGCCGGGACCCCACTTGCCATCCCGGCCGGTCCGCGCTAAGACTGTAGGGCATGTCCGCGGTCACCGTTGTCGAACTGCTGTTGATCCTGTTCATCGCCGTCTCTTTTGTGGCCATGGTCACCAGCCGGCTGAAGATTCCATATACGGTGGCGCTGGTGGCCGCCGGCATAGCCATCGATATCTTCCACGTGCCCATCCAGGAAGTGGTGGGCCAGGGCTTGCAGGGACCGCTGCTGACCCCCGAGGTGATCTTTGTTCTCTTCCTGCCCGGCCTGTTGTTTGAGTCGGGCATCAACATTGACGTCCGCCACCTGAAAGAGAACCTCTGGCCCATTCTGCTGCTGGCGGTGGTGGGCGTGGCGGCCGCCACGGCCATCACCGGGTGGGCCGTCCACTGGTGGCTGGGGATTCCGGTGCTGGTGGCGCTGCTGTTCGGCTCGCTCATCAGCGCCACCGACCCGATTTCGGTCATCTCCCTGTTCCGCGATCTGGGCGTCAACCGGCGCCTGGCGGTGATTGTGGAGGGCGAAAGCCTGTTCAACGACGGAACCGCCGCGGTGTTCTTTCAGGTGATTCTGGCCGGCGCTCTCACCGGCGATCTCAGCCTGGCGGACGGCGCCCGGAGTTTCCTCGTGGTATCGCTGGGCGGAGCCGCCCTGGGGCTGCTGGTGGGCTACGCCGCCAGCCACCTGACATCGCACGTGGACGAGCCGCGCATCGAGATCATGCTTTCCACCATCGTCGCCTACGGTTCGTACCTGCTGGCGGAGCAGCTTCACGTCTCGGGCGTCATCGCGACGGTGGCCGCCGGCCTCACGGTCGGCAACTACGGCGCTATTTTCGGCATGAGTCCGCGGACGCGAGTCGCGATGTGGTCCTTCTGGGAATACTTTGCTTTCGTCATCAACTCGCTGGTCTTCCTGCTTATCGGCATCGAAGTTCACGTCACCTCGATGCTGGCCAACTGGCTGTCGATTCTGCTGGCCACCGCGGCGGTGCTGCTGGGCAGGATGCTGGTGGTCTATACGCTGAGCCCGCTGGCCGGCCGCCTGGGCGAACGCATTCCCTTCTCCTGGCAGCACGTGTTCGTGTGGGGCGGATTGCACGGCAGCGTCTCCATCGCGCTGGCATTGAGCCTTCCCAAATCGGTCGGCGACCGCGACCTGCTGCTCACCATGACCTTTGGTGTGGTCGCCTTCTCCATCCTGGCGCAGGGGCTGACGATGCGTCCTCTGCTCCGAAAACTGAAGTTGGTGGAGGGAGAGTCCGGCCGCTACGACTGGTTGAAGGGGCGACAACTGGCGCTCTCCGCCGCCCAGCAGGAGTTGGATGTACTGCTGCGCAACCGGCAGATCACTCCTCTGGTACACGATCAGCTCACCAAGGAACTGCACGCCGCCACCGAAAAGCTGGAGGCTGGCATCAAAGCGCTGCAAATGGAATCGCCCGGATTGGCTGGCGAGGAAGCGCGCGTGGCCCGCCTGCGGATGGCCCAGGCCGAGCGCAGCGCGGTGCAGCGGGCGGTGATCGAGGGCGTCATTCCCGCCCGCGCCGCCGACGAGCTGCTGGGCGAGACCTCGGACAGAATCGACAGCCTGAACCGCGGCACCTGGGTCCCTGAAATCGCCGCCGGTGACGGCGGCGACGAGTAGCCGCCCGGCCCGGGCCATTGCTTTTCTGCCCGCCATTTCTGTAACATGGCCGCAAGATGAGACGACTCCAAATTCTTCTCCTGCTGGCCGCGCTACCGCTCGCGGCGGCTGACAACGGCTGGACCTCGCTGTTCAACGGCAAAGACCTGACCGGATGGAAGGTCAACGAAAACCCGCAGATCTTTACGGTCGAAAACGGCGCCATCGTGGCGCACGGGCAGCGCAGTCACTGCTTCTACGTCGGCAACTTCATGAATCACAACTTCAAGGACTTCGAGCTGAAGGTGGACGTGATGACGACTCCCGGCGCGAACGGCGGCATCTACATTCAAACCGAATACCAGCCCGAGGGCTGGCCCAGCAAAGGCTTCGAGGTGCAGGTAAACAACAGCTTTACCAGCGATCCGCGAAAAACCGGAAGCCTTTACGAAGTTCAAGACGTTACCCAACAACTGGTGAAGGACAACCAGTGGTTTACCGAGGACATCACCGCCAAGGGCAACACCATTACAGTGAAGGTGAACGGAAAAGAAGTGGTGAACTGGACGCAGCCCGCGAACTGGAACGGGACGAAGGACTTTCCGGACAGGAAAATCCGCTCCGGCACCATCGCGCTGCAAGGACACCCCGGCGCCATGGTTTATTACAAGAATATCCAGATCCGCCCGCTGGATTAGGTCTCAAGCAGCGAGATAGCTGCGGTATACTACGCCTAGGGGCTGGTTACTAACTTGTTGAGGACATTTCTGCGTTTATTGGCGCACACGCAAATGCTGCCGGTGCTGGAAGGCGGCGAGGAGACGCTTGTCGGCGGCCAAGCGGTGATGGAGGGCGTAATGATGCGCGCCCCACACAGCTACTGTGTCTCGGTGCGTCGGGCCAACGGAGAAATCGTCCGGCACGAGGAGCCGCTCGGGAGGGTCTCCGAAAAGTATCCGATTTTCAAGTACCCCCTGTTCCGCGGCCTCGGAACGCTGGGACAGGCCATGGTGCTGGGCGTCAAGGCGTTGAAGTTTTCCGCCGATACCGCGCTGGCCGATGAGCAGACCCGGGAAGAAGAAACCGTCGATGTGAGGAAGAAGGGCAAGAGCGGCGAGATCCCGGCTTGGATGATGACCTTGAACCTGGTGGTCTCGCTCGGCTTTTTCATCTTCCTCTACAAGTTCGTGCCGCTTTACCTCACCACGCTGATCCAGGAGAAATACCCGGTGGTGCACGAGCTGGTGCTGTTCAACCTGGTGGACGGCATCATCCGCATCGCGCTGTTTCTCGGGTTTCTGTACCTTCTGTCGCGTTGGAAGGAAGTCCACCGGGTGTTCGAGTACCACGGCGCCGAACACAAGGTGGTGTTCAATTTTGAATCGGGCCAGCCGGTGACGGTGCCGAACGCCCAGAAATTCGTCACCTTCCATCCGCGCTGCGGCACCAGTTTTCTGATGGTGGTGATGGTGGTTTCCATCGTGGTTTACACGGTGGTGCCGGTGGAAACGTTTATGGCCAAGATGGCGATCCGCATCCTCCTGCTGCCGGTCATCGCCGGCCTGAGTTACGAGGCGATCCGGTTCGCGGCCCGGCACCGCACGAGCCTGCTGGCGGTGATGACGGCTCCCGGACTGTGGCTGCAGCGCATCACCACGCAGCCGCCCTCCGACGAGCAGACCGCCGTAGCTATCGACGCCCTGGACGCAGCCATGGCCATCGAGAAGCAGCAGGGCGGAGAGCTGGTAATCGCCTAGATGTCCCCGCTACAGCCCGCACACTCGCAATTCGGTTTTCTCTAGCGTTTTAACAGGCTGAATCTTCTCGAAATCCCGGCCGGCCGGGTCCCTACGTCCTATGCAGTTCTTAAACAAACTTGAAGACATCGAAGCGCGCTTCGATTCGCTGAGCCAGCAGATGGCCGATCCCTCGCTGATTGGCGACCCGGCGGAATACCGCAAGACGGCGAAAAGCCGGCGCGACCTGGAAGAGGTGGTGGACAAGTTCCGGGAGTGGAAGAAAGTCCACGACAACCTCGAGCAGGCACGCCAGATGCTGGCGGCGGAATCCGACGCCGAGCTGCGCGAAATGGCCACCGAGGAAGTGCGCCTGCTCGAACCGGCGCTGGCGCGGCTGGAAGAAGAGCTGAAAATCCTGCTGCTTCCCAAAGACCCCAACGACGACAAGAACGTGCTGCTCGAAATCCGCGCCGGCGCGGGCGGCGACGAAGCCAGCCTGTTCGCGGCCGAGGTCTTCCGCATGTACTCGCGCTACGCCGAGGCGCACCGCTGGAAAGTGGAGGTGACGTCGGTGAGCGAGAGCGGCACCGGCGGCTTCAAGGAAGTGATCGCGCTGATCAACGGCGATAAGGTTTACAGCCGGCTGAAATACGAAAGCGGCGTGCACCGCGTGCAGCGCGTGCCGGTTACCGAGGCGCAGGGCCGCATCCACACCTCCACCATCACGGTGGCGGTGCTGCCGGAAGCCGACGACGTCGAGGTCCAGATCGACCCGAAGGACCTGCGCATCGATACCTACTGCTCATCGGGCCCCGGCGGGCAGAGTGTGAACACCACTTACTCGGCAGTGCGCATCACTCACTTACCCACCGGACTGGTGGTGACCTGCCAGGATGAAAAATCGCAGATCAAGAACCGGGGCAAGGCCGAGCGGGTGCTGCGCAGCCGGCTGTACGAGATCGAGCTCGAAAAACAGCGCAGCCTGATCGGCGCCGAGCGGCGCAGCCAGGTGGGCACCGGCGACCGCAGCGAGAAGATCCGCACTTACAACTTCAAGGAGAACCGCGTCACCGACCACCGCATCGGGCTGACGCTGCACCAGTTGGACCTGGTTCTCGAAGGCAGCCTCGACACCCTCATCGAGGCCCTCACCGCGTACTATCAGACCGAGAACCTGAAGCAGCAGGTAGAATAATAGTCCGATGGCGCAGATGACGCTCGAGACAGCGCTCCGGCAAGGCCGCCGGATTCTGGAAGACGCCGCTGTTTCCGAGCCGCGGCTGACCGCGGAAGTTCTGTTGTGCCACGCTTTGAAGCGGGAGCGCGGCTTCCTTTACAGCCATCCCGAACACGTCCTCACCGAGATCGAGTGGATCCATTACGGCCGCTACCTGTACGAGCGCGGCAACGGGCGGCCCACCCAGCAGATCGTCAGGAAGCAGGAATTTTACGGGCGCGATTTCCTGATTACGCCCGACGTGCTCATCCCGCGGCCCGAAACCGAGCACGTGGTGGAAGAGGCGTTGAAGCGGGCCAGAGCCGGCGATACGCTGGCCGACATCGGTTGCGGCTCGGGCGCGATTGGTGTTTCGCTGGCTCTCGAAATGCGAGGGGCCTGCCGCGTTGCCGCCGGCGACATTTCTGCGGCGGCGCTCGAAGTGGCGCGCGAAAATGCCCGCATGTTGGGCGCCCCGGTCGAGTTTTTCCGGGGCGACCTGGCCGAGGCGCTGGCTTCGCGCTCGGTCGACCTGCTGGTTTCGAACCCCCCTTACATTCCCGAGGAGGAAGTGCCCGCGCTGCAGCGGGAGGTACGCGACTGGGAGCCGCGCGTTGCGCTGGTGGGCGGCTCCACCGGCATCGAGCCCTACGTTCGCCTGGTGGAGCAAGCGCGGCGCGTGCTGCGGCCCGGCGGATGGGTCGTCTTCGAAATCGGGTACCGCGCCGCGGACGCGCTCCGGGAAATGTTCGCGCCGCCGTGGACGGAATTCTCACTCACCCACGACCTGGCCGGGTGGCCGCGCGTGGTGGCCGCTCGCTGGCTGTCATGAAAACCGTCTTTCACGTGGACATGGACGCGTTCTTCGTTTCCGTCGAGGAGATCTTCGACCCCACGCTGAAGGGCAAGCCGGTGGTGGTGGGCGGGCGACCCAACGAGCGCGGCGTGGTTTCGGCGGCGTCCTACGCGGTGCGCAAGTTCGGCGTCCATTCCGCCATGCCGCTGCGTACCGCCGCCAAGCTGTGCCCGCACGCCATCTTTCTCGACGGCCACCCGGAACGCTACCGCGAATACTCCCGCAAGGTGTTTACGGTGATGAACCGCTTTACGCCGAAGGTCGAGATGGCGTCCATTGATGAGGCGTATCTCGACCTGACGGGTACCGAGCGGCTGCACGGCCCTCCGCATGAAAGCGGCGCACGCGCTGCACCAGGCCATTGGGGACGAAACCAGCTTGAACTGCTCCATCGGCATCGCCACCTCGCGGCTGGTGGCCAAAGTGGTTTCCGACCAGGCCAAGCCGAACGGCGTGCTGTGGGTGATGCCCGGCATGGAAGCGGCGTTCCTGGCCCCGCTCGACATCCGCCGCATTCCGGGCGTGGGCAAGGTGTTCGAAGAGAACCTGCGGCAAATCGGCATCCGCAAGGTGGGCGACTTGGCGAAGCTCGAGGAAGCGTTTCTCGAAAAGCGTTTCGGGAAGTGGGGCCTGGCGCTGGCCGGCAAAGCGCGGGGCGCCGACAGCGGCGGCTGGTTCGACGGGGAAATCGGAGCCGAGGAAGAGCCGAAGTCGATCAGCCACGAGCACACGTTCGGCGAAGACACCGCCGACGCCGGAAAAATCGAGGCCACGCTGGCGTGGCTGGCCGAGAAGGTGTGCCGCCGCCTGCGCGAGCACGGGCTGGAGGCCAGGACCGTGCAGTTGAAGCTGCGCTTCACCGACTTCCACACCATCACCCGCGCGCATTCGTTCGACGAGCCTACCGCCATTGACGCCGAATTGTTGGCCGAAATCCGGCGGCTGTTCCGCGCGAATTGGAAGCCGGGGACGAAGGTGCGGTTGCTCGGCGTGCACGTTTCCGGTTTCGAGGCGGGCAGCGGACAGATGCTGCTGCTCGACCAGGGGAAACACGAGCGCTGGCGCAAGGCGCTGGACGCCGCCGACAGGATGCGCGACAAGTTCGGAGAGACCAGCGTGACGCTGGCCGGCGGTTTGGGCGGACACCACCGGGAAAAGACGCACGAAAATCCGGCCAGCCTGCCGGGCAAGGACCCGCGCGACCGGGAAGGCAAGCGGTGAGCCTCAGGCGGGGCGGCGGACAAAATCGCGCCATGCCGCCAGCGACTGGAAAAAGGTGCGGAAGGCAGGCCAGACTTCGCCGGTGGTGAGCTTGTGCGTCACGCCCGCGACGCCCTCCGCTTCCCTGGCGGCGATGACCGTTTGCGCCGGCTCCAGCAGCAGGTAGCGGTTGTCGGGCGGTTGGTCCCAGAGAGGCGCGATTACCACCACGCCGTCCGCCTTCGGGGGATCGAGAAAGCGCCCGAGAAACTGCTGGCGATCGGGCCCGGTGAGCAAAAAGCGGGGGGCGTTCCGCTCCCACGCGAGCATCCCCTTGTTCAGCCGGCACGAGGTGTGGACCAGGGCTGGGGACTGGTGGCCGTTGACGGGAAACCGCAAGTCGGCTTCCAGCGTGGCGATCTCGTACCAGGCCGTGAGGCCGTCTTCGATCGGATTGGCGCGAAGATACCCGGCAGCGTTGCGGTACCCCTCGGTGAGACCGGTCACCAACGGGCTTGGCTGCCCCGCCAGATGTCGTACAGGCGCGGCGGCGCGGTCCCAGCTTGCCAGAATGCCGTAAAGAATGGACAGCCACTCGGAGGCCGCCGTGCCTTGATCCTGTCCCGCGAAACGGTGGACGACGAGGGCGGGATTGGGTTTGTTTTGTAAAAAATAGATTCCGCCCTGGCCGGAGCTGGCGCCCGCGCGGACACCAAGCGCCCAACCGGCAGCGCCGGCGGACACCGCCGTTTCGAGCCACAGGACGGAATTGGGTTTGTTTTGCAGAAATTCGTTGCGCTGAACGTCGGCCGGGCTGACGGCGCCGCCACCGCGGGTGACGACATTGATGCGGTGGACGGGTCCGGCGAGCAGATCGAGCAGCAGCGCGCTCCAACCCACCGCGCTTTCGGCCGAGGCCAAAAAGGCTGGCTCGGCGGCGGTGACCGTGTAACCGGAATCCGGCGGGGAAGGCGGTTGCACGGGGGTGGGCCGCAGGCTCAGCCGCAGTTCGCTGCGGCATTGCGGAACGCTGTCGCGGTGCGGCACGAAAAAGAACTCGAGGCTGCGAGCCCGGGTCAGCTCGAAGACAAACGAGGTATCGGCGCGGGTCAGAAACACGCCGGCCTGGGGAGAACCTGCGCCGGAGTGCGGCAGGTGAAACAACGGATGGGAAAGGGCTCTCTGGGCTTCCACCAGCGACCGCGCGGCAACCAGCGGCAAATCGTCCAGGCGGCCGCCGGGGGTTGTAGGCATGGGGGTCATGGGCGTTGGGGAGGTTCCAGCCACTGGCGGACAATCGAGGCGGCATTCACCAGCGCATCGCCCAGGCGAATGGCCAACGCGGCGAGGTCCGCTGGTGTTTTCTGCGAAAGCTCGGCCAGCGAGGTGAGCAGCAAAAACGGCGGCGGCTGCGGGCCCTCAAAGATGTCGGCAATGGGCGAGGCCTGGCCGGAGGCGGTTACCTCGACGGCAAACAGCAGCAAGGTGCGCCAGCCATCGGGCGAATCGGTTTCGTTTTCATTGCGTCCGGGCCACAGCACCAGGAAGCGCTCGCTCGCGCCCTGCGGCGGATAGCGCAGCACGGCGGCGTCCGGTTGCGTGTTGGCGTAAATCTTCTTGCCCAGTTCGGCGCCCAACTCGCCCAGGCTGCTCGCGGCCGCAAGCTGCCGCAGGTTGCCGAGCAAGGCGGCCTTGGCGTCGCCGGTCAGTGCCGGCGGAAAAACGGGCTTCGCGCCGGGCAGCGGCGGCGTGGCCACCAGGTCGAACGAGATGGTGCTTTCGGCGTAGTTTTCGGACTCTGTCTTGTCTTTGAAGAGAACCAGATTGACGCCGCGCTCGCTCAGGTCGCGAATGCCCACCTTCATCTCCGCGTGCACGCTGGGGATAGCGAACTGCGCCGGGGGAAAGACGGGCGATTGTGCGGAGGAGTATTGACTGGAGAGCCGGTTGAGCTCGTCCTGCGCCTCCACCAGCGAATGGGAAACGTTCAAAAAGAACTGGCTCAGCTCGACCGCATCGTCCACGGCGAGCAGGGCGTCGAGCTTTTCGAAGGCCAGCCGCGCGGCGCTGTTTCCGGCGCGCTGCGCCTCGTCCTGGACGGAGTGGAAGAATTTCTCGAGCGTCGCCGCGTGCAGGCGCAGGGCATTGACGCTTCCCTGGCGTGTACGGCGCGCCTGCTGATAGAGCCGGCAGAATTCGGCGGTAGTGGATTCGAGCGTGGCTTGAGACATAGGGCAGCGGGGGCGCGTCCGGCTATTTCGCGGGAGTGGTTGGGGCCGGAGCCAACAGCGTAGTCAGCAAGTCCCCGAAAGCGTTGTAACGGTTGTCCGGACTGACTTCGAGGTTCGGCTCCTTGGCCAGCCGGTCGAGCATAGCCTTGACGATTTCGGGGTCGGTCGGGCTGGTCTGGAACACCGTCCGGATGCGGGCGGCGGCCTGGTAATCGTAGCCGTAGCGGCTGGCGTAGGCGGCGCCCACCGAGGCGGCGAGAATGGCGGTTTGGATGCCGAGCTGACCGTTGATGCCCAGCTCGGTTTGCGAGGCCATCCGCAGGTCGGCGCGAACCTCCACTTCGGTCTGCGAGATCTGGTAGCGGGCCGGAAGAAAGGCCTGCAGAAAATCGCGCACCTTGCCGGCGTTGTCGGGCGTGGTGCCGTTGGCGGCGATGACGGTCGAGAGGTCTTTCAAACTCGCGACGTAACTTTCATCGACGCGGCGCTGCGCTTCGGCAACGCTCATTGCCAGGTCGCTGATGAGGCGCGGCAAGGTGTCGAGACTGGTATAGAAGTCGTTGAGGGAGTTAATCTCCGCCATGTTGAAAATCCTTTCCGGGATCGAACAAAAACCGGGCTCGCAGCCTGGTAGAAACGGACGCCGAAGAGCCGGTGCGCCGGGTCCAAGCCGCCGAAACGGGGCCGGCCAGCACTCGCAGGCGGCCGGCGCCGGAGCGTGTAAGGGCGAACTCGGTGAACGTTTCGACTTCGGCTTCGGTGAGCCGCGGTACCGGGTCCCCATTCCGCTGGCTAAAGCCCGAGCGAAGAGCACCGATCAAAGCGGACAGCGATGCGGGGCAATCCTCCACGGAATCGGAACCGGCGGGCGCGGGGGCGGCACATTTCACCAGCAGGCTGATTTTCTGCGTGTTTCCCCGTTCGCGAGAAAACCGGCACCGGAAGGCGAGCAGCGACTCGACGAGCGAAATCTCGAAGTCTTTTTCGCGCCAATCGCGGAACGAAAACCCGAGGTCAACCGCAGCGTCGGCGAGCCGGGGGCTTCCGGGCAGCACGACGGCGGTCGCTCCCGCGTGGAGTTCGGCGACCAGGGCACGCAAGGTTTCACTCATTCCGGCAGAGTCAGGGAGAGATGGAGGACCAGCCATACCGCCGTGCCTTTCAAAGCCCGAGCGATTTCACCTTCAGTTTAAGGGCCGATTGTCGGAGTCAGAGTGTAAGTACAAGAGCCCGAAGGGCAAACAGGTTGTCACCGGGCCGGCGTGTTACGGCCGTGTATGTTCCTTCAGATCGGGATATAGATGGTCCCTTGGTGCAGGAACCGTTTGGGATCTGGCTTCCCACTTCCTCCGATGCTGCCGTCAGGACGGAGGTACTGGTGCACACGCGCGATCTCCTGTTCATGCTCGTCCGTGTAAAAGATCATCTGACTGCGCGTGCAGAACGGTTCACTCGCCGGCTGTGGCGCCGGATGGTTCTCCTTCATTACCGCTGCACGCAGGACGCCGACTTTGACTTTCTCCCAGCATCCGGCCCTGTTGAACATCCTCCGCAGCTCGGGAGCGCTAACGCGTACAATTGGATATTGGGGTTTATCGGACATGCTCACCACTCAGGAGTTGGCGGACAGGTTGATTGCGGTTGCCATCGGCACAATTGGCATCAGCGAGTTTGAAGAATGGTTCGTTGCACACTCCTGGGGTGCGAGCAATTGGGGAACGCCCGAAATGAGGACGGCCGTGTACACTCTGGAGCTGGCGCTTGCCGAGTATTCGAATAAACATGTTGACTCTTCGCAAGTAAGAGTTTTGAGCGCTGAATTGGCGGATGGCATCAGAAATCGCGAGATCCTTCCAAGCCCGGTCGGCAGTCGAATTTCCAACAGAGATATCACGAGAGGCCGTGTCCATGCTGCACGCGTGCAGGCGGCGGCTTAGGACCCTTCAGCGTCAATTTCGGCGGCAATTGCGAGGATTCGGTAGGCCAGGAGTCTCGCCTGCTTCGGTTGCAGGGCCGCCCCTGGCAACGTATCACCCTCCTTGGTTTTCATCGTCATCTCACTTGAGAGAATCACAGCTACAGACAGGCGCCCTTCGGTGTCCGGCGCCTTCACTACGCTGATGCCGCTGAATTTCATATCATGATTGTCGCAAATGGGCCCATCGCGAAACCATACAGCGCTTTCAGCGAACCAACCCTGCGCCGCAGCACTTCGGCCGCCACATCAGGGGAGTGATCGCGCGAGCCGAGAATGGCTACCTTGGCCCATTGTATTCCGGCGTCGCTCCGATCAATCAAAAGGCAACGAAGCAGTTATCCGTCCGTGCGAGCCAGTCGGCAGATCTTGTTTGCGCTGGCGGCCCCTGGGACGTCCCGGTTCTACTTCTTGCCTTTCAGGTACGCCCATTAAGGGTTGTGGGCTTCGTGGTTGGGAAAGCTGCGCCGGAAATTCAAGGCAGGCATTCATCCAGCAGAATCTTCATGCGATTCTGGCCAGGAGCGAATCTTTAGCTTCTTCCAGTGACTGGATAGCCAACCATTGCAGGGTCAACTCGGCAGGCGCTGGCTTCAGCGCATCCGCTGGCACGTTCGTGTCGAGGACGATCACTTGGAGAGCTTCGGAGGACGGCGGATGCCCTCACGAGGCGGCTGGGCCAAGTCCACGCCGCTGAAGGGTTCGACGTATCGGCGGATCGACTCCGCCAGGTTGAACTGGGGGATGTCTTTCTCTTCGAGCACAGCGCGCAGGATTTCGCAAGCCTCCTCTTCGATGGACCGACCATGACGAGCGGCGCGTTCCCGCAATCTCGCTTTGACAGTGTCGTCCAGGCCCCGTATCGTGATGCTCGCCAAACGCTCATGATAGCCTTGCAATCACGAGCCGGCCGCCAAGAGGGCCCACTGTTTTTAGATATCGGGTTTGGACAAGGGGCCAAGGAAGAGAGGCCAGGAACGAGACAATTTTTCTTGTGGTCGATTGTTCCCCGGCGCCAACTCGAGAATTGATCCGAGCTTCGGCGAAAGCGGGAGAGGAATCCGTTCCCTCCTGGCTAACGAATGACTCCCGCGGGCCCATCGGCGAACTCGGCGACCCGCGGAAGTCAGCTTCCGTCGAAGGGGACGAAGCGTGCGCCCCCCTAACATACCGTGCGCTCTACCTTATCCCATGAACCTTGGTCTGGATGGAATATAGGGAATCGCTGGCGGTGATGAACAGCGTGCTGTGGTCCTTTCCTCCGAACGTCACGTTGGCCGTCCAGGGTTTCTGCACGGGAATGAAATCGATCTTCTCGCCCTTCGAATTGAACACCGTCACTCCCCGCCCAACCAGGTAGATGTCTCCCTGGTCGTCCATTGTCATCCCGTCGGAACCCATGGCCGTGAAAAGCTGCTTGCCGCTCAGCGTGCCATCCGGGTTGATGTCGTAGACGTACGTCTTTCGTCCCCGAATGTCCGCGATGTACACGTGCTTTCCGTCGGGCGTGCCGATAATTCCGTTCGGCTGCTCGAGGTCGTCCACCACCTTAATCAGCTTGCTGTGGTCCGGCGGCAGGTAGTACACATACTGGCCGGGCTGCTGCATGGTGTCGTGCGTCCAGTAGTCGCGCTTGTAGAACGGGTCGGTGATGTAAGCGCCGCCTTTGGGATCAACCCAAACGTCGTTCGGTCCGTTCAACAACTTGCCGTCATAATCCTTCACCAGCACCGTTACCTTCTTGGTCGCCAGCTTGATTTCCCACAGTTGGTTGTGCAGATCGGCGCAAGCAAACAGATTGCCCTTCCTGTCAAAATACAGGCCGTTAGAGCGCCCGGCATCGTCCATGAACACAGACAGTTTCCCATCCACCGACCACTCCATAATCTTGTTGTTGGGCTGATCGGTGAAATACACATTGCCTTTGGCGTCGGAAGCGGGACCCTCGGTGAACTTGAAGCCGTCCGAAAGGAGCGTGAGCTTGGCGCCCGGCGCCACGACGGCATGCTGCTCACCGGCGTCCTGCGCCGCGGCGGCGAGAGCGTGGCCGCCCCAGGGCGACGCCATCACGAAAGCAAAAACCAGCACTAACATGACGAAACAAAATCCCATGGATTGTCGATAACGCATAGCGATCCTTCCTTATCTCTATCCTCGCCACTGCTGCCCGACGGAATCAACAGGCGGACTGCTTGGACGTCCGGGCGGAGTGGAGCGGCGTCGTAGCTAGCCTATCGCATTTTGCCGCGCGGAATTCGGGCTGTCCGTTTCAAAACGGAATTGGCGGGGCCAGCCCTCCGTGGGTTTGCCAAAACCTATGACTACTTGATGAAGCCGTATTCCCTCAGCTTCTGCTGGATTTCCTTGTTGGCGAAGTTGGTGGTGGCGAACTTCTGCCGGCCATACTCCAGAATCACCGCGTAAGGCGGGTCGGTGAACTGAAAGACCTTTCGCAGCGCGACGTCGTCCATGCTGACTTCCGCCTTGAACTTGGTGTCGTGCAGGAAATCGTTGGCCCACTTCTTCTGGCTGGTCGGAATGCCGTACACCTTCCCTTCAGTGGTCCAGGTCTCCTTTGCCAGGTCGCTGGCCGCGTAGAAGCACTCGGAACACTCGGGGTCGTAGAAGAACAGGAACACTTTGCCCTGCCGCAGAGGCCGCGTCTGGCCGGCAACCGTGATGGTGGGGGGCGCCTCCAAGCCGGTTTGCTGGGCCACCTGCACGCCGTACATCACGCCGGCGAACACGGCAATCACGCCCAACAAAATGGCGGCCGGACGCAGGCCGCGGGACGGCGTCGCCCACCAGGCGGCCAGCGCCGCCAACACCAGCATGACGCCGTCGCTGACGAAAAACATCGGTCCTACGGCGCGTTTGATCCACGGGAAGCAGTTGCAGTCGGCGCCCGTCAGGCGGCTGTAGAAAATGCCGATGTAAAGCAGGAAGGCCACCAGCAGCGCCGAGGTCAGAATGCCGCCCCAGCGCCGGAACCGCGGCACCACCAGCATGGCGGCGGCCAGCGTCTCCGAAACGCCGAAAGCGAACGCGGCGAAACCGCTGAGTTGGTAAGGCACCAGCGCCTGGGTCATGCGCTCGGCGGCGGCGAACGGCTCGGTAATCTTCCAGACGCCGGCCACGATGAACGGGATGGCCACCAGCCAGGCGGCCACGGCGCCCACAATCAGTTTCCAGGACGGTAAAGAGAAGGAGGAAGGTCGTACACCGGCCGCCAAGCCGCCGTGTGCCATACTGTCATCCATGAAATTCATTGTAGCCTTGCTGGCGGCCCTTGCAGTAACCGCCGGGGGACGGGCGCAAATGGCCGACCTGATTCTTGAAAACGCAGTCATCTACACTCTGGACGAAAAGCAGCCCAAAGCAACCGCCCTTGCTGTAAAAGACGGACGAATCCTGGCTTTGGGAGGAGATCTCTCGGAACTTTCGGGGCCTTCAACCCGGCACATCGACGCCGGGGGCCTCACCGTAACACCGGGCTTCATCGATTCCCACGGTCACATGCAAGGCCTGGGCGCGCTTCTGGCCGGGCTGGACCTGCGCGACACCCAATCGGTCGCCGCGGTGGCGGAACTGGTGCGCCAGGCAGCCGCAAAACTGCCCACGGGCGCGTGGGTGGTGGGTCGGAACTGGGACCAATCCAACTGGGGCGGCCGATATCCCACCGCTGACGATCTTTCGAAAGCCGCCCCCGAACAGCCCGTCTACCTGACTCGCGTGGACGGCCACGCAGGATGGGCGAACCGCAAAGCCATGCAGTTGGCCGGCCTGACGCGCGAGACCGCCGACCCGCCCGGCGGAAAAATCGTCCGCGACGCGGAGGGCAACCCCACCGGCATTCTGATCGATCGCGCGCAAAGTATCGTTCTGTCGAAAATCCCGCCGCCGACCTACCAGGAAATTGTCGGGATGCTCGAGCGCGCGGCGCGCGATTGCGCGCGGGTGGGATTGACCTCGGTGGACGACGCGGGCATTTCCAGCCAGGATTTGAGGGCCTATCGCGAGCTGATCGCGGCCGGCAAGCTGCCGGTGCGGGTCTACGCCATGATCGGCGGTCCGGGCGAGTTGTGGAGCCAATTCCTCGCAAAGGGGCCGGAGATCGGCGACCGCCTGACGGTGCGCAGCATCAAGCTGTTCGCCGACGGCGCACTCGGCTCGCGCGGCGCGCTGCTGTGGCAGGGCTACTCGGACGACCCCGGCAACACCGGCCTTTCCATCACCAGCGAAGCCGAAATTGCCCGGGTAGCCAAGCAGGCGGCCGCCGCCGGCTTCCAGGTTTGCACCCACGCCATCGGCGACCGCGCCAACCGCAACGTGCTCGACGCTTACGCCGAAGCCTTGGGCGGGGAAAACGACAAGCGATTCCGCATCGAGCATGCTCAGGTGGTCTCGCTTTCCGATTTTGCGCTGTTCAAGAAATACTCGATCATCGCCTCGATGCAGCCGACGCACGCCACCAGCGACATGCGCTGGGCCGAAGCAGCGGCTCGGGCCCGACCGCCTGGCCGGCGCCTACGCCTGGCAGCGGTTTCTGCGCCAGGGCACGGTGGTGGCCAGCGGCTCGGACTTTCCGGTGGAAGACCCGAACCCGCTGTGGGGATTCTACGCGGCGGTTACCCGCAAGGACCGCAACGGCCAACCGCCGGGAGGCTGGATGCCCGGCCAGCGAATGACCCGCGACCAGGCCCTTCGCAGTTGGACCCTCAGCGGAGCCTACGCCGCCTTCGAAGAAGACCGGAAAGGGTCGCTCTCGCCCGGAAAGCTGGCGGATTTCGTGCTGCTCTCGAACGACATCATGACCGTGCCCGCCGCCGATATTCTGAAGACGAAGGTGGTGCTGACGGTGCTCGGCGGCGAAATCGTGCATGATGAAAGAAGCAGATGATGGCACGTGGTTTGAGATTCAGTCTTGCCGCGTTCGTGCTGCTTGTTGCGGGGCTCAGCGCGGCCCCACCGGCGTCGCGGGAGGTCCAGCTTGTCAATGAGACGGTGGTGGTGCGCCGCGGCGGCGCCCGCTCCATCCGCGTTTCGCTGCATCAGCGGCCGGCGGCTGTGATATTCCGCTACGCCAATGTACGCGGCGGGGATGGCGTCCGGGCGATTCTGCTGACTGAAGCCGAAGCGGAAAACTTCCGAAACGGCCGTTCGTTTTCGATTATCGCCACCACTCCTTACGGCCCGCACGGCCAGATCACCAAGACGGTTTCGGCGCCGGGCGACTACGAGCTGGTCTTCGACAACACGCTCGAGAAGGATACCCGGGCGGTGGTGCGGTGGCAGGCGGCGTTGCTGTTCGGACATCCCGAAATGCCCGAAGTCAGCTACCTTCCGAGCGAGCGCCGCGCGGTGGTGTTTGCGGCCAGCGGCCTGTTTCTGCTGCTGACGGTGGGCTTCACGGCCGGGCGCGTCAGGACGGCGCTGGTTCGGAGAAAAATTCGCGAATCGTACTGGCTGTCCGGCGGATATCCTCCTTCGAGTGAGCCGCCGACATAAAACACGCCTCGAACTGCGAAGGGGGAAAGTAGATGCCGCGCTCCAGCAGGTAATGGAAAAAGCGGCGGAATTCGCCGGTATCGCAGGTCCGAGCGGAATCGTAATTGGCCACCGGCCCGGCGGTGAAAAAGAACGTGAACATGCTGCCCACGCGGTTCACGGTGATGTGCGCCGGTGCGGCCTCAGCCAGCAATTCCACCAGGCGGCCGATCTTCTCGTAAACTTCCGGATGCGTGCGCAGATAGCCGAGCATCGCCAGGCCGGCCGACACCGCCAGCGGGTTGCCCGAAAGCGTGCCCGCCTGGTACACGGGACCCACCGGCGCCACCTTGCTCATAATCTCCCCGCGGCCACCGTAGGCGGCGATGGGTAGCCCGCCACCGATCACCTTACCTAGCGTCGTCATGTCGGGCTTGACGCCGTAGAGCGCCTGCGCGCCTCCGTAGGCCACGCGGAAACCCGTCATCACCTCGTCGAAGATGAGCACCGCGCCGTGCGCTTCGGTGATTTCGCGCAGACCCTTCAGGTAGCCCGGCGCCGGCGGAACGCAGCCCATGTTGCCGACGACCGGCTCGACAATTACCGCGGCGATGCGGCCGGCGTGCGCGCGGAAGGCCTCCTCCACCGCCTCGATCGAGTTGTAGGGCAGCGCGATGGTGGTTTCGGCGAACGGCTTGGGGACCCCGACGGTGTCGGCAATGCCGAGCGTGGCCATGCCGGAGCCCGCCTTCACCAGCAGCGAATCGACGTGCCCGTGGTAGCAGCCCTCGAACTTGATCGCCAGGTCGCGTCCGGTGAACCCGCGCGCCACCCGCAGCGCGCTCATGGTGGCTTCGGTGCCGGAGTTCACCAGCCGCACCATCTCCATGCTGGGAACCGCTTCACGGATGGTCTCGGCGAGCTCGATCTCCCGCTCGGTGGGCGCGCCGAAACTGGTGCCGGCGCCGAGCACCTCTTGAATAGCCGCGATCACCGCGGGATGCCGGTGCCCCAGAATCAACGGCCCCCAGGAACCGACGAAGTCGATGAACTCGTTGCCGTCTTCGTCGTAGATTCGCGCCCCTTCGCCCCGCCGGATGAAAGGTGGCGTGCCGCCCACGCCGCGAAACGCGCGAACCGGGGAGTTCACTCCTCCGGGGATGACTTTTTCCGCCCGGCGGAGAAGTTCTGCCGATCGGCTCTGCTTCATGGGTGAAACTCGCCCGGCAGCAGTCTGCCAAAGAAGAAACTCATGATGATTTCGTGCAGGGTCCCATTTAAGCTGCGCAGCAGGCGGTTCTTCAACTCCTGGTAGGGCTGTGTGCCGGCGAACAGATCCTGCACCACGTCGTTGAAGTGCGGGCTGCGGCGCATGAATTCGATCAGGCGCACCGGAACGCTGCTGAACAGGAAGCGCTCCAGGAAAAAGCGTTTGGCGAACATGGCGCCGTATTCGAGGTCGATGGCGAAATCGCGGCGCAGCAGAACGCGGTACGCTTCCGGCTTGGCGGAGTAGTCGTGCAGATCGTTCAGCACCACCTGGCTGGCCAGGTCGCCGGACCGGATGGCGTAATACAGCCCCTCGCCGGTGATCGGGTCCACCAGGCCGGCGGCGTCGCCGACTGCCATCCAGCGCTCTCCGGAAACCCGGTTGCGCCGCCAGGCCGGCCGCTCGAGCGCCGGCAACATGTGGCCGTAGAATTCGGCTCCGCTCAGGCTGATGCCCCGCTCGTGCAGGAACTCCTCCAGCTTGCGCCGCAGCACCTGGGCCGGCTGCGATTTACCGCAGATTCCGGCTGAAAGATGCCCGCAGCGCGGGAAGATCCAGATGTAACCTTCGAGGCCCGGCAGAAACTGGATGTGGATATGCTCCTGCGTCACCGGGATGTAGTAACCGAGAGCATACATGGTGTCGGCCGCGGTCCAGGCCGTGCCCAACGCGCGGAACGGGTTGCGCGCGCCGGTGGCCAGCACGCAATAGTCGGCGTCGATGGCGCCGTGACGCGTGCGGATCTTCCAGCCCGCTCCGTTTCGATCGACACCCAGGACGCGTTCCTTCTCGATCTCGGCCCCGGCGCGGCCGGCGCGCTCGAGCAGCATCCGATTCAGATCGAGGCGGGAGTAGATGAGTATGGGCCGCGACAGCGACATCTTCACCTCGCCGGCGCGCGGCGCCGCCAGGCTGGTCTGATGCACCACGCGCTTGGGTGTGTCGTTGTCGATCAGAAACGGGTACTGGCTGTAAGCCTTGTAAGTGAGTCCGCCGCCGCAGGGCTTTTCCCATGCGAGCTTCTCGTCCAACAGGACAGTCTTCAGGCCCGAAGCCGCCAGCCGTTCGGCGGCCACCGCGCCCGCGGGCCCTCCCCCCAGCACAGCGACTCGCTTCATTTACTTGCCCGTACCCGCCTTGTCTCCTGCCTTCGATCCGGCGCCGATCTGCGGGTGACCCGGCGGCAACTGCATTTCGCCCGACGGCGCCGCTCCCATGGAAGGATGGCCAGGGGGCAGTGCCGGCGGCATGCCGCCTTTGGTTCCATCCGCGGACGGATGCCCCGGAGGCATCGCCTGTCCCCCGGTGGTGTCGCCTCCCTGCATGGCGCCGGTGTGCGGGTCGCCGCTCATCCCGGCCTTCGACTTCACGACCCACTCACCGCCCTTGCGCTCGAGGGTGTACCTCATCTGCATGGCATTGGAGGGGTCGGCCGCGCCCTTGGGGCGGAATGCGATGACCGCATCGGCCTCGTTGGCTTTAAAAGTCACCGTGGAGACGCTGATGTCCATCCCATTCAAATCGAGCGACGACTGTTTAGCCAGGTAATTGATGACCCCCTGGCGCACCGCTTCCTCGTTGTTAATGTTCTTCGAGCAACCGGCCAGCGCCATGGCGGCCGCGAGGCCCAGGCAAAGAAGAATACGCTTGGTTTGCACTCCACGATTATACATTCGCCCAGGATTGGTCTAACAGGCCGATTTCACCCGGCACCCGGCGACGTGCCCATTGGTGCGCCGTGCCTGGCCGCGATGGCGTTACGTTATCATGATCTTGAAGTTCGGCGGACGCTTCAGGATTTCATGGGGATTGTTACCGTTTCGGGAGAGCCAGGATGCCGCCCGTGGGAGGTTGCCCACCAGGTGGCGCAACGGCTGGGCTTCGAGGCGGTCAGCGCTTCCCGGCTGGCGGAGCTGCTCACGCAGGAATTCGGGGAAGACGCCTCCATTCCCGACAAGGCCTGGCTGCCGGCCGCCGGCTCGACGCTGGCCCGCCTGGCGAAAGAGGCCCAACTGGTGCTCAGTTTCAGTGGGGCCGAGCTGCTGTTCCGCGGATTCTCCTACACCTTGCGCTGCCACATTCTGGCGCCGGAAAACCGGCGTCTGGGAAACCTGATGCTGGAGCGGCGGCTGGACCGCGCGGGGGCGCGCAAGCTGCTCCGCGAACTGGAAAAGGAACATCGCCTGGAGCGCCGGAACAAATTCGGGCGCGCCACCGCGGCAGCCGAATCGTTCGACCTGCTGCTGAGCGCCGACACCCTGGATACGGAAACGATGTCCTCCATCGTGGAATCGGCCGCCCGCGCCAAGGGAATCCCCGATTCGGGGCTGCTCTCGGCGGAGGCGGAAGCACAATACCAGTTCAACATGCGGCTGCTGCTGGCCAAGCACGGCTTGCAACCGGCCGAGCGGGCGCAGCTCAAGCATGCCCACTTCGTCCACCCCAGCGAGCAGACTTTCGCCAACCTTCTGGATTATTATCAAATTGCCTGGGAATATGAGCCCCGCAGCTTTCCTCTGCAGTGGGACAAAAACGGGAACATCGTGGAGGCCTTTACTCCGGACTTCTATCTGCCCGAGTTCGAGCTCTACATCGAGCTGACCACCATGAAGCAGGCGCACGTCACCCGGAAAAACCACAAAGTAAAGCTGCTGCGGGCCATTTACCCCGACATCAATATTCAGATCTTTTATCAGAAGGATTTCCAGGACCTGATCTTCAAATACGGGCTGGCGGAACGAAAGTGATCGCATGAATAACCTTCCGGCGGGCATCGAGAAGATTCTGTTCACCGAACAGCAGGTGGAGCGGCGCATCCGCGAGGTGGCCGGCGAGATCTCGGAGAAATACAACGGCCGCGCCGTGAAGCTGATCGGGGTGCTGAAGGGCTCGGTATTCTTCCTGACGGCTCTCGCGAGAGAGATCAACATCCCGGTGAAGATCGACTTTCTCGGCATCTCCAGTTTCTCGAACAAGGCCGGCGCGCCGGGCGTGGTGCGCATCTCGAAAGACCTGGACGATTCCATCGAGGGCGAAGACGTCATCCTGGTGGAAGACATCGTCGATACCGGGCTGACGGCCCGCTATCTCTTGCAGACCCTGTCGGGCCGGGGGCCCAATTCGCTGTCGGTATGCACGCTGCTCGACCGCACTTCGCGGCGGCTGGTGCTGCTGCCCATCGACTTCCGCTGCTTCGAAATCCCCGACCGCTTCGTGATCGGCTGCGGGCTCGACCACAAACAGCTCTACCGGAACCTGGCCTGCATCGCGGTGTTGAATCCGGAAAAGACCGAGATGTGAACGGCTGCCCGGCTTTCTATTGCGCCGCTTTCGGGGAGCGGCCCCCCGGCGTCACTCTCAAAAACTGGCAGGCATGTTTCGCGAGCGTGGCGCTGTAGCGGTGGCGGAACGAACCCAGGCTTTTCTTCGCCCACAAGTTCCGAACCATCGCCGGACCGCCGAAACCCAGCTCGGCAAAGCTCACCGCCGTCACCGACGAAGTTTCGTTGAGATTGAACAGCGCTACATTGTAAGACCCGTCGGCGTTTTTCGACCACCAGACGGGATTCCTGCTCGCCGCGTCCTTCGCCTTGGGGACCAGCCCGGCCTGGTTGACGGCGATCACTTCGGTGTTGGTCAGCAGCGCGAGCCCGAACGGATCGAGCCGGGTCAAGTCGTCGCCGGTATAAAGCGGTGAGGAACAGATCACCCACAGCGTCATGTAGCTTTGCCGCTCGTCCTCGGTAAGCCCGTCCATCGCGCCGTTCCCCACGTCGAGCGAGTCCATGTCGGCCCACATTCCGTTGCCGATGTAAGGCAGCCACTGCTCCATCGTCCGGTCGGGTCCGTTGTGCCATTGCGGCCGCGTCTGCGTGGTATCGAGCCAGCGCGCCCTCAGGCCGAAGTACGGTTCGGTCCAGCTCACGAGCTGGCTGTGGTTCGACCACTCCACGTCTCCGTTGGCTCGGACGGCGTTCGCGTACTTTCTCCAGTAGTTGCCGTAAGCGGGATTCAGATACCACGAGAGGGTGAACCAGATTGGCCTTCCGGTCTTGATGAGCGCGGCCGACCAGGCCGCCACATCGCCGCGATTGTCGGTGGGAGAAGCTTCCGGCGCCTGGGGGATGTCTGGCGTGACGCCATCGAGCTTCAGGAAATCGACGCCCCAGGAAGCGAACTGCCGGGCGATGGAATCGATGTAGGCCTGCGCGCCGGGGTGCGACCAATTGATGGCGTAGTTCCTTTTCCATCCGGTGGTCTTGGTTAGCGGCTGGTAGGCGATGTCCTTGGCGTGATAGCTGGTTCCCTGGATGGAGGAATTGCTTTCATAAACGTCGGGGTAGAGTCCCGCGATGTAGTGGAGGCCCAGTTTTTGCCCTTTGGCGTGCACGTAGTCGGCCAGGTGTTTGATGCCGCTCGGGAAGCGTTCCGAATCGGCCACCGGGCGTCCGAACGAATCGAAGGCCTTCGTCCAGCCGCCGTCGACGTTGATGTACGTGTAGCCGTATTTCTGGAGCCTTTGCTGCATGGCGTCCGACATCTTCTTCACGTTGTTTTCGTCGAGCCACGTGCGGCCGTAGCCGGGTATTGTGCCGGCGCACAGGCTCCAACTGCTCCAGCCCAGGTACGGCTTCTGGCCGAGACCGTTCGCGGCCGCGTAAGATGTCGAGGGCAGGAAGACGCCGGTGAGCACTGTGGCGGATTTTGCCGTCAGCAGGGCGAAGGCGGTTCCAGACCTGGTAAGGAGATCCCTGCGGGTCATGGGCGGCACCTCTGTTTCCGATGGTTTGTCACTCCGACAACATCTTAGTAGATTGAGACGGCGGCGTGGGACAGCTCGCAAATAACCGATTTGTCGCACCGGATCAACACAACAATCCGAGGTGCCGCAACAGCCAAATCGGCCAGTCCCCGGGGGACATCCTGTTCAGAGGAGTCTGTCCCCGACATCCGCGTTGGCCTCCCGTCTCCTGTCGCGCGCCTAATGCCAGCGCGCGGCGCGGAGCCCGGCCGGAATGGCTGCTATACTGTCTGACAGAACGCGCCCGTAGCTCAGCCGGATAGAGCGACTGGCTTCGAACCAGTAGGCCGGGGGTTCGAGTCCCTCCGGGCGCGCCACGCAACCTTTTCTGTTTCAAGTTACTACAGCCTTTCCGACCTTCCCCGATGACGTCGTGTTTTCGCCGCTGTAGCCAGATTTGTAGCCACCCTGGACCTCGGAGGATCTACCATCGCCGCCCGCACCGCCCACTAGTAATAAGTCTCCAATTGCCCGATTCGTCAGCCGGAGAACGCAAAAGTGCCTCCGGCAGATCGACCAACACTGAGTCCCGCGGCCCGAGCGAGACGTGCAACCGGTCGAGCTACGGGATGCGCCTGTCGGCAATCTGGCCGCAACCGCAGACGCATATCCCCAGGTAGGCCGTCATACGTCAATTCGGAAAACCTCGGCGTGGATACCGGGGGCCAGCCCATTGGGACAACGTTGATCGATGACTTCACCGGTTCGAAGGTCTCTGCTCTCTTGCGAGCCCGGGAATTCGCCGGGCCCGCATTGACGACGAGCCTCTTGTCAGTGGTTTCTGAAAAGGAGCGGAGTAAACTCGCTGAGCGCCCACCGCCACACCGGCCACACATGTCCACCTGGCCGCGTGTGGAACGAGTGGTTGATCTTCAGGGCTGTCAGATCTTTGTCGAGCGATTTAGACCCGGCCAGCGCCATATCTTGCTCTCCGGCTGCGAGCCAGACCAGATCCAGCTTGGCGGCAGCGGTTTTGGCGTCCGCCAGTTCCGGATAACTTGTCTTAAACTGGCCACTCCTTGCGCCCGCGCTGAAGATTCCGAACTCACTGAAGAGTTCGGTATGCTTCAGACCCACATAGAAGGTCGCGCCGCCGCCCATCGAAAGGCCGGCCATTGCCCGGTGCTTGCGGTCCGGCAATGTTCTATAGGTGGCGTCCACGAGTGGGATCAGTTCCTTCGTCAGGTAAGCGTCAAACGTGACGTAAGCCGCCGCGCTCGGCCCGCGGGCCAGTGGTGCAGCCGGCGCGCCCGCCCGGCCTCTCTGTCCCTGCGGATTGTTGCTGCCGTCGAAGGGCAGCACGACAATCATCGGCACAGCCTTTTTCTGTGCGATTAAGTTGTCCAGAATAACGTTCGCATTGCCGGGATGCATCCAACTTGTCGCAACATCACCGCCGCCGTGGACTAAGTAAAGCACGGGATAACGAGCGGTGCTGTTGTAATAGCCGGCCGGCAGATACACGGCGAACTGGTGATAATCGTGATACGCATTGGACCGCTGCCAGTTGAGGTCCACCGACCCATGTGGAACGTCCTGTAGCTGCCACACGGGCACCGGATCCCCCGGCACCTCAACAAGGCTGGCGGACGTGCGGGTGCGGAGCTTTACGTCCGGGTTCACCGGATCGGCTATATTCATGCCGTCTACCGTGAAGTAGTAAAGATGGATCGTGGGTTCCAGCGGCGGAGAAGTAAAGCTCCAGACGCCGGAAGTGTCCCTGGTCATCTTTGTGGTTCCTCCGGTGGTAGACTCCGGTGTGGCCATCCAGTCGCCGGTAAGGGTCACCTCTTTCGCCTGTGGCGCACGCAGCCGGAAAGTGACGGTGTGGTCAGGATGCACCTCCGGGGATACCAGCGTATCAACCGGTCTTCTGAATCTCTCTAGCCCCTGTCCTGGAGCGGGTGCCTGGCCGAACGCAGACATGCCGACCAGTGCCACAAACGCAAGGAGCGCGGATGAGCGGTATTCATTTAGAATCGACATAATGTAATCAGATATTTCCGTTTTGGCCTCTTGGCCACCTGCGATTATACACCTGACCCCTCGAGGTAGACCGTCAGGCATCTTCTTCTCTCCATCCGTGGGGACTCCGTGGGGACAGGCTCCACGGTTACCAAATCCGAGATCGCCCGGCGCCTTCAGAATGCCGCACCACCGTGCGCCGCGTCTTAAAATCGAAGAGGGTTTGACCATGCCAACAACCAATACCGTCGACAAGCCGCAAGAGATCTACCAGATCAACGTCACCCTGCTCGGCACGGATCCACCAATCTGGCGGCGACTGCTGGTTCCCGCGGACCTGACGCTCGAGCAGTTGCATGATGTCCTGCAAGTGGCCATGGGTTGGGAAGACGACCATATGCATGAGTTCCGCATCGGACAGCAGCGGTTCGGAACACCCGACCCGATGGAGCGGGCCTTTGGTGGATCGCGCAGCGCCAGCGAACGAACCGTACGATTATTCAGCGTGCTGGGCAGGACCGGAATGAAGGCTGTGTACACCTACGACTTCGGTGATAGCTGGGAGCATCGAATCGTGGTCGAGAAACGCCTGGCGCCGGAACCGGGCCGTGCATACCCGGTGTGCCTGGCGGGTGAACGACACGGACCGCCGGAGGACTGTGGCGGCATACCCGGCTTTTACAATCTGCTGGAGGCAATCAGCGATCCGGAGAATGAGGAACACGCAGAACTTCTGGAGTGGCTGGGCGGCGACTTCGATCCGGAGGCTTTCTCGGTCGAGGAGGTCAACCGAGCGTTAGCGCCGCTGCAGCGGCGTCGCAACAAGGCCGCCACCGGAAAAAAGTGAGCTGTGAGCTGAGCAAAAAGGTGACAGGAACACAAGGTCCTGCTTGGTTTGCTGGAATTGCTGAATAGTACCGCAAGATGTTGTGGGTAGTGCAGACTCCGTCTTCTTCGACGGTGATCCTACGAAGCGCCAGATCTAGCAAGAATTTCCAGAAGTCACGATCTATCATGGAGTTGGCGCCATGGAACAGTCGAGCGCAAGAAAAGGTACCTAGTGTTCCTGCCCCGTCTTTACTTCTGCCCCGTTTTTACTGGAGCCAAAATGGAAATTCCGGATAGACAACCTCTGCTCGATATACAATCGAAGGCGGTCAGTCGGGCAGAACGGAAATTTTGGCTCAAGGAGGATCCCGATGCAACCATCCCTGGCTGCGTCCTGGTCCGACAATTCCGCCCACAAAAGCGGATTCGTGATCGCCAATGGCATTCGACTCCACTACCTCGATTGGGGGGGGCCGGGTCCGACGCTGATCCTGATCCATGGCTTCCGCGCGAACCCTCACTTCTTCGATGATCTGGCGCCGGCCTTCACTGACCGGTTCCGAGTCGTCGCCTATGCTCGGCGGGGGCACGGCCAGTCCGACGCCAGGGGACCATACGACGCCGCCACGCTGACCGAGGATCTCCGCGGCCTGATGGACGCTTTGGGCATCACCAAGGCTCATCTCGCTGGGCATTCCATGGGCGGAAACGAGATCACCGCGATGGCAGGCATCCATCCCGAGCGAGTCGACAGCATTGTATACCTCGACGCGGCGTACGATTGGGCCGATCCGTCCTTCGCGACCGCGTTCAACGACGTTCCTCCCGTCTATACGACGCCGCCGGCAAGCGCGTGGGCGTCCCTGGACGGCGCGCGCGAGTTCGTGCAAACCGTGTGGTGGCCAGGGATGGACGGAAGCCGGCTCGAGGCTTACCTGCGTGCCGGGCTGGTGGTCCAACCTGACGGAACAGTGCGGTCGACGATGAGCGACAGCGTCGTAAAGGAGATGGCCGCAAGTCTGTTCACCGGGCGGAGGGACTACACCAGGGTCCGCTCTCCGGCCCTCGCAATCTATCCCGAGACAAATTTGGATGTACGCCACGGGGACGCGGCCCAGGCTGCAACGAACCTTGCTTGGGAGCAGAAGTACATGGCCCCATTTCGGACGGCATCTGTTGCGCGAGTCCGGCGAGAACTTTCTAATGTCGAGATTGTGAACGTCCCTGGCACCCATATAGACTTCCTATTCACGTCTCGGGAGAAGGTGGTGGCCGCAATGCGGCGCTTCTTGGGAAAGGTGACGGGAACACAAAGACCTGCTTGATTTACTGGAATTGCTGAATAGAACCGCAAGATGCTGTGGGTTCTGCAGACTCCGCTTTCTTCAACGGTGATCCGACGATCTGACAGCTCTGGCAAGGATTTCCAGAATTCACGATTTATCATAAAGTTGGCGCCATGGCGCAGTCGAGCGCGAGTGAAGGTGCCTAGTGTTTCCGGCCATTTCCCCGTGCCAATTGCGTCCGTCGAAACCCCCCCTTTTCGGCCGCGGCGCATCGCTGAGCGCCGACTGCGAAGGAGGCGGCCTGTCCAGCGCCCTGTCTCCGTTGCCCGGCGCAGACCACCTCCTTTCCAGTCGGTGCTCAACCAGGAAGATCCGAACCGTGTGCGTCGGAAAGCGGATCGGCTATTTCCGAACGGACCCGACGTGCAGGTCTACCACCTTGTCAGCGTTGGCTTCCAGCGCCGCTTTCTCTCCTTGCGGTTCATACTCGTCCAGGAAGCCGGGGTCGAGCCATTCTTTTGGCTCGATCTCTTCCCAGGCGAACAGCTTGTAGTTGCCAGGGGCGATCATCGCAAATTCGTAGTGTCCATTCTGATCGCTGGTGGTGCTCCGGAACAGATCGGTGCGCGATCGGTCACCGGGCGCCAACAGGATGGTGGCTCCCGGCACTTGTTCCTGATCCTTGTCGCGAACCAGGCCCTCCACTCCGGCGCCATCGGAAGCCAGGGTGACCTCGATGTCGACGGTTTCGGAGCCTGTCACCGTCACACCGTCAACCAACACGTTGGCCTCCCCGGCACGGGCTGTCTTCACGTAAAACTGCCGCAACAGAGTTCCGAAGAGCTGGAGAGTATAGTGGTCCGGCGGTAGGTGTCTGATCGAGCGCTGACCGGTATCCAGTAGGGAAGAGCCGTGACCGCTCCTATTGTCCGACATCAGAGAGAATCCGAGTTTCCTCATGTCCGGCTTTTCCTCGCCTTCGGCGATGGCGTGTAACTTAACCTCGGCTCCCGGCCCTGCCACAAGACGAACGCCCTTGACCTCTGAGCCGCCTACCGTGACGGATGTTTTGCCACTGAGCGAGTGGCCCGCGAGGATTAATTCGTAGGAGCCGGGCGGCACGTTGCGAAACTCGAAGTCCCCATCGGCGTTTTTCGTGGACGTCCCCGCTTCGTAGTCCGTCATGCCGACGTTCTTCGGGTTGCGCAGAAGTACCGTCAGATGCCCCGTGGCTGGTGCGTTTAGCACGCGTCCGCTGACAGGGAAGACACGGGACCGAAGCAGCGTTACGTCAACTCCCGTGACGTGCCGGCCGGGAGAGACCTCGATTGGGACGGCAAGCGTCATATCGGTAACGCCTGGATAGATTGTCGGTATGGACCTCTCGATCGGGCCCGCATTCGCGGAACGATCGACCCCTATCCATGCCTGGAAGTCAGGCCGGGCAGCGATGTAGTATTTGCCGGCTGCCAAGTCGTGGAACCGGTACTCGCCACGGTCGTCAGTCTGCATGCTGTCATACGCCCTCCACCCGGGCTGTGCCGTACTCGTAGGTGAAGCGACCCAGGGTGACCTGGGCGTTTTCCAGCGGCTCGCCGTCGCTATCGCGCACTGTCCCGGCGATTACGGCGGAAGGCATCAGCTCGAACTTGAGGTCGCCGAGAGATTGACCGGCTTCGAGCCGTAACGGCGCGCCGGGGCTGCCGGGTCTGCGCGCGCCGTAGAACATATTCACGTAACCGCGCCGGTTCCCTTTGCCTTCCCGGCCACCTCGGCTGAGACCGTTGTTGTCGTCGTTTTTGGCCCTTGGCGAATCCGGAGACAGGAAACGGAGGCGACCGAGGAGCACGCTCGGCACGTGTGCTGAGGCAGGTGACCCAGAAATCAAGATGGGCAGACCGTAGAGGAGAGCTCCTCTTGCCTCTACCGCTGCTGGCGCCGAAAGTGGCGCCGCCGGGCCGCCTCACGGGTCGAATGTTGTTGGTTTGACACGACATTTCAGCATTGACCTGGATGGGGAAATCGGGTCATTATTAGGGGGACAGGAGAAATGAGACCCCATCCGCGTAGTGAAGAACACCGCTAAGGCTTCCCCACCCGGTTGTGATCCTTTGTCTTCGGTTGAGTGGCGGGAACAGACCCGCTCTCTATGTGAGGAGAGTTGAATGAGATTGTTTGTCGGTAATGTTTCTTACAGGGCCAGCGAAGACGATCTGCACGCACTCTTTGCAAACGCAGGAGTTACGGTTGACAGCATCAGCCTGGTCCGGGACAGGGAAACGGGGGAATCCCGCGGATTTGCTTTTGCCGAAGTTGCGGATGGCGCCGCAGGAGAGCGGGCCATACAGGCCTGCAACGGAGCCCAGTTTATGGGGCGTGCTCTGGTGGTGAACGAAGCCCGTCCCCGGCAGGAAAGCCATGGAGGCGGCGGCGGACGAGGAGGGTCCCGCGGCGGAAGGGAGCGCTGGTAACCCGAATTACGCGTTAAATCAACATCTTGGCAGACAGCGGGGCGTGGTGACGCGCCCCGTATGTGCATTTCCCCACAATCCGGCGCGGTCAGGATTGCACTCCAGCTCTCAGTTTGCTCCGGAGAGCCGCCGCAACCGCTTTTGCTATGTCCGTCGTTCCCGCCGAGCCGCCTAAGTCGTAGGTGCGCACCTTGCCCTCGGCCACCACCCCAGCCACCGCCGATCGTATGGCGAGCGCGCGTTCCACCTCGCCCAGCCATTCGAGCATCATAGCCGCCGACAGAATCGTCGCCAGTGGATTCACTTTGTCGAGACCGGCGTACTTCGGCGCCGACCCGTGCGTCGGCTCGAACACCGCGTAATTGGCGCCGATGTTGCCGCTGGCGGCAAAACCCATACCACCCACCATCTGCGCACACAGGTCGGAGATGATGTCGCCGAACAGGTTGGTTGTGACAATAACGTCGTAGTTGGCCGGGTTCTTCAGCAGCCACATGCAGATGGCGTCGACGTTCGCGGTTTCGAAGGCGATGTGCGGATAGCGCGACGCCACTTCCTGGGCCGCTTCCAGGAAAACGCCGCAGGTGGCGCGCAGGACGTTGGCCTTGTGCACCGCGGTGACCTTGCGGCGGCCGTTGCGTTGCGCATACTCAAAAGCCGCCTCGACAATGCGCCGCGAGGCCTGGCGGGTGACGCTGCGGATGGAGATGGCGGCGTCGCGCGGAATGCGGTCCATCGCCTTTTCCGCGTAAAAGCTCTCGGGCACGCAAGGAAACTCGACGCCGATGTACATGCCCTCGGTGTTTTCGCGAAACACCACGATGTCGATGTCGTCGCGGTAGTTCAACGGGTTGCCGGGAAACGCCTTGGCTGGCCGCAGGCAGATGTAGAGATCGAGCTGCTGCCGCATGCGGACGATGGGGCTGCGGTAGGTGAGCCCTTGGCCCCGCAGGGCCGGCGCCAACTCGCGCTCGGCGGCGGCCTGCGGCTTGGAGGTGATGGCGCCGAACAACGCGCATTGGGTCGAGCGCATCAGCTCGAGCGTACGAGGGGGCAGCGCGTCCCCCTCCGTTTTCCAGAACTCCCAGCCGATGTCGCCGTGAAGGTATTCGGCGTCGAACTCCAGCTCGTCGAGCACCAGGCGGGCGGCGTCGCACACTTCGGCTCCGACGCCGTCGCCAGGCAGCCACGCGATGCGGTATTTGCTCATACGGCCGCCTCTCGTCCGGATGCCGCGGGTACGGCGTACTTACTTTTCAGATAGGGGATGAGTCCGCCGGCCCGCAACAGCTCGACCGCGCGGGCATCCATCGGCGGCACCGGGAACTCGCGCCCCGAATCGAGCAGGCGCACGGCGCCGCTGCGCAGATCGAGTTCCAGGCGGTCGCCCGGCTCCACCACCTGGTTGAGGTTTTCCGAGACAACCAGCGGCAGTCCGAGATTGATGGAATTGCGATAGAAGATGCGTGCGAACGAGATGGCGATGACCGCGCCTACGCCCGAAAACTTGATGGCGGCGGTGGCCTGCTCGCGGCTCGATCCGCAGCCGAAGTTTTTACCGGCAACCAGGATGTCGCCCGGCTCCAGCGCCTTCCGCAGATTCGGGTAGACCAGCTCGAACAGATGTTCGGCGGTCTTTTCGCGGTCGGTGATGTTCAGATACCGGCCCGGGAAAATGATGTCGGTGTCGGTGTTGTCGGGCAGCACGGCGGCCACCTTGCCGCGGATGACCAGGTTCTCGTCGTTCATGCCATCACCTCCTTGGCCACCTCGGCGGGATGCGCGATGCGCCCGCAAATGGCCGAAGCCGCTACCACCGCCGGGCTGGCCAGGTAAACCAGCGACTCCTTGCTCCCCATGCGGCCGAGGAAGTTGCGGTTGGTGGAGGAAATGCAGGTTTCGCCTGCCGCCAGGATGCCCTGATGCACGCCCACGCACGGGCCGCAGCCGGGCGGATTGATCATCGCCCCGGCTTCCACCAAAGTCTGGATATAACCGAGGCGCATGGCATCCAGGAAGATGCGCTGCGAGGCGGGAATGACAATCAGGCGAGTCCGCGGGTGCACGCGGCGGCCGGTCAGCAGCCCGGCCGCAATCTCCAGGTCTTCCAGACGGCCGTTGGTACAGCTTCCGAGCACCGCCTGCTCCACCGCGATGTTGTCGAGCTCGCCCACCGGGCGGACGTTCGCCACGCTGTGCGGGCAGGCAACCTGCGGTTCGCGAATCTCGCGCGCGGCGTCGATTCGCAGTATCCGTTCGTAGACGGCGTCCGGATCCGGATGGTAAGCCGGGGAATCCTCGAGCGGGCTGGGGAGTCGTTCGGCCAGGTAGCCGAGCAGCGTCGCATCCACCGGCGTGAACGCCGTCTTGGCGCCCATCTCCATCGAGAGATTGGCCAGCACCATGCGCGAGGCAACCGAGAGCGCGCCGACGGCCGGCCCTTCGAACTCCACCGCCCGGTAATCGGCTCCGTCGGCGCCCAGCATTCCAATGACGTAAAGCACCAGGTCTTTCGCCGAAACCCAGCCGGCCAGCCTGCCCGCCACCTCGATGCGAATGGTCCGGGGCACCTTGAACCACAGCTTGCCCTCCACCCAGACGCCGGCCATTTCGGTGGCCCCGATGCCGGTAGCGAGCGCGCCGAACGCGCCGTGGGTGGTGGTGTGGGAGTCGGTCCCGACCATCACCATTCCCGGCAGCACGTGGGCGTTCTCCGCCAGAATCTGGTGGCAGATGCCGCCCCGCCCGACGTCGTAAAAATGCCGGATTCCCTGGCGGGCGACGAACTCGCGAATGGCTTTGTGGGTGGTGGCCGTCTTCTCGCTTTCGGCCGGAACGCGGTGGTCGAAAACAATCACGATTTTCGCGGGGTCCCAGACGTTCTCGACCCCGATTTCCAGGAAGCTCTTCCGCACCAGGTCGGCGTTTTCGTGGGACATGGCCAGGTCGACGCCGGCGACCACGATCTCGTCGGGCCGCACAACCGCGCGGCCCGAGGCGCGGGCCAGTATTTTTTCCGCCAGAGTCATGGGCATCTCTCTCGCTCCCTAACGATGTGCGTATTTCTCTTCGACGATGGCGTGGGGAAGATATTCGTCTTCGAGCTGCCGGTATTCTTTCAGGCCGACGAATTCGGTGTATTCCTTGAAGCTGGTGGTCCAGCGGGTCTCACCCGCCAGGATGCCTTTGGGCGACACGCGCAGCGATTCGAAGAAATCCCGCAGCGCCCGGTGGGCCACCAGGATGGAGGCCACGGGAATGCTGACGCGCGCCACGCCCATTTCCGCCAGGTCGGGGATGGGAATCAGCTCCGTTTTGACCCCGGAGACGGCGTCCATCAGGTTGACCGAGAGCAGGCCGTGGATCTCCCGAGCGGCGCGCTCGACGTCGGCGCGGGTACCGATGCCGTCCAGAAACGCCATGTCGGCGCCCGATTCCAGATAGAGGTTGGCGCGCCGGATGGCTTCGTCGAGCCCGTGAACCGAATAGGCGTCGGTTCGGGCGTTGATCACCAGATCCACGCCGCTGTGGCTGCGAACGTCGGCGATAGCCCGGACCTTGCCGACCATCTCTTCGGCGGAGATCACCTGCTTGCCGGCCATGTGTCCGCAGCGCTTGGGGAACACCTGGTCTTCGATGTTCAACCCGGCGGCGCCCATGCGGATGAGCCGCCGGGCCACCATTACCGCATTCACCGCGTTGCCGCCGCCGGTGTCGACGTCCGCCATCACGGGAATATCGACCGCATCGATGATCTCCTGGGTGCGATCGAGCACCACCTTCATATCCAGCAGGCCGACGTCGGGCTTGGCGAGCAAACTGCCCGCCAGGCCGAATCCGCTGATTTGGATGGCGGCAAATCCTGTGTCTTCGATGATCTTCGCGCTCAGTGCGTCGTGGCAGCCGGGCACCACCAGCGCCTGGCGGCGTTCCAGCAAGGCTCTGAGACGGGATGCTTTTGAAATGTTAGGCGTAGTCATTTTCACCTCGTAGTGGTGGCTATTCGAGATTCTATCGCATAATCCGGACCATCGCATCCGTTTTGTTTGAACCCGGAAGCGCGCCGGCGTCCTGGGGAACGGAAGTGTCCAAAGCGTACGCTGCCCGCTTGCCGTCTGTTCGAGTCTTGTCCGGGGAAGGGCGGCCTTTTGCCTGGAAGCGTTCCTTCTTGCGGGGGGGGCGCACAGTCGAGAAGAGCCCCGCAAAGGGCGCCACCCGTGGCTACGCACAGGCCGGCCCTGCGGGCCTGAACAAGAGATCGCCTTGGCTGGCGGCAGGGCGTCTCCCTGAACCCGCGGCTTCCTCCAGTCAAAGAACGTGGACCTTTCCAGCGTGTTCCACTTATAGGTACAAACCCCAGCGCATGATGATCGGCGGAGCATCGAGAGGGCGCTCGCGCCAACCTGGATTCGACAGTCAACCAAGCCGGCAGGCTTCTCGGCGGAGCGGAGGATGCGGCGTCCGAGAGGCCCGGAAGGCCTACCTGTTAATAGCCGTAGTCGCGCCCGGGCGCGGCTACGGATCAAAGCGACAATAGACCGTAGGCCCGAAGGGCCGCGCCGCCGCATGGCGTGATCGGGCCGGTACGGATTCCCTTTCTTCCTTGGCACACGCGCACAAGGGCGCCTTGGCCGTGGCACAACCACGACGCCGTCGTGTGCCAACGCTCTCGCGGCTGGCGGGGGCGAACTTCGTTCTCTGGTCAGCGCCATTCGGCGGCCCGGCCCTCCAGGCCGGGAATGGATTCTTGGGGACGTCAATCCGTAGCCGTGCCGAGCGCGACTACGGCTATTCGCAGGCCGGCCCTGCGGGCCTGAACAAGAGCTCACCTTGGCTGATGGCAGGGCGTCTCCCTGGATTTGCGGCTTCCTTCCGGAAGTCCTTGACGAAGTCGATGGCGCCTCGGCCTTTGGCGCCGCAAGAGAAGCAGTGGAAGGCGCCGTTAGCTGCGTAAGAGAAGCTGGTCTGGTTATGCTTTGGCCGGTGGATGGGGCAAGGCCCGTAATGCTCCTTGCCGGATTTGCGCGTCTTGAACGTGGATAGGTCAATCCCGAGCGCTTCAGCGAGCGCGGGGAAAGACAGGGAGCGGAGAGCTTCGTACTGGTCTGACATATTTCCTCCTTATACACTCGCCCTTGCCAACAGGGCAAGAGTGGGAGTACAAATGGGGCATGGCAATAGCATAAGGGATAACGGCTGCCAAGGCGGCTTTCGAGGTTAGTAAGAAAGTCTATGACATCCTTCGTGGTCCTGATGCAGATCCTAGAACTATCCAAGAGTATCTGATTCAGTTACAAGGCCACATCCTAAATGCACAGCAGGCGCTTGCTGACGCTGAGAACGATAATAGACAGCTTAGATATAAATTAGATGAAGCGGCAACACTCACTGCGATAGGTGAAGATCTGAAAATGGTCTCTGATGGACAGTATTATATCAAGCAGTCGGAATGGGCGCTTAGTATTGAGATTCCATACTGTCCGGTCTGTTGGGGTGCTGATAGAAAGTTAGTGCCGTTAGTTGTCCACAACCGACACGGGTTTTATAAATGTGCAATTCATAACGTAAATTTCATTACAACGAAGTATGAAAACTATTCGAAGAGCATATTCCCGTCTCACCCAATGCGCTAGTCGCCGCGGTAGTAACAATGATGATGGTTTCGTGTGGTGTTGTGTAGTGTTGTTATTAAAATTAACGACTCCGTCTAATCTTTATGCATGACCGACAATATCTTCTTCCAGAGATTAAGCCGTCTTGGCGGAAACAGATCACTTGGGAACGTCTATTTACTGCCGCAGCGTTCGTAATTTCGCTTCTCGCCGTTGTCTTTTCGTTCCTCCAATATCGAGCTGCCGACCGTCAAGCTGATATCGCGGAACAGGCGCGGTTAGATGCAAAGGCAGCTATGGACGCCCAAGGCAAAGATGTCGAGCGGGCAAGGAAGGCTGCCGAGGAAAGCGCGAAGGCGGCCCAGACTTTGGCAGAGGGGATGGCAAAGAGTGCTGCGGCCGCAGAAGCCAGCGCAAACGCCGGACAAAAGGCCTTGGATCTGAACAGGCGTGCTCTCATATTGAGTAATGCACCATTGGTGACAGCGACAGAATCTAAACTGAACAAAGCTTTGTCCGTCGATGACATCCCTGAGATTGTTACAGAACTTATTAACGGCGGTAAAGGAACCGCTTACCAGTTCAGGGCCACGCAGTGGATAACAGTCTCTAAAACCCGCAAGAGGACTTTTGACTATGAGCCCATCCCAGAACAAAGCATTACGGATATTACCCCGAGAGGCGATAATACGATGTTGATTACGAGTAAGCTCAATGGAAAGCTTTCAAGTGAACTGCTAAATGACATTAACCTGAAAAAAATGACTCTTTATGTGTACGGGAGAGCGTATTATCATGACAACACATTGGAGAGGCCGATTAAATATACTTATTATTGGTGTAAATTTTATAATCCGCTCAATGCCGGCCCTGACAAGCTATTGCTAGTAAATTGTCCTGAACATAACAGCACAGTTATTAGTCAGCCTAATGATATTCATAAGGACTGAACCTGCCTTTTTAACCAAATGTGGATAGCCTCCATCTTGCTTAATCCTTAAATTCGTTTTACAGTAAAACCAGAATGTTTGACTTGACCGGCTTCATGCCTATTGATTATGAGCAGTCTGATAAGGGCGAGCTTCTCGTTTTGTTTCGCCCTGCTCGGGCACCGGCTGAGAAAGAAACGATCGTGCACTTTTCGCGGCCGATCTACTGGTTCCAGCCCAGCAAGCTCGTAAGAGTACGCCTCGCCAGTCTGATCCAACAGTTCGATCTTTCATTTAGCAGCGGCAGGTAGGTAGCCTTCTATTTCCCAGTCGATGCAGGCGGTCAGCAAAAGGCCAGCGTCGCTTCTCCCTGACGGATGTTCGGTTTCTCCCGCGGAACACCGACCGGATTGCCTCCGGAACCTGGGGGCAGTTTCGTCGGAATCCCTACGCGAAGTGACATGAACAGATCGCCGATCCGACCCTGACCGACGGTGTCCTGGATTGCTTGGCCCACAACGCCCATCGCACCGAGATGCGCGGGGAGCCGATGCGCGAGAAGCGGTCTTCCAAGCCGGCAGGCTGAGCTATAGTCAACGTCGGAATCCTGGCGGTAGCAGGGATTGCCTGGCCGCTACACGGCCCGCAGGATTGTGCCCCAAAGCCACAGACTGCCGGGCACACAACGCCAAACGCGGAAATACCATCCCATCAAGCACGTACAGCGGCTCAGGGCCGGATAGATGAAGCAAACGCGGCTCGCCGTCCTCCGATCACCGTCAGAAAACACGATAACCTTCTGACCCCTGAAACCCGAGGACTCCCCCTTTCCGCGGAACACTGCGCCCTCGCCCCACGTATTCTGCTCCAGGAACGTTATATGAGACAGATCCTTCGCCGGTTGCTCCGCTCCCCCATGTTCACCGCGCTGACGCTTGTGACCCTCGCCATCGGCATCGGCGCCAACAGCGCCATTTTCACCGTCATCGAGGGCGTGTTGCTCAAACCGCTGCCCTATCCGGAACCCGACCGGCTGGTTGGCGTATGGCTGACCGCGCCGGGGGTCAACCTGGAGCAAGTGAACGCCTCCCCATCGATGTACTTCGTCTACAGCGAGCAGAGCCGGACGTTCGAGCAGATGGGCGTCTGGGGGTACGGATCCGTGAGCGTCACCGGAACGGCCGAACCCGAGCAGGTCGACACGGTGCGGGTGACCTCCCAGATCCTGCCGATGATGGGGGCGAAGCCGGTGCTGGGCCGGCTCTTCGCCAAAGCCGACGACACCCCCGGCAGTCCCGATACGGTCATCCTGACCCATAGCTACTGGCAGCGTCGGCTCGGCGGCGACAGTTCGGCTCGTGGGGCAGCGCCTGATGCTGGATGGAAAGCCGACCACGGTAATCGGCGTCCTGCCAAAAGACTTCCGGTTCATGGACACCCGCGCGCAGATGATCGTTCCGCTACGGCTGAATCGGAACGGAGCACACCTCGGGGGCTTCAGCTATCAGGGAATCGCCCGACTCAAGCCCGGCATCACCATCGAACAGGCGGACGCCGACGTCGAGCGCATGATTCAGATAGAGCTGTCGACGTTTCCGCCACCGCCCGGTTTCAGCACCAACATGTTCCAGAGTGCCCGGCTGGCGCCAAACCTCCACCCGCTGAAACAGGACGTGGTGGGCGACGTCGGCGCCATGCTGTGGGTGCTGATGGGGACCATCGGGTTCGTACTGCTCATCGCGTGCGCCAACGTAGCCAACCTCCTGCTGGTACGGGCCGATGGGCGCTCCCAGGAGCTGACCATCCGCGCCGCGCTCGGCGCGGGACCGGGGCGCATCGCCCGCGAGCTGCTGGCCGAGAGCGTCCTACTCTCGCTGGGCGGCGGCGCGCTGGGTGTCGGCGTCGCCTATGCCGCGCTGCGGCTTCTGCTGTGGCTCCAGCCTTCCGGGCTCCCGCGGTTGAGAGACATCACGATTGACGCCCCCGTGCTGTTGTTCACCTTTGCGGTGTCGCTGGTGGCGGGCCTGCTGTTCGGGCTGGTCCCCGTGCTCAAGTACGGGCGGTCGCAGCTTGGCGTCTCATTGCGTGCCGGCGGAAGAAGCCTGAGCCAGAGCCGGGAACGGCACCGGACGCGCGGCTTGCTCGTGGTGGTGCAGGTGGCCCTCGCCCTCGTGCTGCTGGTCGGCTCGGGCCTGATGGTACGGACGTTCCAGGCTCTGAGGAACGTCCACCCCGGGTTCGTGAAACCGGACGCCGTGCAGATCGTGCACGTGTCGGTGCCGGGTGAGCCGGAGGAAGTGATCCGCGAGCAGCAGGCGATCGCGGAGAAGTTGCAGGCCCTGCCTGGAGTGAAGTCAGTCGGCGTGTCGAATTCGGTGGTGCTCGATTACAACCGCAGCATGGATCCGATTTACGCCGAGGACCATACCTACCAGGAAGGCGAGATCGCGCCCCTGCGGAGATATCGGTGGATCGGCCCCGGATACTTCAAGACGCTGGGCACCCCGCTGGTAGCGGGCCGTGATCTGGAATGGGCCGACGAGCTGAACCGCCGAAAAGTAATCCTCATCTCAGAGAACCTGGCCAAGCAGTATTGGGGGGCCCCGGCGGCGGCCATCGGAAAACGCGTTCGCGAGAGGCCGCAGGGCGAGTGGCGAGAAATCATCGGCGTCGTGGCGGATGAGCACGGAGACGGCCTGGATAAGCCGGCCCCGACCGTGGCCTACTGGCCCATGCTGGTCGAGAAGATTTGGGATGACGACGTGCAGGTGCGCCACGGCGCCGCGTTCACCATCCGGTGCGACCGGGCCGGACAGGAAGCGTTCCTGAAGGAGGTGCGGGCCGCGATCTGGTCGGTCAACGGCAACCTGCCGGTCTCTGACGAGGAGACGCTCGGGTTCATTTACCGCCGCTCCATGGCGCGAACCTCGTTCACCCTCGTGATGCTCGGCATCGCCAGTGCGATGGCCGTGCTGCTGGGTGTGATCGGGATCTACGGCGTTATCTCCTATTCGGTGTCGCAGCGCACGAGGGAGATCGGCATCCGGATGGCGCTCGGCGCCCGGCAGGCGGAACTGAAGGCGATGTTCGTGCGTCATGGGCTCCTGCTGGCAGGGATCGGTACCGGATGCGGCCTGATTGCCGCCGGCGCGCTGGTGCGGGTCCTCTCGGGCCTGTTGTTCGGTGTTCAGCCGATGGACCCAACAACCTACGGCACGGTGACCGTCGGCTTGCTGGCCGCGGCCATGCTCGCGAGCTACATCCCGGCGCGGCGCGCCACGAGGGTGGATCCGGTGGAGGCGTTGCGGAGCGAGTAGGGCGACTTCCTGGCTGACCGCCAATGGTGACCAGGCTCGATGCCCCGATAGGTGACGAAAACGCGGTTTATATTCCGCTATCTGCCATATTTCGGCGGGAAGTGATTGAATCGAAATCGCTGGCTCGTCTCGCCATTGTCGTATGACGTGTTCAGCGAGGAGGTGCCGCGACAATGCCGAGCGGCCAGTCCAAGCGGCCGGCGTCTGTCGAGCCCTGCACGGATTCCCTTTCTTCCCCGGCACACGCGCACAAGGGGCCTTGGCCGTGGCACAACCACGACGCCGTCGCGCGCCGACGCTCTCGCGGCGAGCGGGGCGAACTCGGTTCTCCGGCCTGCACCATTCGGCGACCCAGCCCTGCGGGCCGGAGTAAAAATGCCCTGGCTGTTGGCAGGGAGTCTTCCTGAACCTGCGGCTTCCTTCCAGTAGTCCTTGATGAAGTCGATGGCCCCGCGGCCCCTGACTTCGCATCCAATTCAGCTCAGCTTTGCGAAACGTCTGCGCTTCTGAGCGGCCAGATGAATTCGCGATAGGGGGCAATAGCGTGGGGGCCGAAGCTTTCGACGTACAGTTGCGGCCACGTGGAGGCCACCCAGAAGTTGTACGCGCCGGCGATAAGGAAGCCGATCCCGGTCAGAAAACGCATCGCGCGGGGCCAGCGCCATGCGGCAAACATGTAGGCCACCGCTACGACCTGCGAAATGATGTAGGGCCCGACGAAGACTGCGTCCATGCCGCTGCCAATATACTGGCTGGCCCAGCCTATTTCATTTCAGGCTGCCGGCGCTGGGCGACAGGTCGGGGAACCAGACGTCATAGTAGTTTGGCGGGGATTGCTACCGATTGGCGGCGCCGGCACTTATATCCGCCAATGCGGACGAGCGATCCAGCGCGATAGCCAGGTCGCCCAGGGAAACGATGCCCACCACGCTTCCATTTTCCACGACGGGGAGACGGCGAATCGTCTTCTCTCTCATCAGATTGACTGCCCGATCGGTTGTTTCGTCCGGAGAGACGCCAAACACCTCGCGGCTGCAGACCTCACCTACTTTCGTTGTCTTCGGATCCTTGCCCGCGGCGACGGCCCGCACGACGATGTCTCGATCGGTGGCCAGTCCGCAAACCTTGTTGCCATCGACGACAATCACGGTTCCGACGTCAGCGTCCCGCATGGTTCGGGCGGCATCGGTAAGTACGGCGGAACTCGGCATCCTGACCGGGTTTGCCGTCATGACGTCCCTGATCGCTTTCTTTGTCATGTTCCAATCCTCCTCTTTCCTAAGAAGACCCGCGAAACACAACGTCTGTTTCACGCCGTATCCAACCAGATGCGCCTTGCGGGCGAAATTCCACGACGAAGATTGCGCCGGGCAGAACTACAAGGCGGCTTCTGTTTTGTATGGTTGCAGCCTCGTTGGGCATGCAAGAGTGAAACTGAAGACCGCCGAGGGACTCACTACGAGCTTGGGACCTCGTACCACCTGAAACGTGGCCTTGTGGTTGGGGCCGATCGTGGTTACGACACTCCCGCCGCGCAGTGCTGCGTCGACTACCGCTTTGGGCGCCGCCTTTCCCGGTGAATACTCTTCCGCGCTTCGAAACTCGCCGACCGGCTGGGCAAAACCTGTGTCGGTGCCGAAGGTGTGGCCATTGATGGTAAGGCCTGTTAACACCAGCGCTACGAACCCGGGAGTCCCGACATCGCGAATAACGCCGACCGTAGCCTTGGTTCCGGCGGGCGCCAGCGTGCGCCCGTCTACGAGAAGGGGCTGGTCGAGTGTCGCATCGAAAGACGCACCCGGCTTGGACGCGTCCGGCGAGATGCCCTCATCCAACCTGACCGAAATGACGCTGCCACCGGGGATGGCCGCCGAAGGGCCGCCGGTGTCCGAACGCAATTCCGCCGTTACGGTTGCACTGGCCGGCTGAAAATACCTGCTGAAATCGATGCTCTTGACGGCTGCCACCCGGAGAACGTGGAATTCTCCACCGCTTTCCAGGAAGCTGACATTGCCTGCGTCCATCGCAACGACAGTACCGCTCATTGACGTTCCGTTTGCCAGGTGCAGTGTGTCGGCGAACAGCGTGGAGACACACAAAATCGCCATCGCTACAACGTTCCACACGATGCTCCGATTCGACATCATTCCCTCCTCCTCTGAACTGACTTTTCTCACGCCCCTACTTGTGTAGACAATCCGCGGAGCAAATCGCTTCGCGACACGCCAATAAAAGTGCTCTTAACAGGGGTTCGAAGGACTCTCGGTGTAGAAAGCCAAAAAAAGACTTGCGGCAAAGAAGACCTTTGGGAGGAGCCGCAGCAGGCCCCTCCCAACTTCTACGTGGCTGTTTCAGCCTCAGGACCCAAGGGTTGCTCACGCGGTTCCGTGCCGAAGCCAGGGCAGTGTATGCGTCCAGACTGTCCTTCAGGTTTCGAGCGTTCGTCTCAACCGCATCGATCTGGCGATAGTATGTTGGAGCTGCGCCATTCTCAATCCGGAGCCTGTTGCCGTCCAGATACTTGATCGCGGCATCGACATGGACCGCCGCCAGCACCGCCTGCTTGTGGGCGCGCTCAATCAACTTAGCCTGCCAGGGCTCGACCGCGGGCTTGATGATCGCCAGCCGGCAGAGTATCCCGTTCATCTCATTGACCTGCTTTTTGGCTTCCCTGAGGCGATTTGCATGCATGTGCCAACTGACGTCGCTTGGCCCCGGGCCAGTGGCAGCCAGCCGGCCGGCCGTATCGATCAGCGCCTGGCTCTGAAACTGCAACCGGCTGAACAGCCTGTTGGCCTCGGCCGGAAAGTCCCAGGTGTAGGACTCCGGTGTGACCCTTTTTCTGGGACATTCTTTGATCGTCACTCCGCATAGCAGAAATGGTGCAAGCAACCCTATGGCCGCCGCACGTCGAATTAAGCACAAGGAACGAGTCGTCATCGTGCTTCTTCCTCCTTTCCGAAGAGCCATTTGGCAGATAGTCCCGCAAGGAATGCAGAATCGCCAAATCACCCCTCTTTCCAAGGAGACACAGTAAGCAGGAGCTTTGTTAACGAATCGTTCTGCGGCGCATGACGCAACGAAGCGGCCGTTGGTGGTGTGATGAGCTGAGGAAAGGATGTATCGCGACGTCCCACTCTCTGCGGACCGCGGGTCCGGGAAGGCTGAACAACAACCGTGTGCCGCCATTCCATATATAAAGAGAGAGTGGGAGCCTGATGTTCCCGCGGGCGGGACGCGGCGGCTCCTCACTCTTCGCTTTTATGTGCTTAACGTGCGGCGATCCCCTGAGCGCCGCTGGGCACTCCGGAAGCGCTGGCCACGGGTATCAGCCTGCCATGGAAACCGACACGGAAACCGCTGATGGTGCCGTCTCCTCCGTTGCTGGTGTAGAGGTAGCGACTGTTTCCGCTAAAGGCCATGTCGATCGGGGTCGTACCGTCGCCGGTTGACGCAGCCACGGCGTTGAGCAGTGTCAGGCCGCCGTCCTCGAAGATGCGGAAGCTGGAAATCGTGTTGCTGCCCGCATTCGTGGTGTACGCAAACCGGCCGTTGCGGGGCACTATCAGCCAGCAGGCGGCGGTCTGGGTATCACCCAGCGCCGGGCTGACCACGACGAGATTTCCGTCCTCGTCCACTTCGTAAGAAGAAACCGTGGATTGCCCGACCGCGCCGCCGGACGCATTCGAAACGACCAGAACGCCATCGTGGCCGAAATCAAACCCGAAAGGCGTGGTGCCGCTGGAGGGAAAGGACATGCCCGGTCCAGGAAGCCAGCCGTGCATGGGGAACGTATCAATGGTATTGGTTCCTTTTTCGGTGACGACGAGCACATCCCCATCCGGGCTGAACGAGACCTGGGCCGGCCCCGAAGCCGCGCCGCCCGGCAGGTTTCGGGTGGAGCCTGGCAGCGGAACCAGATGGTTCGTCGCGACTCGGATGCGAAAGCCGGAGATGTTCGGCGTGCCGCCCGCGTTCAACACGTAAACCAGATCGTGCTTAACGGCCACACTAACGGGCATAACGCCGCCCGAAGACACGGTGTTCAGCAATCTCAGGCTGTCTCCCCGGGTCGCAAAGACGGAAACCGAGTTGCTACCCGCATTGACTGCGAAAAGCAGCCGCTGGTCCTCGCTCAGCACCAGCGCGCCTTGTGAACCCAAAGGATCGACTCCGCTCCCCAAACCGTTGCCCCCGGTGGCGAAGGTGTCCGAGTACGACAACATACCCCGGGGACCCCGATGGAAGACCATGACTGCGTTGCCGGACGGCTGATTGGTCATGACGTAGACGTCGCCACTGTTGCCGTTCGCCCGACCAACTTGAGTACAGATGGTCAGCAGCGCGACCAAAGGCACTGCCGACAGAAAACGAGACTTCCAGATTTTTTGTAGCTCCACTGCAATTCCTCCTCTGACATTGAGTTCGCGGATGGGATCCGCGTTCATCACAACGATTCGCACGATCGCGGCAATCGGTCACGCAGACCCGCGGTTTTGTTACATGCGGATTCAGGCTGCATCCCGCCACGGACCGGAACAGCATCGCTGCGAGAAGGAGATCTTTGTTCCTGGCCGGCACCCTTCTCCGCGAATTCCCCGTAACCAAACGACGCGCCCCGGCGAAGTGGACAGGTGAGGGCACGGGACGCACCGGTTCCACTCTGGCAAACTAAAAGTAACGACATTGACGACAGGGTGAGATGGGCAGCTCCGCCTTGGGGGCCAGCCGCGGCCGGTTCCTAACGGCGTTGTTTTTTCCGGTGGTGGTGGATTGACCGTCCGAACAACTGGGGCAAGGAGATGACAGATGTGGATCAGCAAACCTGCCGATTGGCGTAACTCTGAGGTCACGCCCAAAGAGCTGTATTTCAACCGCCGCAGATTCCTGGCCGGTGTCCCGGCCGCGGTGCTGGGCGCCGGCGAACTGCTCGCCGCCGCCAGCGCCGGCGCGGAGACGCCCGCCAGGCTGCCGAATGTAAGTAAGAGCCCGCTCAGCACCAAGGGCGAAAAAGAAACGCCTTACAAAGACGTCACCACCTACAACAACTTCTACGAGTTTGGCACTGACAAGGGGGACCCCTCGAAGAATGCGAAGAACTTCAAGACTTCGCCGTGGACCGTGTCGGTGGAAGGGGAAGTGGCCAAGCCTCGCAAGTACAGCATGGACGAGATTCTGAAGCTGGCGCCACTGGAGGAACGCATTTACCGCCACCGGTGCGTGGAGGCGTGGTCGATTGTGGTGCCCTGGATCGGCTATTCACTCAGCAAGATTCTGGCGGCCGCGCAACCGACGCCGAAGGCCCGGTTCGTCGCCTTTCAGAGCTATTACGATCGCACGCAGATGCCGTGGGGCCGCTATGCAGGCATCGACCTGCCGTATGTGGAGGGCCTGCGGCTGGACGAGGCCATGCACCCGCTGGCGCTGCTGTGCGTGGGCATGTACGGCGCCGGGCTGCCGCCACAGGACGGCGCGCCGGTGCGGCTGGTGGTGCCCTGGAAATATGGATTCAAGAGCATCAAATCGATCGTCAAGATCCGGCTTGTGAGCAAGCGGCCGCCCACCACCTGGAACCTGCAAAACGCCCACGAATACGGCTTCTACTCCAACGTGAATCCTCACGTGGACCATCCGCGCTGGAGCCAGGCGACCGAGCGGCGTCTGGGCGAGTTCTTCCGCCGCAAGACGCTCATGTTCAACGGCTACGATCAGGTTGCGTACCTTTATAAGGGCATGGACCTGCGGAAGGATTTCTAGAACGATGTTGCGCAGCCGCTGGCTGAAAACTCTGGTGTTCCTGTTGTGCCTGGTGCCGCTCGGATACCTCGGGTGGCGGACATGGAACCAGGACCTGACCGCAAACCCGGTGGAATACATCACCCATTTCACCGGCGACTGGACCATTCGCCTGCTGGTGATTACGCTGGCGGTGACGCCTCTGCGCAAGCTGCTCGGGCTTCCCGATCTGATTCGCTTTCGACGGATGCTCGGCCTGTACTGCTTCTTTTACGCCACGCTGCACGTGCTGACGTACGTGGTGATCGATCACTTTTTCGATTTCCACGCCATCGTCGCCGACATCGCCAAACGGCATTTCATCACGGCCGGTTTTGCCGCTTACCTGGCGTTGACGGCGCTGGCGGTGACGTCCACCGCCGGCTGGATCCGGCGTTTGGGCGGCAACCGCTGGCGGCAACTGCACCGGCTGGTCTACTTCGCCATCGCCGCCGGGGTGGTGCACTATTACTGGCTGGTGAAGTCGGACATCCGGCTGCCGGTGTTTTACGGCGCGCTGGCGGCGCTGCTTTTGGGCTATCGGGTGGCCGTGTGGTGGGGGCGGGGCAGGAAAAAGCGCGGCTTGCAGCCGCAGCCCGCACGCCCGACGGCTTCGGGCAACGGCTCCGTCTGGCGGGGCGGAGTTCCGCCGGTTCTTCCTTGAGCATGAAGGTGGACGTCGGAGGGGGCGCTGCCGGACCGGTCACTCTGCGAAAACGTGCGAGAGAACCGGGCCAGGCACGCCGCGCTTTCCCACGCCGTTCGAGATTGGCGGCCGGCGCAAGTTTGCGATTGGAACAGGGCGGCAGACTTGATGACTTTCTGAAAGACCCTCACCGATCCAGGGTTACCGGTTCCGCCAGCTCCGGTTGGCCCGCGGGTGTAGTCCATTGATTCAGGACGGCGGCCAGGTGAGTCATGTTCAAAGGCTTGGTGAGATAGTCGGACATTCCGACCTCGATGCACTTCTGTCGATCTCCTTCCATGGCATTGGCGGTTAGCGCGATGATAGGCACCTGCCGGTGGGCAGGCCAAAGGGACTTCATGCGCCGCGTGGTTTCCAGCCCATCCAACTTGGGCATATGCCAATCCATCAGTACCAGGTCAAACGGTAGTTGAGCCGCCAACTCCAACGCCTCGGCTCCGCTCTCCGCGGTAAATACGATGCAGCCCAACTTCTCCAGCATGCACCTCGCCAGCTTCCGATTGACCGAATTGTCCTCCACGACCAGAACGCGGGCGCCGGACGGCGGCAGTGAGGGCGTGGGTATTGTGGCGGCCGCGGCAGGTTGCGGGTTGGGAACCACGTCCAATGGGAGTTCCAAAACGAATCTTGAGCCATGGCCCGGCTCAGACTCGGCGAAGATCCGGCCGCCCATAAGTTCCGTAAGCCTGCGACAGATTGCGAGACCGAGGCCGGTGCCGCCGTATTCACCCGCGCTGGCGTGGGCCTGAGAGAAGGGCTGGAACAAACGGGGCAAAGCTTCGGAGGAAATTCCAATGCCGGAGTCTTTCACCTCGTAACGCACCAGCACCCGCCCGGAACCGAGCGGGGAGAGTGCCAACTTTAGATGGACACCTCCTCGCTCGGTAAACTTCAGGGCATTGCCCAACAGGTTGGCCAAAATCTGGCGCAGGCGCAGAGCGTCGGCCATTACATACGGAACGGGATCCGACGGTTCCTCCACGCTGAGGGTCAAGCCCTTTTCGGCCGCCCGGGCGCGGAACAGGCGCACCACTTCGCCGAGTTCGACGGTTGGATCGCACGGTTCCAGCCGCACCAGCATCTTGCCCGCCTCGACTTTGGCGAGGTCCAGAATATCGTTAATGAGATCGAGGAGCGCGTTGCCGGATTGGGAGATCGTCTCCGCGAAATCGCGTTGTTCGGCGGAAAGCGGAGTTTCCAGCAGCAATTCGCTCATGCCGAGAACTCCATTCATGGGCGTTCGGATCTCGTGGCTCATATTGGCCAGAAACACCGATTTCGCCCGGTTGGCGTTATCCGCCGCCTGACGGGCCTTGCGCAAACGCCGCTCCTCCCAAACCAGCAATAAGAGCGCAACAATCACGACCGCCAGGAAGATGCGCAGTTGGGCTTCCCTCTTGCGTAACTCGATGTACCGGTACACCGTGGACGCCTGGCTGGACGTGACCAATCCCCAGTTCAAGACAATTGTCCCAAAAGTGCCGTCGAGCGACATCTCGCCGATCTTGTCGCGGAGAACGTCGGCTACCTGCACGGCACCACGGCTGCTTGGATCGGCACCCACACCAAACCAAATATCCGAATCCGGCAGATTGGTCAATCGCACCTTCACTTTTTCGCAGGCGGGAGGTTTCGTCAACAGGAGGCCGTCGCCCATACCCTCGGCGATCATTGCGGCATCCACGTCACCGCGGCAGGCCGCCTCCATCGTGGCCTGCTGGTTTTTCAAGGAGACGAAGCGTGCGCCAGGCATGAGGCGATCACCCCAAATAGCAGGTACGGCACCCACTGCGCGGCCGACACGCAGTCCGGCCCATCGTTTGGGAGTGGGCACAGACTCCCGCGTGACGGCCCAATACGTTATTTTGAGGTACGGATCGCTAATGTGGATACGGTGTTCGCGCGCCGCCGACTTGGCTATTAAGGGCCAAATATCCACTTCTTTTGATGCAAACGCCGTATCCGGGCCTTGGGGGACAAGCACCCATTTGAGCTTGATTCCGGCTCGCTGCGACGCCAGCTTCACGGCTTCCACCACCGCTCCCTTGGGCCGACTGCCAGCATCCACCAACATCGCCGGAGGGGAGTTCTGGTAACCAATCCGGTATATGCGCTCATGCGTGCGGTCCCTCAACCACCACCACAAGCCGGCCAGCAACGACATCAGCATCACGAACGCCGCTACTCCCACAAGCCGGTTCTGCTTCCAGGCATGGCCTGGGTTGGGTACGGAGAAGAGCATGAATTTCAATAATATACGAATGAGTTCCGATTTAAAATAGTGAGTTTCACTGGGTTGCCGACGTGAAAGTGGGGAGGTGAGCGTTGGCTGTTGGGCAAAGTTAAGAGGAATACCTGACTTCCAGCAACAAGCAGATTGTTTCCGACCCTCCCGTCAGGCTGTAAACCTGCTTAGCGTAAGCGCTCCGTAGCCTGGCCTGTTATGGCGGAATTCGTGCCCGTTCCCTCGCAGGTGCGGTTTGGCGCGGTGAGGAATACAATTGTCCCTCCCAGCTCTCTTTCATCATGCTGCGCGCCGGCAGGTCTCACCGCCGGCTCGACGCGCACCACTTCCACCACACCCTTCGATCCAGCAGACGTGCCAATTTTGAAGAACACTCGCCTCGTCCATGGCGCAGAGCGGCCCTGCCTCAGCCAGACAAGGCCGAGAGTGTCGGCCAAAGTCGTCGCGGCACGCGAAGACAGTGGCATTGAGTAAAACAGGGATGTCGGTGAACCGGCCGGCGATCGCGGTACACTGGCTAGCGACACGTTGCGAGATATCTCTGGGAGGTTCTTCATGCGATTGCTGCTCGTTGGGGCCATATGTGTGGCAGTCTGTGTGCCTGCGCTCGCGCAACGGGCCGTTAAAGGCGACGAAGCGGCCATTCGAGAAGTGGTTAAGAAATATGCCGACGCCCGCGACCACGCGGACGCCAAGGCCACCGAGGCGCTGTTTACCGCCGATGCCGACCAACTGGTCTCTTCGGGAGTCTGGCGCAAGGGGCGCGACGAGGTAGTGCGCGGCACCATGGCCAGCTCGAAAACGGAGACCGGCAAGCGCATCATTGCGGTCGAGTCCATCCGCTTTGTTGCTCCTGGCGCAGCCATCGCCGATTGCCGCTACGAGGTCACCAATCTGAGCGGTGCAACTCGAAAAATGTGGAGCACGTTTGTGCTGGCGCGGGGCCGCGATGGCTGGCGCATCGCCGCCATCCGTAACATGCTGCCCGCCCCGCCGCAGGCTCATTAGGCCCGTTACAATCGTCCCAGGCCGCCGGCTATGACAACACCGAAATCCTGGCGCCCCTCGATCGCGGCTATCGCGGCCATCGCGACACTGGCGATTCACGCGGTTGGTAATCCACACTACGGCTTCTTCCGCGACGAACTCTATTTCATCATCTGCGGGCGGCATCCCCAGTGGGGCTACGTCGACCAGCCTCCTGTCGCGCCGCTGCTGGCGGCCGCGACGCAGATGTTCGGACATTCGCTGGTGCTGCTCCGGCTGGTGCCGGCCGCTTTTGCCGCCGCCGGCGTGTACGTCACCTGTCTTCTCGTCATCGAGTTCGGCGGTGCTGCCTTTGCGCAAATTCTGGCGGCGCTGACGGTGTTCTTTACTCCCGTGCTGGTGAACTTCGGCATGAAGGTTTCGCCTGACATGGTGGGCCTGTGGCTTTGGCCGCTGGCCGCGCTGTACCTGATCCGCCTGACGAAAGGGGCCGATCCCCGCTGGTGGCTGGCCATCGGGCTTATCGCCGGAATTTCGTTCCAAAGCAAGTACAGCGTGGTGTTCTTCATCGTCTCGTTGTTGCTCGGCGTTCTGCTGACGCGCCAGCGGCGGATTCTGTTCACGCGCTGGGCTTTCCTCGGGGGCCTGGTGTGCGTGGCCATCGCGCTGCCGAATGTCGGTTGGCAACTGCATTACGGGTTCCCCATGCTCGAGCTGTTGCGCAATGCCCAACACGGCAAGAACGTCATCGTCGGTCCGCTTACCTACGTGATTCAGGAGGTTCTCATCACCGGCGTGTTTCTGGCGGCCGTGTGGATGGCCGGGCTGTGGTGGCTGCTGCGAAATGCCCGCGTGCGCTTTCTCGGCTACGGGTTTCTCTTCCTGATCGCCTGGATGATGGTGGCGCACGGCAAGCATTACTATCCGGCCGACGTGTACCCCTATCTGATTGCGGCCGGGGCGGTGGCGATCGAAGGATGGACAACACGGGTTCGCGGCGTACGGGTGCTGGTGACGGCGGTTGTGGTCGTCGTAGGTTTGGCGTTTCTTCCGCTGGTGATGCCGGTCTTGTCGGAAGAGCGGACAGTTGCGCATACGAACTGGCTAATGAGTACGCTGGGCGTGAAACCCGAGACGCTGGCCACCGAACACCACGCGCGGCCGGCACTCGGCAGCGATTTCGCCGACATGCACGGCTGGCCCGAGCTGGCCGCGGCGGTGGCGCGCGTGTACCGGTCGCTGCCCGCCGATGAGCGTGCACAGGCCGCCATCGCGGCTCAGAATTACGGTGAGGCGTCGGCGATCGATTTCTTCGGCGAGCAATACGGCCTGCCGCCCGTCATCAGCGGTCATAACCAGTATTTCCTGTGGGGCCCTCGAGGTTACAGCGGCAATGTCCTGATCTGCGTGGGGGGCAATTGCGACGGGGTCGCGCGAGCCTTCGAGCATAGCGAGCTGGCGGCCAGGTTCACCGCGCCCTGGATTCAGAGCTACGAAGACGGCATCCCCATCATGGTCTGCCGGGGTATCAAGAAGCCCTTGGCGGAGCTTTGGCCAAAGGCGAAGGAATACGAATAAGGATTCCAGGCCGGCGTTACTGGCACCGCAGCGCGTCGATGGGGTTGACCTTCAGCGCGCGCCTGGCCGGCAGGATGCAGGCCAGCAGAGCCGGCAGCGCCAGGAACAACGCCGCGCCGGCGAAGATGGGCGGATCGGTGGCGCTAACGTTCACCAGCATCCCGGCAACCACGCGCGAGAGCGCAAATGCCGCCACGATGCCGGCCGCGAGGCCAACGGCGGTGAGCAACATTCCCTGCCGCAGCACCATGCCGAGAACCGAGCCGGGTTGCGCGCCCATCGCCATGCGGATGCCAATCTCCTGGGTGCGCTGTCCCACCGCATACGACATCACGCTGTACAAACCCACGGCCGCGAGCAACAACGACAGCCCGCCAAGCACGCTGAGGAACGCCGCCGCCACCTTCTGGGGAAACAGCGGGCCTTCGATGTAATCCGCAAGCGGCATGGCGTCAAAGGCCGAGGCGCCCGCATCGATGGCCGCCGCTTCCCGCCGCAATATCGGCACTGCGGCGGAAGGATCGCCGGTGGTGCGCAGGAAGAAGACTATGTCGGCGGGGGCGGCGGCCTGGGTGATGGGCGCGTAAAAATAGGGCCGATGCGCTTCGGTGAGGCTGTAGTACTTTCCGTCGGCGACCACGCCGACCACCGTGCGCCACTCGCCCATCACCCGCGCCCGCCGGCCCACCGGATCGCGGCCCGCAAAGAACCGGCGCGCGAACGATTGGTTCACCACGATCACCGGCGCCGTTTCGGCGCCATCGGCCGAGGTAAACCCGCGTCCGCTCAGGATGGGCATGTGCAGGAGGTGGAAATAGCCGGGGCCCACCAGCGTGCGGGAAACGGACGGGTCCTCTCCGGGACGGGGCACGTAGCCGTCGACCTGTACATCGCTTCCAGGCGGCCTGCCAAAGCCCAGCGGGATGACGTCCGCGAAGCTGACGTCCAGAATGCCCGGCGCCGAGGCGAGCTGCGCGGTCAGCCGCTGCCGGAACTGGCGCCGCTGTTCGTCGCTGTAGCCGCTGGTGGAAAGATAAAAGCGCGACACCAGCACGTTGCGCGCATCGAAGCCCGGGTTGATGGCCTGAGCCTGGTAGAAGCTCTCGATGAACAGCCCCGAGCCGACCAGCGCCACCGCCGCCAGCGCAACTTCCGACGCCACCAGCAAGCCCCGCAGGCGGTTCGACCGTGCGCCCGGCGAGCCGCCGCGGCCACCCTCCTTGAGGGTTTCACTCACGTCGGAGCGCATGGCGTCAAGAGCGGGGGAGAGGCCTGAGACCACGGCCGCCGCCACGCACACCAGAACCGTGAACCCCAGGATGGTGGGGTTCAGCGAAAGCTCGCGTACATGCACGGGCAGGCCGATCATTCGCGGCGCCAGCAGGCTCAGCGCCTGTGCGAACCACATCGCCAGCGGGATGCCGGCTACCGCGCCGAGGCCGGCCAGCAGCAGCGATTCGGTCAACAACTGCCGGGCCAGCCTGCCGCGTCCGGCGCCGAGCGCCACCCGGATACTGAACTCCTTGCGCCGCGCCACCGAGCGCGCCAGCAACAGATTGGCGACGTTGGCGCAGGCAATCAGCAACACCACAAAGCCCATCGCCAGCAGGATCTTGAGGGGCGCGCGAAGGAGGCTCTGCGCACCCGCGTGCGCGTCCTGCTCGGCCACCACCGTGGCGCTGAAACCTTCGTCTGACGCCGGATAGGTCTTAGCCAGGCGCGCCGCCAGTGCTACCAGCTCGGACCGCGCCTTGGCTACCGTCACACCGGGTTTCAGCCGGGCGATCGTCTGGAAAGGGCGCGCCCTGCGATTTTCCAACATCCCCTCGCTGAAGGCATTCAGTTGCGGGCCCATGGTCAGCGGCACCCACATGTCGAACACCAGCCCGCGGGTGATGCCGCAGAACTCCGCCGGCGCCACGCCGACGACGGTCAACACGCTGCGATTCACGCGGACGGTGCTGCCAATGGCCTTGGGATCGGAGCGGAAATAGCTCCTCCACAGGCGCTCGCTGATGACGGCTACCGGGTGTGCGCCGAGGCTGTCGTCTTGCTCGTTCGGCAGAAAGAGGCGTCCGGCGAGGGGCTTGACGCCCAGCACGTCGAAGTAGTTGCCGGTGACCAGCTCGCCCCAGGCAGTCCGCGCGTGCTCTCCTTCGCCGAGGCTGAAGAGGTTCGGCTGGAAGGTCAGGGCGAGGCCCGAAACCAGTTTCAGATTGTCGCGGTAATCGCGGTAGTCGGGGTAGGAAATGTTGTGGCCTTCGCCGCCCGGCTCGACGGACTCGATCGCCACCAGGCGGCTGCCGTCGCTCGAGCCCGGCAGCGGGTTCAGCAGGAACGAATCGATCCAACTGAAGACGGTGGTATTCACTCCGATGGCGAGAGCCAGCGTGATCGCAGCCACCAACGTGAAGGCCGGGTTCGCGCGCAGCACGCGCGCCCCGTACCGCAAATCCTGAAAAAGAGTCCGCATGATGCTATCCGAAATTGGACAAAAGCAATTCTCGGGCCACCTTTAACCGCCTTGTTTCGCTTCCAGCGGCTGCCGCAGGGGTGTCCGATTGTGGGATTCGTTGCGGGGGAACCGGACAGGAACGAACCGCCGAAGTTATTGATGCGGCTATGCGACAGTGGCCAATCCGTTCTTTTCGACCAGCGACAGGAGTTTGAGCGAGGCCCCGGAAGGCCGCTTTTCACCGCGCTCCCACTTGCTGACCAGACTGCCCGTCACGTTCAGATAATTGGCGAAAACGGTTTGGCTGACGTTTTCTCTCTCCCGGATCGCCCTGATCTCTTCAGGCTTCAATAGCCGGATCGGCGTAAGGCAGGCATTGTCAAAGCGCCGCATCGTCTGTTTGTCGACGGCCCCGACCTCGTGCAAGGCTTCCATGGTTTCATGGATGGCCGCCATCGCATCACTTCGATACTTTTTGCTCATTCGCTTTTCACCTCCATAAAATCGCCTCGCTTCAACAGCTCCGTGAGCTGCTTCCCGGTCAACGCCAGGACGTGTTTCGCGGCTGCTTTGAACTGTTCTTCCTCATCGTCATCGATGTTGGCCCGCTGGCTTTTTGGGAATCCGTACACGAAGAATGACGCGGCACCGCGCCGGACGAGGATGATGACGCGGTGACCTTGCGATTTTCCCTGCCCTGGTCTGGCGATCCGCTGTTTGATGACCTCACCGCCAAGGTCTGCATCGATCTGGCCCTTGTCGGCCCGCTTCACCGCCTCACGCAAGATCGCGTCTGCAATCCGCTCCCGCCTGGCAAAGCGCTGAAACCACCTGGATTTGAAGATTCGCACAGCGCGCCTCACTCCATTTTATAGCACCGGGTGCCATAGTTGGTCCCCTTTGCAGAGGCGGTTGAACTCCTTGGAAGGATCAGTTTAGCTTTTGAACCGCTGCTTGTTGGCACGCAGGGAGCCTTTTCGCGGTCCGTTCAGGCGAGCGCCAGCGACACGATTCGCCGGGCCGCGGCGATCACTTCAGCGAGGTGGTCATCGCCTTTGAAGCTTTCCGCGTAGATCTTGTAGATGTCCTCGGTTCCCGACGGGCGCGCGGCGAACCAGCCGTTCCCCGTACTACCTTCAGCCCTCCCAGCGGCGCGCCGTTGCCCGGCGCCCGGGTGAGCTTCGCGATAATTCGGCTCTCCCGCCATTTCGGTGGCCTTCACCGAATCGGCCGAGAGGCCGGCGAGCGCGTCCTTCTCCTCGGGTGTCGCCGGGGCGTCGATGCGTTGATAGCACGGCGCGCCGAACTGAGACGTGATTTCGCGGTAGTGCTCGCCCGGCTCCTTTCCGGTGACCGCCGTAATCTCGGCGGCCAGCAGGTTGAGCAGGAGACCGTCTTTGTCGGTGGTCCACACGGTGCCGTTGCGCCGCAGGAAACTGGCGCCGGCGCTCTCTTCGCCGCCGAAGCAGCAGCTTCCGTCGAACAGCCCCGGGGCAAACCACTTGAAGCCTACCGGAACTTCCGATAAGGTGCGCCCCAGGCTGCCAACCACGCGGTCGATGATGCTGCTGCTCACCAGCGTCTTTCCCACCACCGCCGCGGTTGGCCATTCGGCGCGGTGCGTCAACAGATACCGAATGGCCACGGCGAGGTAGTGATTGGGATTCATCAGGCCCGCCGAAGGCGTCACGATGCCGTGGCGGTCCGAATCCGGGTCGTTACCGAAGGCGACGCTGTAGCGGTCTTTCAGCTTCACCAGCCCGGCCATGGCGTAGGGGCTCGAGCAGTCCATTCGAATCTTGCCGTCGTGATCGAGGTGCATGAAGCCGAAGGTGGGGTCCACCGCCGGGTTCACCACGGTCAGGTCGAGGCCGTACTTCTCGCCGATGGGCGCCCAGTAGTGCAGCGATGCGCCGCCCAGCGGATCGACGCCCAGCTTGAGTTTCGCGTCCCGGATCGCCGCCATATCGATCGCCGCGCCGAGGTCGTTTACGTACGGGCGGATCAAGTCTTTCTGGTGCGTCGTCGGGGCGGCCAGCGCCCGCTCGTAGGTGGACCGTTTCACACCCACGTTGCCGGCGGTCAACAGCTCGTTCGCCCGCTTCTCGATCCATCCGGTGATGTCGGTGTCGGCAGGGCCGCCGTTGGGAGGATTGTACTTGAAGCCTCCATCCGAGGGGGGATTGTGTGATGGCGTGATCACGATGCCGTCGGCGGCACCGCGTCCGGCCCCTGCGTTCCAGGCGAGAATGGCATGCGAGATCGATGGCGTTGGCGTGAAGCCCTCGCCGCACTGGATTACGGTTTCTACACCGTTGGCGGCCAGCACCTCCAGGGCGGTGTTTTGCGCCGGCCCGGAGAGTGCATGCGTGTCTTTGCCCATGTACAAGGGGCCATCGATCCCCTGCGCCCGGCGGTAGTCGCAGATGGCCTGGGTGATGGAGAGAACGTGTGCTTCGGTGAAGGTGGCGTCGGTCGAGCTGCCGCGATGGCCGCTGGTTCCGAAGCTGACCAACTGCAGGGGATCGTCCAGCTCGGGCGTCCGATTGTAGTAGGCGCGGTCCAGCTCGTCGATGTCAATGAGGACTTCCGCGGGCGCGGGCATTCCCGCGAGAGGGTGGATGGCCATGGATCTCTTTTATAAATAGCAGAGTCGCAGAGGGCCACACCACTTGCTCCATTATTGCTGCCCTTCCGGCCAGGAGTGAACCTGGCCGTCGGGGGATTGCCAGGACAGCCGCACCACGTTCATCGGGTCGCCGCCGAATTCAAAGTCGACGTTGCTGGCGAAGCCCTTAATGGCCCGGTACCGCCAGCTCTGCCGGTGATCGGCCGGGTGGGATTCGATTTCGTCCGGCGGACCGAGAACGATATAGACGTGTCCGCGATCGGTCCTCCAGCCGGGCCTCGAATCGGCAAAACGATTGTTCGCGAAGAGGATGCGGCGGTAGTGCTCGTCTTTGTATTCGTTTTCCGCCGTCCCGGGCGTGGGGTCGCGGCGCTGCCAGAACTGTTCGACGAATTGGTCGCGCTCCGCATCGGTCTTCAGCCTCAGGAATGCCGCCACCTCCGGTTCCTGAATGATGTAGGGCACGTCTGCCGTGAGCCATTTTCGATAGGCAGGCGGGATCGCGTCGAGTTGCCCTTCAGAGATCGGATGGGACGGGTTCATCATCCGGTGCAGCGCGCTGGCGGAATCGGTCGCTTCGGCCGGCTTCGCCGATTGCCCGCTGAAGCCGAGAACGGCGGCCAGCAACACCGCGGCGAACAGCAGCACGACCGGACGGGGGCTGGCGCCCGGGTGGGGGGCGCCATACAAAAGCCGCCGCAATCGCGCCGGCAGGTCGCCGCCGCCGGCCGCCAAAACGGCAGCCGGCATTGCGCCGCGCAACTCCTCCAGGCTCAACAGGGCTTCCGCGTATTGCTTGCGGTCGCCGCACACCGCCACGGCGATGTCGTCGCAGCAGTTTTCACGTTCCTTACGAATGACGCCGGAAATCCACCAAACCGCCGGATGGTAAAAGAACAGCGTTTCCGCCGCCGCCTGGCAGAAATTCACGCCCGCGTCGTGACGTACGACATGGGCCAGCTCGTGAGCGAGAATTCCTTCCAGTTGGCTGGCCGCCAGGCGCTCGAGGCAAGTGGCCGGCAGCAGGATTCTCGGCCGCAACCAGCCCACCACTGAGGGCGTCATTGCGCGGCGAGAAACAAGAATCCGCACGCGTTTGCGCAGCCCCAGGCGACGGGCGATGTCCGCCGCCAACCGCTCGAGTTCTCCCGCAGCCGGCTGCACCTTCGCCTGCACGCGGAAGTACAGAACCAGCCAGCCCCCAGTCAGCCGCAGAGAAAGCAGGCAAACGCCGGCCAGCCAGCCCGTCACCAGCCAAGAGAGATTGGCTTCGTACGCCGTTTCCAGACGCTCCATCAGAGTGCCCGGCGAGCCCGTCGCCGCCGCCACCGCGGCCGCCAGCCGTGGGGAACGAACCGGAGCCGGGGATGCCGCGTCCCGGGCGGCCAAGGCGGAAACCCAGGCTTCGCGGGCCACCACCGAGAACGTCACGGCGGAGGCGGCCAGCATGGCCAAGAGCGCCAGCGTCGCGGCCGCGCAACGCAAGCGCGCGCCGGCGCGCCGCCCAACAACGGCGAACAGGCCGGCGATCAGCGCCGCCTGCCAGACGAAGTGCAGCAGCGTCCAGCCAATGCTGTGGCGGACTACATCGAGGATGACGTTCCACGGCATCATGAGTGCTTCTCCCCTTCAAACTCGTCCAGCATCTTTCGAATCTCCGCGATCTCCTCGGGCGTGGCCTTTCTGTGTGAAAGGGCGCTCATCACAAGCTGCGCCGCCGAGCCGCCGAAAACCCGGTCCAGCATTTCATCCAGCAATTGCGATTGGGTCTGGCGCCGCTCGAACGCCGCCCGATAGACGTGGGCCCTTTGCTCCTCGTTGCGCTCCAGCAAACCCTTCTCGACCATGATCTGCATCAACTTGAGAACGGTGGTATACCCGGTCTTCCGCTCGCGGTCCAGGTGTTCGAACACATCGCGTACGGTAGAGGGTCCGAGACTCCAGATCACCTGAAGAATTTCCAGCTCTGAAGCCGTCGGGCGGGGAAGTTTTCTTTGTTTCGGCATCTCTGGGGAAAGAATATACGAAATTATTCGTAGTGTCAACGAAAAGTTTCGTACTTTCGCCCAAACAGGCTTGCGCGCCGGCGATGGTGCAACAATTGTGGATATGACTTCCGCGGAACATCCGCTGCTCGAGCAGTTTACTACGTACTCGGTTGCCAAACTCCGGCAATATGCCGGGCGGATCGACGACTGCCTCGGCCGGCTCACCGAAGAGCAGATCTGGGCACGTTCCGGAGAAAATACAAATGCCGTGGGAAACCTGGTGTTGCACCTCGGCGGCAACGTGCGGCAGTGGATTGTGGCCGGCGTAGGCGGGCGGGCTGACGTCCGCGAGCGCGACGCCGAGTTCACCGCGCGCGGCTCCGGCAACCGGCGGGAGCTTTCCAGCCTTCTGAAAGATGTGGTCGAGGAGGCTTGCGTTATGATCGAGTCGGTTCCGGACGATCGGTTCCCGCAGCCGCTGGAGATCCAAGGCTATGGGGTGACCGTCTTCGAGGCCATTTACCACGTGGTGGAGCATTTCTCCCACCACACCGGACAGATTCTCTTCGCCACCAAGCAGCTTACCGGCGCCGAACTGGGCTACTACCGGCACCTTCAGGGATCGGCGCGGCACGGGCAGCAAACCCCATGATTCGTTTCCTTTCAACGGAGTTACGCCAGGCGGGTGGTTGATCCTCGTGGCTGTCCCCTGCTTTGCAGTCGGGGCTCACACAAGTGGGGTGGGGTGAAACATCGTGTCGAGCCGAAATCTATGCTTGACGATACAATCCGAGTTGTGTCATTGATAATTAACACAATTGTTATGAAGTCGTAATGCTCAGATGCCAATGAAAAGGCTGGCAGTTGCCGGCCCGAAGCCGGAGAAGGGAGGCTGGATTGAACGCATGTCGCTCAATCGGGTGGTTGGCGGCCACTGCAGTCACTCTCTGGGCGCCGCTGCTGTTTGGCGGGAACTTCAAAGTCACCCTGGCTGTCTATCACGACGGCGATTTCGAAAGACCGGCCCTGGACGCCATGCGGGCGGAGACCTCGGCCTTGCTTCGCGAGGCCGGCTCGAATCTGATATGGAAGGATGCCTCGCTTCCAGCCTCCAACTCGATTGCCGCCGAACGGCTGATTGTGGTCCGGCTGAACGGGGCCTGTGAATACCACCCTTGGGGGTTCGGGCATCTGGCGCGAAAGGCCTATGCCAGCGTGCATGAGCAGCACGGCGTCATTCTCCCGTTTGTGGATGTCGATTGCGGGAAGGTATTGTCGTCGGTTTCCCGCCTGCTGTGCTTCGAGGCGCCGGCAAGGGCGCAGTTGCTGTTCGGACAGGCGTTGGGGCGCGTCGTCGCCCACGAGCTTTACCATATCCTGGCGCAAACCAACCTTCACACGGCTGTCGGCGTCACCAAGGCAAGCTTGAGCCCGGAGGAACTGATTCGCGATCCCTTGAAGTTCGACGAGCAGGCCATCAAAGCCATCAAGAGCCACCAGCCGGCGATCCGGGAAGTGGCGACCAACACGCTGAATTGACGGGGTTTCGGTTGGTTTTCACTCGCCGCCGGCGATGGTCGATTCCACCTCGGGCTTCCAACTCGCCCACAGGTAGTCGCGGTTCATCTGGGCGATCACTTCCAGGCTGATCCGCTTGGGGCACACGGCCTCGCATTCGCCCATGTTGGTGCAGCTTCCGAAGGCCTCGCTTTGCATCTGGGCCACCATGCGGATGGCGCGGCGGCGCCGTTCGGGCTGGCCCTGCGGCAGCAAGGCAAGATGCCGGATCTTGGCGCCGGTGAACAGCGATGCGCTGGCGTTCGGGCAGGCCGCCACGCAGGCGCCGCAGCCGATGCATTGCGCCGCGTCCATGGACTTGTCGGACGCATTCTTGGCGATGGGGATGGCGTTGGCGTCCACGGCGCTGCCGGTCGAAACCGACACGTAGCCGCCGGCCTGGATAATGCGGTCGAGCGCGCCGCGGTCCACCATCAGGTCCTTGATCACCGGGAAGGCCCTGGCGCGGAACGGTTCCAGCGTCAACTCGTCGCCGTCCTTGAAATGCCGCATGTGGAGCTGGCACACGGTGGTGCCTTTCTGGCCGCCGTGGGGGATGCCGTTGATGACGAAGCCGCAGGCGCCGCAGATGCCTTCGCGGCAGTCGTGCTCGAAGGCGACCGGATCTTCGCCTTTCTCGATCAACTGTTCGTTCAACACGTCCAGCATTTCGAGAAAAGACATGTGCGTGCTGACGTCGTCCAGCTCATAGCGGACCAGCTTGCCCGGCGAGGCCGCGTTCTTCTGTCTCCAGATGTTCAAAATCAGCTTCATGGCAATCTGTCCTCCACTACTTGTAACTGCGCTGCGACGGCTTGACGTAGTCGAACACCAGCGGCTCGGTGTGGCGCAGGGGCTCGTGCCAGGCGCCCTGGTATTCCCACACGGCCGCGTGGCAGAAGGCTTCGTCGTTGCGCAGCGCCTCGCCGTCCTCGGTCTGGTACTCCTCGCGGAAGTGGCCGCCGCAGGATTCCTCGCGGGCCAGCGCGTCGCGGCACATCAGCTCGGCCAGCTCGAAGAAGTCGGCCACGCGGCCGGCCTTTTCGAGCTGCTGGTTCACCTCGTCCGCTCCGCCCGGCACCCTCAGGTTTTTCCAAAACTCTTCCCGCAGCTCGGGAATCCGCGCCAGGGCGCTTTCGAGGCCCTTCCGATTGCGGCCCATGCCGCAGTCATCCCAGACGATCTTGCCCAGCTCGCGGTGGAACGAATCGGCGGTACGCTTGCCGCCGATCTTCAGCAGCTTCTCGATCAGCTCCGCCTGCGCCTTTTCCGAAATCTTGAATTCCGCGTGAGTGGCGTCCACCTTGTCGAGCTTGGCGGTGGCCAGGTAATCGCCCATCGTGTACGGCAGCACGAAATAGCCGTCCGCCAGGCCCTGCATCAGCGCGCTGGCGCCCAGGCGGTTGGCGCCGTGGTCGGAGAAGTTGGCTTCGCCGACGACGAACAGGCCGGGGATGGTGCTCATCAACTGGTAGTCCACCCACAGGCCGCCCATGGTGTAGTGCGAGGCGGGATAGATGCGCATCGGCACGGTGTAGGGATCTTCACCGGTGATGCGCTTGTAGATCTCGAACAGGTTGCCGTAGCGCTCTTCGATGGTCTTGCGCCCCAGCCGCTGGATGGCGTCGGAGAAGTCGAGGTAGACGCCTAGCCCGGTTTCGCCCACGCCGCGGCCCTCGTCGCAAACCGCTTTGGCGGCGCGGCTGGCGACGTCGCGCGGCGTCAAATTGCCGAACGAGGGGTAGCGCCGCTCCAGGTAATAATCGCGCTCGCTTTCCGGAATCTGGCCGGGCCGCCGCTTGTCGCCCTTGGTTTTCGGAACCCAGATGCGCCCGTCGTTGCGCAGCGACTCGCTCATCAGGGTGAGTTTCGACTGGTAGTCGCCGCTGACCGGAATGCAGGTGGGGTGAATCTGCGTGAAGCAGGGGTTGGCGAATCCGGCGCCCTTCTTGTACGCGCGCCAGATGGCCGTGGTGTTGCACCCCTTGGCGTTGGTGGAAAGGAAGAAGACGTTGCCGTAGCCGCCGGTGGCCAGCACTACGGCGTCGGCCGCCCACGATTCGATTTTGCCGGTGAGCATGTCGCGGGTGACGATGCCGCGGGCGCGGCCGTCCACCACCACCAGGTCGAGCATTTCGTGGCGCGAGTACATCTTTACCTTGCCGGCATCGATCTGGCGTTCCAGCGCCTGGTAGGCGCCCAGCAGCAACTGCTGGCCCGTCTGGCCGCGCGCGTAGAACGTGCGGCTCACCTGCGCCCCGCCGAAAGAGCGGTTGGCCAACACGCCGCCGTACTCACGGGCGAACGGAACGCCCTGCGCCACGCACTGGTCGATGATGTTGACGCTTACCTGGGCCAGCCGGTAGACGTTGGCCTCGCGGGCGCGGAAGTCGCCGCCCTTCACCGTGTCGTAGAACAGGCGGTAGACGCTGTCGCCGTCGTTCGGGTAGTTCTTGGCGGCGTTGATGCCGCCCTGCGCCGCGATGCTGTGCGCCCGCCGCGGCGAATCCTGGTAGCAGAAACAGGTGATGTTGTACCCCAGCTCGGCCATGCTGGCCGCCGCCGAAGCCCCCGCCAGGCCGGTGCCCACGATGATGACGTGGTACTTGCGCTTGTTGGCCGGGTTCACCAGCTTCATGTCGAACTTGCACTTCTCCCATTTCTGCTCTATCGGGCCGGATGGGATTCTGGAATCGAGTTTCATCGTCACCCTCGTAACACGTTGCGGCTAACGGAGCAGGCCCGCCATCACCGAAATCGGAATGGAGATGTTGCCCAAAAACAAAGCGGCCGCCGAAAACACCGCCAGTCGCCGCAGCCAGGGGTTGTAGTCGGGATGGTTGATGCCGAGCGATTGGAACATGCTCCAGACGCCGTGCAGCAGGTGAAAACCGAGCAGCGCCATCGACAGAATATAGAAGCCCGACACGTACGGGTTACTGAAGCTGGTGACGACGTTGCGGTAGACATCCAGGTGGTGGTTGAAGTCCGGGTGGATGGCCCGGACGCCGAAGGTCAGGTCCATCAGGTGAAAGATGATGAACGCGAGCAGGATGGGGCCGCTGAGATACATGGTGCGCGAAGCGTAGCTGGCGGCAACCGAGGTCTTCTTCGAGTAGGCGTCGGGGCGCGCCTTGCGGTTCTGGAAGTACAACTGGGCGGCGGAGAGGATGTGCAGACAAACCGCCACCAGAAGCACGCCGCGCACCACCCACAGCAGCTCACCCAGCGAGCGCAGCTTTTCGGCGTAGCCGTTAAGCGCCTCCGGGCCGATGTAAATCTGCAGATTGCCCAGCATGTGGCCGACGACGAAGCCGTACAACATGAAGCCGGTGATGGCCATCACTACTTTCTTGCCGACCGTGGTCTGATAGAAGGCGAACGTCCGCCGTGCCGGACCGCCGATAGCGATAGAACTCATCCAATCAACCCCCTTGCGAAGCCACCTGTTTGGGCAACCGGCGGCGCTGGAACCCGCATACTGTCCCGGATAATGGGAGCTTTTATATTGTATGCAAATTTTCTCCGGACCGTCGGACGCGGCGGATGCGACATCGCATGTTTTATGCGCGCGCGAGCGGCCGTTCCTTGATGCGGATGTGATAGACGGCCGCGCCCAGCGCCACCGTCAGTATGGCGGCCGCCGACACCTTGGGTTCGAGCGTCATGCCGTACAACGTCATCCAGCAGCCCAGCAGCAGGAAGGCTCCCGGCAACATCGGCCAGCCGAAGCTTACTACCGGCAGCTTCTGCCAGCCCGGCCGGCGGCGCAGCACGAACAACGACGCCACCGAAAGCACCGCGAAGAAGTTCAGCGTGAAGCCGATGTAGATGACCAGCTGTGGAAACGGCGTCAGCGTCATCAACATGGCGCAGGCGGCCTGGCAGAGGATGGCGATCACCGGCGTGTGCGAGCGGGCATCCACTTTCGCCGCCAGCCGCAGGAAGGCGCCGTTTTTCGCCATGGCGTAATACACCCGCGGCCCGATGGTGACTTCGGCGTTCACCGTGGCCATCAGCGACACCGCGAACAGCGCGCTGAAAATGGCCGCCGTCCCCGGCCCGAACAGGTTCACGGCGGCCAGCGCGCCCACCGCGATGACGCCCTTCATCTGTTCGAGCGGAGTGGAATAAATGAACACCACGTTTAGACCGATGTACAACACCGCCACCAGCAGGGTACCCGCCGCCAGCGCGTGGGGCAGCGTCTTTTCGGGGTTTCTCAATTCCTCGGCGACGTAGGTGGCGGCGTTCCATCCGCTATAGGCGACGTAAGTCCAGAACAGACTGATGACGAATTGGGCCGGCAGAGAGGTGGTGGAAGTGCGCACCGCCGGCATCGAGAAATGGCTCCAACTGCCGTTGCCTACCAGAAAGCGCCAGAAACAACATCGAGGCGATGGCCGCAATCTTGATGAAGGTCAGGACATTCTGCACGTTGGCCACCTTGCGGATGCCCAGGCAGTTCACCAGAGTGAACATCGCAATCAGCACGCAGGCGGTGATCTGCGCTCCGCCGAGCTTCATGGCGTAGGAGCCGGAGCCCAGGGTGAACTGCGCGTTCTCCTGGCGCAAAGCGGGAAAGAAATAACCCAGGTAATCCGAAAACGCCAGCGCGGTGGCGGCGATGGGCGCGGAAAAGCCCGCGAAGAACGAAACCCATCCGGTCATGAACCCCCACGTCGGCCCGTAAGCGCGGGTGAGATAGACGTATTCTCCGCCCGAGCTGGGAAAGTTGACGCCCAGCTCGGAGTAGCACAGCGCGCCGGCCAGCGCGAACGCCGCGCCCACCACCCAGATGACCAGAACCAGGGAAGGCCGTCCCAAATCGCCCGCCAGAAATCCGGTGGTGGCGAAAATGCCGATGCCCACCATGTTGGAGACCACCAGCGCGGTGGCGCTGAAAAAGCCCAACTGTCGAAGTAGGGAGGCGGACCGGTCTTGGAGGACAATCTTAGGAGAGGACTTACCCGGGTTCACTTGGTCATTGTACGTCAGAGTGGCAGGAGGACACGGTATTGATGCGCCTTATAAGAATTTCCCATCCTGGTGGCGGCCGCCGCCACCTCCGCCTTTCCTACCCTCTTCTGCATCTCGCAGGCAGAGCGGGTCCCCGAGACCAATCCGGCCGACCTCTACGCGACGACCCGTGAATCGATGGTTCGCAACCAGATCGAAAACCGGGGCGTGCGGGATCCACGGGTTCTCGACAGCCTGAGGCACACCCCGCGACACGCCTTCGTGCCGGCGCATCTGCGGTTTCTGGCCTATCGCGACTCGGCGCTGCCCATCGGCCACCGACAAACCATCTCGCAGCCATACATCGTGGCACTGATGAGTGAAATGCTGGACGTCCGGCCACACCACAAGGTACTTGAAGTCGGCACCGGATCCGGTTACCAGGCGGCGGTTCTGGCGCCGCTCGCGGACCATATCTATAGCATCGAAATTGTGCCGGAGCTGGCACGCACCGCCAAACAGCGTCTGGCCCGGCTGGGCTACAAAAACATAACCGTGATAGAAGGCGATGGCTACAAGGGCTGGCCGGAAGAAGCCCCGTTCGATCGAATCATCCTCACCGCGGCGCCGCCCGAGCTGCCGCCGGCTTTGTTGGATCAATTGAAGCCGGGCGGAAAACTGGTTGCGCCGGTGGGCGAAGACTACCAGGAACTGGTTTTGGTGGAAAAGGACGCCGGCGGCAAGATCACCCGCCGCCGCGGAGAGCCGGTGCGGTTCGTTCCCATGGTTCCGGGCAAGAACTGAGCAATTGCCAGCTCGCGCGGGTTCCTATTCCGCCGCCCGGCAATGCACGATGGCTTCTATCAGTCCTTCGACGGTGTAGGGCGAGGCTTCGACAGCCACGCTGAGCCCGTGCTTTCGCGCCACTTCCGAGGTGACCGGACCGATGGAGGCGAGCTTCACGCCCTCGAGCGCTTCGCCGCCCGCTACCGCCAGCAGGTTGTTTACCGTCGACGAGCTGGTGACGGTGACCCAGTGCGGCCTGCGGCTCGCCCCGAACACTTCTCGTGCCCTTTCCGCGGCGTCTTCCGGAATCACCGTGCGGTATGCTTCCACCACGTCGATGTGCGCGCCGCGGCCGCGCAACTGGTTGGGCAGCACCTCGCGCGCCACCGCCGCCCGCGGCAGCAGAAATCGCTTGCCGCGCACCTCAGTGTCATCCAGCGCGTCCAGAATGCCCTCCGCGACGTATTGCGTCGGGCAGCAGGTCCACCTTCAGGTGAAGACCGTCCAACGCGTGCGCCGTCGCCGGGCCGATGGCGCAGATCTTTGCCCGCAGCGCGCGCAGGTCGCGCGTCGAGGCGTCCAGCCGTTCGAGAAAGCAGCGCACGCCGTTGGCGCTGGTGAACAGCAGCCAGTCGTAAGTCTCCAGGCGCGCGATGGCGTCGTCGAGCGGGCCGTAATCGGCGGCCGGACGGATGGCGATCACCGGCAGCGTCACCACGTCGGCGCCCAGCGAGCGCAGCCGGGTGGAGAAATCGCCGGACTGCTCTTCGGCCCGCGTCACCACGATTCGCTGGCCGAACAACGGCAGGCTCTCGTACCAGTTCAGCTTGTCGTGCAGCGTCACCACGTCTCCGATAATCAGCGTGGCGGGTGGCTTCAGGCCTTGCTCGCGGATGGTCGCGGGCAGATCTTTCAACGCGCAGACCAGGCTCCGCTGGTCGGGCCGCGTGCCCCAGCGAACCGCCGCCGCCGGGGTTTCGGGCGCCCGGCCGGCATCCAGGATCTTGCGCACCAGCTCGTCCACCATGCTGATGCCCATGAATACCACCAGCGTGTCCGCCAGGCCGGTGCGCGACCAGTCGATCTGCTCCGGATTGTGGCCGGTGACAAAACTCACCACCGAAGTGTGCTCGCGATGGGTGAGCGGAATGCCGCTGTAGGCCGCGATGCCGAGCGGCGCGGTGACGCCGGGCACCACTTCGAAGGCGACGCCGGCCTCCGCCAGCGCCTCCGCCTCTTCGCCGCCGCGGCCGAAGATGAACGGGTCGCCGCCCTTCAGGCGCACCACTGTCTGGCCCCGCCGCGCGCGCTCGATGAGCATGCGGCAGATTTCGTCCTGGGGGCAGCGGTTGGTCGCTGTCTTCTTGCCGACGTAGATGCGCTCGGCGGCGGGCGGCGCGAAATCCAGCAGCGCCGGGTTGGCCAGATGGTCGTACAGCACCACGTCGGCCGCTGCCAGCACGCGGCGTCCCTTGAGCGTCAGCAGCTCCGGATCGCCCGGACCCGCGCCAACCAGGTAGACCTTGCTCACGTCCTACGCCTTTCCACTCGCCGTACACGCTGTCGAGAATTGCTGCGCGCCCGCTTCCAGCAGACGTTCGCCAACCTCCTGCCGAGACTCTCCGCGTCGGCCGCCGACGCCGTCGATGGCATCGCGGAACACCTCTGTGCCGTCCGGCGAGACAACGACCGCGCGCAGCCGCAGCTGCTTCCGGCAACCGCCGCGTGCGCGCCCAGCGGCACCTGGCATCCGCCGCCGAGCGAAGCCAGCACGGCGCGTTCGGCCGTCACCGCGCCGATACGTCGGCGCGATCCATCAGTTGGGCGCAAAGCTCTCGCCGCCTGGCCGCCGTCGGCACGGGTCTCGATCGCCAGCGCGCCCTGCCCCACGGCAGGACACATCCTCTCGGGTTCCAACACTTCCACGATGCGTTCGGCCCAGCCCAGGCGGCGCAACCCGGCGGCAGGCCAGCAAAATCGCGTGCGTATCGGCCCTCGTCCAGCTTTCGCAGACGCGTATCCACGTTGCCACGCAGATCTTCCACCCGCAGACCGGGCCGCACGGCGCGCAGCTGGGCGGCGCGGCGCAGCGATGAGGTGCCCACCGTCTCGCCTTCGTTCGAATCGGCGAGCTTCCGGCCAACGACGGCATCGCGCGGGTCCTCCGCTTTCGGGAATAGCGGCGATCGCCAGGCCCTCGGGCAGTTCGGTGGGCAGGTCCTTCAAACTATGGACCGCCAGATCGATCGTGCCCGTCCAGCAGCGCCTCCTCGATCTCTTTAGTGAACAGACCCTTTGGCGCCCACCTTAGCCAGCGGGCACGTCGGTGATCTTATCGCCCGTGGTGCGGATGATCTCAATGCGGCACGCCGCGCCCAGCGCCTGCAGCCGCTCCTTCACCCACTCGGCCTGCCACAGCGCGAGCTTTGAACCTCTTGAACCGATAACCAGCATGTTATTCCAAATCCGGTACGGCGGCTAACCCTTCAGCAGGATCAGACTGAGGACCAGAGTAGTAGCGCTTGCGAGCGAATCCAGATAACCGGAAATATAGCGGCTTTCTCCCATCCTACCAGCGGCGAGAAGGCCCAGCCCCGCACCGGCAATTAGAAGTCACAAGGCCGGTGATCCATCGCTTCTTCGCCTTCGTCTCGCTCCCTGCGCTCGTGCCAGGCAGACCGCGCCGGCGCTACTTCGTACTCGCTTTTCTGTGCGATTCGTCCAGCCGGAAAATGCGGCGGATGACGTCAAACACAATATCGCCCTCCGGACGTCCGGCGTTTCTTCGCAATTCCGTGATCGGCGCATGCGCGATCTTATTCATCAGTCCCCGTGTCAGCGCCTCCAGCGCCTGTTCCTGCTGCGGCGTAGTTCTCCGAACCGCCCGCGCATGCGCTCAATCTCCGCCACCCGCAACTGCTCCAATTGCTGTCGGAGCCCCACGATGGCCGGCACCGCCTGTCCGGACTGCATGCGCTCCATAAGGCGGTCCACCTCCTCACCGATGATCTCCTCGGCCTGCTCCGCCTCGCGCTGACGCCCGCGCACGTTGTCTGGCTACCACGCTGCTGCAAATCGTCGATGTCGTAGAGGTAGACGTGCTCCAGTTCGTCCACGCTCGGGTCGACGTTGCGCGGCACGGCGATGTCGATGACAAATACTGGCCGGTTGCGGCGGGCTTCGAACACCCGCCGCATGTCGTCGCGGCTCAGCAGATAGTGCGGCGCGCCGCTGGAGGTGACGACAATGTCCATCTCCGGCAAGCGTTCCTTGAAGCGCGCGTAATCGACGATTTCCCCGCCGAACAGGTCCGCCATCGCCGCGGCGCGCTCCGGCGTGCGATTGGTGAGATAAACCTGCGAGCAGCCGGCGCGCTTCAGGTGGCGCGCCGCCAGTTCCGACATCTTCCCCGCACCCACAAGCATCACCTTGCGCTCGTTCAGGGAGCTGAAGATCTCGCGCGCAAGCTCGACGGCGGCGTAACTAACCGAAACGGCGCTTTTGCCGATCTCGGTTTCCGAGCGAACGCGCTTCGCCACGCTGAAGGCGCGCGTGAGAACCAGTTCCAGGAAGCCATGCAAAGCTCCGGCATCCCTGGCTGCGGAGTAGGCGGTCTTCATCTGACCGAGAATCTGCGGCTCGCCCACGACCATCGAATCCAGGCTGGCGGCCACGCGGAACAGGTGTCGGATGGCCTCGCGATCTTCGAAATGGTAGAGGTGCGGCGACCAACCACGCCGGATCCACCTGCTGGACTCCGCCCATGTACTCGCGGATGGTGGTCCGGAGGTCGACGCCTCGCTCGGCGGCGACCGTGATTTCGACGCGGTTGCACGTGGACAGCACCAGCGCTTCGGCGATTCCTTCGTGGCCGAGCAAGCCGCGCAGCACCTCAGGCAGAGAGGGAGCGTCAAACGCCACGCGCTCCCGTATCTCGACGGGGGCCGTCCGGTGATTCAGGCCTGTCACCAAAAGCATCATCGCAGCAACAACGGCCTCAGGCCGACGTGCGCAGCCCATGTCAACGCCGCGCATCCCAACACAACCAACGCCATCCAAGCGGCCTTTCGCCCTCGCCAGCCGGCGGCAACGCGCAGGAATACCATCACAAGGCAGAAGCACCAGGTAACCAGGGAAACGGCGATTTTCGCCTCGCCAATCCACTTCAGTCCCCAATTCAATAAACGCCCAGGTGCTGCCGGCGATCACCCCCAGCGTAATGGCGGCGAACGCGAAGCCCATCGAGTAGGTGATCAGTTCATCCAGAGTGGCCAGCGGCGGAAGGCGCATGGCAAAGTCGGTGCGCATCTTCTTTTTCGTTTTCAAGTTCCGCTCCTGCACCAGATAGAACAGAGAATGCACGCCGCTGCCATCAGGCAAAGCGCCGCGTAACCCACCAGCACCAGCACCACGTGCACCAGCAGCCAGGCATCGCGGATTCCGGGGTTGGTCCAGTGGCCCACCGGCTTGTGCATGCCGCCGATCAGGGTCATCAGAAAAACCAGCGGAAACAGTATCACGCTGAGGCTTTCGAAGTGGTAGCGCCAATAGGCGAGCAGAAACACCACCGCCAGCAGGAACCCGCACAAAGAAACCGACTCAAAGAAGTTGTTGGCCGGGAAATGGCCCTCGCGGAGGCTGTACTCCACCAGCGAGACGAAGTGGAACAGCGACCCCGCGGCGAAAGTGCCCAGCGCCACGCGGAAAATCTCCAGCTTGCGCCGCAGGACGGTGAGGATGGCATGAATCAGCCCAACTGAATACAGGCCCGCCGCGACGCGCAGCCACAGGATACTGAAATCTTGCATGAGATCGGGGTACTTCCTTCCAGTATAGCGCGGCTCATTAGTAACCCCAGCGATATGTTCAGTTTCGCTCCGGTCCGGGGAACCCTGCCCGCCGAAACTCGCATCCGGGCGCTTAGCTCCGCAGGTGGTTGGTTCATTCCCATCGAACTTGGCATAGAATGGGTCTAAAGGATCGACTACCAAACGCCGGTGGCGGCATCGCGGAGGATTGCCGGGTAATCGGACATCGGGAGCCGTCGAGGGGCGGGGCTCGGGTGGTTTCTCGCCTGTCGCACGGATTACGAAGAGTCCCCCAATCGCGAAATAGCCATGCCCCCGCCGGCGTTTCACGGAGGCAATTCAGTGGCTGCGGAATTTACCAAAGTATTCAACATGATGGGTTTCGACAAGGCTGCTCACCCCCGCTGGCAGATGGTCCCTGTAGGCAAGACACCGCTATATGGCCCTGCGGGATGGGGCCGGGCTTACGGTAACCAGCACCAATAACGCCATCCTGACCGTCCAGGAAATCACGCATGCGCAGATTCCCAGCGGCGGCGAGAGGATGGCGCTCCATCCGAGCCGACAGAATTTTCAAGCTCTAAGGGGCGAGCAAAGGCAATGCCAAGCTCCAGGCCAAGAACGGCGCGACGACCGTGGTGGAACTCGAGGTGGATACCAAGAACCGGAAGAACGTCCTGCTGACGTTTAACTTCGTCCGGGACTCGGCCGGGCACCACACCAGCTCGCGCGCCTGCATCGGCGGCCAGTTGGGTAGGCACCATCAACTACATCTACCGCGGGCAGGCCAACGTCCATGCCAGCCTGCGCCATACCCGGCACGTTACCGTGGCCAGCAATTTGGGGCCCAGGTGATGTGGACCGCCGGCGCCGGCAGCGAGTGGAACACGGTGACCGCGTTGGGAGACGCCGGTTCGGACATGAACTACTTCCTCGTCTGGGAGTACGAGCAGGACGCCACACCCACCGTGGACAACACCGACGCGGGAACGCTGGGCGGGAATTGCATCTTCGAGGACAATGCGGGCCGGGCAATCGGTGTGACGATGGCGCACGAGATGGGGCATTATCTGGGCAGGCCCGACCACTACGACAACGCGCGAAAAAAGGACCTGATGCACGGAATCACCGACGAGCGCGGCATCAACCTGCCGAAGGCCGACGTCAACGGGATGAACCCGTAGGCCGGAACTGTGAAAACCGGGGAGGATATCGAGATGGATAACAGCGGCCAGGCCGGATTCTCGTGGCGCGATCTTCTTTCAGCCGATGCCGACCACGCGGCCCGCGCGGCGAACGCCGTGCTCGAAGGCGGCGCTCCCGCCGAGACGCTTCTCGAGCGCAGGAGGCCCGCGAGCGCGCTCGAACGGAGCATCGAGCAGGGAAACCGAACGGCGGCGTCGGTACTTTTGCTGGGCTATTGCGGAAGCGCGGCGGAGCCGCGCTCGACGGCTTGATGCGGGAACACGGCGACGAGCCGGTGAAGCTGAAAGCCGTGGTCGAGGACCGTACCCGTTACGCGTGGCGGCGTCGGCGGCGCTTTCCCGCCTGGGCGACAGAAAGGCGCGCGAGCTGATTCTGGAACGAGAGCAGTGAATTCGACGACGGCGTCCGCGTGTTCTTGCTGGACATTCTTCGCTACGTTGACGCGCCGGAAGTGTGGCACGCGATCAGCGAGTACTTAACGGATAAAACGGAGATTCCCGAAGGGGTTCCCTCCGGCGCCGAGCGGCGAAGGGTGTGCGACCACGCGGTGGATGCGTTTGTGGATGTTTTCGGGCTGCCGGTTTCGTTTCCTCGAAATCCGGGCGGACAATATGGAGCCAAAGAGATTGACGAAACGCTGCGCCTGTTCCGGAATTCGGTGCCGATGTAAAGGGGTGCGCCTGCTGACCCTGTTGCTGGCGGTGCTGCCGCTGGCCTGCGCCCAGCGCACGGAGGTGGACGCGGCGTTCGCCGCCGTCCGGAAAGGGAATTTCGAGCCGGTGTCCCAACTGAAGGCCACCGCGGCCGACGTCCCGGCAATCGAAAAGTACTTGAGGGACGGCAACGAAGACGTGCGCCGGGAGGCCCTGGTGCTGCTTGACAGCAGTGGGCGGGCAGGCGGCGTGCGCGGCGCTCGCCACCCGGCTGACCGACAGTTCCGCCGACATGCGCGAACGGGCCGGCCGGGCGATTTACCAAAGGTGTCCGCGGGAGATAACCGCGGGAATCCCGAAACTGGAGAACTCTTTGCAGCAGTCGGTCCGGATGGGGAATGTGTCCGCCGCTCCACTGTTGTTGCTGGGCCGCTACAAGGACGAAGGAAACCGGGAGTTCCTGAAATCTCTTCAGGCGGATGCCGGCCCGAAAGTGAAGATCGATTCCTGGAACAGCCCCGTCCCGCAAAGCCTGGCGGCGTCGGTGGCCGGCGTATCGGCCGGTGTGGCCGGCGCCCGCGAGCGAGTGCTGGCGGCACTGGGACCCCTCGACGAAGCCGAGTTCCTGGCGATGACGCTGACAGACATCGACGACACGGGAACACTGAAGAGTCTGCTCAAACTGCTGGACGACCGAGCGGACCATCTCGGCCGGGGTGCCCAGCGGCGCGCAGCCCCAACGCCGGCTGTGCGACCTGGCGGCCGACAGGTTCGCCCGGCGGCTCGGTCTCAAACCTCCCTTCGCCCTTCGCCCCTCTGATCGCTATACAACCTCCGAGATCGAACAGATCAAACACCTGGCGGCCAACGCTCTGGCCAACCGCTAAAGCCGGCGTCCGGATGGAGGTTGGTAGCGGGGTTGTCCTTCTTCGATGTATTTAGCCAGAATGGACTTGGCCAGGTCTCATCCAGGAGGCACAGCATCGCTGAGAACGAAGCCGCGGGCATGACCAAATCGGCCGGCGAGCCACCCCCAGAGGATTCCGCGCGCCGGGTTCCACTATCGGCACTCTTTCTTGCGCTTTTGAGGCTTGGTCTGACGGCCTTCGGAGGGCCGGCGATGGTGGTTTACATCCGCGACCTGGCCGTCAGAAAGAAAGGTTGGCTGTCTGGGCAGGCGTTCGCGGACGGCACCGCGCTTTGCCAGTCGATTCCGGGCGCCACGGCGATGCAAGTAGCCGCTTACGTCGGTCTGCGCGCACGGGGGGCGGCAGGCGCACTGGCGGCCTTCGTGGGATTCGGCCTGCCGGCGTTCGTGCTCATGGTGGTGTTGTCGGGCGTCTACGCGGTCAGCCGCGATCTCCAGCCGGTGGCAGCCGCTTTTCGCGGCTTGCACGTGATCGTGGTGGCGTTGGTGGCTAACGCCGTTGTGAAATTCGGCCGCAGCTCGATTATGAACTGGCGGGACGCCGTGCTCGCCTGCGGCGCGGCGATTTTCCTGTTCTTTCGAGGCAGCCCGATTCTTGCCATCGCTGCGTCGGCCGCCGCCGGCGCGCTGCTCTATCGCCGAAAAGACCTGGCCGTCGCGCCCGTCAGCCCCGCCAGCCGGACTGGCGGGCCGCGAGCGGTGCGCCTGGTGCTGTTGGCGGTCGTCGCAGGCATTGCGGCGCTCGCCGCCCTGTTTGTGGTGAATCGCCCGCTATTCGAACTGGCGGCCGTGATGGTGAAGGTGGACCTGTCCGCCTTTGGCGGCGGCTTCGCCTCCGTGCCGGTGATGCTCAATCAGGTGGTGGGCGTTCACAAATGGATGGACAGCAGAACCTTCATGGACGGCATTGCCCTGGGGCAAGTCACGCCCGGTCCCATCGTCATCACGGCGACTTTTGTGGGCTACAGGATCGCCGGTCTGCTGGGGGCCGTGATCGGGACGGTGGCGGTCTTCTCGCCATCTTTCCTGATGGTGTTGGTTACGGTTCCTTACTTCGACCGGATGCAGCACGCCTCGCTTTTTCGAACCGCGTTGCGGGGCGTGTTGGCTTCGTTTGTCGGTCTGCTGCTGGCGGTGACGGTCCAGTTCGCGATCGCGGCGTCATGGACGGCACCGTCCATTGTTCTGGCGATAGCGGCATTTGTGGCGCTCTGGTTCCAGGTCGATATCCTGTGGGTGGTGCTGGCCGGGGCCGGCATATTGATTTTCGTTCTGTGACCCAGGTGCCGATAGATTGGCCGCACCACTCCCACCTACGACCAGGCCCTGGTGGTTTCTGGGATCAGGCCGGACGTTCCTTCCTCGAAAAGCTAGACTAAGAACTGAGCTTCGATTTCAGCTTGGTTGAGGAGGGATTTTTCGTGAGCGGTAATCTTACGCTTCCCAAGTACAGCATCGGTGTCGGCGACCGTTTTGCCCACCAGGCCAAGGCCCAGTTGAACGCATGCGCGCTGGCTGCGTCGGCGGGTGTGGAGGTTTCCCCGGTCTGGAACAAGTCGTACCGCGAGCATGTCATCATCGGCTCGCAGCCCGCCAGCCAGCGCCAGGCGGCGGACCAGGCGGTGGCGGCCCTGGGATGGGGGAAACCGTACTTCGTGGATGCCGACCACATCAATCTGAAAAACGTCGACTTCTTCATCCAGGCGTCCGACTTCTACACCATCGATGTGGCCGAGGAGATCGGCAAGCCGGCGGATTTCTCCGACGTCGACGAATTCGCCGCGGCCCACCCCGAGCTGATGGACGCGGTCCATGTCGAGGGCATTGCGGAACCGATTCCGCTGGGCCCCGACGAAATCGACCGCATCACCGGCAAGTACCTGGCCGCCGTGAAGGACGCCGGCCGCATCTACCGGCACATCGAAGCAAAACTCGGCGCCGGCGCTTTCGTCACCGAAGTTTCGATGGACGAGACGGACGTGCCGCAGACCCCCATGGAGCTGCTGGTGATTCTGGCCGCCATCGCCGACGAGGGCATACCCATCCAGACGATCGCACCGAAGTTCACCGGCCGCTTCAACAAGGGCGTCGACTACGTCGGCGATCCGGCGCAGTTTGAAAAGGAGTTCTCCGACGACGTGGCCGTCATCGCCCACGCCGTCGAGCGCTACAAGCTGCCGAAGAACCTGAAGCTGAGCGTTCACTCGGGCAGCGACAAGTTTTCCATCTACGCCCCCATCCGCCGCAGCATCCGCAAGTTCGACGCGGGCGTTCACCTGAAGACCGCCGGCACCACCTGGCTGGAGGAGCTGATCGGTCTGGCCGAGGCGGACGGCAAGGGCTGGAGATGGCGAAGGAGATTTACACCGAAGCGTACGAGCACGTAGAGGCGCTGTGCGCGCCCTACGCGGCGGTCATCGATATCGACGTGGCCAAGCTGCCCGCGCCCGCGGAAGTGGCCGGCTGGACGGCGGCCCAGTATGTCTGCCGCGCTGCGGCACGATCGCTCCAACCCGGCCTACAACGCGCACCTGCGCCAGTTGCTGCACGTGGGCTACAAGGTGGCGGCGAAGCTGGGCGACCGGTATCTCCGGCAACTCGAAGAGTGCGAGGAATCGGTGGCCCGCAACGTCACCGGGAACCTGTTCGAGCGGCACCTGAAGCCGCTGCTGTTGGAGGCGTAAGTTCGCGAGAATGAAAGTCCTGGCGGTTGGTTGCCTGCTTGCCGTAACGCTGACGTCCCCGGCCGCCGCCGGTGAAGCGGAGGCGCTGCAGATTTCCGCCCGCATCGCTTCGCGGCACCTGCCTTTCGGCACCATTCTCGATCCGTTCCTGGATTCGGACGGCCAGGTCACCGCCTACACCCGGTGCGGCGACTCGGCTCTGTGGACGGGGCACTACCTGGCCGCCGAGTCGTTCCGCTACGCCGCCACCCACTCTCCCGAATCGCTCGAGGCGGTGAAGCGGGCGTTGAACGGCCTGCGGCTGCTGGTGGACGTCACCGGCAGCGGCCGCCTGGCCCGCTGCGCGGTGCCGGTGGATTCGGGCTACGCCGAGGGGATTCTCCAGGAAGAAGCGCAGAACGGCGTTTTCCGCGGAACGCTGGACGGCATTGATTACTACTGGATCGGGAACACGTCGCGCGATCAGTTTTCCGGCGTCTTCTTCGGACTGGCGGTAGCCAACGAGTTCGCCCCGGATGTGGACGTCCGGTCGCTCGCTTCCAGGCTGGCCACCAGCCTGCTCGACCGGCTGCAGGCCGACGACTGGGCGGTGACGGACCCGGACGGCGCCCCCTCCACCGTTTTTTGGGCCCGCCCCGATCAGGAGCTCTCGCTGCTGGCCGTCGGACGGCTGCTCAATCCGGGGCGGTTCAGTTCCGATTACGGGAGTCTTCGCCTGTGGGACGCGCCCTCGATGGGTGTGCCAATCGGCGTCGATACGCTCGATCCCTACGATTCGTACTACAAGTTCAACCTGGATTACGTCAACCTGTTCACGCTGGTACGCAGCGAAGGCAACGCCCTTTACCGCGGATGGTACCGGGGCGCCTACGACACGCTGCGGAAGGCGACCCAGGGGCACGGCAACGCGCATTTCAACATGATCGATCGCGCCATCCGGGGGGCCGATGCGGCCCGCGACGCCGAAACCGTCCGCCTGCTCGACGAGTGGCTCAAAAGGCCGCGCCTGGATGTTACCGTGGACCTGCGCGGGAAATACCCCGCCTGCGGCGATGACCGTGCCTGCCAACCCATACCGGTGGATCAGCGCGTCACCACCGACTTCCTGTGGCAGCGCAGCCCGTTCCAGCTTTACGGCCCGGGCTACGGCGCAGTCGAAGGCGCGGGGATCGACTACATCCTGCCTTACTGGATGGCGCGCTATTATGGCATCGAGCAAGAGGATGCCAATGTGCCCCCGCCCGATACGCCTGGTGAGCCTGAGCCTGGTTCTGTGGTTGCTGTCAGCGGTCGCGCCCGCGCAGGTGTGCCGGCTGACGGTGGCCGGTCTGAATCGCAACCGCAAAGTATTGGGACCGGTCAACGCTGAGTGCCCTCCCAGCATTCACAGCGCACCCTTCGGCAACTGGGGCGTCTCCTCGAATTTCGGCGTAAAAGGCAATAGCCACCAGTTCGACGGCTGGTGCCATAACACTTTTGTCTGCGACAACAGCGGCAACTGCAAAACCGACTGCACCGATGGGTGGTACGAGTGGAACAGTTGCACCAGCCACGTCGACTACAGCGCGCCCAATTGCACGCTGTACAACAGCCAGGACTGCTCGTCTCAGGTCACCACTCAGGGTGTCGATGTGCATGGAACGGTGAACGTCGACATCCCGGTGCGCTGCCCGGTGGATTCAAACAACGACGGCATCCTGGACGAGGGCGGCTGCAACGATGTAAAGAGCTACTCGAACGGCACCAACTACATGTCGTTTTATGAGCTGGACCCGCTGACGGGCGACGAACTGGTGCAGACGCTCTATTTTCCGCAAACCCTGGTGACGCTCGATTGCACCACCGCGGCGTGCCCGCCCACCGGCAGCGAGTGGGTGGCGCCGGTGGCCTGGGACAGTCCAAAGTCCACGCAGGTTGTCACCGCGGAGATGGCCATGGCGATCGGATCGGGCGTATATCTCGATCCGAATGGCGCGTGCCGGTCCAGCGGGCCGGTGGTGCACGTGGTTTCGGCGGCCAGTTACGTTCCCGACACGGTGGCGCCCGATTCGCTGGCTACCGCCTTTGGAGACGGATTCAGCTCGTTCGCCGCCCAGGCCACCGTCTCCAAGCCTTGGCCGCTGACGCTGGCCGGCATTTCCGTTTACGTCGCGGACCAGAATGGCACCCGCCACCAGGCTGGGCTATTGTTCGTGTCCTCCAAGCAGATCAACTTCGCCGTGCCGGCGGCCGTCCGGGACGGGCCGGCGAGCGTGTTCATCGAGTCGCCGGCAGGAACCAAGGCCATTGGGTTGCTCGATGTGAAGCCGCTGGCGCCGGCCTTTTTCACGGCCAACGGAGACGGCCGGGGCGCACCGTCCGCGTGGGTGATCCGCTCCATGGCGGGCGACCCTGTCACTTACACTCTGGCGGCCCAATGCGGCACGGCGGCAGGCTCGTGCGTGGCGGCGCCCATCCAGTTTGGCAACCCGGCCGAGGACGTCTACCTGGCGTTGTTCGGAACCGGAATCCGTGGCCACGCTCCGGGCGATGCCGTGACAGCTCGCATCGGAGACATAACCGCGGAAGTCACCTACGCCGGCCCGCAGTCGGAATTCGACGGTCTGGACCAGGTGAACGTGAAGCTGCCCCACACTTTGGCCGGTAAAGGCTCGCTCGACCTGGTGTTGACGGTGGCCGGCGTGGATTCGAACAAAGTCGAGCTGCTGTTCCCGTGAAAGCGGCTCCTACCGGCTTCGCTTGCGGGCCAGGGCGGCGCCGGCGTTTTCCGCCACCGCGTTCACCAGGGGCCCCAGCTTGGGATGCGCGGGCACGATGTCCGGCCGGAAGCCTTCGGCTTCGAGAGCGGCGCTCATCACCGGCCCCACCGAAGCAATCGCCACCCGGCTCGCGAGCGCCTCGCGCAAGCCGGGCTCCTGGCCCAGTTCCCTGGCCACCCGCAGCAGGTGATCCAATTGGGTGGCGGAGGTGAACAGGATGACGTCGCACTCGCCCGCCGCCAGCCGCCGGACCGCTTCCTGCAGCGGGCCGGTATCGTCCGGCAGCTCCCAGCGATAAACGGTGACCGGCGTCACCACCGCCCCCAGTTGCCGCAGGGCCGCGTACAATTCGGGGTTCGCCCTGCCGTATTCCTGCACCGCAATGCGCCGTTCGCCGCGCGCGGCCACGGCATCGGCAATCTCACGCCAGGTGTTCGGTTCGGGTATGGCCACGTGCACGGGAACCTCGAGCTGACGGAGCACGACCGCCGGTTTGGGCCCCCGGCAAACCACCGTCACCCGCCGCAGTCCCTCGACCAGGGCTTGGATGGGCATCCTGGCGGCGATGGCGTCGCGCATCAGGGCCAGGCCGACACCGGTCATGCAAATAACCATGTCGAAAGCGCCCTCGCCAAGCGCTTCCAGGAAAAGAAAAATGCCCTCCTGTTCCTCGATCGGACGCTCTTTGAGCGACGGCGCGAGGAAGGGTGTCCCGCCCTGCCTCGCGATCAGCGTTTCCGTCTCCCGCGCGCGCCGGCTCTCCAGGCTGATGACATTCAGTCCGTTCAGTGGCATGGTTTCTCGCCCGCTCCTCTTTTATCATCCCGCAGCGGGTGGGCAGCCTGCCGCCGGTGTCAGTGGATCAGAAAGTACTCACGCGCCTGTACACTTTTCCGGCGATGGCTACGTCGAAAATGGTGAAAGGGCACTTTTGGGCGGGCGTCCAGCCTAAGTAATGGGCAGTTTACAAAGTTACAATGAAGGTTAGAGACGCGTCCGCAGTGGCCGCTAAATCGAGGAGTTTCATGTTATGACACCAATTCGCCGCAGCCTTCCGCTGCTTTTCCTGTTGCTGTTCGCCGTAACATTCGCTTACGCCCAGAGCGGTGCGGAAGTTCACATTGGCCTTGGATCCGCGCACGCCAAATCCACTGGAGAGAGCATCGACACGTTCGGCGATGGGACGCTCTACAACACGCCGACCCTGGGTGGCGTGTTTCTGAACTTCGGCGGAAGCGCCATGCTCACTTCCCATTTCGGATTCGGCGGAGAGTTGTCCGTCCACCCGTCCAAAAGCGACTATGCCGGCCTGACATATCGCCCGTTGTTCTACGACTTCAACGGGATCTACCAGCCGCTTCCCCTCTCCAATCGCGTCGTTCCGGAATTACAGGCCGGCGTTGGCGGTATGAACCTGAAGTTCTACTACGACCAATCGGCCTGCAACCAGTTCAGCGGGTGTTCCAGCTCTAGCAGCCTGCTGGCCAGCTCAAACCACTTCCAGGTGCACTTCGGTGGGGGCGTGCGAATCTTTGCCACGGATCACGTCTTTGTCCGGCCCCAAATCGATGTGCACTGGGTGCACAATCTGTTCCAGTTCGGCAGTAACTGGGTGCCTCAATACGGTGTTTCGGTGGGCTACGAGTTCGGCGGGCGTTAATCCGGGAGTAAACCCGGGCCGGGAACTTCGCGAAACCGGCGTCGCCATTGCGCCAATAGCGATGGGTGGCGAATCCGAATAGAATGGGACGCATGAACAGGAGGGTTTTCTTCCAGAGTATCGGTCGGGGAGTGTCGGCGCTCTCGGCCTCGCGCGTTCTCGGCGCGAATGACAGATTGAACGTCGGCATGATCGGCTGCGGCGGGCGCGGCCGCTATGTCGCGCGGTTGATGAGCGAAGCTCCGAACGTCGCTTTTATCGCCGCCGCGGACGTCTATCTCACCAATGCCAACCGGGCCGGCGAATGGGAGGGCGCCGATGCGAAGGTCTTCCAGGATTTTCGCAAGCTGCTCGAGCTGAAGGACGTGGACGCGGTGCTGATCGCGACGCCGGACCATTGGCACGCGGAGGCGGCCGTGCTGGCCTGCCAGGCGGGCAAGGATGTCTACGTCGAGAAACCGACCTCGTTGACGGTGAAGGAAGGCCGGGCGATGGTCACTGCCGCCCGCCGCTACGACCGCATCGTACAGGTGGGCACGCAGCACCGCTCGGCGCCGCATTTCCGGAAAATCGCGGCGATGGTCCAGGGCGGCGAGATCGGCAAGGTCAATTACGTGCGCGTCTGGAACTATCTCAACCGCGCGCCGGATGGCATCGGCCACAAACCCAATCAGAATCCTCCGGCCGACCTCGACTGGGACATGTATCTGGGCCCGTCGCCCAAGGTGCCCTTCAACCCCAACCGGTTTCTTTCCACCTTCCGGCAGTTTTTCGACTATTCCGGCGGCTACATCACCGACTTCGGCAACCACCGGATAGACACCATGCAGGAAATCATGGGCGTTACCGCGCCGCGCGTCATTTCCTCCTCGGGCGGGCGGTTCGTCATCCACGACGACGGCGACGTGCCCGACTTCCTCACCGTCACTTACGAGTACGACGGATTCGTCATCACCTACGAGGGCTCGAATCTGAACGGCCACGGGGTGGGAGGCCGCACCCCCGGCCTCAAGTATTACAACGCCCGGGGAGAATGGGACCAGCCGAACGGGTATGGCTTTCTATGGCACCTACGCCACCATTTACGCCAACCGCATCGGCTGGGAGATCTTCCCCGAACCGGTGACGCCGAAACGCACCCCGCCCCAGCCCATCCAGCGCTTCTGGGAAAACGTCCCCGAGCCCACCAAGGCGCACACGGCGAATTTCGTCGAATCGGTGCGCGCCCACAAGCGGCCGGATGCGGATATCGAGATCGGCCATCGTTCCACCACCGTGTGCCTGCTCGGCAATATCGCCCTCAAAACCGGCAAAAAACTGCACTGGGACGCGGAAAAAGAAGATTTCATTGGCGCCCCGGACGCCTCCGAGCTGCTGACCCGCAAACTGCGCAAGCCCTGGGACCTGATCAAGCTGTAGCCCGCCGCCGGGAACGGCGTGGCGGTAGAATGAGGCTGCAAGGAGCGACGGCACATGGTAAACCGCAGGATGTTTCTGCTTGGCTCGGCGGTAGCGGCGGCCTCCGCTCAGACGTCTCCTCATCTGGTTGGCACCGCCATGATCGGAGTCGGTAACCGCGGCTCGTTTCTGCTCGAAGGCGTTCTCGCGCAGCCGAACGCCAAAGTCCTGGCGCTCTGCGACATCAAGCCGGATCGCCTGGACAAGGCGGCCACGGCCGCTTCCAAAGATAACCCCGCCACCTACTCGGACTGGCGAAAGGTCATCGACCGGAAGGACGTGGATGCCGTCTTCATCGCGACGCCGCCCGACCTGCACTCGGAGATGGCGGTGGCGGCGCTGCGGGCGGGCAAGAACGTGTACTGCGAGAAGCCGGTTGGAATCACTCCGGCGCAGGTGCGCGCGGTGGTGGAGGCGGTGAAGGCGTCGAACAAAGTCTTCGTGCCGGGCCAGCAATTGCGTTCGGTCAAGGAATATATCGAAGCTGTCGGCAAGATCCGCGACGGCATTATCGGCGATGTCATCATGGTCAAGGCACAGCGGCACGCCGTAGCCGACCTGCCGCACGACGGCAGCTCGGCCGACTGGTACTTCGACGTGAACCGCTCCGGCGGATACCTCATCGAGCAATCGGTGCATAATCTGGACCTCTGCAACTGGGCCATCGGGGCACATCCCACCCGCGCGAGCGGATTCGGCGGGATACTTCTGTACAAGAACGATCCGCCGGGACGGACCATTTTCGACTGCGGAACGCTCAGCTACGAGTATCCCGGCGGGGTCCTGATGTCATTCACGCAGAATGTGTTTCACCCGCGCGCCATGCCGAACGGCGGCCAGTACATTTACGTGTACGGCACCAAAGGCGCCGTGAATCTGATGGGCGAGTCTACCATGTATTCACTCGCGGGCGACGGCAAACCGATGGTCCTCGCCGAGAAGGTACAGGACGATCCGTATGCGCATCTGGCGGCATTCTATAACTCTGTAGTAAATGGAGCGAAACCGCCGGCGGATATTACCATCGGCGCCACGGCGGCTTTAACTGCGATTCTGGGCAACCAGGCCATGACCCGTCAGCAGGTGGTTGACTGGAGCGCGCTGGGGGTGGAGTTGTAAGCCGGTTACGAAGCATCCGGCAAGCTGCCCGAACGCCGGGTAGTGGGCTACTTTGAAATTTCGCAGCTTGAACGGCTCAAGCAGGCCTGTCATGCTGGAGGTATGGCAAAGGGGCCCAGTAAATCAAGTGAGCGACTCAAAAGAACCCGTGAAGTGAATCAGCTCGCTCACGAGTTGGTTCGCCTCTCTACCGATACGCCGGAAGCGACAGAGAAGATGCAGGAACCAACGAAAACGGACATTTCGCGGGTCATGGCCGCGCTGGGACGGCGCGGCGGAAAAATCGGCGGAAAGCGCCGGATGGCCAAACTCTCCGAGAAAGAGCGCAGTGATCTTGCTTATAAGGCGGCTCAGGCCAGGTGGGACAAAGCCAAGAAAGCTTAGACAGCCTTTGGCATCTCCTGGACATTCCCGCTAAACATGCGGAATCCGCCCTCAGTCTTTTCAATCTTGCGCTTTTTTGCCATTCGTCCGAGTGCAAGTGTCACGCCAACTATTCCCGCTCCAAGAGTGTGCGTGATCTCCGCGGAGGAGAATATCTTGTTTGGCATAGATCGAACAAGGGCTTCAATGCGATGCTCTAGGCCTCCACCTGGAATTGGCGGTGTGACCGTGGGCTTCCCGCTTGATTTCGCCGACTTCGCCGTGGCCCCGCGCTTGGAGTTCTTCCTTCGCTTGTTACTCACGGCTTTTCCGGACACCCTCATCCTGAATCCTTCGGGATACCATTCAGCCAAGCCCCAGCCATCGTTAAAGCGGAGCACGGTGCCTTCCTTTTTGAGCCTGAACAGCCCGCTGGTAACATAGGCATCGAATTTACCGCTTGATTCAAGGCCGCCATCCTTCAGTGCCCGTGCAATTTCCCTGTTGGTCTGCTTCCGACGGACCGCGCTTAGGTATGTCTTGATCGCATCAGTAACGGTTTTTCCAAGAAAAGCTCCCCTAGGCAGAGAAACTGGGACTCCCCCAGAAGTCGGTGCCGATGAAGACACCGAATCCATAGGCCCAGAGATCTCTGAGCCTGACGCGCCAAGGGCGCCACTGGCGAGGGCCGCTCGTAGACTTGCGATCGCAGACTCTAGTGCGTTCTTTTTGGCTTCCATGTCAGCCAAGATCGCTGCATAGTCGGTGCCAGCCATTTCGCTTTTTCTCCTTTCCCTAGAGATCGAAACATGGTATAAAACAATTGAGCGCTGAAGTGTATGAGGGCGGATTCCTCCGCCCCCTCGCCCGGCTGGGCGCTGGTCATCTCGTCATGCCCTCACGCTCCCTTCTGGCTGGCGGGTCCAGTCTTTGGTTAGGTCCGAATCTGGACTCGCCGCCTGTCTCCTTGTATACCACAAAACCAGCCAGAGTGTGAAATGTTTTTTTCCGGCCAAGATTCTCACCTGCTCCTGGCAACATTTTCTCCTGAAATGCAAAAGCGGAACTGGCATCATTGAAGACATGAACAGGCTGGACTCAAAGAAGCGAGAACAAGTCATTTCGGCGCTGAACGAAGGGTGCTCCGTTCGCTCAAGAGTGCGAATGACAGGCGTGGCGAAGAAGACCGTGATGCGTTTGATCGGCGAGGTAGGCGCATTTTGCTCGGACTACCAAGACAGGGCATTTCGAAATCTTATATGCAAACGGGTTCAAATCTAGGAGGTGTGGGCATTCATCGGATGCAAAGAGAAGAATGTTACTCCGAAGATCGCAGCGCGGGGCTCGCATGCTGGCGATATTTGGTTTTGGACTTCCATTGACGCGCAGAGCAAATTGGCTCCTTCGTGGAGACTTGGGGATCGCGACGCTCTGTGCTTGCCGAGTGGGAAATGTGGGAATCGAGGTAGGAAAGAGCAGCTTAACCCCGTAGGCGGTACGGATGATATAATTCCTCACCGGAGGCTCTAATCGTAGAGCCATGGACAATGCCTACTTTGCATAGTTCATCAAAATCCACTCAATCGCCATAATGGCAAGGCCAATAAGAAGCAGAATCGCTCCGACTGGGAAGATGTTTCCTACAGACAACAGCGGATGGCTAGAGTTCTTCAGCCGGTGGTACATTTGGCTCTCTTTTGCCGCGATTATTTTTGGCGGACTGGCATTGCTGGCGAGCAATGGCATACGCATATACTCAGCGCGGGTCGGAGCGACACAGGCCAATGAAATAGCCGAGGCTCGTCGCCAAGCAGCAATTGCAGACGAAGGCGCAGCCAAGGCTAATTCCAGAGCTGCCCAATTAGAGGCGGAGTCTAAAAAGTCCACTGAACTCATAGCTGAAGCGAATGCGCGGGCAAAAGAAGCGGAAGCCCAAGTTGCACGGGCAAATGCTGCATCTAAGGATGCTGTCGCAAAAGTAGCGGCGGCGGAGGCTCGCATTGCGGAGGCTAACCGCGCAGCAGCCGAAGCCAGCGCCATCGCAGAAAAGGAAAGGCTAGCCCGGCTGCAACTAGAAGCACGATTAGCTCCGCGAACACTCACGTCCTCACAACAATCCGATCTCACCCGATCATTGGCTGGGCTCAAGGGTCGTGGATTGGATGTCCTGATATATGGCGGAGACGCGCCAGAAATCATACGGTTCGCGAACCTAATTCTAAAGGCGATTATCGAAGCTGGCTGGACGGTACGTGTTTGGTCCGTGCTGAGCGGTGGTATGTCAGTGTCAGGGGTACTCGTTGCAACCAAGAAAGAATCCGACACCAATACAGAAGTGGCCGCCAACGCTCTCACCACCGCATTACGGTCCCAAGGAGTCGTTGCCAATAGATGGGACCAACAGTTCGGAGATGAGCTTCCGGCGGCGCTGACCGGACCCACTTGGGATACAAAGAGCATCGCACCGATCAGAATGTTGATCGGCGCGAAACCATAGCTCGATTCTATTTCAAGGTAGCCCACTACCCATCTTTCGGGTGAAGCCGCCCGAACACCGAGAAAAAGGGGCAGGTGACGGCGGCTGCATACTGGATTCGGTGGCAGCCCAGGGGCAGCGCGAAGACGCTGCAGGTCGGCAGGCGCCCGACAGCATAGGAGATTGCGGTGATATCCTTGCGTGCATGACACGTCGACAGGTGCTTGCTGCCGCGCCCCTCGCGGCAGCGGCGTTTTCGGCCGGCGCGGCTCCCAGCGCCCGGTTCACCAAGGGCATCTGCTCCATCATCTTCCCGCGGGAGATGCCGCGACCCGAGTGCTTCGCGCAAGCCAAATCGGCGGGCTTCGATGCCATCGAACTCGCCATCGGTCCGGATTTTCCGTTGGATATCAGCCACGACGACGCGCGCCGCGTGGCGGACGCCGCCCACAAGGCCGGCATCCAGATCGCAACCCTGTGGGTATCCGAGGCTCTCCATCAAAATCCGCTCAATGCCGACGACCCGGCCGTGCGTGCCCGCGGAGTGGAGGCCATCCGCCGCGCCATTGCCATCGCCACCGACATGAACTGCGGCGCAATTCTTTTGTACGCGGTGCGTCTCGGCTCCGGCGCCCGGATGGAATACGGCTCTCAGGAAACCTGGGACCGCTTCACGGCGGAGTTAGCCAAACTGGTTCCCGACGCCGAGCGCGCCAAGGTTTCCCTGAACCCCGAGAACGTCTGGAATAAGTTCCTGTTGAGCCCGCTCGAAATGCGTTCCTTCGTCGACCAGTTCCACAGCCAATACGTGGGAAGCCATTTCGATTCCGGCAACTGCGTGCTTTACGGATATCCGGAGGATTGGGTTCTCACCCTGGGCCAACGCATCCATCGCATTCACTTCAAGGATTTCAAGTTGGCGAGCCGAGACGAACCGGCCCACTTCGCCGACCTGCTGGAAGGCGACGTGAACTGGAAGGCCGTAATGGCTGCTCTGGTCAAGACCGGATACAACGGACCAATCTCTCCGGAGATCGGACGAAATCCGAATAAGCCCGGGCAGTTGAAAGAGGTCTCCGCGGCGCTGGACAAGATACTGGCGATGGCCTGATCGAATTGCCTTTATTGATTTGCGACCGCGGTGCCCCGCGCGGCGGTGTGCTAGCATGAAAAATTCGCGGGAACTCTATGCTACGGCCCTATCGCGGTAAATTCCCCAGTGTCGCCGCTTCCGCCTATGTCGACCCCAGCGCGCAGGTGATCGGCGACGTCTTCATCGGCGAGCGCTCGAGCATCTGGGCGAACACGACGCTGCGCGGCGATGTGAATCGCATCTATATCGGGGAAGAGACCAACATCCAGGACAACTCCGTGTTGCACGGGGAGCTGGATGAGTACGAAGTGATTGTCGGCAACCGCGTCACCGTCGGCCACATGGCGGTGCTGCACGGCTGCGTGGTGGAAGACGACTGCCTCATTGGTATCGGCGCCATCATCCTAAACGGGGCCAAAATCGGCCGGGGCAGCGTGATCGCGGCCGGAGCGCTGGTCTCGGAATCGATGGAGGTGCCGGCCAACTCCCTGGTGATGGGCTTGCCGGCGAAAGTGCGGCGCCAGGTTTCGGCCGAAGAACGGGAACGATTCGCGAAAAACAACCAGAATTACATCCGCTACCGGCAGGACTACCGGGACGAGCCCGCCTAGCTTCAAGGCGCGGCTCCCCGTCGTCCGGCGCATCCGCGGCGGCAGATTCGCATTCCGCAAGAGGTGACGTTGAAGGCCATTCGTGCAGTCAAGGGCATGCGGGACATCCTCCCCCTGGACAGCCAGGTCTGGAACCACGTCGAACGCGTGGCGCGCGAGGTGTTTCGCTCCTACAACTACCAGGAGATCCGCACGCCCATCCTGGAGCACACCGCGCTGTTCGCCCGCGGCGTGGGCGAGGACACCGACATCGTCGGCAAGGAGATGTACACCTTCGAGGACCGCGATGGCTCGTCGCTGACGCTGCGGCCGGAGAGCACCGCCTCGGTGATTCGCGCCTACATCGAACACCGGCTCGACCAGGCGCCGGGGCTGCACAAGCTCTATTACATCGGACCCGATGTTTCGCCGCGAGCGCCCCCAGAAGGGCCGTTACCGGCAGTTCTACCAGATCGGCGCCGAGGCGATCGGCTCGACGGCCCCGGCGGTGGATGCCGAAACCATCGAAATGGTATGCGAGCTGCTCGATCGGGCGGGCGTGGCCGGCTACCAGTTGCTGATCAACTCAGTGGGCTGCCCGAATTGCCGGCCGGTGTTTGTCGAGGCGCTGCGCGAGCGGCTGCGCGACGCGGCCCCGAAGATGTGCGCCGATTGCCAGCGGCGCGCGGAGACGAATCCGCTGCGCGTGCTGGATTGCAAAGTCCCCGAAGACCAGCCCATCATCGAAACGCTGCCTTCGATTCTCGACTATCTGTGCGAGGATTGCCGCCGGCACTTCGAGGCGGTGAAGACCTACCTCGGCGATCGCTCGATCGGCTTCGAGGTGCGGCCCCGCCTGGTGCGCGGGCTCGACTATTACACGCGCACGACGTTCGAGATCGTCCACGGCGCGCTGGGCTCGCAGAACTCGGTGCTCGGCGGCGGGCGCTACGATGGTCTTGCCGAGGCCCTGGGCTCGAAAGTGGCCGCCCCGGCGATCGGCTTTTCGATCGGCGAGGACCGGCTGGTGATGACCGTGGAAGAGTCGCTCGCCGGCCCCATCGAAACGGGCGTCGAGCTGTTTGTGGCGGCGCTCGGAGACGCGGCTTTCCGGCACGCGGCGGTGCTGGCGCGCGAGCTGCGCCGCGGGGGAGTCCGGGTGGAAGTTTCCACCGACGCCAAGCTGAAGCGGGCCTTGGAAGTGGCGAACAAATTGGGAGCGAAGCACACACTGATTCTCGGCGACAACGAAATCGCGGCCGGCGTCTACGCTCTCAAAAACATGGCAAGCGGCGAACAACGGCAGGTTCGGCGCGAAGAAATTCTCTCTTACTTGAGCGGCAATCATGGCTGAAAGCATTCCTCTGGACTTTTTGGGCGAGCTGCGCCGCACTCACAATTGCGGCGAGCTGCGAGCTGAACACGCCGGCCGGCGGGCCGTGCTGATGGGCTGGGTGTACCGGCGCCGCGACCTGGGCGGCGTCATCTTCATTCACTTGCGCGACCGCGAGGGCGTCTCTCAAATCGTCTTCCGCGCGGAAGCCGACACGGCCGCCCACGCCAAGGCCGAGACGCTGCGCTCCGAGTACGTGATCGCGGTGGAAGGAATGGTGGTGAAGCGCACCGCCGACACCATTAACCCGAGCATCCCCACCGGCGAGGTGGAGGTGGTGGCGGACCAAATCCGGATTCTCAACGATTCTCGTACCCCGCCGTTTCCGATGGAAGAGGACGTGGACGTCACCGAAGAAATGCGCCTGAAGTATCGCTTCGTCGATCTGCGCCGCCCGCACATGCAGCGCAACGTCATCCTGCGCTCGCGGGTGGCGTTCGCGGTGCGCCAGCATCTCACAGGGCAGGGCTTTCTCGAGATCGAGACGCCGTTCATGACGCGCTCCACCCCCGAGGGCGCCCGCGACTACCTGGTTCCCTCGCGCGTGCAGCCGGGCTCGTTCTACGCGCTGCCGCAATCGCCGCAGATCTTCAAGCAGTTGCTGATGGTGGCCGGCATGGAGAAATACTTCCAGATTGTCCGCTGCTTCCGCGACGAAGACCTGCGCGCCGACCGCCAGCCGGAATTCACGCAGATCGATATGGAGATGTCGTTCCCGCAGCAGGAGACCATTTACGACGCGGTGGAGCCGATGGTGCAGGCCGCCTGGAAAGCGGCGGGCTACGACATCCCGATTCCGTTCCCGCGCATGACCTACCGGCAGGCCATGGAATCCTACGGCATCGACAAGCCGGATCTGCGCCTGCCGCCGTTCCACATGGTCGGCGATCTGTTCCCTTCGGATGCGCCGCTGCTGTCGCACGGATTGCCGCTGGTGGCCATCGTGACGCCGTCGACCGGCGTGCTGAGCCGCAAAGAGCGCGACGAGCTGAAAGCCTTCGGCCAGGAGCGCGGGTTGCGGGTGTTCGACGACGCGAAGCGCCTCGAGCGCGACTACCCGGAGGCCATGGCCAAGGTGCGCGAACGCACCGGAGCGGGCGAAAACGATCTGCTGATGCTGGCCATGTGGGCGGGCGAGCCGAAGGGCCAGCTTCCCGAAGAGACGGTGCTGCAGGCGTGCGGGCAACTGCGGCTGCACGCCGGGCAGAAGTACAACGACCGCCATAAGCGGCTCGACCCCAAAGATTTCCGGTTCACCTGGGTGGTGGACTTCCCCATGTTCGAGTGGGACGAAGAGGACGGCCGCTGGATGGCGGCGCACCATCCCTTCACCTCGGTGAAGGACGAAGACCTCGAGAAGCTGACCACCGACCCGGCGCATTGCCGCGCCAAGTCCTACGACCTGGTGTTGAACGGAACCGAGCTGGGCTCGGGCTCCATCCGTATTCACCGGCGCGACGTGCAGTCGAAGGTGTTTTCGGCGCTCGGCTTCAGCGAGGAAGAAGCCCGCCGGCGCTTCGGCTTCCTGCTGGACGCGCTCGAATACGGCGCCCCGCCGCACGGCGGCATCGCGCTGGGGCTGGACCGCCTGATCATGATTCTGGCGGGCGAATCGTCCATCCGCGACGTCATCCCGTTTCCGAAAACGGCCAAGGCGACGGACCTCATGTGCGAGGCGCCCAGCGAGGTTCCCGACCGCCAGCTTCGCGAGCTCGGCATCCAGATCCGCCACCCCAAGTAGACGCGGCCGCGCGGCGTCTCAGGCTTCCACCGGCTCCCACCGGCCGGTTTCGGCCGAGCGGAATACCGCATCGATCACCGCCATGTTCTGAAGCGAATCCTCAAGCGGCACCGGCACTTCGCGGCCCTCCAGGATGGCACGCGAAAAGGCGTCCGCTTCAAGGGTGTATTGGTCACATACCTCCACCTCTTCCACCCGGATGCCGGCGCCGTCGAGGTCGCTGCCGTCGTCGATCAGGATGCGCATGGGGCGGTCGGTCAGCGCGTTGAATGGAATCGGTATCTCGATGCGTCCGGTGGTTCCGATGGCCTGGATGCGCTGGTAGGCGGCAAGCTGCGTCGCGACGGTCCATAGCGAATGGCCAGCGGGAAACTGGAGCATCGCCGAGGTGAGCCGGTCGATGTTCGAGACCGGGTCGCGCTCGACGATGGCGCACACCCGCGTAGGCTCCTCGCCGAACAGAAATCGCGAAATCGTGATGGGGTAGCAGCCGATGTCGAGGAGCCCGCCCCCGCCGACCTCCGCGCGGTTGCGAATATTGGCCGGGTCGTCGTTGTAGTAACTGAAGAAGCCCTCCACCGCGCGCAGCTCGCCGATAGCCCCGCCGCGCACCAGCTCCCGGGCGCGCAGCCATTGTGGATGCGTGCGCACCATGAACCCCTCGCCGATCTGGCGGCCGGTGCGTTCCCTCGCGGCGATCAGCTCTCTCACCCCGGCGGCGTTCAGCGCGAGAGGCTTTTCGCACAGCACGTGCTTGCCGGCCTCGGCGGCCCGAATGGACCAGGGTACGTGCAAGTGATTCGGCAGCGGATTGTAGATGACGTCTATGTCGCGGTCGGCCAGCAGCTCTTCATAGCTGGCATACACCTTGGGAATGCCGAAGGCGGCGGCGAATTCCTTCGCCCTGGCGCGGTCGCGCGAAGCCACCGCCACCGTTTCCGCCAGCTCGGCCTGAAGCAGGCCGGGCACAAACTGACGGAAGGCAAAGTGGGAACTGCTCAGGATTCCCCAGCGGAGTTTGTTTGGCATACCAGCAGTATGGCACGAGACCCTATCCTGGCACGTTCCGCCGGCCGCCGTTTCCGGCCCGTTCACCGACTTCCCGGGCCCGCCCGTCTGTTTGTTATCAAACCGCCGGGCTCCCGCCACCAATACTTGGAGGTATGCACAAACCGCTGCTCTGGGTTGGCGTGGCCGCTCTCGCCCTTGCTGTATCTCTGCCGGCGCAGTCTCTGGGCAATGCCGGCACCGTGGAAGGGAGGGTAACGGACCCATCCGGCGCCGCCATTCCAGGCGCGGAAGTGGTGTTGATAAACCGGCTCACCGGGTACAGGAACACCGCCACGTCCGACGCCGCCGGCGCTTACAAGCTGACCAACATCCCCCCCAACCAATATCACCTGGAAGCCACCGCGACGGGCTTCTCCGCGCTGGACCAGGATGTTGCGGTGCGATCGTCGGTCCCCCTGTCGCTCGACCTGAAGCTGACGCTCGCCAGCGAGAAGACCGTCGTCAACGTGGAGGGCTACGGGGCTGACCTGCTGGAGGATGTGCCGTTCGCCCACAACGACGTCGATCGCGAAAGTTTTTCGAAGCTCACGCTGACCTCGCCTGCGTCGGGGCTAAGCGACGCCGTCACCGTCAGCAGTCCCGGTGTGGTGGCCGATTCCAATGGATTTTTCCATCCGCTGGGCGACCACGCCGAGGCCACTTTCTCGGTGGACGGCCAACCCATCAGCGACCAGCAGAGCAAGCAGTTCTCCACCCAGATGCCGTTGAACGCGTTTCAATCCATGGAGCTGATCTCGGGCGCTCCGCCCGCCGAGTTTGGCGACAAGACCAGCATCGTGATCGACGCCGTCACCCGCTCCGGCCTGGGGTTGAGCAAGCCGACAGGAAGCTTTCTGGCCCAATACGGCTCGTTCGGCAACATCGGCGAGGAAGCCTCGTTGGGGCTGGGAGGCCCCACCTTCGGCAATTATCTGGTAGCGAATTCGGAACGCTCCGGCCGCTTCCTGGACACGCCGGAATTCACGCCGCTCCACGCCAAGGGGAACAACGGCACCATCTTCGACCGGGTGGACTATCAGCCGAACGGAAGGGGTGCTTTCCACCTCAACCTTTTTGGGGCGAGGAACTGGTTCCAGACGCCCAACACGTGGGACCAGACGTTTGCCGGCCAGGACCAGAAGCAGCGGGTCCGCACCTTCAACATCGCACCGGGCTACCAGCACACCTTCGGCGTTACCACGTTGTTCACCGCCAGCGCCTTCTTGCGTCAGGATTCCGTGAACTACTATCCCAGCCGGGACCCGTTTGCCGACCTGCCGGCGACCATCGCCGAAAGCCGCCGGCTCCGCAACCTGGGGTTCAAAACCGACGTTTCCTACTCGCACGGCCACCATAACCTCAAGGTCGGCGCGCAGTTTGTCAACACCGGCCTGTCGGAGGACTTTCGATTCGGCGTCACCGACCCGGCCTTCAACGCGGTGTGCCTGACACCCGGCGGGGACGCCGTTACGGGCCCGGGTCCGGCCGACCCGGCGAATTGCCTTTCAGCAGGATTCGTGGCGAACCCGGATTTCCAGCCCGGCCTGGCGGCGTTCGATTTGACCCGCGGAGGCACCGAACTCAACTTCCGCGGCCGGCACGACATCAACCAGGTGGCCTTCTACATCCAGGATCAGATTACCTGGCATGGTCTCAATCTCAGCCCCGGATTGCGAGTCGACCATTACGCGGGACTCGTCACCCAGACCAGTGTTCAGCCGCGCTTCGGCCTCTCCTACCAGATCAAGCCGACGGGGACCGTGCTGCGCATCGCCTACTCCCACACGATGGAGACTCCCTACAACGAAAACCTTCTGCTTTCGAGCTCAACCGGCCTGGGCGGACTCGGCCTGGGCGAATTCGGGGCCTACACCGCCGACCCGCTGCGCCCCGGCCTGCGCAACCAGTACAACGGCGGCGTACAGCAGGCGATCGGCCACTACCTGCTGGTGGACGCCGACTATTTCTGGAAGTTCACCCACAACGCCTACGATTTCGACACCCTGTTCAACACCCCCATCGTGTTTCCGATTTCCTGGCGGAAGTCGAAGATCGACGGCGTCTCGCTGCGGATCAGCACACCCGATCTGCACGGCTTCACGGCCTACACCCTGATGGGACACACACGCTCGCGGTTCTTCGGTCCGGAAAACGGGGGGTTGATTTTCAACTCGCCGCTGAACACGGCGGTCTTCCGCATCGACCACGACCAGGCGTTCCAGCAGACCACCAACGCGAGATATCAGTTCGGCAAAAACTGGCCGTGGCTGGCGTTCACCTGGCGCTACGACAGCGGGCTGGTGGCCGGGTCGGTGGGAAGCCTGGCGGATGCTCTGGCGCTGACCGGCGCCGAGCAGGCGGCCATCGGTTTCTACTGCGGCGACCAGCGGGCGGGGGTGTTCACGCCCATCACCAGTTGTAACTCGGCCAATTTTGGCGCCACGCGCCTGGTCATCCCCGCGCCGGGCACCGAGGACGACGACCACAACCCGCCGCGCATCGCCTCGCGCCATCTTTTCGACCTGGCCATCGGCACCGACAACCTGTTAAGGACAAAGACGGAGGGACCGCACCTGACCGCCCGCTTCACGGTGGCCAACCTCACCAACAAGGTTGCGCTCTACAACTTTCTCTCCACGTTCAGCGGTACGCACTTCGTCGAGCCGCGCTCGTATCAAGCCGAGATCGGCTTCGTCTTTTGATTTGCTCTCGCGGCGAAACTTTGAGCGCCGGCTGGGGGTTAGGAACGCACCGGCTGCCGGCGCGCGATCTCCTCGATCAGGACCAGCATTCCAGGGGCGGCGTCTCGCTTGCCGCCAAAGCGGAATTCGTTGTAGGCGTGGGTGAACTCGCAGACCAGCCGGGACGCATCCTCCGGTTCGATGCATCGCGCGAACTCCGCCGGCGTCATCCAGGCCGGTTTTTCGAAGCCGCGGTGTTTCAAGATGCGCAGAAGACGAAGATACAGCATGGTTGCGTCGCCCGGGCTGCCCTGGCCCCGCGCCAGCCGCGCCGTTTGCTCCCGCTGCCGCCACCGGTTCCACACGACGGGCACGGCCACCCACACAAGCATTGATAGGACCAATACGGCCGCCGCCGCCTTCCCGTAGGTACGCGCGGCGCGCTTGACGTTGGCCGTCGTAACGGTGAGCAGTTGCTTCGAATCTTCCCACCACATCCAGTTGAGGTTGCGGCTGCCCTCGCCGATGCGGGCGGCGAACACCAACTGGTGATCCAGGTCGTAATTCACCACCCACTCCTGCCAGAACGTCTCCGCGGCGTCCAGGTACAGGCCCACGCGCGACCACACGGAAGACTTGGCGCTGGTGTCGGGGGGCGTAGGGTCGAAGGTGGTCCAGCCCAGGCCCGTGATCCAGGCCTCCACCCAGCTATGGGCGTCCGAGGCGCGCACCACGTACCAGCCGCTGATGGGATTGTAGGTGCCGCCCTCAAAGCCGGTAATCACGCGCGAGGGAATGTGTTGGGTGCGCAGCAGAATGGCCAGAGCCGAAGCGAAGTATTCGCAGTGCCCCTTGCGGCGGTGGAACAGAAAGTTGGCCAGCGGGTCGGCCACGTCGTTGGGCGGCTGCTCGAGCGTGTAGGCGTAGTGTCGCCGGAGGTGTTGCTCGAGCGCGAGCGCTTTTTCGAGGTCGTCTCTGGCCCCACGCGTCACCGCCTCCGCCAGTCGGGGGATGCGCGGATCGAGCGGCGGAGTGCGGATGTACTGCTCCCGCACGTCCGGGCGCAGAGGAGGGATGGGCGCCGGCCGTATGGCGCCGGGCGGCTCGGGGAACGAACGGCGGCCGTTGGCTACCAACTCGATCGGCGGGTTCAGCCGCGCCAGTACCCCGTAATGCAATACCGCGCCGGGAAAGCCGACGTGGTAGTCGTCGGTCTCGGTGCGAAGAACCGCCGGCAGGCCGATGCGCAGCAACTCCGGCACGCCAGCCACAAAGACGGTGTCGGTGTCGAGACTCCGCAGCTTTACTTCGTAAGAGATGCGGATTCCCTCGCGCCACCGGTCTTCGTCGCTTGCCAGGTGGATGAGCCCCGTCGGCTGCGTGCGCAGCACCTCCTGCTCGCCCGCCGGAGCGGTCCACTTGTGTCCGTCGAAGCGGTACAGCGTGGCGCCGCGCCACTTCAGCGCGTAGGGAGGCGGCTTCTCGAACAGGACGTGCATGATGGGCTCGCTGCTCATCTTCACTTCGCTGATATCGCCCAGGTTCACCTCGTTCGAAAAACCGGGCAGGCGGAAGCGAGGCGAAGAGAAGTGCTGTAAGGCGGCCTTGGCGGTGCGCGGCAGGACGAAGAATAGTCCGCCGGTGATCACCAGGATGCCCATTGTCGAAAGCACCGCCAGCAGGCCCAGCCTCCAGTGGATAGTCCGGGCCGGGCCGCGAACCCGGACCTTGGGGTCGCGGCTGGAGCGCAGAATCTCCGAGCTGGTGAAAGTGGCCACCGTGCACAGCAGGAACAGGAACAGGAACACGAAGAAGTTGATGCTGGTGGGCAGCAGGGAGGCGGCCAGCAGCTCCAGAAAGGCCAGCACTTTCACAAAGAAATAATCGCGGGCGGATTGCGCGGTCAGCACGCGAATAATGGCCAGAAAGAAGACCATGTGGGTGAGGGCCGGCAGAAATTCGCGCGACAAAATGTAATAATCGAGCGCGAAAAAGGCGGGATAGGAGAGCGCCGCCCCGGCCACCACCCGCGGCGAGATCCGCAGCCGCAGTACGCCCGCCACCAGCAGGCCGCGCAACAGCAAACCGGCGCCCGCCAGCAGCAGCGTGGGCCAATCGATGTAACCCGAACTGGCGACGGCCAGGTACCCGCTGGCCAGCATCCCGAGCAGAGAAAACTCGAAGAACCGCTCCACTCCGCCGCGCCGCGCCGCCGCGGCCGTGCGGTACCTGCCATTCCCTTCCGAAAGAGCGGGGGCAGAGGCCTGCATGGCTACTATTGTAGCCCGCCGGCCCTTTCGGGCTCGCGCGCCTTACTGCTTATACCAGTCGCGAAGACGCACTTCCGTCTGGGTGCCGGCCAACGCCTTCTGGAATACCGTGAGGTCGGTGCCACGGTAGTGGTAGGGGTACACCACCCGCGGCGCGAACGCGCGTACGGCGTCGGCGGCCTCCTCCGGCGTCATGGTGTAAGGCAGGTTCATCGGGATGAACGCCACTTCGATGTTGCGAAGCGCCCGCATTTCCGGAATGCCTTCGGTATCGCCCGAAAAGTAGAACCGCTTCCCGCCGATGGTGACCACGTAGCCGTTGCCCCAGCCCTTGGGATGGTACAGCACGCCAGAGCTGTTTTTGCGTTTGATGTTGTAAGCCGGGATGGCATCGATGGTCCAGTCCCCGAACTTCATGCTTTCGCCGTTCGAGAGAATACGCGCGTTTGGAAGGGCTTGCTTGGCGGCGGCCGGCGCCACCACCAGGGTGGTCTCCCTGCTCAGTTTCGCGATGAGCTTGGGGTCGAGGTGGTCGCCGTGCGTATGCGTGATCAGGATCAGGTCGGCCGGGGGCAGGTCCTCGTAGGTGCCCACCGGGTCGACGTACAGCACCTTGTCTCCGTTCCGCACCAGAACGCTGGCGTGGATTAGCGGTGTGATGGCGACCGTGCCGGCCGAGGTGGCGAAGTCGTCGGAAGGCCGCGTGGCGCCGGCAGCGGCGGTAACAGCGAGCAACAGCAACAACGTTGCGCTTTTCATTCCAGCGATTTTAGCAGAGCCCGAGGGCCAGATTGCGTCTCTCCGAAGCGGCCTGCCGTTGACGGTCGCGCTCGAGATAGGAGACAGTATGAACGGCACGACCCGACGCATGGAACGGCCCCGAGTCGCCGAACGGGATCACGGATTATGAGGAGATCCACGAAATGAAGACCGGTAACTTAGTTAGTGCGGCATTCCTGTTACTTACTGCAATGCCATTGCCCGGCCGGTCGCAGACCCTGCTGGCGCCCACACCGCCAATGGGTTGGAACAGTTGGGATTCGTTCGGCACCACGGTGACCGAAGCCGAAGTGAAAGCCAACGCCGACTACATGGCCAAAAATCTGGCGAAACATGGGTGGCAGTACATCGTGGTCGACATCCAGTGGTCGGAGTTGCATCCCAAGACCCACGGCTACCGTCCGAACGCCGAACTGGAGATGGACCCGTATGGACGCCTGATGCCCGCGCCGAACCGGTTTCCCTCCGCGGCAAACGGAAAAGGGTTCAAACCGCTTGCCGATTACGTTCATTCGAAAGGTCTCAAATTCGGCATCCACATCATGCGCGGGATTCCCCGCCGCGCCGTGGACGCCAACCTGCCGATTTTCGGCAGCGCCGCCAAGGCCGCGGATATCGCGAACAAGGCATCCATCTGTCCGTGGAACACCGATATGTACGGCATCGACGTCACCAAGCCCGGCGGACAGGATTACTATGATTCGATCGTCCGGCTGTACGCCTCGTGGGGAGTGGATTTCATCAAAGCCGACGACATGTTCGGGATTGGTCCGAACGGGGACCACAGCACGGAAATCGCCGCGCTCAGCCAGGCCATCAAGAAGAACGGACGTCCCATCGTCCTTAGCCTGTCGCCAGGCACGCACACGATGGATCACGCCGATTTCATCGCGCAGCACGCCCAGATGTGGCGCATCTCCAACGATTTCTGGGACCGCTGGGTGGACCTCAAGAAACAGTTCCCAAATCTTGCCCGGTGGAACCCGTATGCCAAGCCGGGCAACTGGCCGGACGCGGACATGCTACCGCTGGGCAGGATCGGCATTCGCGCCGAACGCGGCGACCCGCGCATGACGCTGTTCACCCACGACGAGCAGTACACCTTGATGACGCTGTGGTCCATCGCACGTTCCCCGCTGATGTTCGGAGGCAACCTGCCCGACAACGACGCCTTCACGCTTGCGCTGCTGACCAACGACGAGGTGCTTGCGGTGAATCAGAAAGCCACCGCCAGCCGGCAACTGTTTGCGCGCGGGAACCCGGTGGCCTGGACGGCGGAGATGGCCGGTTCCCCGGCAAAATATCTGGCCGTGTTTAACCTCGGCGACACCGAAGAAGAGGTGCGCGTGAACTGGTCCGAAGTGGGACTGCCGGCCAACTGCAGGCTGCGCGACCTCTGGGCGAAGAAGGACCTCGGCCCGGTCCAGCAAGGCCGCGGCTTCCGCCTGGCGCCGCACGCCTCGGCGATCTACAAACTGACTCCGGCGGCCGAGTAAACGCATTTGACTTGCCGCCGGGCGGCGCATTATATTCGAGTCTGCTGTTGGTGCGCCGGCATGCCGGCGCAAATAGGGAATCCGGTGGGAAGTCCGGAACTGCCCCGCAGCGGTAAACGGGAACGAAAGCCGCAAAATTACGCACTGGCTCGAGAGTCAGGCCGGGAAGCAGCGGCCGGTAGGAAGCTCCGCGAAAGCGGACAGCGCCCGCAAGTCCGAAGACCTGCCACCAGCCCGCCGCTTCAGTGTGGAGATCCTGAAACATGTTCCTTCGAGGGCGAGGTTCATGACCGCACAGCTCCAGCTTCGGCCAACCACCGTCGGACCGCCAGCCGTCTCGTGTCACACCTCGATAACTGTTACATGGTTTCCGGCCGCCAACACTACCGGCGGAATTTCCATTTCCCGGGGAGACCATGAAAAGCATCCGGTCTAGGAAGTTCTTTCGAATCCTGTTTCTGATCGGGCCGCTGGTGGCGGCCGCTCACGCTGCCACGCTCGGCGGTACGGTATTCGACCCTTCCGGCGCGCTGATCGCCGGCGCTGAAGTTCGCGTCGTCGCGCGCGACGGCTCGCTGCGTTTTTCGGCAGTCACCGCAGCCGACGGAACCTTCAGCCTGCCTAACCTGCCGGCGGGCGATTACGTGGTGCAGGCCTCGGCGCCGGAGCTTTCGGCGGCGGCGGGCGTTCGAGTCCACCTGGAGCGCCGCGCCGACGCCCGCCTCGCGATCAAGCTGCGTCTCTCCGCCGTTGCCACCCAGGTGCTGGTAACCGCCGCCGGCTTGCCCCAAACCAGCCAGGAGCTGTCGAAAAGCGTGGACGTGGTCGACCACCAACAGCTCGAAGATCGCGCCGAATACCGCCTGGGAGCGGCGCTGCGCTCTCTGCCGGGTACCAAGGTGCGGCAATTGGGAGGGCCGGGCCAACTGGTGACCATTCAATCCCGCGGCATGCGGGCTTACGACTCCGCGGTGCTGCTGGACGGCTTCCGGCTGCGCGACCCGTCGTCGCCGCAGGGCGACAACGAGCGGCCTGCTGAGCGACGTCCTGCTGCTCGATACCGATCGCATCGAAATGCTGCGCGGCGCCGGTTCGTCGCTTTACGGCACCGAAGCCATGGGGGGCGTGGTCAACGTTGTCACCGACAAGGGAGGCGGCCCGCTGCACGGCAGTGTGTTGGCGGAAGGCGGCGGGTTGGGCTTCATGCGAGGCGCGGCCACCATTGCGGGTTCCGCGGCCGGCGGGCGAGTGAATTTCTCCCTGGGCGCGGGACATCGCGACGTTCTCAATGGCGTCGACGGCAACGACCCCAGCCGCAACTCCAGCGGGCAGGGCTTCGTGGAAGTAAAGCTGGGCCCATCCTCCACGATTGCCGGCCGCGTCTTCAGCGCCGACACGTTCCTGGGTTTGAACTCCAGCCCGTTCGTGCCCTCCGACGCCTCCCTTCCGGCCGCCGGCCCCATCCAGGCTATCGCCCTTCCCGACGAACAGGTCCGCCTGCTCGAACAAGGAAAGCCCTGGGCGATGGGCAACGCTACCTTCGTGCCGGGCACCGACGACCCCGACTCGCGGCGCGCTTCCCGCATGTTTTCGGGATTGCTCACGTTCCGGCGGCGCCTGAATGAACACGCATCGGTCCGGCTCGACTACCAGGGCCTCTTGACGCGCCGCAACATCGCAGACGGCCCCGGCGGGTTGAACTACCAGCCCGCGTTCAACAACTCCGACGGGTACAACGGACGCATCGATGACATCGACGCGCGAGCCGACCTGCAGTTGGGCGCCGCGCACGTGGTCTCGCTCGGTTACGAATTCGAGCGCGAGCGGTTTGAAAACAGAACCACCGACGAGAATCCGGTGCCGGAAGCGCGCACCAACGCTCTGGCACGCATCAGTCAGAGCAGCCACTCGGTGTTCGCCGCGTCGCAAAGCCGGTTTCTCAATGACCGCCTGCAAATTTCCCTGGGCGGACGGATACAGAGCTTCGACCTGGGGGCGCCGGAATTCGTGGGCGGACCGGTGGAACCTTACGCCGGCGTTTCCGTGGAAGCGCCGCCAAACGCCTATACCGGCGACGCCTCGCTCGCCTGGCTGGCCCGCGGCGGAACCAAGCTGCGGGTGCATGCCGGCAACGCCTACCGCGCACCGTCACTGTACGAGCGTTACGGGGCCTCGTTCTTCTTCGGGGCCTTCAGCCCTCTCGGAGACCCGCGCCTGCGGCCCGAGCGCTCGGTAAACATCAATGGCGGCATCGACCACTACTTCTCGAACGGCCGTTTTCGCTCGAGCGCCACTTACTTCTACACCCGTCTCGAAGAAGTGATCGAGTTCGACATGAGCGGCGTCATCCTCCCCGAAACCGACCCGTTCGGCCGCTGGGGCGGCTACCTGAACACCAACGGCGGCCTGGCTCGCGGCGCCGAGCTTCAGCTTCGAGGCTGCTCCGGCGCGTGCGCTGCGCCTCTCGGCCTCGTATACGTACACCGATTCGCGCTTGCGCCACCCCTACGCCATCGACGGCGACACGCGCGCCCTCGGAATTTCGAATCACATGCTGACCGCCTTTGTTGACTATCGCGTCCGGCGCAACTTCAATCTCTCGTTCGATCTCTACGCGGCCAGCAACTACACCTATCCCTTCTACACCAGCGAAGGCTCGCGCACCTACGTGTTTCCGGGACCGGTGAAGGGCGACGTCGTCGCCGCCTACACGCTGCCGCTCGCCGAAGGACACGAGGTGCGTTTCTACACGCGCATCGAAAACGTCTTCAACCAACGGTATTACGAAGACGGCTTCCGCACCCCCGGGGCCTGGGCCGTGGGCGGCGTAAAGTTCGTTTTTTGAGGACCCGCGCTTCAGTGTGGTTTCTTCACTGCGAATTCGTCGGCGGCCCGCTCTTCCTCGGTCAGCTCTTCGCCCGTCGGGCTTGCCGCGCCAGTAGGACGCCAGCGCCGAGCCGGAGATGTTCATCCACGGTCCGAAGATGGCCGGCGCCAGTGCGGCCGCCGGGCTATGCAACACGTTGATGGCCAGTCCGGAAGCCATTCCGCCGTTCTGCAGGCCGACTTCGAAGCTCACCGTGCGGGCGTCCCGCTCGCTCAAGCCCAATCCGCGCGCGCCCCAGTAACCCATCACGTAGCCCACCATGTTGTGAGATCATCGCCGCCCCGATCAGCAGCACGCCCACCTTCAGCAGCTTGTCGCGCGACAGCGACATGATGATGGCAATGATGAAACAGATGCCGAACATGGAAATCGCCGGCATCGTCTATCCAGCCACCCGATCTTGCCGTGCAGCATCTTGTTGAACAGCAGCCCGCCGAGAACGGGAACGATGATCATCCAGATGATTTCGATCATCATGGCGCAGAAGTCGATGGGCACGTATTGGCCGGCCAGCACCTTCATAGCCAGCGGCGTCATGACGGGCGCAAGCAACGTGGACGCCGTGGTCATGGTCACCGAGAGCGCGACGCTTCCCTTGGCCAGGTAGACCATCACGTTCGACGCCACGCCCGACGAGCAGGAACCGATCAGGATCACGCCCGCCGCCACCTCTTTCTCGAAGCCGAACAGCTTGGCCAGAGCAAGGCCCGTCAGCGGCATCACGGTGAACTGAAGGAGCATGCACACACCCACCGCCTTGGGTTTCTTCAGCGCCCGTTTGAAATCGGCCACGCTGAGGCTGGTTCCCATGCCGAACATGATGAGCTGAATCAGTGGAACGATCAGACGTTTCAGCTCGAAGCCGTCCGAATTGGATGAAGAGCGACGGGGTAGGCCATGGACTGCCGCCACGAACGCAAACACCCAGAAAGTGAACCGCAATCCCTTGAGGGGCGCGATGTACTGCGCGGAAACCGCCAGAATCGCAAAGCCCAGGATGAGAGGCACGCCAAAATACAGGGCACGGTCGGAGGAAGTCATCCAACCCACCCCCGCCGCCACGAAGCTCAATATCGAAATGCCGAGAAGAATCCGTGATTTCATGATGTCTGCCGAAAATTTGATAACAGACAGTCTATCCGAGATCCGTCGTCGGATGGAACCCGCGCGGCCGCCCGCAAAACTAAAACGGCCCTCCTCCTGGCGAAGGAGAGCCGTTGGTTCAGAAGCGCTGCTCCTGCCTCAGAAAGTGAGGTGCAGCGACAACTGCAGGAAGCGTGGGCTCCCGATGGTGTGCGAGATGTAGCCGGCGCTCGAGGACGGCCCGCGCACCGTCACCTTGCCCCGCGAAACACTGTACAGGGCGGTACTGTTGTTGGGCACGTCGAAGCTCGGGTGATTCAGGATGTTGAAGGCTTCGGCGCTGAAACGCAGGTTGAAGCGTTCGTTGACCTTGAACACCTTCGAGAGGCCGAGATCGAGCCGGCTTTGGAACGGACCGCGGAAAACGTTGCGGCCGCTATTGGCGAAGCCTGCCTCATAGGTGTCGCAAACCTGGTTCCCACTGACGGTGGAGCAAGCGGGTACGCCGCTGGTGCCCGGCGCGATGGTGGGAATGTAGAGTTTGGTTACATCCAGGTACGGTTGGTTGGGATCGATGCCTCTGGTCCCTTGTAACAGCAACTGGCCGTAGGTGACGCCGGGCTGGAAGCCGATCAGGGGGTCGGCGACGTTGATGGTGTTTCCGTAATACGCACCGGCCACCGCGCCCGAATAGTCGTACATGTTGAAGGGCTGGCCGCTCTGGAACGTCGTCAGGCCGTTCAGTTGCCAGCCATTCACCAGCCGCCCGAGAATCGCGTCAGCTCTTGACCGGCTTCGGCAGCTCGTAGAGGTAGCTCAGGATGAGCACGTGCGTGCGGTCGAAGCTGGCGTTGCCGTAAGAGTCGTGTGGATTCAGCGGGTTGTTCCCGTTGAAGAACAGGCCCAGGGCGCTCTGCTCGTCCAGCGCGTGCGACCAGGTGTAAGACGCGGTAAGCTGCAGACCGTAGGACTGAGGCGCTTGCGCATGCCCACCTGCAGGGCGTTGTAAGTGGAGATTCCGTTCGACTCATACAGTACCGAGTTCGAGCTGTAGCCGATATAGGGAACGCGCAGATCGCTGTTGCCGCCCTCGTAAGTCGAGATGGTTTCGTCCGGCGTCATGTTGAAGCCGTAGGAAACCGTCTGGCCGTTGATCGGGTTGCTGGCGCTGGCCAGGCCGGGCTGGTTGAAAGGCATCGGCAGAATCTGGTGGACGCCGTGGTTGCCGACGTAGCCCAGGCTCATCAGCCAGCTATTGGCGAACTGGTACTGGAGATCGACGTTCCAGGTTTCCGTGTACGGCAACACGTTGCTCGGGTCGTAGCCGCCGAACAGGTAAGGCGCGGCGCCTTTCGAGAGCTGCGCCATGTTGGGCAGCAGCTCGGTGATGGCGTTCGCGTTGCTTGGCGGCGGAGGCGGCTGGGAGCCGAACGGGCTGTCGAGGGTGCCGGTGGAGCTGGCTCCGATTTGTGCCGTGAAGGGCAACTGCAGCGTGACTCCGAATGGGCCGCTGAAGCCGCGTCCGGCGCCCGGCGACAGGTAAGTGAAGAACTCGCCGCGGTCATAGAACAAACCAAAGCCCGCGCGAACGGTCAGGTTTTTGACCGCAGTCGGGCTCCAGGCGATGCCAAGGCGTGGAGCGAAGCCCCACTGACGTCCATTGATAGTGGAATCCGGCGTGCCCGAGGTTCCGAGCGTCGCGTTGTTGGCGGCGACAAGAACCCCAGCGCTGGTTATCGTGTCGGTGGCCGCGTCGTACTGGTATTTGTCGGGGAAGAAGTTGGCCAGACGGCCGTACTTTTCGGCGAACGGCCCGTTGTAGTCCCAGCGCAGGCCGAGATTCAACGTCAGGTTGCTCTTCAGCTTGTAGTTGTCGTTGATGTAAGCGCCCGACTGCCAGGCCCGGTAGTAGCGATTGCTGGCGCCGTTGAAATAGAACGAGTACTGCTGATTCAGCGGAGTACCCGCGGCGAAATCGGCGAAGGTTTGCGACTCGATGGACGCCACCTGGTTGTTCAGGTTGACCACGTTCAACTGAACGTAGTCCATCTGGAAGCCGAACGTGAGGTTATGTCGGCCGGTGGTCCAGGTGGCGCTGGTGCCCCATGTCGCGCGGTTCTGGTAAACGCCGGCGTTGCCGAAATTGTTCTTGGGGCCAATGACAAAGCTCTTGCGCAGCGAGCCGTCGGCCTGGTAAATAGTCAGGCTCGGAAACCGGGTGAGGCCGAAGATGTCGATGCCGGCGTCGGCCGGGGTGAGCGCCTGGTCCATGGTAGCGAACGCCCGCTGCCGCGAGAACCCGAGGCGTTGTTCCCAAACCAGGTTCGGGGTCACCACATAGGTGTTGTCCAGGGACGCCACCTGGCTGCCGGCCTCCAGCGTCTGGCCGAATCCGAGGCTCGAGCTTTGCGCGAAGGGATTGGTGCCGGGATTGTTGCTGTAGAAATACTTTCCGGAGAACCGGTCTTTATCGCTGGGGTTCCAATCGACGTTCCCATTCATCTGGTCGGACTTAAACGTCGTGGGGACACCGGCCACCAGCGCGTTGTAGCCGAGCTTGCCGGCGGTCGCCGGGTCGGTCACCGTCGGAGTCGGAATCAGGTATTGCCCGTTCACCTTGTAGTTGAGCAGTTTCAGAGCCGCCGGATTCACATCGCTCGGTGCCAACGTCTTGCCGAAGTCCTGCTGGACTACTTCGGCAATCGCGGCGGCGCTGCGATCGTCGGTAAGGTGCTGGGGTACGGTTGTTAGCGAGCTGCTCCCGATGGAGTCGTGGTCGCGAACGCCCTGATACGACCCGAAGAAGAACACCTTGTCTTTGATGACCGGCCCGCCCAGCGTAACGCCGAAGCGATTGTAGTGCAGCGACGGGACCTTGTCGGAAAGCGGGATGGCCGAATCCGCATTGCGGAAAAACGGCGCCGCGTTCATGGCATTGTTCTGAAAGTACTCGTACGCCTGGCCGTGAAACGCGTTGGTGCCCGAGCGGGTGATCAGCGCGATCTGCGCCCCGGAGCTGCCTCCCTGCGAGGCATCGTATTGGGCGGCGTTGACTCGGACTTCCTGCAGCGTTTCCTGGGCCGGAGTGGGCATTCCCTGGCCGATGGCATCGTAGACCGAAGTGCTGGTCTGGGTGTCGCCCCCGGCATGCTGCAGCGAGTTCTGCCCGGTGTTCAACAGGAAGCGGTTTTCGGCGACCTGGCTCGAAGACTTACCGTTAAACAGATTGTTGCCGCTCACCGCGTTCAGCGTGAAACTGTTGCTGGTGTCGCGCTGGCCGTTGGCCCAGATGTTCTGATTGCCCAGGCCGGTGTTGGTTCCCGAGCCGGCCAGAAATTCGGCGTTCACCCCGGGGCTCAGAATGGCGAGTTGGGTGAAGCTGCCGGTGCCGAGCGGAGTGCTTTCAATGGTGTTCGAATCGAGAACGTATCCGATAGTCGCGTCGCGACTGATTCACCAGCGGCGTCTCCGCGGTGACGTTTACCTCCGATGCCACCGTCGCCACCGCCAGCTTCGCGTCGACGGTGGTGGTGCGGTTGGCCGACACCGAAATCGCGGTAAAAACCTGGCGTTGAAAACCCGTCTGTTCCACGGTTACCTTGTAAGTTCCGATCGGCACGTTGGCGAACTGGTAGATGCCGTTGCTTGACGTGATGGTGCTTAACTTCAGGTTGGTATCCGCATTGAGCGCTTCGACGTGTGCCCCCGAAACGACCGCGCTGGATGCGTCAATAACAGTGCCGGAAATGCGCCCGGTGAGCAACTGCGCATAACCCGGCACGGCAACAACCGCGCACAGCAATAGAGCCTTCAGATTTTTCATGGAGAACCCCTTCGCATCAAAATTACCAGAATTCATGCAAAAGCCGATGGCAGAAGCGTTACAGAATCGTTACGGAAAAGGGGGGTTGACGTAGTATTAGACATACTAGCCTTAAACAATTAGTAAAACTATCTATTTTCGTTTCAATTCGTTCTGCAAGTTCGGCCAGCAGTTTCAGCGCTTCGATGGGTTTTAGCTCATCGAGGTTGAGGCCGCGGACGCGGTCGGCGATCTGGTAGCCCACCGGCTCGAAAAGTTGCACTTGCAAGGGAGAGGCGCGGTCCTTGCGCCGTGGCGCAAGCTCCTCGGTCACCTCATGCTCGGATCTCTCATGATGCGTAAGGATTTCCCGGGCGCGTTCGATCACGGCGCCCGGCAGTCCCGCCAGGCGCGCCACCTCAATGCCATAGCTCCGATCGGCCGCGACCGGGCTCCACCTTGCGAAGGAAGATGACGTTGTCTCCGGATTCCTTCACCGATACGTGCAGGTTGCGGACGCCCGGCAGGTGCTCCTCCAGTTCGGTGAGCTCGTGATAGTGCGTGGCAAACAGCGTCTTTGCGCCAACGCGCTGGTGGATGCACTCCACCACCGCCCACGCCAAGGCCAGCCCATCGTATGTCGAGGTGCCCCGCCCGACTTCATCCAAAACGATGAGGCTGTCTTCGGTAGCGGTGTTCAGGATAACCGCCGTCTCGGTCATCTCCACCATGAACGTCGAGCGCCCGCGCGCCAGGTTGTCCGAAGCGCCGATGCGCGTGAAGACACGGTCGACAATTGGCAGCAGCGGCCTCTCCGGCGGGAACGAAGCTGCCCATCTGCGCCAGCACCACAATGAGCGCCGACTGCCGCAGGTAGGTGGACTTGCCGCCCATGTTCGGCCCGGTGATGACTGCGATGAAGCGATCGGCCGGATTCAAGTACAGGTCGTTCACGATGAACCGTGCGCCCTCGCGCTCCAGAATCCGTTCCACCACCGGGTGCCGGCCGGCGGCGATCCGCATCTCCTCGGACTCGGAAAAATGTGGCCGCACCCAGCGCTGCTGAGCAGCCACCTCCGCCAGACAACAACTCACGTCGAGTTCCGCCACGGCCGCCGCCGTCGCCTTGATGCGAGCGGCCTGAGCCGCGGCGAACAGGCGAATGCTCCGGCGAACTGCTCCCGCTCGATGTTGAGAATGCGTTCCTCGGCTTCCAGAATCTTGGTTTCGAGTTCCTTTAACTCCGGCGTGATGAACCGCTCGGCGTTCACCAGAGTCTGCTTTCGCTGGTAGTCGTCGGGCGCCAGATGGAGGTTCGCCTTGGAAACTTCAATGTAGTAGCCGAAGACGTTATTGAACCGCACCTTCAGGCTCTGAATACCCGTGCGAGCGCGTTCACGCATTTCTATGCCGGCGATGATCTGCTTGCTGTTCCGGTTGAGCGCGCGCAACTCATCCAGCTCCTCGTGAAAGCCTTCGCGAATCACTCCCCCGTCGTTCAAGTTCACCGGTGGCTCGTCGGATATTCCGGCCAGGATGCGGTCGCGCACCTCGGGAACTTCATCCAGCCCTTCCCGCAACGCGCGCATCCGCTCGCTCGTCACCGCACTCAGAGCGGTCCTTATTCTGGGAAGCTTATCCAGAGACCGGCCCAGCGCCAGCAATTCGCGCGGTGTGGCGTTGCCAATCGTTATCTTCGCCAGCAGGCGCTCGAGGTCTCCTACTTCTTTGAGGGCATTCCGGAGCTGCGACCGCAGGATGGTCGCCTGCAGCAGCTCCTCCGCGGCGTCCAACCGCGCCTCGATTTCCGCGCGGTCCATCGACGGTCTCAACAGGCGTCTGCGCAATAGGCGCGCGCCCATGCCGGTGGAAGTCAAGTTGATGACGTTCAGCAGCGTGGCTTCGCGCGCGCCGCCGGCGTCGGAGGCGAATAGCGGCTCCACAAGCTCCAGATTGCGCACGGTTACCACGTCGAGCACCATGGCTTCCCCGCGGTCGAAGAAGGTGGGCGGCTCGAGGTGGTCGACCGCGCCGCGCTGCGTTTCCCGCGCGTATTGCAGCAACGCTCCCGCGGCACAGACAGCCAAGGTGTGTCCGCTCAAACCGCACCCGTCGAGCGAGTGCAAGTGGAAGTGATCGAGCAGCGACCGCTCCGCGTAGTCGGAGGCGAAGGTCCACGCCTCCACTTCCGTACGCAGCCAGCGGCCGGCGCTTTCACCGGCAGCCGGCGGACTGTTGTCGGGCGCCAGCAGTTCCTTCACATTCAACTGCTCCAACAGTGCCGTTACTTCCGAAGCATCAATCTCGGTCGCACGGAACTCGCCCGTAGTGATATCGGCATAGGCGACCCCGGCGCGTCCCTCCCGCCGCAACATGGCCGCCAGGTAGTTGTTCTCTCCCGCACGCAGCACGGATGCCTCTGTAGTGGTGCCGGGCGTGACGATGCGCGTGATTTCGCGCTTCACCAGTTGCTTGGTGGTCTTGGGATCCTCCACCTGGTCGCAGATCGCCACCCGGTAGCCCTTCTGGAGCAGGCGCGCAATATAGTTTTCCGCGGAGTGTGCCGGAACGCCGCACATGGGGATGGGCTCGCCCTTCTCCTTGTTGCGGCTGGTGAGAGTGATTTCCAGCTCGCGCGATGCCGTGACGGCATCTTCGAAGAACATCTCGAAAAAATCGCCCAGGCGGAAAAACAACAACGCATTCGGAGTCTGCTGTTTCACGGCGTGGTATTGCCGCATGAGCGGCGTGGACGGCTCGGACGTCATTTGAATGTTCGGGATTCCCTTAACAGCATCGCGGAAAGCGGCCCACGCGGCAACCGGCGCCAATCAATCGGTTTCTTCGGCGGCGCTCTTTCAATTTCCCGCGGCCGCCTTATAATTATCTGTACATCCCCGACTGGGAGCGAACGGCAAGGAGGAATCCTTCGATGTTGACTCGCGAGCAGCAGCACGATCTTCTCGGCCGCGGCTACAGCCGCCGGCATTTCGCCCGCATCGCCAGCTTGTTGGGAGCCGGTGCGGCGCTGCCCTTTTACACCGAAGCATCGCTCGCCCAGCTCTCCTACGTTCGCGGGGCCAGCGAAGGCGACGTTCTGCTGAACGCCAACGAAAACCCGCTGGGGCCGGCGCCGGAAGCCGCCGACGCCATGCGCGCCATCGTCGCCCACGGCGGCCGCTACCTGCAGGGCGTCACCATTGAGTTCGGGCGGACGCTGGCAGAGAGTGAAGGCCTATCGCCCGATCGGGTGATGGTTTCGGCCGGCTCGAGCGATCCTTTGGCGCGCGTGGTGGTGGCGTTCAGCGGACCCCAGCGGCCCTACGTTTTCGCCAACCCCGGCTACGAGGCAGGCGGCGGGGCGGCCCGCTTTATCGGGGCCCGGGCCATCGGCGTACCGCTGCGCGCCGACTACGCGCACGACGTGAAGGCCATGGCTGCCGCCGCCGCGAACGCCGGCGTCATCTACGTCTGCAATCCGAACAACCCCACCGGAACCATGACGCCCGCAGCCGACATCGACTGGATCGTCGAACATAAGCCGGCCGGTTCCGTCATTCTGCTCGATGAAGCGTACATCCACTTCACCAGGGAATTCGCCGCCGGCCAGTCGGGCATGCGTTTCGTGAAGCAGGATAAGGATGTCATCGTTTTGCGCACGTTTTCGAAGATTTACGGCATGGCCGGGCTGCGCGCCGGAGCGGCCTTCGGCCGTCCCGACCTGATCGCCAAAATACGAGGCTACGGCGGCGGCTTCATGCCCGTGACGGCGATGGCGGGCGGCACTGCCAGCCTGCGTTCGAAGACGTTGGTCGCCGAGCGCGCGGCCTACGCGCGCCGCATCCGCGAAGACGTGCTGGAGTGGCTGGACAAGAAAGACTACAAGGCCACGCCCTCGGTGGACAACAAGTTCATGGTGAACGTGCGGCGTCCGGCCAGAGAGGTAGTATCCGCCCTGGCGGAGCGAAGGGTCTTCATCGGAAGGGTGTGGCCGGCCTGGCCGACCTGGTGCCGCGTCACCGTCGGAACCAAGGAAGAAATGGAAAAGTTCAAACAAGCCTTCGCCGCGGTAATGGCCTGAGCAGGCCGGATCTGGTTTTGAGAATTCTAAACTGGAATTTTAGAATTCTCACGGTCCAAGCTCCAGGTGGTCATCCGGAATCAGGCAGTTGGCGAGATGGGCCAATGTGGCTGGTTCAGCGTGAAATGGAGAGCAGGCGCGCCCCGTTAGCGAGTACAACTCCAATTCCCGGAGGGCTAGCTTGCACCGCCGGAAGCGGTGGCCGCTGACGGAAGGCGCAGAGGCTGCAACTACAACTGGTTTGACCGGCCAACCAGCCGCCGCGGAGAAGGCTCTGCAACTGCCTGTTGAGCCACACTTCTCATGGCGAATGGGAAGATGCGACTCACGTTGCCTCCTTTAGCCGCCGTCGCTCGTCAAGGGGACGGCGTTCACGCGCGTACCGGAGCCGGCCTTCACGGCGCATACTGGAATGCTCACGACGAAGCATAGCAGCTTGCCCGGATCGTCCTCGTCATTCCGGCCGGCCGTCAGCGTATGTCGGTGTTCACAGTTGCCTCGGTTGACTCGGCTGCCCCCGGCCGCCGCGGCCGAACCGATCGTGGAGGAAGAACAGAAGGGTTCCAAACAAGAGGGCGCCGGAGCCGATGAGCGCCTGGCGCCCGTTCGTGCCGACGAAGGCAAAGGGCAGATCGTGGCGCGGATTGCGGGCTTCGCCGGCGGGGACCGAAATCGTGTCGAACCCGCCGAAAGCGAACACGAGCAGGAGGGCGGCCGTGAAGGCCTGGCCGGGGGAAACGGGCGGTAGCGGCGCCAGCCCACTCCAATTTGCGTGGAACACGCCGATCGCGATGAAGATCGCCAGGGGCAGAAGCTTGCCGATTGTCAGCGTGTTGATGAGCCAGGCGCTCTGGCGGATGCCCACTACGGTGATGAACCCCAGCCCAAGTGTGATCGAGGCGATACAGACGGCGCGCGGCGTTCCGGTCTGGATGGCGGGCCAGAAGAAGCCGAGCGCGAGCGTAGTCGCGATGACGATGGCAGCCTCGCTGGACACCCGGACAAACCACTGAATCCACCCGATCTCGAAGGCTGCGAAACGGCCGTAGGCGGCGTGAACGTACAAGTATGAGCCACCCGTACCGTCGAATCGGCTGCCTACCTCGGCAAAACACAGCGCCGAAGTGAGCGAGGCGAAGCCCCCGGCAATGAAGGCGAGCGGACTCCAGTTGCCGATCTGGATGGCAATGGTGGCAGGCAACAGGAAAATGCCTGCGCCGATGACCTGGTTAATCCCGTAGGCGAGCAAGTCCCACTTCGACAATACGCGCAGGAGTTTTGGCGCCCCATCCGCTCCCATCATTCCTCCGAGTGCGACACGGCAGTCACGGCAATAGCGTCCGCTCGTGCGCCCAAGCCCAGCCCAGCACCGGCAATCGTACCACGTCCGGCTCGAGTGGAGCCTCCAGTGTCGTTCGGGCCGCATGACGGGTTTTCTGGACAGCAGGATCCTCAGGGAACGCCTCGGGGTTGCCGGCGATACGAAGGTCGCTCTGAATATCGAAGCAGTTCCGGCAGCGGTTCTGGAACGCGCCTGTCTCTCAAACGCTGAAGGGTAAGCGCGAGCGTGCACTCTTGGCAACCCTGCTCGCCTACGGTCCTCGACGGCTTGCCGTTCCACCTCGACAACAGCCCGGCCTGGCTGAGCACCCGCCATACGCTGGACGGACTGACCGCCACGATGTCGGCATCGAGCATCATGAACGTTAGCCGCCGGTACCCTTCCAACGGGTTCTTCAGACGGAACCCGACGATGGCCTGCTTCTCCCACTCCTCCAGCCAGAAATCCCGAGGAACCCAACCGTTGTGCTCGTTCACCTGGCCGTAACGTTCCCGCCAGTCGTAGAACTTGCTGGCGGTGATGTCAAGCCACCCATTGAACCGCCCGGCCCAAACCCCGGTCAGGGCTCTCCAAGTGTTTTTTTTAGGGCCACATGCTCGGCCATCAGCTCGGCCAAGACCTTGTCCTTGGTCTGGATCTTCTTCTCCAGGTATCCGATCCGCTCCTGGTCGGCGGAGTGGTTCGGTCGCGATTTCTGCTCAAAGGCAGCCGCCCCGTTCTCGAAGAACTCCTTTTGCCAGCGGTGGAAGACTGTGGGCCGCACGCCAAATTCGTCGCAAAGCTTCGAGGTAGGTTCCTTCTCAAGTAGATGTCGCCTCAGGATGGCGACCTTCTCTTCCGGCGTGTAGTGCTTCCGTTGCTTCTTCATGCGTACTCTCCTTTACCTTAACGGGGGAACGCCTTCTCCATTTCCGCCTGAAGCGGAACACAATCAGGACGGTCCGCTCCGTCGCTGCTTCGTTGGACGCCGGCCGGAGAGTTCACTTTTGGAATACTCTGTTTCGGCTGCCTGTTTCGCTCACTGGGTTGGATCGCTGGCCCGGGCCCTCAGCGGGCCGACGTTCGTCTTTGGATCTCTTCGCGCATCGCCTGGAAGGCGTCGGCTGGCGTCATCTTCGCCGGCAGTGAAAACACCCACCTGCCCTCGCGGTCTCTCACCACCCAGACATCGATGCTCCCGAGAGTCGACAACCTTCGTGTCTGCCTGCGGCCGGCACCATTCAGATTCTGAAGCCACTTGTGGACGTCCTGATACTCCAGTCCTCCGAGTTCCCCCCACGGTATCCGCCGCGCTCCGTAGAAAGAACGCTCTTCGAGCCCGGCGGGAGACAGGCGCACGGTCCGCGAATAATTCAGCACGGAGTTTTGGGCCATCCACAGGAAAAACCCTACTCCAGCCACTGCTACGATGGCGGGCCACGGTTTCCAGATTCCGCGAACGAAGAACGGCGGGATGCCCATGACCAGGCCGAACACGGCGCCCCAAAGCAGGTTCGCCTTCCAGGATTCGCGCGGCTCAAGGACTTCGAACTCGGGCACCGACTCCGCCAGCGCCGGCGGCGTGGTCTTCCAGGCGCCCTCGCTCCACTGCACGGTGGCGCCCCAACTCGTGCCCCACACCAGCCATGCCGCGGCAAGCAGCGCCAGGCCGAAGATGGCGGCCACCAGCGTTTGATTCCACAGGTCGAAGATGCCCGTCAGCCGCCGCTCTTCCGGGTTATCCGGATTTTCGATCACCGTCACCTTGGACGGAACCCGGTAGCCGGCGTCGTGTGTCCGCGGGATCTTGAGGATGGATTCCTCCGGCCCGCTCCCCACCAGCACCTCGACGACCGCCGGGTCGTTAGCTGCGCGGACAGTCGCCGGAAAGCGCTTCCAAAACTTCAGGCGATGGAAGTTGACGGCGGCGGTGCGCGCGCCGGCTTCCAGGTGAAAGAGAGCTCCGGCAACTAACACGGCCAGCAATACATACTTTAAGACAACAGCCATGTGCCCTCCAGGCCCAACCAAGCCAGTCTGGCTTCGTGATAAGTCCGAATTATATCTCTGAGAAGGTGGCGCGGGGCCGATTTCTCCTGCCTTTGGGAGGCTTCGCGATCCCGCGGCGAGCGGTATTCAGACCACGACTCAAGCGGGTGGTAGACTGTTTGGGGCCCTTACTTACCAGGGTGCCTGAAAGTCGGAGGAATCCAATGAAGCGAATACTCATGCTGCTGCCTCTTACCCTTTGGGGTCTCACCGCTTTCGCCCAGTCGCCCGTTTCCGGGACTCTTACCGTCGAGGGCAAGCCAACGTCGCTCACCCAGGTTTACGCCTGGCACAAGGAAGGTTTCTTTGACAAGACGAAGGACGACACGATTGTTCTTCTGACCGACCGGCCCGTGGCCGCCGCCGAGCAACGCGATGAATTCGCCCTGCGCCGCCTGGCTGCCGCGGGGAAGCTCTGTTTTATCCGTGAGACCATCAATGCAAAAGGGCAGATCATCAATTTCCTGATCGGCCACAACGCGTTCCGTGTCCCGCCTTCCGGGGGTTCCACGGAGCACGTGTTCGAAGGCAAACAAGAAGGCCAGGCTATTTCCGGCAAGGTCCAAACGCGCAGCGTTCAGGAATCGTTCGATGACCAAAAATACGAATACACCGCTACGTTCGAGGCCAAGGTGGAGCCGAAGAAATAGTCGGGCGCATCGCTCTGGACAACAGATTTCGCCAATCAACGTAGCCCCAGGCACGGTTCGGGTCAGCGTATCGGGCAGGTCACCGAACGAGTCGAGAAAAGCTATGCCCATCAACGCGACCCAAGCTGCCAGTCACTGTTCCGGGAAATTCTCCTGCAGGGCTGTAACCGCCTTCGGATCGCGCGCCAACGTATCGTAGAGCGGGTGCGCGGCGTGTACTTCTCCGGATTCATTCGCCACCGTGACGGCCAGTATCCGGATTCGATCGTTATTCGGCAGGGTCAACGTTGACGCCCCGGCCGGCAGATCGACTTCGCCGGCGAACAGATAAGCGTACGAATACGGTTCGTTCGAGCCGTCGGCCGCGTGGTCGTGCGACGCGAACCACGCCACCGGCGCCCGCTTGATGTAGCCGGGATTGAGGCCCGTGCACACCGGTTCCGTCCGGTAGATGGGCCCGCGCTCCTTGATCATGGCGCGCATCCGGCGCGCTCTTTGGGCCTGAGCGGACTGGTCCCCGGCTGCGGGTTCGGGAGGCTCTGGCACCTCCACTTGTCTCGTTTCCCAGGTCCGGTAGTCCCACTGTCCGATGTAGCCGCCCCAGTCCTCGATGGTGAGGTCGATGGGTTTGCCGCCAACCTGGAAGGTGGCTTTCTGATCGCCGTCATACGCCGCCGCAAGAATGTAAAGCCGGTTGAATGCGCCAGCCGGCAGGTGAATTGTTTGGCCCCGTGCCGTCACGGCGTTCGGCTTCCCCGTCCCTCCCGGAGAAAGTTGGAAGTGAATTCCGGCATAGGAGATCTCCGCGGGCAGCATCTCGGCCGGCAGCGCCTTCCCCTGCTTCGCTGTCTGATTGTTCGGATCGCAATCGAAACAGCCTTCGCCCGGTTTGCCATCACGCGTCGATACCGAGGCGTCGTAGGCGAGTGCAACCGGTTGCGACACCGGCCCGGCCACCCTGCTGCCCGGCGGCGCCAGTTTCACCGCGAACGAGCGCGGCTGATACGCGCTGAAAGACGTTACCAGCTCGCCGTTGTTCACAGTAGCCTGACCGACTGGCTGCTCCTGACCGTTGACTTCGCGGGCGGCCACAACCGGGGCCGCGAAAGAGATGTGTACGTCCGGCTCCGCCTTGCCACTGGTTTCGACCAGCCGCACGATCACTTCATCGCTCTCCTCCGCCTTCTTCAGGGCCATCAGGCGGATGCGGCTGTTCGAAACCTTGAGCAGCGAAAACGTCTTACCCAGGAACCCCGCGTGCTTCGAGCTCTCGAACACCATCAGCGGCTCGTCCAGGCGGTACGCCTGCCAGTCGGTTTGCCCCTGGCGCCAGTCTCCCGCGTGGGCGGCAAAGCCGAACAGGATTTCGTGGTGCCCCCAGTCCTGTGTCGCCTGGTCGGGATAGCCGCCGCGCGTCCCCGGCGTGCGGATCAGCGTCAGGCGCAACGTGTTGTCGGCGGGCTTGTCCGATCCAAGCTTGTCGTTGGTGAGCAGCGTCACCCCGTAGGCGCCGCCTCGATCGGTCAGGTCAACCCAACGGTGAGTTGCGACTTCGAATTGGTCCGGGTTCTCGTTGGGGCGCTGGATGGTGCCGATGCCCCAGTTGTAAGTCGCCTTCTCGTTGGCGGCGCTGAGCGGGAACACAACTTTCAGGTTGGCCGCCTTGGCCATCCAATCGATGGAGTCGGTGAATTCCACCCGATTGCCGGCGTCACCCGCGGAGAGCCGGACCGTCCCCACGAACTTCGAGTGCTCGGCTTCGCGAGTGATTTCCAGGGCAACGCGAACGGGACCGTTCTCGGCCACGCGAATCGTCACCGGCCCGCCGACGTAAGTCCGCGGCGTCCGCTGCTCGTCCTCGAAGTCCATGTTCCACGCCGGCCATTCTTCCGGATTGTCCGTCAAGATGGCCAGGCGAATCGGACCGGAGAGAAGCTCCCGGCCGAGCGTCTTGTCGAAGACGCTGGAAACGTCGCCGTTGGCATCGATCCTGACGCGGTAGCGGGCGTTTTCAAGCGAATACTCGGTTACGTGAAGCGGAGAAGACGCGGCCGGCCCCGACGCCGTCGGCTGGACATCGTAGACCGCAAAGCCCACCGGGGGGACGTCGGCCAAAAACAAGACCTTCGCGACGCCGTTTGCCACGCCGTCAAGCTGGGCGGGCACTTCCTTGCCGTCCGGTCCGGTGACGCGAACCGCCGCCGGCGCGCCGTCCGGAAAGGAAACATCGGCTTCCACGACGTCCTGTCGCGCGGTGTTCAGGCAGTTGAAGACCACGATGGGGGTGCCGCCGCCTCGGGTGTCGAGAGCCGACGCCACTGCGTCCGTCGCGCTGGTGATGACGGAGGCGAACTGGTTCATCGCGAGCACGTCGTCGTTCCAGCTATAGATATAGGACTGGGGCGTCGAGGTACCCGCCATGATGTCGTGGAATTGCCCGCCCATCACCAGTCTCCAGGCGTGATTCAGCCGATCGAGAGGGTAGGTCCGGCCTCCCAGCCACGCCGCCGCAACCGAGGTTTCCTCGGCGGCATTCGCAAGGATTTCGTTATGCCGGTTCCAGCGCTTGTGATACGTCTGGGAGGTGATCGAGCCCGCCGAGTGGTGGATTAACTCGAGATCGCCTTGATAACGAGGCAGTCGGGCCATCTGGCTGGGCTTGATGTCTCGAAACATCGCGTCGGCGTCCGACCAGACCACCTGCAGCGGACCATCGCCCACACGCCTGGGCGGCGACGCCGGTGGAGGCGGCTGCGGCCCGGACCGGCCGCGCCGTGGAGGAGCGGGGATCCCGGCGACGCCTTTCGTCTCAATAGCCTCCATCAGCTTTACCGTATCTTCATTCGGCGAGCCGCCGATGTCGCCGGTGCCCACGTAGTGATAATCGGTATAGATGCCGCTCACCTTCCCGTTCCGGTTCACGCGGTCGGGCCAGTCCCAAACGTAGCTCCTGTCTCCACCAACCGAAGTTGGCGGAACGTTGTCCTTGCTGAGGTCGGAATACACCTGGCCTGTGTAATCGCCGGGATCGAGCGCGGCGATCACGCTTTTGCCGTCGGGTCCGGTCCAGAGCCCCACGTTGAAGGGAATGCCCTCGGGCGTATGTTCGGACGAGTCGGGGCCCCCCACCTTGGTCGCCGATTGCCAGGTCAGTTTCTGGGTGGAAAAGCCTTTGACGCCGGCATGGGCAAGGATGCTGGGCAGCGAGGCGGGAAAGCCGAAGCAATCCGGCAGCATGAATTCCTCGCTGGCCTTCCCGAACTCGTGCCGGAAGAACGTGTTGCCGTACAGGACCTGCCGGATGATGGACTCGGGGGAAGGCGTATTCACGTCGTTTTCCTCCACCGAGGAGCCGGCCGGGAACCAGCGGCCAAGCTCGACGTAATGTTTGAGCCTGGCGTAGTCGTCCGGGTAATACTCCTTCATCATCATGTAGCGGTTGGAGCCGGTAAAATTGAAGATATAGTGAGGGTATTTTTCGAACAGCGCGAAATTATTGCGCATCGTCTTGGGGAGATATTCCTGAATAACCTGCGGATATTCCCAGCGCCACTCGGTGTCCAGGTGCGCATACCCGACGATGAAAAGCGTCGGCTGCCGTGTCAAATCCGGCGCCGGCTGAACACTCGCGGACTTTGCGGGCGCGGATTGCGCCAGGGCCGCGGCCGCCGCAACGAACAGCGTACCCGCGGTTCGCAGCGCGCGTTCCAGCGCCTTCGCAACCGACTTAGGCGGGCGCTCTAGAGCCTTCATTACAATACCTCCAAACTTGCCAGTGCACGAATCGGTCTGCCATGACACCGGCGTATCACGTTCGCCTAGCCACGCTCAAAAACCGGCACCCGTGTGCCGGTTTCGCAGCCCTCTGGCTGCTAGCTAGTGTACACCTCTTCCACCTGGCCGCCATGGAATTTCATATTCCTGCAAAGTCACTCAGCGAAGTCTTCTACCTCGAACCGACTGGCTTGAAATCTCGATTGCGTAACAATACGCCCGGATTCCGACAGCTTTGCGGATGAATTGCGTTGGCGTCCACTTTCGTGCACGCTTTGGTATTCTGAAGCCGGCGGCTTATGGCGGCGAAATCCGGCTCGCGCGAAATCGAGATCAAACTGGCGGTGCCCGAGGCGGCTGCCACCCGGCGGCTGCTGCGGCGCAATGGCTTTCGAGTCGTCCGCCGGCGGGTGTTCGAGGCCAACCTCGTCTTCGATACCGCCGACCGCCGGCTGCTCGCACGGCAACACCTGCTGCGGCTCCGGCAGGTGGGCGCCGAATGTATCCTGACTTTCAAAGGCGCCCCGGCGGCCGGCCCTCACAAGTCGCGGGAAGAGCTCGAAATTACGCTCTCGGACCCGGCCGCGGCCTCGGTAATCTTCGAACGGCTGGGCTTCGAACCGGTGTTCCGTTACGAAAAGTACCGCACCGAGTTCGCCGCCGCCGACCGCCAGGGACTGATCATGCTGGACGAAACACCCATCGGCGTCTGGCTGGAACTGGAGGGGCCGCCGGCCTGGATCGACCGTACCGCGGCGGAGCTGGGATTCCACCGGCGGGATTACGTGACGCTGAGCTACGGTTCGCTGTACCGGCAATTCTGCGAACAACACGAACTGACTCCGGGCGACATGGTCCTAAAGTAGGTTGCACGGCCGCCGATGAGATGGTTGCAGACAGATTCATGTGGTCCATCTGCGCAAGCCATGGCGAGGGAGCCGGGGTGGCCTAAGGTGAGTCCCTTAGTTGGGGCTTAAAACATACTGAGGCCGTGCAGTAATCCTTGCCGCTTTCCGAGGGCGATGATATTCTTTTGTCACAGACCCATGAAGGGTGTGTCCGGATAGTGCGAAGGACAGGTATGAGAAACGCTTCAAAGAGGGTAACGCCATGGTGGTGAGCATACTCATTTGCCTCATCTCCGCGGGCCTCTTCGTTTACTGGTTCCGTTACACTTGTCTGCTGATTCTCCAGGCGCAAACGCTTCGCAACTACGAAGTCGAGGTTGCCGAAGCCAACCATTTGGGTTACCTGGAGGTGCGCCGGAACCTGGAGTCGTGCGCGAAGGCGGCGGAAATGGATCGGCTGGTAGCGATGCTTGAAAGAGACTACCGGCTGCTGACCTCCCTGGTTCGTCACGCAACTGACGTGAAGTTTGGCGGCTACTCGGTTGAGCAGCGGATGTTGATGGTCGACTACGCGGTGACACGGGCGTGGTATGCGCTGGTGAAAACCGCGGCGCCGAACCAGGCACGGGCACTGCTCGATGAAATGTCTCAAATCGTGGGCCACTTCGCCAATGCCATCGGCGAACAGGCCGCCGACACCGCCCAATCGTGACCAGACCGCAGTAAACTTTTGGAGCGGCGCCGGCCGCTCCAATGCTATCCACTTCAGGTGTTTCCTCGTCCTTCCAGGCCCTGCCTTACAATAGTGGTGTGCGCAGCGAGCAAGATCTCCAACAGGCAGTCGCCCGTCTCGACGACGTAAAATCCGAAATCGGCAAAGTAATCGTAGGGCAAGAGGATGTGGTCGAAGGCGTCCTGATTTGCCTGGTGGCCGGCGGCCACGTGCTCCTCGAAGGGGTCCCCGGCCTGGGCAAGACCACGCTTCTGCGGACTCTCGCCCGGGTGCTCCATCTCAAGTATTCCCGCATCCAGTTCACGCCCGACCTGATGCCGGCGGATATTGTGGGCAGCATGATCCTGGATGTCGACGACCGCGGCACCAAGAACCTCCGTTTCCAGCCGGGTCCGGTCTTCGCCAATCTGGTTCTGGCCGACGAAATCAATCGCGCCACCCCCAAGACGCAATCCGCCCTGCTCGAGGCCATGCAGGAGAGGACCGTCACCAGCGGCACCACCACCCACGATCTGGAACGTCCCTTCCTGGTGATGGCCACCCAGAACCCCATCGAGATGGAAGGCACCTACCCGCTGCCGGAAGCCCAGCTCGACCGCTTCCAGATGAAGATCGTGGTGACCTACCCCACCCGCGAGGAATTGAACCGGATTGTCGAGCGGACCATCCAGCGCGAGGAGAACGAATTGCGGGTGGTGATGAACCGCGCCGAGATTCTGGAGCTTCGCTCCATCTGCCGGGACGTTCTGGTGGCCCCTCACGTCCAGAATCATGCCGTCAACCTGGTGATGTCCACGCAGCCGGGCGGCAGCCAGACGCATGAGCTGGCCAACCGCTATATCCGTTACGGCAGCTCGCCGCGGGGCGCCCAGGCGCTGGTGGAGTGCGCGCGCGTGCGGGCGCTGATGGCAGGACGGTTTCACGTGGGCGTGGACGATATTCAGGCCATCGCCACGCCGGTGCTCCGGCACCGGATTATCCTGAACTTCGACGCCCACGCCGATGGCGAGACGACCGACTCCGTGCTGCGCGAGATTGTCGCCAGCGCCGGCGCGGCGGCGCGCTGATTTCGCCGGCCGCGGGAGCGAAGGGGATCCGGAATCGGGCGGGCGCGAAGCTGGAAGGGAACAAAACAATGCGGCCGCAGCCTCTCATCGACAGGGATTTTCTCGAAAAGCTGGAGAGGCTGACCATCTCCTGGCGGAAGTCGTTCCGCGGGCTTGTGGGTGGCCATAATCCGTCACGCCTGGCCGGCTCGGGCCAGGAATTCCTGGACCACCGCCATTTTCACCACGGCGACGATTTGCGCGCGGTGAACTGGCGCGCCTACCTGAGGCTGGAGAAGATGTTCCTGAAAGTCTTCCAGGTGGAGCCACGGACGCCGATACGGATTTTGCTGGACGTCAGCATGTCGATGGATACTTCCACCCCGGTGGGCCTTTCGAAATTCGACTACGCCCGGAAGCTGGCCGCCGCACTAAGCTATGTCGGCCTGGTACAGCACGACATGATTCACATTCATCCCTTCCACGGGGAACTGATGGAGGGCATGGTGGCGGGCGGGGGACGGCATAACCTGGCCCCCACGGTCCGGTTTCTCGCGGGTCTCCAGCCGGCCGGGAAGACCGTCTTTCTCCAGGTGGCCCGGCAATTCATCTCCGAGTATCCGCAGCGCGGCCTGGTGCTGATTCTCTCCGACTTTTTCGAAGACAACGATTGCGAGCGTCCGCTCCAGTTTCTGGGCGATTTCGGACACGAGCTGCTGCTCATCCGCTTGTGGACCGAAGCCGATCGCACGCCTCCGTGGGACGGCGAGCTGGAGCTGGTGGACGCGGAAACCGGCGCCGTGAGCGAGGTCTCTTTTGGCGACGAAGCGCGGCAGCGCTACACCCATGCGTTCGACGAATTCGGCCACAGGCTGCGAATGCTGGCGCTGCGCTACGGCGGCCGTTACGTCGGCCTTTCGACCGCCACATCGCTTGAGGATGCGGTGTTCGGAGCGCTGGCGCGAGCCGAGGGAATAGTCTGAATGTTCCTGTTGAACCTGAGCCTGGCGGAGTTTCTGGTGGCGCTCAGCGCGCTCTCGGGCGTGGTGGTGGCGCTGTACCTGCTCGACCGCAGCCGCCGCCGGGTGGTGATCTCTTCGCTGCGCTTCTGGAACGTCACCGAGATGCCGGTGGAGACGCGCCGGCGGCGGCGCATCCGGCAGCCCTGGTCGCTGCTGGTGCAGCTCCTCAGCATGCTGCTGTTGCTGCTGGCCATCGCCCAATTGCGATGGGGCTCGCGCGACGCTCCCGGGCGCAACCATGTGCTGCTTCTCGATACCTCGTCCTGGGCGGCCGCCGCCGGGCCCGGCGGAAGCCTGCTCGCAGAGGAGAAGCGCCAGGCCTTGCGCTGGGTTTCGGCGCTGCCCGCCGGAGACCGCGTCCTGTTGGTGCGGGCCGACGGTGCCGCCACGCCGGTGACCGCGTTCGAAAGCAACCTGGACATCATTCGCAAACAGATCCTGGCGTCGCAGCCGGGAGCTTCCGCGCTCGACCTCGAACTCGCCCTGCGCTACGCTCGCCGCGCCCTGCAACTGAATGGCAAGGGCTCCGGCGAGATCGTCTACGCCGGCGCCGGGCGCATCCGCTCGGCGAGCGAGCCGAAGGCGGCCGACCTGGCCCGCGGCGTCCACTGGCTGCCGGTGCGGGACGAAGCGGAAAACACCGGCATTCGCAAGGTGGGCTTGCGGCGGTTGCCGGACGATCCGGAAACGTGGGAAGTCTATGTCAGCCTGCTGCACACCGGACGCACACGCCAGACTGCCACCGTCCTGCTGACCTTCGCCGGCTCGCCCGCCGGAACCCGCAGGCTGACGCTCGACCCCGGGGTGGAACAGAGCGTCACGTTCCAGCATCGCGCGGTCACCGCCGGATGGATGGAAGTGCGCCTGCTCGAAAACGACGCGCTGCCGCGGGACAACCGGGTACGCCTGGAGACTCCGGCTCTCGAAGCCATGCGGGTAGCGGTTTACTCGGCGCGGCCGGACCTGCTGCGCCCGCTGTTTGCCGGCAATCGCCGGGTGGACGCTTCGTTCTTCGCGCCAAGCGCTTACCGGCCCGACGTGGATGCCGACCTGGTGGTGCTCGACGGCTTTGCGCCGCCCGTCCCGCCGCGCCACGGCAGTCTCTGGCTGGAACCGCCCTTGAACGGAACTCCGTTCACCGTCAAGGCGGTGGTGAAAAACGCCGCCCTGGAGCGCTGGAATGGGGAACACCCGGTGGGCGCGGGACTGCGCACTCGCGACGTCAAGCTGGAACAGGCCAGCGTGTTCCGCCCGGCGGCGGGCGACGTGCCGGTGGCGGACGTCGCCCAAGGACCGGTGATTCTGGCCCGTCCGGAGAGTCGGGACAACCCGTTCAAGAGCGTCGCCGTGGGCTTTCAGCCCCTGGCCACCTCCATGCGCTACGACCTGGCTACGCCCCTGCTTTTTGCCAACATTCTGCACTGGGTCTCGCCCGAGGCATTTCAACTCTACGAGCTCAATGTGGCGCCCGCCGGCCAGGCCGAATTGGATCTGGGACGCAAGGTGGATGCGTCCGGCGTGCGGATTTTCGCGGGAAACGGCCGGCCCCTTCCGTTCGACCTGGATGGGCAGACGCTCCGGTTCTTCACCGCCCGGCCGGACACGGTTCGGATTCAGGCCGGCGGCCAGTCGTATGTTTACTCGCAAACACTGCCTGAGCTGCCGGATCGCGTCTGGGACCCGCCGGCCTCCGTTCAACGGGGCATACCCGTTTATCGCGCGGCCGCCGGCGGATCGCGCGACCTGTGGCAGATGCTGGCCCTGCTCGGCGCTCTGGGTCTGCTGCTCGACTGGATGCTGTATGGCCGGCGGCCGGGTGTGCTGCCGCAGCGCAGCTCGGGCGACCCGCTGGCAGCCATCACGCGCCTGCTTCCGCGATGGGCCCGTCCGAACCAACGCCGCTCCAGGCGGGCGGCGCCCGCACCGATACGGAGGGTCTCATGACCTTCGGCCGCGCTTGGATTCTCCTGCTGGTTTGGGCGCCACTGGCCTGGGGTTGGTGGGAGGCACGGCGTACCCCGCGCCGCGCCGCCCTGTGGCTGAAGGCGCTGTGCTTTTTCGCGGTTTTGCTGGCGCTGGCGGAGCCGCGCATCCAGGTAAATGAGACGAAAATGGCGGTGGGCATCCTGGCCGACACCTCGGCCAGCGTGTCCGAAAAGGACTTGGCGCGCGAGTCGGCGTTGGCGAACCGCGTGGAAGCGGCCGCCGGCCGGCATTGGACCAGGGTGCTGCCGTTCGCATCGGCCACCCGCCCGGCCGATCCGGCCGAATTCGACCACGGCTGGAAACTCCGCTACACCGCCGGCGCGGCCGGCCGCGCCACCAACCTGGAAGAGGCCGTGCGCGAAGCCATGGCGGTGCTCCCCGAACGGCTGGTTCCGCGCCTGGTGCTGATCTCGGACGGCAAAGAGACTGCCGGCAGCCTGGCGCGCGCCGCCTGGCACGCACGCCAGTTCGGCGCGGCCATCGACACCTACTCGCTCGAAGGCCGCAAGCGGCCCGGATTGCGCCTGGATAGCGTGAACCTGCCCATGCAGGCTTTCGCGGGCGAACATTTCTCTATCGAGATGTCGGTAACTTCACCGGGCCCGGCGCACGGCGTGGTGGAGATTTCGGCCGAAGGCAAGCCGCTGGGCA
>CAWEOG010000011.1:0-137248 GCA_963810595.1 Bryobacterales bacterium | reverse complement strand
AAGCTGGATCTCTTTGAATACGAGCGTTGAAGCACACCCCGGACGTCGGGGACGCGGTGTGCGCGAGCTCGTCCTGCAGAATCCCGTCTGGATGCTCGATCGAGTATGGCGTGCTCTTCCCGAGGGGAAATACCATTCGCGGAGCCCAGATTGAGAATCGGGCATCAATAGTCAATGCGTCGCATCAGAGCACGCAGCAATTGGCAAGGAGCACGGAGAATGGGCAAACTCACACTTAGGGTGAACGGCGGCACGCACACGCTGGATGTCGACGCTGCCACACCGCTTCTCTACATCCTCCGCAATGATCTTGGCCTGCGGGGCCCTCGGTTTGGCTGCGGGCTGGGTCAGTGCGGGGCTTGCACAGTCATTATCAACGGCGACGCGGTTCGTTCCTGCATCCTGCCCGCATCGGCGGCCCAAGGGGAGATCACCACACTTGAGGGACTTTCTGTGAACGGCAAGCTGCATCCACTGCAGGAGGCCTGGATTGACGAGCAGGTTCCGCAGTGCGGATTCTGCCAAAACGGACAAATCCTGACGGCGAAGGCGATGCTGGACAAGAATCCGCATCCGACCGACGCGCAGATTCGTGAGTCCATGAACGCCACGTTGTGCCGCTGCATGACGTATTACCGCGTTCAGGCCGCCATCAAACGCGCGGCCGAAGCCATGGCGGAAGCCCGGCAGGCTTCGGGAACGGAGGCCGCCCTATGAACGCCTCCGCCAGGATTCCCAAACGGGTTGAAGACGTCCTGAGGACGCATCGAAGGGACTTTCTCAAGAACACGGGCCTACTGGTCGTGAGTTTCGGCGTGGGAGGCGGAGCTTTGACGGCGAAAGCAGCGGCCCAGAGCAATGGGGCAGCGGAAGCAGCGGGTCCTTATCCCGATCCCGATTTTCGCCAACTCGACTCGTGGATCGTCATTCATGAGAACAATACCGCGACATTCTATGTCGGCAAAACAGACTGCGGCCAAGGCACAGGAACAGGTTTCCGCCAGTTGATGTCCGATGAACTCGACATCGCCTTCGATCAGACCACCTGCATCATGGGCAGCACGGACAACACGGTCAATCAGGGCGGCTCCGGTGGGTCGACGGCAATGGAGAGAGACTCCTGGCCGATGCGGCGCGCGGCCGCGGAAGCCCGCCGGGTGCTGCTGGAGATGGGATCGGCGCGCCTGGGAGCGCCGGTCGATCAACTGGCCGTCAGCAACGCCGTCATCACCATCAAGGCCGACCCCACCAAACGCGTCAGCTACGGAGAGTTGATCGCGGGAAAGAAGTTCAACGTCACGCTCACCGGCGCCAACGTCAACGTCGTCACCGGTGTTGCCAAGGTGAAGCCGGTGCCGGAACTGAAATATACCGGCCAGCCGCTCCAGCGTGACGACATTCCCGCCAAAGTGGACGGCTCTCTGGAATGGGCCGTCGACGTGAAGTTGCCGGGGATGGTCCACGCCCGCAACGTCAAACCTCCTTTCGCGTGCGCAAGGCTGACTGGTATCGATGAATCGTCGGTGCGGGACTTACCCGGTTTCATCAAGGTGCTGAACAAGGGAAACTATGTCGCCGTTGTGTGCGAACGCGAAGAACAGGCCATCCGTGCCGCACGCCAGCTAAAAGCGACGTGGGCCAAACCGGCAAGCGCTCCGTTCCCCTCATCGGAAGATCTCTTTCAATACATGCGCGCCGCGACGCCGACTTCAGCCTCGCGCCCAATCGTGGAGGGAGACCCTGATGCGGCATTTTCGGGCGCGGCAAAGGTCATCGAGGCGGAATACGAAGTGCCTTTCCAGGGACACACCGCGTTCGCGGGCGCGCATGCCACGGCCGACCCGTCGAACGGCCAGATGACCGTCTATTCGAATGACATGAAGTCCTACGGCATGCGAAACGGCGTCGCCAAATTCCTCGGCATGCCGCGAGACAAAGTCCGCGTTGTCTGGATGCAGGGCCCGCAGGGTTTCGGCCGCACCGCGGCCGACGACGCGGGTTGTGAGGCGGCGTGGATCGCTCGCGAAATCGGGCGCCCGGTGCGTATGCAGTGGATGCGGGATGAGGAGACCGCCTGGGATACCAAGAGTCCGGCATTCCTGGTAAAGGTGCGCGGCGGCCTGGACGCCGATGGGCGGCTGGTCGCGTACGATTACAACGCCCGCTCCTGCGACTACAACCATGTCGGGTATAACGACCCCGACACCGTACTGATCGCACAACTCATGGGATCGAGGCTCAGCAAACCGGCGAGCGGGAGTTCCGCCACGCCTTCCGAAAGGTACGCGATCCCCAATCGCCGGATGGTTGGCGAGGTCGTCAGCCTGCCCATGGTGTGGGAGACGCCCCTACGCACCGGCAACCTGCGCGATCCGAATGGTCCGCAGTCGACGTTTGCCGCGGAGTCGTTTATCGACGAATTGGCGGCGGCGGCAAAAGCGGATCCCCTCGAGTTCCGCTTGAGGATGCTGACAGCCGAAAACACGGATGACGATGAGTTCCTGCGCGCCCGCTCCATTGCGGTACTCAAGGCCGTCGCGGAGGCTTATGGCTGGGACGCCCGTCCTTCGCCGAAATCAGTCGGCAGCGGAAACCTCCTCACCGGGCGTGGCATCGCATATTCGTTCCGCCACCGAACAGTCGTTGCGCAAATCGCCGAGGTTGAAGTCAACCGCCAGACCGGCCATGTCTGGGCCAAGCGGCTTGTGTGTGGTCATGACTGCGGTCTCGTTGTCAATCCCGAGAGTCTGCGGCGTACAGTTGAGTGCGCAATGCTGCACTCGCTGAGCCGGGCCATTCACGAAGAAGTGCAGTTCGACACGGAAAAGGTGACGAGTGTGGATTGGGTGTCGCATCCGACGCTCCAACACTCCGACGTTCCGGCCGCGATCGAGGTCGTAATCGTCAACGGTGATCCGAAGCCGAAGCGTCCCGACCTGCCGCCCTATGGAGCCGGGGAAGCGGCCTGCAAACCCATGCTCGCGGCGATCGCGAATGCAATTCACGACGCGACAGGCGTTCGCATCCGCAGGGTGCCTTTCCGGGACGATCGTGTACTTGCCGCACTCAAAGCGGCTCGAGTGTAATCCAGCGCGCCGGTTCTTTTACCAGAACCGTCGGAAATTGAAAGAAAGCAAAGATAGCCTCTTAAAGCCTATTAAGAGGCAAAGGGGGCAAAGGCATTTCGATTCGGCTGTTAACCGAAGGGTTGTAGGTTCGAGTCCTACCTGAGCAGCCAAAGTCTCGCTCGGTTGCCCGAGCTGGATACAGAATCACTGCAAACGCTTGGGGTAGCTACGAAAAGATGGTTGAAGATGGTCGATTCACCTGGAACCTTCCGTTCTGGGAGCAGTCAATTCACAGGTGGACCGGCATGATGGACGGCGGTGTCCGGGCTGCGGTCTTTACTTCTGCACGTGCCGCAAAACAAATGGCCGCGCGCGAGGGCGCAGGTTTATCGTGAATATCAGCTTCTGGGCGGCCCAGAAGTATGCAGGGAATTCCATTTGCGGATTCGCCAAGGCCGCTACTGACAAAATGTCGTCGGACATGGCTCATGCAGCTACGACGGAGCGGAGTTGCCGTGGCGTCTTTACACCCGGGACTGGTAAGGACCGAGTCCGTTGACTCCCGCCTCGATTGGAGGGGACGCCGCCCGTTGTCCCGCGCAGGTAGTTCGTGTTGTTGCATCGAGCGGAAGCTGGTCTGTAGGCGATCAATTTAACGAGAAACGCCGTTTCGGACCAGAGTCGGACCAGAGTGCGAGACGGCGACCATTCGGCCGAAACCGGAACCCACACCTGCCGGAACTCCTGGAACTGTGTCGGAAGCACCGTCGGCTGCTACTCGTTGCGCATCGCGACCACCGGATCCACGCGGGTTGCCCGCAGCGCCGGCAGGTAGCTCGCCATCGCGGCTACCAGGCCGAGGAAGACAGCCGCGGACGCGAACGTGAGTGGATCGGACGGGCTGATGTTCACCAGCATTCTGCCGACGACGCGAGCCGCGGCCACAGCGACGAGGCTTCTGGCAACCAGCCCGGGGACAGTCAACCGAAGCCCTTCCCTCAGGACCAAGCGAAGGTCTCGTTGACGATGATCACCATGGGCGCCTCGGCCGAATCCCGTTCGGTGAAGTCGCGGCCGTCGAGCGGTCGAATGCCGAGCAGGTTGAAGTAGCCGGGCGGAACCGTGGCGCGATGGATCATCATCTGCTCATTCGGCGCGGGAGCGTATCCCTCAACATCAAGTTTGTGCCATGGCGTGGAGCCGGTCCCGGAAGCTGTAGACATCGGGATGACATCCGAATAAGTTACGCCGAGCATGCCCGGCTTCGACTCCAGCCGTTCGCGGAGGTTCCGGCAGAAATCCCGCTGCTCCCGCGCGGAGTAGCCCGCGTAGGACATATTGAACTGAGACACGGAAATATTGGTCCGGTCGAAACCGGGATTGATGCCGCGCGCGTTCTGAAAGCTCCGGTAGAAGAGCCCGGCACCGACCAGAGCCACCATAACCAGGGCCATTTCGCCGACCACGAGCAGGCCGCGCAGACGATGCGAGCCGCGCCCGGCGCCTTTACTGCGGCCGCCCTCCTTCAGGGTTTCATTCAGGTCGGAGCGCGCGGTAAGCAGGGCCGGCGCCGTGCCGGATAGCAGAGTCGCAACCTCGGTAATGAGCAGCACGAAGCCGAGGGTCGGCAAGTTTGAGTCCACCACCGAAATCCAGCGGAACGTCACCGATGGGAACCAGGAACGAGAGCGACTGCCCCAGCCACAGAACCAGCGTGATCCCGGCCACCGCGCCGCCGAGGGTGAGCAGCAGCGTCTCGACCAGAAGTTGCATCGCGAGCCGGGAACGCCGGGCGCCCAGCGCCATCCGCATGCCGAATTCACTCTGGTGGGAGACCGCGCGGGCCAGCAGCAGGTTGGCGACGTTCGCGCACACGATCAGCAACAGGAGCACGGAGAGCGCCATCAAGATCCGCAGCGGTTGAAGCAGCACGCCCGGGGCGCCACACCGATGATGGTTAACTCGTGCCGGTTCAAGTGGATGGTTTTGCCCAGCACGTTCGAGTCGCCGCCAAAGCGGGTTTGCCACATACCATAGCTGATGACGGCAACCGGGGCGCCGCCTTCCGCGCGTACCTCTTCGGGCCGAAACCCACGGCCCAACACGGGCTTGACCTGCAGCAAATCGAAGTAGTTGGGCGAGACCAGCTCCGCCCATCCACGCGCCGTTTTTCCCTTGGCCCCGACGCTCAAGGGCGTGAATCGCCCAAGGGCCACTCCGGAAACCAGCTTCAGATTGTCCCGGTAATCGAGGTAGTCGAGAAGGGAGGTGTTGACCAGATACTCCCCGGTGGGGGTCACGGTCTCAATGAGTGCGAGTTCCTGCGGATCGCCGACGCCCGGGAAAGGGTGCAGCAGGACGGAATTGATCCAACTGAACACGGTCGTGTTCACCGCAATGCCCAGGCCCAGCGTTAGAACTACAATAACCGTGAACCAGGGGCTGCGACGCAGAATCCGCAATCCGAACCAGACGTCCTTCGTGAACGCAGACATAGACGACCTTATAATCCGCAACTCGAATACCAATTATAAATCCTTACAGACGCGCGCGATTTCGATTCGCTGGTTGTCCGTTTACGGGACGAGTTGTCCGGAGCCCGGCGATTCGCCAGGCGTCAGGAGACCGTGGCTTCCGATAGGGATGAGGCTGCTCTGGATGAGATGCGCCCTCCTGGGAAAAGCGGCGGAAAAGGGGCCAGGAACATTGTGCGCCTTTCCCTTCGGTCGACCGCATCAGCGCTCCAACTCAATGACAGACTGTGACTTCTGAAAATTCCCGCTAGATCTGTGACGTCGCCGGATCGCCATCCGAGAAGACAGAGCCAGCGGGTACCACAACAAGTTGTGGCACTGTTCAGCACATCCGGGAAATTAATCAGGGTCTTGTGTTCCTGTCCTCTTTTTGCATTATTGTGTTTTCGTGAACAACTTGCTTGCACCGTCGACTGCGTATTTCAACAGGGAGTTCACTGCCGCACCCGCTCCGAGCGCGGCAACCGCCACCGTTAGCGGCTGTCGGGCCGTGTCGGAAATAACCAGGGTTTGGTACACGAATATTCCGCCTATTGGCGCGAATAGTATGTAAATTTGATGCTCGACAACATTGTGAATTCGTTCCCTGATTTTATTTGTATCGACTCCCGGAGGATCTTTGATTTCTCCCGCTATAAGCGAAACAGTCAAGATGCTGGCGCCAATCACCGCCAATAGGACTACCCAAAGAGGCGCGCCGAAGCCCTGTATCGGAGCGGCGTCGGGCGCCGGCGAAGCCGAGGATGGTCCTTGCACTCCGAGGCTGCCGTTCTCCGTGCCGCTTGAATTTACCAACGCCGGAGCGGCAGCATTCACGGAGGCTCCTCCGGACGGCGTGACCGCGGCAGCGGATTCCGGCGAACTCAGCCGTTGCGGCCGTGCCGGCGCAGGTTGTTCAAAAGGGGCGGTCAGAGATACCAACCACTCCGGGGGACTGCCAGGGACATAGGTCCCTTTGAATATCGAAACGAAACCTAGAGAAATCGTCTCTCCTTCCTGACCGGTCGAGTGCACCTGGTAGAGGCCCTTCGCGATGCTCCCGATCATGCAGAAACTGAAGGTGACTGCCAGCACCATGGCCAGGACATACCTCAAGCGGCCCGGCTGATGTCCCAGGAACGGCAGAAGGACACTCAGCAGGAGGAGGGCAGGCAAGTAGAGGAAGTGGACGATTGGCAGTTTGATGCGACGAAAGCGCGAAGCTCCTCCAGCGGCAAGGGTCTCAACGCCATGCAGCACCTTCTTATCCTTGGTCTCCAACCGGCAGTGGATTTCGACGTCCACGATGGAAACCGCGTTCAGTTTGTAGGGAATGTCAGGGATGGTGAATTGGCCGGTATCATTCGTTTTGTCGGTCCCTCCGGGAGGCGGCGACATTCGATTGCCTTGTCCATCGTGGATGATGGCCCAGACGTGGGCTCCGGAAACCGGGTCGCCGTCCCGCAGGACCCGGCCCTCTAACGTCCCAAATCCGGGTTTGCCGTCGACATCGGTCAGGTGGGCAACGATATCGAGGTCGGGTTGTGTCGACCAACTGTCCGACACGTTGTGGTACAACCCATAAGCAAAAACCAGCAGCACGGCAATCGGGATTGCCAGTACGGTTGCAATCTCTTTGAGTCGGTCGATTCGCGATTCACGATTGGTTTCTGACTCCTCAGGCATCCTCGCCCTCCCGGCCCTCTCCTCCGGTTGCCAAGCCACACCGCTGCAGGATTGATATGACCCGGAATCCCTCTCCTGATGTCCCAGACTGGAAGAATTATACACCCGGTCGTCTCCGCCGATGTTGAACTTCATCGAGAATCCCCGTTGCGAGCGTCTCCGGGGGCCGGTGGCGAGGATCACGGGCCTCGTCACTTTGGGGAACGGGCATCCGAACTGGCCGGTCCACGCGGCGCAGTACACTTCTGCCGCGCGGGAACAGGTTGCGCCCCAATGGCCGGAGCAACCATTGGTACTGGACTCTTTTCGGGCTGCGCAATCGCGACGTTTGAACGGCGGCTATTGTAGGCTAGAAACGGATGGCAATCGTCGGGGTAGAGAAGTTCGGAATGTCAAAATTGATTAAGAAAATTCTTGTCGTCATTTTAGTTGGTGTTCTGTTTGGCTGCTCGCGCGATCCTCAGAAGGCCAAACAAGAGTACATCGACAGCGGTGCGAGCTACGCCAAGAAGGGTGACTACCAAGCGGCGATCGTACAATTCAAGAACGCCCTGCAGCAAGATCAGAAGTCCGTCGACGCATGGCGCCAACTGGGCGAAGCCTACCTGGCGAACCACCAGCCCCGCGAGGCTTACAGCGCGTTCATGCAGGCGGTCGCGCTCGACCCGAATCGGGTCGATGTGCGATTGCAACTCGGCCGGCTCTATCTTGGTGCCCACGATTTCAAGAAAGCCGAAGAGCAGGCCACCCGAATTACCGAGCTTGACCCGAGAAACCTCGCCGCGTACCAGGTTCTGGGTACATCGCTGTTGGGCCAGAAAGAGACTGAAAGGGCGATTCAAGCCTTCCAGAAGGCCACGGAGCTGGCCCCGAAGGATGCGGCCGTATTCGTTAATCTGGGGCTCGCTTTCTCGGCCGCCGGAAATGGCTCCGAGGCGGAACGCAATTTCCAAAAGGCCATCGATCTCGACCCCCGGCACGTTGCGGCTTATCTCGCCTTGGCGGGATACCAGCGCAGCGTCGGACGGCCTGCAGTTGCCGAGCAGGTTTTGCAAAAAGGGCTGAGCACGAATCCCGAGGCGGTGCCCCTCTACCTGGCGGAGGCGGACCTTCTCTTCGCCCAGTCGAAAAGGGACGCGCTCGACGCCCTGTTCGGAAAGCTGCACGATCTGGTTCGGAAGCCCGAAGCCGCCATCGCCGTGGGAGACTTCTTTGTTGCCCGAAACCAGCGGGATCGCGCCATTGCCGAATATCTCGGCGGCTTGAAGCTCGCACCCGATAATCTCGATCTTGAGGCGCGTCTTGTTAATCAGTACCTGGCCGCCGGTCAAACCCAGGAGGCTGAGCGTTGGAACTCTAAGATTCTGCAGAAAAACCCCAAGAACACAGGGGCCCAGATTGCACGGGGGCGCATCCTGCTGGCCGAAGGGAAATGGGAGGAAGCCGTAGCCCAATTCCGCGAGCAGGTGAACCAAAACAAAAATTCCGTTGAGGCGCACTACTACCTTGCTCTGTCTTTGGCTCGAAACGCCCAGTTCACCGAGGCGAAGAGTGAATTCCAGCAGGTCTTGCGCCTGGATCCGAACTATTTGCCCGCCCGTCTGAGTTTCGCCCAACTGCAAATGAACCTTGGCGAACTCCCGACGGCCCGCGAGCTGGCGGCAAGTACTCTCAAAATAGCTCCGAACAACCGGGACGCCAGGAATCTGCTGGCCAGGATCCTGATCCGGCAGCGAAATTTCGACGAGGGACGCAATCTGCTGTTGGCTCCTGGCGCTGTCGCGACGCGGGACCCTGAGGCGCTGTTGTTGTTGGGGCTCAGCTATGCGGGCGAGAACAAATGGGACGATGCGCGGCGCGAGTTGGAGTCCGCGCTGGCTTTGAATCCGCGGTATGTTCCCGCCCTCGCCCAACTGGCGGGAACGTGGATGGTTACCGGACAATCGGCCAAAGCCATCAGCCGCGTCCAGCAGTACACCAACACCTATCCCGACGACGCCAGCGGACAAGTTCTGCTGGGATCGCTTTTTCAGCAGACGAAAGACTACCCGCGCGCGGAAACCATCCTCACCCGGGCGGCCAAACTTTCGCCGGAAAATGAGCAGGCGCTTTTGCTGCTTGGCAGCGTCTACGAAGCACAGGGCAAGCTCGACGACGCCATCCGGCAATATGAGAAAGCACTCGATCAGCAGCCCAGGTCTTCGACGCTGCATGCCATTCTCGGCTCGGTACTCGCCAAGAAAGGAAACGCTGACGCCGCCCGAAAGCAATTCGAACAAGGCCTGGCTATCGATCCGAATTCGGCGCTGAACCTCAACAACCTGGCCGCCACAATTGCAGAACACGGAGGCGACCTGGACGCCGCTCTCTCTTACGCTCAGAAAGCGCGACAACTCGCCCCGAATCTTCCGAATGTGGCCGATACACTGGGCTGGATTGAATACAAGAAGGGCCTGCCTCGGAGCGCCATTCCGCTGTTTGAGGAGTGCCTCAGAAAGGCGCCGGGTTCGCCGACCTACCAGTACCACCTGGGAATGGCCTTAATCGCCACCGGCCAGGAGCAAAAGGGACGCACCCAACTGGAAGCGGCCCTGCGGCAGAAGCTGGACCCCGAAGACGCCGCCGATGCCCGCAAAGCGCTGGCGAAGCTTCGGTGAAGACCGTTATCAGCACGAAGGCCTGATCCAACACCCCTAAGACGTTTGCTCCGACCTACGCGCAGGAGAGATTTTGGGAATTCGCACCAGAATGTTGAATATACTCCGATAGCGTGGACGCTCTGGGCTCTTGGCGAAGATTTCTGAGAACCATAACGTACTGTTTCGGAAGGACTTATGAGGATCAGATCGCCCCTCGCCGACTGGCCCTACGATTGCTCCTGTAACGACTGGGCATTCGTGTACCCAGCGTGTACCGGTGGTGTCGTTCTGGAGCGAAGCGCGACTGACTGCAAGTTGTCGTTTCCGCAATAGGGCGGCGGAGCCACGAATCGCTGCGTTGCAGGAGGCTGGAAAGCACTAGGCACAGAATCTCCTTGACGGATAGGTTGCTCCGTTGTCATACTGGAGCCCCCTGATGTTGCGAGTTGGCGTAAGAAGAGTCGAGAGAGGGCGAGGGCATCTATGATTAACTCGATCGTTCCGAAGGCTGGGCATTTGACTCGGATTGCTGCGTTGTCGGCGGTTATCTGTTTCTCGCTGTTGGGTCCGCAACTGGCGAGAGCGAATATGATTACGGGTGATATCGCCTTCGTCGGGACCTTCACTACAACGGGCGGCAGCGGGCTGCAGGACGCTACTGGAATCGACTTTGGGACGGTCCTTGTTGCGGCGGGGACTGGTGACTTCAATTTTTCGAACGGCGTAATTCCGCTCTTGTCGCCGGCAACGATGACCGATTTCACGTTTGCTCCCTTACCCAGTGACGGCGTCGATCCACTTTGGACGGTTGGCACGTTCAAATTCGCCCTGAACAGTCTTACCACCGTCGCCCAGTCGTCAACTTACTTGGCACTTGCAGGCACTGGGGTTGTTACCTCGACCAAGACCGGCTTGGACGCGACAGATTTCAACTGGAGTCTGGTTGGCGGCCCCGATTTGGGGGGATTGAAGCTGTTCGTGAGCGTCTCCGATCCTGCGCCGACTACGGTCAATGAACCCTCGCAGTTCAGCAGCTTAATGCTGTGGACGCTTGGGATCGGAGCCGTCGCTGTTTGGTCGCGCAAACGCCGAGGGACCACGGTTTAGGACGATCCAGACATCTGCATTTCACCGCTGGGAGTTACGGGCACAAAACGGAAGGTCCAGAGCCCTGTGCGTCCGCCAGCGCCTTCCAACTGCAGTGGCAGAACCGATCAGGACGTTCCGCGCCAGCCAATACTTAGAAATCACTCGACCACACGGACGAATGCCCAAAGACCAAGCGAAGCATTCGCCGCCATGTGTCGCCTCCCCCTTGCAACAGCGGCGTCACTCAAGACTTTAACCTCGAGATGGAACACTTGCGGCGCCAAACGAACGATTTTCACAACCCATAGAAAGTAACGGCTGCTAAGGTAAAGCGGTGCGGAGAACGGTCAGGGACGAGCAGCATCGGATTGAAACCGCATACTACTGCGGATTCGGAAGTGGTCCGCGGCTGGCCGGCGGCGGAAGAGCACCTTTCGCAGTTCATCACGCCGGCACCCGGCCGCCCACCCTCATCGGACCGAAGCGCGAAATGCGATTCTCCATTCCGTACCAGGTCAAACCCCACCTCAGCCAGACCGGGTTCAAAACCCAAGCAGCATTGAATTCAATCTCACAACGATTAAGGACCTCAACCCACTGGGCAGCGGGCGTTCTCAGCGGTCGTACATACCGGAGGAATGTGATGTGCGCCGACCGTGCTGGATACCTCGAATCCGCGGCCAAACGGTGACGCGCGAGATATTCCCGAATCGCAGTCCGGAGCTGCTGCAACCGTTCATCGCGCGGCAGAAAGTTCACTGCCATGGCCCTGCGATCGAACACGATCGCGGGCGTATCCAGCGCAGCCGGACGCTCTCGTTCCAGAAACCGCGGCGCAAGCGACTGTGTCGCGAGCGCCATGGCAGCGGCGTACCTTTCGCCTCGACTGTGACAAATCTCGACCAGTGTCAAATTCAAATCCTGGGGAGGGTAGTAATACTGCGCAGGTTCGTGTTCGAACAGCCGCTGCTGAATCGCCGTGACCTGCTCGACGATCTCCTCGATCGGACAGCAGAGAAGGTTTACCCCGAACCGTAGAGCCGATCCGCTTTTGGCCAGTTCTTTCACAAGCAGTTCAACGATAACCGCACCGGCCGAGCGCAGATCGCTTTTACCTTTTCTCCTGTACTCCTGAATGTAACAGCGAAACAGCTCCCGGTCCCTTACTTGCACGCACAAATTGTAGCATCCCGAATCCCGCTCGAACGTGAAGGACGGATTGAGCGCGGAAGCACAAAGACCGACTCAAACCACTCTTCCGGGGGGCGACGGTCCCATTTTTTAGCGCAGGCGATTGAGTAAAATCCATACCGGGTAAAAAGACACACGTCAAAAATGCTGGTTCAATTGTACAGCGGCTGTACCACCCGGCGGCGTTCATTGCAGGTTGGTGAGCCGGTATTTCTTATTGACAGCGCGAAACGGCGGAAGTAGAATCATGCTGTCTCGTGAGCACACGCGGATTAATTATTCGAGCTGGGGAAATCGACACGACGCGGAAGCACCTCCTTCCGGACCTAAACCGGCCTCTTTAGGAGCGATTGCAGAATTCCGTGTTTGGCCATTGAACCGGGGTTCCGGTCCACTCGCTGGCCGGCACAAGAACATGCTGCTTCAACACAAGACAAAGTGTTGGCACCTGGCGAGGATGTCCGAAAAGGGCGTTGCGGAGCTGTGAGGAAGGCCTGCTACCACAATGCACACCCTACGGCTCCGACAGCCCATGCGTGAGTTCGTGACAGGAAATGGCGACTTTAGGGCTAGGGATGAAAGGCAGAATGGAGGTGTATCGTGACGAATTCAAACTCGGCAGGCGCCGCGCCAGCGATGGATCGCGTGGAAACTTTAATGAGCGAAGAGTATATTGCGGCCTTTGTCGCGAAGAACGAGAACGTCAAGGGCCGCGTGCGACATGCCGCCAACTGGCTGGTAAGGGAACGCGGCGACAAAACCGACGAAGAGCTCGTGATGGCTTTGCGGCGGGTGCTTTCGGCCCTGCGTGATCAGGAGCTCAGAGTCTTTCTCAGTTATAAAGCCAAGGACGCGTCACTGGCGAACCAGATCGCCAGGAAACTGGAGAGTTGGTCGGCGAAGAAGCTGATGATAGACTATATGGCCGACTTGAGCGTCGAGGAAGTGGGGCGCAGGTGGCGCGCGAATATCGAGAAGACAATTCCGCAATGCGATTGGTTCCTGCTGCTGTTGCCCGATCCGGGAGAGGAAAGGGACTGGGTACTGTTCGAGGCGGGTTACTTTTTTCGTGGGCAGGGTCTTGTCGGACGCCTAGTATGCCTGCACCACCCGGACAACCGGCTGGCGGATGCCATCCAAACGCTCCAATCCGTTCCCGCCGAGACAGGCAAGGTGCAGGACTTTCTCAAAGGGCTCTTCCACGAACCCGACTGGATTCCCGGGATGCCGGCGATAAACGACTCTTTAGAGGACCTTGAAGGTAAGGCCAAGGAGATCGTGGATCTGATTAAACCGCCAGTGGGCAATGCATCGAGGTCCTGGACTGACCCACATATGGAGGTCGCCTTTGAAAATGCGGCGGCGGTAAGCGGCTGGGGGCAGCTTGCCGCTGGGCGTGTGATTGATAGCAACCCAGACTGTCTGCGACTCTTCAACTTAGAAGTGTCTAGACATCTTTTGGGCGACTGGCTCGCGTCAGTGGCGGGAGCAGGACAAGACGCAGGCTGGGTCAAGGAGCTTGCGTGTGCGGTGCAGGCCGTAGGTTCGGGCAATCGAGTGCCCTGCCTCAACGCGGTCATCCACGCGGGCGACGGGTCTTGTGTACGGCCGCAGATCTGCTCGGTGACACGACGCGGCAGCGATCCGCCGAAGGTGGAGTCTATCGACATCTTATTCAGCAAGCAAGAGCTGCCCCCAACGACGACAACCATGAACGCAGATCTTGCCGTACTGTCGATTACCTTGGAGTTTGCCGTGCGATTCCGTTACCAGATCCTGGAACGTTTTGCGCGCCGTGAGCTCGACGGCAAGGACGTGCTGGCGTTCAACCGGGCGGTGATGGAACTTCAACGAGAAGTGGTGCACGACCGACGCTTCTCAGAGGACCCATCAGTGATTCAGGAACAGACATTGGCGTTGTTCGCGGGTGACGACCGGGCGGTGATCCAAAAGATGTGGGAACGATCGGATCAACTGTGGCGGCCGGACGGTGGAGGCGAGATGGATCTCGCTGTAGCTGACCTGGACGGCGAAGCCTTGGCACGTTTTGTGAAAGAGCTCCTTGAGATGAACCAGAGCTTCCTCAGTGTCACCTCGCGGCGCTTTGCGGAACTCATTGCCAGCCGATGATTTCAGCGGAAGGACGAGAATTAAGGACCAGGGAGAGGGACCAACCCGCGGTGGATCCCTCGTCCCCATAGCCATCCCGGACCGGTCCCACCCGCATGCTGTGCATGGAGCCGGCAATTTTAACCACCGCGACATGATTTAAATGAAATACTGACAAAGCCAGACACTTTTATTGCATTATTCTAGACATTATTCATAAGTATTAAATAAATTGGTCGGCCACCGCTTCCCGCGTTACGGCTGTGCCACGTATGCCTTGTACAACTCCGCCACGTGGCCCGTTTCGGCGTCTCCCGGATGGATCACCACGCGGTACCGCAAGACCAGCTTTTGACCGGTGGACAACTTCGTCTTCCTTTCCGGCAGATCCGGATTGAAGGCATTCTGGGCGAACGGGTCCAGCGAGAACAGGCCGTAATCCCGGGTGTGCCAATACGTCGGCGAGTTGGGGTTCTTGGGATTGTCAAAGATCGCCACGCCCAGCCGCTCACCGTCCAATTCGGCCGTATAGTCGACCCAGGTGGACCGCTGGCCCCACACGTTCATCATTCCGGTTTTGCCCTCCGCGTTCACCATCTTGCCGCCCCGCCTTTCGGTGAAATTGTCGGCCAGCCGGATGGCGAACGCGCCCTCTTTGGTGTCGCCCAGCGTCACGTTTTGCGCGGCGGTGAGCGTAATGTGGAAGTCGATGATCCGCAGATCCGGGTCGGCGTGAAAGATCATGTCGCGATTCTCCACCAGCAGCGCCTTCCCATCCGCCGGGTTCAGCCAGTCCATGGTGGCCGAGAGCGTGCCCACCGGGCCACCGTCTTTCCACTGGGTGTTGCGCACCACGATGCGGCCGATGTTCGGCTTGGTGTAGGAAGGATCGTTTTCCCAGAACTTGACGCCGTTGACGTCGTCGTAGGAAAACCAGAGCCCGCGGTGGTGAAGATGATCGCGGCTCTCGCCGGGAATCATTTTCATGGGGAATTGGCGCGTTACGATCTTGCCCGAAGCGGAACGCAGAGGCGCCAGGTACGGCTTGTTGGCGTCGGTGCCGTAATGAAATGTCGTAAACGGCTTGCCGTCGATGCTGACGCTGATATCCTCCGGAGCGAACCGGACCTGAGCGGACAGGCACGTCCCCGCGGCGAGACAAAGGACCAGTAGAGACCGCATACGCATAGCCTACAGCAACTCCGGCCGCAGCGGGCAGACTCTTCTCCCCGCTCGCCCCGTCCCCGCCGGATGGAGATAATAGCAGCATGTCATTCACGAGATTCGTGGCCGCTGTGACAATCGCCGTTTCGGCAGCTTTCGCCCAAGCGCCCTTGCCGCGGCTGCGCGTCGAGCCCACCGACGGCGGATTGATCTTGTACGTGAAGAATGGGTCGGCCCAGCCGCTGACGGCTTTTCTTGTTGAGATGTTGCATTACCCCGGAAGCTACTATGCGCTCTGGCAGGACGATGTTGCGTCGGAACCGATTCCGCCCGAGGTCGAACGGCGCATCCCCGTCACCAACATGACCATCGGCGCGGCGCCCGAATACGTAAAGCTTGAGGCAGCCTTGTTCGCCGACGGAACCTCGAGCGGCGTTCCCGGGAAAGTAACCCAGCTTGTTGAACGGCGCAGGTTCGTTCTTGAGACCACCCGCGATCTGGCGGGCCGCCTGGAAAAAGCACGGTCGGCCGGGACGGCAAAAGACGAGGTCGTGGCCGAGCTGAACAAATGGGCCGACTCTTTTCCGCCGCCCACCCGATCCAACCGGACCTCCCAGGCGGCCGTCAACAATGCCGCCGCGAAGAGTCTCATTGAGGACGCCGCCGCCCACCTGAAAGATGGTTCGCTCGACGCCGTGCTGGCTCAGTTGCGAACCTCCGAGAAAGCCCTCGAGGCGAGCAAACCGGCGCTATAGCCGTGTAGCCCCGAGGCGACTCCTTGGGTCGATGCCTGTTGTCTTCGCCGAAGCCTCCGTCAAAACGGAACGATTTAAAGAGTGTGATGTGGTGCCAAGATTCCCGTACACTGTGGGGGTTCCGCCTACCGGGCCACCACGGCTGGTGCGTGTTTGCAAAGTTCGGCGGTCAGGTCGCTCACTCGAATGGGTTTCGCGACGTAACCATCCATTCCGGCGGCGAGGCAGCGTTCGGCATCCCCCACCATTGCATGGGCGGTCATGGCGATGATCGGTGTGTGTACTCCGCGCTGGCTATCCCCCATGCGAATCGCGGCGGTGGTATCAAACCCGTCCAGCTCGGGCATTTGCACATCCATCAGCACGGCATCGAAGCCTTCGTAGTTACATTTCTCGAGAAGGGCCAACACTTCCCGGCCATTGTTCGCCACCACCACCGTATGTCCCTGTTTTTCGAGCAGCGCGAGCGCGACCTTCTGGTTGACCAGATTGTCTTCGGCCAGCAAGAGGCGCAAGCTCCTCCCATCGGTTCGAGTCGGCGGCCGGGGAGTCTGCTTTTCGGTCCGGTACAGCGCGTGTCCTCCAATTGTCAGAAGGATGGCGTCGAGCAGTTCGGATTGCGTGATCGGCTTCACGAGCTGGATCGCGACGCCCGACTCCTGACAACGGGCCGTGTCCCCGAGTTGCCGGTTGGAGGTCAGCATCAGGATCACCGGTCCGGCCAGCTCAGGCGTGGCTTTGATCTGCCGCGCCAGGGTGAACCCATCCATTCCTGGCGAGTCCGCGTCGAGCAACACCAGCGCAAACGGCCTCCCCTGGGCGCGGGCTTGCTGCAGGAGCTTCAGCGCGCCGCTACCGGCGCTGGCGGTTTGCGGCGCCATGTGCCAGTTGGAGAGCATCTCCTGAAGCACTCCAAGATTGGTCGCGTTGTCGTCGACCACCAGCACGGGGAGGCCCCGCAGGTTCTCGGGTTCTTCCGGCAGCGTGGCTTCCACGGTTGCCTTCGGAAGTTTGAAGAACGCGGTGAAGTGGAACGTGCTACCGTGGCCAGGTTCGCTCTCCACCCGGATGCGGCCGCCCATCAGTTCCACCAGGCGCGCCGAGATCGACAGCCCTAGGCCCGAGCCTCCGAACTTACGGGTGGTGGAGCGATCCGCCTGAGTGAAAGCGTCAAAGATCTTTTGTTGTTTCTCGGCGGGAATTCCCGGACCTGTGTCCGAAATGCTGAAATGCAGACAGACATCCTCCTCCGCTTGAGACTCCAACCCCACGTTGACCAATACCTCGCCGCGCTCGGTGAACTTTACGGCGTTTCCGACAAGATTGACCAGAATCTGCCGCAGGCGGCCCGGATCTCCGACCAGGTGATAGGGCACGCCGGTTTCGACCCGATGGATCAATTCCAGACCTTTTCGGTGGGCGCGCAGGGCCAGGATCTTTAATGTCACACCCACCATTTCCCGCAACTCGAACGTCTCGCGATCGAGGTCCAGCTTGCCAGCCTCCATTTTTGAAAAATCCAGAATATCGTCGATCACCTGCAGCAGCCCGTCGGCCGACGTCTTGGCGATGGCAAGATACTCCCTCTGTTCCTGGTTGAGGTCGGTGTCCAGCGTCAGCTCCGTCATGCCGAGAATGCCGTTCATGGGAGTGCGGATCTCGTGACTCATGTTGGCCAGGAACTCGCTCTTGGCGCGGTTGGCGTCTTCGGCTGCCTGCCTTGCCTTTTTAAGCCCCGCCTCGGTGCGCTCGAGCCGGTGTTGGGTAACCAGCAGACGGCCGCTTGAGCACGCAAACGAAGCCACGATGAGAACCGAAGCCAACACGATCTGCGCGTGCGCAATCTGCGCCGACAGCACCAGAATGAGAGCCGGATACAACAAGGGGAACAACTGTTGGATCACGACACTTTGGCCCCGAACCTGGCTGCGGGCGTCGGATGGCGATGGCTCGACTTTGTTCCAGGTGGCCGCCAGCAGGAATGCCATCGCCACCAGGGCGCTCCAAACCAAGTCGAACCAACCGCCTGAAGTCAGGGCCGCGCCGCGGAGGTTGTAATACAAATCGGCCATAAAACTGAGGAACAGAAAGACGGTCATGCGTCCGAAAAGCGCGCGCACGACACTCGAGTTCGTCAGGATCGCGCGCAGGAAGAAAGCCACCGTCAGAGTCGTGTCGTACACCAGCACGCTGCTCGAGCCGGGGTTGGCGTTTTCCGCCGGCAATGGCGCGGACGAACGAGAGAAGTAGAGATACACGGCGACCCAGAATAAGACTGCCTGAATGAAATCGAGGATGTGGATGCGGTCAAACCGGTTCGGCTCGTTGTCGGGGTCCAGAAACAGAGCCATCCCCAATGGAACGGTTGAAAAAACGAACAGAAGCTCCGAAATAGATTGTATGGATTCCGCCTGATTCGGCAGCAGATCGCCGCACAGTCCGAGGCTCTGGCCGCCAATCCACACGGAGAAGGTGACGGCCATTAGCCGCCAGTAGTAGCGTCCCAGGTTGCCGGAGCGACGCGATGCCTGGATGGAAGCTAAGGTGCACAGAACGCCAAAAGCTATTTGGATCAGGTTGGACACGAGCGGACCGGGTGGAGTCGACCCGACGCCCACCACCACGGTGGCGTGCAACACGAGCAGGGCGGCAGCGGTGATAACAGCCTTTGTTGAGGCGGTCATCTCACCCGCTTCTCCCGATCGTTCCCGTCAGAAACAAGGGTGAAGCACCTTCCCTGGACTCGCCGGCGACGATGTCCCACCGCCTGAGCTCGAGCGGCTGCTCTCCAGCTTGCGTTTTTGCCCGGCAAGCCGCCCGGTGACACGAGCTTGGTGAACACAAACACTTCCTGATCTTCCTAATCGGCAGGATTCCGATACCACAACACGCGAGTCTCGCTCGAATCTTCCACCGCCCGCTGGCCGGAACCGACTCTTCAATGGTCGGTGCTCCCTGGGAAAGGTCAGGACTTAATGTGGGTCAGATTCGGGGAGAGCGGCCATGGACTCCATCGGCATGTGACCATTAGCCATAGATATACAAAGATATCCATGAATAATACAGGCCGGGCTATGGGTTGCCTGATGGTCAATCTTGCCTTTCTCGTCCAGATTCAGGAGTGCCCCTTTCAAGGCCCCAATCCCGCAGTTCGGTACTTTTTTGTACACATCTTCGACAGGGTCTTCCAAACTGCTGAAAGTACAGTAGACTAGTCGTCATTTATCTATTGGGACCGACCACTGGGATCGGTTTCTGGGATCGTGCATTTTCAACCATCTGGGAGACCTACATGAGCACACAGCCTTTCGAGCCCACAGCGGCTCCGCCCGCGGGTCTGGTTCACATCGGTGAGCCGGAAGAATTGAAAATTCAGCGGCGGCTGGCGGAGGAGCGCTCCCGCCTGGAAGCCATGGCGGGATTGGCCAAAAAGGAAACGCATCACTTTCGAAAGCCCGTCGAGCGCGCCTTCACGAAAAACCAGCGGGCTCACACCACGCTGCTGTTTGGCGGGCTGACCTGGAAGCACGAAAAGCTACTGCACGGAGCGTTTGAGGGACTGGGCTATTCCGCCGAGGCGCTGCCTTCTCCCAACGTGCCGGCATTCCAACTTGGCAAGGAGTTCGGCAACAACGGCCAGTGCAACCCCACCTACTTCACCGTGGGCAACCTGGTCCAGTTCCTGCAGAAGCTGGAAGAGCAGGGCCTGACCAAAGAGGAGATCATCGACCGCTACGTGTTTCTCACCGCCGGCGCCTGTGGTCCGTGCCGTTTTGGCATGTACGAGGCCGAGTACCGGCTGGCGCTGCGCAACTCCGGCTTCGAAGGGTTCCGCGTGCTGCTGTTCCAGCAGGGCGGCGGGCTAAGCCAGAGCGATATGGAAGCCGGCCTGTCGATGAACCTGGATTTCTTCATGGGCATTCTGAACGCGTTCAACTGCGGCGATGTGATTAACGAGGTTGCCTACCAGATCCGCCCGTTCGAAGTGCGGGAAGGCCAGACCAACGAAGTCCTGGACAATGTCATGGACTACATGCACGAGGTCTTCCGAACCAAACAGCCGTGGCGCATCAACGACAAGCTGGGGTCGTTCCTGGGCGGGTTCAAGGACACGGCGGAGTACTTCGGCAAGTTTCTGGACCAACTCAACAGCGACGACTACACCGGCACGTTGCGCCGTTCGCGCGACATGTTCGATGAAATCGAGGTGGACCGGCTGCGGGTGAAGCCCATCGTCAAGATCACCGGCGAGTTCTGGGCGCAGACCACCGAAGGCGACGGCAACTTCAATATGTTCGCGTTCCTCGAGCGCGAAGGCGCGCAGGTGCTGGTGGAGCCGATCGGCACCTGGATCATGTACATGATGCACCAGGTGATCCAGAAATACCGCGACGAGAAGGGTCTGGACGACGGCGCGGCGCTGCCGCCGGTTTGGCAGGTGGCGAAGCGCGCCAAAATCGAGATGGACTTTCGCCAGCGGGTGGCTCGTCTGAAGCTTGCCGAGAAGATCTTCAAGCGAGAATACCACCGGGTGGTGGAGGCGCTGGGCGGCCTGGCGCATCATCTGGTCGATCAATACGAGCTGCAGCGTCTGGGCCACCCCTACTACAACTCCCGCGCGGGCGGTGGGGAAGGGCACCTCGAGGTGGCCAAGAACATCTACTATTCGAACAAAGACCTGGCCCACATGGTGCTTTCGGTTAAGCCGTTCGGGTGCATGCCTTCGACGCAATCCGACGGCGCGCAGGCGGCGGTGATTTCGCACTATCGCGACATCATCTACCTGCCCGTCGAGACTTCGGGCGAAGGGGAGATCAACGCCCACAGCCGCGTGCAGATGGCGCTCGGCGAGGCCAAGGCCAAGGCCAAGCGGGAATTCGCCGAGACGCTGGAAAAAGCGGGCCTGACGCTGGCCGACTGCTACGCTTACGTCGAGCAGCATCCCGAGCTGAAGCGGCCCATGTACAACGTGCCGCACACCCAGGGCGTCATCGGCACGGCCGCCAACTTCGTCCTCCACCTGGCGGAGCGTATGAAGCTGGAAGGCTGGCAACCCGAGCGCCGCGAAGAGCAGGAAGCGGTGCTGGCCGGATAGCCGTCTCGCGGGCGGTTCACAAAGCTGAATTGTTGTTTCACACCACCTGCTGGCCACAAGAGGGAAACAGGGATTATGAACAGACAGTTTCTGATTGGCATGGACGTCGGCTCGACCACCGTAAAGGCCGTCGTCATCGATGCGCAGAACGACGAAATTCTGTGGCGCGATTATCAGCGCCACGACACCAAACAGCCGGAGAAGGTTCTGGAGTTTCTCAAACGCTTTGACGAGGAAATCGACGGATTCAACAAGGAGAACACGCGCATCTTCATTACCGGGTCGGGCGGCTCCGGCCTGAGCCGTTTCGTCGGCGCCAAGTTCGTTCAGGAAGTGAACGCCGTCTCGCTGGCGGTGGAGAAGACTGTACCCGGCCTGCGGCTCGGTGGTGGAACTGGGCGGGCAGGACGCCAAGATCATCATCTTCAAGGAGGACCCGGAGACGGGCCGCAAGAAGAAGATTCCTTCGATGAACGACAAGTGCGCCGGCGGCACCGGCGCGGTCATCGACAAGATCAACGCCAAGGTGAAGATCCCGGCCGAGAAGCTCTGCGAGATGGGCTACATCGGCCTGAAGCTGCATCCGGTGGCGGGCAAGTGCGGCGTCTTCGCCGAGACCGACATCAATGGCCTGCAGAAGAGCGGCGTCCCGCCGGCCGAGCTGATGGCCTCGCTGTTTGAAGCCATCGTCATGCAGAACCTGTCGGTGCTGACCCGCGGCAACACGCTGCGTCCGGAGGTGCTGCTGCTGGGCGGCCCGAACACGTACATCAAGGGCATGCAGGAGTGCTGGCGTTACAATATTCCCCGCATCTGGGAGGAGCGTAAGATCGAGCTTCCGGCGGGAGTCGAGCCGGCCAGCCTTATCAAGGTTCCCGACAACGCGCAGTACTTCGCGGCCATCGGCGCGGTGGAATACGGCAAGACCGAAGACGACTGCGTGGGCTGTTACCACGGCTACGAGAAGCTGGATTGGTACGTCAACGTCGGGCGCGAAGAAGAGAAGAAGAAAAAGGGCGGCAACGGCGGCCTGGCCAAAACCGACGATGAATTGCGGGCTTTCGTTTCGAAGTACACGCCGGAAGAGTGGGAGCCGACCCGGTTCCGCGCGGGCGAAGTGGTGGAAGGCTTCATCGGCGTGGACGGCGGGTCCACCTCCACCAAGGCCGTACTGCTATCCAAGGACAAGAGCCGCCGGGTGATCGCCAAGGCCTACCAGCTTTCCAAGGGCAACCCCATCGAAGACACGATGGAGATTTTCGCCAAGCTGGAAGAGCAGGTGAAAGAGCAGGGCGCCACGCTGAAGGTGCTGGGCGTGGGGTCCACCGGCTACGCCAAGGACATCCTGCGCGATGTCATTGGCGCCGACGCGGCGGTGGTGGAAACGGTGGCGCACACGCAGGCCGGCCTGCACTTCTACGACAATGCGGACGTCATCTGCGACGTGGGCGGCCAGGACATCAAGATCATCATTCTGAAGAACGGCCGCGTAAAGGACTTCAAGCTCAACACGCAGTGCTCGGCGGGCAACGGCTACTTCCTGCAATCCACCTCGCAAGGTTTTGGCTACCAGGTGGAGGAGTTTGCCGACGTGGCCTTTGGGGCCAAGGGATTCCCGCAGTTCGGCTACGGCTGCGCGGTGTTCATGCAGATGCGACATCGTCGACTTCCAGCGCCAGGGATGGAAGCCGGAAGAGATCATGGCCGGGCTGTGCAACGTGCTGCCGAAAAACATCTGGCTGTACGTGTCGCAGATTCCCAACCTGGCGGCGATCGGGCGAAGCTTCCTGCTGCAGGGCGGCACGCAGAACAACCTGGCCGCCGTAAAGTCGCAGGTGGACTTCATCGAGTCGCGCTTCAAGGGCAAGGAGCAGAAGCCGGACGTCATCGTTCACGAGTATTGCGGCGAGGCGGGCGCCATCGGCGCGGCGCTGGAGGCCGGCCGCCTGTATCGACAACGGACGCCAGACCAGCTTCATCGGGCTCGAAGCGGTGCAGGAAGATCACCTACACCACCACGCGCAACGAAGATCACCCGCTGCTACTTCTGCAAGAACAAGTGCCTGCGCACCTTCATCGACGTGAAGACATCGGCTCTCGCCGAGCTCGCCTCCGGCCCAAAAACTCGAAGGTTCCGCTCGCACCCGGCGTCGCAGCGGCTGATCGTCGGCCACCTGCGAGAAGGGCACCGGTGGAAGACATCGGCGACATGCGCGAGATCAAGGGCGGTCTCGACAAGGTCAAGGAGGCCAACCCGAACTTCGCTGAAATCGGCGCCAAGTGCGTCTTCCGCGCGCAAGATCCGCCCGCTGGTGGCCGATCCGCCGCCGCGGTTCGCGGTTCACCGCGGCAGCAGAAGAAACGCGCGCGCAGCTGATGAAGAAGCGCGCCAAGCCTCGCGCGTCGGCATGCCGCGCGTTTTGAACATGTACTCGCTGGCGCCGCTGTTCTCAGGCTACTTCGATGTCGCTCGGCATTCAAGCCGCAGAACATCGTCTACTCCGACTACACCAACGAGGAGCTGTACAAAGAAGGCGCCAAGCGCGGGGCCATCGACCCCTGCTTCCCCTCGAAGCTGGGCATCCCGCACGTGCACAACCTGCTGTTCACGCACCACAAGAAGAAGCCGCTGGACATCATCTTCTTCCCGATGATCGACTGCCTGACGTCGGACCTGTCTGCACACGCAGTCGAACCGCTCGTGCCCGACGGTTGCGGCCACGCCGGCGGCCGTCAAGGCGGCGTTCACCAAGGAAGGCGATCTGTTCAAAGAGAAGAACGTCACCTATCCTGGACACGTTCGTGAATCCTGTCGAAGCCCGACGTTGCTGGAGCGCCAGATGTACGAGCAGTTCGAGGATATTCTGGGGCTCTCGGCGGAGGAGAACGCCGCGCGCGGTGGCCGCAGGCCTACAAGGCGCTCGACTACTTCAACAACAAGTCATGCGCGGCCAAGCGCGCGAGGTGCTGGATCAACTGGAGCGGGAAGACCGCATCGGCATCGTGGTGCTGGGCCGGCCCTACCACAACGATCCCGGGCGTCAACCACGAAATCCTGGAGGAGTTCCAGAAGCTCGGCTACCCGGTCTTCACGCAGGACTCGCTGCCCATCGACGACGACATCCTGGAGCGGCTTGTTCGGCGACGAGGTCCGTGCCGGCGAGATTCCGCATCCCATGGCCGTCACGACGTGTGGAAGAACTCCTACAGCGAAAACACCACACGGAAGATCTGGGCCGCCAAATACACGGCGCGGCACCCCAACCTGGTGGCGCTGGAGCTGTCCAGCTTCAAGTGCGGCCACGACGCCCCGATCTACACCGTGGTGGAAGAGATCGTCGAGCACTCGGGCACGCCGTACTTCTCGTTCAAGGACATCGACGAGAACAAGCCCACCGGCTCCATCAAGATCCGCATCGAGACCATCGGCTACTTCCTGAAGCGCTACCGCGAGGACATGGTGCGCGAAAAGGAACTGTCGAAATCCATCGACGCGCAGCTTCGCGAGTTCGAGGAAAAGCTTCGCCGCGAGTCGCTGAAAGAGCGTCTGGCGGAGGTTGCCGCACAAGCCGCGGACGCCGCCGTGGCGCGCAGCTTCGAGCAGGGCGCGATGCCGCAGATCCATGTGTCGGTGGGCCAGTTGGCCGCCTCGAAACCGAGGGAGCGCAAGCCGGAGCTGGTGAGCGGCGACTGATTTTTGTCCGCGCGCGAGACTGACCGTGGCTGTCTCCACCCGAGGACGGCCACAATTTTTCAGCGCGTTTCTTCGTCGACCACCAAAACTTGAACCGATAAGAAAGTGAGTGGGGTGTGACTTGACAGGCATCCGGGGTGGGGGCGGAGCGAACCGTCTCCTTGTGGTAAGCGCCACCGTCCCACCTCGGACACTTTCAGCGGGCCTCCCAGGGTTAGAGTCCTCCAAGAAGTGAGCCACACTGCTAGGACGGAATCCTTTCGAGCCGGCGCTTGTTCCGGAGTTATCCACTTGCTCCGCGATTCAATCCTTCTTGCCACAACCGCAAGTCATTGCTTGCCGCTGGGCACGCGCGTCTTCAATTCCTCGAACCAGTTGAGGACGAGGTGCAGTCGGGTGACCTCCAGAGGCTTGATTCCTCCGCTTCCCATCACGATCAGGAACCGCCGCCCGTCTGGACTTATATCGTAGTTCCTCGCGGGAATAGCCCACTGGCGCTCACACTCGAATAGCACGCGCGGACGTCCCGCCTGGAAATCCGGCCGCAAGACGGTGTCCACAGCCATCAATCTGAACCCTTCACTGCTTTTTTCGGTTAGGTTCCAGTAGAAGAGTTCCCGGCCGCTTCGACCCCAGGCCGGCTCCTCTCCGCCCTCGGTCGAGATGGGAATCCGTCTTCCGGGTTCTGCTACCGGCGTAACATAGACCTCGTCGCGGCCAGTCTCAATTGAGCTGTAAGCCAGCCATTGGCCATCCGGCGACAAATCCGGCCACATTTGGTCATTATTGGTGCTCACGATGGACGAGACCTGGTGAGTTTGCAGGCGCATTTGGAGGATGTCGTGGCCTCCTCTTGGACGAGTCTCGACAAAGACGATAAACCGACTGTCGGGAGAGAAAGAGGGAGCGTCTTGGCGTCGTCCCGACGTCGATAGCCGCTCCAGCGGCCCACTCCCATCCCACGGCATCCAGAAGAGATTCGGGACGCCAGCTAAGGAGTAGCTAAACACGACTCGGTGTCCATCCGGGGTCCATATCGGCGCAAATGCTTCTCCGTCATGCGTCAGTCTGGCGGAAGTGCCGTGAACCAGATCGTGCACCCAGATCTCATACTTACTCGAAAACGCGATTTTCTGGCCGTCCGGCGAGAGACGAGGAAACTCGAACTCTCGTTTTCCGGCCGATTTCACCGGCTCGACGCGCCCGTGGCGATCGATCCAGGCCAACTGCTCCTGCGAATCAGGCCGGAGCGCCCCAACAGCGTAGACGAGTGCGCCCGAAGGTGCAAAGCCGTACTGGCCTGCGCCAGAATTCTGGTAGGTGCTCACCTCGTTCACAGCGTGCAGAATGCCCTCGACGACTGGAACTGCCGAGCCCCGCACTTCCAGCCGGTCGAGATCAAATGGGATGGCCATGAGCGTCCCTGCGCGCATGAAGAGCAGGTGCCCGGTTGGCGCATAGCGGCCGTCCGTGCCGTCTTCCACCAGCACCTTGCGTTGACCTGTTTCCAGGGTCAGAGCCTCGATCCGCCCACTAGCGCCAAGCTGGTGAGGCATGACGGAGAACAACACAACCCTTCCCCCGGGCAGAAAGAAGGGCAGACGGTGAGACCCTTCCTTCGCCGGATCCACGGTTGTAAGTTCCTCGAGCTTCCCTCCGCCAGCACTAACACTCTGAAGACCCCCGCTTTGTGTCCCGATAATGATCCTGCCGTTCTCGCCCCAGCTCGCTCCCGTGGGCAATAGAATACTCAGATCGCACAACGAGACCGGGATACCGCCGGCCAGCTCCACCTTTTGCAGCTTGCTTTGCGCAGCGAACCCCACCCATTTCCCGTCGGGCGAAAAGAAAGGCATCCGGGCGCCGTGCGTGCCCGGCATCGGTGTGGCCTCTATCCGATCCAGTGCCCGCCGGTAGAGCTGGGCATTCGACTCCATTTCACCAGGGCTTGCACTGAAGACGAGATATCGCCCGTCCGGGGAGAGGGCCAGCTCAGTCCGGATGGGCCCGTAATCCCTCCGTGTGAGTTGCATGCCGGCGGGTAGAAGGACGGTCGTTTGAACGACGCCTGCCGCCGGCGCTTTCACGCGCTCAGGCATGACGCCGGCAACGTAAGCGATGACTGATGCAGTAAGGGCCAGCGAGACAATTGCTGCCCACTTCCACTTCGGCGTGCGATGCGCGGTCGCGGCAGCGCCTGAGATAGCGTCGCCGTTTTCCCGAACCCACCGCAGCTCCTCCGCAATGTCATGAGCGCTATCCCAACGAGCATCCGGAGTTTTCTCCAAACACCGTCTCACGAGATGATCGAGCAGCGGCGGCGTGAGCGGCTGCACCGTTGCCAGCGGCGGCACATCGCGTGTGAGGATCGCAGCGACCAGGCTCGCGTGACTCGCTCCCTCGAACGGCCGCTCTCCGATGAGCATCTCGTAGAGCATCACTCCCAGGGCCCAGAGATCGCTGCGCGCATCCACCGGCCGCCCCTCCAGTTGCTCCGGCGCCATGTACGGCAGAGTTCCCACGATCGCCCCGCTGTCGCTAAGCGGAACCTGTTCCGTACTGGTCGCATCGGTGGGGAGTGCCGGTCCTTTCCCGATCCTGTTCATCTTCGCCAGGCCAAAGTCGAGCAGCTTTGCGCCTGTCTTGGTCAGCATCACGTTGGCGGACTTCAGATCGCGGTGGACAATGCCGTGCTTGTGCGCGACATCCAGCGCGTCGGCCACCTGCGCGCCAATCTCAAGCGCTTGGTCAACAGAGAGTGGCCCTTTCTTCAGACGCTCGGCGAGGGTCTCGCCGGTCAGGTATTCCATCACCAGAAATGTCTGGCCGCCGTCCTCGCCGACGTCATGCAGTGTGCAGATGTGGGGATGATCGAGGGCCGACGCAGCCCGCGCTTCCCGCAGGAGACGTTGGCGGCGTTCGGGATCCGACGCCAGATCCGAGGGAAGCACTTTGAGCGCCACTCGCCTCCGAAGCTGCGAGTCGTAGGCCCGGTAGACGACTCCCATGCCGCCTTCGCCCAGCTTTTCTTCAATCCGAAAACGACCCAGCATATAGCCCGCTGCGAGCGTGGGTGGAGCTGCCCGCCGCATCTCCAGTGCGGGGACCTCCAATCGGCGCCCTGTCTGCTCGTCGTGGGCCAGCATCGACTCCACCTCGCGCCGCAAGGTCTCGTCGCCGGCGCAGCTACTTTCCAGCAACGCCGCGCGCCGGGACGGCTCCTCGGCCACCACTGCCTCGTAAAGGGCTTCAATTTTCCGCCAGCGCCTCCGCGTCCATAGCGGTTTTCCTTGCTCCGCTCTCGTGCCAGCCAGGCTCTCGCCAGCCTCCAGTCCCGCATCACGCTCTCCGGAGAAATGTCCAACACGGCGGCCGTCTCTTCGACGCTCAGTCCGCCAAAGAAACGCATTTCCACCACCCGCGGCCGGCGTGGATCAACCTGGGATAACGCGTTCAGCACTTCGTCAACGGCCAGAATGTCGGCGTCTCGCTCAGGCGAGATGACCAAGTCTTCCTCCAGCGGGACGGCGCGAACGCCACCGCCTCGCTTGGCCGCCTGGCGGGCGCGGGCGAGTTCACCAAAATGCGCCGCATGATCTGAGAACAGACCGCCAGAAAATGGAGCGATCCTGCCAACTGACCCGCTTGGCATTGATCAGGTGCATGCAGGCTTCATTCAAAAGAGCCGTGGTCTGCAGCGTGTGGCCCGGCGGCTGGGCGGCCATGTAATGTTTGGCAATCCGGTGTAGTTCCCGATATACCAGCGGGAGCAGCTTGTCCAGCGCACCCTGATCCCCGCCACGCCAGGCGTGGAGTAACACCGTGACATCGTGGCCGGATCGCGGCTCCATACCGTCCTCTTTGGCGATTTGTAACCCCGAAAAGCAGGAATCAGACCTCAAATTCCGTTGCAGTTTCCGGCGCGGTTTCCCGTTAACGAAGGGTGAAAACGGACTACCCAGGTTGAGTAAGCAAGGCCGCCGGGAAGTCCGGAACAGCCAGCCTAACGGGGGAAACCATGTCACGGAATTCAACGCAACACGTGTGTCTGAACGGCCTGGCGGCAGCGCTGCTCTGTGGTGTGATGGCCGTTCCGGTCCGAGGCTTTGCCCAAACTCCAGCGAGCGACATCCGGTTGACGGTACGTGTTTACGACTATGCTGGCGTTCCCGCAAAGGTGATGACCGCCGCCGAGAACGAAGCTCGGCGCCTTCTTCGCCGGGCAGGAATCGAGACCGAATGGAGTGGCTGCCCCAAGAACCCGAACGAGCGGGACCGCTACCCGAACTGTCGGGAACCGTTGGGAGAAGGGGATGTGTTTTTGCACGTCATGGCCCAGCCGGTGGAGGGGTATCACGTCACTTCGAGCGGCTTTGGTTCTACCCTGCAACCCGGCAGGGGTGGGAGTGCCGAACATGTCTATGCATTTTACGGCCGGGTGAAGGAGACGGCGGGCAAAGTGGAGCAGCTACCGCCGGCAACGTTGCTCGGCTATGTGATCGCCCACGAGATTGGCCACTTGCTGTTGGGTCCGGATAATCACTCGTCACGAGGCATCATGCGGGCACACTGGGGGAGAGAGGATCTGGAACAGATGCAGAGCGGCAAACTGGCGTTCCTGGAAGAGCAAGCCGCGACGATGCAAGCCGCTTTGCAGCGGCGGGCACGGATTGAAATAGCGGCTCGGTAGGATTGCGCGCCGTTCGTCCGAACTCGATCATACGTCTGTGGCCGACGGATTGTGGCCAAAGCCACTCGTAAGAAACAAACGCGGATTCGTCTGCTGCTTCTCGTCCTGCGGTGAACGAAGGTGCGGAAAGGCCTGCAGGACATTGGGACTCACGAGCTTCGACGGCACTCTCAGCGCGACTTCCATTCGAATGCGTAGATCTCTTGGACATCGCGGCGGCGCAAAATCATCGGCTCGTCGTTCGGGGTGAGAGCAAACCAAGTAGCGATAACCGTGCCCGTCATCTCCTCCGCCTTCTCTGCGTTGAGCACCGCGGCCTGGAAATACCGTTTCTGCCAATCGCCGCTAAAATCCTTCCTTCTTGTTCACCACGTTCAAAAGCGGAAGCCCGGCGCCGAAGCGTTTGATGTTCTCCATCACGAGGAACCGCAGGCGGGCTTGTAAGTTGTCGGAGCCGCCCGCTGTGTGCGGCGTGATCACGATATTCGGGAACGACCACAGCGGATCACCGTTGGGAAGCGGTTCGGGATCGGTTACATCCACGCCAGCTCCCGCCAGCCGCCCGCTGTCCAACGCTTTCACCAGGCCATCGTGGCTATACGTCTTCCCGCGCGACACGGCGATGAAATACGAGCCTTTCTTCATCAGGTCGAACTCGCGCGCCCCCATCATTCCCTCGCTCTTCTTCGTGTGGGGAACCGAGACGAAGACGACGTCGGCTTCGGGCAGCACCTCATCCAGCATGTCCGGCGGCACAACGCGCTGCACGAAGTTGCTGGTCGGGATGTCGCGGATATCGACGCCGATCACCTTCATGCCGAAGCCGTGCGCCCGCTGGGCGATCTGGGAGCCGATTCCGCCGACACCGATAATGACGGCGGTCTTGCCGTTCAGCTCAAACATCCCGCTGCGCCCCGGAGGCCATTCCTCCAGGCGCTGCCGCGGTATGGTCACGTTCAGCCGGCGCGTCAGGGCCAGCAGAAACGCGAACGCATGATCGGCGATCTGCGGGCCATAGACGTTCTTGGCATTGGTCACAACCACGTCACTGTCGATCAAGGCCGGGAAAAGACCCACCTGGTTGCCGTGCGCCTCGACACCCGCGCTCGAGATGTGTAGCCACTTCAACTGCTTGGCCAGCTTGAAAAGCTCGGGCGTCAACGGCACACCGACCATCGCGTCGGCATCTACAATCTCCCTGGCGACATCGGCGCCCCGCGCCGGCACGATCTTTACGTTGGGGGCGGTTTCCGCCAGTTCCTTCACCATGTCAGGTGACAGATTGGCAATCACCTTTTTGGTCTGCGCGGGCAGGGCACACGCCACCAGGAGCAACGAGAGAAACAATCGTCCCATGAAATTCCCTCCATTTGGGGCTTTCTGGGCATTCTACTGCAAATCGGCGCCGCCGCCAAAAAAAGGCAGACAAAATTCCAGCCGCTCGCGCGTTTGCCGCTGGTGTCCAATCACCTCGTGGGAATCGCCTCCGAGCAGAGGAGAACCGACGCACCTCGGTAACCCGGCGCGCTCGACGAAACGCACCCGGACTGCCGTGCGGCCTTTTGGGAGAGCATCGGAACGCTGTTTCCGGGCTCTCGACCGGGAGCATCCGAGTCAGGGTTGAGTAACGGATGGCGTTGCGAGCAGCAGGGCCGGGAGAAGACTGGAACTCACGAGCTTCGACGACGCGCTCAGCGCGACTTCCACTCGAGCGCGTAGATCTGTTGGATGTCGCGGCGGCGCAGGATCATCGGCTCGTCGTTCGGGGTGAGAGCAAACCAAGAACTAATTTCCGTGCCCGTCATCTCCTCCGCCCTCAACGGGGCCACGTCTTCGTGGCGGTGCGTCCGGAGGTCGAAGCGCGTGATTGTCGACTTCAAGAGGTCCCAGTACCAAAGCGACGTTCCATCGTGCGACCAACTCGGCCAGTTCGGAAAGCCGGGACGCATCACTTCCTCCCACTTTCCCGTGGAGAAATGATAGAGCATGAAAGGCCGTCCCTCCGGGCTCGTATAGGTGCCGGGGAGTGCCGCAAGCGTGGAACCGTCGGGGGACCAGCGGGGCGAAAAGAGGCCATCCGAGCCAGGAAACTTGGTCAGCTCGCAAGTCTCGAGGTTGAGCACGCGCAAATACACGCCTTCGCCGGAATAGAATTGGTTGCTGGGTGCATCGTAAACGATTCTCTTCCCATCCGGCGCCCAACTGAGGTCACCCTGCGGGCCGACTTCCTTGCCGCAGGCCAGCCGTGGAGTCCCCCCAGTGGAATCCACAAGATATGTCCTCCAGGGTTCTTCCGCGGTGCTCTTACCCATGAAGGCGATCAGTCTGTCGTCCGGCGACCAGCGAGTTATCCAGGAAACCATCGGAGGTTTCGTAAGTTGAACGGGTCGGCTGCCGTCAGCGAAACGGACCCACATCTCACGTCCCGGATGCGTGACATATACCACCCTCTGTCCGTCCCTGGAGTATTCGACGCTTGCGGCGGAGAGCCCGCCGAGGTGCGGAACCCAAGTTTTGGAACCTAAGTCCAGCCGCTCGAGTTCGCCGAGGGGCGTGTTGCCGACCGCGTAGAAGGTATGGTTGTCCCGAAATTGAACGGGAGCGAAAAACTGGGTCTCACCGGAAGTCAATTGCGAGAGAGGGGGCCGCACGGCGGGAAGCCATCTTGAGGGCTGGCGTGCTGCCCACAACTGGAACTGGGACATCAGCACGAAAACCCTTCCGTCAGGCCTCCATCCCACCGGAAGAGGATTGTGCTGCCAATCCGGGAACAGCCTTCGCAGACCGGTTCCGTCCGCCGAAATCTCCCATGCGCTCCACTCTTGCGAGGCTCGTTTGATCAGTCCGAAGGTGATTCGCCTGCCGTCGGGTGACCAGGATGGGATGACGAGTTCCAGTGCCTTCATTTCCAACAATTGACGCTGGTTGGAGCCATCAGCGGCAGCGACCGAAAGTGTTCCCGGCAACTCGACTCCGACTCCGCCCGACGAGAAAGCGATGCGCCGTCCATCCGGGGAGTACCTCGCCCACCAGCCGACGAGGTTGCCCAGACGGCGGCTCGCTCCATCCGCTATGCGCACTGCCCAAAGAGGCCGGCCGGGACACGGCGACGCGCAAAGCGAATCGTACACGTTGAGCAGAAGCTCCTGCCCGTCCGGCGAAATGTCGCGCAGAACGAAGCTCTTGCCCGGGAAGAGCGATCTGGAGTCTGCTTGGCTCGCCGCCAGACAACGGGAGCTGAGTCGATGTAATAGTCGGCTCCGCTACTTGTTCGGAAGTAGAGCCTCGATCCGTCGGAAAGAACCGGTGCGAATTTTGGACTGCTGTCGTTTGTCAGGCGGCGCACCTGCAATTCGGGTGGCGTCGGGGGCCACAACAGCCACATCCCGAGAGCCGCAATTACGAGCAGCATCGCCGCGGCAATCCACATCCACCAACGCCACCGCGTTGTGGGTTGCTCGGATGGCTGAGGCGCCGGGACGGGCTCCGATGCTGGAGCACCCTCCACTGGCGTGACAAACAATTTGCCCTGTCCCGGCGCCGAGTCCAGCTTCCGGCGCAGCGCCCGCAGGTCTACCACAACGTCTTCCACGTGCTGATACCGCGCACCGGTCTCCTTCGCCAGCAGCTTGTCCACAATCCGGTCCAACTCCACCGGCACCCCGCTGCGCATCGCCGTCAGCGGCTCTGGCGCCTGGTAGACGATCGAGTGCGAAACCGCCTCCTGGGTGTCGCCTCTGAACGGCAACTGGCCGGTGATCATCTCGTACAGCACCACCCCGAGCGACCAGATATCGGTGCGGTGATCTGTCGCCTCTCCCTTCACCTGCTCCGGCGACATGTAAGCCGGCGTGCCCAGCGAAGCGCCGGTCTTGGTGATCTTTGTGTGTCCCGCCAGATGAGCCAGACCGAAGTCCAGGATCTTCGCTCGCCCCTCAAGGTCGACCATGATGTTGCCGCTCTTGATGTCCCGGTGGACGATCCCCTTCTTGTGGGCGGCGTGCAGACCCTCGGCTGTTTGGATAGCGAGATCGAGAACCTCGGCCATCGGCAAGGGGCGTTTCCCAGCCTTCCTCGACAGGCTCTCCCCCTCGATATAGGCCATCGCCAGGAACGTCTCGCCATCGGCCTCATCAATCTCGTAGACAGTACAAATGTTGGGGTGATCGAGCGCGGCAGCGGCCTCGGCCTCGTGCAGGAAGCGGGCTTTCAATGCCTCGCTTTCCAGAGCCTCGGGGCGGAGGAATTTCAAGGCCACGGTGCGGTGGAGCTTGGTGTCCTCGGCTTTGTAGACCAAACCCATCCCGCCTTCCCCGATCTTCTGGAGGATGCGATAGTGCGAGATCGTGCGGCCGATTCGTTCCGGAACAGACTCCGGACGCATCTCCAGCGCGGGCAGCTCTAAGCGGCGCCCGGTCTGCTCGTCGTGGGCCAGCATCGACTCCACCTCGCGTCGCAGCGTTTCGTCGCCGGCGCAGCTATCTTCGAGCAGCATCGCACGCCGGGAGGGCTCCTCAGCCAGCAGCGCTTCATACAGCGCTTCAATTTTCCGCCAACGCTCCGCGTCCATGGCGTTTTTCCTTGCTCAGCTCCCGTGCCAGCCAGGCTCTCGCCAGCCTCCAGTCCCGCATCACGCTCTCCGTGGAAATGTCCAGTGCGGCGGCCGTCTCCTCCACGCTCAGCCCCCCAAAGAAACGCATTTCCACTACACGCGCCCGGCGGGGATCAACCGTTGATAGTCTGTTCAGCGCCTCGTCGACGGCCAGGATGTCGTTGTCTCGCTCCGGCGAGATTACCAAGGCTTCTTCCAACGGCACTGCGCGCACGCCGCCGCCTCGCTTGGCCGCCTGGCGGGCACGGGCATAATCCACCAAAATGCGCCGCATCACTTGAGAACAGACCGCCAGAAAATGCGACCGATCCTGCCAATTGACCTGCTTGGCATCGATCAGGTGCACGCAGGCTTCATTCAGAAGAGCTGTGGTTTGCAGCGTGTGGCCCGGCGGTTGGGCGGCCATGTGGTGCTTCGCAATCCGGTGTAGTTCACGGTAAAGCATTGGGAGAAGTTTGTCCAGCGCACCCTGGTCCCCGCCTCGCCAGGCGTGGAGCAAGACCGTAACATCGTGCGCGGATCGCGGCTCCATACCGTCCTCTTTGGCGATTGTAACCCCGAAAAGCAGGAATCAGACCTCAAATTCGGTTGCAGTTTCCGCCGTGGTTTCCCGTTAACGAAGGGCGAAAACGGACTTCCCAGGTTGAGCGAGCAAAGCCGCTGGGAAGTCCGGAACAGCCAGTCCAAAGAGGGAAACCATGCTACGGAACTCAACGCAATACGTGTGTCTGAACGGCCTGGCGGCGGCGCTGCTCTGCGGCCTGATAGCAGTCCCGGTTCCAGGCTTTGCCAAAACTCCCATTAAGAACAACAGGGTGACGGTTCGAATTTACGACTACGTGAACCTTACCAGCGATTGGCGGCAGGAAATGGAAACCACAGCGACGCGAATTCTCCGCCAGGCCGGTGTGAATGCAGAATTGGTTTGGTGTTTTGGCGAGGGGATCGACACCAGCGCCCCAGCCTGCAATACGGCGCTTGGTCCAGCCGACATGTTTGTTCGGATCTTCCTGCCGCGGTTGGCGCCAAAGGGTCACGAACTGGGGTACGTTGCCGCGACGCCGGAAAGTGGCGGCTACGTGACGGTGTTTGCAGACCCGTCGCGGCGAAAGGCAAGAGTGAGAAGTCTGAGCGATGGCACTCTGCTCGGCCACGTCGTCGCCCATGAGATGGGGCACTTGCTGTTGGGACTGAACGGGCATTCCTCCTCGGGCATCATGCGGCCGGTGTGGCGGCCGTGCGACGAGGAATGGATGGCGAAGGGTGCGCTGGTGTTCACCGCCGAGCAGGCGAAGCACATGCGATCGAATCTCATGGTGCGGGCGAGCCGGTAAGTGTCCGATTCCAGTGCCGCGCGAAACGTTGAGGCGAATTCCAGAGCCCTATCCGGCTTTGGGATGCTACGGAGTAGTTCCGCGAGGGCCGGCCGGCCCTAATTCCGACGACGCCTCACCAATCGGCAGGCCGGCGACTGACCGGGGCCCATCGGCTCGGGCCGGCGCCCGCTTGGAGCATCAAGCCGCCAGCAAACGACTGTACCGCGACATTCACTTGGCTGGTTCGTCCTCATGGCCCCAGTTTCATCCATGTGCTCGGCGATTCGATTCTTCAAGACGCAGCATTGAGTCATTGTTTGCCACCCGGCACGCGGCTCTTCAGCTCCTCGAACCAGTTGGTGACGAGATTCAATTGTGAAGGAGAGCTGGCGGCTTCCGCGCCTTCGACGACGAGAAAACGCTGCCCGTCGGGACTGACGTCCCAGTCTCGAGCCATGACGGCACGGTGCATGGGAGTATGCGGAAAGACGCGCGCCGGCGGACCGGCGGGACGCCCGTTCGCCATCGGCACCGACATGACCGCAGTTGGCGACTGGTAGAACAACTCGCCGCCCCTGGGATTCCAAAGCGCCCCAACTCCGCCTCCGACGGAAACCTGTGCCTTGGGTCCGGGGCCCGGATAGGCCTGAACGTAGACCTCCCAGTCGCCCGATTCATTCGATGTATAAGCTACCCAGCGCCCGTCCGGCGAAAACGTGGCATCAATCTCCTTGAAACGACTGTTCACGAACGGGCTTGCAGCCCGATTCTGATCGAAATCGATCTGCCAGACATCGAAGTTGCCAGGCGGGGAGATTTCATCGAACAGAAGGATGCGGCCACCCGGCTTCCAGGACGTTGCTTTCTGCGCGTGCGGGCGGTCCGTCAGCCGTTCAACTTTTCCGCTCCCATCCGTCGGCGTCCAGTAGAAATTGTACTGGCCGTTCTGGACAGCGGTGAACACCAATCGCTTACCATCGGGTGTGAAGAGGCTATAGAGATCATCGGCGCCGAAGGTCAGTCGCGTCAGCGGCTCGCCGTCGACGCTGGCGGTCCAAACGTTGCGGACGGCACCGTCCTGTAAGGTGACCGCCAGACGTTTACCGTCGGGGGAGAGCGCCGGAAAGTGGTAACGCCGTGGACGCAGTTTCAGGGGTACCGCGTTACCAGTTCTATCTATCCAGACCAGCCTGGAGAGCGTAGTGGATGACGGCACGTACGCCAGAGTTCCGGTGGCGGAGACGGCGTAATTGGCGGGACTGATTTCACCCTCGTCCCGGATATTCTCGACCACGATGCGGGAAGCCCCACGTACTTCAAGCCGCTCGGGATCGAAGGGGACGGCGTATAGTTGTCCGCTCAACTCGTAAATCAAGTGCCCGGTGGGCAGATACCGGCCGCGGATTCCGGAGTCGATTAACGATCGGACCTCACCCGTCCTAAGCGAGAGAGAAGCGATGCTTGCATGCCCCTCCGCGCCCAGCAGCGTGAACACCACGCTTTTAGACCCTGGGAGCAAGTCCGGCCAGACCCACCAGGCGCTGCCGCTTTTCTCGGGCGATGGCGTGAGAGGTTGAGGTGTCCCGCCCGCGGCGGGCACGCTCCAGAGACCGGTGTTTGACCAACGGCCCACAATGATCCGGCCGTCGCGCCCCCAGGTCCCACCCACTGTGTTTTCAATCCCGGCGATCGACTGTGGCGGACCTCCGTCCACCGGGACCTTTTGTAGACTTTTGCCCGCCACAGCGTAAGCAACCCACTTTCCATCAGGCGAAAAAAAGGGATCGATACCGTGCTCGGTACCCGTGAGTGGCCGAGGCTCCCACTCGCCCACACGCCGATTGTACAGTCGGGGTTCGTCATTGGCGCGCGCCCCAAATACAAGCGTCTTCCCGTCAGGCGAGATTGCGAGACCTCCGCCGGTCAAGGTCAAGCCCCAGGCAGAGAGTGAGATGTTCATCCGCCCGACCGGTGGTGGATGAGCCAGACCGGGCGCCCGGTTGCGCAACCAGATCCACGCCACGCTCGCCATCGCAAGCGCGGCAAGGGTCAACAAAACCTTCGCCGCCGATCTCCACTTTGCCGTGCGATGCGCCGTCTCGACAACTTGTGAGACAGCACCACCGGCCTCCCGGATCCACCGCAATTGGTCCGCGACATCGTGGGCGCTATCCCAGCGCGCGTCCGGATTCTTTTCCAGACACCGCCTTACCACGTGATCGAGCAGCGGTGGCGTGAGCGGCTGGAGGCTGGCGAGCGGCGCCAAGTCGCGTGTGAGGATGGCGGCAATCAGGCTCGCCTGGCTGGCTCCCTCGAAAGGCCGCCGCCCGGTGAGCATCTCGTAGAGGATCACGCCCAGGGCCCACAGATCGCTGCGCGCATCCACGGAGCGCCCTTCCAGTTGCTCCGGCGCCATGTACGGAGGAGTGCCCATGATCGCTCCGGTTTCGGTGATCGAAGCCGATTCCATGCTGGATGTGGCGCCGGGGGACGCCAGTGTTTTCCCCAGTCTCTTCACCTTCGCCAGGCCGAAGTCGAGCAGCTTGGCGCCCGTCTTTGTCAGCATCACGTTGGCGGATTTCAGATCGCGGTGAATAATGCCATGCTTGTGCGCGACGTCCAGTGCGTCGGCGATCTGGGCGCCGATCTCCAGCGTCTGGTCGAAAGGAAGCGGTCCCTTTTTGAGGCGCTCCGCGAGGGTCTCGCCGGCCAGGTATTCCATGACGAGGAATGCCTGGCCCTGGTCTTCGTCGATATCGTAAAGGGTGCAGATATGAGGATGGTTGAGGGCCGAGGCAGCGCGGGCTTCCCGCAGCAGACGTTGGCGGCTTTGGGGGTCCGGCGCCAGATCCGGGGGAAGCACCTTGAGCGCCACTGTCCTGCGGAGCTGCGCGTCGTGGGCCCGGTAGACGACCCCCATTCCTCCTTCGCCCAGCTTTTCCTCGATCCGGAACCGGCCCAACATACTGCCCGCCGCGAGCGTGGGTGCAGCCGCCGGCATCAGCATTCCCGCCACGGGGCTCGCCAGCTCAGAGCCATCGTGTCCGGCCAGCAGAAGTTCAACTTCCTGGCGCAGCGAGGCGTCCGCCGCGCAGGCTTCATCGAGAAACGCCGCTCTTTCGGACTCGGGCTTCTCCAGCGCGGCGCCGAAGACCTCCTTGATGCGCGCCCATCTTTCCGGCGTCATGGCACACCCGGCCTTGAAAGTTCAGCGCGCAGCCACGCCAGCGCCATGGCCCAATCGCGCTTAACGGTCCGCGGCGAGACGTTCAGCAACTCGGCCGTTTCCTCCACCGATAGCCCGCCAAAGTAGCGCAATTCCACGATTTGGGCCTGCTGGAGATCCAGCTCGCCGAGCCGCGCGATGGCTTCGTCCACCGCCAGCACCTCCTCGGATTTCGCACCGTCAAAACCCCCGGAGAGCAAGTCGAGATCCATCTTCACCGGCGTGCCGCCGCGCTTGGCGGCAACGTGCTGCCGGGAGTAATCCACCAGAATCCGGCGCATTTGGCGCGCCGCCACTCCCATGAATTGAGCGCGGTTTTGCCACTCCTGCCAGCCCTGACCAACCAGCCGTAAGTAGGCCTCGTGAACGACGGCCGTGGGCTGCAAAGTATGACCCGGACGCTCCGCACGCATATAGTGCCCCGCCAGCCGCCGGAGCTCGTTGTAGACCAGCGGCATGAGCTTCCCAAGGGCGTTCTTATCGCCGCGCCTCAGCTCCTGCAGCAAGAGGGTTACTTCTCCCGGGAGGTTTCCATTCTCCGTTCCCCGGCTCGCTGGAATCCGGGCTTCATTATATCCCCGAAATCGGAGAAATAGACCTTTTCATTGTGGCCCCTCTCCTCGCTCCCCCGCGCATTGGGGGCGAGGTAAACATGCCACGCACTTACACTCTGACAATCACCTTCTGGCTGGTGCTGACCACGGCGGGCTCTGTCGCCGGCCAAACCGGAGATCTCGCGGTACGCGTTTACGATTACGCCGGTGTCCCCGGCAAAGTGATGACCGCCGCCGAGGACGAAGCGCGGCGCCTTCTTCACCGGGCTGGAATCGAGACCGAATGGAGCGGCTGCCCCAAGAACCCGAACGAGCGGGACCGCTACCCAAACTGTCAAGAGCCCTTGGGGGAAGCGGACGTGATTCTCCACGTCATGCCTCAGCCGGTGGAGGAGTATCAAGTCACTTCGAACGGCTTTGGTCTCACCCTGCAATCCGGCAAGGGTGGGATTGCCGAACATGTCTATGTCTTCTACGACCGGGTGAAGAAAACGGCGGGAAAAGTGGACCAGCTACCGCCGGCCACGTTGCTCGGCTATGTGATCGCGCACGAAATCGGCCATCTTCTTTTGGGGCCGGATAGTCACTCGTCACGAGGCATCATGCGCGCACGCTGGGGGAGAGAGGATCTGGAACAGATGCAGAGGGGCAAACTGGCCTTCCTGGAAGAGCAAGCCGCGATTATGCGAGCCCGGCTGGAGCAGAGAACGAGAATAGACTGCCGCGCGGTGACCGGCTGGCTACTGCTCGGGGAAATCCCGGGCGACATTCACCCGCATATAGGCCAATTGGAACCCGGCTCTTTCGTAGTTGCGGTGCGAAGCGCTTCCCGGCAAGACCGACGCGGTGGCCCATTCGCAGCCGGCTTCGGCGGCGAGCGCCAGGCGCGCTTCGATTAACCCGCGTTGCAGTCCCCTTCCGCGGGCTGGAACCAGGGTCGCGTCTCCGAAGAAGTGGGCCACGTTGCCCAGCCGAACCCCCATGGCGGCGGTGGCTCGCGCTTCGCCGTGAACCATCCCAAACAGGCATTTCGCCGTTCGCCCGGCGCCCCGTAACGTCGCCGAGAATTCCGCTACCGGCTCTTCCTGGCCCAGAAAGCCGCAGACCAGGGTGTCGATCCAGACCCGTTCTTCCTCGGGGGCGGCCAGCCGGAATTCGAGGCCATCGGCGGCCGGGGCCAGGCGGGGTTCCGCCGGCACCCGCCGAACCATTACGTTGTTGAACTCAATGATTCTGTAGCCCCGCAACATCACCTGCTCGATTACGGTGTGGTGCGCCAACGGGCAGAGATCGATCAGGCAGGCGCTTTTCCGGCTGCGAAAGAACAACTCCAGTTGATCGAACTGGTGCGCCGTGACGGGCTGGTCCATTCCGATACCCAGCGCATGGGTGCCGGGCGAACCGACGCCGGTAAAGACCATCGCGCCACCGGCAAATGGCGTTGCTGCGGCGCCTCCGGCAGGATCGGCCTCGATGCGTGCTTCCGCCCAGATGCGGCCGCTTTCGGCTTCGGTCGCTTCGAGGAGCTTTGCGAGGGATAGATCCGAACTCTTAAGCATGAAGGAGAATCCTGCTATTGTGGCACGGGTGGTCCCGCCGGCGCACCCCCTGAGGTCGGAACACGACCACACTCATTCACAGAAAACAAAAGCGGATGGCCGCGTGGCCATCCGCTGTCAATTCACACCGCTCGGAACGAGTTGTCTCTCGCGGGTCAGTTCTGTCCTTCGAAATATCCGCGGGCCAGCTCCGGCTTGGCTTCGAGGGCCTTTTTCCAGCAGGCCCGTGCCTCGTCCGGCCGGCCCTGCGCTTTCAGCGCATGGCCGAGGTTCAGCAGGGCTTCCGCAAAGTTCGGCCGGTCGGCCAGCGCTTCGCGATACAGCTTGATGGCATCGTCCACCTGCCCGGCCTGCTGCAGTAACAGCCCGGTGTTGTAGAACAGTTCCGCCGACCGCTCGCCCTGTTCGATGAGGCGGGTTTGCAGCTCCAGAGCGCGTTTGAAGTCTTCCTTCTCCACCGCAATGGCCGCCATGCCGCGGAGCGCTTCGGGAGAATCCGGGTCGACCAGCAGAACCTGATCAAATTCCCGTGCGGCGGAATCGCGGTCGCCGTTCCGCCAGTAGGACAGGCCGAGATTGACCCGGGCCTCTTTCCAGTCGGGCCGCGTTTCGAGCGCCTTGGCGAACGCTTCGGTAGCCGCGTGCGGGTCGTTCCGGTCCAGACGGAGGTAGCCCAGACGGAACCAGGCATCTTCCCAGTCCTTCTTGCGGGACACCAGTTTTTCGTACAACCGTTCCGCCTCTTCCTTGGCGCCGATCTCTTCGAGGACTCCGGCCAGGTTGAAGGAAACCTCCAGGGACTCCGGCTTCAGCTTCAGCGCCCGCTCGTAGGCATCGCGCGCGCCTTTCCAGTCGCCCAGCTCATGACGCACCACCCCGAGATTGGCCCACGCCAGGTCGGAATTTTCTTTCAGCCGGACCGCTTCTCCATAGGCCTGTTCGGCCTGCTCGAGGCGGCCTCCCTTCTGGTAGGCGACGCCGAGATTGAAACGACGCTCGAAGCTGTCGGGGGTAAATTCCACCAGCTTGGAGCAGAACTTCGCCGCCGCCTCGTAATCGCCGCTGGCGAACGCACAGGTGGCGAGTCCATCCACGGCGGCCTGCGAGTAGGGTTGGACAACCAGCAGTTGCTCCGAACTCTCCCGGACCATCTCGGTGTCTTTCTTCGCGATGCCGATGGTAATGAGATTGGTGAGGGCCTCTTCCGATTTCGGATTGCGAGCCAGCAGCTCCTTATAAATGGCAGCCGATTCTTCGTACCGGCCAAGCATCTGGAGCGCCACCGCCTTGCCCAGCCGCGGAGTCTCTTCGTTCGCCGTCTCGCCGATCGAGCCATTCAACGCCGCCAGCGCCTCTTCGGCCTGGTTGAGGTGCAGCAGGCAGATACCGAGACCCAGCTTGGCTTCGGCCCGCTTGGGATCGGATTCGAGAGCACGCCGGAAATTCTTGCCCGCCTCGGCCCACTGTCCGAGTTTTTCCTGGCATACCGCCAGGTTGAAGTGGCCGGAGCGCACACTGGGGTCGAGTTCCACCAGCCGCAGGTAGCTCTTGGACGCCTCTTCGTAGTGCTCCAGCTCAAACTGCAAGTAGCCCCGCGCGGAGATGACGGCTGGGTTGGAAGGCTCCATGGTCAGGCTGCGGTCGAGCAGTTCCAGTGCTTCCTTGGATTTCCCCTCCAGGTGCAAGCCTACGGCCTGGGCCAGAAGATCCTGCGCGCTCGAACTTCCATTTGAACCTCGGCCCTGCGCCGAAGTTACCCGGCCCTCTTCGTTTCTGTCGAGATCCCTTCTTCTCTGCTGGATCATTTCCACCTCTCCGTTTCACTCTCCACGCTGTATGGCGCCAGGAGAGCGCACAATCTGCCAAGAAAATCGTACTGGTAGGTTACGCCCACCCAGCGAAGCCGGGCCCGCTCGCCGGCATCGGTGAAAAATCCAACGCCTCCGGACTTCAGACGTTCGTCGCTGAAAGTGTCCACCAATTGGCCTTGGAGGTAAGTGGAGAAACTGTCCCCGTCCACCTCGACGCGCACGTGATAAATGGTGTCGCTTCGAAGCCCAGGGATCGGTAGCGGCAGCTCTTGGGCTTTGTCCGCCTTGCCGCCAATCACCGCGCGCCGCACCAGCGAAACGGTGGGAAGTGGCCCGGGTTTGGTGATCACCAGCTTCATAACGTAATAATTCTTTAAATCGGCAGCACGGAACACCCAGCTTAGGGCTTTGGTCTCAATTTGCCCTAAAAACTCGAGCGTGTAGTCTTTCATCCGGATGGAAGGACGCGCGATGGCCAGCTTACCCGGGCGGACGAAGCCGGCCTCGTCGTAGGACCATGACCTCGCCCAGTTCTCCTCGCCGTCCCAGGACGACAGTCCCGAGCGGAAGTCGTCGTTCCAGTTCACAGCCGCTCGCGCCGTGATGGATTGGTGGACCGAGGAGAAGTTTGTGGCCAGGAACTTGCTAACAACGCTACCCGCCGCCTTCTGCGGCGAGGCCGGAGAGGCCGGCCTGGAAGACCGGGTCAACGTCGGCATCAGCGTCACCGCCAGCACAATCGGCAGGGCCAGGGCGATCCACCGCAAATCCGCGGGAGCCACCCGCCAGAAGCGCGTGGCCGGATCGATCATCCGCGCAATGTAACTCTTCCCGTCCAGCAGACCCCTGGCTCTACGAGACGCCGCGTTGGCGAACGAATCCGGTTCCAGGGCCACCCTCGGCAGCAGCAGGGGACTGCCGGAGCACTCCTCCTGGTGAGCGATTACGGCCATACCCGTCTTCGAGCCGGGGTCGAGGGCCTGGAAGGACGGCAGCGGCAACAGGCGCCGGCCGGTTGCCGAGTCGTTGATGACGGCCAGGGTTGTGGCCGGGGGACGCGGGGCTTCGCCGGGTGTCTCAGACGGGTTCGAAGTGTCCACCGGCCTGAACGCCTGCGAGACGGCTTCCGGATATTCGTCCGCGTACAGGCTCGGGGCCGGCGGCGGCGTGACCAGGTGTGCGCTATCAGGGGTCGCGCTGTGCCGGACGGGCGAGATGGAAAGCCGGATCAGAATCTTTTCGCTCGCCTTGGGGGAGGGACGGGCCGTAGTGGCTGGCCGCGCCAGGTATACGCCGGCGTCGACGCATCCCGCCGGGAACGGCTGCAAAGGCAGGTTGTCGGCCAGCAGCAGGCTGGGAATCAAGTGCCCGGTCTCGATCTTCAGGGGATCGAGAGGAAGTTGGATGCGTGAACCACCAGGGTCTCCGCAACTCGCCGACGAAAGGCGGCCGGCGATATCCACATTGGCTCCCAGCAGGCCCACGCCCGAGTCGAAGAGCCCGAACGAAGCTCGATGCACCGGCGTCAGGCCGGCTTTCTGTTCCGTTTCGAGAACCCCATGGCTTAAGCCGGCGGCCAGCGGTTCCACCGGGTGAGGGGAGCCGGCAGCCAGTTCAAACCCGTGATACGCAAGTTCGTGGGTGCACCGCGGCGCCTGGCAGCCCAGGCTTTCGACGGCCAGCGGTTCGATCGAGAGTTCCGGCAGGCCATTCGTGGGCGGGTGGGGCGCAACCGTCTGTGAAAATCCAATGCTGCGCGCGAGTCCGGCAAGACTCGCGGGGATGGGGGTGGAAGAGACGATTCCGGCTGGCGGAGTGGCTACCGGGAATGGCCCCCTGACGTTGGCGGCGCCAAGCGGCTGTGCCGGCCTACCGCCGGCTAACGGTCTTCCGAACGGCGTATCCAGGTTGGGAACCGGCCCACAGGGCTCGAGGGGCGCGGCCAGGGGCGTCAATTGCGGCTCCGCCTCGGTCCGTTCCTGAGGCAGCGGAACACTGCCCAAGCCAATTGCCTCAGTGCTAATCCGGAAATCGCATCGCACGCCGGCCGCGGTGGCCGGGCTGGTGCTGGGCAGATGATCGGTTGACGGTTTGTGGATTTGCCTGGACGCCGCCTGACAGGCATCCAGGGTCAGCCGCAGGCCGCCGGGCGCCGCCAGCACGCAACTTCCGAGAGGTCCGCCTGAGATGGAGCGGGAGAAGCGAATGAAATTTCTTACCACCGGCTGCGGCGCCGAGATGGGCCTCGCTGCCACATGCACTGCTTCCACGTATCCTTCGCCGGCGCCGATCAAATCTCCGCAGGGTGCGGGCTCGGTTTCTCTCTCCAGCGATTTATCCGGCCGGACTCCACTGGAAGGATATAAGAAAGATGCCGACGCTTGATCGAGAGGCGACGGCGCAATTTCCGCTCGCCGCACGGCAGACTCCGGCGCGGAAGCCCCTTCTAGCTGCTCGTCCGCCAGCGGCAGCCGGCTGCCCTTCGGCACATGCCGGGCCCGTGCGCGGAACTCCGGCGAGGGAATTGCCGGCTTGGTTAACGCGGTGTGAGGCGCCAGCCGGGGGGTGCAGATCAGCCGTTCGCGAACCAGCAGCGGACGGTCGTCCACGAACGCGCCCACGTCCATTTCGGGGGATTGGGGACCGCCCGCGTGGAGGGTCGAGTCGGTGGCCGGGGCGGTTTTACGCGCGTCCTGGCGGATGAAACGCTGGCGGGCCTCTTCGAGGCGGGCCAAAGCCAGAAGATTCTGCTCCTCCAGGTACTTTTGTTGATGCCCTCGGGTGCAGAATTCGTCATTCGCCAGCTTCTTCAGAAGCGGCAGACGCTTTCCACAATACCTGCACTGCATCTGGCCTCGATGACCTCTCTCATAATGTTAGGAGCATGGCATCGACAATGCTACGCAGGAAATCCCTTAGTATCCCAACTTTCCTAGCCCTCTAGTACCAGGAATCTAAGGGGAAATACCCTATTTCGTGAGAAATTCAAGCGCTTGACCCGAGGCGGAGAACTCCCTCGGAGAGTTTGACGCCCGATCGGGACTTTCCCGGACCGGCGGCCCGCGGTTCCTCTGTTGCGTCCGCTACAGGGGGCTCGGCATCGGCAGACTCGACTTTGCCAACGACTTCTGCAGCAAATCGATCGCCTCCGGCTCGCGAACTCCCCGCGAGATCGACACCTCCATCAACAGCATCTGCCGGGTGCGGTCGAGCATCTTCTTCTCGCGGAACGAAAGCGGTTTTTCCTGCTGGATCGTGAGCAACGCTTTGAACACCTCGGCGATTTCGAGCAAGCTGCCGGAGCGCATCTTTTCGGAGTTGATCTTGAAGCGATTCTTCCAGTCCGGGCAGATTTTGCACTTTCCCAAGGCGAGGAAATTCAGAACCTTGGCCACCTCGCCGTTTCTAGTGACCCGACGCAGACCGACATCGTCGGCATGCGAAAAGGGGACCATCACCGTAATGCTGTTCGCGGAGAGCCGCAGAAGATAGAACCGTTCCGGCTGGGTGCCGAAACACCTGCTGCTGATACTCTCGATGGTGCCTACACCGTGATTTGGGTAGACGACTTTCTCGCCGATTTGAAAGGTCATGCGGGGACCCGTATACACCTGACTAAGGTTTATAGACTTCCATCCGATTGAGCGAAACCAAATGTTAAAGTCTAGTGAGCCGCTTGTCAATAGCTAAATCAGTTGATTGCATTGAAGAGCGACGGTTCACGGGTGATTGCTAGTACTTTTTTCGGATTTCAGGACAAACCTCGGAAAGGCTCAAAAAGCGTAGCTACCACCTGTGCAAGGTGGCACCTTGAAGGAGGGTGCCGGCAAAGCCTTTCCCGGCCTCGCCTTGGCTGCTTCGCGGCCCTGGCCTAATGGGAGGACAGGGGCCGAATACTATAAAACGCTGGCGCGCCGTCCATGGTTACCCGCCACCCAAAAAAAGTGGGTACCGGCTATGCAGCCGGACCGCACAGCGCCCGCTTACCGGTCCCGGTCGACCACCATATCGGTGACAGCCGTCAGTGCCCGCTGGGCTGGAGAATCGGGAAACTCCCGGATCAGAACCCGGGCGCGAACCACATAGGCGGCCGCGCGCTCTCTGGCTCGCTGAAACCCGCCATATTTCTCGATCATCGCCAAAACCGCCGGCAGGGGCACGCGGTCGTAGCTGCAGTCCGCCAGGATGGTCTCCACCTGTGCCCGCTCGGCCGGGGTTGCCTCGGCCAGCGCATATATGAGAGGAAGGGTCACTTTCCCTTCACGCAGGTCATTGCCCACCGGTTTCCCGAGGGTCTTTTCCCGGGCGGTAAAGTCCAGGATGTCGTCCATCATCTGGAAAGCGATGCCCAGGCTCCAGCCGAATTCGTTCAGTCGGGTCTCGGTGGCTTCGTCGGCGCTGGCGGCCAAAGCTCCCAGCCGGGAGCAGGCGGCAAACAGGCTGGCTGTCTTGCGATCGATCAGCTCCATGTAGTCCGCTTCCGAGACATCGATGCGGCCGATGCGGTCCAACTGGATCAGCTCGCCTTCCACCATCATCTGGGTGAGGCCGGTCAGGATGTCGAGGACCTGGAAATTGCGCAGCCGCAGCGCGATCTGAAACGCCTGCATGTACAACCAGTCGCCCGAAAGCACCGAGATCTGGTTGCCGAACACGATGTTGGTGGAAGGCTTGCCGCGGCGCGTGGAAGCGACGTCGATGACGTCGTCGTGCACCAGCGTGGCGGCGTGAATCATCTCCACCACCGCGGCCAGGCGGATGGCATTCTCGTTGGGCGGCGCCAGCAGGCGGTTGGCCAGCAGTAGCAGGATCGGGCGCAGCCGCTTACCGCCGTTGCCGTGCAGGTACAGGGCGATGCGCGAAACCGCTTCCACGCTGGCGACGGATTCCAGGCCGATTTCTTTTTCGACCTTCTCGAGGTCATCCTTCACCAGGCCCCACATCTCTTTGGCGGTGAGGGTGTGCCCGATTCTGCTGAACCCCTTGAAAGAAGATGCCATCTGTTTAATCTCTGAGCCCGGCCGTCCCTAAGCAGAGGCGTTCCCAGTTGCTCGTGGTTGCCCAGGCAACTTCCTCTAGTGTCGCATGGCGAAGCTCCGCCAGCTTGCGCGCCGTTTCCACAACCAACGCCGGCTCGTTCCTTTTTCCGCGTTTGGGCACCGGAGCCAGGTAAGGTGCGTCGGTCTCGACCAGCATCCGTTCGGGAGGAACCATGCGGGCCGCCTCTTGCACGTCGAGCGCCTTGGGATAGGTCAGAATGCCCGCGAAACTCAAGTGGAAGCCCATCGCGAGAGAGCGCCGCGCCTGGTCGGGGCCGCCCGAGAAGCAGTGCATGATGCCGCCGGGGCCATGCTTCGGCCAATGCTGCGCGAGCAGCGCAAAGGTGTCCTCCCACGCTTCCCGCGTGTGGATCACCACCGGCTTGGCGGCATCGGAGGCAAGCTGCAATTGTTCGGCGAAGACCTCGCGCTGCCGCTCGCGGGGCGAGAAGTCGTAGTGGTAATCGAGGCCAATCTCCCCCACGCTCACCACCTTGGGGTGGCTCAAATACTCGCGCAGCCGGTCCAGGTAATTCTTCTCGGCGGCCGCCGCGTGATGCGGGTGCAATCCGAGCGAAGCATAAATACAGTCGTACTGCTCGGCCAGACGAACAACCGCGTCCCACTCCCCGGCGGTGTCGCCCGTGCCCACCACCACCATTCTGCCGACTCCCGCTTCGAGCGCCCGCTCGATGGCGGCCCGCTGGTCCGCCGCAAACTGCTCATCGTCGAGGTGGCAGTGGGAATCGACAAGCTGCGGCGCAGGGGTCATTTGAGACGCGCTCCCACCGGCACCTCTTCGAGAAAGGCGGCCAGCACCGGAGCGCCGCCTTCGAGCGACGCCGCCACAATCATACCTTCCGACGGGATGCCGCGCAGCTTCCGCGGCTCCAGGTTCGCTACGATCACCACTTTGCGTCCTACCAGCGCTTCGGGGCGATACGCCTTGGCAATTCCCGCGACGATGCTGCGCGGTTTTTCCTCGGCAATGTCGATGAAAAGGTGCAGGAGCTTGTCGGCGCCCTTCACCGCTTCGGCGGAAACAACCTGACCCACGCGCAAATCCACCTTCACAAAGTCGTCGATGGTGATGGGAGCGGCAATCGGCGTCCAACCTTCCGGAGGGCCGGCCGGCGCCTCCTTTTTTCCCATCAATTCGTTTTGCCGCTCGAGCTCGACTTGTTCCAGCTCCTTCATCTCCGCAATCGCCTTCGACGCCTCAATACGCGGAAACACCATCTCCGGCTCGCCGATCGGGTGTCCGGCGGGAAGCTGGCCCCACGCCAGCGAGCCAAGTTCCACATCCTGCGGCGAGCCCGCCAGGCCCAGTTGCCTCCAGATTCTGGCTGCCGATTCCGGCATCACCGGCGCCAGCAGTGCGGTGACAATCCGCAGCACTTCGGCCGTGGAATAGAGAATCTCGTCGAGCTTTTGCGCGGGCTCGGCGCCCTCCTGCTTCGCCAGCTTCCACGGCGCGTATTGCACGATGGCGCGGTCCGCTTCGCTAATCAGCGACCACACCGCTTCGAGACCCCGGTGGAACTCGAATTTTTCGAAGGCCGCGACGGTGGCCGCGATGACGCCGGCGGCGTGCGACGCCATCTCGACCGAGAGCGCCGGTTGAGGCACCCGCCCGTCCCGGTACTGCCGGATCATGCTCAGCGTGCGGCTCGAAAGGTTGCCCAAGCCGTTGGCCAGGTCGGAATTGTAGCGCTGCACCAGCGCGTCGTAGCTGAAGCTGCCGTCCTGTCCGAAGGGGATCTCGCGCAACAGGAAGTAGCGCAGCGCGTCGGCGCCCATCACCTTTTGAATGGGGGTGGCGCGCACGATGTTGCCGCGCGACTTGCTCATCTTGTCGTTTTCAAACAACAGCCAGCCGTGGGCGAAGATGCGCTTCGGCAGTGGCAGGCCCGCCGCCATCAGGAATGCCGGCCAGTAGATGGCGTGGAAGCGCACAATCTCCTTGCCGATCAGATGCAGGTCGGCGGGCCACAGGTCTTCGCCGGCTACCGCACTCATATATGTCGTCAGCGCGTCGAACCAGACGTAAAACACGTGGTTGCCTTCGGCCGGCACCGGAATGCCCCACTTGATGGTGGTCCGGCTGATGGAAAGATCGCTCAGGCCCTGCTTGACGAAAGCGATCACCTCGTTGCGCCGCGTTTCGGGCTGGATGAAATCGGGCTGGGAATCGTACAGCTCGAGCAGCTTGTCTCCGAACGCCGAGAGCTTGAAATAGAAGTTTTCTTCGGTCACCTGCTCGGTCGGCCGGCCGCACAGCGGGCAGGCCTCGCCGGGTTTCACTTCGCTCACGTAGGCTTCGTCATAGACGCAATAGGCGCCCGAATACACGCCCTTGTAAATGAAACCATTCGCCAGGCAGCGCGCGAACAGGTCCTGCACCACCTTGTGGTGTTCCGGGTCGGTGGTGCGGCGGAACCGGTCGATGGCCAGCCCCAGCGTCTCCCACTGCCGCCGGAATTCCGCCGAGATCATGTCGGTGAATTCCTGCGGAGTTTTGCCGACGTTCTGCGCCGAGCGCTCCACCTTCTGTCCGTGTTCGTCGGTGCCGGTGGTGAGAATGGCGTTGTAGCCCTGCATGCGCTTGAAACGGCGAATGGTGTCGGCGACGAACGTGGTGTAGGCGTGCCCGATGTGCGGGGCGGCGTTTACATAGTAGATCGGTGTCGTGAGATAGTACTTGGGCTTCATCGGATGCTCTTCAGATAGGCGTAACCGGCATCGGCGATCACCTGTTTCAAAGGGACGCCCGCGGAGCGGGCCAGCTCGCGGCAGTCGTCGTATTCCGGCGCCCAGCCGGATTCACCCGCCACCTTGATCCGCACCCGGCCGTGCGGCGTTTCCACCTCCACCACGCGGCGCGGCTCGACGCGGCGCTCGGCGCTGTAAATGCGCAGGCCGAGCGTAGTGGTTTCCGCCAGCACCAGTGCGGCCAGTTTTTCCTGGTCTTCGGGCGCGGCAATCACGGTGAGCAGCGTGGCCTGCCGGTTCTTCTTCATCAGCAAAGGCTGCAGGGTTACATCCAGCGCGCCACCGGCCAGCAAGCGCTCCATCGCGTAGCCCAGCAGTTGCGGGCTGGCGTCGTCGATGTTGGCCTGAATTACGGAAACCGTCGTCGATTCCAAGGCACCCGAGGTTTCCCCCACCAGGATGCGAAGCACGTTGGCGTGCTCGGCGAAATCCTTGCTGCCGGCGCCGTAGCCGATGGCCGAAATACACATCGCCGGAGGCGCGCCGAACGACGGGGCCAGCGTCGCCGCCAGCGCCACGCCGGTGGGCGTCGCCAGCTCGGTGGCCGGTCCGCGCGAATACACGGGCCGCCCCACCAGCAGCGCGGCCGTCGCCGGCGCGGGGACGGGAAGCGTGCCGTGCTCGGTTTCCACCGTTCCGCTGCCCACGTTGATGGGCGAGCAATGAATCGCCTCCACTCCGAGCTCGGCGAAGCCGAAGCAGGCGCCCACGATGTCGCAAATCGAATCCACCGCTCCCACTTCGTGAAAGTGGACTTTTTCGATCGGAACGTCGTGCACCTGCGCCTCGGCCGCTCCCAGCCGCTCGAACACCTTGCGGGCGTTCGCGCGGACCTCGGGCGCGAGAGGCGCGCGATCGATCATTTCCAGAATATGTGGCAAATGGCGATGCTTTTTCTGTTCTCCGCCGTGAATATCGAACTTTGTGGCGGAAATTCCGCGGCGTTTCGTCTTTTCGCATTGAAACGTGGCGCCCGTTCCGAGCGAAGACAGCGCCTCCATCAGCTTTGCGGCGCTGACGCCCGCATCCACCAGGGCCCCCAGCGTCATGTCGCCGCTGATGCCCGCAAACGCGTCCAGGTAGCAGATCTTCATAATATGAGCTGGCTCAGGATTCCGGCGGAGGCGCCGCGCAGCGAAGCGTCCGCCATTCCCGAAACCGGGGTCGTCTCCGTATTCACTTCAATCACTTTTGCGCCGGCCCTTTGCGCCAGCGGAATCAACGCCGCCGCCGGATAGACGGTGGCGGAGGTGCCCACCACCAGAAAAACTTCGGCGCTGCCCGCGGCGTCGACCGACCTTTCGAGCTCGTCGGCGGGCAGCGGCTCGCCGAACCAAACCACGCCGGGCCGTTCCATTCCACCGCAAGCGCAGCGGGGCGGCAGCTCTTCGATGTGCGCGCGCTCGTCGCGGCGCCGGTTGCCGCAGGCACTGCACCGCACGGTCCAGATATCGCCGTGCAGCTTCAAAACATTGCGGCTGCCAGCCCGGTCGTGCAAACCATCCACGTTCTGGGTGATCAGCGTAAAACTCTTTTTACGCCGCTCCAGCTCAACCAGCGCCAGGTGGCCGGCGTTCGGCTCGAGCGCGGCCAGCTTGGCCCGCCGCGAATCGTACCACTCCCACACCAGTTTCGGGTCGCGCGCGAAAGCCTCGGGCGTGGCCAACTGTTCGGCGCGGAACTTTCGCCACAGCCCGTCCGGGCCGCGAAACGTGGGCACCCCGCTTTCAGCCGAGATGCCGGCGCCGGTGAGCACGGCGACACGTTCGGCCTCCCGCACCCAAACTCTTGCTCTTTCCACGGCTTGCGGCGACCTTGCTGGTTCGTTGAGCTTTTATTATCTAACACAAGGCACCGCGCCTGTTTGAATGGCGCCTGGCCGGCCGCTTCTCACAGGGCAGGCGAAGGTTCTTTTTGACCCTCCAGAGCAGGTCGGCCCCGCCGGCGCAGTCCTTCTTAGCACTGCATGGTACGATGAAGGTCGTGAGGGTCGTCGAAGCCCAGTACAACGATGGTGTGCTCCGTCCCGCGGAGCGGTTACGGCTTCGACCGGGTGAGCAAGTGAGCTTGATCGTGGTGCGACGCCCCGACCCTAGTCGCTGGGATTTGGCGAGGTTCGTGAAGGTAGCGAATGGGCAAGACCTTGCTCTTGCAGAGCAGGGGCTTACTGAGTGGGCGGGCGAACTCGACGCAGAGGAGCGAACTTGAAGCGAGGGGAGGTCTGGTGGGCAGACCTCGGAGCGTATCGACCAAGGGAGCAGACTGGTCGTAGGCCGGTCGTGATTTGGCAGAGTAATACGTTAACGCGAGTGCTCCAATCGGTTCTGGTAGTTCCGCTCACCACGAATCTTGACCGCGCAAATCTGGCCGGAACGGCACTGATTAGTGCCTCGACGGCCGGAGGGCCACCCGAGGACTCCGTTGCTCTGGCTTTCCAGATGCGGGCGATTCCCAAGTCGGTACTCCAGACCAAGATTCGGGATCTCGACGAGAGCGAGATGGAAGAGCTGGAGTTGGCAACCGATGAAGCCCTTGGACGGGTTGAGCCGAAGTAGTAGCGCCCATCCGACAATTCGATTTTGTGCCAACCCCACCGCAGCGTCGAAAGTGGCCGTTAATGGTAAATCGGAATTCTGAGTGAAATGCGTCCGAGTCAGGTTGCTCGCACGGGGTTCGCTCGGCCGAACAGTCGAAGGGAGCCCCCAGGAGGCTGCGTGCCGGCCCTGTCGGCGGAGAAGCGGACCGATCCATCTCGTTCGCAAGGCCCCTTGAGGGCTTCAACGGCCAGTCGCCTAGCTGCACCATGGAGTCCAGTTCGGCTCTTGACTGCCCGTCACGTACGCCATCCGCTACATCTTTTTCTTCATCGATGTGCAAGACTACAACACGTCGGCGCTGGAAGGTTTGGATGGGGAGATCTATCAGCCGGGCACGGTGGACTATCACGCCGCCATGGCGGAACTGCCACGTCGCCGGCCCGCAACTCCACGGCTATCTATCTGCGAAGTAGTTGTCAGACCCGCTCCTTTCAGTCGCTCCTCACCGCACCAGGTTTGAGCCAGGCGCGAAGCGCGCACACCGGCTCCGCGCGACGGTCAGTCCCGAACGGGTCGGTTAAAGGAATTCCCATCCGGCTCCAAAATGAGGTTCTTGCCACCGTAGTCGAAGATGAGCTTGAAACGCGTCAGGAAATCCCCGCAAAGCAGACCATCGGGACCGCTCGATCCTCCGAACCCTTGCACCTGCCAGAAGTGGACCGTGGGCTCGGAAATCTCATAAGGTCCGACAGCGAACATCTTCACTCGAGCCGAGGCCACTCTTGCCTGTCCGTCAACGGAACCGAACCTGGGATCTGGCACTGGATTCGGAAACTCACTCACGAGTCCGTTCCTATCAACGAAGCTCTTGCTCAATATCACCAGTGTCGACCCGCAGCCCGTATCCACGGACAGCTTTGCTGGAAGCGTTCTGCCATTCGATGTTGTCAGCGTGCCGGTGACAAAGGGGTTTCCGCCCTCAATGTCGAGTGGTTCGGCATGGCCGGAACCGCCGTAATGGAACCGCTTCGGTTCGTACAAGCGAATGGCGGAACCACTATAGTCGACTTCGACAATGTAGTTCTGAAAAACAGTCTGACCGATCACGCAGGAAAAGTCCGCGTATGGCCGGGACTGCAGAAGGACGGTTTGATCGGCGAATTCTCTCCCCGCTACTTCGAGCGTCACCTTGGCACGGGAATCCCGCGTCATTTCCGCATCTTGAGGACCGGCGGATCGGCCGGCTTCCGTGGGTTGGATACCCATTTTCGCCGCCCGATCACGATCAGAATAAAGACGGTCGCCGCCACCGGAATCAACGCTGCACCACATTGGGGCCGAATCGTTGATTCGTGCCTGAATGAAGTACTGATGTGCCGGATTCAACCGCATCGGGATCACAGCAGCAGGCTTCTGTTCACTTCACGTCACGGTGCCGGCCGCTAACAATAGGACGGCGACTGGCACCCTTTTTGAATGATGCAGAGTCATAGGCCTGTTACTCCGCTGGAATGACGATACCACACAGAAGCGACCGGTTCCCTTCGCCCAGTCAGGGCCAGCATGGCCGGTTTCCTGCCAGGCTATTCGCTGATCTCGTTCGTCTTGAGGAACCTGCCCAGCTTCTTGTCGGCCACCAGCATGTGGTCGCGGAGCCAGTCTTTGAGGTACTTCATCATGGATTCGCTCAGGTTGGAGCGACGTGCGTTGAACTCCTGCTGGAACTCGACGACCTGGGCGGCCAAAAAATCGTGGGCGAATTTGTGCGCCTCGAAATCCGGGTAGCCGGCGCGCTCCATGATTTCCTCTTCCGTCTGGAAGTGTTCTTTGACGGCATCCACCATCTTGCCGAGCAGAGCCCGCTCGGTGGCACGCGATCCGGCCAGGAATGCGGCGTTCAACTGGTTCAACAGCTCGCCCAATTGCTCGTGCTGAAAGTCGATGGTCTTCACGCCGAGCATGTAATGGGGGCCCCAGCGAAACAAGCGAGTCGTTGTCGTCATATGCCTTCGGAGGTCCAACGTTGAGATAACCGACATTTCATCCTACCAGGGCAGTGCGGCGAGTTCCAGTTCCGTATATCCGATTAATAAATTCGCACACGAGGTTTGGTGCTGGTGGAACCATTTCTGAAGCGCTCCGTAAGCATCCACGAGGTGAGGTGGTTCATCCCCAATCGGAGTGAACCATCGCCGTTCTGGAATGTAGAATCCTCGCACCGGGATGCCGAACATCCGCCCGGATTCCGGAAATTGAGCACTCAGCCCCTGCCGGAGGAGTAGCTCACCGATTCGAGGAACAGCCCGGAGGCAGGCGCGGTCCAGGCGGCTACGTCCAATCGTGCTTCCGTCCGGCCTTCGAGCAGGCTCCGGAAATCTTCCAGCGAAATCTCTCCCCGCCCTACCTTTACCAGCGCTCCGGTGAGCCGACGCACCATGCGCCACAAGAAATGCGAGGCCTCGATCCGGAACAGGATCATGTCGTCGTCCCGCTCCAGTTCGGCGCGCTCGACTACCACGATGGTGGATTCGTCGGGGCGGGCGGCGTCGCGCGCGCGAAAGGCGACGAAGTCGTGCCGGCCGGCCAACAGGGCCGCGGCACGCTTCATCGCTTCCACGTCCAGCGGTTCCTTGATCCACCACACGTATTTTTTCGAAAAAGCGGTTTTGCGTGTCGAGATCTGGTATACATACGTGCGGGCGACGGCGTCGTGACGGGCGTGGAAGCGGCTGGGCACGCGCTCGACATTCATTACCACGATGTCGAAAGGCAGGCGCTCGTTCAACTCGCGCGCGATCACCCCCGGCGTTGTGTTTCTCAGCCCCGGGCCGCGTAAATGGGCCACCTGCGCGGCTGCGTGGACCCCCGCGTCGGTGCGTCCCGCGCCCTGAATCTCCACCTCGCAGCCGAACAGCGCCCGGGCCGCCTTGCGCAGCTCGCCCTGGATCGTTCGCGGCGCATTTGCCTGTTCCTGCCAGCCGCTGTAGCGGGTACCGTCGTATTCGAGTGTCAGCTTCCAGGTAATCACGTTGCCAGCGTACCCGATTGCGCGGGGGCGGAGCCAGTTGATGTTACAGTACCGGTTGGGAGAACGATATGGCCACTCTTGGATTGGTGGAATACGAAGACGCGGGCCCCGAGGTGCGCGCCGTCTACGACGACATCATGCGAACCCGCAAGACCGACTGGATTAACAACTTCTGGAAAGCGCTCGCGCACGATCCGAAAACCCTCCGGCGCACCTGGGAGAGCATCAAAGAGATTATGGCGCCCGGCGGAGCGCTCGACCCGCTGACCAAGGAAATGCTGTACGTGGCGGTGAGCGTAACTACCGGCTGTGGATACTGCATCGCCTCGCACACCGCCTCGGCCCGCAACAAGGGGATGACGGACGAAATGTACGCAGAGCTGATGGCGGTGGTGGGAATGGCCAACGAAACCAATCGGCTGGCCAACGGTTACCAGGTGGAAGTGGACGAACAATTCAAGCTGTAAAGGAGCGAAAGGAATGGCGACCAGAAGCTTCGACGAGCTGCTGCAGGCGATGCGCGGCTACCAGGAAAGCCGCCTGCTGATGACGGCGGTGGAGTTGGACGTCTTCTCGGCGGTTGCCGGCGGCGCCCGCGCCGGCGAGGTGGCGGAGCGTCTCGGTACCGAGTCGCGGGCCACCGCCATGCTGTTGAATGCCCTGGTGTCGGTGGGCGCCCTGGAGAAGAGCGGCGACGCGTTTCGGAATACCAGCCAGACGGCACGCTTCCTGGTGGACACCAGCCCGGAATGCCAGCGCGCCGGCCTGATGCACTCGGTCAACCTGTGGGACACCTGGAGCACACTCACCGAGTGCGTGCGCCGGGGCACGTCGCTAGGTCCACGGAAATCCGGCAGTACGGGCGACCCGGAATGGACGCGAAACTTCATCGACGCCATGCACCGTAACTCGACCGCCACGGCCCCGGTCATGCTGCGGGCCTTCGACGCCACCGGCGTTCGCCATATGCTCGACGTGGGCGGCGGATCGGGCGCCTTTTCCATCGCATTCGCCGAGGCGAACCCCGCGTTGCAGGCGGACGTTTTCGATCTGCCGCACGTCACGCCGATCGCGCGGGAGTACATCGCGAAAGCGGGGCTCGAGCACCGCATTCGCACCCGTGACGGCGACATGCGCACCGACGATTTGGGCTCGGGCTACGATTTCGTGCTGGTCTGTTCCATCTGCCACATGTTCGGCGAGAAGGAGAACCGCGAGCTTATCCGGCGCTGCCGCAAGGCGCTGGTAGCCGGCGGACGGTTGATGATCCGCGATTTTATCCTGAACGAAGACCGTTGTTCTCCGCGGCAGGCGGCGGTGTTTGCGCTGAACATGTTGGTGGGCACCAGCGAAGGCGCCACCTATACGGAGAAGGAGTACACTGCCTGGATGCTCGAGGCCGGATTCCGCGAAGTGGCGCGGCCCGTCCCGGACGGGGAGTTCCTGGTGGCCTTCGCCTGAGGGCTGCCGCCAACTCGTAGATCTGGTTTTGGGATCGGTGCTGGCCTACCTCATGTGCAAGCCGCTGGTGGGAGCCGCGCCTCCCGGAGCCCGCATAACCTAATCGCCCGAGACGCGCGACGGAGTCCAGGCGCGTACCGTGGTCTGCCAGGTGCGGCCCAGTGTGACGAAAGCTTCGCGGACATTGCGCGGCTTGTCGGCGGCGGCCTGCTTTTTATATCTCGTCTGGGCCACCGAAAGGCCCACCATCATGGGAATCAGGACGGCGACGCAGACCATCGTTTGGGCTTCACTGAGATGATTCTTCCAGAACCACAGCCAGCGGCCGTAAACCATTTCGATGTGCACCCAGTAGACGATCAGCGAAGTGGTTCCCAATTGCGCCACCCAACTCCATTTGGAGGGGACGGCGTATTGCGTCCAGAGGTAGGCGAACGAAACGATGATGAAAATGACGCCGAGCTTGATCAGGATGAGCGCCGGGCTGTCCAGCCAGAACTCCGACTTGGAGTAGACCGAGTAGGGGAGGTCGGAAAAATAGCGGCCACCGGTGACCAGCACGAGCCCGGCCAGCATGGCCCACTGCATCAGCCGCCCATAACTCTCTTTGGGAACCAGGCGCAGGATACTGCCGGAGGCCACGCCGAAGGCGACGAACGAACCCCACGGGAAGAACGGGAACGCCAGGTAGCTTGGAGCGATATAGTCCTTGATCGCGCCGGGAATGCCGCTCCAGCTCATGCCCGAGACGATTGGACTGGCCGCCGCCACGGCGACCCCCAGAATGGCGCACAGGCGGACGCGGTCGGCGGTGCGGAATACGGACATGACCGAGAGAATCGCGACCGCCAAGGCCCATGCAGTTCAGGATGTCCACCTTGAGCATGTCGGTCCACGGACTGTTGGGCAGGCCGAAGACCCACAACTGGATGCGGAACAGGAAGGCGATCAGGAACAGATAGCGCGAGCGCTTCAGGACGCCGACGATGCGATCGAGCGGGGCCAGCGATTTCTTCTCCTGACTGTCCATCAGGAATGCCAGCGTGACGCCGGTCAGAAACAGAAACAGGGCCGGCGTGATGCCGCCAAAAAACTGCGAAAGGGTGTAGACGGAGCCGCTTCTCAAGTCGTCGCTCATGAAGGAGTGGGTGACGTGGCCTTGCAGCATGATGCAGGCCGCAAAGCCGCGAGTCCAATCCAGAAAGCGCAGCCGCGTCGTTGAGGTTTTTACGGAAGCTGACATGCTCGGGTTTGCCTATGGCATCTTTTGTTTTTTTACGCCGCCGGGCAACTGCAACTCTACCGAAGATGGACTAAGAGGCGGATTGATCTTGATGTTCGAATAAGTAATCAGGATATAGTCACCCGAAGGCTGAATCAACTTCTGTCGTACCGGAAAGCCGCCTTCGTCGCTAATCCAAAGCTGCAACTTTTCGAAATGCTCGAGGACCTCCTTTGACAGTGGCGTCAGGTCGAGACGCGTCGTTACAATCCCGCTGACGGTTTCACTGCCTCCGTCGGCCACTCGATAGTTCTTGCGAAGATTCGGAGCCGCTGGTGCCGAAGCCCAACAGCAGGAACTGATCGACGAGCTGGCTCTGCTTGCCGAGGTCGTAGATCTGAACCGTCTTCAGTTTTGGATAGTAGACCTGGACCTCCTTGCCGGCGAACGCGGCGGCGCGCTGCTCCGGTTTGGTGATTTCAATCAGCATCCGGGTGTTGGAAGGGGACTTCCGCAGCACAAACAGTCGGCCGGTTTCCTGGCTATCGTCATTCACCACCTCGGTGTGGGTGATTTTGACCAGGTCGGCCGTCATGGTGCTAAAGGAAGCGGCGCTGGAATCCATGCGGGCGAGCACGGCGTCGAGATCCATGCTGGAAGCGGCCGTGGCGCACGTGACGAACAGGAACAGCAGGGAAGTGGCGAGTTGTCCGAGATTTCTCATGGCCATGTCCGGTGACGAGCGGCGACGGTCAGGGGCGTGTGAACGCCAGGAAACCGCGAAGCTCCTTTTCTTCGTCGAAAACGGCTTCGAGGCGGACCACCGATTTTTGTTTCGGAGTGGTACTGGAATTGACGACGCTCAGCGCTCTGGCGTTCCTTTCGCCTTCCGGCACGGCTTGCAGGCTGGTGGGATCGAGCCAGAAGACGTTAACTCCGTGATCGGCCGGCAGCCTGACTAAGGTGCCCGGCCGGGGAGCATCCCGAAACATTGCGCGAGGGGTAAGAAAGATAAACGCCAGGATCAGCCCAACCATGACGTCGTACTGCCAACTTGCCCGGGCGTAGTCCCAGAGAATGAATCGCTTCATCGTTCGGTCTTGCGTTTCTATCTACATTACGATGCTAGCACGTGGCCCCTGGAAGCCGAAACTGTATTCCAGGGTTCGGAGCTGGGTCGGACTTGGTCTTGTAAGCTTAAGCAAATAAAACAATTATGGTCTCGTACCCTAGTACCAGGACGGTGACATCGTCGTTTTGCGCCACGTCGCCCATGAATTGCTGGACGGCGTCTGGAGCAGGCGCCGGCAAGTTGGCACAGCTCGCCCCGCGTGGGAGACAAAAGTCTCGCGGATGCGCGTGACCCCGAACTGGCGGCCCTCGGCGTCCTCGGCTTCCGACAAACCGTCGGTGTAAATAACGATGCGGTCGCCCGGCGTGAGTTGCGACGCTCCTCAACGCCAAATTCCGCCTCGTCGATTAGGCCGACCGGCATGGAATTCGGGTTAGAACGGCCAGCTGCCCGTCCCGGCGGGCTACTATAGGCGGGCAGTGGCCCGCATTGGTCCACAGCATATGGCCGGAACGATCCAGAGCACAATAGAAGATGGTGGCGTATTTTTCGCCCGAGCGTGCGCTCGGAGAGGTACATGTTGAGCCGGGAAAACATCGACCGGAATCCGCCGGCGTCGGGCCGGTCATCAGAAACGAGCCCTGCAGCAGAGAAGCGAGCAGCGCCGAGCTGACGCCTTTGCCGGACACATCCGTGACGACCGCGCTCCAGTATCCTCGTCGAGAGCCGGACGTCGAAGTAGTCGCCGCCCACCTCGTGGGAAGGAAGACTGAATCCGGCGGCCTGAAACCAGCCGGTTAAGGGAGGTTCTTCGGCAACAGGCTCTGCTGGATTCTGCGAGCGATGTTCAGCTCCTCTTCCACCTTTTGCAGCGCGCGCTCCTCTTCGAGCAGGCGGGCGTTCTCAAGGATGGTGGAGGTCTCTATGGCCAGCGCTTGGAGCAATTCGCGGCTGCCGCCGCTTATGTCGGCTTCGGAGATCCGGCTGTCGAGGTAGAGAAGGCCCACCGTGTCGGAAAACGAGTTCATTTGGCAGGTTTCGTTGGCTGGAACTGGTCCGCAAGCGCACCAAGGGCACGCACACGACGCTGCGGAGTTCGAGTTCGGCCACCGAGAGTTCCGGCCGCGCACCGCCTTCGGCTACCGGGTCGAAGTTCATTGCGAGCAGTTCGCTGCGATGGCTTGAGCGCGCGGCGGATCAACTCCCTGGGAATCCGCAGCTCCGTGCTTGCCAGGGCGCGTCCCTCCTTTGATCGTCCCGACCCGGACCACCAACTCATCGCTTCCAGCATCATCAGAAAGCCGCGCTCACTGCCGGTGATCGTGAGCGCCGAATCGACGATGGCGGCGAAGATTCATCCATGGTAAGGGCATTCTGCAGCGTTCGCGCCACCTCAACCAGCGCGCGCAGGCGGGCCAGTCGGCCACCCGGCGAATCCGGCGCGGCCGGCGCCTGGAATTGGCCCAGGAGCTTCGTCAGCTCCTCTCTCTCGCTGGCGGAGAACAGTAGCTCGTAGCTGTCGGACACGCCGAAGGTCGATTTGTCGCCGCTGGCGAGTTTTTGCCGGCTTACCTTGACCCCGTTGACGTAGACGCCGTGACGGCTATCGAGATCTTCGATGAAATAGTCGTCGTTCACCTGTACGATACGGGCGTGTTTGCGCGAAGTGCGGCTGTCGCGCAACACCAAGTGGTTATCGTTCCCACGGCCGATGTAAAAAGGAACCGCGTCGAGAGACAACCGTTGCTTGCCCCCGGTGGGTGCGTGACCAACAGGGAAGCGCCGGCGGGCAGCCGGCGTATTTTTTCGGGACTCATCAGGCTTTTGGCGCCACCTTCTTCGGATCGGTCTGGGGCCGCCTCGATCAACCTGCGGGCCTCTTCAATCTGCTTGGAGACGCATCACCTGGCAGTGGGCGCAGTAGCCGCCGATTTCCGTGCGGGCTATCAGGATCTGAAAACCCAGGTGGCTTTCCACCTGCTTGCGCAGCCGCTGCAGGGGATCGCCGAAAAACTCCTCCACCTTGCCGCAGCGCAAACAGATGACGTGGGCATGCTCCTGTTTGCGGCGGGTTTCATAGTAGTGCTGGTCGCCTTCGTAGTGCATGAGGTCGAGCTCATCCACCAGGCCGCCGTTTTTCAGCAGCTTCAGAGTGCGATAGACGGTGACGCGGTTGAGCTTCGGATCTCGCTCGCGAGCGTAGCTTGTAAAGGTTTTCCGCATCCAGGTGCTCGCCGCTTTCGTCCAGGATGTCGAGCAGCAACTGGCGCTGCCGAGTCAGACGGATGCCGCGTTTTTTCAACGACGACTTCACCGCTTCCATCGACATCGGCGGCCCTCCTCCCCTAGACTGTAACACCTTGCAGGGGCATGCGTGGCGGGGTTTGCAGGGGAAAAGCGCGACGTCCGCTGCTGTACGGTCGCCCCTCACAAGGGTGGAACCACGCGCGCCGGCAAGCGGGTCTGCCCAACCTGAAAGGGTGGCGCCGCGCACCGGTCGGCCGGCGGCGGCGCCATTTTTCAGAAGAACAACTTCAAGGCCAACTGTCCGATGCGTGGATCCTGAGCGCTTTTGATGGATCCGAATCCGCCGGAACTGACCGAGTTAGTCGGGTTATTGAGATTCACCCGGTTGAACAGGTTGAAGAACTCGGCGCGGAACTGGAACCGCCACCGCTCGCGGATGGGGAAGTTCTTGAAGAAGCCCACATCGAAATTCAGCAGGCCCGGGCCGCGCAATGCGCCCTTGCCGACCGTGCCGAACTCACCCGTGGCCGGAAGACCAAATCCGGAGGGGTTGAGGTAGTCTATGCACGGCGCCGAGCTTCCGCAGGCGCCCGAGCCGAAAGAAGCGCCGGTGATGGTCGCCCGGTCGTGGTTGAGATTGGTCTGGGACTGATCTTTTCCGGCGACCACCGTCAACGGGCCGCCGCTCTGCGCTTGAAACACGCCGGTGAGCTGCCAGGAGCCGGCTACGGTGCGAACCAAGCCGTTAGTGCGGTTCAGAGCCGGCGATTGCCAGACCCACGAGGTTACAAAACGCTGCTGGTGATCAAAGTCGGAAAGTCCGCGGTCGTAAATGTTGGCGTTTGTGAAGTACCAGGGAAGCGTATAGGAACCGCCGTCGGAGGGTCCCGTTGCGTTGTAGTTGTAGGCGACGTCGTCGATCGCTTTTGACCACGTGTAATTCGCCGAAAAACTCAGGTTGTGCGAGAAACGCTTTTGCAGGCTCAATTGCAGCGAATGGTAGATCGAGTTGCCGGCCTGATCCGCTTCGGTAATGTACTGGTAATCCTGGAAGAGGCGGCGGGCGTCGGTGGACAGGCTGCTGCCCGGCGTGTAGACAGCCGGGTTCAGTTCCAGCGGGATTAACAGGTGCGAGCTATGTGAGCCGACGTAGGCCACGCGAAACAGCAGGTTCGACGATAGCTGGCGCTCCACGGCGAGGTTCCAGTTGTAAGTGGCAGGAACTTTGTAGGTCCCGGTCGGGTCATAGGACACCACCAGCACCGGAAGCGGGAAGACGGAGTCCGAAGGCGGCGGGAATGGCGCCGGGAACGGATTCTGCAGCCCTTGCAGAGGATTCGAGAACGGTCCGGTTGGATCGGTCACGGTAAGCTGCGGACTGAACGGAGTCACATCTACGAACCGGTTATTGAATATCCCGTTGAGCCGCGTGTCATAGAACATGCCAAAGCCGCCACGGACGCTGGTTTTGGCGTCTCCGCTCACGTCGTAGGCAAATCCCACGCGTGGCATGAAGTTGGTATAGACCGGGTTGGTGCCGTTTACGGGCATTCCGGCATCGCCGGGGAAGAACAGTCCCGGAGGCGCGTTGATGAACTGCGAGGACTTCGTGCCGGCCACGAAGGCGTCCGGCCGGAACTGCTCGACGCGGCCTCGGGCCTCACGCCAGGGGAAATAGGGCTCGTAGCGCACGCCCAGGTTCAGCGACAGCTTGGAAGTCGCGCGCCAGTTATCCTGCGCGTAGAAGCCCAGGAAGTGGTTTCTGTTGTTCTTGTATTCGCCGGCGCCCTGGCGGAAGTTGCGCAGTTTCCCCAACATGAAGCTGGCCAGTGCGGAGTTCGTGTAGTCGGCGGAGAAGCTGAAAGTACCGGCGGCCAGGAAGAAGTTGTCGATATCCACCCGGCTGAGCTCACCATGGAAGCCAAACGACAGGCTGTGATTTCCCTTCACCCACCGGACATCGTCGGCTAAGGTCCAGTTGTTGCGGATGAAGTGCGCCGGCAGATTGTCGCCGAAGCTAAAAAAGCCGGAGACGCTGACGCTCTGGACTCCTTTGTCGGGCGGCTGATAGATATTCGCGACGCCCAGGTCGTTCATGTTGGGGACACCGTCGGCCGGCCCCCTGCTGGAATTCTCCCGTGCATAGTTCAGCCGGAAGTCGTTCAACAAGGTCGGCCGAAAAATGTGAGTCTCCTGGAGCAGTACATTCTGCGACAGGATGGAGGCGAAGTCGGAGTAGGTAAGCAGGTTCGAGGGCGAAAACTGAGGCGTGGCGTAGAACTTGGCGGCGTAATAGCGGCCGGTAATCCGATCGTCTGACGAGAAGGAATGATCGACGCGGCCCAGGTAATCGGAGAAGTTCTGGCTGTCGGGCTTGGAGTAATACACCAGGCCGTTGCCGCCTGCCTGGGGCAGCATGCTCGCGACGGTAAGCGCGGCGGGGTCGAAGCTGGTCACCGGAATCATGTTGCCGGCGAACGGCGTGTTCGAAGTCGGATCCATGATGGTAACGGCCTTGTTCAACGGGTTCGCCGGATTGGCGGCGTCGAGATAGGCGGAGAAGTCGCCCGCGAGGTTGGCCGCCGTGGGGACGAAAGCACTCGATGCGCTGGTGGTGTTGCGCAGGCGCGTGTTCTGGATTCCGAAGAAGAAGAACGTCCGGTTCTCGCCATTGTAAACTCTCGGGATCACGATCGGGCCTCCGATCACGCCGCCAAACTGGTTGCGCTTGAGAGCATCGCGGCTCTTGGCGAAGTAGTTGCGGGCGTTGAATTGGGCGTTGCGAACGAATTCAAAGACGTCGCCGTGCAGGTCGTTGGTGCCGGACTTGGTGATGATGTTTACCACGCCGCCGGCGTTCTGGCCGTATTCCGCGCTGTAGTTGCTGGTTTGCACGCTGAATTCCTGGAGCGCGTCCGGGAATGGAAATGGCGCATTGACGTTGGTGTACTCGTCCACGTTGTTGCCGCCATCCAGCATGTAGTTCATGGAGTTCTGGCGGGAGCCGTTGGTGGAAATGGTGACGGCTCCGGGGTATGTCTTCGTACGTCCCTGGTCCGCTCCACCCGACGGCGAACTGATGGCGCCCGGCACCAGCAGCGTCAGGTTGGCCGCGTTGCGGCCGTTCAGCGGCAGTTCGGTAATTTTCCGCTCCTCCACCACTTCTTTCATCGTGGCGGTGGTCGTGTCCACTTGAGCGGCGCTTCCCACTACCGAAATCGTCTCGGTGACCGCGCCCACCTGGAGCTTGACATTCACGGTAGCGTGCTGGTCCGCACCCAGGGTGATGCCTTCACGCGTATAGGCGCGAAATCCGGAGGCTTCCACGGACAGATTGTAAGTGGAGGGCCGCATCGACTGAATGTCGAAATAGCCCTGGTTGTTGGTCAGGGACGAACGCGTAAAGCCCGTCCCGACTTCGGTTGCGGTGACCTTTGCTGACGGAACGGCGCTGCCCGACGGATCGGTGACCACGCCGACAAACTCGCCGAGACCCTGTGCCCTTGCAAGCACGGAGACGGCGAAAAATGACAAAAGAATGTAGCAGCCTATTCGTTTCACGGTATTCCCCCCCTTGCCCTTTAAAGACTGTTCGAACGCGACGGTATCCAGTTCAAAGTCACTTTCGCGTCCGGTTCGTAATTGCAGCGCGCCGCAAACACACAGGCGTGTGGGGCACGCACCGAACGAGGATGCCTGCAGCGTGCCACGTACAGATGTAACTCCTGTAACTGCCCCTGTGATATTCCCCCCGCTGTTCTTGCAGGAAACCGCCCCGCCCGGGATGGGCGCTGCATGCCCCTGCGGTTGCGATTCAAAGAAACAACGGACTTTACTATTCAGTAGCTCAACTTAATCTAGTCTGTCAAGCAATTATTTATCTAGTATATTATTAGTAATCTTATGATTTTAACCCCAGGGCGCATTTTTGTAGCGATCTACCTGGAATAAATTTATAGAACTAATTTATTGCTATTGCATGGGGTCACGCTGTCGAAGGCGGGAAACGGTTCTGGCAGCGGGCGCGGCGGAAGCGGATAGCAGCGAGATAGGTGGGAGAGAAGCGGCGCCGCGGGGGGGAAACATGCCGCCGTGGCGGCGGTAAAGCCACCGCGCTCCGGCGGCGCGGAGCGCGGTGGCGTGGACGCGAAAGGTCTGCTTAGAAGAACAGCTTCAATGCAAGTTGGCCGATGCGCGGATCTCTGGATCCTTTGATGGAACCGAATCCGCCGGCCGCGACAGACGTGGTGGGGTCGTTCAGATTCACGCGATTGAGGAGATTAAAGAACTCCGCGCGGAACTGGAAGCGCCACCGTTCGCGGATGGGGAAGTTCTTGAACAGTCCCGCATCGACGTTTGCCAGGCCCGGGCCGCGGAATACCCCTTTGCCCAGGGTGCCGAAGGTGCCCGTGGGGGGCAGCCCGAACGAAGCGGGGTTCAGGAAGTCCACGCACGGCGCGGAATTCTTGCAGGCGCCGGAACCATAGGGCTCGCCGCTGATGGTCGCCCGATCCTTGTTCAGGTTGGTTTGAGATTGATCCTTACCAGCCAGGATGGACAACGGTCCGCCGCTTTGCGCCTGGAAGACGCCCGAGATTTGCCAACCGCCGGCGACGGCCCGCAGAGCCGGATGCAGCTTGTCCAAGGTGGGAGACTGCCACACCCAGGAGATGACGAACCGCTGTTTGTGATCGAAATCCGACGGCCCGCGATCGAGCATATCGGCATTCGGAAAGTACCAGGGGAGCGTATAGGAGCCTCCGTCGGCTGGTCCGGTAGCGTTGTAGTTTTGCGCGACGTTGTCGAGGCTCTTCGCCCAGGTGTAATTGGTCGAGAAGCTGAGGTTATGCGAAAAGCGTTTTTCCAGACTGAGCTGCAGGGAATTGTAGTTAGAGTTCCCCGCGTTGTCCGCCTCGCTGATGTACTGATAGTTCTGGAAAATGCGCCGCGCATCCGTGCCCAGCGTGCTACCCGGTGTATAGACCGCCGGATTCAATTCGAGCGGAATCGCCAGATGGGTACCGTGCGAACCCACGTAGGCGATGCGGGCCACCATATCGGCCGTGATTTGACGCTCGACCGCGAGGTTCCAGTTGTACACCACCGGCACCTTGTATTTGCCGGTTGGATCGTAAGTGACCACCAGCACAGGCAGCGGAAAGACCGAGTCCTTGGGAGGCGGGAAGGGAGACGGGAAGGGGTTCACCAAGCCTTGTAACGGGTTGGAGAACGACCCCACCGGATCGGTGATGGTGAGCTGCGGGCTGAACGGAGTGACATCCACGAAGCGGTTGTTGAAGATGCCATTCAACCGGGTGTCGTAGAACGAGCCCGTTCCGCCGCGGATACTGGTCTTGCCGTTGCCACTGACGTCGTAGGCGAATCCCAGGCGAGGCATGAAGTTGGTATACACCGGATCGGTCCCGTCCTCGGGAACACCGGGGTCACCCGGGAACAGCAGGCCCGGGGGCGCGTTGATGAACTGTGACGAAACGGTGCCCGCCCAATACGCGTCGGGCCGGAACTGCTCCACCCGACCGCGGGCCTCATGCCAGGGGAAATACGGCTCGTAGCGGAGCCCCAGGTTCAGAGTGAGGCGCGGCGTGGCGTGCCAGTTGTCCTGAATGTACAGGCCAATGAATTTGTCGCGGTTGTTCTTGAATTCGCCGGCGCCCTGGCGGAAGTTCCGCAGCTTACCGAGCAGGAAGCTGGCCACCGCATAGTTGGTGTAATCCGACGTGAAGCTGAACGTGCCGGCCCGCAAGAAGTCGTTGTCGATGTCCACGCGGCTGAGCTCACCGTGGAAGCCGAACGAAAGACTGTGGCTACCTTTCACCCAACGGACGTCGTCGGCCAGAGTGAAGTTGTTGCGAATAAAGTTCGCCTTGAGGTTGTCGCCGAAGCTGAAAAAGCCCGAGACGCTGACGCTCTGGACCCCTTTCGTGGGCGGCTGATAGATGTCCTTCACCCCCAAGTCGGTCATGTTCGGAGCCCCCGACGCCGGGCCCCGGCTGGCCGCCTCGCGCGCGTAATTGATCCGAAAATCGTTGAGCAAATTCGGATGGAATATGTGCGTCTCCTGGACCAGCACGTTTTGCGAAAGAATGGCCGCGAAATCCTGATAGGTCAAAAGGTTGGAGGTATCCAGGATGGGCTCGCTGTAGAAGTTCGCGGCGTAGTAACGCCCAGTGAGCCGGTCGTTGGACGAGATGGAATGATCTACCCTGCCCAGGATGTCGTAGAAGTTTTGACTTGTGGGTTTGGAGTAGAACACGGTTCCGTCACCACCGGCAGCCGGCAGCATTTTCGCCACGTTCATGGAGGCCGGATCGTAAAGGGTCAACGGGATCAGGTTCCCCCCGAATGGCTGGTTGTTGGTGGGGTCGATGATGGTGACGGCCTTCTTCAAGGGGTTAGCCGGATTGCCGGCATCCAGCAACGCGGAATAGTCGCCCGCCAGGTTGGCCGCCGTGGGAACCACGGCTGTTGAGGAGCTGCTGGTATTGCGCAGGCGCGTGCCCTGGTAGCCGAAGAAGAAGAAGGTGCGGTTCTCTCCGTTGTAAATTCTCGGAATCACCACCGGACCGCCCACTACGCCGCCAAACTGGTTGCGCTTAAGCTGATCGCGGCTTTTGGCGAAGAAGGGCCGGGCGTTGAATTCGGCGTTGCGGACGAATTCGAACACGTCGCCGTGAAGATCGTTGGTCCCCGACTTGGTGATGATGTTCACCACGCCCCCCGCGTTTTGGCCGTACTCGGCGCTGTAGTTCGCGGTCTGCACGCTGAATTCCTGCAGCGCGTCCGGGAACGGGAACGGCGCGTTCACATTCGTGTACTCGTCCACGTTGTTGCCGCCGTCGAGCTGGTAGTTGATCGCGTTCTGTCGCGACCCGTTGGTCGAGTAGGTGACAGCGCCGGGAAACGTTTTGGTCTGGCCCTGGTCTGCGCCTCCGTTGGGTGAATCCACGGCCCCGGGCACCAACAATGTAAGTTGGGCGGCATTGCGGCCATTCAACGGGAGTTCCATGATCCGTTGCTGGTCCACCACCTGCGTCATGGTAGCGGTGGTGGTGTCCACCTGGACGGCGCTGCTGGTCACGTTGACTGTTTCGGTAACGGCGCCTACCTCGAGCTTGACATTGACGGTAGCCTTCTGATCGGCGAGCAGAGTCACGCGCTCCTGATGATAGGAGCGAAAGCCCTGCGCCTCCACCGCCAGGTTGTAAACGGAAGGTCGCAGCGAAGGAATCACATAGTACCCTTCGCTGTTGGCTGTTACACTCCGCGCGAAGCCGGTCCCCACTTCAATGGCGGTAATCTTCGCGGCAGGTACGGCGCTGCCCGACGGATCGGTGACAGTGCCGACAAATTGGCCGAGACCTTGCGCTTGCGCGAGGCCGGCACCGGCGATAAAGAGGAACACCAGATAGCATCCCAAACGCTTCATAACTTTTTTCCTTTCAGTTGGTTACACTCGAGACTTGCGTTTCCACACGAATCGCATCAACGACCCGCGGGCCAACATCTCGGCCGGAATTGACGCAGGCCAAACTCCGGCGAGACACGTCCCGCATGCACGAAATTACTTACTCGGTTCTTGCCCCTGTTACGCTCACTCTCCTGTTGCGTTGCGCGATTCTCAGGAACCCAACCTGATGCTTCACGCCCGGAGAGATGCACTCACTACTAAGAATTAGTACCTTACTATATTGGGTACCGCCATTCCGCCCCTGCTGTCAATACTTTTCTTCCTGCATTGGTTGCCCGTTTCACCCGCACGGGTCCCTTAGAACCCGTCGCAAGTAATTCGTTTAGGTTAGCCAGTTACCTGTATTAATTCGATCTGACCAGATGTCCGGTACGGGATTTGGGAGTTCGCCAAACAGACTGCCTTCGCCTTCCTGTCCATTCCTTATTCGCCCAGCCAGTAGCCGGGACGAGCCCGCACAACTGCGTCGGGTCGCCCCGGCAGCTTCACTTCGATCGTGTGGTATACACCCGCTGTCGAGCGAGGAGGGGTGAAGGTGAGGATGTACTGTGCGTGCAACTCCTCGCCGACCCGCGAGACTGCCTGCTCCAGCCCCCTCTGTTTGAGGAACGAAATGACCCGGCCGCCGGTGTAGTGGGCGAACGCCTCGGCTGTATTTTCCTGGCCCAGCCGCCCGACTTCCTGCAGGATGCCGAGCAGATTGACGCCGGAGTCCCCGGATTGCGGCAGGTCCCGCGGTTTGGCGATGAACGCCGTTCGATACGGAGAGTAGGTCAACGAATAGATCAGCACGTTGGACCGCTGCGCCCGGGTCAAAACGTCCTGGAGTTTTGCCTTGCTGCCGCGGTCCTTGCTTTCCCCGATGGTAATAATGATGCGCCGCCGGTTGCCCGGGCGGCCTTCCAGGTTGGCGATAGCCTCGGCCACGGCATCCACCAGCGGAGCTCGATCGCCTTCACTCCGGAGCGCCGCGATTGCCCCCGTGGACGCATCGTAATCGGAGGTGAACGGTTGGACCGTTCGAACGCCATCCCCGTACGCCAGTATTTCCAGCTCGCCTCGCTCCCCGGTGACCAGCGGCTCAAACGTCGGACCGATCTTTCGCACTTTGGCCAGCGCCGCCGCGGCGGTGACATTGGTTTGGATGGCGACCACCAGCGAGATCGGCTGGTACTCGGTTTCGGACTCGAGCCGCTCGAGCGTGCCGTTGTCGAGCACCTGAAAGTCCGACGTACTGAGGCCATCGAGAAAGCGGCCCTTGCGATCGGTGACCGTGGCGGGCACCACCACCAAGGGAACGGTGGTAACGATCGTCGGATTCTGTGCCGCAAATGCGAGCACGGCCAGCAGCAGTGCGATCACGAGAACAATTGGACGCGGCGGTGTCGAGCGTGGTTCCCCCCGGCGCCGGCCGACCAGAGGTTGGGTCTCGAACGCCCAGGGGTGAGGCAGAACTCCACAGGCAAGATGAGTTATCATAGCGGGTGATAATGAAAACGGCGCAAGAAGCCGATAAAACACTAGAGCTTGAATTTGTCGTGGAGCGGAGAAACGTGACCGCTCGCGACGCTTACAAAAATACAGTAAGTTGTTGAAAGTAAAGGCCTTGTGAATCTCAACACCTGCTTGACACCCGTTCCGAGGGTTGGTATCTTTGATCCTTGTTCACTCGTTTTTCATAATCCGTGTGGTGTTCTCCGGCTGAGGTTCCGGATGCGAGACTAATTCCCCGCGTCCTGGCGGTCCTGAGCCGATAGCTGAGAGGAGACTCCATGAAGCAGCAGTATTTCATACTTGTACTTGCACACTCGTTCCACGGGCGCCTGCGCCGAATCCACATTCCCCATCACGTGGTGTACACAATGCTGGCGTTCGCGCTGCTTGGTTGCATCACCTTTGTCGGATTCGTAACCAGCTATGTCAGGATGGCGTGGAAGACCTCAAACTACAATTCGTTGCGAGCAGAGATGGATAGCCTTCGCGGCCGCTACCAAAAGTTGCTGAAGGATTCCGAAAAGCAGAACAACGACCTGGCCACCTTCCAGATGTTTGCCAAAGAGGTTTCGGCGGCCTACAGCATCCAAAGCGGTTCGGAGCGGGCGATGGGAACCCAGATCTCGGAAGATTCGAGTCTCCTCCCCTCCGTTTCCGAGTCCCTGCAGGAGTACAACACGCTGCAAAGCGCTACCTTCTCGCTGTTTTCCCGGGATTTTATGCGCAAGTGGCATACCAACACCCGTCCCAGTTTGTGGCCGGTGGCGGGCCGCCTGCTGAGCCATTTTGGCGAGCGTGACGATCCCTTCTCGGGTGAGCCCGCCTTCCACCCGGGCGTGGATATCTCGGCTCCGATGGGCACTCCCGTTCGGGCGACCGCGGATGGGATTGTGGTGAGGACAGGCTGGTTCGGAGGCTACGGCCAGTTGATCGTCATCGATCACGGGAAGTTGCAGACGTATTACGCGCACCTGTCGCGGATCGACGTCATTCCAGGGCAGGAAGTCCGGCGCGGCGAATTTATCGGGGCCAGCGGCGAAACGGGCCGCGCCCAGGCGCCGCATCTTCATTATGAGGTCCGGGTCAACGGCGCCCCTGTGAATCCCTATCAGTTTCTAGCGCACGCGGCAATGGCCTCGAATTCGAAGGCCGGCTCCCCAGGTTCCGACTTGCCCTTCTGAGTCGAAACGCGCCGGCCCGTTCGCCGGACGAGCCGACGGCCCGGGTGCGGAGCGGGGCCAAATTGAAATGCTTCTCCTGCGGTAGCGCAATTGCAGAGGCCAGCAAGTACTGCCCGGAGTGTGGTGAGGCGGTTCCGAAAAACCCGGACGCCGACGAGACGATAGCGGCGCCAATCCCCCGTTCGGAACCGCGGCCTCCCTCCAGCCAGCCCCGAAGTTCCCGCATCTCCTCTTCCGGCTCCCTCGCAGCCGGCCGCTTCCTGCCTGGCGCCTTGCTTTTGGACCGCTATCGCATCGTCGCCTTACTCGGCCAAGGCGGCATGGGAGAGGTGTACCGGGCCGACGATCTGACGCTGGGCCAACAGGTAGCCCTCAAATTCCTACCCGAGACATTTGCGCGCGAAGCAGCCGCCCTCGACCGCTTCCGCAACGAGGTGCGGCTGGCGCGGCAGGTGTCGCACCCCAATGTGTGCCGCGTGTACGACATCGGCGAATGCGAGGGCCACGTGTTTCTGAGCATGGAATACGTTGACGGCGAGGACCTGGGGTCGCTGGCCCGCCGCATTGGCCGGCTGCCCGCCGATAAAGGGCTCGAGGTGGCGAGAAAGCTCTGCGCCGGCCTGGCGGCGGTGCACGAGAAGGGGGTGCTGCACCGCGATCTCAAGCCGGCCAACGTGATGCTCGACTCCCGAGGGCAGGTGCTGCTGACCGATTTCGGGCTGGCGCAAGTGGAGACCACCGTCAAGCAGGGAGAAGCGCGCAGCGGGACGCCCGCCTACATGGCGCCGGAGCAACTGGCCGGCGAAGAGGTCACCGTCAGAAGCGATATTTACTCGCTGGGTGTCCTGCTGTACGAGCTGTTTACGGGCAAGCGCCCGTTCGAGGCGGATACGCTCGGCGAATTGCTGCGGCTGCGCACCCAAACCACTCCCACCAGCCCTTCCACCCTGGTCCGGGATCTGGACCCTGCCGTCGAGCGGGTGGTGCTTCGGTGCCTCGATCCGGACCCGGCGCGGCGTCCGTCCTCGGCGCTGGCGGTAGCCTCGGCGCTGCCCGGCGGCGACCCGTTGGCGGCCGCGCTGGCGGCGGGTGAGACACCCTCGCCCCAGGTAGTTGCCGCCGCCGGGGAAGGTGCCCGGCTGGCGTCCCGTCTCGCCTTGCCGCTGTTTGCCGGCTGCGTCGTCAGCCTGCTTCTGTTTAGCGTCCTCGCCATCCACAACAGCGCCATCGAGAGCATCCGGCCCGAGTACTCTTCCGACGTTCTGACCCAGAAAGCCCGCGACATCCTTGGCGAACTCGGCTACGCCAGGGCTCCGGAGGATGAAGCTTCCGGGTTCTACTGGAAGGAGGGCTATCTCGACTTCGTGACGAAAGGCGGCAAAGCTCCCCCGCGTTGGGACGAGATTCTTAGCGGATCCCCCTGCCCGATGGGCTTCTGGTACCGCCAGAGCCCCGAGCCGATGACCACACGTCTGTTCGGTGACAGTTTGCTCACGCCGGGCGTTATCACCCGCTCGCAACCGCCTCCGATCGAATCAGGAATGGCGGAGGTGGACCTGGACGCGCACGGGCGGCTCACTTCGTTCTCGGCGGTTCCCCCCCAACGGGAACTAGCCGCTGCGCCGGCTCGGCCTGTGAACTGGGCGCCGCTGTTCGCGGCCGCGGGGTTGGACTCCACGCGCTTCGCGGACGCCGAGCCGCAGTGGAATTCCCTGGCGGCGTCGGACACGCGGGCGGCCTGGACCGGAAAATGGCCAGGTACCGAGCGCCCGCTGCGGGTGGAAGCCGCAGCCTGGCGCGGCAAGCCGGTGTACTTTTCGTTGACCGGTGAGTGGAGCAAGCCGGACCGCATGGCCGACAGGCAGTCCTCCACCGCGAGCCGGGTGAACGACATTCTGACCATCACCCTGTTCCTCGTGCTCGTCGGCGTCTCGGCGTGGCTGGCCCGCCGCAATTTCGTCCGGGCTCGCGGGGACCGCCATGGCGCTTTCCGCCTGGCTACCTGGGTTTTCTATATGGATATGGGCTTGTGGCTGCTTCGCGGGCACTTTGTAGCGACACCGGATTTGGTGGGGGTGTTCGTCGTGGCCACCAGCACTTCGCTATTCTCGGCCGCGCTCGTATGGGCTCTCTACCTTGCGCTGGAGCCTTACATCCGCCGCCACTGGCCGCAAACCATCATTTCCTGGAGCCGTCTGCTGGCCGGGCGGGTCCGCGATCCGATTGTCGGCCGGGACGTTTTGTTTGGAGTTGCGCTGGGATTGATCTGGGGGCTGGCGTTCGAGCTGCGTAGCCTGCCGGCGGCCCATGCTGTTCCTACCTTCCGGGACACCAGTTTCCTGGAGGGGACCAGAAGCGTTCTGGCGGCCTTCGCGATGCAGTTGTCCGCCTCGGTGACAGGAACGTTAGGCTTCTTCTTCCTGATGTTTCTGCTGCGGGTTCTGCTGCGGAACAAGTGGCTGGCCGGAGGCGCCTTTACGCTGATCTTCGTCAGCCTGAAATTGCTCAATAGCAGCCACCCGTGGCTGGATGGAGCGGCGTTCTTCGCCATCTACGCGATTGCGGCGGTGGTGATCGTCCGCTTCGGGCTGGTGGCCATCGCTACCGGCATCTTCACCGCGAACCTGCTCTTGAATTTCCCGCCTACCGGTAACCTTTCGGCGTGGTATTTCCCGGTAACACCCGCCGTGCTGGGAGCCATGCTTGCACTCGCGGCCTGGTCGTTCCACACTTCTCTGGGCGGCCAAAAGTTGTGGGACAAGGAACTGTTCGAGTGACCGTCGACCCCGCCGGCCCGGCTTCCACCGCGTGATAGCATGGTTGCGGGTGGACCAGTCTGATAGAGTATGCCCTCGACCCGCCGCAAATTCCTGCTCGCTTCCGCGGCCGCGGTTCTCCCGGCGCGATCGGAAAAAGGCCGGCGGTTCGACTCGGAATTCGCGGCGCTGAAGGACCCCACTACCGAAAACCAGTTGGTTCGGTTGACCGATCCCGGCCACACCTCCGTGCTTCCCTCCGGTCAAAACGCCTGCCTCGATGAAAAGGGGCGGCTGCTGCTTTTCTCCTCCGACCGTCCGGGCGCCATGCAGGTGTTCCGGATGGACTTGAAGAGCGGCGAATCGAGACAAATCACCGATGCCGGCGCCCTCGATCCGGCGAGCGTCACGTTGCTGGCCGGCGACAGGGCATTTTCGTTTTTTGACGGAGACTCGCTGCGACTTGCCGACATGAACGGGAATCACGACCGCGAAATCTGTCGCGTCCGCGAGGGGTACACCCGGGAGGGAGCGTTTTCGGTTTCGGTGGATGGATTGTTCGGATTCTTTGTCGAAAAACGGGCATCGGGCCGCGAAATCCGGATGGTGGATATGCGTCGCGGAACGCTTACGACGTTAGTGGGCCGGACTGAGGAGGTGAGCTTTCCGCAGGCGTGGCCGGCGCGCGCCGCTCTTGCATACGCCTGCGGCGAAGAAATCTGGCTGGTGCACTACGATGGCGCCTCGAATCGCCGGCTGCGAACCGCCGAGCCTTCCACGGGGGCGTATCTCTGGGATCCCGGCCGCAGGTCGTTGTTTTACCTCACTGCGCCCGAGAAAGCCGCCGCCGTCACCATCCGCGAGCAGTTTCCCGACACCAACGAGGACAAGTTTACCGGGCGGACTACAAAGTACGCGGCGTTTGACTGCAATCGGGACAGTTCGGTGTTTGCCGGCGCCAGCGCCAGCGTGGCTTCGCCCCATATCCTGCTGCTGTTTCGCATCGTGGACCGCGAGCTCACGATTTGCGAGCACCGTTGTTCGCGAGCGGCGGACGTGCGCCCCATGTTTTCACCCAACAGCCAGCACGTCTTCTTTCAGAGCGATCGCGAGGGGAAGATGGCGATCTATTCCATTGATGTGCACACCCTGGTGGAAGAAACCGATAACGGGACGTCCTCCGATCAGCAGTAGCCCTCCTCCGCGATGCTCTAACGGTAGATCATGTTGCGTTTTGGCGCCGGTACCACACTGTGGCTCTTCTGCTTTTCGGCGTACATGCGCCGGTCCGCTTCCGCCAGCAACTGCTCGGCGTCCTCGCCGTCGTGGGGGAAATGAGAGTCACCTATGCTCATGGTCAACACGTTCTCTCCGGTAATGATGCGCCCGGCCGTCTCGGCGAGTTGCTGCAACTTCTCCGCCCGCGACTGCGTCGCCTCTTCGGGCAGTCCGGGCATCACCACCACAAACTCGTCGCCTCCCATCCGCGCCACGTAATCGTAGTCGCGGCAGCTCGTCTTGATGGCGACCGCCACTTCCCGCAGAATGCGGTTGCCTTCCAGGTGGCCGTAACGGTCGTTCACGTCCTTGAATCCGTCCAGATCGCAAACCAGCAGTGTCAAGGGAGTGCCGGTGCGGCGGCAACGGTTGATCTCCGCTTCCAGGTGCAGGAACAGCGATCGTGCATTGGGCAGGCCCGTCAGAAAGTCGGTTGTCGCCGACGTCTCGGCCTGCTGGTACTTCAGCGCGTTCTCCACCGCTATGGAGAGCTTGGAGCTAATGGCTTGCAGGATTCGCAGATGGTCCGGGAGGAACCTGTCGCGGTCGGCGTGGTAGAGTGTCAGCACGCCGACGACACCGTTCAAGCCCTCCAGCGGCACGGCCAGCGCCGAGCGCAGGGTGCTGAACTTGGTCGGGTCGTTCAGGTAGCCCGGCTCCACCGAAGGGTTGCCGTTCAAAATCGGCCGGCGGCTCTCGGCCACCCAGCCAGACAGTCCCTGTCCGACCGGGATTTCCAGCATGGAAAACAGCCGGAAGTTGTCTCCGGTGGCATACTGCGAGCGCAGCTTCCCGTCGCGAAGAATGTAGACGGCGAGTGCGTCGTGAGGAATCATCTTCTTCAGGCGCACGGCGAGCACCGAGAGGGTCTCATCCAGGCTTAGCGAGTTCCCCAACGTTTGTGCGATCTCGAAAAGCGCTTGCGCCTCCTGGCGGGCGGCGGCGATCTGCATCAAAAAGTCCGGCGCCGTGCCGGTGCCTGGCGCTTTCCCGTTTCCTCCGGCCTGGAATCCCGCCGCCGGTGCTTCGCCACGTTCCACCTTCATTTCGGTGGAAAGTCTCATCTCGGTCCCGGACGCTGCCCGGGCTACGTGTTCCAGTTGGATATAGTGCTCCTTCAGTACCGCCACCACCTTCGGATCGTAGGCCTTGCCTGCCTCCCCTTCCACAACCCCCATGGCCTGATGGAGCGGCATCGCCCGGCGGTATTGCCGGTTCGAGGCTAAAGCGTCCAGGCAATCCACCACCGACAGAATTCTGGCTCCGATGGGGATCTGTTCCTCCCGCAACCCGTCCGGATATCCCTTGCCGTCCCATCGCTCATGATGGTGCCGGACGATCGGTACCACGGCATGGGGGAACTTCACCCGTTCGAGTATTTCCGCGCCCACCACCGGATGGATCTTCATCTTTTCGAATTCTTCGGGCGTCAGCTTGCCCGGCTTCGAGATGATGTGTTCGGGTACGGCCAGCTTTCCGATGTCGTGCAATAGCGAGGCCGCGCGCAGAGCTTCCAGCTCGCCTTCTTTTAGTCCCAGTTCCCGTCCGATCTCGACGGCATAGATCTGCACCCTTTGCAGATGCTCATGAGTATTGTTGTCCTTGGCCTCGATCGCCATCGCCAGCGCCTCGATGGTGCGCAAGTGCAACGACGCCATCCCCTCGGCGTACTCCTTGCCGTCCGACAGCCGGCCCACGAACAGGCAATAGGAACGATAGACCAGGTACATGGCGGGGAAGATCAGCAGCGACATCTGCCAGCCCAGAACAAAGTTGGTGGAGTGTACCAGCGCGGCGATCGCCGCCGCGATCATATAGTAGGGAAGCATCCACAGGTGCCGCTTCCCCCACACCCGGAACATCCTCTCACCTTCCGTGAACGAAACCACAATCGCCACCGGAATGGTCTGCACCGAGAACAGGCTCAATGCCGCCACCAGCAGATTCGCCGGAGCCCCGAATTGGGAGGAATGATACGTCCGCGAGTGGAATGCGACGTCGGCGGCGGCCACCGCCAGCGCCGCCACCGAAATGTTGAACAGGACCTGAATGAAGTAGACTTTTTTCTCCGGGCGCCAAAGGGTGAATACCAGCGATGACAACACCGCCATCAGCAGCGTTTCGGAGAACGACAGCTCCAGCAGGCCCAGCAGCAGGAACAGCGTGCTGAACGAGAGCATTCCGCTGGCGCCGTTGAAGCCTACCTTCAGCGCCGAGGCGAGCACAGCCACGGCGAGGTAGGCGATGAAGCGTTTAGAGTCAGAGCTCTCCCAGTTGGAGAGCCCGGCGAGGAGAACTACCACCGCGAGGGAGATAATGAGTGCGATAAAAGCTCTTGCTCGTCCGTTCATGGTTCGGCCGTTCGATTGTCACGCACGGGGCGCAATCGGGCACATATGGCTCTTCCCCTAGTCAATCGGCAGTTGAGTGCCACCGGTTTAGCTAAGATAGCGCCAAACTTTCTTGGGGAAAGCACTCCCAAAGCTCCCAGGTATTTACCCGGTCAGAAATTTGAGCACAATAAAGAAAGCCCCTCCGCCGGCCGGCGGAGGTCCGCGGGGACATTGGCTATGAGAATTCCGGCATCTCTACTGCTTGCGTTTCTGCTGTTCGTGTATCCGTCCTCCAGCGCTGTTCTTCTGATCGTCACCGTCATTGACAAGAAAAGCGCCCAACCGGTTAAGGACCTGAAGGCGGGAGATTTCGAGGTTCTGGACGACAAGAAGCCGCGCGACGTTGCAGCCGTGGAATACCGAACCGCCCCAGTTGATGCGATGTTACTGGTGGATACGAGCCTGGCGGGAGAGTCCGTCAGGCCGGCCGCGGCCGGCCTCATCGAACAGTTGGGCGAAAAAGAACAAATGGCGGTGGTTGCGTTCGCGGCTTCGGCAGACCTGGTGCAGGACTTCACCTCCAGCAAACAACTGCTTCTGCGCTCGCTGGACGGCGTGAAATACGGAAATCAGCCGCAGGTGCGGGACGCGTTGTTTGCGGCTATCGACGGCGGCTTCTCTTCCACCATTTACCGGCGGGTGATCCTGCTGCTGACCTCCGGCTACTCGGGCGGCAGCGGCGTTTCCGACCGGTCGGTGATCCGGCTGGCGCGCAAAAACGGCGTCAGCATCTATCCCATTTACCTGGCCGGGTCCAGCCGGTCGCTGTTTGAAGACCTGGCGGAAAAAACCGGCGGAGCGCTGTTCAATCTTCGAGAAATGGCGAAGGTTTCGTCTGAAACCATTGGCGCGCGCGTCTTCGAGGTCGTACGCTCGCACTACCTGGTGACCATCGAGGGCAACTTCCCTCCCGGTGAGAACCTGGAGGTCAAACTGAAGCGATCGGGCAAATACTTCGTGTCGGCCAGCGTCACCGAATAAGCCGTGGGCGGCTATTCGTAACGCAGCACCTGGGCCGGGTCCACCCGACTGGCGCGCCGCGCCGGCAATGCGCCGGCCAGGAAGGCCACGCTCACCAGTGCCAAAGTGGTCGCGGCCAGCGTCAGCGGATCGCGCGGCTCCACTCCGTACAACTGGCTGCGGAGCAGTTGCGTCAGCCACCAGGTGGCCGGAAGAGCCAGCCCGATGCCAATGGCCGCCAGCAGGAATACCTCGCGAAGCACCATGCTCAATACGTTGCCCGGCTGCGCTCCGAGCGCCATGCGAATGCCGATTTCGCGGCCCCGGCGGGCCACGCCGAATGCGGTGACGCCGTAGAGTCCGATAATTGCCAGCACGGTTGCCAGCAGGCCGAACGCGCTCGCGAGGAAGGTGACGAACTTTTCCAGCACTAGCGACCGGTCAAGCTGGTCGACCATCGTGTCCAGGTCGAAGATGGGCATCTTCGGATCGAGCTCCCGCACCACCTGGCGGACGCTCGAAAACATCGCCGTCGAGGGCAGTCGCGTGCGGACATACACAACCACCCCGCTCGACCACTTCGACTGGTGGTAGCAGGTGAACACCTGCCGCGGCGGGACGTCGCGCAGGTCTTCGTATTTGGTGTCGGCCGCCACGCCGACAATTTCGATATCCGGTTTGTTGGAGGGACCTCCAAAGGCGAAGTGGTAACCCAGCGCGCTGCGCCCCGGGAAGTACTTCTTGGCAAAAGTCTCATTGACGATCGCCACCGGCTTCGAATCCTTCTGGTCGTGATTGTCGAATTCCCGGCCGGCCAGTATTTGGATGCCCAGGGTCTTGAAGTAGTCCGGCGCCACCGAGTTAAAATGCGGATTCATGTCCTCGCCGTCTTTGGCCTGGTAGCCTTCCACGTTTACGGTCGAGTCCCATTCGTCGCCTTCCATGATCGGCACCACCGCCAGAGAGGCCGATTTCACGCCTGGCACCGCATCCAGGCGCTCCTGAAGCCGCCGGTAGAACGCCGAAGTGTTCTCCACGTCGTAGCCGCTGAGGGTCGGATCGAGCTTGAACCGCACCAGGTTGGTGGGTTGGAAGCCGGGGTCGACGTTTCTCAGGTTCTTCAGGCTCTGGATGAACAGGCCGGAGCCCGCCAGCAGCAGGAACGAAAGGCAAACCTGCACCACCACCAACGTCTTGCGGATGCCGCCGCCGTGCCCTCCCGCCAGAGTGCCCGCCATTTCCTTCAGCGTGTCCACCAAATCCGTTCGCGAAACCTGCAGCGCCGGAATGAGGCCGAACAGCAGCGCCGCCAGCGCCGAGACGGCCAGCGTAAACAGCAGAATCCGGCCGTCGATGCCGCCCGAGATGGCCTCGCGCGACTGCTCGTCCGGCGCCAGCAGCAGGATTCCGCGCGTTGTCGCAGAGGCCACCAGCAACCCCAGCGCGCCGCCCGACAAAGCCAGCATCAAGCTTTCGGTAAGCAACTGGCGGATGATGCGGAAGCGGCCTGCTCCCAACGCGATACGCAGGGAAATCTCCTTTTGGCGGCTGGTGGCGCGCGCCACCAACAGGTTCGAAACGTTGGCGCAGGAGATCAGCAGAACCAGCCCCACCAACCCCATCAGCACGTACAGCGGTTTTTCCATGGCCCGCCGCATGCCGGAATCGCCCTTTCCGCCCGGCACCACGATGGCATACGACTTCAGGAACTGCTGGCGGGCGTAGGGTGTGACCTTATTGAAATACTTGTCCTTCACTTCCTCGAAAATGATGGACTTGTAAATTTGCCGGATGGATGCCTGCGCCTGGTCGACGACCACGCCGGGCTTCAGCCGTGCGAACACCTGTACCCAGCGGGTGCGCCTGTCTGTCAGCTCGTCCCCGCCCCAGGACGGCGCCACCTGCTTGACCATCGTCACCGGCACGAACAATTCGGGATGAAAGCCGAGCGTCACGCCCCGGTATCCCGCTTGGGCCACCCCCACCACCGTCATGGGGAAGTTGTTGATGTCGAGCGTCTGGCCGATGATGTTGGCATTGCCGCCGAAGCGATTCTGCCAGTAATCGTAGCTCAGCACCACCACCGGATTCGCCCCCGCGTTGGTTTCGTCGCTCATCGAGAACACCCGTCCCACCGCCGGTTGCACGCCCAGCACTTCGAAATACGACCCCGAAACCATCTCCGCCTGGCGGCGTTCCGCCGACCCCTGGTAGCCGACGTTTATCGACTCGCCCCGCCGGCACAGCACGCCGGTGAAGACCTTGTTCTTCTCGCGGTAGTCCTTAAACATCGGATAGGAAAGGACGTTTGAGCCGCGGTTGCTGCCGGTGTGCGAGCCTCGGCTGGCGATCAGCACCAGGCGGCTGGGGTCCCTTACGGGCAACATGCGCAAGAGCACCTGGTCGAAGATGGAAAAGATAGCCGTGTTGGCGCCGATGCCCAGTGCCAGCGAGAGCACCACCACCAGCGTAAACATCGGAGCCTTGCGCATGCTTCGCAGCGCGTAGCGAATATCGTTCCACAAGGATGGCATTGGTCGATGTCTCCTTACTGGTCCCGCGCCGTGGCGGGATGGGTCCGGCAACTTGGTAATACGGGGGCGGAAGCACCAATGTTCCCGCCGCCTACCGCCGGGAAGTGCATCTGCTTGTACTGTGACTACGAAGGAGAGTTTGCCGCGGGACGCACAATGTTACAAAGATTACATCCGTGGTGCGGTTTCGAACGGCCTCCTCGATGAACTTCGAGAGGTCGCCCTTTTTCATGCCCTGGGAGCCCAGAAATGTGCTCAGGGTCAGGTCGGTCTGTTTCGAAACCTTGATGTTCCAGCGGACTGCTTCTTCGATGTGGCACCAATACACATACTGTATTCCGGCAGCGGCCCGCAGGGGGAGGAGCGCTGCTTCCAGCATTAGTCGCTCGAGCTCCGTCAACTCCAGAGAACTTCGGGGGGCCTATCACATCACCGGACCGATGCGCCAAGGCACAAACTCTTTGTGGCCCAACTGCTCGGCTCGTGTCTTTTCGCCGGTAGCCACTCGCAGCAGTAACTCGAGAATCTCGCCGCCAACCGCATCTACCGTCGCCTCGCCGTCGGCGATTCGTCCGGCGTTAATATCCATGTTCTCCCGCATGCGCCGGTAAGTGGAAGAATTGCTCGCCACCTTCAGCACCGGGATGGTGGGGAAGCCGATGGCGCTGCCACGCCCGGTAGTGAAGACGATGGCGTTGACACCGCCCGCCGCAATGCCCGCCAGCGACACCGGATCGTAGCCGGGCGTGTTCATAAAGACGAAGCCCGGCCCGCTGACGCGTTCCGAGTAATTCACCACCTCATTCAGTTGCGAAGAGCCCGCCTTGGCGGCTGCGCCCAGGGATTTTTCCAGAATGTTCGTCAGGCCGCCTTCCTTGTTGCCCGGAGAAGGATTGTCGTCGAAGTTGACCGCGGGGAAGCGGCTCAGGTATTCGCGGTAGGCAGCGATCATCGCGAGCAGCTTCTCGCCGACCTCGCGGCTGCGCGCGCGGCGTACCAGCAGGTGCTCGGCGCCAAAAATCTCCGGAGTTTCGCCCAGCACAAACGTCGCGCCGAAGCCGGCCAGCCGGTCGCAACAGCGCCCCAAGGCCGGATTGGCGGTGATGCCGCTGAAGCTGTCGGAACCGCCACAATTCAGGCCCACCACCAGTTTCGTCGCCGACAGTTCGACACGGTGTTCCGAGGAGGCTCGATCCATCAGCCGCGCGATCTCCGCGCGGGCCGCCTCGACGGTGGCTCGGGTGCCACCGGAACCCTGCAGCGTCAGTGTCACCAGGCGGCCGCTCGCCGCCGCTTCGGTGCCGTGATACTGTTCGACGAAGTTGGTCTCGCAGCCCAGGCCGACAATCAATGCCGAGGATACGTTCGGGTGGTCGACCACCCCCCGAATGGTGCGCTTCAACTGCTCGATGTCCGCGCCGGCGCTGTGGCCGCAGCCGTCTCCGTGGGGGAAGGCCACCACGCCATCCACCTGGGGCGGCAATCCGGCGTCGCGATAACTGTCCGCGATGGACTGGACGGTGTGCGCGGCGCAGTTGCTGGCCGCCACCACGGCGATGTAGTTGCGCGTGCCGGCCCGGCCGTCGGGGCGCTGGTACCCGAGAAACGTCGGGGCATCTTTCGCCGCCTCGGGAATGGGCAGCTCCGCGGCCGGAAACTCGTAGTCGCGCGCCCGCTCTTCGTAGGCGACATTGTGAAGATGGACGTGGCGGCCGGCCGCGATCGCCGATTTCGCCCGGCCCATCGCCTCGCCGTATCGAACCACGGTCTCTCCCGCCTGGATGGAGTGGATAGCCAGCTTGTGACCCGCCGGAATCGGCTCTTCCACGCGGATCAACCGGCCCCCGATGGAAAGCCGCTGGCCGCCCGAAAGCGGCACCCGGGCCACTGCGATGTTGTCCCGGGGATGCAGCAGGATGACGGAATTCTCAGCCGTCGGCAGATTGACAAGATTGGCGGTTGACATGGGCTCCTACAGACCAGCGTTGTTCGGTTGATCGGTTCCCCTCTTAAACCACAACGATCGGCGGCGACGGCGGCGCGTCCGCTGGGCCACATTATACTGGAGGGGTGCCCGCGGTTCCCCGGCCCGTCAAGCTGCTGCTCGCCTGGAGCGCGGCAATAGCTTCCGCTTTCTCGCTCTATTTTTACGGTATCGCAGCCGTCGGCCTGCTGGGGCCGGACGAGCCGCGTTACGCATCCGTCGCCCGCCAGATGGCTGAATCGGGCGACTGGATCTCACCCCGTCTGTGGGGCGAGCTATGGTTCGAAAAACCGCCGCTGACCTATTGGCTCGCCGGACTCGGGTGGAAGCTGGGCCTGAGCGATAATACCGCGCCGCGCTTCTTCATCGTACTGTTCGGCGTGCTTTTCCTGCTCTTTTTCTTTCGCGTGCTGCGCCGTGAGTTCGGTTTCGAGCCGGCGTTCTATGCCACCGCCATCCTGGCCACCAGCGCAGGTTGGCTCGCTTTTGGCCAGCTTGGGGTGACCGATTTGCCGATGAGCGCCTGTTTTGGCGCCGCGCTGCTGCTGTGCCTGCGCTGGCTGCGGACGGGAGAAACCCGCGAGTTGCCTTGGGCGGGCTTATGCCTGGGCCTGGCGGTATTGGCGAAAGGACTGGTGCCGCTGGTGCTGTTCGTCCCCGCGGCCGTGTTCGCCGCCGGTTTTTTGGCAGGCCGGTGGGGCGGGGAACTCGGGCGGCGGGCATGGCGTAAAATTGCCATTTCCGCCGGGGTGGGAGTGATCGTAGCGGCGCCCTGGTACATCATCTGTACCGTCCGTTTCGGACGGACGTTTCTCACCGACTTTTTTTGGATTCACCATTTCGAGCGTTTCACTTCGGATGCTCTCAAACACGCACAGCCGATTTGGTTTTATGTGCCGGTATTGGTCGCGGGATGGATTCCCTGGTGTCCGCTGCTCCCGCTGGCCTTTCGCAAAGAACTACGCAGCGACCGGCGTACGCTCTTCCTGGTGGCTAGTGCAGGGTTCGGGTTTGTTTTCTTTTCTGCCGCTCGAAATAAACTGCCGGGTTATCTGCTGCCTTTGTTCCCGCCGCTGGCGGCGGTTCTGGGCCTGGCTCTTTGGCGGTTGAAATCGGCCAATTGGTGGTTGGCAGTGTCCGCCCTGCTGCTCGGTGCGATGAATCTTGCCGCCCGGCTCCTTCCGGCGGCATTGCTGCACGGATTGTCGCGATCGGATTTTGTCTCGGCGCCCTGGCTGGAGACGCTTGCCTTCGGGCCGGTGGCGATCGCCGTGTGGTTCCTCGATCGCGCGGGCCGGCGCACGGCGGCGGTCGTTCTGGTGTCGCTGGGAGTGGTAGGCGGCGCCCTGTATTTAAAGAGCAGCGTCTACCCCGTTCTCGACCGCACCGTTTCCGCTCGCGCCCTCTGGCTTCGCGTGCAACCGGTGGCCGATCGAGTCTGTGTCGAAAACATCGACCGGAACTTCCTCTACGGCCTGAATTTCTATTCGCACCAGCCCTTGCCATCTTGCCAGGACCATCCGCGTCCACTGCATCTGGTTCAAGAAGAGGAAGCTATCCCGTACTTGCGCCGATTTCCCCAGCCTGTTTCAGCACCTGCCGCCGCTCGTGTACCGGTGAGGTAGCCGAACTTTGTCCGTAAATATGGCATTTGGAGAGTGGTCGGCTCCGTCAGCTTGCCGGCGACGCCGACGATTACGGTGGTAGCGATTCGGGTTCCCCAGGTCAACCTCACCGTGGCCCAACTGCGCGACATCGCCCCCTTGGCCGATGACGCCGCCGACGGCTGCGTTCGAATTACGATCGAGCAAGTCCCGGTGTTGGCCCAGGTGGCGAACCATCGTCTTCGACAGGCTTACGACGTCTTTTGACACAGCGGATTAGGCTGGGCCGGCGTTGGAGAGATTGACGACGTTACCGTCCACCCCGGCGCATATTCCTGTAATCTGGCACTTGCCAAAACGATGAACCTGGTGGCCGGCTTAGGTTTGGGTGACGTTGCGCAGTCAGTCCGCCACCGGTGAGCCTGCGGTCCGGGCACGGCTAAATTCCGCGCGAGCCGCCATGCTGTTGCGCGCCGCCGGAACAGCCACTGGCTCCGCCAATTCGAACATCGTCTTCATCGGCAAGTCTTCCGCCTCGCGGAAAAAACTCATGCACCGTTCACCGGACTGGCAGGCAACCTTCACCCAGTCTCCCGGGCGGATCTGGTCGGTGGCCAACAAGTTCGAAATGGGCTGCACGAGAAGCCGCTCGATGGCCCGTTTCAAGTGCCGCGCGCCATATCTTGTGTCGGTCCCTTCCTGGAGCAGGAGCGACTTGGCAGAGTCGTCGGTGGTGAATACAAAAGCGCGACCCACCGTTTGCTGGAAGATCCGTTGTTGCACCATTCCCAACTCGATCTCTAGAATCTGCTTCAACTCTTCCTCGCCCAAGGGGTTGGAAAACCACTACCTTGTCGAGACGGTTGAAGAATTCCGGAGAAAATTTGCGCCGCGCCGCCTCGATGCCGCTGCGCTCCAGCTTCTTGCCGGTGCGGCTGAAATCCTGCTCGGCGATCACCACGGAATTCGAAGATGAAACGCCAAATCCCAATCTGGGATTCAAAATGGAACTCATTTCGGTGGCGCCGATGTTGCTGGTCATGAAAATGAGCGACTGGGAAAAGTCCACCCGCCGGTTGTCGCCGAGGGTTAAAGAGGCCTTGTCCAGGATGCCCAGCAGCAGATTCCACAGAGCGTCGCTGGCTTTTTCAATCTCGTCGAACAGCACAAAGCTCAGGCGCACGCTGTCGGTGTGGAACTGGTTCAGCACTTCCTGGCTCAGCATCGGGTGTGTTTCCCGGTGTCCCAGATAGCCCGGCGGCGACCCAATCAGTTTTGCAATCTCATGACTATGCTGAAATTCCGCGCAATCCACCTTGATGACGGCGCGAGACGTGTCGAGCAGAGTTTCGGCGGTGGCCTCCACGATGCGCGTCTTCCCTGAACCGGTAGGGCCGAGAAAAAGGAAATTGCCGATGGGGCGGTCGGGCGAGCACATGCCGGTCAGGTGCATCTGATAGACGTCGACGATCTGCCGGATAGCCTCATCCTGGCCCACAATCAGCCTTCGAAGCCCGTTTTCCAACTGGACGGCCTCACGGCCGGTTTTTGTTGGGTCCAAAGCTAGTTCTTCGTTTTGCCATGACCTCATTCCCCGGTGCCGGGAATCTCAACCACACTTTTCCTTGCAAGACAGTGGCCACTTGCGGCCAAGGGCGGATGGCGATTTTCGGTAAACAGGGTAACAATAACGTCTATTTCTTCGGACGTGACGGCCGCACCTCCACTCGGCTGATCATCGTCCGTTCGGGCATGGCCAGCACCGAGACGACAATCTCCGCGATGTCCTCCGCGGCGATCTTCCACTCGGCCGTCCCGCTTGCCGGTGAAAGCCCGTGGCTGACGCTGCCGGGCATCAGGCAGCAAGTGCGGATGTTATCGTGCCTGTGGTCGGCCATCAGAGCTTCGGTGAAACCGATCAAGCCCGAATTTGGAGGCGTTGTAGGCGAGCCCCCCGGCAAAGGGTTCTTCCCGGCCAGGCTGCCGATGTTCACAATGAAGCCTCCGCCGCGCTTCTTGAGGATTGGCGACGCCGCTTGTGGCAACAAAGGAACGTGCCCGTCAGATTTGTGTCAATCGTACGGGCCCATTCCTCCGGAGACAGTATCCCGGCGACGCTCGAAAAATCCCCAGGCCGGCATTGTTGATGAGATGTCGAGGCCTCCGAACTCCTTGGAGACAAAGCTGAACAGGTTCTCGACGTCCTCGCTCTTGCTGACGTCCGCCTTGCAGCCCGCCACCTTGCCAGAACCGATTTCCTTCATCCCCTCGACGGCGCCGTGCACGCCTTCCTCGGTGGTTCCGCAGATGGCGACCGGCAGCCCTCCTCCAACATCGCTCGGCGACAGCACGTCCGATACCGCGCGTGGCCCCGGTGACCAGCGCAATCTTTCCCTTCGAGTTGGTTGTTCATTTCTTCATCTTAGCCCGCTCGCCAGGGTAGAGATGCCGGAACCGAGTGCGAATGCTCAGGAGGCTCAGCCCGCCACGGCGCCGCCGCAACTGGAGCCACTGCCGGCTGTGCAGCCATAGCAGTGCTGGCCGATGGCGATTCTCCGATCGCGCCAGGAACCGGACAAAAGACCCTCGGGCGGAATGTCCTGAATGCGCTGTGGCAAGCCACCCATCAGCGGCAATTCGAGCATCTGGTTGAAGTCGCAATCGTACAGCGTGCCGTCCCAGGCCACCGAGATCATGGTTCGGCACATGACGCCGGCCGCCGCGGCCGGGTTATACGCCTGGACCAGCTTGGACATGTAGCGCTCATAGTTGCCGGTGCGCAGCAGAAATTCCAGAAACCGGCTGATGGGCATGTTGGCGATGGTGTAGAGATTATGAAACAGCACGCCGTGGCGGCGCTCCAGCTCGCGTTTGAAGTCGCGTTCGATCGAGGACTGGGAGGGCGGCAGAAAGGCGCCCGCGGGGTTGTACACAAGGTTCAGTTTCAGCGGCGAATCCGGGCTTGCCGTAGCCGAGGGCGTTCAGCCGGCGGAGAGCCTCTATCGACTTGCGGAAGACCCCGGCGCCGCGCTGCCGGTCGTGCTGTTCCTCGGCGAAATAGGGGAGGCTGGCGATGACCTCCACTTCATGCCGCGCCAGAAACTCCGCCCAGGTCGGCCTGGGAGTTGACGAGCAGCACGGTCAGGTTCGAACGGTCCATTACGTGCCGCCCGAGGGCTTCGGCCTGCTCCACCAGCCAACGGAAGTTGGCGTTCAATCTCCGGCGCGCCGCCGGTTATGTCCAGATGGGGATTTCACCGTTGCCGCAGGACTTCGATGCAGGCCTCGGCCACTGGACGCCCCATCATTTCCTTGCGGTCGGGACCGGCATCCACGTGGCAATGGTGGCAGGTCTGGTTGCAGAGTTTGCCGAGGTTGATCTGCAAGGTGGTGATGCCGGTAGCCGAGAGCGGGTGCAGTCCGCTGGCCGAGCAGCGATTCCGCGAATGGCCTGACACGGACGGCGGATTGCTCAGGATTCTGAACTGCTCGACCGTGGAGGCGAGCGGGTGGTTTTCGCTTCTCAGGCTCACAGGCTGACCTTTCCGGCGGCATTGCGCATTTGGAGACCGTGGACCAGGCTGGCGCCGCCGCGGATGGCGCTGGCGACGTGGATGGCCTCGATCATCTGTCCGAGGTTCGATCCCTTTTCCAGACACGCCTCGGTGTAAGCGTCGATGCAGTAAGGACATTGCACCGCGTGCGCCACGCCAGGGCGATGAGACATTTCTCGCGTTCGCTCAACTCTCCTTCGGAAAACACCGCGCCGTACCATTCCGAGAACTTCTGCCACAGCTCCGGCGCATTGTTCCCCATCTCCGCAAACCGGGAAAGGTCTTCTTGATGATAGTAACCAGGCATGACTGCCATTGTAGATGGACCGGAAGCCGTTCCGGATGCAGGCCTTGGCGCAGGTTTTCCGGCCGCGGTACCCCCGGCCGGGTAGGGTTTCTCAGCCGCTTTGGCACACCAGGAGATGCGGGTTTGCGGGGGACTAGACGTGGTACGCAAATTGCTCTAGGACACTGTAGTCCGGCAGATGTTCAGTCGATAGTGCTGGTTAGGTCGCAATGGTCGGCATCTTGTCACGGAGGGATAGTGCTCAGTGAGTGCGTCGGGTAAGACGCGGGCGTTTGTAGTTGCCATCGCGGCGCTGGGCTTCGTCCAGCTTGCCGCGTTCAGCTTCAGGTGGCGCAGTTTTGAGAGCAGCCAGTTTCTCCTCTACTTCTCAGCGGCGGCGGTGTGCAGCCTGTTTTCACTAAAGCGGGCGGACAACGGGGTTTCCCTGAGCCTGCCTTTCGTGCTGCTGAGTGTCGTGTATTTGAACCTGTCGGAAGCCGTTCTCATTGGCTGTACGTCCGTCCTGATCCAGTTTCTGCGGTCACCCAAAACGCGGACGATGGTGTATCGGACTGCCATTGCAGTCGCCGTTCAGGCTGTGGTCATCGCAACCGCCAAATTTGTAATGGAATCGCTGTTGCCGCAATCGTTGGGAGGCTCCTCCGCGGGCATTCTGGTGGGTGCGGTATCCCTGTTTGTGGCGAACACACTTCCGGGCGCCGTGGCGTTGCGGCTGAACGGTAGCGTGCGCCTCGGCACGGTGTGGAGACAGACGTACTTCTGGTCGTTCCCCTACTATCTCGTCAGTGGTGTGTTGGTGGTGGTGGCCCAGAGAGCCACACAGGCTGCCTCTTTGGAGGACTCGCTGCTGGTGCTTACCACAGTCTTGCTGGCCTATCGTTATTACCGCAATCAGCTAAAAGACACCACGCGGGAACACGCCAGCCAGCTTGCGGCCTTGAACGTCCGGGCGTTCGAAGGGCTCGCCCTGGCCGTCGAGGCAAAGGATAACCCGAATAATCAGGGGCACCTGCGCAGAGTTCAGGCCTACTCGCTCGCCATTGGCAGGGAGCTGGCGCTCAGTGAAATCGAGCTGCAGGCGTTGCAGGCCGGTGCACTGTTGCACGATATCGGTAAACTGGCAATCCCCGATCACATTCTCACGAAGCCGGGAAAGCTCACTCCAGAGGAGTTCGCCAAGATGAAGGTGCATCCCCTGGTGGGGGCGGAAATTGTGGACCAGGTTCAGTTTCCGCACCCGGTTGCGCCGCTGGTCAGGGAGCATCACGAGAAATGGGACGGATCGGGATACCCTTTGGGTCTGAAGGAGGAGCAAATTACGCTTGGAGCGAGAATTCTCGCTGTAGTGGACTGCCTGGATGCGTTGACGCTCGGATCGGGAATACCGCAAAGCGATGCCATTTGACAAGGCGATGGATTACATTGTCTCGGAATCGGGAAAGAGTTTCGACCCCGAAGTCGTTGACGTGTTGTGCCGTCTGCGCGAGTCGTTGTCCCTGCAGGTCCAGGCCTGGCACGGAGCCACGCTGTCCATCGAAGCCAGCATCGAGAAAGGTGAGGCTCCCGGCGCCGGCCTGGGTCTTTGCAGTTCCGCCCGGAGTCAAGCCGATGCTCCGAGTTTTCTGTCGGCCATCGCCGTGGCCGGCCACGAGCAGAACCTGCTGAAGAAAATGGCAAGCGGCGACGTGGAAGTGGAGCTGAACCAGTTGCTGCCAGGCATCCACCGCGTACTGCAGAGTATGATCTCCTACGACACGCTGGCGTTGTTTATGCGGGACGCGAGTGTTCTTCGCGTGGAATTCTCGACTGGCGTGAACAGCGAGGCTCTGACAAATCTTGAAGTCCCCTTCGGGGAAGGCCTGACGGGTTGGGTGGCGCAAAACCGTCAAGCCGTGGCCAACGGGGATCCTTCCTTCGATCCAGGTTTCTTTTGTAGAGCAACGGAAGCGCCCAAGTCCGCCCTCTGCGTTCCGCTGGTGCGGAAGCAGGATCTGATTGGAGCTTTGGTTCTGTATCGCGCTGAACAGGATGCATTTACCGGAGATGAGTTTTTCATCCTGAATACCCTCGCCCCACTCATAACCCTGGCGCTGGAGAAGGCGGTGCAGGCAAAGGAAGCTCGCGCCCGGGCATCGGTCGATCCCGCCACGGGATTGCCCGGCTTCGATCTGTTCCTGCAAGCTGTCTCAGAGAAGCTGGCACTGGGGAAGCGAACGCAGAAGGGTCTGTGTGTACTTTTTCTGGAGGTGGGCGAATTCGAGGATATCGTCGGGCGGCTGGGTAAGTCGCGGGCCGACGAGCTGCTCGCCAGCATTGGGAGCGGGTTGAAAACGACCTGTCGCGACCATGATCGAATCGCCTGCACCGACACGGCAACCTTTGCGATGGCGCTGTCTGGCATGAAGCCGAATCAACTGCCGAGGGTTCTGGACAGAATTGAAGCCCTGGGCGCCCGCGCCTCTTCCGATGAGCGAATCAGCTTCAGCGTAGGAGGCGCCTTTTACCCCCAGGATGGCGAGGATGCGCGACACCTGTTCGAGCTCGCGCAACGCCGGGCGCAGGATGCACATCCCGGCTGGACGGAGAGCATCCGGGCGCTGGCCGATTCCGTCGGTGCACGTAGCGCGTCAGCGGCGGCGTCGAAGGGCCCAACTGAAATCAAACGATAGTGTCTGGCGCCCGAGACCCTTTTCCAGCGGCAACCAAGCCTGATGATCCGAACAGCCCCGGCTTGTATCGCATGTGTCCGTCCCCGATAGCCGCACCCGACGCCGCCGCCCCGATCATCGAGCCGCGTCCAACTTCCGCGTGTTTTCGATGGTTGAGAGCTGTGAGACGAAGACTACCGCCTCGGAAAGTTCGGGAATCCCCGGTCGAGGTTTGAGAGACGGAAAACTAAGGTATTTCCCTCGGGTCCTTGCTCCCGCGGCCCCAGTTAGCCAGACAGGCACCGCGTTTGTCCTGCCTTGGTAGAAACCGCTCAAAACAGTCAAGATCGCCTTGCAACCCAAGATTTGACACGATTTCTGATACCCTCAGTACGCCTTCGCCTTTTGTTCGTAGAAAAAACGCCTTTCTGCTGCATTTTCAGCTATCTTAGTACTGCTATGAGTGGACAGCAAACAATTCTAAGGTATATTATCTAGAGCGTAGGGGTAGAGTGTCTTAGGACACGCGTGCACCCAGGTGTGAGGGTGCCGGGAGAGAGAATGAAAACCTTATTTGGCGTACCTAGCGTTCATGCTACAATTCCGATACTATTTGTTTTTGCGATCGTGATGGTCTGTGCGGGTGGTGGTTCGCCCGCGTTCGCCGCGTCCGTTCCGGCGGTTTCGAATGCGAATCTGGCAACCAACGTCGCGCTCGGCCCCGTTCCTCCACCGAGCCCATGGGGCAAGCTCGCCCTGGGTCCGGTGCCTCCTCCAAGTCCTTGGGGGAAGATCGCACTGGGACCGGTACCTCCACCGAGCCCATGGGGCAGGATTGCCCTGGGACCGGTACCTCCACCGAGCCCATGGGGCAGGATCGCCCTGGGACCGGTGCCTCCGCCGAGCCCGTGGGGGAGGGTTGCTTTGGGACCGGTGCCGCCACCGAGCCCGTGGGGCAGGCTGGCTTAGAGGCCTTTCTCGTTTCGAAGCTGAGAGCGCTGGAAGGTGGTTTCAGCTGCCGAGCACCGGCGACCGGCGGAAAACGTTGGTTAGCTGGAGACGGAGTGTTATACCGGACAGCCTGATGTGGCCGGATGGGTTCCAAGCGCTAGCGGTTTTCGTACGATTCTATATTCACAGCGCCGCGCCGGAAACGGTTCGCGGCGCTTTTCACTTACGCCGGGTGGCGGTTCGAATTCCGCGGTTTGCCACGGCGGCAATTGAGCGCGATCTGGCTCCGCGCGAGAGGAGACGCTGATGATCTATATGATTGTCGGCACTACCCTTATCGCAGAGATTATCATCATTGCCACCCTGGTTTCCCTGGTTCGTTACGGTTACTATAAACGCTACCCGCTTTTCTTCGCTTACCTGGTGGTCGTCTGCCTGACGTCGATCGTGGACGTTTCCGTCTACGCGCGGTCGGAGGAGTGGGCGAACTTCTACTACCGGCAATATTATTGGGCAAACGAAGCGTTACGCCAGCTTGCCGGGTACGTCCTGGTGGTATCGCTGATTGAACTGGCCAGCAAACACAGCCCACATCGCGGCCGAATCGGGCGATGGCTGTTCATCGGCACCACGGCGCTGGTCCTTTTTTCCTGGTTCTACTATCGCGAAGCGAACACTGACATGTGGATGACGATTGCGGCCCGCAATATCAGTTTTCTGGCGGTCGCCTTGAACTTTCTGCTATGGAGCCTGCTGATTCGTTCGAAGACCGCGGACCGAAAGTTGCTGATTGTCAGCGGAGCGCTGGGCCTTCAAATGGCGGGCGATGCAATCGGCCAGTCGTTGCGGCAAATCAGTAGAACGACGGAAATGGCCGGGAACCTCATCATGGTTTTCTCATACCTTTTGGGCTTGGTCATCTGGTTAGCCGCCTTCTGGAAGGCCCCTATTGCGAATTCAGAATCGTCACGCCGCCAGTCCCTGCGCCTCTGAAACTCTTTTGACGCTGCCAGCGGAACAGGCATAAACTGGGTGTTGCTTTGTGCGTTCCAGGTCGTTCGTATGCGTTAGTCAATCCACGCAAGGTAGGGAACCATGCCGGAATCATCTCCTCTGAATCGCAGACAATTCTTAGCGGCCACGGGTGTCGCTTCCGCGGCGGCGGGTCTGGTTGGCTCGCCCCCCGCTTTCTCGCAAAACTTCGCCGCCGCAAAACCGGTTGGAGCTAACGACAAGATCAACATCGGAATTGTGGGTACCGGAGGGCGAGGCACCTACCTCGGTAAGCAGTACGCCCAGGTGGCCGAGGAAGACAACTCGTTAAAGATCGTCGCGGTGTGCGACGTGTACCGGAAACGGCTCAACGCCAACAAAGAGGCCCACAACTGCGACGCCACTCTCGACTATCGCGAGATTATCGGACGCAAGGATATTGATGCCGTGGTGGTGGCAACCCCCGACCACTGGCACGCCCCCATCGCGCTGGCGGCCATGGACGCCGGCAAGGACGTGTACCTCGAAAAGCCGATGTGCCACACCATGGACGAGATCAAGCAGTTGCGGGAGGCCGTGCGGAAAACCGGACGCGTGATCCAGGTCGGCTCGCAAACCACCTCGGCCCATCAGTGGTGGAAAGCCCGCGAGGTAATCGCCAGCGGCATGCTGGGCAAGATGATCATGAGCCAGGGTTCCTACCACCGCAACTCGGTGGAGGGCGAGTGGAACTACAAGATCGACCCGGGGGCGGGACCGGATGGCAGCGGGGACAATTACATCGACTGGAAGACGTGGCTGGGCCCCGCCCCCAAGCGGGATTGGGACGCCGACCGCTTCTTCCGGTTCCGCAAATACTGGGATTACTCGGGCGGTATCGCCACCGACCTGTTCTTCCACGTCATGGCGCCCATGAACATCTGTTGGGGAGAAGCGCAGTTCCCCCACAGAGTGACGTCATCCGGCGGCAAATATGTATTCATCAACGACCGTGAGGTGCCCGACACGTTCCATTTCATGGCCGAATACGCGAAGGGCCATTCGGTGGTGTTGACCTCCACGATGGCCAACTCGCAGCACATCCCCGGGCTCATCCGCGGCCATCTCGCTTCGCTCATCATGGTGGAGCACGGGCGCTTCGAGGAAACCACGCCGTACCTCATCGTACGTCCGGAAAAGCGGGTTATCGACGCCGAGTACCAGGCCAAGTGGGGCGCCGACGAGGTCAAGATCCCGGTGGACGTCGAGGCCGACGAAGACGTCTGGGTTCGGACGCACATTCGCAACTTCCTGAGCTCGATAAAAAGCCGCCAGCCGCCCACGCTCAACGTCGAAATCGCGGCCCGGGCGCAAGTGGCCATCAGCATGTCGGTGCTCGCCTACCAGCAAGGCAAAGTGCTGTACTTCGACGAGGACAAGTGGAAGGCGACCGACAAGGAGCCCAAGGCCTGAGCGGGCGCAGGGAACGGGTGGATTGTCGACAACGGGGCGATGCCCGCGCGTGGATTCACGCCGTGAGATCGGGCACATCCACCCACGCCCGCTTGTGCCAGCTTTGGGTGCCGATCTCGGCAAGCTGCACGCCCTTGGCGCCTTCCAGCAGGTTCCATGGAAACGGGCGGTCCTTCACCAGGTGCAGCAGGAAAAGCTCCCACTGCCGTTTGAAGGCGTTTTCGTAGGTGGTCTGCTCCGGCACCTTCTGCCAGTGTTCGAAGTAGTTCAGCGGACTTTCGATGTCGGGGTTCCATACCGGGCGCGGCGTAGCGCCGTAAGGCTGGATCCAGCAGTCCCGCAATCCGGCCACCGCCGTTCCCTGGGTGCCTTCCACCTGAATGGTGAGCAGATCGTCGCGCCGGACGCGGACGCACCAGGACGAATTGAAGTGCGCGACGATGTCGCCTTCAAGGTCGAAGGTGGCGTAGACGGAATCGTCGGCCGTGCACTGATACGGGTTGCCCGCCTCGTCCCAACGGCGCTTGATGTGGGTGGCGCCCTTCGCCGTCACCGCCTTCACCTTGCCGAAACAGTTGTCCAGCACGTAGCGCCAGTGGCACAGCATGTCGAAAATGATGCCGCCGCCGTCTTCGGCGCGGTAATTCCACGAGGGCCGCTGCGCCGGAACAGGTTCGCCTTCGAACACCCAGTAGCCGAACTCGCCGCGCACCGCGAAGATTTCACCGAAAAAACCCAGTTCCCGCAGGGTCTTCAGTTTTAACAGGCCGGGCAGCCAGAGCTTGTCCTGCACCACGCCGTGCTTGACGCCCTTCGCCTTGGCGAGCCGATACAGCTCGAGGGAGTCCGCCAGCGAAGTGGCTACGGGCTTTTCGCAGTAGATGTGCTTGCCGGCGGCGATAGCCCGCTTGACGGCGTCCACGCGGCGGTCGGTGGTTTGGGAATCGAAATACACGGAGTATTGCGGATCGGCCAGCGCGGCGTCCAGGTCGGTGGTCCAGGGCAGGCCGCCGCACTCGTTCGATATCGCCTCCAGCTTGACCGGATTGCGCCCCACTAACAGCGGCTGCGGCTGAATGAATTCGGTAGCACTCACGGCCAGGCCGCCTTGTTTCATCAGGGCGTAAATGGAGCGCTTCAGGTGCTGGTTCAGACCCATGCGGCCCGTCACGCCGTTCATGATGATCCCGATATTGTGAACTGTCTTTGCGCTCATTGCGGCCTCGATTCTTTTCGGCGGGAATCTACTCCTTGGGCTTTTCCGTGCATTGCGGCCGCGCGCCCTTCCGGCAGGGGCGGAACGTCGACGCCCGCCTTGGGCAGGGTGCCGCTCAGCTCCTGGCGCCAGTGGGCGACGTCGCCGGCGGGGCCGTAGCAATACAGCATCCGGCACGGCGTGGAGCCGATGTTGGTCAACTGGTGGAAGACCCGCGGCGGGATGAAGACCACCTGGCCGGTCGAGAGCGTGGCGCGCTCCTCGCCCAGGCACATTTCGGCCGTGCCCTCGATGATGTAGTACACCTCTTCCTGGTCCTGGTTGTGCCAGGGCACCTGGCCGCCGTCCGGCTCGAGCGTAACGTGGCCCATCGAGAATGCCGTAGCCTGGATGGGGCTGGGGCCGCCCACCAGGTTCTGGGTGCGGCGTCGGGCCGGGTAGCTACGCCCGGCAATTTTCGCAAGGTCGGCAATGATCATCTCTGTTCGCTCCAAAACTTCAGATAGGGCTGGTCTTGGCTCAGCCGCAACAGATACAGCGCGACTTCGCGCGCGTGGTAGTCGCCCCACATCGACGATTCGCGGCAGGGCACTTTTTGTCCTTCCGGAATCGCGTCCCAGCCGTTGGGACGGTGGTAGACGGAATGCAGGATGAGTCCCTGGTGATTCGGGTCGGTGCTGAGATACGGCTCGTCGAACACGGCGTCGCAAACCGTCAGGCCCGCGTTCCAATAACGATCGTCGCGGAGATGCCGGCCCAGCCGCAGCAGGCCCTGCGCGGCGATGGGGGCGGCCGAGCCGTCCACCGGTTCGAAAGCGTTGAACGGATCGGACGGCTTTTCGCGCCAACCGGGCATGCCGGCCAACCCCGGCGCGCCGGTATCCCAGTAGGGAATTCCGTCGGTTGGCGTGTTCTCAATATAGAAGTCGCAGGTGGCTTCGGCCGCCTCGCGCAACATGCTTTGGACTTCGACGCGCCCGCCGCGCGGCGACAACTCATCGTCGCTGAGTGTTTCCAGGAATTCGAGCTGTTCGGCGAACCCCAACATGGCCCACGCCAAGCCCCGCGTCCAGGTGCTGAACGGGGAGTAGCCTTGCTGCGTGCTGGGCGAGCGGTATTTTCCATCGTTGACGTTGAAAATACTTTCGTGAGCGGTGCGCCCGCGGACGTCGTAGGCGTCGCGCCCTTTTCCGTAGTAAATCGAATATTGCGCGGTTGTTCTGGCGTGAGCCAACATCCGGTCGAGGAGCGAGATGGGACGGTCGTTTTCGCCCATCAGGACGTGTCCCAAGCGGTGGCCCACCGCCAGCGCCCGCAACGTGCGAATGGCGTCCACAAACAGCGAGTGCGGGCCGTTGAACGAATAGATGTAGCCACCGTCCCCGGCGGTCTCTGTCCAACGCAAAGCCTGAACCGCACCGGAGGTCTTCAGCGCCAGGACGTAGTAGTTTCGCTCCCACTCGTCGAACGGTAACCGCCCCTCGTCCATCAGCCGGAGCAGGTTGCCGTAAGTACTGATGTTGTTGAAGCCGTGGTCGTGGACACCGATGTGGGTCAGGTGCGGGGCCATCAGCTCATGCGTCCGTCGGCGGCCGGTCTCGAGGAAGGCAGCGTCGCCGGTGGCGTCGAATTGGAGCAGTGCGGCCCCGAACTGGAAACCCTGCGTCCACTCGGTCCAGCCGCGGCTGGTATACCTGCCGCCCACCGTAAACACCGGCGAACCCTGTGAACGCTGCCAGCAATTCTCCAACGACTGGATCTTTGCCGCCGACGCTTCGAAAAGCCTTTGAATCTTCGGTTGAAGCAGAGAAGGCGTAAGATCGGCACGTATTCTCATGAGGATCGAGTGAGTTTCCTATTCCCACCTCGGGCACTCGTGAAGGTCCGCGGGGGAAACGCGGCAACCTTAGGAACGTAGCATAGTCGAGTGGCCTGACGTCAAGATCCCGTAGCCGGGGTCAATCCCGGCGCGCGAATAAATGGCGAATATGCGCCCCATCAGGGATGAATGTTGACCGGTACAGCATCGACAGGAGGTAACCAAATGCGCTTGGTGCTCGCCTCTTCTTACCTGTAGTCTTCGTCATCATTGCGCTCGCCGCGCACCGATGGGCAGTTGGTGCGATGGATGCTCTCAGAAGGGAACGAGAGCTCTTCCGGCGACACTCAAAGCAGACTATTTTCCACGCAGGCTGGTCGGCTTGACGACCCCTTCGGCAGAGTTACTCTCCGAGCGTCTGCGGCATCCCGCGCGGAAGGAGCAGTTTAAGTGAAACGAACTTTTTTGGCCATCGTCGTGTTGGCGGTTCTGGGATTTGGGGCTTATCGCGTTTGGGAGGCCTCGCAGGCGGCTGCCCGCTCTTCGGCTGGTAGCGCGGGGAAAGGCTTAAACCGGAAAGGAGGCGGCGGCCCGGTGGCCGTCGCGCTGGCTCAATCCCGGTTGGGGCGAATTCAGGAACGTCTTTCCCTGACCGGCGCACTGAAGCCGAAAGAGACCGTCGACGTCTCTCCCAAGGCCACCGGCCGCTTGAAGACAGCCGTGTTCCGTGTCGGCGATTTCGTCAAAGAAGGCCAGCTTGTGGCCGAGATGGAAGACGACGAGCTGCAGCAGCAGGTGAAGGCTTCCGTCGCCACTTTGGCGGTTGCGAAAGCCTCGCTCGACCAGCGAGAGGCCGAGTTGAAGAATGCCAAGGTGGAAATGGACCGCGCGCGGGATCTCCAGCGCCTGGGCCTGATCTCCACCCAGGACGTGGCGGCGCGCGAAACCGGCTTCCAGGTGGTGCAGGCCCAGGTGGAGTTGGCCAGGGCGCAGATGCAGCAGGCGGAAGCCACCTTGCGGGAGCTGCACATCCGCCTGGAGCAGACTAAAATCTACGCGCCGATGAGTGGGCATGTAGCCCAGCGGTTCGTGGACCCTGGCGCGCTGCTTTCCACCAACACCCCCATCCTGCGCCTGGTGAACATCGCCACGCTGGTGACCGATGCCACGGTGACCGAGCGCGATGTCGCCAAGATCCGCGTGGGCAACCAGGCTACCATTCACATCGACGCCTTCGGGGACCAGACTTTTCGGGGAAAGGTGGTTCGCATCAGCCCGGTGCTGGACGCTTCCACCCGGACGGCTTCCGTACAGGTGGAAATTCCGAACCGCGACGACGAATTGAAGGCCGAGATGTTCGCCCGCGTCGAGCTGAACCTGCAATCCACTCGCGAAGCGGTGTTGATTCCGCGCGAGGGCCTGGTCTATCGCGGCCAGCAACCGGGCGTGTATGTGCTCGAAGACGGGCGGCCCGTGTATCGGCCGGTGGAAACCGGGTTGACCTCCGGCGATTCCGTGGAAGTACTGAGCAATCTGCGGCCGGAGGTGACCATCGTGGGAAGAGGCGCGTCCATGCTGCGCCAGGGTGACCAGATTGTAGTCGTTGGACGCGAAGGGCAGGGGAACGGCGGCAAACAGGCCGGAGACTCGAAGCCAAAGGGAGGCGAGGCATCTTCTCCGAGCCGGCCGGTCTCTTCCGCCATCCCGAACACCGGCGGAACGACGTGCGGGCGCCGGTTCGCCATTTCCTGCTAGAAACTTTTGAAAGGGACAAACCAAAATGAACCTTCCAGAGTTTTCCATCAATCGGCCCGTCACCATCCTGATGCTGTGCATTATGGCGGTGTTGCTGGGGGGAATCTCCTTCGTCCTGATCCCGGTGGACCTGATGCCCGAAATTGTCCGGCCCACCCTCACGGTGGCGACCACCTACGAGGGCGTCGCGCCCGAAGAAATGGAAAACCTGGTGACGCGCCCGCTCGAAGAGGCGCTGGCCGGTGCGCCGGGAGTGGAGCGAATCACCTCCACATCTTCGGAGGGGGCCTCGGCGATCCGCATCGAATTCCCGTTCGGAACCAATATGGACGAAGCGGCCAACGAGCTTCGCACGCGCGTCGACCGCCGCCGCGGCACCCTTCCCGAGGACGTCGATCCGCCCATCATTTACAAGTTCGACGTTTCGCAGTTTCCCATCATGTTCCTGAACGTCTCGTCCTCCGACATGGGACCGAAGGAGCTGCGGCAGTTCGTCGAGCAGGATTTGCAGTACCGCTTTGAGCGGGTGCCGGGTGTGGCCCAGTTCACAGTACGCGGAGGCCTGCGCCGCCAGATCCATGTCGACCTGGATTTGAAGAAGCTGCGCGCGTTGAACCTCTCGGTCTCGGGCGTGGTTGCCCGCGTGAGCCGCGAAAACATCAACCGGCCGGCCGGCCAGATTGAAGAGGGCCGCTTCGAGGTGCTGCTGCGTACCCAGGGCGAATACAAAAGCATGGACCAGTTGCGCTCGGTGGTGGTGGCCAACCGCCAGGGGGTCCCCATCTATCTGCGGGACATCGCCAAAGTGGAGGACTCGGTGGAAGATATCCGCTATCTCACCGAGGTGAACGGGCAGCCGGCGGTGCGCGTGTTCATCAACAAGCAGTCGGGCTCGAACACGGTGGAGGTTTCCGAGGGTGTCTGGAAAGAGGTCGAGGAGATCGAGCGCGACTACCCCAGCATCAAGATCATGGCCCCGATGGATTCGGCCAAATTTATCCGGACGTCCATCTCCAACGTGCAGTCGTCGGCGCTTTACGGCGGCATTCTGGCAATTCTGATTCTGTTGTTCTTTCTGCGGAGCGTCTCGAGCACCATCATCATCGCTACGGCCATTCCCATTGCCGTCATCTCCACGTTCGCGCTGATGTACTTCAACAACTTCACGCTCAACGTCATCTCGTTCGGCGGGCTGGCGCTGGGGGTGGGGATGTTGGTAGACAACGCCATCGTGGTGTTGGAGAACATCTACCGGCACCGGGAGGAGGGCGCATCCCCCAAGGAGGCGGCGCGCGTGGGCAGCCGCGAAGTGGCAATGGCGATTACGGCCTCCACGCTGACCACCATCGTGGTCTTTTTGCCGGTGGTGTTTATCGGCGGCTTGTCCGCCCAGACCTTTCAGCAACTGGCCTGGGTGGTGAGTTTCAGCCTGATCTGCTCGCTGCTGGTCGCCCTGACTCTGGTGCCGATGCTCTCGGCCCGGTTTCTCCGTCCCTCCCGAAAGGACCCACGGGGCAATCGTGGGCGCCATCTATCACGCCTCGGCCGTCATTCCGGAGAAGCTGACGAGCTCCTATACCAGGCTGCTGACGAAGGCCATTGATCACCGCGCCGTGGGCGTTGGTGGTGGTGGTGCTGTTCGCCGGGTCGCTTTACGTCGGCCGCTATGTCGGGGTCGAGCTGCAGCCGGAGGTGGACGAAGGCGAAATCCGCGTGCGCACCGAACTGGAACCCGGAACGCGCGTGGAAGAAACGTATGCCGTGATGGAACGTCTGGCGGGGATTGTGAAACGCGACGTTCCCGAAGCCGATTTTATAACGGTCGAGGCCGGAAACAGCAACGCCTGGCATCCGGGCGGAGAGAACGAAGGCTCGATGAGCGTCACCCTGGTGGACCAGAAACATCGCTCGCGCACAGCGCCGGAAATCGTCAATTCCCTGCGGCGCGACCTGAACGCCGGCCCCGGCGTTTTCGTGCGCACCATGGTTGGCAGAAGCATGATGACGCGCATCAGCAGTGCCGGCGCCGAGGATGCCGGCCAGGTGGAGGTGGAGGTCCGCGGCTACGACCTGGATATCATGCGAGACCTCGCCGAGAGGGTGCGCGGCATCATGGCCTCCACCCCCGGCGTGGCCACGCCGATGATCAGCATGCGTCCCGGCATTCCGGAGATGCTGGTGGAGGTGGACCGTCCGAAGGCGGCCAGCCTGGGGCTGAACGTATCCGATGTGGCCGAAACCATGGAAACCGCCGTCGGCGGTTCGCGCGCTTCGATGTACCGCGAGGAAGGCGACGAGTTCGACATCGTGGTTCGCCTGCAGGAGAGCGACCGGCTCAACCTGGCCAGCGTTCAGGGCGTTCCGCTCTCGACACCCGGCGGCCAGACCATCGAAGCCAAGAGCATCGTCAACCTGCGCCGGCAGGAAGGGCCGAACGCCATTACGCGGGCCGACCAGCAGCGCGTCATCTCGGTTACCGGCGAACTGACCGACCGGGCGCTCGGCGACGTAATGCGAGATCTCGATCAAAGCCTCCGAAACGTCGATAAGCCGGACGGCTACGAGTTCGTCTACGGCGGCGAGTACGAAGACCAGCAGGAAGCCTTTCACGCCATGACGTTCGCCGCCATCCTGGCGCTCATCCTGGTCTACATGGTGATGGCCATGCAGTTCGAATCGCTGCGCGATCCGTTCATCATTCTGTTTTCGATCCCGCTGGCGAGCGTTGGAGTGGTGGGAATACTGATCCTCACCGGCACGAACCTGAACATTCAGGGGTTCCTGGGGATTGTGATTCTGCTCGGCATCGTGGTGAACAACGCCATCGTGCTGGTGGATTACACCAACCTGATGCGCCGCGAATACAACGTGCCGCTGCGCGAAGCAGTAATCACTTCCGGCTCGCGACGGCTGCGCCCGATCCTGATGACCACCGCCACCACCGTGCTGGGGCTGCTGCCGATGGCGCTAGGAATCGGCGAAGGCGGCGAGTTGCAGGCGCCGCTCGCGCGGGTGGTGATTGGGGGCCTTACGACCTCCACACTGATTACGCTGGTCATCGTCCCCATTGTTTACCTGACGCTCGAAGAGCGGGCAGAAAGAAGCAAAGCGCGTGCCGGCGCCGAGCTGCGCCCCGCCCCCGCGCCGGGCGACTGAGTACCCAACTTCACAAATTCGAACACAGGACCTCCCTGAACGGGAATCGGACTTTCGGATCTACTCAGGCGATGGGCGGATCGGAAATTTCTCCCTTGTAGACCAGCATGCCGCTCGTGTTCCACTGTCGCGTGCGCGCAGGGCATTGGCGTGGAATTCCTACATGGCGATGGCGTTTTTACGCCGTCAGTACTAGTCCTTTAGTTCCATTAACTTGCAGCTTCGGTAAGGTAGATTTGACGCGCTTCCAGTCCCCAGGAATCCCGCCTGGTGTCTCGATCTGGCTTTATTTTCAATGGCTTAACAGAAAGGCCGGAAACCTGCAATGACTTGTGGCTTCGGTGCCGTTTCCAGTGCTTCGTGCGATAGGTTCTCGTCTGCTGTGTGTGGTGAAGGACCGTAACAGATTGCAGCAATTATGTTTTTTGGTTCCACCCCTCAAGGCAGTAAGTCTGCTACCGGTTCGCGCGAGCCTGACTGTCTCAGTTCGAGTCTACGGCATCGGTCCTCTCGAGGTGCTTGATTGCTCATGAATCGTGTGAGGATCCCCCCTGCATGCAAGTTTTTCCACACACTTCTGTTACTCGCCTTCGTGGCGGTGATGGGAGTCAATGCCGCAGCCCAACAGGTGTCTTTGTCGTTGGCGAGCGGCTCAGCGAGTCCTGGCAGTTCCATTACGCTCAATATGTCCATGACGTCGTCGGGAGGCGCTCAGCCGGCCGCTCTGCAGTGGACGATGAATTACCCTTCGTCCGATCTGAGCTACTTGAGTGCAGTCGAAGGCTCGGCAGCAACTGCGGCCGGTAAACAGGTCTTGTGTTCGGGCTCGAATGGATCGGCTACTTGCCTTGTTGTCGCGTTTACCAACAGCAACGTAATTAGCAATGGAACAGTCGCGCAAATCACTTTCACCGTTGCCGCAAGTACCTCCAGTAGCAGCATACCGGTGACACTAAGCGCTGTGACAGCGTCAACTGCTGGTGCTCAGCCAATTCCCGCTTCTGGAACCGGAGGAACAATCACTGTCAACCAGCCTCCGCCTACCACGGCGCTCAGTAGCCTCAGTTGCACTCCCTCTTCCTTCGTTACACCGGGTTCTTCCACTTGCACCATAACTCTCACACAAGCGGCCCCATCCGGGGGCTTTGCGGTCACGGTGAGCGACAACAACGCTAATCTGACCGAGCCGTCGCCAGTAACTGTCGCCTCGGGGAACACTTCAAAAACTTTCACCGCGAGCGCCACTCAGGTCAGCTCTAACGCGTCGGCCACGATCACCGCCTCTGCCAATAGCGTCACCAAGACTGCTACGCTCACCTTGCAGGCGCCGCCGGTACCCAGCAGCCTGAGCTGCAGCCCGTCCTCCTTGGGCCCGTCGCAAACTTCGACTTGTACCGTCACGCTCACCAAGGCGGCGTCGGGCAGCGGCTTGGCTGTCTCCGTCAGCGACAACAGTTCCAGCTTGACGACTCCTACTTCGGTGACCGTACCCTCCGGCTCCTCCTCGACCACGTTCAACGCCACCAGCGGAACTCTCTCGGGTGATTCGACGGCCACTGTCACCGCTCTGGCCAACGGGGTCAGCAAGACCGCAAACATCTCGCTGGTATCCGCAGCCACACTCAGCGGGCTGAGTTGCAGTCCTTCCACCTTGGGTTCGTCTCAAACGTCAACCTGTACTATCACGCTCAACAAGGCGGCGTCGGGCAGCGGCTTGGTTGTCTCTGTCGGCGACAACAGTTCCAGCTTGACGACTCCGACTTCCGTGACGGTACCGTCCGGCGCTTCCTCGACCACCTTCAACGCCACCAGCGGAACTCTCTCGAGTGATTCGACGGCCACGGTGACGGCAACGGCGAACTCGGTTAGCAAGACGGCAAACATCTCGCTGGTATCCGCAGCCACACTCAGCGGGCTGAGTTGCAGTCCTTCCACCTTGGGTTCGTCTCAAACGTCAACCTGTACTATCACGCTTACCAAGGCGGCGTCGGGCAGCGGCTTGGTTGTCTCTGTCGGCGACAACAGTTCCAGCTTGACGACTCCGACTTCCGTGACGGTACCCTCCGGCGCTTCCTCGACCACCTTCAACGCCACCAGCGGAACTCTCTCGAGTGATTCGACGGCCACGGTAACGGCAACGGCGAACTCGGTTAGCAAGACGGCAAACATCTCGCTGGTATCCGCAGCCACACTCAGCGGGCTGAGTTGCAGTCCTTCCACCTTGGGTTCGTCTCAAACGTCAACCTGTACTATCACGCTCACCAAGGCGGCGTCGGGCAGCGGCTTGGTTGTCTCTGTCGGCGACAACAGTTCCAGCTTGACGACTCCGACTTCCGTGACGGTACCGTCCGGCGCTTCCTCGACCACCTTTAACGCCACCAGCGGAACTCTCTCGAGTAATTCGACGGCCACGGTAACGGCAACGGCGAACTCGGTTAGCAAGACAGCAAACATCTCGCTGGTCGCCTCCGTCGCACTCAGCGGCCTGAGCTGCAATCCGTCGACCCTGGGTTCGTCTCAAACTTCAACATGTACCGTCACTCTCACCCAAGCGGCGTCGGGCAGCGGCTTGGTTGTCTCCGTCAGCGACAACAGTTCCAGCTTGACGACTCCCACTTCCGTGACGGTGCCCTCCGGTTCTTCCTCGACCACCTTCAACGCCACCAGCGGAACCCTCACGAGTGATTCGACGGCCACCGTCACCGCTTCCGCCAACGGGGTCGACAAGACGGCAAACATCTCGTTGGCCGCCGATGCCGCGCTTAGCGGCCTGAGCTGCAGCCCGTCGACCCTGGGTTCGTCTCAAACTTCAACCTGTACCGTAACGCTCACCAAACTGGCGTCGGGCAGCGGCTTGGTTGTCTCCATCAGTGACAACAGTTCCAGCTTGACGACTCCCACTTCCGTGACGGTGCCCTCCGGCTCCTCCTCGACCACCTTCAACGCCGGCAGCGGAACTCTGTCGGGTGATTCAACGGCCACCGTTACGGCTTCCGCCAACGGGGTCAACAAGACGGCAAACATCTCGCTGACCGCCGCAGCCGCACTCAGCGGCCTGAGTTGCAGCCCGTCCACCTTGGGTTCGTCTCAAACGTCAACATGTACCATCACGCTCACGCAGACAGCGTCGGGCAGCGGCTTGGTTGTCTCCGTCAGCGACAACAGCTCCAGCCTGACGACTCCCTCTTCCGTGACGGTACCCTCCGGCTCCGCCTCGACCACCTTCAACGCCACCAGCGGAACTCTCTCGAGTAACTCGACGGTCACTGTCACGGCTTCCGCCAACGGAGTCAGCAAGACAGCAAACATCTCGCTGGCCGCCGCAGCCGCTCTCAGCGGCCTGAGTTGCAGCCCGTCCAACCTCAATTCGTCTCAAACCTCAACCTGTACCGTCACACTCACCAGGGCGGCGCCTGGCGGCGGCTTGGCTGTCTCCATCAGCGACGACAGTTCCAGCTTGACAACTCCCACTTCCGTGACAGTTCCCTCCGGCTCCTCGTCGACCACCTTCAGCGCCACTAGCGGAACCCTCTCCGGTAATTCAACGGCCACAGTCACCGCTTCCGCGAATGGCGTCAGCAAGACTGCGAGCATCTCGCTAGCCACCGCAGCCGCTCTCAGCGGCCTGAGTTGCAGCCCGTCCACCCTCAGTTCGTCTCAAACCTCGACTTGTACCGTCACGCTCACCCAGGCGGCGTCGGGAAGCGGCTTGGTCATCTCCGTCAGCGACAACAGCTCCAGCTTGACGACTCCCTCTTCGGTGACCGTATCTTCCGGCTCTACTTCGGTGAGCTTTCCCGCTGTTGCCGGATCTGTCGCAGGTGATTCCACCGTCATCGTGACTGCCTCCGCCAACGGCGTCACCAAAACCGGGAGCATCCAGTTGACGACTGCTTCCGCCGCGTCCGACAGCCTGACGTGTGACCAGGATAGGATCGTCGGAGAAGGATCCACCGTGTGTAGACTCACGCTGTCGGAACCTGCACCTTCCGGGGGGAGTAAAATCAACCTCTCTACGACTGGCCAGCTTACCGCCCCCAATTCCGTCTCGATCGATGCCGGTTCCTCAACGGTCAGTTTCTCAGTCCAAGGCCGCATGGTTCAGAAACAAACTCAGGCGGAGCTGAACGCAAAATGGAATCTTGGAAACGGGCCGCCTGATGCGCTCAACGTCGGGCTGACACTGGTTCCAGTTCTGGCGAGCAGCCTCTCGTGCCAACAGAATCAGATCACTGGAGGAGGACAGGCGAGTTGCACGGTCAATCTGAACACTTCAGCCTTTTCCGCGGACGTCCAACTCAACGTGTCGACGAGCAGCGCCGATGCGATCGTTCCCAGCTCAATCCGCATTCGGCCGCAGCACGATCAAGCATCGTTCGCGGTGATTGCGAATTCCGTCGCCGGGCAGGAAAGCGCCAAAATTTCCGTGACAGGAGCAGACGGCCCCATTGAACAAGAGATCTCGATCCTGCCTGACAACAACCCGCAGCTCTCGGTCGGTCCCGCTTACACCGTCAAGGCCGGGACGAACCTGCACTTTGTCGTTTCCGCGTCCGATCCCCTGGGAACTGCGGTCAGTCTTTCGATTCTCAACCCGCCCCAAGGAGCCCGGTTTGCCGCAGCCGGCAAAACCGCGACCTTCGATTGGACGCCAACAACAGGCCAAGCCGGGCTGTACTTCCTGCAATTCAGGGCCGTGGCCCAGCCGCACGGGTTGAAGGATCAAACCGTTATGGTTGAAGTCGACGGCACTGTGCCGGTCCTAACCTCGGCGGTGGACGCGGCGAGCTTCTCTTCCGTTGCTGCCTGCAGCCCAGGCGGCCTGGCGACTCTCTTTGGGGCGGGGTTAAAAGAGGGCGACCCCAAACTCGCGGGCGAAGTTCCGCTTCCGCGCGAAATCGATGGAGCAGCGGTACTGGTGAACGGCTCGGAAATGCCCATACTCTATGCTTCTTCCAGCCAAATCAATTTTCAGTGTCCGTACTCGCCTCCCGGAACACATCTGGACATTCAGGTCAAGACCGGGAGAGGGACTTCAATAGCCTTGGGAACCTCGATGGCGGCCGTGACTCCCGCTGTCTTTGTCTTGAGCCCGTTGGGTCCCGCTCAGGCCGCCGCATTACTGGGAGGTTCGAGTCTGATTGTGATGCCACGCAACGGCCTGGTTCCGAGTGAGCCTGCCGAAGTCGGGGATGTGATTTCACTCTATGTTTCGGGGCTCGGGGAGGTGGATCGACCCGTCTCAATCGGCGATCCGGCTCCGTTGGATCATCTCGTCCGGGCCTTGTCCGATGTACACGTGTCGTTCGGCGGAATTCAGGGAGAGGTTACTTTTGCGGGATATGCCCCCGGATACGTGGGGTTGTACCAGGTAAATGTCAAAATTCCGGCTGGCCTGGCCACAGGCGACGCCGTTCCGCTTTGGATCGAGGTGCCCCAGTCCGGAGGAACGATCGTTAAAAGCGCCCCGGTGTCCATCGCCATCGAGAATTAGCTGGGCGTCGATTTGACGGTGTCGGTCTGACCGGCCCATCTTTTTTCGAGCAGGCTTTGGTGCTTCAGTACGGGCGTGGACCAACCAGAGCAGGAGAGAACCGGGCGCCGAGCCGCAGCGAAGCCGGGATCGTGGAGCTGGTAACCGAGTAGGAGATCAGCGAAATGGGCCGTCTGGAGTTTTGCGACCGGCACAAAGAAGCTGGCCGCAATAAGGGAACGGAAGTCCAGCTTTAGCTGGCCTTTCGGGACCGCCGTTTGTGCTCTCGCTCCTCGCTTAAAGCCCGGCCGAGTAATGTCTTGATGACGGCCTGCCGGCTGATGTTCAACCTCGCCGCCCGCGCATCGAGTTCCCGCAACATACCTTCCGTCAGGTCAACGTTCACGCGGCGGATCGGCCTGACCACCGTGAACTCGTTCGTGAAGTAACGGGAGACGTCTTCGCCGCGAGACGCCATCTCCGCGATCTCGCCGGCGCTGGGTGCCTTCTTAGACGTTTTCGACATAGCTTTGCTCTTCCTCCCTGGTGGCCGTCCAGGCTGTGACGATATGGCGGTACTCACCCTCGGCATCGCCGCGGATCTCAAATATCACCGCACATAGGTGGCCGCGGCACCAGCCGATCGCGCGAAACTGTTCCGGATTGTCGATCTTCCGGTCGACGATGTGCACCTGGTCGAAAATCTCCCGAGCCTCGTCCAGGCCGATGCCGTGCTTACGTTTTACGATCCGGCTCTTTTCCCGATCGAATTTGGAGCGCATCGGTATATAACAGTTATACCATCACTCCGTTCTTGTCTCGTCCCCATCGGATGCCGGAGATCGCGGTGTGGGGTTCAAACAGGACTTTGAGATGGGTTTCTCCGCGTCATTGTGTCCGATCTGAGAGAATGACCACATGAACCAAGGCATTGAAGATATCCGCAAGCGGGGCAGCCGCATTCTGAGAGGACGGCGCGAACATGCTGCCGGCGGCCTCGCTGATGATGGCGGAAGGCGTCATCCGCTCGCTCGACGACCTCGCCGAAGCCGTTCGTCACCATCGTGAATTCCTACACCACCCAGATTCCCGGCCATGCGCATCTGGACCGGCTCGGCGCGGTGCTGCGCGAGGAGCTGGAAGTCGCTCGGCTTCAACGTCTGGTACACCAACGTCGGCGGCGCGGTCTGCGACGGCATCGCCATGGGCCATTTCGGCATGAAGTACTCGCTGCCCTCGCGCGAGCTGATCGCGGACCAAATCGAGACCATCATCGGCGCGCACCCGTGCGACGCCTGGATCGGCATCGGCAACTGCGACAAGATCGTCCCGGCCATGTACAACGCCATGGTGCGCATCAACATCCCGGCGGTGTACGTCAGCGGCGGGCCGATGCTGGCCGGGCGCGGGCAACACGGACCTGATCTCCGTGTTCGAAGGCGTGGGCAAGCACAGCGTCGGCAAGATGTCCGACGGCGGAGCTGAGCAGCTGGCGGAGCAAGCCTGCCCCGGCTGCGGCAGTTGCTCGGGCATGTTCACGGCGAATTCGATGAACTGCCTGGGCGAAGCCATCGGGCTGGCGCTGCCGGGCAACGGCACCATCACGGCGGAAGCGTGGGCGGACGCCGACCAGACGCGGACCGAGTTGAACCCGGAACGGCTGGCGCTGGTGCGGAAGGCCGGCGCACGCGCTGAAGCGGTGCCTGGAGCAGAACATCCGGCCGCTCGACATCGTCACCGAGCAGGCGCTGGACAACGCCTTCGTGCTGGACATGGCCATGGGCGGATCCACCAACACGGTGCTGCACGGCCTGGCGCTGGCGCATTCGGCCGGCATTGCGCTACGACCTCGACCGGCTCAACGAGATCTCCAGCCGCCACGCCCAACATCTGCAAGGTGTCGCCCAGCCGGCCGGAGGTGCACGTCGAGGACGTCCACCGCGCCGGCGGCATTCCGGCGATCCTGAAGGAAATCGCCGCGCACGGCGAGCGCACCGCTCGACCTCGACGCGAAGACGGTGACGGGCACGCTGGTCGATTCGGTGTCAACGCCGCGCCGGAGCCCGACGGCGACGTGATCCGGACGCGTGGAGAAGCGCCTTTTCGAAGACCGGCGGGCTGGCCGTGCTGTTCGGCAACCTGGCGCCCAACGGCGCGGTGGTGAAGGCGGCCGGCGTCGCCGCCGACATGATGGAGTACGAAGGGCCGGCGCGCGTCTACGAATCGCAGGAAGAGGCGCTGGACGGCATCCTGGCGGGCGAAGTCGAACGACGGCGACGTGGTGGTGATCCGCTACGAAGGCCCGCGCGGCGGTCCGGGCATGCAGGAGATGCTGTCGCCGACCGCGGCCATTGTCGGCGCGGGCATCCGGGCCGCGCTCATCACCGACGGCCGGTTCTCGGGCGGCACGCGCGGGCTGTGCATCGGCCACGTGGCTCCCGAAGCCGCGGCCGGCGGACCGATCGCGGCGGTGCGCGAACGGCGACCGCATCTACATCAACGCCACCGAACGCCAGCTCGAACTGAAGGTGGGCGACGACGAGATCCGCCGCCGGCTGGAGGAGCTGCCGCCCTTCGAGCCCAAAGTGAAACGCGGCTGGCTGGCCCGCTACCTGCTGCACGTGACCAGCGCCGACACCGGCGCGGTATTCGAAATCTGAGCGGGCCGGGTTCGGCCCGGCGGGGCAACCTTGACACGGCGTCCGGCTCGGCGTGATATTGGGGGCAGATTCGCATGATTCTTCCCAGACCCCTACGCGGAATCATTCCGCCTCTTGTCACGCCCCTGCTCGGCCAGAACACGCTCGACGTTTCCGGACTGGCGCGCTTGATCGAGCACGTCATCGCGGGCGGCGTCGCGGGCGTTTTTATTCTTGGAACCACCGGCGAAGGCGCCAATCTCAGTGGTGCGCTGCGCCGCCAAATGATCGATCGCACCTGCGAGTACGTGGCCGGGCGCGTTCCGGTGCTGGTGGGCGTCACCGATTCCTGCGTCGAAGAGTCGCTGCGGCTGGGCGCTCACGCGGCAACGCGCGGCGCCGCGGCGGTGGTCAGCGCCTGTACTTATCCGTTCCGGTTAAGCCAGGACGAGTTTCTATCGCATCTCGAGCGCATCCACGCGAAATACCCGCTGCCGGTGTTTCTTTACAACCTGCCGGGACGCGTCAATTTCTCGATTGAGCCGGAAACCGTCGCTCGCGCCGCCGAGCTTTCCAATGTTTGGGGTCTTAAAGACAGTTCATTCCGCCTCGAATACTTTCGCGAGGTCGCCGACAGGCTGCGCGGCCGGCCCGAGTTCACGCTGCTCGACGGACCCGAGCAGATTCTCGCAGAAACGGTGGCGCTCGGCGGCCACGGCGGCGTCTGCGGCGGCGCCAACCTCTACCCGGCCCTGTATGTGGAATTGTACGAGGCCGCCGTCGCCGTCGACGAGCCGCGAATCTGCGAGTTGCAGCGGACGGTGCGGACCATTTGCGACCGCATCTATTCCATCGGCCCATCCGACTCGGCCTACCTGCGCGGGCTCAAATGCGCGCTGGCGGTGCGCGGCATCTGCAGCGAGGTGGTTGCCGATCCATACTTCCAGATCTCCCCCCAGGAGCGCGAGTCCATTCAGGCCTGTCTCGAAGAGATCGGCCTTTCGCCCGCCGGCGCCTGACCCTTCCGGCCTACTTGGCAATTTGGCCAAGTAGCGGTATAGTGGAGTTGTGAATCCGAAAATCAGGAACCGCTACGAGCTTCGCGCCCGCGTCTTCAAGGCGCTGGCCCATCCTTCTCGGCTTTTCATTCTTGATTCGCTCCGCAAAGGCGAGCAGTGCGTCTGCAAGCTGACCGAAGGGATCGGCGCCGACATGTCCACGGTCTCCAAACACCTGTCGGTGCTGAAGAACGCCGGCGTCATCCAGGACGAGAAGCGCGGGCTGCAGGTGTATTACCGCCTGGCCATGCCTTGCGTGACGCACTTCTTCGATTGCGTCGCGGAAGTTGCCGGAGCGGACGCCAGGCGGCGGAAAGGAATGCTCAATGAAAATACAGATTCTTGGGACGGGGTGCGCCAAATGCAAACAACTTGCCCAAAACGCCGAGGCGGCCGCCCGGCAACTGGGTGTCGCCTATGAGATGGAGAAGATCACCGACTTCCGCGAAATCGTGAAGTTCGGCGTGATGACCACCCCCGCTCTGGCCGTGGACGGCAAGGTGAAACTGCTGGGCCGGGTGGCGGCGCCCGCTGAAATCGCGCCGCTTCTGAGAGCGGAGAACGCCTGACGGGACGCACCGGAATGCCAGGTCCATTTACTCCTTTCGACCTGCTCGCCCGAGTGCTGGTCGAGCGTGTCTTCGGGCTCAGCCTCGCGTCGCACCTGGGCGCCAGCCTGCATTTTTTCATCTACGATGTCGCCAAGGTGCTGATCCTACTATTGGGGGTGAGTTTCACCGTCGGTACGCTGCAGACCTGGCTCCAGCCGGAAAGCGTGCGGCGCTGGCTGGGCGGCCGGCGGACGGTGTTCGGGAACGCGCTGGCCGCCGGGGTGGGAGTGTTCACGCCATTCTGCTCGTGCTCGGCGGTGCCGTTGTTCATCGGCTTTCTGGAAGGCGGCGTTCCGCTGGGCGTGACTTTCTCGTACCTCATTTCCGCGCCAATGGTGAACGAAGTCGCGGTGGCGCTGCTGTGGGGCCTGTTCGGCTTCCGCGTAACCGCCATCTACATCGGCTTCGGCTTTTCGCTGGCGTTGATTGCCGGCTATGCGATGGGCCTTCTGAAGCTGGAAAAGTGGGTGGAGCCGTTTGTCTGGGAAGTGCAGGGCCTGCGCGCCGCGACAGATGGAGGCGACAGGCTGGCGCTGCCGTTTCGGGCGCGCGCGTCCGAGGGCTGGCGCTCGTGCCGCGAGATCTTCTCGAAGGTCTGGCCGTATGTCGTCGGCGGCATCGCGGTCGGCGCCGGGATCCACGGCTACGCGCCGCAGGAATTCATCGTCAATTACGCCGGCGCGCAGAACCCGCTGGCGGTTCCCCTGGCAGTCGTCATCGGCGTGCCGCTGTACGCCAACATCGCCGGCGTGCTGCCCATCACCGAGGCGCTCGCCGCCAAAGGCGTTCCCTTGGGCACCGTACTCTCGTTCACCATGGCCGTCACCGCATTGTCTCTGCCCGAGATGGTGATTCTGCGCAAGGTGTTGCGCCCGCGGCTGTTGGCTGTCTTCATCGCGCTGTTGACGGCGGGTATTATCGGCGTGGGGTACCTGTTCAACGGAGTGGTGTAGCCGTTGAATCGATATTTCTAGTATTATGGAATGACGGATCGCTATGACGTCTCCCACATCCCCTCAATTGAAGTTTCTGGACCGATATTTGACACTCTGGATCTTCGCCGCGATGACGTTCGGCGTCGGCGCCGGATACCTGGTCCCGGGCGTGGTCCCGTTTCTCAACCGTTTCAATGCCGGCACAACCTCCATCCCCATCGCCATCGGGCTGATCCTGATGATGTACCCACCGCTCGCCAAGGTGAAGTACGAAGAGATGGGCCGTGTCTTTCGCCACCGGAAAGTGCTGCTGCTCTCTCTGGTGCAGAACTGGGTGGTGGGGCCCGTGTTGATGTTCGTGCTGGCGGTGGTGTTTCTGCGCGACAAGCCGGAGTACATGACCGGCCTCATCCTCATCGGCCTGGCGCGCTGCATCGCCATGGTGATCGTGTGGAACGACCTGGCCCGGGGCGACCGCGAATATTGCGCCGGCCTGGTGGCATTCAATTCCATCTTTCAGGTTTTGTTCTTTTCGGTCTATGCCTACTTCTTTCTCGCCGTGCTGCCCGGCTGGCTCGGCCTGACGGCGGTTCGCGTCGAGATCTCGATGGCCGATATCGCGGCCAGCGTGTTCCTCTACCTCGGCGTTCCCTTCATTGCCGGCTTCCTCACTCGATTCGTGCTCATTCGCGTGAAAGAGAGGGTCTGGTACGAACGCCGTTTTCTTCCCAAGATCGGCCCCATCACCCTGGTCTCGCTGCTGTTCACCATCGTGGTGATGTTCTCTTTGAAGGGTGAAAAGATCGTCCAACTGCCGCTCGACGTCGTTCGGGTGGCCATCCCGCTCACTTTTTACTTCGTCATCATGTTCTTCGCCTCGTTCTGGATGAGCAAGCGCGCGGGGGCCCGATACGCCGAAGCCACTACGCTTTCCTTCACCGCGGCCTCGAACAACTTCGAGTTGGCCATCGCGGTGGCCATCGCCACGTTCGGAATCAACCACGGGGCGGCGTTTGCCGCGGTCATCGGTCCGCTGGTGGAAGTGCCGGTGATGATCTCGCTGGTGAACGTGGCGTTGCGGATCGATCTCAAATACTTCAGCGCGGCGCGGCCGGTTGAGGCCAGACTGAGCGCCTGAAAAAAATCCGGCGGCGGGGCCTTACTACAGTGCCGAACTGCGAGAGGGACTAAGCTTCCGAGTATCGTCGACCTGCCTCAACCCGGATGCGCGGTCGCGGGCCCATCATGCGGGGCCCCCGGCAGTCTGTCAGCCTATTGGCCGGGCGCAGCCAGCCCGAGTCTGGTAGACTACTACAAATTGCGCCCCTTCGAAGCCTCGCAAGACTCGTCTGGGGGACACACCGTCCAATTGATTTTGCAGGATGCCTAGGACGCAACTCGGGAGGGGTGCTGATGGGACAGCAATTCCCAGGAACCGGGTATCCTGGCACATCTCAATCGATATCGCTCGACCAATTGCTACAACTCCCGCTTGAGAACCGATATCTAACGATTCTGAGTCTCGGCCGTATCGAGCTCACGGTGGCACTCCAGAGAACGTTTGACACGAGTACGGCAATTTCGTCCGGCATCACTGTGGATCGTCTTGCCTGGGCTGTCGCGTTCAATGTTGAAGGTGCGGTAGTCTCCGCTGTCAATGCTGCTTCGGTGTCGTGCCGGGGCACACGCGGATATCGGGATCACTGGCCGGCCGGAACTCAGTGGATTGCGATCTGGTCTTCACTGAACAAGCCCTTCGGCAACCCGCATCCGGGGGACGCCACACTCCTGCAAGAACTGGCGGTCTCGGTGGCATGCGAGCAGCGGGAAGACTGGCAGCATCCCGATGTGCGTCCGATCGCGGCCGACGAGGCAAACCGTTGGTTCGATTTCGTGTACGCCAGGGATAGGGCAAAAGTGGTGGGAGACGTTTTCAGGCGGTTCGGGACGCGCGCCGGCGATCCCGAGGCAATCGCCAGCGAAGCATGGTCGAGGGTATTTTGCGACTACTGGAGTTCTACCGCCCGCCGCCGGTTTCTGGGCCTTTGCCGGATCTCTACCCTCGTCTGTCAGGTCGCACGTTTTGTCGCCATCGACGCGCTCAGGATGCGTGGCGCCTCGATCAGCTTGGATGAAACCAGTTCTGATCATGAAGCCCGGCGAAGCGCTCTGGCGCTGGAACAACTCGGTTTCTCCGCTGAACCGTCGGCGAAGATTGCGGAGGAGGAATTTTGCCTCCAAATTCGGCAGTGCCTGGAATGTCTGCCCGTGAAACAGCGGATTGTCGCCGAGATGGTGTGGGTTCGCGAGATTCGGGCCAAACAGGCTGCCGAACTCCTGCGCATCAGCGAACCGGCAGTGAGCCAACACTTGAAAAGAGCTCGCGAAAACATCCGGAACTGCCTTCGAGTTCGGGGGTTCGATGCTCCCGGCGAACGGTAATTGAGAGGAATTGTTGCGGCCGGGTTAAGTTCCGGCTCGACCGGAAGACTGAGAAAGGTAAAGACTCCGATGTCAAATGGAGACGACAATAGCAGCGCCAGGCTTCCCACGGCCGACGCCATTCGCGCGCGGGCACGGGAAATCCAAGGCGCCGGTGAATCGTTTCCCGGAACCGGAGACGCGGAATTGCTGGCGGGCTTGGCAGATAGCACATTGTCCCTGGACGACGCGGACGATCACACGCTCGAACGGTGCGTGCATTCGATGGGGATCGATGCCGTAGTGAATTTGCTATCCGCAGAAGTCGGTAAGTCTGGCCAGGGCGATTCCAAGTCCAGCCACACCAAGGAGAATGCGATGGTTTCTAACGATACAATAGCGCCGGTATTCCAAATGCCAGCGGGGAGGCTTAGAGCTGTGGTAACGAAGAGTTCGCCAGCGTTGTGGATCGGGCTGGCGGCTTCGGTGGTAGTAGCTAGCTCGATCTTCTTTCTTGCGCGCCAATCTCATGGCGACAATTCCAGCCAGGCTGAAGCGACCCAATCCGAATCGCCCGCCCAGCAGCCCGCAATGGCCAGCGTGATCCTGCAGTGGCCATCCAACGCACCCTTCAACCCGGTCGCCCTCAAGGCCTGGGGTGCGCACAACGCCATTCTCCCGAAGGGCATGCCGGATTTCGGCAGAACTGTCGGCACACTCGGCGCTGGCGGCGACGACCGTTTCGCGAATTGGCGATTTGCCACGGTAATCGTTCGTTCCGAGGATGGTTGGGGTAGCGGCGCCGTGATTTCGCCGGATGGATGGATTATCACCAATTACCATGTGGTCGCGGATGCCGCACAAACAGCCGCGGTCAGCGGCAAGACGGCAACGCTCGACATCATCACCGCCCACATGGTCGATGGACGCGTGAAGCCGGAAGCACCCCTAAAGGCTCGGTTGTATCGCGCCGACCCTGTACACGATCTGAGTCTGCTCAAATTGGACAGTCTGCCCCCGGACAGTAAACAGATGCAATATTTCCCGCTTGCCGCCAAGGTGCAGGAGGGAGAAGACTGCTATGTCATTGGTTCCCAATACAACGGGCCGGCGTGGTGGATCCGCAGCGGGAATGTCTCTCAGCAGTTCGATTTCCCGGACGATCTCAGCCAGTTTGCCGCCGGCGTCGACAGTTCCAGCACCAACATCGACCGCGATCACGCCACAGTGATTGTGACCGACGCCCGGATATCCCCTGGCGATTCCGGCGGGCCCCTTTTAAACGCGAAAGGCGAGTTGATCGGGCTGACGTTTGCTACATCTGCCAATCAGAGCGCAGGCTCGGTCGGCTGGCATATCGCCCTGCCCCATTTGCGGACCTTCCTGACGAATCTCCCGACCGAGCCCGAGGGTGTTCCTTTCGATACGTGGACCGCAGGCCTGCCCGAAGCCACCATGCTCGAGCCTGAATTGGCGGACGGAGATCACGACGGGCGCGTGGATTCGCTCAGATACAGATATGCTGCGCGCGCCCCAGGGGATTCGGGCACGCCTCAAGCCGTGGCATACACACTCTTCATAGATTTCAGCGAGCGTACGCAGCCCGGAAGCGAGTTGCTCGACAAAATACCGTTCGGGCTTTGGGGAATGGAGCGTCGCGGTCGTTTTCATTTCGATCTCTCGCTGATGACCAGGGCTGACGGCGTTACGGCGGTCGGGTATCCGAACGGAGAGGGCATCCTGGATACCGTGCGCATCGGCACGTCGCGCCAGGATAATGCCAGCATCATTTGGCGCCGCGACCCTTCCGGCAAGTGGACCAGTAGCAAGGCGGCCCCGGGAACGACCCTGCTCGATACGGGGCGGCTGGGAGCGAACAATCTGCGCCGTTTGGAAGTCATGATGGGGCAAATCGCGGCCCCTCGCGCTCAAGAGAGACCCGGACCGGCGGAAGGCACGCACAGCGGACCGAACAAACAATAGGAGGTACTCATTGAACCGTGTTCCGCGGCGAGTCCTGATTCTCCCGGTGGTTGTTGCGGCGCTAGTCACGCGGATTGGCGGGCAAAGCGCGGACCGGAGCCCTGCTCTTTCCCCGGAACTGGCGCAACAGGTGGCTCAGGACGAAAAAGTCATTAGCGACGCGCTGGCGCATTTCGACGAGCCGCAGCGATTGCGGTCGGTGATTCCCAAAGCGGAACGGGTTCTCGAGATTAGGGTGGCGCAGCAGGGTAAAGCCTGGTGGGAGACCGTCGACGCGCGACAGAACCTTGCCGACCTCCGGTCGTTGCTGGCGATGCCTGCCGACCAGCGTACCGCTCTGTTCAAGGCCGAAGTCGTCGGGGCGCAGGCGGCGGAACTGCAGAAGGCCGGGCGATACGATCAGGCTGCTCAAGCGCTGCAAACCATGGCGGATGCCGAGCGACAGATCCTGGGGCAGGACCACCTCTGGTACGCGAACAGCTTGATTGCACTAGGCCGCCTCTATGATGCTGATGCCCAGGGGAAGTATGCGCAAGCCGAGTCCCTCTTCAAGCGGGCGCTGGCCATCGAAGAGAGGGCACTGGGACAGGAGCACCCCGGTGTGGCCAAGGCGCTGAACGACCTGTGCTTTGTCTTCGAGATGACAGAGCGGTACCCGCAGGCTGAGCCACTCTGCCGCCAGGCGCTGGAGATCCGTCGTAAGGCGCTGGGCGAAAAGCACCCCGATTCGCTCGACAGTCTCCACAGGCTGGCCCTGATCTATGGCCTTATGGACCGCAACGAGGAGGCGGAACCGCTTTATAGGGAACTAGCAGATCTGCAAGAGTCGATCTCCGGTGAGGACAATCCCGAGTATGCCAGCGACCTCACGCACCTTGGCTGGGTAGAGCAATCCTTGAAACGATACGACCAGGCAGAAGCGCTGTACCGAAAATCTCTGGCGATCCGGCGAAAGGTGCTGGGCGAGGAGCACTCCGGTGTCGCCGAGAACCTCGACGAGTTGGGGTTCCTGTGCTGGCTCCAGAATCGCTACGATGAGGCGGAGCCGCTCTACCGGCAGGCGCTCCAGATCCGCAGGAAAGTGCTGGGCACGGAGCACCCTGACACACTCACCAGCCTCGCCCACCTGGCTGCCCTGTATACCTCCATGACCCGGTATCCGGACGCGGAACCGCTGTACCGGCAACTACTGGAAGTCCGGCGAAAGTCTTTGGGCGAAGAACACCCAGACTACGCCTCCGCACTTAGTAGCCTCGCCTGGGTGAATCAATGCATGAAACGCTATGACGAGGCGGAGCGGTTGTATCGGCAGTTGCTCGACGTCCGACGGAGAACACGCGGCGAGGAAGATCCCGACTACGCCACCGCTCTTACCGATTTGGGATTTCTATACCAGAGCCAGGACCGGTATAAGGAGGCGGAGCCGCTCTACCGGCAAGCGCTTGAGATCCGCCGGAAGACCCTGGGCACGCAACATCCGGACACTCTCCGCAGCTTGCAGAAACTTGCGGATCTCTACCGCTGGTCCGATCGCTATCGGGAGGCCGAACCGCTCTACCTCGAACTGGCGCAGGCGCAGAAGACTGGCGACACGAACAGTCTCGATTATGCGAAAACTCTCACCTACCTGGCATCTGTGTACCACTCGCTGGGACGCTTTGGTGAGGAAGAGCCCGCTCTTCGCCAAGTGATCGAGATCCGCAAGGCCGCGGGCGGCGATCAGGATCCAGACTACGCCCGTGCCCTCGATGACCTGGGCGTGTGCCTGCTCCTGCAGGACCGTAACCAGGAAGCTGAGCCGCTGATGCTTCAGGCGCTCGAGATCCGAAAGAATGTCTTGGGGGAGAAGCATTCGGATTACGGCTACAGCCTTCGCCACATGGCCATGTTGTATACGGCGGTAGGACAGGTCGAGAGAGCCGATCAAATGCTGCGCAAAGCTCTTGAGATCCAGAGAGAGGCGGACGGTAACGAAAACCCCTACTACCTGGCGGATTTGGCCGAACTGTACGTCCGGCAAGGACGGCCCGACCGAGCGGAACCGCTGTTCCGGCGGGCGCTCGAGGTCGACAGGAAGAAACAGGCCGGTCGTCCGCAATCATCCTTCCTAAGTAGTCTGGGCACATTCTACATGAGCACCGGCCGCTTCGGCGAGGCGGAACCACTCTTGCGGGAGGCGATGGAAATCGACAGAGAGAAGCTCGGTGAACAGCATCCTGGCTATTTGAGAGATCTACAATTGCTGGGTTTTCTTTATGCCACAACCGGACGTCATACCCTGGCTGAACCGCTGCTGCGCCAAGCACTCAACATCACCAGGAAGAGCGAGGGTGAGAACACCCGATACGCGGGCGGGCTTTTCGTGTTGGCCCGCTTGTATATGGCAGAACACCGCGAAGCCGAAGCACAACCGCTGCTTCGGCAAGCAGTGGCCATCTTCAAAGGTGCCAGGTTTGAAGGGCCGGAGTACACCATTGGTCTCACAACGCTGGCGGTGAGCTTGATATCGACTGGAAAAAGGGAGGAAGCTGAATCGCTGGCACGGCAAGCCCTGGCGATACGGACGAAGAGTTTCGGAACCGAGGACTTGGGGCGGGCGCAGATCCTCACGGTTTTGGCGGCCTCTCTGGTCGTCCGTTCGCCTTCGGAGGCAGGGGCGATGCTGGTGGAGGCCGCCCAGATGGAATGGAAGTACCTCGCCCGTAACTTTCCCGGGATGGGAGATCGGCAGAAGCAAGAGTTCCTGGCGGCCACCGATTTTGCATCGACGGGCCAACTTCTCTGGATGTTGACCTTCCGAAACGGTGGAGGAGGCGCGGAGACGGGTCTCAGGGTGGCGCTGCTGGAGAAGCACCTGCTTTTCGAGTCGGCGCGGCAGGAAAGTGGTGCGCTGCTGGCGGCAGTCGTGGCGGCGCCTCCGCAGTGGAGGGCTGCATGGCAACAGCGGGAACAGCTCCGGCGCCAATATGCCGCGCTGGCCTTAAAGAGCATGTCGGCCGCCAGCGAGATACCCGGCCAAGAGGCGGTTGATCCGGGACAGTTGCGTGCATTTACTTCGCGAATCGAGCAGATGGACCAGCAGTTGCGACAGAGCAATCCCGCCTACGCATTGCACGCGGGCATCCAGGAGATCCGGCTGGAGGATGTCAGGCGGGCCGTGCGGCCTGGCGAGGCGCTGGTGGAGTACCTCGCGTACCCGGCCGCGGCCACGCACGGGACGTCTCAGCACTACGGAGCCTTCGTGCTCGCGGGCGGGAGCGGAAAGGTGGCGGCGATAGACCTGGGGGAAGCAGCGGCCGTAGACGAGGCGGTCAGCGAATTCCGGGCCGCAGTGCGCGAGTCGATCGTGCAGTTCGGGAGCGTGGTGCCGAGCCGAGGACAACTGCGCCGTTCTGAAACCGAGATTGCCGCGCTCTCCTCGCAGGTGCGGGCGCTGGTCTGGCAACCGCTGGAGAAGCAGTTGGAAGGCGTACGGCGGGTCTACGTCGCGCCCGACGGTCAGTTGAGCCTGATCCCGTTCGAGGCGCTGGCACAGAAGGTCGACGCTGGCAATTGGCGCTACCTGGTGGAAGACCGGGAATTGATCTACCTGGGCACCGGCCGCGATCTGGCCCGGCTGGCTCTCAGCTCGGGGGCCGCTGCCAGTCGGCCCAAGACAGCGGTGCTGATCGGCAACCCGGATTTCAGCGCCAAACCGGAACAACTGGCGGCGGAGGTCACGGGGATTGAGCCGGCCGTGCCGGCCGCGGTAGCGCAGGCGGCGCGGCCTCCCACGGCGTCCACGCTAGGAATCGCCGGCGGCGATGAAGCCCCGCGCCTGAAGATTCCCCGGCAGTGGGACCGCAGACCCGAACTGACGAAGTTGGTAGAGGGTGCAGGCACGCAACTGAAGCGGCTCGGTTGGTCTGTGGAGTTGCTCACCGGCGCCGCCGCGGTGAAAGAAGCCGTGGAGGCGGTTAAGGCGCCGCGTATCCTCCAGTTCGCCACCCACGGCTATGTCCTGGACCGGCCGCGCGGCGAGGGGGCAAGCTGGGACAACCCGCTGCTGCGGTCTATGCTCATCCTGGCCGGTGCGAACGATTGGCATCCGGTGTACCGGGTGGGGCGAGAGTTCTTGACCGAGGCGGCGGCGCGGAGCAAGGGATTGGACGCGGAACAGTTGCGGGCGGCGCGGGTGGACTTGAGCGACGGGGTTCTGACCGCCTATGAAGTAACCGGAATGAACCTGTGGGGGACGGACTTGGTAAACCTGACGGCGTGCGAGACCGGGTTGGGCGAAGTGACGCCGGAGGGAGTGGCAGGGTTGCGAGAGGCGTTCCTGCTGGCCGGGGCACGCTCGTTGACCGTAAGCATGTGGGAAGTGCCGGGCGAGGAGACGAGCGAAGAAATCCAGGATTTCTATGCACGGTGGCTGGGACAAGGCAAAGGCGGGCGGGGGATGAAGCGGTACGAAGCATTCCACGCGGCGCAACTTGCGGCGCTGACGCGTGCACGCGAGAGTCGCGGTGTGGGACATCCGTTCTACTGGGCGGGAGTGGTGTTCATGGGAGATCCCGGGGATCTGCCGGTTTCACATTCCCGTTAGAAGCACGCAGGAAAGATGACAGGGCGAGTTAACTTCGATGCCCTCCGAAAGACTGAGAAGTTGAGAAGGGGGCTCTGGCGAGGGAAACGAAAACGTAAGAGATTCACAATTCTCAAAACGGTGCTGCCGATAACGCCAGACTCCACGCGAAACACAAGTTGTAGAGGCCGTGTCAAGCCGACACGGAATTGTAACAAGCTCGAGGTCAAGTACAAATCTCAAAAAGGAGTCGAAAGAATGAAACGAGTCAACACAATCCTAACCGTCATGCTGGCGCTCGCCGGATTTGCGGCGCTCAGCATCGGCTATGCACAGCAGCCGGCAGCAGCCCAAAAGGGGCCCAACGCCTCGAAGGAAAAGGGCAAGGTAGGTGCGTCTTCCGCCGTGGCAATGCTGGATCAAGCCGGCGAACTGGTGCAATACGCACGGGAAAACGAATCGCCGGTGGCCATGTTGGCGGCTGTACAGATGCTGGAGCGCGTTCGTGTCCAGCAGGGTTCCGAACGAATCGGCAGCAAAAAGACCGGGCTTCAGCGCGAAGGGGAGCAGGTCAAAGAAGGCAAGAAAGGAGAGTCCCCCGAGCCTACACTCGATCCGCAGAAGTTGCTCGCCGAGGCAAAACCTTGGGCCAAAGGTAATCAGCAACTTATGACTCTGCTTGATGCCGAGTCCGCTAGGGCGAAGCCGGCTTCGGGCGGGACTCTGGGATCCACCCAGGGAGTGATCGCTCATCCGGATGCGGTTCGAGCTCGCAGCTACGACGATTATACGATCAGCTTCTACGCACGTCAGGCGGCGCGCATTGCGGTGATCGGCGACGGCGATACCGACCTCGATCTGATCGTTTATGACGAGAATGGACACGAAATCACCCGTGACGACGACAACAGCTCCACCTGCGCCGTGAGCTTCACCCCGAGATGGACAGGGCCGTTTCGAGTAAGAATCCTCAATAACGGGTATGTGTACAGCCGGTATATCCTGATGACCAACTGACAAAGCAAAGGTCACAGGTAGGGCGTGCCCGAACTGGCGATTCCAACAGCACCCGTCCGGCACGATTATGAATGCGATCGTTTCGGAATGGGATCGTCATCGGACCGATCTACTTTTCGCCCGTCCCGGAGCTCTTTCGCGGGGCGTGCGGCGCTGCCGCACGCCGGGAGGGTGGATTCGCACGCGAGTTACCGCAGGAGGGAGAGAGATGCGGTGGTATCTGGAGGCTCTTAGGAAATCTGCGCGGTTCAAAAGGAGGGCGAGCCGAAAGGAGTATTGGCCGCCGGGATATCCATGACAAGTATTTGTCCGGAGAAAACACACTAACTGCTCCTGACGAAGGAACACCCTGTCATGCGCCAATGCGCCGCGGCCTTTCACCAGCTTTTCTCTTCGTGGCCAACGCCCGGGATTCCAGCGTGACCAGACATCCATGTGCTGCCTCGGGCTCCTCACTCCGAGCCGTCGCAGAAGCTTGCAACCGGGTAAGCGATCGCCTCAAACGGCCTGTGTGGTGCATTAGCGGAAGCCAGACCGTCGCAGAGAGCCGGCTCCGGAGGAACGGCCGGATCCGGTTCTCGTCGTCGATTTTCTCTTTGCCGGCCTCTTGACTTATTCTATATTTCCACAATAATAGAAATATGGAGCCCAATGACGCCCGGCTGCGAAACCTGATAGCCTCCGAACATGAGGACCGGAAAAAGCGTGAAAAGCCAGACCGAGAACGAAAAGATCGCGCGCTACGCCGACATGTTCGCGGCCATCGGCACCGAGCCCCGGCTGCGGATCGTCCGGTTGCTGCTCAGCGCGCATCCGGACGGCCTGGTGGCCGGCGAAATCCAGGCCGAGCTCGGAATTCCGGCGTCCACTCTGTCGCACCACCTGGACAAGTTGAAAAACGAAGACCTGGTGGAGGTGCGGCGCGAAGGTACCTACCTTTGGTACAGCGCCAACACGGACGGCCTGCGCGAGCTGCTCACATTCCTGTACGCGGAATGCTGCTCGCGCAACCGGCCCATTCGGCCGGAGGAGATCGCGCGCTGCTGGAAATAGCCCGCTGGCGGCGGCTGGACAAGCTGAAAGGTCACACGCAGACAAGGAGCGAGGTATGAGCGCGCAAGATATCAAGGAAGTGGTAAAGGAAAAATACGGCCAGGCGGCGCTGCGGGTTGTCACCGGGGCGGGCAGCGCCTGTTGCGGGTCGGCCCCGTCGTGCTGCGGGCAGGTGGACCCGATTACGTCCAACCTCTACGACGCGAATCAGACCGGCGAGCTGCCGGACGCCGCCGTGCTGGCCTCTCTGGGATGCGGCAACCCCACGGCGCTCGCCAGCCTCGAGCCCGGCGAGACGGTTCTCGACCTGGGCTCGGGCGGCGGCATCGACGTGCTGCTGTCGGCCCGCCGCGTGGGCCGGTCGGGGAAGGCCTACGGGCTCGACATGACCGACGAGATGCTGGCGCTGGCGCGCGAAAACCAGAAGAAAGCGGGCGTCGAGAACGTGGAGTTTCTGAAGGGCGAAATCGAAGACATCCCGCTGCCGGCGAACTCCGTGGACGTGGTTATCTCGAACTGCGTCATCAATCTCTCGGCCGACAAGGGCCGGGTGCTGCCGCGAAGCCTTCCGCGTGCTGAAGCCGGGCGGGCGATTCGCGGTTTCGGACGTGGTGGTGCGCGGAGAGGTGCCCGCCGAAGTGCGGCGCAGCGTGGAGCTGTGGGTCGGCTGCCTGGCGGGGGCGCTCGAAGAAAGCGAATACGTGCGGCTGCTCGGGGCAGCGGGTTTCGAACAAATCGGGGTGGAGCCGACACGCATCTACAACCTGGAAGAAGAGCGCGAATTCCTGACCGCCGAAGGCATCGACGTGGATGCCGTCGCGCCACAGGTGGACGGCAAGTTCATGAGCGCCTTCGTGCGCGCCCGGAAGCCGCGATGAAGCGAGTCCTGATTCTGTGCACCGGCAATTCCGCCCGCAGCCAGATGGCGGAGGGGCTGCTGCGGCACAAGGCCGGGGGCGCGCTGGAAGTGCACAGCGCCGGCACCCGGCCATCCACCGTTCGTCCCGAAGCCATCGACGTTCTCGCGGAGCTCGGCATCGACATCAGCGGCCACCGGTCCAAGCACGTCGACGAGTTTCTGGGGCAGCCGTTCGACTATCTCATCACGGTCTGCGACAACGCGAAGGAAGCCTGTCCGGTGTTCCCGGCCCAGACTCGCCGCATTCACTGGAGTTTTGAGGACCCCGCTGCCGTAAGCGGCGACCAGCAGGCGCGCCTGGCGGCCTTCCGGCGCATTCGCGATCAGATCTCCGGAAAGCTCGAAGTCTTCGTCGAGAGCGGCTCACTTTTGGAGGACGAGACTGATTCGGGACGGTGAGACCCGCTCCACGGTGACGCCCGCCGGAGCCGCCACGTCGTCGGTGACGAGCGGGATGGATTGGAACCCCGCGCCGCGCCCGCGAAGATCGCAGCGCACCGTCACTTGTTGCGGGTCGAAGCCGCTCATGGCCCACGGGGAGCCCCTAAGCTCCACTTCGACCTCGTTGGACGACTGCCGCACGATGTGCAGGTTGCGCGGCACATTCGAGAATTCCACCGGGGCGGTGATCACCGTGAGCCGGCTGCCGGTAACCGCCACACTGGTGGCCCAAACCAGCGCCGCCGCGCCAATGGCCGCCAGCTTCAGATTCAAGTTGCGGGTCACGAGCCGCTTCAATCTCGAACTCAGAGACGTCCGGGGACCGAGCCGGAGCCTCCGCAGCGTTTCGAGAAGTTTTTGCTCGTCGGGCATCCGCGTCCGGTGGTCACGCTCGATCAGGGTTACTTCGCCGCGCTCTTCCGACACCGCCACCACGATGGCGTCGCAGCGTTCCGCCAGGCCCATGGCCGCGCGGTGGCGCGTGCCGTAAAAGCCGGGCACGTCCTGCCGCTGCGTTAGCGGGAGAATCGCGCCGGCCCGCAACAGCCTGCCGTTTTCCACCACCACAGCTCCATCGTGGAGCGGAGAATTGTGCAGAAAAATGGTTTCGAGCAGTTCCGGTGAAACGTCGGAGCTGAGTGTCACGCCGCCGTCCGCCAGGTCGCGTACCGAGTCGTTGCGGGTGAGGATAATCAAGGCGCCTATCTTTGCCGCGGCCAGCGAGAAGGCGGCCCGCGCGATGGCGAGGACGGACGCGTCGGTGGCCGGAAACAGTTGCGGGCGGAACTGCATCAGTGTATCCAGCCGCAGCAGGGCGCGGCGCAGCTCCGGCTGGAACAGCATGAGCATAATGCCGACGAAGACCAGGCTCGCTCCGTCGAGCACCCAACTGGTGATGGGAAGCAAAAATTGCTGGGCCAGCCGGGCCAGGGCGTGCATACCCAGGATAGCCAGGGCAATGCGCATGGCGCGTGTCTCTCTGGCCCACATCAATACCAGGTAAAGAGCCCACGCCAGGACTACGAAGTCAACGGCGCTCTGCCAGCGAATCCACATAGGGGCTGCAATTGAATTTTACCGCGGCGCGCCGGGTGACCTACCAGAACCACGTAGCGACGATCTTAGGGGTCGCCGGCGTTCTGCCAATCACCTCGGCCTTCACCACCACCTGGATGTTCCGCTGTTGCCACCCGGACGGAGCACTGAGCAGGATTTTGTTGAAATACTCCGGCGAAGTGACAAACTCGCCGGCCACCAGCGTACCGAAGTGGGAGAGGCCCGCCGCCGTTATCAGAATGTCGCCCGTTCTCGAATCGAACACGCGGGAGACGATTGCGTAATCTTCCTGGCTGCCGGACCGCGGGTAGCGCCACAGGCGCGCATTGTCCATGCGGTCGCGGATGAAGATGCCTTCCGGGTCGTAATCGAAGATGAAGCGCTGGTCGGCGGTGACCTGCATGGTCCACTGGTTGGAGAACGCGCCAACCAACACCGCCGGGCCATCGCGCAGCTCGGCGAAGGACATGTCGTTGCTGATACGCACCTGGTATTCCTTGTTTCGGGAAGCGAAGAACGACGTAATGCGGCTCATCGCCAAAGCGTCTCCGAGGCCGACATAGTGCGTGGCGTCGCGAATAATGCCGTCGGAGGGTATTGTCGGCGGCATGGGCGTTCGGGATGCGGAGTCGCGGGCAGGGCCGGAAAACAGGTAAACCGGCGGTTGGGGAACACAAACCAACACCGGGTGGCGGCTGGCCAGCACGGGTCGCCAGAAATCCTCCAGCGGCGTGGTCCGTTGTGCGGTCCACCAGCCCAGTCCCGCCGCCGCCAGCACCAATGCGGCCGCCGCCGGGATCCACCATCTCCTCCCTCGCCTCGCCTCGGAGGGGTCCGGCTCCCCGCTACCCGTGCCGCTCCGCCAGCGAAACGACGGCGCATAGCTGCCGCTCGGCACTTCGAGGATCACCGGCCGGTCCTGGCCGTTCTCCGCGTAGAATTGCGCCAACCTCTTGCGAAGGTCGCTGGCATTCACCCGGACGATGGAATCTTCCCCGGTGTCATAGTCGGCCGGGCGCTCGAAAACGTCCGAGCCGATGGCCCGCTCCTTGAGACACTCCCCCTTGCCTTCTAACGCCTTATTAACAACATAGCGGAGGAGGTCTTTCTGCCGCCTGGCGCTGCGGAAGGATGAACTGGCGAGGACATCATCCAGTTCTTTGAGAACCATCTCCCTTTCCAGCGCCGTCATGGCGGGCGCACTGTTATCAAACGAGTTGCCGGAATCCATCCGTTTTCATTCTACCGTTTGCCTCCACGTTTCTCACGGTTAAATTGGATGTGAAACTCCGTTTTGAGCCTTCCGTAAACGGTGGCCGCGCACCTTATGCTCGGGGTGGAAACAACGCCATGCCGCGAGCAAGCCAATCGAACCGAGCGATGCCTGGCGAGTCCGGCGACCGGCGCGCCGGGCAGAGCCGGCGGGGATTTCTTCTCTCCGAAAAAACACGCGATGACCGCGGGTCGACGTTCTTCGGGCTGCAATGCGGCGCCGCGGCCTGCGGCTTGCTGCAACTGGCGCGGCGCGCCATGGCATGTGAATTTTCGCTGTTCCTGCAATCCTCTTCCACGGGAGCCGTCGCTTCGGGCATGGCCGCTCTCGATGAGATTGAACGGCTGGAAGAAAAGTTATCTGTCTTCCGTCCTGCCAGCGAGATCAGCCGGCTGAATGCCATCGCAAGTTCGGCTTGCGTGCCGGTCGGAGACGAACTGTATTCTCTCCTCACGCTGGCGGCCAGCCTGTCGCGGGCTACCGGCGGAGCCTTCGATGTCGCAACCGGCGCGCTCACGCGGGCCTGGGGCTTTCTGGCCCGCAATCCATCCGTTCCCGATGAAACGGCTTTGCGGGAGGCCCTCACTTCGAGCGGCATGTCCCGGGTGGAACTCGACGGCGGCACCCGGACGATTCGTTTCAAGACCAAAGGTGTCGAGCTGAATCTCGGCAGTGTGGGCAAGGGCTTCGCCATTGATCGGGCGATGCGGGCGATGGCGCGAAACCGGTCCATCCGCGGCGCCCTGCTCGATGCGGGCGGCAGCAGCATCAGGGCATTCGGAGCACCCGTACGGGGAGCCGAAGGCTGGACGGTGGCCATCGGCGATCCGTTGCGCCCCGGCCGTCAGATCGCAGCGCTCCGCCTGCACAATCGCGCGCTCGGCACCTCCGGCGACCAGCACCAGTTCTTCGTCCGGGACGGCCGCCGTTATGGTCACATCATCGACCCCCGCACCGGCTGGCCCGCTCAGGGCCTGGCCAGCGCTTCCGTGGTAGCGCCCACCGCTGCCGAGGCGGACGCGCTCTCCACGGCTTTTGTGGTAGCCGGCGAGCCGTTCGCACGGGAGTTTTGCCGCCGCCATCCGCGCATCGGTGCCATCCTCATTGCGCGTTCCAGCGCCGGGACGGCGCGCCCTGTTGTTATCGGACTCACACCCAAGGAGGTGCAACTGTGAATAAGACCACCAAAGTGCTGCTCGTTCTTCTTCGCCTGGCCGTAGGCTGGCACTTTCTGTACGAAGGAGCTTACAAGCTGTCGCTGGACGACGCCGCGACACCCTATACGGCCTCTCGCTATTTCCTGAGAGCTTCGGTGGCCCGCCTGCGAAACGACCTGGATCGTCTGGCGTCCAACCTATCCCTCAGCTCCCAATTTGAAGCCGCGGCCTTCGCTCGCATCGATGACTGGAGCGACGAAGTCATTGCCTACTTCAAGGGTCGAAACGATGCGCTCACCCAGGTTCAGGAATCCGACCTCGGAAAGCTCTGCGAGCAACTGAAGTTGGCAGTGCTCGAGTCGCGAAACGGCGAACCCGCGACATGGGCGAAGGACCTCGACTGGCTGGCGCTCCACGACGACGTATTAAAGCTCGATTCACAGCCAATCGGCGAAGGGCGCTTCAGCGCCCAGCCTTTCCTGTTGGCCTCCGACGGGCCGCTTCGACCGCTGTTTCGCGGCCTGGTGGAAGATGCCGGCGGCGATAAGCGGCTAACGGCGAAATGGGCGGCGGCGAGCCTGGATGCCCGGTCGGCGGAACTGTTGCGCCACTATGCATCGGGCGGCTACCCCTTCAGCCCGGCGCAGAAAGCAGCACTCGAAGCCCAACGCGACGGATTGAAGGCTTTGGCGGTGGCGGCGTTGTCGGAGCCCGAAGTTCAATCCCGGCTCTCCGACTACAGGTGGATGCAGCGCCGCGTCCAGGAGGATAGCCGGAGCGTTCGAACGGCCTTCGACCGCGAACGCATCGAAGAAGACCGCAAGCGCCTGGATGAAACCCGGGCAGCCCTGCTGGCGCTGGTCGAGGAGCCTATTGCCGAACTCACCTTCCAGGCGGAGAACATCGCCACTCCGCGCCAGTTGCAGGCCGGACCGCCTCCGGCGCCGCGTTCCCCCACGGCGGCCGTGGACTGGGTGGTCAAGTGGGGACTCACCGTCATCGGCGTATGCCTGCTGGCCGGCATGTTCTCGCAGGTCGCGGCCTTCGGCGCCGCCCTTCAACTCCTGCTGTTCTACCTGGCCTCGCCACCGTTACCCGGCCTGCCTGCCGCCGCGCTGGGCGGGCATTACCTGTTCATTGATCGAAATCTGGTTGAGCTGCTGGCGGCTCTTGTGCTGGCCAGTGTGCCCACCGGCCACTGGCTGGGATTCGACGGCTACCTCGGCCGGTACGTCTGGCCGCTCGTGGTGCGGGTGTTTCGCAAGCAGGAGGATAACCCGCTGCCACTAGAAGAGAACTTGAGGAAAGGACTGGAACCATGCAATTGACACCTGAGCAACGCAAAATTGGAGCGGACAACTTCCGCGAGGCCTTCCAACTGACGCGCCGGCAGCTTGTGCCCAGTTTGATGGGCGCGGCCGCCGCCTCCTCCTATTGGGGCTACGGCTATACCCGGAGTGAGCCCGTGCGCGCCGTGCTTCTAGGGGCCGGCGGCCAGGGGCGGGCGCAAATCAACTCCATCAACCCGGACTATGTCCGGCTGGTGGCGTTCTCCGACATCCGGCCCAGCAACCAGCTCAAGGCGCGCCAGGCGCTCGAACTCAAGTACGGAGCGGCGGCGGCAAAAATCGTGCTCGAAGAGGACTACCACAAGCTACTCGACCGCGGCGACATCGAAATGGTGATCATTGCACTGCCGCTGCACCTTCACGCGACGGCCTCCATCGAGGCCATGGAAAAGGGCAAGCACGTTCTGTGCGAGAAGCTGATGGCCAAAACCGTTCCCGATTGCAAGCAGATGGTCCGCGTCTCGCGGCGCACCGGGAAGATGTTGGCCATCGGCCATCAGCGGCACTACAGCTATCTATACGCCAACGCGCTCGAGGTAGTGCGGCAGCGCGAGATCCTTGGCGATGTCCGGCACATCCGTGCGTTCTGGCACCGCAACCAGACGGCCTGCGGGCGGCCCGGAGCCGAAAACGGTGCCTACGACACCTGGTTTGCCAAGGTGCCCGCCGCCGATGCCAACGTCGATTTCGCCCGTTACGGCTACCGCAGCCGCGAGGAGCTGGTGCGGTGGCGGCTCTACAATCGGACGGGGGAAGGGCTGATGGCGGAACTGGGGAGCCACCAGTTGGACGCCTGTGGCATCCTGCTGGGAGGAGTTCTTGGGGCCGTCGGCGCCGGCCACGGAGTTCTTCCGGTTGCCGTTTCCGGTGTCGGAGTACACGCCTTTTTTGCCGATGGACGCCAAGTGGAGGACCACGCCTACCTCACCTACGAGTACCCGAAAAACGTCGTCGTGACCTACTCTTCCATTACCACCAACGAGAGCGACAGTTACGGCGAGCAGGTGATGGGCACACGCGGCACACTGCTCATCCTGGCCGAAAGGGAAGTCTGCCTCTTCCGCGAGAAAACCATGAAGGACACCCGTGTTTCCTGGGTGGAAAGCCGCATCGGGCAGCCGGTCACCACCTCCACTTCTACGGCTCAATGGACTTCCGGGGGCGGCACGCCCGATACGCTTTCAAGCCGGGGCTACCGCGAAGAGCAGGAACATCTCGCCTGGCTTATCCGAAACCCCGGGAAAGGGCGGCCACGGTGCCCGGGCGAGGTAGGTCTGGCGGACGCGGTGGTTACGTTGGTTTCCAACCTGGCGATGCGGGAAAGGCGGCGCATCGAATTCGAGCCGTCGTGGTTTGATGTGAATTCCGACGTGGCGCCCACCGCCGCCAGGCATTTCAGCTAATCGCCCTCGCCGTCGTCGTGCGAGCCAGCCGCTGCCAGCATCGCCAGGTCGTTGGCTTGCAGGTTTCGCACGGTTTTGTCGATCGGCTCGAGCACGTAGATCTCGTCGCCGGTGGCCGCGCCCAGTTCTTTGAATCGCCGGGCGCCCACCAACACGCGAGTCTCGAGCGAGCCCGACCGCGCGGTTGTAGCTCTCCACCGACCGTTCCAGGCTGCGGCGAAGCTCGTCGAAATAGGTGGCCATGGTGCGCAAACGATCGTACAATTGCTTGCCCAGCTCGCTGATCTGCTCGGCGTTCTCGGTCATCTTTTCCTGGCGCCAGCCGTAGGCGACGGCTTTCAGCAGCGCAATCAGTGTGGTGGGGGTGGTCAGCAGGACCTTCTGGTTCACTCCGAATTCAATCAGACCGGGGTCCTGTTCGAGCGCCGCGCCGAAAAACGTCTCGCCGGGCAGGAACGCCAGAACAAATTCCGGTGTGCTGCCGAGCTGGTCCCAGTAGGCCTTGCTGCCCAGCCGGGCGAGATGCGCGCGAACCTGGGCGGCATGCTCGCGCAGCTTCTGGATGCGGGTATCGTCGTCCGGCGCTTCCAGGGAATCCAGATACGCGGCCAGAGAAACTTTCGAATCCACCACGATCTGGCGGCCGTTCGGCAGCTTGATCACCATGTCCGGCCGCAGCCTGCCTTCTTCGGTGTCCAGGTTCACCTGCTGCTCGAAATCGCAGTACTCGACCATTCCCGCCATCTCGACGACCCGCCGCAACTGCAGCTCGCCCCAACGGCCGCGGGTAGTGGGCGTGCGCAACGCGCGCACCAGGTTTCGACGGTTTCGGCCTGCAGAGCGGCTCTGCGTGGTGGCCAGCGACCGCAACTTGCTCGTTCAGGCTGGCATAGGCGCCCACCCGATTCTTCTCCAGTTCCTGGATCTGCGTGTCCACCTTTGCCAGGGATTCTTTCAGCGGTTTCACCACCTCATCGATTGCGCTTCTGGCGGTGTTCCAGGTCCACCTTGGCCGTCTCCTGGAACTTCTCGAGGGTGGTCTTGGCCAGATCGAGAAACGCCTGGTTGTTGCTTTGCAGCGCCTCCGCCGAAATCGCCTTGAACGCATTGCTCAGCTTTTCCTGGGCGTCCTGCATCACCGCCAGCTTCTCTTCGGCGGATTTCTGCGCTGTCGTCCAGGCGCGTCAAAACTTCCGCCTGCGACGCCCTCAAAGTGCCGATCTGCTGCTGCAGCTCGACGATAAACTGCTCCCTCTGGGCGACCACCTGTTCCAGTTGCGTGGTGCGGGCGGCGCGCTCGTTGGCGGCGCTTCTCCGTTCCGTCTCCGACTTCAGCTCTTCCCGCAGCGCTGCCACCACGGCACGCTCGGCGTCAATGTTCGCCTTGGCCTCTTTGAGCTGTGCATCCTTGGCGATCTCGCGCTCTTTCAGCACGATCAGCTTCTTCGGGGTCCCCGCCGGCCACCGACGACTCACGCGAACCCTTCGCCAGCATCCCGGCCAGGGCGGCGCCGATAATCAACCCCAGGAAAAACGCGATCAAAATGGTAAGCGGTTCCATCCCAAGTCTCCCCATCCAGTATCCGCCGTATGGCGAGCGCGGTCTACCGGGAACGGCAGTCAGAACTTCTCAACTTCCGTACAACGACAAATGTTTCGGTCCACTCGCCAATCGGCGGAAGCGTCACAGTGCTTTACCCGCGAGGAGTAGCCCCCACGAGACTAAGGGATTTTTTGGACCCGGGGTAGGGAACCCACCCAGACGGATTGTTCTCGCTACCAGCTCAGACGGAAATTCAGATCCATCGCGCGCGCCGAATGCGTAATCGCACCGGCGGAGACGAAGTCCGCGCCGGTTTCGGCGTAAGCGCGCACTGTTTTGAGAGTTACGCCGCCGCTGATTTCCACCGTTGCCCGCCCGTTGATGTAGCGAATCCATTTTGCCGCCTCGGCAGGGGTCAGGTTGTCGACCAGCAACCGTTTGGCGCCGGCTTCGAGTGCTTCGTCCAACTCGCGGCGCGAACGCACTTCAATTTCGACGTCCACCCCGGGCGCGAGCCCGGCTGCTCCGGCCAGCGCGAGCGCTTCCTTCACGCCGCCAGCGGCCGTGATGTGGTTGTTCTTGATGAGAATTGCGTCGAACAAGCCCAGCCGGTGGTTGGTAACGCCCCCCGCCGCGGCAGCCATCTTTTCCAGCCGCCGCAAGCCGGGGGTGGTTTTCCGGGTGTCCAGCACGCGGCAGCCGGTTCCGGCCACCTGTTCGGTGAATTGGCGGGCCAGAGTGGCCACTCCGCTCAGCCTCTGGATGAAGTTCAGCGCCACGCGCTCGCATTCGAGCAACGTGCGCGCCTCGCCGCTCACCCAGGCGATGCGCGTGTCGGGCTCTCACCGCGGAACCGCTGGGCTTTTCGATACGCAGCTCGCGGACGCCGCCGCGGAAGCGGTAAATCGGGTCGAGCAGCTCGACGCCCGCCACCACCATGGCCTCGCGGGCAAAAAAACCGCCCTCCACCTCGCGGCCGGCGGGAACACAGGCCAGGGAAGTGAGGTCGCCGCGCCGATGTCCTCTTCGAGCGCGCGAACCACGGCCTGCTCGATTTCGGGATGATTCACATCGAACGGCATCAGTTAACAGCGTAACGAAATGCCGTGTACGGCGTTGCGCGGACCGCCTCCTTTGCAGTCGGCGCTCATGCTCCCGGGTTGAGCCGCGAGTGCTTACGAACGGGTCCGTGCCGCGGATGTCAGGACACGGTCAGGCCAAGCTGCGCGGCCATCGCGCCCAGCGCCTCTCCGTGCGCGGGCAGACATTCCATCAGGCGGCCGGCGTGCGACGCCACCCAGGCGTCCGTCTCCGGCCCGGGACAAAGGCCGCCCCCCAGGCTGTGCAGTTGCCGCCAGGTATCGGTCCAGCGGGTATTCGAAGCCTCGAGTTCGGCCGGCTCGCCGGAGGCGCGCAGGATGCGGGCCATCGTCTCCGCCAGGTCGCGGGCTTCGAAAAATCCCACGTTCATGCTCTGCATTCCGGCCGGGCCGGTCAGGTGTGCGGCGTCGCCGGCCAGCCACATTCGTCCTTTCCCGAAGCCGGGCGCCAGGCGATGTTCAAACCGCACCACGATGCGCCAGGCGAATTCCTCGACGCTTGCCGTGAACCAGGGAGCGCGCTCGGCAATCAGCGAGCGGAGGTTCGATTCGGCCAGCACCGGGAACTTCTTCCACGCCGACGAGAGCAGCAGGCGGTCTTTTTCGCGCTCGATATAGCTGGCGTCGTAGGAAGGCAGTTGGAAGCTCCAGCGGCAGTACCCCCCAGACAGGGGCCACAGTGCATCCGTGGTGTGGTTGCCCAACACCAGGCGCATTTCATTTTCCAGATCGGCGTTGGTCTTGAATTCGAAGGTGGCGTAATAGACCGGCGGCGCCACTTCGGGATAATCGAACTCCAGCGCTCTTCGCACCGTCGAGTTGTAGCCATCGGCGCCCAGCACAAAAGACGGTTCTATCCGCGACGACCTGGCTACCACCCACTCCGAGTGAGCCACCGCGTAACCCATCGACTGCTTTTCGTACTTATCCACCGTCGCTTCGACGTGGTCTCCGGCGGCGGCCAACCGCGAGACCTCGTGCGACCAGGAAACCTGAACGCCCCGTTTTTCCAGCTCCTTTTCGAGCACTGCCTCGAGATCGTTCTGCCGCAGCACCGCCAAAGGCTGCTTCGGGCCATCGTCCGGGTCCAGACCAATCTCGGCCCGCCGCCCTTTCTTGTCCCACAGCCCGATTCGGCGCACCGGATAGGCAGCCTTCATCACGGGCTCCAGTACCTCCAGCTCGTCCAGCAGCTTCAAGGTCTGCGGATGCAGACCCAGCGCATAGCTGTGCGTGTTGCCCCATACGCCAGAATCGGCGATTGCCACACGAATGCCGCGGCGGGCCAACACCAGAGCCGCCAACTTTCCCACCGGACCAGCACCCACAATCAGTGCCTCGGGGTTTCCGCTAATCGACATTTGTTCCCCTTTTGAGGGCGGCGGAATCAGATCGTCGCCGTCCCTTTCGATTTGGATTCTCGAATTCCCGCTCCCGGCTCACGAATCGGAGCTCCGCTCGAAACCGGGCTAGTCCAGGCTCGACAGCGTCTCGCGGCTCTTTTCGAGCTGCGCGGCGTACTCCGCCAGCTTCTCGCGGATGCCCGCCACCACCTGTTCCGGAGCGCGGCTCAGAAACGT
>CAWEOG010000010.1:0-321366 GCA_963810595.1 Bryobacterales bacterium | reverse complement strand
CACGTCCGCAGCCGCCGCCAAAGACTCACGGACCTGCTCGAAGCGCTGCAGGAAGAGGCTGCGGATCTTCCGGTGGCGCTGGGAAAACTCAGCGGAAACTTCGTCCAGCAACCGGCCAGCCCGGTCTTCCGGGAGCGCCATGATCCTGGCGATGATCCTGGCGACCCGTTCGGGACCACCCGGATTGAAGGGCCGGAGGAGAACGCGGGACTGGTCGGGATGGAGGATTGTGGTTGTACGTTTGAGGTGCATGGATATGGGGGTTGGCGTCTACTCCGTGCTGGTGATCGGTTCTCGAAAACTCGTCAGCATGTTTTGTGCAAGCTGCATCTCCGCCAGGGAAAGCAAGTAGGCCAGGGTTGATTCCGCTCCCTGGTTCCCGTTGACTCGGTCTACATGCAACCCGTCGCAGCAGCCGCCGGTCTCGGGAGAGTAAAGTTCCAATCCGAGATCGTTCCAGCCGATGAACCAGTCGAAGGCACACTGCGCGTGATCGTACCACCAGACGTCCGATGTGGCGCGATAGGCTTCCAGACAGGCCGAAACCGTTGCCTGCGCCTCAATGGGCTGTTGGTCGAAATCGGCGCGCGTACCGCCGCGCCGGTAAAACCCATTGCTGCCAATGGGCCGAAAGTGACCCTTCTCGGACATCTGCAATTCCGTCAGCCAGCGTAAGGCCCGCAGACCCCGATCGAGCACCGCCTGTTGTCCGGTTGCATGCCCGCTCACAATCAAGGCGTGCGCGAGCTTCGCGTTGTCGTACGACAGTTCTTCTTCAAACCATTGCCAGTCCGGATGCGCACTCGCTTCAAAGAGATCCATGAGCCGGCAAGTCAGCGTCTCTCGGGTTTGGTTCACCAGGCTGTCGCCGCTCAACCGGCGCAGGTACTCATGGATGCCGATCAAGCCGAACGCCCAAGCCCGCGGCGAGGTGAACCCCGTCAGCGCAGGCAACGCCAGCGCGAAGAGCTGTCCCGCCATCATCTGGAAGCTGCGATGCAGCGAGCGCCCCACGCCAGTGCCCAGCGCCCAGAGCGCCCTCCCCTGGCAGTCCTCCGATCCCCGTTCGTCCAGCCAGTGCCGCTCAAAACTCAGGTGATTGTGGAAGCGTTTCGTCTTGTGATCGAAAGCATGAAGGAGGAATGCACCCGAAGTGGTAGCCAGCGTCCGCACCAACAGCGGATCCTCGCCCAATTCACCCAGCAGCACCGCCAGGATGAAGGCACGGGCGTTGTCGTCGGTGCAATAGCCTTCGGAAAAATTCGGAACGCTGAAAACAGCGTGTTGGAAGACCCCGGTGGAATCGGTCATCCGCGAAAGGTGACTCAGCTTCATCGGCGGCAGTTCCCGCGGGCTTTTGGTCAAGCGTCTTGGCGGCAAGAAGCTTTCGCGTCCGAGCGGCCGTTTCCAGCCGGGAACACTCGAAGGAACGCATATACATCTGTGCCACGTTGCTCCAGACCATCTCGCGGCCGATCCGGTAGGCGTTCTTGCGGATGGCGTGCCGGCGGTTGTCGTCCCGCAGCAATCCGGTCACCTCGCGCGCGATGGCCGGTGCGTCGCCGAATGGCACCAACATGCCGCGGTCTTCCGCCAGCAATTCCGCGGCGTGCCAGTAGGGTGTGGACACCACTGCTTTGCCGGCGCCAAACGCATATGCCAGCGTGCCCGACGTGATCTGCGCTTCATTCAGGTAAGGCGTGATGTAAAGGTCCGCCGCGCCAATGAACTCCTTGAGGTTCTCGAGATCCACAAACTGGTTGTAGAAGATGACGTTTTTGTCAACCTTGTTCTTCTTAGCGAGAATCTCCAGGCTGAGCCGGTAAGCTTCACCGTGCTCGCGCAGTTCGTTGGGATGGGTAGCGCCGAGGACGATATAAACCACCTCGGGGAACTCCGCCAGAATTAGCGGCAGGGCCTTGAGCACGTTCTCGATGCCCTTGTTCGGCGAAAGCAGGCCGAAGGTCAGCAGCACCACTCTTCCTTCCACCCCGAACTGGTCCTTGAAATAAGTTGGATCGACGAAGCCTACATCGGGAATGCCGTGCGGGATGAGATCGATCTTGTGCCGGCGGCGCCTGGTATATCTCCTGCAACATCTGCCGTCCGCGCTCGGCCATGACCACCAGCCGGGTAGAGAGTGAGATTAACCCCTCCATCACGCGCCGCTGGTCCGCTCTCGGCTCGCGCAAGACGGTATGAAGCGTTGTGACGACGGGCATTCTCAATTCGCGCAGAAGCGCCAGGATGTGACCACCGGCGGGCCCGCCGAAAATGCCGAACTCGTGCTGCAGGCAGACGATGTCCACGTTGCTGATGTTGAGGAAGTCCGCGGCGCGCAGATAGGACGACAGGTCCTGCTCCTCAATTTCGAAGCGAACCACCTCCGGGTACTCGTAGCCACCCGGAATGTCGTTGACCGACACGGCGAGGCACTGGCTCTGGGGGTGTGCGCTTGCGACGGCGGCAAGCAGGTCGGACGTGAACGTGGCAATGCCACACTTGCGCGGCAAGTGGTCGCCGACGAACGCGATTTTGCGGACTTTAGAAGTGCTGTTCATGAAGGCATTCCTTTGCTGCCTGGCGGCCCTGCGCCGCTTCGGTCAATCCGATTCTCCGGGTTGCGCCGCAGACGGGAAATGGAGTGGATCCCTCAGGTTCTGTAACTCCCGGTAATAATAAATTGGGGAAGGCCGCTTTCCTCTCAACTTCAGAGCCTTCAGAAACGCGATTTCCTCTTCGGTGACATCGCCGCTCAGCGACGCATCCTTCAGGAATTGTTCGAGCCCCGGCTCTATGGCGACGGGCTGTGGGGGCTCCTGTTCGGCAAACTCAAATCGCTTCAGGCTCACTGCCGCGAGCCGGCGGTTTAGGACCACTTCCATGCCAAAGGTCTTGAGGTCGATATCCCAGGAGTCGATGATCGGATCGAGGAAGGAAACGCAATTTTCGACCGAGACGTTGAAGACGTCCGTGTCCAGAAACTCGAGAATGGCAACGCGCACTTGCTCATAGCTGCGGCCGCTGAGTTGGGCCATCAGGCGCAGCCACTCTTCACTTTGCAGTTCCTCCCTGGCAACTCCCTGGGCGACATCCAGAAGTTTTTGAGTGACCAGCCGTTCGAGTTCGCCGAACGGCTCCTTCTCAAAAATCCGGCGCACTTCTTTTCTGCCGGGCGGAATCGCATTTGCGCAGAATCAACTCGCGACACTCTTTGAAGAGGGGCCGCGGGAGTTCCGCCACTTTCTTCCTCAATTCTTCCTTACGCTGCAGGTCAGCCAGTTTCGAAAGTTCACCGCTCGGGAGTTTCAAGGCCCTGCCGATCTTCTCGTAGATGTCGGTGCGTCCAGGCGCGGGAGGAGCCTTCTTCCGGGCCAGCAGTTGCGAGATGTAGGATTCGGTCACTTGAGCGGCGGCAGCGAGATCTTTCTGCTCAAGGCCAAGTTCCTGTAAACGGTGTCGGATCAACAAGGAAACGTCCACTGGATGGTCCTGTCTGCCTACTTAACCATATTCTGTCAAGAGGCAAGTCTTATCTTCCCACGGACGCGCTTGACAAGCAAGTATACTTAACCGATAATAGTTAATGCCTGAGCGCTTCCGCCCACTCGCAGATCATCTGAACTAAGTCAGGCGATCTGATTACCGTCCCTTAGGTCACCCAGACAGCCGAGGATGTCGTGATGTCCGGGAGCTCAAATCCAGAGCTACCAGGGATTCCGGCAAGATGCCGCCCGGATAGCGGGTGAAGAAGCAGCAGCGATAGCCAAGCTTGAAAAGGCGAGGCTGGTGAACCAGCCGAAGTTTCGGCTATAGCCAGGGGGCCACGAAGGCGAGATGTCGAACGAAGGAGGCACGGAAACATGGTCGGGACAAGAGTTGCGAGTCCTGTATTCCGCGAAGGCGACGAAGTCGTGCTGGCCGAGGGCCCATATCAGGGCACCCTTGGTGTATTTCTCCGGCAGAAAAGGACGTCAACTGGGCGGATATCACCGAGCGCAACGGCAGCGTCCGCAGCCACCCGGTGGTATGGCTGGCGCATTCCACCAGCGCGACCCCAGGGTTCGATGCCAGGAGCCACCCAGGCGCCGAGTATCACAATGCGTGACAGGTTACACAAGAAAGTGGAGGCTAACAGCATCATGAACATTCGACCCCTATACGACCGCATCGTGGTGAAGCGGATCGAGGAACAGGAAACCACGCGCAACGGCATCGTCATCCCCGATTCGGCCAAAGAAAAACCCCAGGAGGGTGAAGTCATGGCCGTCGGGCATGGCAAGCGGCTCGAGGACGGCAAGTTGGTCGCCCTCGACGTCAAAGTCGGCGACCGCATCCTGTTTGGCAAGTACTCCGGCAACGAGACCAAGCTGGACGGCACCGAGTACATCATCATGCGCGAGGACGATGTCCTCGGCGTTCTGGATGCGGCCGCCCAGGGCGACCAGCGAAGGCCGGCCTGATTCAAATCGAACTCACAAGGAAACCATCCATGGCAAAACAGATTACTTATAGTGACGACTCCCGTCAAGCGATCCTGCGCGGTGTCAATCAACTCGCCGAGGCAGTGAAGGTGACCCTCGGACCCCGAGGGCGCAATGTCGTTCTCGAAAAGAAATACGGCGGACCGACGATCACCAAAGATGGTGTGACGGTGGCCAAAGAGATCGAGTTGAAGGACCCGCTCGAGAACATGGGCGCCCAGATGGTGCGCGAAGTGGCGTCGAAAACCTCCGACGTTGCCGGAGACGGCACCACCACGGCCACGATTCTGGCCCAGGCAATCTACCGCGAAGGCGTCAAAGCGGTCACCGCGGGCGCGAATCCGATGGCCATCAAGCGCGGCATCGATAAGGCCGTGGAAGTTGCCGTCGAGGAAGTCAAGAAGCTCTCCAAGCCCGTCTCCGGCGACATGATCGCCCAGGTGGGCAGCATCTCCGCCAACAGCGACTCCACCATCGGCAACATCATCGCCGAGGCGATGAAGAAGGTGGGCAAGGACGGCGTGATCACGGTCGAGGAATCCAAGACCATGACCACCGAATTGCAGACCGTGGACGGGATGCAATTCGATCGCGGGTACCTCTCGCCCTATTTCGTGACCGACGCCGAACGCATGGAGTGCGTTTTCGAGGATCCTTACATCCTCATTCACGACAAGAAGATCAGCAACATGAAGGACCTGCTGCCAATTCTCGAGCAGATTGCGCGCGCGGGTAAGCCGCTGCTGGTGATCGCCGAAGACGTGGAAGGCGAAGCGCTGGCCACGCTCGTGGTCAACAAGCTGCGCGGCACGCTCAATGCTTGCGCCGTGAAAGCCCCGGGCTTCGGCGACCGCCGCAAGGCGATGCTGGAAGATATCTCGATCCTGACTGGCGGCAAGGCCATCATGGAAGAGACCGGCATCAAGCTGGAGGGCATCAAGCTGGAGGATCTCGGCCGCGCCAAGCGCGTCACGGTGGACAAGGACACCACGACCATCATCGACGGCGCCGGATCGCAGAAGAACATCGAGGGCCGGATCAAGCAGCTCCGGGCACAGATCGAAGAGACCACCTCGGACTACGATCGCGAGAAACTGCAGGAGCGGCTGGCGAAGCTGGCCGGCGGCGTGGCGATCATCAAAGTCGGCGCCGCAACCGAGACCGAGATGAAGGAGAAGAAGGCCCGCGTCGAAGACGCTCTACATGCCACTCGCGCAGCGGTGGAGGAAGGCATCGTGCCCGGCGGAGGCGTCGCATTGCTGCGAGCATCGGTCGCGCTGCAGACGCTCAAGCTCGAGGGCGACGAGCAGTTCGGCGTCACCATCGTGCGTCGCGCTTGCGAGGAGCCGGTTCGGCAGATCGTGCTGAACTGCGGGACCGAGGGCGCCGTCGTGGTCGAGAAGATCAGGACCCACAAGGATCCTAACTTCGGCTTCAACGCCTCCACCGAACAGTACGAAGACCTGGTGAAGGCCGGCGTAATCGACCCCACCAAGGTAACTCGCACGGCTCTGCAGAATGCAGCTTCCATCGCCTCTCTCATGCTCACCACCGAGGCCATGATCTGCGGGGTGGTGGAAGAGCAAGGCGAATAGGCGGTCGCTCGGCGGCAGCGTAAAGGACACAAATGAACAAGAGATTACTGAAGCGACACAAACGCCAGGTAGCGCGCGCGAAAGAACAGGTCAGGCTCTCGGAGCCCGACCTGAGAACGCCGGAACAACTGACGGCCGCGCGCGAGGCGAGCCGCGCGGTGGCCAGTCGGCGAACCGACCCCCGCGCAAACCACTCCACGCCGTCTCCACGAATCGCACCGGTCATGCCGCAACCAGTGCGGCGAAAGTTGATGTAAGTTCATGATGCGCGCCACCGTAGGGCTGTTCTCCACACGCTGTCCACATTGCAGATCCATCGATTTCAGAAGCGTAGGCGCCCGAAATACCATCGAGACGGCCTTCCGATGGCTTCTTCAACCCTACTGGTGTTCTCTTTGCGGGCACCATTTCTTCCTGTTCCGATGGCAGACTCTCATCGGGCGCACGGCGTAAGAGCAGCCGCGGCGGGCGACGTGTACTCGCATCCCGATTCTCGTCCTCAGGTAACTCGCGCCCGAATTCGCTATGCTGGATCGGGAAAATGGGAACCGCGGAGCCTCTCTTCGAGCCCGACTGCAGCGACGACGGCGACGATCTCACGCTGATCCGCTGGATGCTGCCTTTGGCGCCGGCTGAACGGATGGAGTTCCTGGAACAGCAGATCAACGACATCCTGGCGATTCGGGGATTGAATGCCCGAAGCGTCATTTGCGGGCGGCGGCACCTGCCCTGTGCGAAGATGGATCTCCATGGGAAGGCAGCTTCTGATTCTGCTGACGGCAACTGTCGCGGCCACCGCCGCCCAGCAGCCGGCCGGGCCGCGGACCATGCGGCTCGATTATTACCACACCGGTAACGCCTCCGAGGAACACTTCGCCCTGGATTCGGTTGTGCTGGAGGGCGCCTGGCCGGGGCCGCTCGACCGCTGGATCGATGACACCAATCTGGGCAAGTATTTCTTCCGCGTCGTCGACCGCGCGACCAACCGCACCATTTACTCCCGCGGATTCGCCAGCATCTACGGCGAGTGGGAGACCACCGACGAGGCCAAGCAACAGCGCCGCGCGTTTCAGGAAAGCGTCCGCTTTCCCGCGCCGTCAACGCCGGTCCAGGTGGTGATCGAAAAGCGCGGCCCGCAAAACGAGTTCCGCGAGCTTTGGTCGGTGATGATCGATCCCTCCGACCCATCCATCGATCGCAGCCCGCCGCCTCACCTCAACGTCTGGCCAGTGGTGGAAAACGGCGCGCCGCGTGACAAAGTGGACCTGCTGCTGCTCGGCGACGGCTACACCGCCGCCGAAATGGACAAGTGGCACAGAGACGCGCGGCGGACCGCGGACACGCTGTTCGCCGTCTCGCCGTTTCGTGAACACCGCGCCGAGTTCAATGTGTGGGCCATCGATACGCCTTCCGAGGAGAGCGGCGTTTCCCGCCCCTCCGACAGCGTCTACCGCCATTCAGCCCTGCGTGCTTCTTACGACGCCTTTGGGTCGGAGCGCTACATCCTCGACTTCGACAACCAGCGGCTGCGCGAGGTGGCCTCGGCAGCGCCTTACGAATTTCTCGAAATCGTGGTCAACGACCGCAAGTACGGCGGGGGCGGCATCTTCAACCTGTACGCCACCGTAGCCGCCGACAACGCGTTTACGCCCTACATCTTCGTGCACGAATTCGGGCACCACTTCGCCGGGCTCGCCGACGAGTACTACACCTCCGACGTGGCCTACACAGCCACCGCGGCCAGTCCCGAACCCTGGGAACCGAACGTCACCGCCGATCCGCGCGCCTCCAAATGGAAGGACCTGCTGTCGCCCGGCATCGAGCTGCCCACGCCGTGGCCCAAGGAGCAATTCGAAAAGTTTTCGACGGAAATTCAGAAGCGCCGCCGCGCCATCCGAGCCGCCCATCGCCCGGAAGAGGAGATGGAAGCGCTGTTTCGCGAGGAACGCGAAGCGGAAACGAAGCTGCTGGCCTCGGGCCCCAACGCCGGCAAGGTGGGGGCTTTCGAAGGGGCCAACTACCAGGCCCACGGCTACTACCGCTCCGAGGAGGACTGCATGATGTTCACCCGCGACGAGGTGGGCTTCTGCGCCGCCTGCCGCCGCGCCATCGAGCGCATCATCCGGATGTACGCGAAGTAACGCGGGAATTCCGCAACAGCGTTCATTGCGAATTTGCAGCGGTGTTGGCCGCCGCCTCCCCAATCTGCTTGTCGATCACGGAGTGGATTTCGGCCGGCAACCGGTCTCTTTGCGGCAAGGTCTTCCACTGGCTGGCCGTCCGCTCCACGGTCTCCACGACGATGTCCCAAACCGGCTTCACGGGCAGCCCCGCGGCGTCGGTGAACCGGCGCACCTGGTCGAGCGTGATTCCTTCCAGACTTCGGCTTCCACCAAAACCGAGAGCCAGCCTGTCGCCGGGGAGGTAGGGCAGCGTCGCGACGAGATCGTAGGCGGGAGAGAGCGCCGGCTGGCGCCCGTCCGGGTACAACAGCGACCAGTTTTTGAGATGCATGTCGGCGTTGCCGATGAGGACCGAGAACACCAGCCGCCGGACGAACTCGTAGGTTCCCACGTCGCCGGTATCGGTCCACAGCACCGCGGCGATGTTGGCGTAGCTCCGGCCCTCGTATTTGCCGTTCGGAAACACGCCGAACACCTCCGCGAAATCCTGTGGCGTCTGCATATGATAACGTTTGATCCATGCCGAATCGAAGGGAGTTTTTGGGTACCGCGGCTGCGTTTGGCGCCGCCGGGGTGGCGCAGGTCGGCGCACAGGAGCCGGCCGGCGACGACCGCGCGTACTGGCTTCGCCAACTCGAGAGACTGGCCGAACCGGTGCTCTCGAACCTCGCCCACGGCACGCTGAAGCGCAACATGCCGGTCGAAAGCGCCCCCGGCCAAGAAGCGGACCGCCGAAAATTCTCGCATCTGGAAGCGATCGGACGCCTGCTGGCGGGCATCGCCCCCTGGTTCGAGGCGCCGCTCGCGAGTGGAGCGGAGCGCGAAAAGCAACAGCGCTACGCCGCGCTGGCGCGGGACGCCATCCGTTCCGCCACGGACCCGGCATCGCCCGACTTCCTGAACTTCCACGAAGGCTCGCAGCCGGTGGTCGACGCCGCGTTTCTGGCGCAGGCGCTGTTGCGGGCGCCCAACGAACTCTGGGAAAAGCTGGACGATCGCACGAAACGAAACCTTACGGCGGCGCTGCGCTCGTCCCGCTCCATCACTCCGGGCTTCAACAACTGGCTGCTGTTCGCTGCGATGGTGGAGGCCGGGCTGGCGCAGGCTGGCGAGGAGTGGGACGGGATGCGGGTGGACTATGCCCTGCGCAAACACCAGGAATGGTACGTGGGCGACGGGCTCTACAGCGACGGGCCGCAATACCACTGGGATTATTACAACAGCTACGCCATCCAGCCGATGCTGGTGGATACGCTGCGAACGCTGGCCAGCCACAACCGTGCGTGGAACGCGATGGTCGACGACGTGATGGCGCGCGCGCAACGCTACGCGGCCATCCAGGAGCGGCTGATCTCGCCGGAGGGCACCTTTCCGGCGATTGGACGCTCCATTACCTATTGATCGGGGGCGTTCCACCTGCTGGCCCAGATGGCGATGCTGGGGGAGCTGCCTGCCGGCGTCTCGGGCGCCCAAGTGCGCTCCGCTCTCACCGCTGTCATCCGGCACGTGCTCGATGCGCCAGGCACGTTCGACGCAAACGGATGGCTGCAGATCGGCCTCGCCGGCCACCAGCCGAAGCTGGGCGAGATCTACATCTCCACCGGCAGCCTGTACCTGTGCGCCACCGTGCTGCTGCCGCTCGGCCTGCCGCCGTCGGACCCATTCTGGAGCGCCCCGGCGGAAGACTGGACGGCGCGCCGCATCTGGAACGGCCTGGATTGGCCGGCCGACCACGCCCTTCGAAAGCCCGTCTCAAGGTAACATCTCGGACAAACCGGCGAATTTTGCGAACCCATCCCGGCTTGGAACCGTAGTCGTTCAGTAATCGCCACGGAGGTGCTTATGGGATTCCTTCTGCGAGACCTGCGTTTCGGCTTGCGGAACTTCCGCCAGAACCCCGGTTTCGCGGCTATCGCGGTGGTCTGCCTGGCCTTGGGCATCGGCGCCACCACCGCCATCTTCAGCGTGGTGAACGCCGTGGTGATGCGCCCGCTGGGCTACCGCCAACCCCAACAACTGGTGCGGATTTACAGCGAGTTCCCCACCTTCCCCAACGGCGGCCTGCGCAAATTCTGGCTTTCCGCCCCGGAACTACTTGACCTTCAGCGCGATACGCGAAGCTGGCAAAACCTGGAAGGCTGGGTTGTGGGGGGCGTCAACATCGGCGGGACGACCGAGCCGGTCCGCGCGACGGCGGCCTATGTCACGGGCGACATGTTGCCCATGCTGGGCGTTGCCCCCGCTCGAGGCCGGCTTATCGGCCGGAACGACGACAAACCCGGAGTGCCGCTACAAGTGGCCATCTCCACCGAGTTGTGGAAGACGGCGTTCGGCGGCCGCGCCGACATCCTCAACCGGGACATCCGGGTGGACGGAACGCCGGCGACGATTGCCGGTGTCATGCCAGCCGGCTTCCGCTTTCCTCCGGGCGAGGTGGACGCACCGCAAATCTGGATTCCGCTGCAGATCGACCCCGCCAAACCGGGCGGCCGCGGAAGCCATTACCTGTACCTGTTGGGCCGCCTGAAGCCGGGAATCGCGGCGGCGCAGGCGCAGGGTGAATTGGAGCGGCTGGTGGAGGCCTACGGCCGGCTCGACACGCCTCACCAACACCATTTCAGCCCGGAAAAGCACACGCTGGTCTCGGCCGGCCTGCAGGAAGAGACGGTGGGATCCGTCCGGCCGGCCATGTTGGCTATGCTCGCCGCCGTGGGATTTGTGCTGCTGATTGCCTGCGTCAACGTGGCTAACCTGCTGCTGGCGCGGGCCGAAGCACGCCAAAAGGAGATCGCGGTCCGCACGGCGATGGGCGCGGGACTGGGGCGCCTGGGACGCCAGTTCTTCGCCGAGGGGGCGCTGCTGTCGGTGGCCGGCGCCATGCTTGGCCTGTTTCTCGCCTGGGGAGGACTGCGCCTGATTCTCGCCTCGGCCGCGCAGAGCATTCCACGCATCGAGGAAATTGGCCTGGACTGGCGGGTCTTGCTGTTCACCGTCGCCGTTTCGCTCGCCACCGGCATCTTTTTCGGCCTGGCTCCGATGGCCCAGCTTGGCGGGCCAGACGTGTACGAGGTGCTGAAATCGGCGGGCGGCCGGACCACCGCCACGCTGCGCGCCCAGCTTCTGCGGCACGCGATGGTGGTGTCGGAACTGGCGCTGGCTCTGGTGCTTCTCATCGGCACCGGGCTAACGGTACGCGCCTTCTGGGGTTTGCTGCAAGTGAACTCGGGCGTCAGGCCGGAAGGCGTGCTGACTCTGCGGGTGGAGCTGCCGAGCGGGGTCTATCCCGAAAGCGCGGCGGTAATCCGATATTGGCAGAACGCCGAGCGGCGCCTGCGCGAGATTCCCGGCGTTACCGACGCCGCCATGGTGACTGGCCTGCCTCCGGCGCGCCGCCTGAACGCCAACGACACCATGATTGAGGGCTTTGTCGCGCGCCCGGGAGGCCCCATCGAGAACATCGACTTCTACAACGTGGTGGGCACCGACTACTTCAAGAGCATGGGTGTGCCGCTCATCGAAGGGCGCCTGTTCGACGACCGCGACGGGGCCGGCGCGCCGCCCGCGGTGATCGTCAACCAGACCATGGCCCGGCGCTTCTTTCCCGGTGAGAGCGCCATCGGGCACCGGCTGCGCCCCTCGCGTAACCTGCCCTGGTTCCCCATTGTGGGCGTTGTGGCCGATGTGAAGAACGCGGGAATCGACCAGCCGGCGGGCACGGAAATCTATTTCGACTATCGGCAGACGGGTGGCCGGGGCATCCGCAACGCCTATGTCGTCATGCACTGCACCGGCGACCCGCGGAAGTTGATTCCCACGGTCCGCCGCGAGATGGCCTCGCTCGACGCTTCGCTGCCTATTTACGACGTGCGGACGATGGACGAAATTCTGTACGAATCGCGAGCTCGTCCCCGCTTCCTGACGCTGCTGCTGACGCTGTTTTCCGTGGTGGCCGTTACGCTGGCCGCGATGGGGATTTACGGCGTGATGTCCTACGTGGTGGCACGGCGAACGGGCGAGATCGGCTTGCGGATGGCCATCGGGGCGGAACCGGCCCAGGTGCTGCGGATGGTGCTTCGCCAGGGTCTCGCGATCGGCGCCGCCGGAATCGGAATTGGCGCCCTGGGTGCGGCGTTCCTGACCCGCTTTCTCGAAGGGCTTTTCCAGGGCGTGGTGGCGCGAGACACGGCGACGTTCGCCGGAATGGCGGTGCTACTTACGGCCATCGTCCTGGCCGCCTGCCTGTTTCCCGCGCGGCGGGCGATGAAGATCGACCCCATGGTGGCGCTGCGTTACGAATGAGCCAAAAACGAATTCAAGCGGAAAAACGGTAGCCGACTCCGCGCACGGTGTGAATGAAGCGCGGGGTCTGAGGGTTATCTTCCAGCTTTTGGCGCAGCCACGCGACGTGCACGTCGATGGTCCTCGACGACACACCGGGCTGATACTGCCAAACGCCTTCCAGCAATTCCTCCCGCGGCACAACCCGGCCGCGGTGGTCCACCAGGTAACGCAGAAGTTCCAGTTCTTTCCCGGCCAGGCTGACCGGAGTCCCGTTCTTGTGCGCATCGCCCTTTTCGAAATCAACGGCTATGCCGCCAAACTCGAAGCGGGCGACCGGAGAGAGCTTTTCTTTTCTCACACGGCGCAGCAAGGCTTCCACTCTGGCCAGCAGTTCGGGCGGCTCGAAGGGTTTTACCAAATAATCGTCGGCCCCCAGCTTCAGGCCCACCACGCGATCGACAAGCTGCGACTTGGCGGTCAGCATGAGCACGGCCACGTCCTTGCCCTGCTGGCGCAGCTCGCGGCAAACCTCCAGGCCGTTTTTGCCGGGCAGCATCACGTCGAGAATCACCAGGTCGAATGGCTCATTGACCGCCCTGGCCAGGCCCGTGGGGCCGTCCACGGCGCTCTCGACGGCGTAACCCTCGGCGCCGAGAAGGTCGGTGAGCGTCATCACCACGCCCGGCTCGTCTTCCACCAGAAGGATGCGAGAACTCATGGCGCCTCTCCCACCAGGGCCGCGGGAATCCGTACGACAAACTCGGTTCCCTTCATCGGCTCGCTTTTTACCCCTACGCTTCCCCCGTGCGCTTCGACTATCCTTTTGACGAGGTTGAGGCCCAATCCGGTTCCATGAGCCTGTGCCTGCAACGCACGCCTTCCTCGAAAGAACGGATCGAAAACGTGCTTTTGCTCGTCCACCGGAATCCCCGGTCCGCGGTCCGCCACGCGAATTTCGACCAGAGACCGCCCGTTGTCGCCAGCCCGCGACGCAAAAACGCCAATCCAGTTGCCCCCTTCGGCTCCGTACTTGGCGGCATTTCCGAGCAGATTCTGGAGCGCGCGCTTGAGCGCCTGCGGATCTCCCAGAACCAGGGGAAGCTCGTCTTCGATGGTCTTTTCCACAACGCAGTTCGCGCTTTGGATCAGCGCCCGGCTCGATTCCATCGACTCCTCGATAACGGAGGCCACCGAGAACAGCTCCGGCTCCCGGATGACGCGGCCCGCCTGGGCGCCAGCGAACAGCAGAACCTGCTCCACCAGCTCTTTGAGACGACCGCTTTCGTGCTGAATCAACGTGCCGTATCGTTCCACCTGCGAGGGGTTATTGGCCAGCTTGCCGCGCAGGTTGTAGGCCGCCGTGTGGATGACCGTCAGCGGCGTCCTCAGCTCGTGGGAAACGCCGGCGACGAAATCCATCTGCAATTCGGCAAGCCTCTGCGCGCGGCGGGTAAAGCGAATCAAGGCCGCCACGCTCGCCAGCATCAACAGCAGCACGCCGGCGGTGACCGACAAGTTGAGCCAGCGGGTACGAGCCACTACCGCTTCGAGCGAGCCGGCACGATGGCGCACGAAAATCCGCCACTGCCCCGAATCGGGTTCCCGGCCCGGGCCCGGTCCACGATCGGGCATCCCCGGAGGGCCCCACGGCCGCATGATGCGGTCGTAGCGCACTTCGAAGAGAGCCGCTGAGGCGTCCGGGGAAGCGGCCACCGATTTTGCCAGGTGTGGGTCCGATTGATAGATGACTTTTGGAGGAACTGTCCTCGACACGACTTCGACCTCGTAATCCAGCCTGCCCTGCGACCCGAGATAGCGCTGAACGAGGTCGGGCAACAACACATCGCGAACGTAGCGCGCATTGAGCTCAAAGATCAGCGACGCGCCTGCTCTTCTGCCAAACGGAACCGGCGGCGTGCCGCCTCGCGGGGCGCGGACAATCGGAAGCGCGAACACGAGCCCATCGACTTCGGGGGGTGGGCCGGGTGGGTTGCGATCCGGCCAACGTTCCGGCGTCAGCCGCAACTCCATTCTGTTCCTGATGTTGCCCCACTCCGGCGGCCACCCGGCAGTCGCGAAGGTTCCGTCTTCAAGGTTGAGATTTCGCAGGACAATACGATTGCCAGCCGTGGTCGCGATGGCGATGCGGCGAAATAGGCCGGCATGACGTCCTGCTGTCTTCCACTGCTCGTAGCGCGCCTCGACCAACGGTTCGATGGCCTCGGATCCAGATTGAAAATTGGAAGGCAACAGCGCCCGGCAGGCGGCGGCAATTTCGGCGTTGAACTCCTGGCTCAAGCGGTTGAGCCCGGCTTCGAGGCTCCCTTGAAGCCGCTCGCGTTCGGCGACGCTGACCTCGCCGATCCAGCGGTACTGCAATACGCCGAGGACCCCGCACAGGGCAATCAACGCGCCCACAAACAGCCACGCGAGCATGGCTCTTCGCCGGTTCGGCACCCTGTTCATAAAACGCCGCCCGTTCGCGGACCAGCCTCCTTTCTTAACACTACGCTTATCCGCGCTTAAAGGACTATCGAGTGCCGGTAAAGAGTGCGTTAAGGACGTTAAGCTTCCGGCCGCAACCATAACGGGCGGCGGCCGGCCGACACCATCACGTACAGACATCGCGTTGTTCGGTTGGAAACGGAAACAGCATGGCAGCGAAACGAACTCTTACCGGTCTTATACGCCTTCTGGCCGCCGCGGCCGCCGTCTCCGGGCTGATGCTGGCTTCCGACTACCACGGCAATGTCACAGCGGGCGTGCTCCCCATTCCCGGCGCCACGGTGACGGCCGCAAACGCCGGGTCGAAGTACTCGACTACCACCGATGAAAAAGGCGCCTTCTCTTTCTCCGGCCTGGCGGATGGCGCCTGGACGATCGAGGTGGAAATGCTGGGGTTTGCAAAACTCGTTCGGGAAGTCAAGGTCCCCGCGACAACCGCCAGCGGTGAATGGGAGTTGACATATCTATCGCCGGAGGCGTTGGTTGCCGGCTCGAGCCCGGCTGGAGCGGCAAAATCAACCCCGGTGAAACCCGCCGCCAAGACGGCGGCGACGCGGCAGGCCGGGTTCCAGCGTTTGGGGGTAAGCCAGTCGACGACTGGCGAAACGACTGCCAGCGAAGGTGCTCTTAACCAGCGGGAGGTCGCCGACCTCACCCCGAGCGCGGCCAACTCGTTTCTCCTGCAGGGCAGCGTAAGCAGCGCCGCGGGCTTGCCGCCGCTGAACGACTGGGGCTTTGGCGGCCCGGGAGGTCCCGGCGGTGCCGGTGGTCGCGGCTTCGGACGCGGCGGCCCGGATGGGCTCGGACGCCCCGGCTGGCAGAGGCGCTCCGGAGCCGTGGCCTTCGGCAACGGCCGCCGGGACTCGGGAGACCAGTACATGGGCAACCTGTCCTTTAATCTCAACAACTCCATCTGGGATGCGCAAAATTACTCGGTTACCGGCGCCAACCTCGCCAAGCCTTCTTCGGCCACCGCGCGCGGCACCGTCATGTTCGGCGGGCCGCTGTTGATCCCCAAGCTGGTGAGCCGCGACCAGCACGTCATGTTCACCCTCAACTACCAGTTCCAGCGCAGCCGCGTGGGCACCACGTCGCAGGCGGTGAACATGCCTACCGACCTCGAACGGGCCGGTGACTTCTCACAGACTCTCCTGAACGGTGCGCCGGTGTCGATTTACGATCCGCTGAATGGAGCGCCATTTCCCGGGAACATGATTCCGGCCAGCCGCCTCAGCAGCGCCGCGACCGGCTTGCTGAACTTCTTTCCCATGCCCAATCTCCCGTTCGCCTCGCGCGATTACGAGACATCCTGGAACAGCGTGAGCAATTCGCAAAACCTGAACGCGCGGGTAATGAACGTCAGTCTCACCGGCAAAGACAGGCTGTATGGCGGCGTCGGCTACCAGGGGAATAACAGCACCACCCCGAACGTCTTCGATTTCATCGACACCGGGTCGGGGCGCGCCATCAACGTCAATCTGGGCTGGTCGCACACCATCAACGCGCGCCTGATTCACAACCTGCGATACACCTTCAGCCGCAACCGGCAACTTTCGACGCCTTACTTTGCCGGCCTGCAAGACGTGGCGGCCACGCTAGGTATTTCGGGCACCTCGCAAGACCCGTTGAACTGGGGCCCGCCAAACTTGAGCTTCACCAACTACGCCGGCCTCACCGACGGCAACTACTCGCTCAACCGCAACCAGACCAGCTCGGTTGGCGACAGCCTTACCTGGCTGAAAGCGACGCACAACCTCACCTTCGGGGGCGACTTCCGGCGACAGCAGATCAACCAACTCACCGACCCGAACGGCCGGGGCACGTTGAACTTCAACGGCTCGGCCACCAGCAACCTGATTGACGGCGTCGCCCAAACCGGCACCGGTTACGACCTGGCCGATTTTCTGCTGGGAGTTCCGACCACCAGCTCCATCCGCTTCGGCAACCCGGACAAGTATTTCCGCGGTTCGGTGTACGACGTCTTCGTGAACGACGACTGGCGCATCTCCTCCCGGTTCTCGCTGGTAATGGGACTGCGCTGGGAGTACGCTACGCCGATGTCGGAACTCTACAACCGCCTGGTGAACCTGGACATCGCACCCGGCTTCGTGGCCGTGGCGCCGGTGGAGCCCGGCCAAACGCCGGTTTATTCCGGCGCGCTCGGAAACGCGCCGATCAAGCCCGACCTCAATAATTTCTCGCCCCGGTTGGGATTCGCGTGGCGGCCATTCACGAAGGATTCGACGGTGGTTCGGGGCGGCTACGGCATTTACTACAACACCTCGGTGTACGGCGCCATTGCCGGTAACATGGCGGCGCAGCCGCCGTTTGCGCAAGTATCTAGCGTGGCGAACTCCACGGCGAACCCTCTGAACATCGCCACCGCGTTTCTGCTGGCTTCGGGCGGGAACGCTTCCAGCACTTATGCCATCGATCCCAATTACCGCGTGGGCTACGCGCAAACCTGGACGCTCTCCGTCCAGCACAACCTGCCCGCGGGCATGTTCATGAACATCGGCTATCTCGGCACCAAGGGCACGCGGCTCGATCAGGAGTTCCTTCCGAATTCCGTTGCCCCGGGCGCCGCCGAACCGCTGCTGCCGCACGGGTTCATCTATGAGACCTCGAACGGCGATTCCATCTATCACGCGGCTCAGTTCCAGTTGCGCCGCCGTTTCCGCACCGGCATCTCGGCGCAGGCCTTTTACACGTTTTCGAAATCCATCGACGACGCCGGGACGGGCGGCCGAGGCCAGGGCGAGACGCCGGTGGCGCAGAACTAGCTTGACCTGGCGGCCGAGCGCGCGCTCTCCGGCTTCGACGCGCGGCACAACCTGTCGCTCGAAATGCAGTACAGCACTGGCATGGGCGGAAGCGGTGGAACGCTGATTGGCGGTTGGAAGGGCGCCCTCGTCAAGGACTGGACCATTAGCGGAAACGTCACCTTCCATTCGGGCAATCCCCTCACCGCTATCGCCGGCGGCAACCTCTCGCAGGTGGCCGGAACGGCGGTCGCGAGCACGGTGCGCGCGGATTCGACCGGACTTCCGGTGGAAATCGACGGGATGTTATTCAACATCGCCGCCTTCACTCTGCCGCCTGCCGGGGAGTGGGGCGACGCCGGCCGGAACACCATACCCGGCCCGGACCTGTTTTCGCTCAACGGCTCGCTGGGAAGAATCTTTCGTCTCGGCGAACGGCGCAGTGTCGATCTTCAATTGCAGGCCCAGAACCTGCTGAACCACGTGACTATTAACAGTTGGGGCACCGTCGTCGGAGCCAACAACTACGGTCTGGCGACCGGCGCGGCGGCCATGCGCCAGCTTACCGTCAGCCTGAGATTCAGGTTCTAAGTCATGCGAGCCTTGATTGCCCTGTCGCTCATCGCGCAGTTGGCGGCGCCCGCCACGCCCCAGCAAACGCTCACCTTTAAGGCCACCAGCGAATTGGTGGTTGTGAATGTTGCGGTGACCGGTTCGAACGGCGACCCGGTGGAAGGACTGACGGCATCCGATTTCATCGTCACCGAGGACGGCAAGCCGCAGCAACTGAAAGTTTTCGAATACCAGCGCCTCGAAGACACCACGCTGGCGCCGGCCACGCCGGCGGCGGTTCGCGCCCTGACGAACACGGTGGCGGCGATCGCGCCCGCCGGGGCGGGAGAGATCAAATACCAGGACCATCGCCTGCTGGTGATGTTTTTCGACCTGGCGAGCATGCCGGTCGCCGACCAGATACGCGCACAGAGCTCCGCGTTGAAATTTCTCACGACGCAAATGACCGCCTCCGACCTGGTGGCCGTCATGACCTACTCCACCACCGTGACCGTGCTCCAGGACTTTACCGCCGACCGTGACCGGCTCATCGGCGAGGTGAGAGACGCGAAGGGCGCACTACAGGGCACTGTCCGCGACGATATCAGCGTCAAGCTGAAAGGCGAGTCGGTGGGGCAACTGGCCACGCGCAACCTGGAATACGACACCGGCTTCACGCTACCGCCGGGAGAATACACGCTGAAGTTTCTGGCTCGCGAAAACGAAACCGGCAAGATCGGGACCTTCGAAACCAAATTCGAGGTGCCCGATCTGGCCGCCGGTCAGAAGTATCTTCCAATCAGCTCGGTGGTGTTGGGCTACCAGCGCGAGAAGCTCGACAACACGCTGGCCACCGCGGAACGAGACAGGAAACTCATCGCCGGCAACCCGCTGGTTGAAGACAACCAGAAGCTGGTGCCGAGCGTCACGCGTGTCTTCCGCAAAGACCAGGAAATGTATGTGTATCTCGAAGCCTACCAGCCGGCGGCGGAAAAAACGCAGCCGTTGCTGGCAACCGTGAGCTTCTATCGCGGAAAGGCGAAGGCGTTTGAAGCGGCGCCGCTCGAAGTTACCACTGGTTTGAACCCGAAATCGAAGGCGGTGCCGATACGATTCAGCCTCCCGCTGGAGAAGCTGCAGCCGGGCCGGTATGTATGCCAGGTAAGCGTGATCGAGCCGTCGGCGCAGAAGTTCGCGGTGTGGCGCTCGGCTATGGTGTTGTTGCCATAGGCGCGGCGCCAGCTTGGCCGCGCCAACGCTTCAGAACGCGTATCCAATCGACATCTGGTACGTGCGCGGCGCCACAAAGTGTGTCCCGCTGAAAGTGGAAAGGAAGTTATACAAGGCGACTTTGTTGGTCAGGTTCTCGATCGAGAGGCGCAGCGTCACGCGAGGCCCTGTCTCCTTGTGGAACAGGTTGTCGGTGCCTACCGCCAGATTGAACAGATGACGCGGCGCGATGCGCGGCGGATTGTGATCGTCATCCTCGGTGCCGGCGGCCGGAATCACCACCCGGGTGGCGCCGCCGCCCGCGTCGCACGCGGTGATCGGGTTGTCTCGGGTGGCGAACACGCCACCGCAGTAGAAACCGATGGCCGCTTGTTGCGCGCCGGTCAGCGCCAGCGCGCTTTCGATATCGGGAACCGAGCCAGCCACCAATCCGCTGTCGTAGCGCCATGTAAATGCAATCCACTCGGCGCGCTTGGGCCGCTGATAATGCAGGACGGCCGTCTGCTGGAAGGCCTGATCGTGGTCGATGCGGAAGACCGTCTCGGCCAGCGGGCTCTGTGGGATCACGCCTCCAGTCTCCGGCGGGAAGTAGCGGGCGCGCGTGTGGCCGAACGTCCAGTAGGCCGTGAACCCATGCAGGGTGGTGGTGCTAACCCTTCCCGTCACGCCGTCGAGCTTCGAATTGTGCCAGGCGATGGGGAACGTGATGGGCGTGTCAAACAGAACATCGAAGTCGTAAGCGTTGTGCGTGTACTTCCAGAAATAGTCGGCATCGATCACCAGCCAGCGGCCGATGCCCTGCTGCAATCCGGTATTGAACTGATTGCGGTGGCCCGGCTGGATGGGACTGTCCTGGGCCGCCCCGAAGACATTCTGCGCCAGGCCGCCCGCGCCGGTGGCGCTCGAAAGCAGCAGATTTTCGTTGAACGGCGTCTCGAAGGTCCGCGAGTATGCGGCGCGCAGCACGGTGTTCGTCGAAGGAATCAGATAGGCCAGCCCGAGGCGCGGCTGAATACCGTTCGCGGTGACCAGGCCATTGTATTGGTCGTCGCGCAGCCCGGCGTCTACCGTCAGATTTCCGAGCTTGATGGAATCGGTGACGTAGAAAGCGAACTGGCTGATGCTGTCCTTGCCATGAAAGTGGAACAGCGTACCTCCTCGGGTCAGATCGTAAGGCACGATGCCGGCTTGCAGATCGGGATTGCCCACGGACGACGGATCGGCGACCGCGCACTGGTTCGGGTCCGTGACGCCCGGCAATGCCAGGGGATTGCCATCCGCGTCCAGGCAAACCGGGTTATAGCCGGGGTCCGTAACACCGAAGTGGAAGTCTTCTAGCAAACGGGTTTGTTGAATTTGGGTGCCGATCTTGATGTCGTGCCGGTGAGTAACGTAAGACAAATCGGTCTTCACACCGAAATTGGTGAGAAATCGTTTCTGCGAGGCGCTCACCGGCATGTCGTCGAAGGGATCTCGGCTGGCGTAGTAGTTCACCTGGTCGCGGCGCGCGAACGGATTTACCGTCAACAGCGCGTGGGCGCCAAAAGTATGCTGGTAGCCGGGAGCGATATTCCAGGTGAGGACCCGCTGCCTCTGGTCTTGCTGCAGTTGGTCGTAGCTGTTGGGCACCTGAAACCAGTTCCGGGCCAGGAAGAGATTCAGATGGAAGATGTCTTTGTCGTTGGGTTGCCAGTCTAACCGATCGAAGAGACTCTCGTTGTTGCCCCTGTCGTGAATGGGAAGAAATTCGGGTGTGTCCAGGAAATGGCCGGACTGGGTCCCATTGGCGACGAAGAAGTTGCCATATTTTGGGCCGCCGAGGCCGAGCGACGCGCTGCCGCTCCAGGTTCCGAACGAGCCCCAATCGGAGGTGATGCCGCCGAAGGGGGCGCCTACCCCTAATCCGGACCGAGTCGTGGCGTTCACCACCAGGCTCGACTTATCGCCGTACTGCGCGTCCGGTGCGCCAGTAATCAATTCCATGGATTGGATGGCGTCCTCGGGTATCTGCGTCGAAAATACTTTGCTCTGCTGATCGCTGATGGGCTGTCCGTCGACGACAAACGTCGTCTGCGCGTGGTCGCCCAGCGGATGGAAGAAGCCGTTCGCGTCTGCCGCCACGCCTCCCGTGCTGTAAGTGACAGCCTGGCTCAGTTGTCCACCCGGATCGAAAGTAGGCAGCTTGAGGAAGCTGTTGCGATCGACGTCCTCGTGCGCCGAGGGATCGGTTTCGACGATCGCCGCGCTGGCGGCCACATTGATGGTAGTCGACGCACCCGCAACCTTCAACGCGACTTTCACGGTGATCGGCAGGGAACTCCGGACGTCCACCGACTTCATGGCGGTGGCAAACCCTGGAGCGGCCGTTGTCAGTTCGTAGGTGTTTTGAGGGATGTTGTTCAGGCGGAAAGACCCCGTCTGATCGGTTGCGACTGACTGTTGATAGCCGGTAACCGGGTTGTGCAGCGAGACTTCCGCGCCCCGCACCACGGCGCCCGATGGGTCGGTAACGATGCCCGTGACGGTGCCGCTATTGATGGACTGAGCAAACAGCCATGTGGCTCCAGACAGAACCAAGCTGGCCCAGAGCAAAGGTTTGTGCATATTCCCAGTATTGGAGGGGCAGCAACGAATTCTGAGAAGTAACTCGCCGGAGAACTTGTTCCAGCGGTGAGCGGCCTGCTTTGTGTCGCCAGCGGGCCGAGCCTACCATCGCAGCATGTCGCGGACGCCGTGCGCCTGCCGCTTGCTCACGATCAGCTCCTGGCCGTTGGCGAGCGTCAACATCCAGCGCTGGCTGCTCATGGAGCTCATCTTCCGCACATGATTGAAATTCACGATGGCATTCCGGTGTACACGGCGAAAGGGCTGGCCGTTCAGCCGCTCTTCGAGCGAACGGAGCGGCTGAGTGGCCAGGTACCGCTGCTGTCCGGTGATAATCCACACAAGTTCGCCGTCGGCGTGAAACGCCAACACTTCCTCGAGATCCAGCAGGAAATACTCTTCGCCCTTGCGTCCGACGATCTTGCGCGTGCTGGGGGCGCCGTGCGGTTCGGAACCGGCCGCCGCCAGTTGTGCCAGGTTCTCGGCGATCTCAAGCCGTTTGCCACACAGTTGGCGAACCCGATCGAGCGCTTTCCGCAGGCGAACCTCGTTGACGGGCTTCAAGAGATAATCCAGAGCGCCGGCTTCGAAGGCCTGGATCGCGTGCTGATTGTAGGCGGTCACAATCACGACGACCGGAAGCTTGCCGCCCTCGAGTTTCCGGATCACATCGAAGCCGCCCATACCCGGCATCTGGAGGTCGAGAAAGACGACGTCGGGCTGAAGGCCGGCGATCCTCGCGAGCGCCTCCTCCCCGTGCTCGGCTTCTCCCACCACTTCCACATCATGGACCTGTTCCAGCTCTTCGCGAAGAACCTTCCGCGCTATAGGCTCGTCGTCTACGATCAGGCTCCTAATCAGCCGCGCACTCATCGTACTTTCGTATAGCCCAGTATCCGGCCCAAGACGAGTGAAATCTCGCGGGCGGACCAGAGACGACGACAGCCGGTCCGTTTGTGTTGGTGAGCGGGCAACAGCCGGAGCCTGGATCAGAGAGCGATACCCGACTGAGCCTGGGACCCTCGCGGAGCCACGAAGAGCATCCCCGAGCTGTCCAAAGACTGGCCATACCGGACTCAGAGGGTAGAGCGACAACCAAAAGGGGTTTCGTAAATCAGCCCAAGGGTGCGCCGCGCCAGCCGTCCGACGCGCGAAGGCGGCGGCGCGCCGGCCGCCGCCCGGTAAGCCGGATCGAAACACTGGAGAAGGATGGATGCCGATCCGGCGCGTGCGCGGGGGCATCGCCTTACGGCTGCCGGCCGCGGTTACGCATTCTGCCAAAACCTCCTGGCCCCATCGGCCCGCCGGGACCGCGAGCCAACATCCTGTCGTACTTCGTCTGCTGGTCGGCAGTAAGGATGGCATAGAAGGCGGCGTCGGCCTTGCTTTCAATGGCGATAAGCTGGCCGTTCAACGTGCCGGCTTCGGTTGCAAGCGAGTCGATCGTGGCCACGTCGTTTTTCTTCACCGCGTCTGAAATCGACTGCCGGTTGGTCTGCAAGCTGGTGCGAATACTCTGGCTGTCGGTCGCCTCTTTTGTGAAAATCGGCAGGGCGCTCGACTTCTGGTCGTCCGTCAGGTTCAGAAACCTGGCCAGCCCGTCAACACGCCTTTGTGCCATGGTTTGCGGATCGGGCGGTGTGCCCCCCATCGGCCCGGAACCCGGGCCTTGCGCAAACGCCAGCACCGTCAAAAGTCCGGCCGCCAGACAAGCCGGCGCGAATTTTAGAGACATCGGTTGTATTACCTCCTCGTTCATAGTCATGAACGGGGATTCCGGGAGCAGGGTTGCGTCCGCCCTTGTAAAGTATTGTTAAGTTGCCGGCCGGGTCGGGTTCGCGTGCCGGCTATTTGTGACGGAAGATCTCCGATGGCTTGTATTTGAGCTCGTGGGTGAGGGTTTTCACCAGCGTCGAAAGGCACTTCACCCGGGCGAACCACTTGAAGTTGCCTTCCACCACGGTCCACGGCGCAACTCGCGTGCTGGTCTTCAGCAGCATCTCCTCGATCGCTTCGGTGTAGGCATCCCACTTGTCGCGGTTGCGCCAGTCTTCCTCGGTCAGCTTCCAGCGTTTGTAGGGAGTTTGTTTGCGCTGCTCGAAGCGGCGCATCTGTTCTTCCTTGCTGATGTGGAGCCAGAACTTCACCACGATGATGCCGGCTTCCCTCAACTGCCGCTCGAAGTCGTTGATCTCGCGGTAGGCGCGCTTCCACTCCGCCTCGGTGGCGAAGCCCTCGACGCGCTCCACCAGCACCCGCCCGTACCAACTGCGGTCGAAGATCAGCACCTGCTTTTCGTCCGGCGGCCGCAGACGCCGCCAGAACCGGTACAGATAGTGATGCGTCTTGTCTTCCCCTTCGGGGGCGGCGATGGAAAGCACCTCGTAGCCGCGCGGGTCCAGCTTTTCGGTCACCCGGCGGATGCTGCCGCCCTTTCCGGCGGCGTCCCACCCTTCGTAAACCACCACCAGCGTCCGCTTCCGCCGATATAACTCGTAGCTCAGTTCTTGAAGCTGGAGCTGGCGAAGCAGCAGCTCGCGCTCGTAATCTTCCCGCGCCAGTTGCTTGTCGAGCTGAATCGTTTCCAGCATGGCGGGTTACCTGCCGCCTTTCCTGGCGCCGCTTTGCTTGCGCGCCACCTTCTTCGCGGCTTTCCCGGGCTCTGCGGGAACGGCTTCTCCGGCGGGGACGGGGGGCCCCGGAGGCAGCGGGCGTCCGCGGCGCTTCAGTGCGTCCTCCAGCCCCGTGATGATGGTTTCGAGGACTTTCACCCTGGCATGCCGCCAGTCGGTGGCTTCCACAATCGTCCAGGGTCCCCACTCGGTCTCGGTCCGGGCCAGCATATCCTCGACGGCCAGACGATATTTGCCGTACTTGCGGTTGTGCTCCCAATCTTCCGGCTGCACGTGCCAGGCGGTCATCGGGTCGGCTTCGAGCGCTTTGAAGCGGCGTTTCTGCTCCCGCTTGCTGATGTGGAGGAAAAACTTGACGATAACGCAGCCGTCGTCGGCGATGGTTCGCTCGAAGTCCACGATGTCCTGGAAGCCGCGCTTCCACTGCTGTTTCGGAATGAGTTTTTCCACCCGCGCCACCAGCACCCTGCCGTACCAGCTTCGATCGAAAATGGCCATTTCACCGTAATTGGGGAGTTTCAGCCAGAAGCGCCACAACCACGGAAGATGGGTTTCGTACGTGCGGGGTGCCTGGATGGAGTAGAGCCGGAAACCGCGCGGTTCCAGGCGTTGCGTGAGTGCGTTGATGGTGGTGCCTTTCCCGGAAGCGTCCCAGCCCTCGAATAGAATGACGGTCGGAATCCCTTCCTTCCAGCATGCCGTTTCGAGGTCGAGCAGGCGTTCCCGGAGCCGGGGCATCCGGCTCTTGTATTCCGCCTTGGGAAGCTCCTTCTTCAGGTCGATCTTTTCGAGCATGGTGTCTGTTGTTCTAGCGCAAGCGCACCCCGGCGTCAATCGGGTATTGGCCCCACCGAAGCGGCTGGTCTCTCGGATTGGCGCCAGGTAACACTTCCCAAGCGCTACTCGTGGATCTTTCCGCACCGGGCGTCGTCATTCAGGAAATACCCGCCGCCGGCGCTGGCGGCCATCAGAGTGGTTCTTTCACTCGTTTTTTTGCATCATGATAGATGTACCCGGACAGTGACGTAAGAGCGCGAGGGGAGGACTCCAGATGAATCGCAGGGATGCGCTTGGCGTGCTGGCGCTGGCCGGAGCGGCCGCCGCGCAGACCGCCAATTCGGGCGGCATGATCTATCGAAACTTCGGACGCACCAAGGAAAAAATATCGGCGATCGGACTGGGCGGATACCACATCGGCAACCCGAAAGATCCCGCCGAAGCAACCCGCATCGTCCGCAGCGCCATCGACCGCGGCATCACGTTTATGGACAACTGCTGGGATTACCACGACGGCGAGAGCGAGCGCCGAATGGGCCAGGCTTTGCGCGATGGCTACCGCCAGCGGTGCTTCCTGATGACGAAGTTCGACGGCCGCACGCGCGCGTTGGCGGCCCAACAGATCGACGAGTCCCTCGAGCGCCTGCAGACCGACCACATCGATCTGATGCAATTCCACGAGAATATCCGCATGGAGGATCCCGACCGGTTCTTCGCGCCCGACGGACCGATAGTGGCGCTGCTGGCCGCCAAGGAGGCGGGCAAAATCCGCTACATCGGTTTCACCGGACACAAAGACCCGGCGGTGCATCTGCGGATGCTCGAAATGGCGGCGGCCAACCATTTTCACTTCGATGCCTGCCAGATGCCGCTGAACGTGCTGGACGCGCACTTCCGCAGCTTTGTCCACCAGGTGGTTCCGAAGCTCGTCGAAGCCGGCATCGCGGTGCTCGGAATGAAACCGCTCGCGGATGCGCACGCGATCGAGAGCGGCACGGTAACAGCCATTGAGTGCCTGCATTACGCCCTGAACCTGCCCACCTCGGTTGTGATCACCGGCTGCGAGAGCATGGAGCGGCTGAACCAGGCGCTTGAAGCCGCCCGGACGTTCCGGCCGATGTCGGGGACCGAGGTGGCGGCGCTGCTCCGCAAGACCAAAGAGGTTGCGCTCACGGGCCGCTACGAACCATTCAAGACCACCTCGCAGTATGACGGCACCGCTCACAATCCACAGTGGATGGGATGAGCGCAACCAAGGCTCGGCGCCCGCGAGCGGCTCTGTTTTACTTGGACCGGCGGCTGGAGTACTTGTCCAGCAGCGAAATCAGCTTTTTCGCCGCCGGCGCCTTTAGCTGACTCCCGATAATATCCTTGTTCGGTACCTTCTGCCGTATAACGCGAGGTTCTCGTCGAGATCCTGGCGCAGCGTTGCGCCCTCCAGGGCGATGCCGGCGAATATGCCGCGCGAGCGCGACCAGGTGAGAATTTCCGCGGTCATGAATGCCCCGGTCTTGGCCGATGCCGAACGGCCCACCGGGCCGGCGGCGACGGTGGCATCGCCTCCCAGCGTGAATTGATTCTTGAACAGCCGCTCCATGCCGCGCTCGTTCATGATGAGCATTACCACGTCGACTTCAGAGGCGCCGATTTGAAAGCCGAAGCTGCCTCCTTCCACCCGCACGCTCGCCGGCCCCGTCCACCCCAGACCGTTCTTGTTGCGGCACAACACGTAGCCCTTGCCGTACTGAACGCCGACGATAAAACCGCCCTTCTTCAGCCCGGGGACGATCGCGATGCAGTAGGCACGGTCCAGCAGATACTGCGGGATCGCCTGGTCGGACGTTGTCATGATTTCGGTCAGGACTTCGGCGGCTTGGTTTAAGCGATCGTCCGCCTCCTGGCCAGCGAACAAAGGGTACACACCGAGAGACAGCGCGAGCACGATCGACAGTTTCATGCGGAAACCTCCTGACTGGCAGCGCTTCGTCGTATAGTTAGAGTCTTGCCAATGGCCGGCAGTGGCATCAAGGAGCTCATTTGCATTCTTGCACATGAATCGACAACAGAAAAGAGAGGCGTGTGAAGGACCAACAGAACGAATCGAGATTCCGCGACAACCTCCAAGGAGAGGTTGACGGCGCCTATTTGTACGAGGCGCTGGCGCACTCGGAGACGAATCCGATCCTGGCCGATATCTACCGCCGGATGGCCGCTTCCGAGAAACGGCACGCCGAATTCTGGCTGGAGAAACTCGGCGGCGGACAGCTTCCGGACGCAAGTTGGCGGCCTCGCGCGCTGGGTTGGGTAGCCCGCCGCTTCGGAGCGCAAATTGTCCTGCCGACCGTGAATTCCCTGGAACAGCGCGATTCGAATCGATACCGAACGCAGCCGGACGCCACCGCCGCCGGGCTCGCAGGCGACGAGCGCTCGCACGCCCGGCTGCTCGAGACCATCACCGGCACCAAGGGTCTCGAAGGAAGCGCGGTGGCCCGCTTCGAGGGCCGGCACAAAGCCATCGGCGGCAATGCGCTGCGGGCCGCCGTGCTGGGCGTCAACGACGGACTTTGCTCCAACCTGAGCCTGGTGATGGGGGTGGCCGGCGCCGACCTGTCGAGCCACGCCATTCTGATCACCGGGCTGGCCGGCCTGCTTGCCTGCGCTTCGTCGATGGCCATGGGCGAGTGGCTCTCGGTCAAAAGCTCGCGCGAGTTGTACCAGCGCCAGATACAGATCGAAGCCGCCGAGATCGAGCAATCGCCCGCCGAGGAGGTGGAGGAGCTGGCCCTGATTTACCAGGCCAAGGGGTTGGGCGAGGCGGAGGCGCGCGGCCTGGCCGAGCGCCTGGTCTCCGACCCCGCGACGGCGCTCGATACGCTGGCCCGTGAAGAGCTGGGCATCGACCCGCTGGAGCTGGGCGGCTCGGCGTGGGAGGCCGCCGCGATGTCGTTCACACTTTCGATTGTAGGCGCCGCGCTGCCGGTGCTTCCGTTCGCGTTTCTCCAGGGAAACACCGCCGTGCTGACCAGCCTGGCGGTAAGCTCGGTGGGACTGTTCCTGATCGGCGCCGCTATCACGCTGATGACCGGGCGCGGGGTGGCCTACTCCGGCGGCCGCCAGCTTGCGCTGGGTTGGCTGGCGGCGTCGCTCACGTTTGGCATCGGACGGCTGTTCCGTGCCGGTATGGGCGGTTGACGGCCGCGTCAATAGCCGGAGAATTCCTCGGTGAAGATGTCGCTCCGGTCGAAGCCCGCCCGCGAGATGGCGCCGCGCACGCCCTTCACCATCCCCGGAGGGCCCGCAATATAAAACTTGGGGGCTTCCACGCCGTTCAAATGCCGCGCCAGCATCTGCTCATCAATGTGGCCGGTTTCGCCGTGCCAGGCGTGATGGGACTTTTCCAGCCGGGTCATCGTGGGCACGAAGTTGTAGTGTGGGTTCACTTTCTCGATGGCCGCCAGCTCGTCCAGAAACGCCGCGTCTTCCGGCCGGTGATTGGAATAGAAAAGAAAGATGCGGTGCGGCAGTTTCTGTTTGGCGGCATCCACCACCATGCTCCGAAACGGAGTGATGCCGATGCCGCCCGCCACCAGCACCGCCGGCCGGCTCGGATCGTCGTGCAGCACCAGCTCGCCGTAGGGTCCGTCGAGCTGCAGTTCAGCCCCCAGAGGCATGCTACCCAGGACGTTCTTGAAGGCGGTTTCGCGCATCCGCGTCACCACCATCAGTAGCCCCTCGTGCGGCGCGCTGGCCAGGGTGAACGTCCGGACGTTGCCCAGGCCGTCGGTTTCGGGAGGACTGATCAGCGTCAAATCCACAAACTGGCCGGCTTTGAAAGTCCAACCTGCGGGCTTGTCCAGTTCGAAGGCTACCGTGTGGTCGGCTACCTCCCGGCGGTGCCGGAGCTTCACCACCGGTACCGCCTGCGTTGCGGCATTCGTCATCGGTTCCCCTTTCCCGGATTCCGCGGGTTGTTGGCGTAGCCCAAATTCCCCAACCGCCGTGAGCGCCCGCCTATCCTTATCTTAGATTGTAACTGCGATCGGCCGCCTGCTTTCAGGGTCGCGGCGGGCGCGGCCGCCATTCCCCCGGCGTCTGCCGAATGCTACGATTGGGCCGATGAAGCTCATCTACGTCATCACCACCGGTGGAACCATCGAAAAGGTGTATTCCGAACAAACCGGGGCGGTCGAAAACCTGGACAGCAGAATCGACCGCTATTTGCGCCTGTTGCGCCTTCCCGATTCGGAAGTGCGCTCGGTTCGGCTGTTGAACAAAGACAGCCTGGAGATGACGGACTCGGACCGTGAATTGGTTTTAAACACCGTCGAGAAGCTGTTGACGCATGCTGCCCCCATCGTCATCACGCACGGAACCGACACCATGGTGGAGACCGGCCGCTTTCTGCAATCCCGGCTGCCGGACTTGCCGGTTCCGGTGATCCTGACCGGCGCAATGACACCCCTGGGCTTCGAAGGCACCGACGGACTGCAGAATCTCACTGAAAGCCTGTTCGCCGCCCGCATCATTCCACCGGGAGTCTACATCGTGATGCACAACCAGGTTTTTCCGGTCGGCCAAGTGCGGAAAGACCGCCAGTTGGCGAGGTTCGTGCTTGAGAAGGGAACGGGGTGAGACGCGATTCGCGGGCCTGCGGAATGGTGCAAACCTTGCTGGCCGTCAGCAACCTTCGAGCAGGTTTAGTTCCTCACGATCCGCGTCGTAGGCCACGGTGCACTTATTATCCAAGACCATCGTCGCCCGCTTCTCGGTGGTGTAAGCCGGCCATTCGGGCAGCCCGTCGTGGTTCGGGTCGCCGGTACGCGCGAAGCGGACCCAGGCGTCGCTCACTTTCGCGGCCAAAGCGCGTGCCGAGGGTCCCCCGCCGGTTGCCTGGTCACAGCGGTCCGTGTTGTCGAAGACGAAGGGCATTTCCGCGCAGTGGTACGAACGGATTCTGCCATCCAGAATGGGCGTGTTCCAGGCGAACAGATAAAGGTAAACAGGAGCCGCACCCTGCCCGGCTTTGGCGGAAGCCTGGTGCAGCGCGGCCCGGCGGAAGCCGGACGATTGCCAGATTGCGAACAGATCGCACGGCTTGGCGCCGGGATTGCGGCGACGGAAGACCTCGAGCAGCCGCGCGGCCTGTTCCTTACCGTACGCTTTCGTCATCGCTTCGGTCAGCTCGCCGGTGGTGAAGGCTTCGAAGTCGGGCCATTCCCAGCCGACTCCGACCTCTGTCCGTGTTGTGCCGACCAGCAGCGGTACCTTCGCGGAGACCGACGGCGCGCCGTTCACAAACGGCGACTCGGGGAGGATGGCGCCATCCACGGTGGGGGCCCACGGCTGCAGTTCGGCGTGGCGCTCGAAGTCGAAGGGCTTGGAATAATTCGGCGTCCGGAAGGCAGCTTTCGCCGCCGCGATTCCGGCGGTAACGATGCGCGCCACCGGGAGTGTGTGCAGTTGATCGAGGTTGGCCTTGGTGATCGCCAGCTCTTTCAGAACCGCGGCCGCCAGCTTCGCGGTGGCTTCCGGGGCGGGCATGCGCAGCATGGAACCGCTCTCGACAATGGCCCTTTGAAACAAGCCCGCGGCGCGGGGCATGGCCATCAAGCGCGGTGACTTTGCCGCCTCCGCCGGATTGGCCGAACACGGTAACGTTTCCAGGGTCGCCGCCGAAGTTCGCGATGTTATCGCGCACCCACTCGAGGGCGGCAACGATGTCCAGCAGGCCGACGTTGGCGGACGCGGCGTATTTTTCGCCGCCCACCGAGGCGAGATTCAGAAACCCGACGGCCCCGACCCGGTGGTTCAGCGAGACCACCACCACGTCGCCGCGCCGGGCCAGGTTCTCCCCGTCGTAGACCTTCATTTCGTGGCCCGAGCCCGTGGAGAATCCGCCGCCATGCAGCCAGACCATCACGGGCCGCTTTTTATTGTCGAGCCCCTGGGTCCAGATATTCACGCGCAGGCAGTTCTCGTCCTGAAAGCCATCGTCCCACTGGTACACGAACGCCACTTCGTCCTTGTCCCAGATGGTCCGCGGTTCCTGGGGGCTGACAAAGCCGTACGTGAGGGAGCTTCGGATCTCTTTCCAGGGCGCGGGTTTTGCTGGAGGCATGAAACGCCGCTTTCCGCTGGTGGACGCGCCATAGGGAATGCCGCGGAACGTATACACACCGCGACGCACAAAACCGCGCACCTTGCCGGACGCCGTTTCGGTCACGGCGACGGAGCTCGATGCGATGACCGAGCCGCCTTCGGCAGCCGCGGGAGCGGCAGGAAGCGACTTGCCGAGCGCCAGCGCGCCCGCCGTCTTGATCCAGGAACGCCTTCCGACGAGCATATCCGTGTCCTTTGGTGTAGGAGAACAACCCTAATTTAACACCAATACATCCTGAAACGTTGTTCGAGGAGAATTCGCCTGACAGCGTCGGCGGACCTCCAAAAGGAACACAACTTGGGGCTCTCATGTCCAGCGCACATCAGCGGTTTGGGCGTTTTTCGTCAAGTTGATCGGATGCAGAGATCCCCTTCGAGCTGATCATCGGCACTAATGGATGCGACGGCCCAGCTCCCTCTCGACTCACTGCGGCCGCCGAAGGCAATGGCCAGCTTCATCCCCTGGTTCGGGCTCACCCCACTTTACGCTCGAAGCCCGCTTGTGCTGCTCCACGCAAGAATAGGGATGAAGTCACTGCGTGGCCCCTCGGATGATGCGGTCGTCTTCACTTGGCAACACCCAGAGCGACGAAATGCGCCAATCGCCCGCCTCGCGAACGACTATCCACGTCGCACGGGCGTACCGGACTGACAGCGGTTGACCGTCGGACTGCGGAACAGCACCCGTGCCGGTGACATTAATCAGAGCGACCTTAGGTGCGATCATTCGGATTTCATCGATGATTAGTATGGCCCGATAGGGCCTCGGTTCGGCGAAGTACGCGCGCCACCAATCCAGGATGGCCTGTCGGCCTAGTATCGAGGGTGAATTGCGGATAATGATTCCCGCATCGTTTCTGTAGAAGGCACTCACCGAAGTTGGATCGTGAGTGTTCAGTGCATCTTCGTACGCGGCAACGAACGCACGTATTCCGGGCCTGAGCGCCTCTGCCGCTTCCAGGGACGCGTTCAGCACGACACGGTCCTCCTGCCGCGGTAACCCGCGCATCGCCGAAATCAGCCAGTTGTCATCCTGGCGATGCCACAGCCAGGTCCCGCGGAATCTCCTCGCGGGCAGTTCCTGACCCTGGCGACGGCGTCCCCCGGTGGTCGTTCCAACGGTAACAACGGCGACATCTGGAGTCACGAATTTGATCGGGCCCACGTCCAGCTTCAGGTGTCGCTCGGGTTCCTGTCTACGGAAGTAGTCCTGCCACCAATCACGGACCTGTTGTCGGCCGCGTGCCGCTGGCTGGTTGCCCATGACGAAGTCCGCATCTTCTGCGAAGAATGCCGCAAGCCCCGAAGAATCGTGGGCGTTCCATGCGTTCAGATAGGCTTCGATGCGCGTACGGATCGCGGTAGTGTCCTCTACGCCCTGTGCCTCTAACACACCGGGCAAGCCGGCCAGGAACAGACTCGCGGCCAGGGTTGTAACGGATGTAGCCACAAGGCGGGCAAGTCCTGACTCCGGCAACGTGCCAGGCTTTCCAAACATTGCCTTCGCTCCTTTCCCTCCGACGCCACGGGAAACGATCCGAGTGCTGAGAGACGAGCAGCGAGGAAGGTTTTCGTCGTACTCGGGACCCAGTTCAGACGCCTTGTATGCCAGCACTCTGTCACACGCAAGAAGGTTTCTCCGGAGAGTGATTTATGCCGCGCACTTCAGGGTCACCACACTAGCGTATCAATAAACTTGCCGCGCGATTCTCAGGCAGACCGCACGTCAGCCCAGTCCTGCCCTCGGCGGAGACAAATCCTCCCATACGGGCGGGTCGGTCCACCGTAAGGCATCCACATGGGCGAGAAGTCGCCTACACTGACCTGTGCTGGTTCACTTCCGCAAACGGCGATCGAAGAGAATTAATTCCAGAGTCGGCGGAGTCCGCTGGTCAATCAGAATCGGACTTCCGGAGAGGCAACCCGGACCTTGCCACCAGCGCCAGCGTTGTAGATCCAGCTTCCATATTACGCGTCGTCCGCCATCGATCCCGCACTCCCCTGCGGCATTGTCCACACTCCGATGCCGCTCGATCGCGGCTCGAACGGCTGCCGGTCCCCGCTTCCGTGACCTTACGGAACGACTCGTTTCCTCAGCAGGCTCGCGCTTCAGACATCTTTGATGTCGCAGGCTTGGGGTTCAGGAATTCCAGGATCCTTTGGTTGACCATCTCCGCCTGTGCGAACGTCAAATCGTGACCGGCGCCGGGAATAATCTCCGCGGTCACCCGGGGAGCCACTCGTTTCAGGCGACGCACCGCTTTTTCGGCGGAATAGATCTTTTCGTGTTCGCCTACCAGAAACAGCGCCGGCACCTTCAGGCTGCCCCATTCCGCATCGGTCAGCACGGGTGGAAACACAACCTTGTGGCGCTGAAGACTTTTCATGCTGATGGACATCAGTTCGGTTGTCGCGTCAGCCCATTCAGGATCTTTCCTTACGATATCCGCAAACATCCAGCGAATCAGCGAAGGCGACCACGTGCGGGGGGCAATCGCGGTCAACATCAGGCGCGCCAGGCACAGGGTCCCGATTCTCAGAACAGTGTTGCCGGGTGCGAGCAGGATGGCTTTGTTGAGTCTCTCGGGGAAATGCAGCGCGTATTGGGCTGTCAACGCTCCCCCATAAGACATACCCGCCAGGTTGACTCCGTCTCGCAGATCCAACCCGTCGAATAGCTCAGTCAGCCAGGTGAGTAAGTCGTTGAGAGACGGGAGCGGCCTGGTGCAAACACTCCGGCCGATTTCTCCCATCTGGTCGACGAGCGAAGGTATGGTACTCGGTAGATAGTGTCCGGATATTCGGCGCCCACATCAGGGATGTTGCCGTCGCGCCGTGCAGCAGGACCAGCGGCGGCGCGTTGGCCGGGCCGTCGACGCGAACGAACGATGCGCCGTAGGTTGTCGGGACCATTCGTGTTTCCGAGGCAGCCGGCCACTGTCTGGCTGCCAGGGAATCGAAATAGGCATAACAGGAATCTCTCACCGCTTCGGAAAGATACGGGTAATACGTGGAGGGTTCCATACATCTCCATCCCGAAAACGGCCGGCACTGTCAGTTCGTGCACCGGGCGAGTAACATGCCGCGGCACCCACATCTTGCCGCCGTGTGTCGTCAGTCGTTCAGACACCGAGACAGGCAAACTTGTTCCTTTATCTGTTACTCACCTACTGGGCTGAAATTGTGACTTCAAAGTGAAGATTAGTTCCCGCCTTCATCCCCTACCTGATGTCGGAAGTCCTATTGGATCTCGGCTTTGCGGCTCACCGGCGGCTCCTTGCCCGCGTGCACCGCGTACAGGCGTTTGTTCGTCGCTTTGATGGCGTCTACCATCTCTCGATAGGGGCGGTCGGTCACGTCCACCATGCCGATGTTGTAGTTCTCTCCGTCGTGGCGGCCGGTGGCCGGCTCGTCCACCCACTCAAACCAGTGCGTCCCGATCAGCGCCGGCTGCGAGGCCGCCTGTTCCACGTAGTAGCGGTAGGCCACACCACGCTCTTCCTGGTTGCGCGTCTGCCGCAAACCCGGCGCCAGGCCCCTATCCAGCGCTCCGAAGTGGAATTCGCCGATCATCACCGGCCGGCCCGTCAGCCGGTTCGCCGTTTCCACGTCTTGCGGATTCACCGCGTAGCTGTAACTGTTCATGCTGAAGACGTCGAAAACGCTCGATGCTCTCAGCATCTCCTCGGGCGCCTTGTTGCCGAAACGAAGACCCAGGTTCAGGTGATTCGGATCGTTCTTGCGGATGGCCAGGCAGGTGGCGGCCAGAAACTTCTCAAAGGCGAGGTAAACGAACATCTTTCGCCTGGCGGGCGTGTCGCCTTTCTGCAGGAATGCCTTCAAGGCTGCCTGTGTCGCCGTGGTGGGTCCGTCCAGAATGGCGTCCACCAGCAGCGATTCGCGCCCCGGCCAGGGCGGCTCGTTGGCGATGAAGTAGCCGAGCAGGTATGGGTCGTCCTTTCGGGGGGCGCACTGCTGCGCCGCCGCGCGGTCGCATTGTTCCGGAAACTCCGGCGAAAACACGTCGGGCATGCCCATCACGCCGGTTTCCATCCCCCATCCGCGCAGGATGACCACGTAGGCCTTCCGATGGGCGTCCCAGAGACGGGCGTCCGACCAGTTGGCGACGGTGTTCAAGCCCCAATCGGTCATGCGCCGCAGCGTGAAGTCGACCCACTTGGCGTTCCACTCCGGGCCAAATCGGCGCAGCAGGTTCCAGGAATAAAACGAGGCGTTCGAACCCCCTTGCCCTCGAGACGCGCTCGGAAGCAGACCGGAAGGCGGCAGCGCTTCGTATAAGTCTTCACGCCCCTCGACGTTGGTGCCGTTCCAATCCACCATCACGTCCGCCCCGGTGGAAAAGAACAAGTGGCCGTCGGGATCGACGAACCACCAGCGCCCGTCCACCTGCTCGACGCGGAAGAACCCGGTCGCCTTGGCTTTGGTGGACTTGTAGCCGCCGTACTGGCAGTAGTCGTAATCGCCGGGCCCGAGCTCCTTTTCTTCCACCGCCCAATCGTGTTGCAGGTCGGCCACCGTCTTCGCCTTGCCCGGCCACTCCGCCGGAATCCACTGCCCGAACTGGTCTACCAGCGGCTTCGGTTCCAACACCTCATCGCCGGGATCCGTTTTCGCGAGCTGCACCGACCGGATTTCGATTGACGGATTGCCCACCGGGTATTCCATCCACAGCCCCAGCGCGGAAACCGATTTGAGGTCGCCGTAGGGCCCCTGCGGTCCCATCCAAAACGCCTTGCGGGGCTTGTTTCCGAGGGCCGCCAAGTCCATGCCCTCGCGATCCTGGCGCCGGAAGTACTTCAGGGGCACGGCAATCCGCACCAGCGCGCCCTCGAACGGCTGCATGCGGATGCGGCGAACGGCGTCGCCGTCCACCAGGCGCAGCTCGTAGCGGTGCGCCGATGAGTGGCGCATCTCCAGAACCAGAAAATCGTAGCCCGACCAGTCTGACGGCAGGTCGGGATTCAGCTCCTTCAACGTCCACTGGTGTTCCTGGGACGTGCCGCTGAACACCGCGCGAACGGGTGCCGCAGTCGCGAGACACGGGACAAGGATGGCCGCCAACACAGCCATCGGGAAAAATCGGCGCATCATAAACCTCCCTGGCCGGAGCGCGTTCGGCCGCCATCAGACCCATCGCGCTTCTTCGGCTGATTCTCACAGCACTTATTTCGCCAGACGCCCCATCAACTCATCCAGCGACTGTTCGTTCCACACGGGCATTCGCACGTCCTTGTGCAGGCTCCAGCGTTCGATATGCTCGGCATAGCCGCCCGGAGCAACCTTCTGAAGCGGCCCCAGCGTCTCCATTTCGAGAAAGGTGTTGTCGGTGAAGGTCTCGAACGAGCAGCCGAAATCCGGGTAGGTGCTCGACGGATCGGCGCTCGCCTGCTTGACGAACAGGTCGGTGCCCAGCAGGTAGGCGGCCCAGGTGTCTTTATTAAACAGGCCGATTTTCTCCGCAACCGCGTTGTTTACGTCCTGCTTGAGCGTGAGGTATTTCTGATAAAAACCGAAGCGCTTGTCGGAAAGGTTGGTGTAGGCCCACATCACCAGCGGATTGGTCGGCGCCAGATCCTGGGGGTGCTTGCCGCGCGGCGGAAACTTCGTGATCGCCGTCCCGCCCGGAGCCATCATGCTCATCGCCCACGGCGCCAGCTCAATGGCCCAAGGCGTGTGGTTGTAAATGCGATGGACCACTTCCACGTTCGTCCCGGACGGAGACATCCGGACGATAATCTGCTTCTGAACGCCGGTGGTAGGCTCGACCGGCTCGGTGGCCTCCAGCGCGTCGCCGCGGATGGACACCTTCACGGGCACATTGTCCAGAGCCCAACTGGTTGCCAGCGTTTCCGGCGACACCCACAGCCGGGCGCCGCCGCGAAGCTGGTAAGTGGTTTCGCCGCTTTTGCCGAGCTGTTCTTCGAATTCCTTAAACAGGTTCTGGCCGCCCACAAACGCGTAGCGCATGATGCGCGGACCGATGTCGCCGACCACCACCAGCTCCACTTCCCCGTTGGAGATGCGATAGCTGTCCGGCCACCCCTTGTAGTCGACCTTCTCGATTCTCACCGCGGCGGCCGCCGCCACCCCGAGCGCCAGCAACAAACACAGCGTTTTCAGCATGGGCAATATTATAGTACCCTCGCATCATTCGAGGATTTGCTGCAGGAGGCCGGGTGCGACATCGGTGGAGGGGTTGAACCGCGGAGAGTTCATGTAGGCGAGCAGGCTTGAAAGCAATTGTCGCGCCTCCGGCCGGTCGCGCTCCGCGATCAGATTGATGGTGGAAACCAGCAGCCTGCCGGCGCCGGCGCGGACTTCGAACATCACGCCGAGCCGGTGTCCGCGCTGGTAGTTGTCCACCACTTCGATCAACGGCCGGAAGCCGGGCGGCAGGTCGTCGAGGATCACCGTCCGCGAGTTGCGCAGCAGGTGGAACCACTGCCAGTCGGCGTGGAAGGCGGTTGGAAAACCCGCGAACGCGGGGTGCCCCGGGTCGCACAAGATACCCAGCGTGCCCGGAGCCACCGGATACCCTCTCTGCTCGGCGAACATGCGGAACATGTCGAAATTCCAGAAGTCGGGCGCGAAAGCACCCTCGATGCCGTTTCGAAGGGAGAGCGGTTCCCGCAGCAATAGAACGCTTCCGCCTGCAAGCAGCGCGCGCCAGACGGGTTCGTCGAGAATCCGGGTGACGTGGACAGCTCCGGGCGCGGTGGAGGCCGTGTCCGGATAAACCCAGATTCTGTAGGAATTCCGGATCGGTGTCTCCCGGAACGACAGATCGAGCGCCAGCTCCACCGGCGCTTCAATCAGGGTTAGCGGCAGGCGGATCTCCCCCACCGCCGTCAAGGCCCCCTGCCGGACCGGCACGGTTTCGAAATCGCCGGTGATCAAGACGCGGACGCCGGGGATTCGGAGCGCCCAACTGGCGCGCGCGCCCTGAATTTCGGTTGGGCCGTAGTGGGCAGCTTCCACCTTGGCCCGCAACGTCTCGCTTTTGGTCCAGGTGTACTTTTCCATGCGGGCCAGCAGGACGGTTTCCGAACAGAACTCCCGCCATCTTTCCGGTCCGATCAGACCCTTGGATTCGAGGAAAGAGTCCAGAATGCCAACCAGCGCCGTGCCCTGGCCGGGGAAATCCTGCAAGTCGAGCAACTGAAAACCGCCGAAGCCGGGCGTGCGCAGGGCCGCCTCGATCTCTTCCCGGTAGCAGATGGCCGCCAGCGTCCCGGTCGCCCGGTGAAATTCGCCCGCCCGGTCGAGCATTCCACCGAACTCCAGGCGTTTACGAAACACCTCCAGGTTGCGGGCGTGCAGGACGCCCGTATATTTGGCGATCTGGCGGAAATCGGGCGCCACCTGGTATTGCCCCACCTCGTGCGAGATGACCGGCACTTTCATTCCTTCGATGGCCGTCGAGTAATCCGTCATGGTGGAGGGCGGGCCGGTCTGAATGTGACCCAAGGGTGCATCGACGGTGGCGTAGGAACCGCGAATATGCTTGCCCCTCACCTGGAATGAAGTCCAGTAGTCGTCGCCCTCGGGCGGTTCGGGAAACCAATTGTTGCTGCCTTGCGCGTAGAGGTGGCGGGGGTCGAACTCACGGAAGTGTTTCACGAACGTGGCCATCAGGCTCTGGCTGCCGCCCAGCTCGTTTCCGAGCGACAGCATGGCGAAGGAGGGATGGTTGCCGTAGGCCCGCAAAAGACGCTCGCCTTCGCGCCGCAGGAAGAGGTCGTGTTCGGGGTCGCCGAATTCTCTCCAGTTAGGCAGTTCCGGCTGAAGATAGACTCCCGCCTGGTCGGCGGCTTCGAAAGCGGCCTCGGGCGGGCACCAGCTATGGAAACGGTAGTGGTTGAGGCCGTAAGCTTTGGCCGTGCGAAAAACGGCCAGCCAGCCTTCGGTGGTCATGGGCGGATAACCGGTAAGCGGAAAAACGCAGTTGTCCACCTTGCCGCGCAGGAATGTCGTTTTGCCGTTGACGCGGAATTGGGTACCGGCGGTGGCGAAATCCCGCAACCCGAATGAAAGCGCGCCACTTGCGGTATGTTTGCGGCCCCTGCCGAAAGCCTCGATGGCCACTTCCATTCGTTGCAGAAGTGGCGTGAATTCATCCCACTCCGGGGCGTTGTCTCCCAAGGAGTATTCCGCTTCCACGACGGTGCGCTGCTCCGCCGTGCGGAATCGGGTTTCGACCGGCGAAGCATCCCCGCCGGTTCGAAGCGTGAGCATTCCTTCCGCGGGGCCGCCCGTCTGGTTGCCGATTTCCACCCGAACCCGCGCCCGGCGCCCGGCCCGATCGGGGTAGATCTGGACGTCTTCGATCCAGACCGGGTCGCTCAGACGAAGACCGATTCGGCCGATTATCCCATTCCAATTGGTCTGGGTGTGCTCGCTGATCTGGTGCGGATCGCCGATGGGAGCGTGCTCGGCATTGTGGATCTGCAGGGTAATACGGTGGCGGCCGCCCGCCAGCGGACCGAGCGGGTAGACGTGCGGGGCAACCAGCGACGCCTCGGTTCCCACATAGTTCTGGTCCACCCACAGCCGGCTGGTCTTGGTCCGCTCCAGAAACAGCGAAACGCGCCGATTGGCGGGCACGTTTATCTCCCGCTGGTACCACGCCGCGCCGATATAGGGGAAGACGCGTGTCAGGTGGTCCGTCTCCCAGGCTTCGCTGCGAGTGCCTTTTCGGTTCTCGTCGGTGGTCCCCGGGAGCACAATGGTTTGGGGCAGCCGGGCGCGAAACCACTCTTTTTGAACACCTTCGTCGTTTGGGTCGAGGGTGAAAAGCCACTCGCCCTGGAGCGACACCCACTCCCGCTCCGCCAACAGTGGTTGCATGAGATCCGTCCGTAGGACAGTGTAGCGGACCGGACGGCGGCAATTCCAAACCCGCGGCGCCTGTTTTTCAGTCCTTCCTGTCCCTTTTGGCAACCGGTTCCCGACGGAGCGCGTCTTCAGAGTTTTCTTGTCCGGCTTCACGCAGCTTCGGCGGGTAGGGCCGGGAAGCTAGAATGGTGTGACGAAAGGAGACATATCTAACCGATGAGGAAGCAGGCATTGCGGCTGGCGGCGTTTCTTCTGGCTGCCGCGAGTGGGGTGTGGGGCGCCGGCCAGGCGTCCGCCGCGCCCCAGGAGCCGCTCTCGCTGTGGTACCGGCAGCCCGCCGTCAAGTGGACGGACGCGTTGCCGGTGGGCAACGGCCGTCTGGGCGCCATGGTCTTCGGCGGCACCGCCAAGGAGAGAATTCAATTTAACGAAGACACGCTGTGGACCGGAGAGCCGCACAACTACGCTCATCCGGGCGCCTACAAGTATTTGGGCACCCTGCGGCAGTTGCTGTTCGAGGGGAAGCAGAAGGAAGCCGAAGATCTCGCCATGAAGGAATTCATGAGCGTACCGCTTCGCCAGAAGGCTTACCAGGACTTCGGCGATCTCTTGCTCGATTTCCCCGACGTGGACCCCGCCTCCGTCACCGGATACCGCCGCAACCTCGATCTGGACACCGCCATCGCCGGCGTGGAATACCAGTCGAAGGGCGTCACCTACCGGCGGGAGGTGTTTTCCAGCTATCCGGCGCAGGTGATCGTGGTGCGCCTTTCGACATCTCCGGCGGCGGCAAGCTCTCGTTCCGCGTGCGTCCTTCACAGCGCCCAGAATGGCGCCGTTTATCCGGCCATGTCGAAGCGCGAGCTATCGATGCAGGGCGGCGTGCAACGGTCGGCCATCCGCTACGAGGCGCGGTTGTTTGTCCAGGCGGACGGCGGCAACCAGGGGCTGGATAATGGCGCCATCTCGGTCACCGGCGCCGATTCCGCCACGTTGATCCTGTCGGGCGCCACCAATTTCAAGAACTTTCGCGACGTCAGCGACGACCCGGTAAAGCTCAACAACCGTTACACCACCAGCGCGAGCATGAAGGATTACAGCTCACTTCGAAACGCGCACGTTTCCGACTACCAAAAGCTGTTCCGGCGGGTGACGCTCGACCTTGGCACCACCGCCGCGGCGAATCTGCCTACCGACCAGCGCATCCGCGACTTCGCGACCGGCAACGACCCGCAGCTTGTCGCGCTGCTGTTCCAGTACGGACGCTATCTGCTGATTGCCTCCAGCCGCAAGGGCGGGCAGCCGGCCAATCTGCAAGGCATCTGGAACGACTCTGAACGACCCGCCGTGGGACAGCAAGTACACCGTCAACATCAACACCGAGATGAACTACTGGCCGGCCGAGCTGACCAATCTCGCCGAATGCACCGCGCCGCTGTTCGACGCCCTCGACGGAGCTGGCCGATCCGGGCGCCAGACCGCCAAGGAACAGTACGGCGCGCCGCGGCTGGGTGCTGCACCACAACTTCGACCTCTGGCGCGGCACGGCGCCCATCAACGCCTCGAACCACGGCATCTGGCCGACCGGCGGCGCCTGGCTGGCCACGCATCTGTGGGAGCACTACCTGTTCACGCGGCGACAAGAAATTCCTGCGCGACACGGGCGTATCCGCTGATGAAGGGCGCCGCGCAGTTCTTCGTCGATTACCTGGTGCGAAGACCCGAAGCACGGCTGGCTGATTTCCGGCCCGCAGCAACTCGCCCGAGCAGGGCGGCCTGGTGATGGGCCCCACCATGGATCACCAGATCATCCGCGCCCTGTTCGGCGACGTTATCGCGGCCAGCGAGATTCTGGGCGTCGACGCGGACTTGCGCGACAAGCTCGTCGAGCATGCGCAAGCGGATCGCGCCCGACCAGATCGGCAAGTACGGCCAGTTGCAGGAATGGCTGGAAGACAAGGACGACCCCAAGAACACGCACCGCCACGTTTCGCACCTGTGGGGCGTATTCCCCGGCGACGATATCACGCCCTACGGCACGCCGGACCTGTTCAAGGCCGCCCGAAGTCGCTGATGTTCCGCGGCGACGCGGCCACCGGCTGGTCGATGGGCTGGAAGGTCAACCTCTGGGCGCGCTTCCTCGACGGCGACCACGCATACAAGATCCTGCAGAACCTGATCTCGCCCGCTGGGCGAGTTCCCAGGGCAAGGGCGGGCTCTATCCGAACCTGTTCGACGCCCATCCGCCGTTCCAGATCGACGGCAACTTCGGCGCCACCTCCGGCATCGCCGAGATGCTGCTTCAGAGCCAGGACCCGTACGCCACCCCCACCGGCCCGACCCGGTCACTCCGGCGAGGTCGGCGTTTCTGTATCTTGCTCCCGGCGCTGCCTTCCGAGTTGCCGAATGGTAAGGTGACCGGCCTGCGGGCCGAGGCGGATTCGAGTGGACATCACCTGGCAGGGCGGAAAGCTGGTGAACGCCACCATCAAGGGAAAGGAATCCATGCCGGTGAAGATCCGCTATGCCGGCAAGGAGGTCGAGTTAGCGGCCCAGGGCGGTAAGACCTACCAGGTGGGCCCCGATCTGACTATCTCGGAGTAGCTCGCACCAGCAGCGCCACATCCTCGGCGTAGGGCGGAGAGTCCAGCGGGAACCACCCGCCCTGCTTGTCCACCGTAAAGATGTCCCCCATCTCAGCTCCAGTCTTCGTGTCCAACCAGACGGCTGAATAAGATCCCGCGGGCAACATTAGCGAGATCCGCCGCGAGCGGCGCGAGGAGTCCACCTGGTAGCGCGGCTGGGCGCCCTCGACTACGCGCCCGTGATGTCGCCTACACGGCGTGGTTTTTCCGGCTCCACCAGCGCCCTGATGCTGGCTCCCTGCGGGCCGCGCAGGGTGCCTGCGGCGGCGGGCTGCATCCGCCAGAACGGGATCCGATCGAAAAACTCGCGCAGGTATCGTAACTGGCGCCGCAGTGCCTGCGCTGCCGCCTCCGGGCGTCGTTCCGGAAACCACCGCGGAGCCGTCTTCGTGCCCCACCGTAAACGAATAATCGAGGTTGTTGTAGAGCGCTCCGCCAGCCATCAGGAAATCCCAGCCCTGAATGCGATAGGTGGCGTCGGCATGACCGTCGAAGCCCGTCTCGTTGTTGCCGATGGCGCGCCCCGAGTTTCCAGTTCATCGCCACCGAATCGGGCGGCCGCGAATAGTGGAAGTTGAACAGGCTTACCAGGGGATTCGGGTTGTCGATCGTCTTCGACCCGTTTGCCCAGTTCTGCGCGATCAGGTGCTTGCGGGCGGAGCCGGATTCGACGTCCGCGATCAGCCGGGCGATGTGCGCCTGCCATTCGGGCGTCACACCGCCAAAGTACGGCTCGTTGCAGATTTCGTAGTACAGGTTGTCGAAGCCCCGCAGCTCGGTGACGATTTTGCGCACCAGGGCATCCTGGACTTTTGTCAGCGCCGCGTCCTTCAGCGTGAACACATCGGTACGTTCCACCTTGCCGATGCCGTTCACGTTGTTGGCGGCGTTCATGGGATTCACTTCCCACATGCTGTCCCGATAGAACGGGCAGAACAGCACCAGTTCCACCACCACGCCACGGCGGGACGCCTGCGTCAGAAAGTCTTTCAGACGCGTGAAGTACGCCTCATTCCAGCGCGTCAGGTCGAACTTGCCGTTGGTCTGCGCCCAGGGAGCGACATACTGGTCCGGCGCCGGCGCCAGCGTGTTGTTGGCGATGGAGAAATCGCCGTACACTTCCCGGTACGATCCGGCAAAAGTACGGGTAAGGTTCAAGTGGTCGGCGTGCAGGGTATCGAGGTAGCGCACATAGTTGAATGCGTGGTTCAACACGGCGCCGTAATGCTCGCCCGAAGTGATCAACACGGTGGGCTTGCCTTCAAACCGAAAGTAGTGCGGATTCTCCGGGTCCAGCCGGATCGGTTGCGCCGCCGCCGCCGCGACGAGCGCCAACGCCAGAAGAAGCGATCTCATTGGCCCAATCTATCACTGCGGCGCACCGATCGGCGAACCGATCCACCAGGTGATGCCGCACGGGTCGATGACCCCAGCATTCCGATGTCCGTATGGCTTGTCTTCGGGAGCGCTCAGTGAGGTCGCGCCCGCCGCCAGCGCCTTGGCGTAGACTTCGTCAACATTCTCGATCCACACATACAACGCCGCGCTGAGGGCTTTCCACTGGCTGTTTGCCTGGCCCAGCATGACCAGGGAATCGCCGATTTTGACTTCCGCGTGCATCACGGTGTTGTCCGGGTTGCGGTGGCAGAGCGACTCGGTAGCGCCGAAAGCAGCCCCGAGGAACTTGAGCTCGGCGTCGGCGTCGGGCACAACCAGGTAAGGAGTGACGGTCCGGTAGGTCTCCATTGTATCGGCCATGAGCGAATCATCTCACGACGAAAGCGTTTCGGATTGTAGAAATTTGACGTGGTTCCGAAATTCGGTTCGCGCCGCCTGATAACCGCCCGGCGTGATGCCGGCGAACGAGCGGAAGTCGTGGATGAAATGGGCCTGGTCGAAATACCCGCAGTCCACCGCGACACGCGTCCAATCCACACGCCGGCCATTTTCCGCACGGGCCAAAGCGCGCTGAAACCGCAGGATGCGGCAGTAGCGTTTGGGGGTCACGCCCACTGAGGCCTTGAACCGCTCGATGAAGCGCTTGGGGCTCAGTCCGATTGCTCCCGTCACAGCCGCGATGCTGGCCTCGTGGGGCTGCCTGCCGAAATGCTCGATCGCAAAAGCCACCGCGGGATGCACCTCGGAGTGACTCCGGATGCCCGCCAGCGTGCGCTCCATCGCATTGAGTTTTGCATACGGGCCGGACGCCTCCAGTAACTGCTCGCGCAGGCTGGCCGCGCGACGGCCCCACAACACATCCAGCGGGATATGGGCATCCCGCGTCTCGTGCGCCGGAACACCGAAAAAGGGGCCCGTGCCTCCAGGCCTGAAAGCCACGCCGAGCACGTGTTCCTGTTCCGCCGTGTCGATGACGCAATATCTCGACTGCACGCCGGATAGCACCGTGCCGGACGTCGCCGTTACGCGGTGCGACCCCAACTCCGGGTGATACAGGCGCGTCCGGTCCTCTTTTAGATTTACGATCAATTGCGCGGCTCCGGATGGAAGAACCCGTTCCAGAGCGTGCGGTTTCGGCCCATTCTCGCAGTACCAGATCGACTCGATGAACTGATCGAGCGGAGGGCTCGGCGCGCGACAAAGATAGAGCATCGGGGACCCAGTGAGGCGGGTTGCCTCGCACTACGCATCAGTATACGGCACGGCGCCGCCTATTTGAGAACGTGGATCTTGATGTTGCGGAACCACACCAGGCCGTCATATTTGCCCGGCTCTCTGGCTCTGACGCTCGTCCACGAATGAGCGAAATGTCCAGGCCGGCCCATACACCCCCCTGCGGGCCACTCGGAAATCTGCCGGGTTGCAGACATGCATCCTGTCCGGGTGTGACCAACCATGCCGTCCGAAGAGCCTGAACTGCGATAATCTCGGAGAAGCGGCGGACGATCCAATCATGCAGGTTCAACTCTCGAAACAGGAAGTCATCGACGAAATGACGCGGCGACTGGTGGAGTTTTACCGGCCGGTTCGCATTTACCTCTTCGGCTCGGAGGCTCGCGGGGAAGCGGGTCAGGACAGCGATCTTGATTTCCTGGTAGTGGTGCCAGATGAGACGCCGGAATCGCTGATGCGCAGCAGCGAGGTATATTCGCGTCTTTCCGGATTCGGTGTTCCAAAGGACGTGATTCCCTGGCGACGAAGTGATTTCGAACGCCGGGCGGCCTACGTCAGGGCATCGCTACCGGCCACGGTGGTTCGCGAGGGGAGGCTGCTGTATGAGTCAGCATGAGACTCTGGTTGCAGAGACGCGGGAGTGGCTCGATCGCGCCCGGGCGGACCTGGATGCTTGCGCTGCCCTCATCGCGGCCGGCTTGGCGGCCGAGGCACTGTTCCATGCCCCGCAATCCGCGGAAAAGGCGATGAAAGCCTGTCTCACCTGGCACCAGGTTCTTTTACTTCAGCACGTGGATCTTGATGTTGCGGAACCACACCAGGTCGCCGTGATGCTGCAGGCAGATGGGTCCTTCGGGCTTGGGTTCGGTGAACAGCTTCGCGATCTCGGGATATTTGCCCCATCGCTCCATTGCGCCCGCTTTTACTTCCGGCGAGTCGAGCGATCCGCTCAACACCCGCACGCCGTTGATCCAGTGCTCGAAGTGGTCGCCCTTCACCACCAGCAGCGAATGGTTCCACTCGCCCGCCGGATGGGCCGCCTTGGCCGTCGGCGCGATCATGGAATAGAGCGAGCCAGTCCCGTGCGTGGTGCCTCTTTTGGCATCCGGGTGCCGCAGATCGTCGATGAGCTGGAATTCGAATCCCATGGCGAAATAGCTGCCCGTCGACGTGGGAGCCAGCTCCGACCGGACCGACCGCGGATTGGCCACTTCGCGCGCCACCAGGCCTTCCCAGCCGCCGGGCCCTTTTTGTTCCTTGGAAGAATCCATGAACACCATTCGCTGGATGCGGTATTTCACGCCGGAATTGCCGCCTTCCGAAATGCGCCAGTCGAACCGCAATTCAAAATCGCGATACGATTTTTCGGATACCAGGTCCTCGGCGATGTGCGGGTTTTTGACGGTGTGCAGGCACCCGTCCTCAATCACCCACGCGTCGCCGGGTGGGGTCTCTTTCAGCGGATTCCGCCAGTTGGCAAACGTCTTGCCGTCGAACAGAAGCACCCAGCCGTCCTTCTTTTCCTGGGGAGTGAGCGTGTTCTCCGCGGCCACCGCAACGGTGGCGCAGATCATGGAGGCCAACACCGCGAGCAAGCCTTTTCTGAATCGCATGGATCTTATGGTATGCCGTTTTCGCCATTCCCGCAGGGGGCGCCTATACCCGGAGAGCCGGCCAAAGGCAACCGGCGTCCGGTGCGCACTTGAATGCTCCGCGCGGCCGGCTTATATTGGAGTCGCAAGTAGCGGTGGAGTTCGCTTAACGCCGTCCTCGATGGCCAATGACTCCTGCGGTGGTTTCCGCTGTGGGGGTTCCAGCCAGGCCCCAGCAAACCACAAGGCAGTTGAACAGGAGACCGGGCGCACTATCAGCTTTCCGAGCATGAAGGAGACTTCGACTCAATTCGGAGCATTTGGGGAGGGGCAGGCCCCGTTGATCGGCCGCAAGGACGAGGTGCAGAGTCTCGTCGCCGCGCTGTGCGACCGCAAGTCCCGCTTGATTACCGGCCCCATCGGGATCGGAAAAACAAGGCTCATCGAGGAAGCGCTTGTGCTTTCCGGGCAACCGTTCGTGGCCGTGCAATCGCTGCCGGTGCTGCATCAACTGCTGGTGGAGCTGGCGGAACGGCTGTCCTGTCCCATTGGCCGCGCAACCAGCGCCGCTCTGAAGTTCGCCGTCCTGGAGGCGCTACGCGAGCGGCCGCAGTGCCTGGTGCTCGAGGATGTCGCCGCCGCCGACCCGCGGATGTATCGCTTCCTGCAGCAGGTCTATTACGTCCCACGGGCCTGCCTCATCGTCACCTCCGCGTCGCGGGAGCGTCTGGGACACCTCCACAAACTTCTCTGGGACCCCCGCGAAGAGATCGCTCTGGCGCCCTTGACGCGTGCCGAGGCGTACAGCCTGTTCGATTTTGCATCGCGGCTCTACGGCCTGGAGTCGCTCGATCTCGATGCATTCCGCTTGCAGGCGCTGGCAGCCGCGCGCGGCAATCCCGGTCAGATTCTCGCCATGTGCCGCATGGCCCGCCGGCCAGAATACCAGGACGGCCGCCACATCAAGTTTCTGCCGCTTCGGATGGACGCGCTGATGGAGTTTGTGTAACCGCCGCGGCGTCCGCCAATTCGGCCAGGTGGCGTTCGAGGCGGGTTCTTTCTTCGTGGGAGAGAGACTTGCGGCTGATGAGCCTCGCAATCTGAGCGCGGCTCGAGTCGGCTCGCGCATCGAATCCGGACTGCAGCTCGGCCGCCACCCGCCGGACCCACGCTTCGAGACCGCGCCCGTACCTGTCAAAGCTGGTTTGCAGCTCCGCCCCGGCCGCACGATCGAGTTTCCGCGCCAGCCAACCACGAGTGAAGCTTCGGGACGGTTGGAACCACGGCGGAGCGACGGCGATTTCGGGCAGCGCCGCTTCGAATCGCGGCATCTCGCGTACGGATTCCCCCAGGTGCCCCTCCAACGGATTCGGCTCGCTGCGCAGTGCTTCGGCTGCCAGGGTCACCGCGTCTTGAAGCTGCCGTGCCAGGCTCCGCAAGCGGCCTGCAATTTGCGAAGCGGCCTCCGCGGCAAGCTTCTCGGAGACTTCACGGATCTGCTCCGTGCAGGCCGGCCCGGCCGTCTCGAGGGCATCCCAACTCTCCAGAACCGATTCGACCGATCGGCGCAGCGCGATCTGGCTGAGGGAGCGGACCTCGTAGCTGGCATCCAGGCAGAAGCGGCGCGTTTGCTCGATAACCCCCGCCGCCGCGCGGAGCTGCCGCTCCACTTCTTCGAAAGACGCCGTAATCTCCGGCTCCTCGGGCGCGGCCGTACCCAGCTTGGAATCGAGCGCCGCCATCACCGATTCCCGCAGCGCCCCGGACTTTCTTTGAATGGACTGGCGCGCCAGTTCCCGATGGCGCGCATAGAGGGGCGCCAGCCGTTGGCGAAACCAGTTCTCGAGCAGCTCCGCTTCCCGCAGGAGTGTGCTCACGGGATCGATTTCGATCGCGATGCCCAGGTTCTCGAGCACCTCTTTCTTCGTGTAGTCCATCGCTTTCCGCCGGTCGCCGGGCGTCAGCAGATCGGCTTTGCTGAGCAGTGCCATCACCGGGATGCCGGCCTGGAACAGCGCCCGGATGGTACTCAGGTCTTCCTCACCGATGGGCGATGCGGCGTTAATGAGCAAAATGCCGAGGTCGCACTGGGGCAGGTAAGACCACGTCTCCGCCGCCGCGGCGGTGGCCAGCGCACCCAGACCCGGCGTGTCCACAAGCACCAACCCATCCTGCAGCCGGGGACTTGGAAGCGCCACCACCAATCTGCTGACACCCAGGCGGTTGCCGGGATTTTGCTCCTCGCTGGCATACTGCGCCAGGTCGGCGATGGGATGCCGTTTCTGCCGCCCGTCCGCCAAACTCACGGCTAAAGACGGTGTTTCCGCGTAAACCAGCCGGGTGGGTACGGTGGTGATGGGATTCACCCCGACGGGCAGCACGTCCGCGCCGAGCACATGATTCAGCAGGGACGATTTGCCGCTGCTGACCCGCCCGAAAACGGCGATCTCGAAGACCGGCAATTCCAGTTTTTCGACCAGGCTCTGGAGCGGCGCACGAAATTCCGTCAATTCCTCTTCGCCGATGACATTTTCCAGAGTCCGAAGCAGAGCGGCTTCATTGGTGGTTTGCTGCAAGCGTTCGAGGCGCGCCCCCAGGTCGGCGGCGGCGCCGAGGGCGAGGCTGCGCTCGAGACTGTCGATCAGGCCTTCCAGTTCCCCGCACAGCCCGCGCAGCTCCGAGGCGGAATCGGCTGACAGGTCGCCATATCCGCGCAAATGCTCCGGCGCCATTTCCTGGACGGCGATTCGAACGAAGGCCAGCGTCACACGAAGGGAGTGCAGCGCTCCGAGCCGCGCACCCTCGGGTTCGACCCCGACGGCTCGCAGAACCCGGCTCAAATGATCGCGGAAACGGGAAATATGGCTTCGTATCAGCCGGTCCTGCTGCAGATTGACATCCGGGCGGTACTTCGGAAAGGGAGACTTCGATTCCGACGCTTGCAGGATCCCTTCGATATCCGAGAGCAGCTTGTCGGCGTGTTGGGCGTTCGCAAGCAGGCGGCGCCGGTGCGATTCGTTGAGCCCCGAAGCTGTTGGCAAACCGTCAACCCTCCATCGCCGATTTTCAGTTGTCGAAGGGTTTCAGCAAGAACTCCTGCCAAGGGAACCCTTCGCAGGAGTCATCTGCCCACATCGGGCGGTTCAAGGCGAACTCCAACGCCTGCTTCGATTATCGGACCGGCGCGTTGGGCCCGCAAGTTTCCCCCGGCCAGCGTTAGGATCGTTACGTTTCGCGCACACCGGTGGCTTTCCACAAGCAACCGGGTTCTGAACTGCGGCGCATTCTTCCATAAGCAGGTAATGGAAGGGTAGCCGACAAACCACTCCGAATTCAGCAAGCCAGATTCGCGCATAGGCCGTTTCTGGTCAACTTGTCGGAACCGAACTCATGAGAGTGATCCCGGATTGGTCCCTCTCGCTACCGCTGCACAGCAGTCGGGATTCCGAGGCGATCGCCGGATGCAGAACGGGGATATAATTACGTGTTCCCTTTTGCGCGTACGGGAGGACATTCGATTATGAAACTGAAGGCATTTGGAATTGGTGTGGCGTTAGCTGCCCTGGTATCGACTGGCTCTGTGGTTTTCGCACAGCAAGCAGTTGTTACAGGGAAACCCGCGAATTGCCCGGCGGAAGGATTTAGCGGGGGTTTCAGCCAAGGCTGTCCGCAAAGACAATTTGCCTATCCCGCCGACATCTCGGCCATGATGGCCGCGCTGCCGGAGAAGCCCTACGTCACGCCTCAGAGCCTGCGCCATGTGCTGGTGCTCGGCCGAGCCGTCGGTTGGGTGCACACGTCTATCCCGCTGGCCGCGAAGATGGTTGAATACCTGGGAGACAAGACCGGCGCCTGGATGACTACCATCACCTACGACGCGGGGGCGATCACGCCTGAAAACCTGAAGCGATATGACGCCATCTTCCTTGACAGCACCACTGGCGAATTTCTGGACGACCCGAACGACAAGGCTGCCACGGACCTTCGCCGACGGGCGCTCCTTGACTTTGTCAAAAGCGGCAAGGGCTTAGTCGGCATCCACGCCGCTACCGACAGCTACCATACCAAGGGCCCTGCGGTGACCGGCACATGGCCGGAGTTCAACGAAATGATCGGCGGGTTCTTCAAATTCCACTGGAGCTACCCGACCCTGATCCCCGTGAAGGTCGACGATCCCCACAGTCCGCTGACTGTCATGTTCCCACCCGGCGGCTTCGAAATCGTGGACGAGACCTATACGTTTGCGCAAGACTCATTCAGCCGAAAGCGGGTACACGTCCTTACCAGCATAAACTACGCCAAAATGAGCGCGGAAGACAAAGCCAAAGAGCCGGCCGCCACAAGACGTACTGACGGCGATTACGCGTTGAGCTACATTCAGCGCGTGGGCAATGGCCGCGTGTTCTATGAGGCGCACGGCCACGATGAGAAGGTGTACTACTTGCGGCCCTTTGTCGCTCATATGCTTGCGGGGATTCAATACGCACTCGGTGACCTGAAGGCCGACGACAGCCCTAGTGCAAAATAGAGGCGCCATGCCGGAGCGTGTGAAACGCTCTTGCGTTCACCGATCCAGTTGGCTGGTCTGTCGTCGTTCCGTAGAAGTGAATCCACCTGCTTCCGGATTGCTCCCGACTTACGCGCCACCCGGAGACTACTTTTTCAAAGGGCGAGAATGGTTTCTCGACGCCTTCTCGACTGTCGGTAATTGGTAGCAGATCGACCTCAGGCCTGTTCAGATAGCGTTCGTCTTGAGCCGGATGGACTTTTTGCGGAGAAGAGTGGGGTGTCGGCCGAAGTTCTCTGCTACCCCGGGAAATGCTCAAACTCCATGCGTCCTGGCAATGGGGACGCAGCCCGCCCGGGGCCGTGCGCCACGTTACACCGCGCGCTTGACGCGGATGGCCTGGTACGGCTTGCCTGGCAGGTTCAGATTTACACGCCCGGTGTGCGTGCCGGGGACCGGTGAGACGGTCATCTCCCAGGGGTCGAGGATGTCCACGCTCCAGCGGCCTTCGGCCGGCAGGGGCAGCGGGTATTCGCGCGGCTGGTGAATGTCCAGATAGTGTAGGACGTACTTACCCTTGATCGCGGCGGCAGGGTAGTACGGGTTCCGGACCGGCGTCAACCCGTCCATCGGCGCCTCCTCCAGAATCCTTCTGAGAAAAGCGATGCGCGCGGGACTTTCGCCCTTCAGCACCCCGCCCTTGGACCACCACAGCACGTCGTTCGGATCCAGATACGTCTCGCCGTGGCCGACGTAACAGCCGTTCACCGTGCCCAGCCAGAAGCGGTGCACCATTTCGTGGCCCGATATGTTGCCCCAGCGCTGCGGGATGTTGCCCTCGTAGAAACACTCGTCGAAGATCACCGGCTTGCTGTACTTCTCGCGCATGGCCGCGCCCGTCATGAGGTGCCTGCTCTGGAGCGAGACGTGGGTGATCCAGGGCTTGGAATGATCGTAGAGCACTTCGGCTTCGCTGCCGCCGTTGTGGATGCCGAGCAGGTGGCCGTAGGGGTCGTGATGCTGGACGATGCCGCAGAAGCGGTCCCAGTCGGCCATGCGTCTTGCGGCGCATGAAGTCCCACTCGTTGGCCATCGACCACCAGACGTTGCGGAAAGCCGCCAGCCGGGCCACACGTAGCGCAGGTAGCGATCGTCGTTCGCGGCGCCCATGTTGGCGAAGCCCCAGCGGTCGTAGGGGTGGAACAGGATCAGGTCCGCCTCGATGCCGAGTTCGGCGAGCAGCTGGCGGACGCGCTGTTCCAGATGGTGGAAGAAGGCCGGGTTGAAGCGGCGTCGAACTCCCAGTCGACGGTGCCCTGGCTGGCCGTGCCCGAGTCCGCCGGCCTTGCGAACGGGATAGGATAGCTCGCGGCTCGTTGGCGTTGTAGCGGTAGCTCTTGGGGAAGACGCACATGCGCAGCTTGTTGAACGGCGCCGCCCCGCAGGGTCTCCAGCGTCTGCCGCTCAAGCGCGTCGCCCTGGTGCACCCAGGCGTAGCAGGTGGTGCCGAACTGAAGTACGGCGTGCCGTCGGCGTAGCGGAAGTGAAAAGTGTTGCTCACGCGAACCGGACCGTGATTGCCTGCCTACGGCGGCACGCACTTGAAGGAACCGGTCAGCCCGGTCAGTTCGGGTGCGTTGCTGACGGTCTGGTAACTCCACTCGCCCTGGCTTTCCGGCATGAACCGCATCCGGTAGGCACCTTCCCCATCGTAGAAACCGTCGACTACCTTCTCAGTCGCGCCATTGCGGAACCGTGCGCCGAACTCGACGTCGACGAACGGATTGCCGCCGGAGGGGCCCTTCACCGCCGCTTCATACATGCCCCACTGCTCCACCGTGCGCGCCGGTCGGGTTTGTGCCTGCATCAATGCCGGCGCGGCGAGTCCGGCCAGGAACTCGCGCCGGCCCAGGGAAACTGACTTCACGAGCTAACCTCCAGTGCTGTGATGTGCCGGACGCTTTCGGTCACGACTTGCGGTTCCACCGGGATTTCCGTTTTGGCTTCCCGGATCGCCCTAAGTATATACCTGACCGCCTCCAGGTCGGCTCTCCGCCCCTCCGCGCGGCGAGGTCGTCGCGATGAGGTGACCAGTCCATCACCGGAGGCGGCTCGGCGGGCCGTGGACTTGCGTCCATTGGCAGTGTTCCTCAAACAAAACCCCGCTTACGAAGTGCAGCGAGACCCTTTTACCCGCGAACGTCCCCACAAGTAGGTCAGCGTTTCGGACATTCGATTCCCGCCTCGGCCAAGCCAATGAGTAGAAGCAATCGCATCGAGGTGCAGATGATTGGCACAGTCGACGGGAAGTGAGGGAGATCGGCAACTTAGTGTGGAAGATTTTCGAGGTCGGCAAGGGCTTGCAGCACCCGCTCGGCATTATCAGGCGCCGGCCGGACCCAGACATCCATATCGTTCGTCATGCGGACATAGCCGTGGATGTTGACCGCATATCCACCGATGAGGAGGTAGTCGACCCTATTTGAGCTCAGCAACTTCAAGAATTCTTTGAAGTCGCGCGGTAGCTGCAGCTTCGCCATGGCAGATTCTCCTGGCCAGTTCGAGAGCCTCCAGGCGCTCCGAGACGGATCGCGTCAGCCAGAATTCCAGCGCGTCGTCGGGGTCGGTCATGCTGGCGACCGAAACTGCCGTGCGGTCGACTTTTCGATCGCGCCAATCCGGTTCCACTGCCATCTTAATTATCTTATCCGCTTCCAACCCGTTGTTGTTGGGAACCGCTCGTCACCAGCCAGTGCGGATGCGGATCACGTCGGTGTCGGCCTGTTCCACCTGTTGCGGCAGGTAGATGCGTGAGCCGTCGCAGTTGACGGCGAGCGGGTTGATATCCTGCACGCCGCCTGGAATGCCTACCTTGAATAGCGGCTTCGGTGTGGAAAAGGTCAGATCCGCACCAGCCCGCTCCACTTCAATCGACCACACTTGGTTGCGATCCAGAAACACGATCTCCCGCCCATCCTTACGCCACACCGGAAACGTCCCGCTTGCGGAAATTTGACGGCGCAAGCCGGGACCGGGGAAGGGCTGGACCTAGATTCCTCCCGTGGCCCTGCCCGCGCCGTACGCCTCATAGACGATCCAGCGCGCGTCGGGGGGAAAGCGTATGTTATACACCTTCTCGCCGGATTGCGGCACTGGCCGCGGCGGAGACTTTGATCGCAACGTCGCGCTTCAGGCGTGGATCATGTGCCTTGTACACCTCGCCCATTCCACCTTCACCGATGGACGCAATGATTTCGTAAGGTCCGAGTCTTTGTTCTGGCTGCAGTGGCATCCGGGTGTCAGCGTTAAGTTTAGCCGATCCGAAAGCGTCCAAGTCCTTACGGCGTACTCGTACGCTACTTTTTCCAATTCGCGGTTTGGCGCTGAGCCGGGGCTCCGCAAAAAAATAGTGGAAGGGTGGCCGATTACGCGCGAGCCATCAGGCGTTCCCGAACGTTGCCGTCAAGTGCCATGTCAATACAGGTCCATGCCATGCTCAAGGCGCCGTCCCGGAGTGCCTTATCCGCATCCGGTGTAATGCAGTGGGCTGCGAATTCCGGCTGATGGTTGACTGCAGGCAGGGAATTGATACCGATCATCGGATGGATTGCCGGCACGGCCAGAGACACGTTGCCCATGTCGGTGGAACCGGTGGGTCGGGTTTCCCACTCGCCCAGATTTGGAAACGTTCGCCCAAGGGTCTCCGAGTTTTTGCGATAGAAGCTCGCCATGGCATCGTCGTGGCGCATTTCAGCATACGGCTTATCGCCGCCGGCGATCGCCAGTTTTGTCCCCGTGGCAATGGCGCCTGCCTCAAAGCAGCGGTGAACTCTGGGGCGCAATTCGACCAATTGGTCCAGGGTTTCGGATCGAATGATGTACCTGGCGGAAGTGTGCGCTGGGATCGACGTTAGGGGCGGCGCCGCCGTTCGTGATAATGCCATGGATTCGATCGGTGGAACGGATATGCTGGCGTAAAAGGCCAACCGCTGTCTGCGCGATGGTGAGCGCATCGGCCGCGTTGATACCCAGCTCGGGAAAAGCGGAGGCGTGGGATTCCTTTCCGGTGTAGTGAATCTCGAACATAGATGCGGCAATGATCTTTGCCCGCAGCATATCGAACGGCGCGGGATGCACCATCATGGCGGCATGGATACCCCGGAAGGCTCCGCGCTCGAGCAGCAGAATCTTGCCGCTCGCGTTGCCCACCTCCTCGGCCGGCGTGCCTAGCACTGTCACAGTAACGCCGATTTCGTCCGCCACTTCCGCCACGGCAAGTGCCGCACCCACAGCCGAGGCAGCGATGATGTTGTGCCCACAGGCGTGCCCTATACCCGGCAGACAATCGTATTCTGCGCAGATGCCTATGTTCAGAGGGCCCGATCCGAATTGAGCTGTAAATGCCGTGGGAAGATCGCAAATGCCCTTTTTGACGGCGAAACCGGCGTCGGCCAGCGCTTCGCAGAGCCAACCGCACGACTTCTCCTCCTCAAAGCCCAATTCCGGGTGGGCGTGGATACGATGGCTCAGTTCGATGATGTCATCGCAAGCGGCTTCGAAACGTTTTCGCGCTGCGGATTTCGGCTCCATGTGCGCTCCGTATTTGCCAAGTCCAGTTCGATAGCTTCGCCAGGGACGCGTCCTCTCGGAAGAGAGCAGCCGTCGGTGGATGCACATAGTTTAGCCGATGTAGAATAATCGAGCCTGAACGGCGCCGAACCGGCAGAGTACAAGCTTCCCAGGCATCGGTGATTCGTGACCGGCTGCGACCCGCACCACGCCGCCGAATGCGAGTATTCTTGGTTGTAGTCTTCTTTGATTCCAGTTGCCAGGTGGTGCGAAGTGATCCTCGACAGACGCAGTTTTCTTCTTTCCAGTGGTGCCGTGCTGGCCGCCCAGCCCGCGCCGGGTGAGCACATCGGAGTCGCCGTCATCGGTACCGGCGGGCGTGGCACGCTGCTGCTTTCGACGTTTCTGAAGAACCCGGAGGTCCGTGTCACGGCTCTTTGCGACGTCTACGAGCCGAACCTCGAACGCGCGCTTTCCGTCGCTTCGGCCGCGCAGGGCGCCGGCGCCAAGGCTTACCGCAACTACCGGCAACTGCTGGCCGACCCTTCCGTCCAGGCTGTCGTCATTGCCACTCCGGAACACTGGCATTACCGGATGCTGCTCGATGCGCTGGCCGCCGGCAAGGATGTTTACGTCGAAAAACCACTCTGCCAGACGCCCGAGGAAGGCGTGGAATTACTGGAAGCGGCGGCGCATTCCAAAAGCGTCGTGCAGGTGGGCATGCAGCGCCGCAGCCACGATGTTTTTCTCGAAGGACGCAAAATTGTCGCGGCCGGCACGCTGGGCACGGTGCACATGGTCCGCGCCTGGTGGCTGAACACGCAGCTCGGCCCGGTTGCCCCGGCAAAGCTGGACGGCCCGCTCGATTGGGAACAGTGGCAGGGTCCGGTGAAGAAGCGCATCCCGCTCAACCCGCGCATCTTCCGAAGCTGGCGGTTGTACTCCGACTACGCCGGCGGCATCCTGGCGGACCAGGGCGCCCACACCTTCGACGGTATCCATTTGCTGATGAATGCGAGCGATCCGCTGGCGGTTACCGCGGCGGCCGGCAAGCCGCACGCGCTCATCGGCGATACGCCCGAATCGGTGACCGCCACCGCCGAATACCCGGAAGACTTCATCGCCACCTTTTCCATTAATTACGCCGCGATGAAGTACAAAACGCGGAACGACCAGAAGGCGCACCTGGACGGTGGAAAAGCTCGCATGGACATTGGCCGGGAAGATCTGAAGGTGTACTTCCAAGGCGCCGAAGACACCGTCGCCATCGCGAAGAGCTCGGCAAAGGGGTTCGGCTACGCCACCGACCTGCACGTGGCCAACTTCCTCGAGTGCGTCCGGACGCGCAAGACTCCAACGGCGCCGGTCGCCCTCGGTTTCCGTGCGGCCCTGGTTTCGCAACTGGCGAACCTGTCGCTCAAGCACGGCCGGCGCGTGCGTTGGAACGAGCAATTGAAAAAGGTGGAAATGTAGCGCGAATTCCCGCGCCTACGTTTTGCTCCGCTTCGCCGTCATCTCCATCTGTTGATCGCCGAATTCGAACTTCAGCTTCATCTCGTCGCCCGAAATTGTCCCTTTGTGGACAATCTTGAAATCGCTGGTTTCCACGGTAAAGGTGATGTTGTCGCCGTCCACCTTTCCATCGCTGATCGCCAGGTCGCCCTGTGGGCCGGTAACGGTCCCGGTCAGCTTGTCGCCGTCCACCTTGAAGTTGAAGGTCAACTCCATCGAGCCGTTTTCACTCTCGAAGTTGGCAACCCATTTCCCGCTGGGGTCCGCGGCGAAGGCGGTAACCGCCAGCGCCAGAATCAAAAACAGTTTCAGCAGTCGCATGAATCCTCTTTCCGGACGAATCAAACGCCGGGTCCCGATCGCGGCCAGTATATAACCTGCTATCGACGAACGCACCCGTCACCGGTTGGCGGTCACCGCCTGGCCGCCTCGCAGCGCGTTTCGCATTCCCTCCAAGGTGGACTCGATGGAATCGGCGGGAAACTGACGGATCAGCGGCTTGATAATCCAACCCAGGCTCGACGGCGCGTCGCGGCTGAGGGAGACCACGCGCAGCTCCACCCAGGCTCCGCCATCGGCTTCTCGCAGGCGCCATACCGAGTTCATTCTCCACAGGAAACCGTGGCCCTCATCCTCCGGATAGGCATGCTCATCCGGCGTTCCCGCGTTTTGCACCTCCCTCACGTGGCGGGTGTGCGACCGAAGCACCCAGCGACCCGCGCCCGGGCTTTGCCAGGTGTTGTCGTAGTCCACGTCCAGCACCACCGTCAGATACTTCTTCTTGACCATCCGGACCCGCGTGATGGAGTGGTTCCCCTCGCAGGAGACAGTTTGGGCCGACGTGATTTCTTGATAGACATCTTGATGCAGCTTCTGATCCTGAAGAAACTCGCGCGCGCGGTCGAGGGAAACACCGGGAAGGAACACGGCGCCCACCCAATCGTGAATCAGGCCGCCGGAAATGCTCCGCCCGTCTTTGCCGGTGAAGGCGTGCGTCACCACCTGGCCGCTTCGAGCCTGCTCGCGCTCGTCGGGGTTTTCCTCGATCCACTGAAACGCGCGGCGCCCGCTAGTGCGCTGTTGCTCCACCGGATCGACCACCGTTTTCTGGTAATGCTGAAACTCGCGGAGTGTTTCCGGCTGCAGCTTCACCACCAACTGGGCGAGCGCCGGTTGGGCGAGCAAAGCGACCATCAGCGTACCCAGCGGCCACTGCCAAAAGCGGCTGGCACCCTGTAAGCGGAAGGCGACACCGGCGCTCAACTTCGGCATATAAATATTGACGTCCGTACCCATTTCCCGTCTCCAGCATCACGTACTCTTTGGCTCCGAGCAACTGGTTCGCCACTTCCGGAAGTGATTCCAATTACACGATGTTCCCAACCCGCCGCGAAACTGCTCCCTGGCAGTCGGCGCGATCTTCGGGCGTCTGGCCTGCCGCATGCAAATCAGCCGGTATGATCCTCCCATACAGCGACATCCACGAGCGGCCCGCCGGCAAGCCACGCTTCAAAGAGGCAGGTCGCGCGCAACACAGTTTCCTGGCTCCACTCGAAAAGAGAGCCCTTGTCTGGATGGCCCAGCGCATGCCGGCCCGCATAAACTCCGATCATCTGACCGCACTCGGGTTGCTGGCGCTGGCGGGCGCCGGGTTGAGTTACTGGTACGCCTCGTCCGACCCGCGGGCGCTGCACGCCGTAAACCTCTTTCTGGTTGTCAACTGGTTCGGCGACAGCCTGGACGGAACGCTGGCGCGGGTCCGCAACCGCCAGCGCCCGCGCTACGGCTTCTACGTCGATCACGTGGTCGACGCCGTGGGCACGCTTCTTCTGCTTGGAGGTTTGGGCCTTTCCGGGTTCATGAGTTCCTGGATAGCCGCCGGCCTCACCGTCGCTTACTTCCTTCTGTCGATTGAAACCTACCTGGCGACTTACACGATTGGGACCTTCCATCTCTCCCTCTGGAAGATGAGCCCCACCGAGCTGCGCCTGTTGCTGCTGATCGGCAACCTGTATGTGCTTTACCGCCCGGCGCAGGTAAGCCTGTTGGGCGGCCACTATCTTTTGTTTAACGTCGGCGGTGCAATCGGGATTGCGGGGATGGTGGCGATGCTGCTGTACAACGTCGCCCGGCACACACTGCACCTTTACCGCGAAGAGACACTCTCATGAAATCCGGCCGTCCGTCCCGCCACGCGCTGCGCTGGATGAAATTCAATCTTGTCGGCGGCGTGGGGATCGTAGTGCAATTAGTCGTGCTTGTGGTCCTGAAAGGTGTGATGGGCCTTAACTACCTATTGGCCACCGGTCTGGCGGTTGAGGCCGCGGTGTTGCACAACTTCGCCTGGCACCAGCTCTGGACCTGGGCAGACCGTCCCAACGGCGGCGGGCGGTGCTGCGTGGCAGGCCGCCTGTTACGCTTCAATCTGACCAGCGGCGGCATGTCCATCGTCTCCAACCTGGTGCTGATGAAACTGATTGCCGGAACTCTTGGCCTCAACTACGTCGCCGCAAACCTGCTCGCCATCGCCATCACGTCCGTGGCAAACTATCTGCTCGCCGATGGCCTCGTTTTTCTGCCTGTCGCCGAGCCCGAGCCCAGCGAAGACGGGCCTGCTCCGCGGGAGGATGTGAGGCGTTCGAAAGCGCCTAACCCACCCTTGCCGCGCTGGGCGCTTCCAATTTTTCCCAGGCGTTTTCCGTGGTGTCGTGCTTCAGGATGGCAAAGGGTCCCACCGCCCACACGTTCCCCTGGACGTGCACAAAGCAGTCCAGGAATAACTGTTCCTTGCGGCCTGTGCTGTTCCAGGTCTCGCCGCCATCTTCGCTGACCAGGATGTCGTCTTGCGCCGTAATCCAGCCTTTGCCCGAGCGGTCGAAGGTGACGTTCGTCAGCCACGAGTTGGTCGGCGATTTCACGGCTTCCCAGGTGAGGCCGCCGTCGTGGGTTCGCAAGATCAAACCGAACATTCCGACGATCCAGCCATTGCGGTTGTCGCGGAAGTAGACCGAGCTGATCCACCACCGGGCGGCGGGCGCGCGAACGTTGATCCAAGTCCGGCCTCCGTCGGTGGTGCGCATAATCGTGTCACCCCAGCCGATCGCCCACCCGTGGCTTGCATCCGTGAAGTAAATGCTCACGAAGGATTGCAGCGTCCCTGTAAGCTGCTGACGCCAGGTGAGGCCCCCATCCGACGTATGAAGAATCACCCCGTCCCATCCACAAATCCACCCCTGCCGCCCCACAAAATGCAGATTCAGCAAGTGCGACTTCACCGGCAGCGCAACCTGGCGCCAGGTTGCGCCCGCGTCCGTGGTGGCGAGCAGCGTTCCATCGTTGCCGACAATGAAGCCCTGCCGCTCGTTCACAAAAGCAATGGCGTTCAGATCGACATGGGCCGGCAGGTCCTCGGCCTTCCAGCTACGCCCCTGGTCCGAACTCAGCATCACCGCTCCCTGTTGGCAGAGCAGGAAAACGTTTTGTCCCGCCGAGGCCGCATCCTCCACCCAGCAGGGCGAGTTGTCGGCCGCCAGGCCGAAAACCGGCGAGATGACAGCGAGTAGCAGGATGTATGTCAGCTTGGGCATGCAAAACCTCCCCAGCCAGCCCGCGCGTTTCCGCCGCGGGCGCACGAAGCCGCTTTCACTTGTCTCTCTGCCTCAATAGACTGGCAAGCAGCCCGGTTGGTTGCAGGCTTGGGAAGTACTGGTTGCCGATCGGGAATTACTACAGGCCTTCGGGCTCCGCGGGCTTCACCGAGATCTCCACGGTCTTAGTCCCCAGGTAGGGATGGCGGGCAACCAGCCGGATGGTGCCCGGCGATTCCTTGGCCCTGATCCAGACAGCGCCCACACCGCCTTCGAGCGAAAACGGATTGTCGCCGATAATCTCCCCCGGCCCCTCGAGATTGAAGGCGATGGCGCCTGTGGCGTACTTGCGGGGATAGCCGTATTCGTCGGTCACCCGCAGCACCACGCGCGTCGCGTCGCTGCCGTCGCCCATCAATTCGGCGTCGTCTGGAGTGACGTGGAATTGCGCGTCGGCGCCCCGGCCCGATATCATCCGGGTGGCCGCCAGCTTGCCGTTGAGGTACCCCTCCACCCGGACATCGCCCCAATGATAGAAATCGACGCCGCCCATATTGGTGAGGAAGGGTGGATGGGGCAGGTGCGGATAGGTCTGCCGGTCCGGATCGGCCTCGGTTTTGAGCTCGCCGTTGACGTAGACCTTCACGTGGTCGCAGTTGGAGCAGATGGGAAAGACGCCCGGCCCGCCGCCCGCCGGATGGTCACCCCAGCTCCAGCCGAAGCCGGGTTCGAGCACGATCTCCTCGGCAGGGTCGCATTGCGAGGTGTACAGCGCCGCCGCCGGCTTGGCAATACGAAAGATATCGGCGACGCCGTGATAGCACATGCGGTCGCCCGCCCCCAGGTAGGAATGGGTGTCGTAGTCGAAGGCGCACCAGCCTATGCCCCCCGAGTACCGGTCGTCGGAATAAAGCTGGTTGTAAATGCGGGCGTATCGCAGGATGTGTTCGGCCACGTGGACCACGTTGTCGGTGTGCCTCGTGGGGAACGTGTGGCCTACGAACTCGGTGTTCAAGTACAGAGGATGGTTGGGCGGCCGCAGCGGGAAGCCGAAATCGTTCATCGTGAAGACGTCTTCGAGCAGCTCCGATTCGTACCGGTTGCGCACGCCGCCGGTCTGTCGCGACGGGTCCAGCTCGTGCGCAACCTCGTTGGTGCGGGTGTAGAAATCGTGGTTGTCGGGCGATTCGTTGATGCGGACGCCCCAGAGCACGATGGCTGGATGATTCCAGTCGCGGCGGACCATCTCGCCGGTGAAGCGCACGGCGGTGTCCTGCCAAGCCTTGTCGCCGATGTGCTGCCAGCCGGGGATCTCTTCGAAGACCAACAGGCCGTTTTCGTCGCAGGCGTCCAGAAAGTGGGTCGATTGCGGGTAGTGCGACGTGCGCACCAGGTTGCACTTGAATTCCCGCTTCAGAATCAGGGCGTCGCGACGCTGGACGCGGGCGGGCATCGCGCAGCCGGCGAAAGGATAGGTTTGGTGGCGGTTCAGGCCGCGCAGCTTCAGGTGTTTCCCGTTGAGGAAGAAACCCTTGTCGGTGAACCGGGCCTCGCGGAAGCCGATGCGCACCGTGGATTCGTCGTCCACCCGGTCGCCGCTGAGGCGCGCCGTCACCTGGTAGAGCGTTGGCCGGTCGATATCCCACAGCTCGATCTCACCCAGGCCGGTGAGTTGAATCTCCTGGAACTCGGCCCCGGCTTTCACCGGCTGGCTGGCGGTTTTGACCACGCGGCTGCCATCGCGAAGCTCGGCCGTCAGGGTCATATTGCCGCCCGGCGCGGCTCCGCCCAGGTAGCAGCGCACACGGACGCTGCGGCCCGGCGTCAACACGTCCACGGGCATGGCGAATACGTTGTCGAGGAAGACATCGGGCACCACGCGCAGCGAAGCTTCGCGGTAGATGCCGCCGAAGGTGAGGTAGTCGATGGCGCCGCCGAACGGCGGGATGTCGGAGCGCTCGGTGGAATCCACCTCAACGGCCAGTACGTTCTCGCCGGACCAATCGATGTGCGGCGTCAGCTCGAACGAGAAGGGCGTGTAGCCGCCGCGGTATTCGCCCAGCCGCTTGCCGTTGATGTGAACGGTGGAGGCCGTCATGGCGCCGGCGAAGTCGACGAACACCCGCTGGCCTTCAAGGCCGGCAGGCATGCGGAAGTGGCGCCGGTAGATGGAGATGAACTGATATTCCTTGTCGTCGAAGCTGTGCCAGGGGAGCATGCGATTGGTGTGCGGCAGCGTCACCCGCTCGAACCGCTTGTCATCGAAACCGGCTTCGGCGGCGCCCGCAACGGTCTTACCGCCGTACAGCCAGTTGCGATTCAAGGGGAAGACCCGGCGCCGGGAAGCGGATTGTGCAATCACCGACTGCGCGGCAAACCCGGCGCCTGCCGCCTTTAGAAACGTCCGACGATCCATCATACAGATCAGCTTCTCACAACCACAGCGGACTTTTGTATCTGTTTGTAGCTGGAAGGCCGGCAACGCCGGCTGGCAGGGTTCAGCCGGCTGGTTTAAGCTTGCGCGACTGCTGGCGGCGGTAGCCTGTCAGCGTCATTACGCCTTGGGGGTCAATGTCCAGGAGCCCGAAGGCCCCGCCTCCCGGCTCCGGTCCCTCCACCGCCGCGGCCAGGGTAACGTAGTGGATACCGCCGATCCGCGAGTGCGCATTTACGTGCGCATGGCCCTGCATGACGGCAATCACGTTGCCGGCACCTTCGAGCGCCGCCCGTACTTCGACGCGGTTTATCACCGAAAAATCTTCGGTATCGTCCAGACGCTGGTGGGCGAACACAATTACCGGCTGACGGGAGGCGGCAAGATCCGCACGCAGCCATTCCAGCTCCGCGCCGGGGATGTTGGTGTCGCGCCAGTCGAAATTCTTCCTGCCGTAGGGAACTCCGTCATGCCGGAAACACGCGTCCAGGATGACGAAGTGAAACCCTCCCCGGTCGAATGAGTAGTAGCTCTTTCGAAGCCGGCACTCGTCCAGAAACTCTTCCTTGGTAAGTGACCACACGCAGTGGTTACCCAACACGTAGTGCCGGTCGCCGGCGAAGGCGGTGTAGGCTTCGTTGATGGTGCGCAAAAAGCCCATCTCTTCGGCCGGGGTGGGCGCTTCGTCGATGAAGTCGCCCATCTGGACCGCCAGGGCAGCTTTTTCGGCGGTGAATTGCCGTACGGCTTCGCGAAGGCGAGAGAGCGACTCCCGGTAGTAACGCGTGCCCAGGGGGGTTTTGTCGGCCCAATGAAGATCGGTAATCAGGCCGGTGCGCAAAATGGTCGCCGGCCCCGCCCACGCTGCAAGTGGCAGTTGCAGAAGCACTCTTCGTCCCATCACGATTCCCACGCCTACTCCTCCCCGCCCGGTCTTCGAGCGCGTTCTTTTATGGTAATCCGATTGGGGACACTGCGGACCGGACACCCACACGCCCGAGGTCCGAAGACCCCTGGCGGTTTCAAATAAACGACTGATTCGCCGCCGGGGGGCAACTACTGGGCGCATTTCAGGGTGAATGTCACCGGATCGCCGTTGGGGCGCTCGCGCTTCATCTGGATTTCGTCACCCGCGATGGTGCCGGAATAGTTCTGCTTCATCTGGTTGCCGTTGCGCTCGCGAACAACGACGAAAGACAGCGTATCGCCGGTTACTTTGTCGCCTTCCCGGCGCCCGACCCGGCGGCATGCCAATTGCACTGCACAGGATCAAAGCCGGGTGTCTTTCGAGGAATGGCGGGATTTTCCCCAGTTTCGGCGGAAAGAATTTCACCAAACCGTGTAGAATCTTCGCGGCGGGAGGAGGAACATCTCTTCGCCGGCCGGTACTCGGTGGCGGAAAGCCTGGGTGCGCGTGGCGTCACGCGCGTGTTTCGGGCGGTGGACCGCTTTGCGGCAGCGGAAGTTCTGCTGAAGCTGTGGCGGCCGGCCGCCGCCCAACAGGCGTCGCTGTTGGCGATGCTGCGCAGGCAGTCGCGGCACGCCGGGCGGCTCTCCCACGCGAACCTCGCCGACGTCCGAGGCGCGGGGGTCTCCTTCGGGCACCCTTACCTGGTCCGTGAATTCCTTCCGGGTCCGTCGCTCGCCGGCGAACTGGCCGCTCAATCCCGAATCTCCATCGTGGCGGCGCTCGAGGCCATGCGTGACGTCTGCCTCGGACTGGGCTACCTCCACAGCCGGGGCATCTGCCATGGGGCGTTGAGCGCCACTAACGTGGTGCGCGGCGAGAGCGGTTGGAAGCTGGTGGATTTCGACCTGACAACGTACGGTTTCACGGCGTCGGGGGGGCCAAGGCAGGGCCATGATTCCAGCCCCTCCACCCTGTTGCCGGAAGACGATTTACGCGCCGCCGAGGAGCTTCTGCTCGATCTGCTGGGCATCTGGCGGTTCGCCGGCGACCGCTGGGAGACCGCCGCGGAAGGGAAAGCCGTGTGGCGCGACAGCCGCATGACCGCCGGAGTACCGGGCCCGGTGGCCGCCATCGTCGCAAAGTGCCTGCAAGCCGACGGCTCCCGATCCTTCGGGTCCGCGTTTGAGCTGGTGGCGGCAATCAGTGAAGCCCGCGCAGCCTTTCGCCGGAACGGCCGCCGGCCGCTCTCCGTTCGTCCGCCCGAAAGTCGGCCCACTCTCCAGCCCGCGTCTTCGGCTCGCCCCGGCTACCGGCCCTTCCGCAGCCTGGCGCGGATCGTCGGCGGATGCGCGCTCGTCCTGGTCGCTTCCGCCTGGTTTTACCAGCGCTACACCGGGCGCGCCGCGGTGCTGGAGAGCCCGCCAATCCCGACGCCCGAAACTTCCAATGCAAGGCCGCCTGTATCGCTGGCTTCCGTAACGCGAACCGGCTACCCTTCGCGCGTCAAAACCCCACTTGGGGTCATGGTCCTGGTTCCGGAAGGCGAGTTTTCCGCGGGAGCGCCGGCCAAAGACCACACCCCGCCGCAGGGTGCTTATCTGGGCGCCTTCTACATTGATGAAACCGAGGTGACCAACGGCCAATACCTGTGGTTCTGCAACGCCACCGGCCGGCCGCTTCCCCGCTTGCCGAGTTGGGATTCGGAATACTTCAAATGCCGGGAGTGTCCGGTAATCGACATCGGCTATGATGCCGCCGCGGCCTTCGCCGAGTGGGCTGGGAAGCGCCTGCCCAGGGATCTCGAATGGGAAAAAGCCGCCCGCGGTCTGGATGGCCGCCGCTATCCCTGGGGAACGATCTTTTCGAAGGGGCTGGCAAACTGGCAGGAAGCGACCACGCCGGCCGGCCGCCCGCAAGCGGTCGGTTCCAATCCCTTCGACCGCAGTCCGTTCGGCGCGCTCGACATGGCTGGCAACGTGCGGGAATGGGTGGCCGGTGAATCGGTCCCCTGGCATCCGAATGCCCCGTTGGCCTCGGTACGGGGCGGAGGCTTCGATACCCCTCCCCGAGCGTTGTGGCGCCGCGACCTGGCTCCGCGCGTGCCGCCGGATCCGGCGAATTCGTCGATCGGTTTCCGGTGCGCCTCCGATCCGGCCGACGCCATGGATCTCAGCCGGGGGCAGTGGAACGGCGGGCAGCGCAACCTCGAGGCCGACGAGTAAGCTGGATAGAGCCATGTTCTCTGTCCGTCTGCGCGCGGATCTCCACCCCAACCCCGTCGCCGCAATGCTGGCCGCCACCCGGGCGGCCGGCGTGGAGGTGTTGGACCTGACGGAATCGAACCCCACCCGTTGCGGCTTCGAGTATCCTCCGGGCATAGCGGGTTCCCTGTGCCGTCCGGATGTTCTTCGCTACCAACCCGACCCCGCCGGCCTGCGGCTGCGCTCGCGAGGCGGTTGCCGCCCACTATCAGGGTCGCGGCCAACAGGTGGATGCTGCCCGGATCTTCCTTACCGCCAGCACGAGCGAGAGTTACTCGTGGTTTTCAAACTCCTGGCCGACCCCGGAGACGAAGTGCTGGCTCCCGGTGCCGTCCTACCCCCTTTTTGACTACCTGGCCGGACTGGAAGCGGTTCGTGCAGCCTCCTATCCGCTGTTTTACGATCACGGCTGGCACATCGATGAAGACGCCCTGCGAAAAGCCGTCAACGGCCGTACCCGGGCCATCGTCGCCGTGCATCCGAACAATCCAACCGGCTCTTACCTGCGCCGAAAGACCGGGGTTTGTTCCGCGAGCTTTGTCTGCGCCATCACCTGGCGCTGATTGTCGACGAGGTATTTCTGGACTATCGTCTGGAGCGAGCCGGACGAGCCGGTTTGCGGCTCTTTTAGCACGGAAACGGAATTTCCGGTCTTCGCCCTGAGCGGCCTGTCGAAGCTGGCCGGATTGCCGCAGATGAAACTCGGCTGGATTGCCGCCGCCGGACCGCGCGACTTTCTGGATCAAGCCACGCCGCGACTGGAGATCATCGCCGACAGCTATCTTTCGGCCGGCACTCCGGTCCAACTTGCGGCTGGGGACCTGCTGGCGTTGGGCGAGGACGTGCGTCGCCAGATCTCCCACCGCACCAGCCGGAACCTTCGGCTGCTGCGGGCCGCGCTAACCGGCACCTCCATGACCGTGCTGAAGACGGAAGGCGGGTGGTGCGCCGTGGTGGAGCTGCCACGGGTTTACTCGGAGTTGGAATGGGTGACCGCTCTGATTCGAGACGCCGGGGTGTACGTCCAGCCCGGCTACTTCTACGATTTTCCCGGCGAGGCATTCGTGGTGCTGAGTTTGCTCGTTCCCGAGCCGGCATTTGAGCACGGCGTCCGGCGGCTGGCTCAGTTCGTGGGCAACGCGCTCGCCCGGAATCAGGACTAGACGGTCCAATTGACCCATTGGCGCACACTGCGGTATTCTTCTACTAAATAATCAGAGTTTGAGAGGCCGAAATGCTGCATAATTCACCAAGCGAGAGCCCGAGAGGCAAGTCCAAGGTTATTATCCTGATCGGACCTCCGGGTTGCGGCAAGGGCACACAGGCGGAGCGCATCCGCGATGAGTTCAAGATTCCGGCCATCTCCACCGGCGCGATGCTGCGGGCGGAGATGCAGGAGGGGACGGAACTGGGTAAGATTGCCGCCGACATCGCCCAGAAAGGCGGCTTAGTGGGCGACGATATCATCAACGCGATCGTCGCGACGCGCCTGCAAAAGCCCGATTGCGAATTCGGTTTCCTGCTGGACGGTTATCCGCGTACCGTGGCGCAGGCCGAGTATCTCGACAAACTGCTGGCAAAACTCGGCTTCCCCCCGCCCCAGGTGATTCACATCGACGTGCCCGAACAATCCATTGTCGATCGCATCACCTTGCGGCGGCAGTGTCCCGCCTGCGGCCACATTTACAACCTGAAGTTCCACCCGCCCCAGAAGGAAGGCGCTTGCGACCACGACGGCGCCGAATTGTACACGCGCAAGGACGACAACGAGCAGACCGTGCGGGCCCGCCTGAAAGCGTACCACGAGAGTACCGCCCCGCTGATCGACTATTACCGCAGCCGGGCTTATTCCCGGGTGGACGGCGAAGTTGGACCCGATGAAGTGTTCCAGGCCGTTCAAACCGCCATCAAGAACCACTCCTTTCAGTTAACCGGCGCCTGAGCGCCGGCTCCAACATCCTAAGGTGTGACTCAACTCGTCTCGGCCAGGTCCCTGGCGGTCGGAAAGTCTGTCTGTAACTCGACCCCCTATATTAATACTTCGGCGCTACCCCCAAAAGAGGAGGGCTCTCACCCTCTCGGCGGGTCTAGGACGAAAGGCTTAGCCGGGTTACAACTGTACTTCAATGTTTTTCTAAGGGAAGCGGGTAATGGAATCATTGATAACCGACAAACCATCCTCCTGCCTGGAATCGGAGCAGGAGTGCGCCAACTGTGTTGCCGGTTGCGCCGTGGTGGTGCGGAGAATTTCGCCTGGAATCGACCGGGTGGCGCTGCACCGCATTTTCTCCGAGATGTTCACGGAGTCAGCCTGCCGCCAGATGTTTCCGATATTCCTGAACGCATACCAGACCGAGGTCCGCCGCAAAGGGCCGGGTACGGCCTGTCCCTCCACATCCGCCCATTCGGTGGTCGAATGTCCGGAGTTCGGTGCCTTCGCAGTGGCATAGGCCGGCCGTTCAGCAGCATTTGGCGCGGGCGTACTTGGACCGCAGATGTTCGTCCTGAAAGCGACGCCACTCGTCCGGTGAGTCTTCTCGTCCGTGGCGGCGCAAATGGCGTTGGTAGGCGTTCTCGTCCGCCAGCTCGCGTAGCAATCCCATCAGGGTGCGCGCTGCTTCCCGAATTGCGATTCGAATCTGGCGCCTCACCTCTACACCTCCTCCGGACTGAGCCGCGAAGCTACGAAGGGCGCTTCGCGCAGGTCCACTTTGCGGGTGCCGCGCAGCGTGGTGACCCATACGCGAATGGAATCCACCAGGATGGTGGTAACCAGGATCAGAAAAAGACCGCACATCGCGGCATCCAACTGATTGTTGAAGATCAACCGCTCGATCTCGGCCACCCTGGCGGCCGGCACGGCGCCGGACAGCCAACGACGCCTGTAGCTGGCTGCGCCTGGGCCAGAAATCCGAGGCGCGGCGCGGGGTCGAACATCTTCTGCCAGGCCGCGGTGTAGCACACCACCACCAGCCAGGCCAGCGGGACGCAGGTGATCCACATGTAGCGGGCGCGGTACATCTTCACCAGGATAGTGGTGGCCACGCACAGGGCCACCGCCGCCAGCAATTGGTTGGCGATGCCGAACAGCGGCCACAGCGAGTTGATGCCGCCCAGCGGATCGAGGACGCCCTGGATCAGGAAATAGCCCCAGGCGGCCACAATCGCGCCACTGGTGAGCAAGACCCCGGGCATCCAGCTTGTGCGCCCCAGCGGCTTCCAGACGTGGCCCAGCAGGTCCTGCAGCATGAAGCGGCCGACGCGGGTGCCGGCGTCGATGATGGTGAGAATGAACAGCGCCTCGAACATGATGGCGAAGTGATACCAGAAGCGCGAGCACCGCCTCGTTGCCGCCGATGCGCGAAAAGATGTGCGCCATGCCCAGCGCCAGCGAAGGCGCTCCGCCGGTGCGGTAGAACAGGGTCTGTTCGCCGACGTGGCCGGCCAGAGTCTGCATCTGGGCGGCGGTGACCGGGAAGCCCCAGCCGCTGATGGTGGCGGCGGCCGCCGCGGGCGTAGCCGCCGACAATTCCCGCCGGCGAGTTCACCGCGAAGAAGACGCCGGGCTGCAGAGCGCAGGCCGCGACCATCGCCATGATGCCGACGAAGCTCTCGAGCGCCATCGAGCCGTAGCCGATGGGCCAGGCGTGCCACTCGTGGGCGATCATCTTGGGTGTGGTTCCGCTCGAGATCAGCGCGTGGAAGCCGCTGATGGCGCCGCAGGCGATGGTGATGAAGCAGAACGGGAAGATCTTGCCGGCGAAGATGGGTCCGGTGCCGTCGATGAACCGCGTGAAGCGCGGGCATGGCCAGCTCAGGCCGCACGAAAAAGATGCCCACGCCGAGCATCAGCACCACACCCAGCTTCACGAAGGTGCTCAGATAGTCGCGCGGCGCCAGCAGCAGCCACACCGGCAAGGCGCTGGCGGCAAAGCCGTAGATCATGACGCAAATGGCCAGCGACATGGCGCTCAGCGTGAACACCGGCGCCAAGCACGGCGCGACTCGGCTACCCACTGGCCGCCGAAGATGCCGATCACCACCAGCACGAAGCCGATGACGGAGACCTCCAGCACCTTTCCCGGCCGCCAATAGCGCAGGTAAAGCCCCATGAACACAGCGATGGGCATGGTGGCGGCGATGGTGAACAAACCCCACGGGCTGCCCTTCAGGGCGTTGACCACCACCAGGCCGATCACCGCCAGCAGAATGATCATGATGAGCAGCACGGTGAGCAGCGCGGTGATGCCGCCCACCTTGCCGATCTCCTCGCGCGCCATCTGGCCCAGGCTCTTTCCGTCGCGCCTCATGCTGCAAAACAGGATGATGAAGTCCTGCACGCAGCCGCCCAGCACCGCTCCGACGATGATCCAGATGGTTCCGGGCAGATAGCCGAACTGCGCGGCGAGCGTGGGACCGACCAGCGGCCCCGGCCCGGCGATGGCCGCGAAATGGTGTCCGAACAGGATCCATTTGTTGGTGGGCTCGAAATCGTGGCCGTTGCGCAGCCGCTCGGCCGGGGTGGCGCGCTGGTTGTCGAGCACCATTACTTTGGTGGCGATGAATTTGGCATAGAAGCGAAAGCCCACCAGATAAGTGCAAACCGCGGCCGTCACCAGCCAGATGCTGTTGATGGTCTCGCCGCGATGGAGCGCCACTCCTGCCAATGCCCCGGCGCCGGCGGCGGCGACCAGGCCCCAGATCAAACGCCCGGCAACTTTCTTCATGGGTAAGTATTGTACCCGACACGGAGTGGATAGCGCGTCCGGCCTGGCGCAAACAGAATTCGATAGCAAGAAACGGATGGAAGCGGCATGCGGATTCCGGTACTCTCGAAACGTGCGGCAACGAAGGTGGGAAGGAGCCCGGTGATGCTCGATGAGGAAAGCTGCTGGAAGGCGATTCAGGCGCGGGATGCGCGCGCCGACGGACGGTTCCTGTTCGGCGTCCTCACCACCGGGGTGTATTGCCGTCCATCCTGCCCGGCCCGCCGGCCGCTTCGAAAGAACGTGCGCTTTTACGCCTCGCCGGACGACGCCGAACGGGACGGCCTGCGGGCCTGCCTGCGTTGCCGGCCGCTGGCCGCCGCCGATGCCGACGCGGAGATCTTCGGGCGGCTGTGCCAATTCATGGAAGAGCATTCCAGCGAGAACCTCACGCTGGACCAGTTGGCGGCCCGTGCCGGCCGCAGCCGGTTCCATTTCGCGCGTCGATTCCAAGAGGTAGTAGGCGTCAGCCCGAAACAGTATCTGGAGGCTTGCCGCCACGCAAAGCTGAAGAGCCAACTGCGGGCGGCGGGTGGGGTGACGGAAGCGATTTTCGAGGCGGGGTACGGCTCCCTCAGCCGCGTGTACGAAAAGGCGGGCGCCCGCCTCGGAATGACTCCGGCCGAATACCGGCACGGCGGCAGGAACGCGCAGATCTCCTATGCGGCGGTGGAAAGCCCGGTTGGTCCGATGATGCTTGGCGCCACCGACCGGGGCGTCTGCTTTATCCGGTTCGGCGACAGCCCCGGGGAGCTTCTGGAGTCGCTCCGCCAGGAGTATCCGGCGGCCGAATTGCAGGCCATGACGACGCCTTACCCCGATCAGTTCGCTGCGTGGGTGAAGGCGCTTTGCGCACACCTGGCCGGCCGGCAGCCGCACCTCGACCTGCCGCTCGACGTGCGGGCCACCGCATTTCAAATGAAGGTGTGGCGCTACCTGAGGCGCATTCCTTACGGGGAGGTGCAATCGTACGGCGAGGTGGCGGCGGGCCTCGGCGCGCCGCGAGCGGCCCGCGCGGTGGCCCGGGCGTGCGCCGCCAATCCCGTCGCCATCGTCATTCCGTGCCATCGGGTGATCCGTGGGGATGGCGGGATAGGGGGCTATCGCTGGGGCGTCGGGCGAAAGCGGCTTCTGATCGAGCGGGAGTGCGGCCCGCGGGCCGGTTGAATCCAGCCTCCGCTTGCGCCGCGCCGCGCAGTGTTATCAGATAGGGGAATGAGCCACCGGATTTCTCTCCATGTTCTCGCACTGATCGGCTTGGCGGCGGTGCTGCCGTCCGCTGCCGTTGCGCAAAGTCTGCTTCTGTACGTCGGTCCCTTCATCACCAATACCACCAGCCGGGGGATCTACGGTTACCGGCTCAACACGGCCACCGGCGAATTGACGGAGCTGGGCCTGGCGGCCGAAACCGCCAATCCGACCTTTTTGGCGCTGGCTCCGAACCGGAAGTTCCTTTACGCCACCAACGAAATCTCCGATTACGAGGGCCGGCGGGAGGGTTCGGTGAGTGCCTTTTCCATCGACCGGTCCAGCGGAAAGCTCACCCTTCTCAACCGGGTTTCGACGAGAACCGCCGGACCCACCCACCTGGCGTTGGATTCGACGGGCAGGATGTTGGTGGTGGCGAACTACGACGGCGGAAGCGTCGAATCCTACCGGGTGAAGCCCGACGGCAGCTTGAGCGAAATCGTGTCCTTCGACCAGCACACCGGCTCGAGTGTCAATCCCCAACGGCAGAAGCGGCCCCACGCCCACATGGCCAAATTCGCTCCGGACGACAGGTTCGTGTTCGTTCCCGACCTGGGAACCGACACGGTGGTGGCCTACCGGCCCGACGTCGCCGCCGGTTCCATCACCCGCGTGCCCTCCCTGGATTTCAAAGTCAAGCCCGGCGCCGGGGCGCGGCACATGGACTTCCATCCCAACGGGAAGTTCGCCTATGTGATCAGTGAAATGGGATCGACCATCACGGTGTTCGGCTACGATGCCGCTACCGGCGAGACCAACCAGATCGAAGTTGTCACAACCCTGCCGGCGGGTTTCAGCGGCACCAGCGCCGGGGCCGAGATCTTCGTCGACAAATCAGGACGCTTCCTGTATGCGAGCAACCGCGGCGACGACAGCATCGCGGAGTTCGCCATCGACGCGAAGACCGGAAAGCTGACGCCGGTGGGCTTCACTCCCACCCACGGCAAAACGCCCCGCAATTTCGCGATCGACCCCACCGGAAGGTGGCTGGTAGCCGCAAACCGGATTTCCGGCAACCTGGTGCCTTTCCAGATCGACCCCAAATCCGGCAAGCTGACGCAAAAGGGGAAGATCCTCGAATTCGTGCAGCCGGCCTGCGTGCTGTTCGCGCCGGCCCGGTAACTAGAACGATTCACCCCGCACCAGATCGGCGTAGGACTCGCGGGCGCGTACGACGCGCCAATCGGCGCCTTCTACCAGCACTTCGGCCACTCGCGGGCGCGCATTGTAGTTGGAAGCCATGGCGAAGCCGTAGGCTCCGGTGCCGCACACCGCCAGCAGGTCTCCGGCCGTCACGTCGGTCATCTCGCGGTTGAGCGCCAGGAAGTCGCTCGATTCGCATACCGGTCCGACCACGTCGGCCACGATCGTGGGGCGCTCGCGCCGCTTGACGGGGACGATCTCGTGGTGCGCGCCGTACAGGCTGGGCCGGAGCAGGTCGTTCATCGCGGCGTCCACCACCACGAATTTCTTCCGGGCGGTGGTTTTGCGGTACAGCACCCGGGTCAAAAGCACGCCGGCTTCCGCCACGATGCTGCGGCCGGGCTCGAAAAACACCTCCAGCCCGGTGTCCGCTACGTGCCGGACAACGTTCGCCAGAAAGGCGGAAATTTCCGGCCCTTCGTCTTCGGGCCGGTAGGGCACGCCGACGCCTCCGCCCAAGTCGAGGAATCGGATGGTGAAGCCCGCCTGGCGCAAGCGGCCTGCCAGCGCCAGCATGAGGTCGAGCGCTTCGATGAGCGGAGAGAAATCGAGCAACTGCGAGCCGATGTGGCAACTGATGCCATTGAGGTCGGTGCTTTCGAGGCGCCCCGCCCTTTGGAACAGCCCTTCCACCTGGCGGATGTCGATGCCGAACTTGTGTTCCTCGAGCCCGGTGGAAATGTAGGGATGGGTAACCGCATCCACATCCGGATTGACGCGGACGGCGGCCTGTGCGCGGCGGCCTAACCTGGTCGCAATGCCGTCGATCAGCTCGAGCTCGGCTTCCGATTCGCTGTTGAAACTGTGAATGCCGGCCTGGAGTGCGTATTCGATCTCCGCCGCCGTCTTTCCGACGCCGGAAAAGACCGTGTCTTCGGCGCGTCCGCCGGCCTCCAACACGCGAAACAGCTCACCCCCCGAGACGATGTCGAAACCGGCGCCGGCCTTGGCCAGCAGGTGCAGTACCGCGAGGTTGCCGTTGGCCTTCACCGCGTAACAGACCTTGTTCGGCACGCCCCGCAAACCCTGCCGGTACTCTTCGAATTTGCGTGAAATATCGCTGCCCGCGTAGACGTAGGCCGGCGTGCCTACCGCCTGGGCAATCGCGGCCAGTGACGCTTCGTCGCAAAACAGTGAGTTGTTCCGGTAGGTAAAGGAGTGTCGCATGGGGGTACCTCAGATTACCCGAAGCACGAGCAGTGTCTGATCGTCGGCCACCGGCGTCTCGCCTCGGTATTCGTTGAGGTCGCGGAGGATCAGATCGACGATGGCCTGCGGCGGCTCCGTGTAAGCCTTGCCGAGCAGCTCGGGGAGACGATGCTGGCCGTAGTCGGAGCCGGCCGGGCCGGTCTGGTCCTGCACGCCGTCGGAGTAAAGCACCAGGGTGTCGCCGGGCTCGACCACAATTTCCGATTCCTCGTAGGTCTGTTCCTCGAGCAGGCCGAGCGGCACGCCGGAGGGATAGGGACGAATCATCTCGCCTCGACGACAAAGTAGCGGCGGTGTGGAGCCGGCGTTGGCCACCGTAAAGGTATTCGAATGACGGTGCCACTGCAGCAGCATCAGTGTGACGTATCGCGCCTCGACGTGGCGCTCCATCAAAACCGTATTCAGAGAGCCCAACAGCATGGCCGGGTTCTTGCGGCGATGCCCGAGGGTGCGCAACAGGCCGCTCACCAGGGCGCCATACAGCGCGGCGGCGGCGCCCTTGCCGCTCGAGTCGCCAAAGGCGAACAGCGTGTGCTCGTCGTCGTATTGGAAGAAATCGTAAATGTCGCCGCTCACCTGCTTGGCGGCCCGCGAGCCGATGCCGATTTCGAGACCGGGCACCGCCGGGCCGGTGCGGGGCAGCAGTAGCGCCTGCAACTCGCGGGCGGCGCTCAGGTCGGCGTCCATGCTCCGCTCGCGGGCGGCAATCTCCTCGTACAGCCGGGCGTTTTCGAGCGAGGTGGCGATCTGCGGCGCGATGGTGGTGAGCATCCGCACGTGGTCTTCGGTGAAGTAGCCGACCAGCTCGCTCTCGAGGTCGAGCACGCCGATGACGCGGTCCTTGGCGATCAGCGGAACGGCCACCTCCGAGCGGATGCCCGGGTGGACCTCGATGTAACGCGGGTCTTCCATGGTGTCGCGCGCCAGCACGGCCTTATGCGTTTCGGCGGCCGCGCCCGTGAGCCCCTGGCTCACGGCAATGCTGTCGACGTGAACCCGCTGGTCGAAACGCAGACTGAAACGGTGCCGCAATAGCTGCTGCTGCTCGTCGAGCAGCAAAATGCTGAAACCGTCGTAGTTCATCAGCGACCGGATAGTCTTGGCGATCTTGTCCAGCAGCTCGTCCAGTTCGAGGATGGAAGAAAACTCCTGCGCCAACACATTGAGCAGGCGCTGGATGCGGTTCTGCCGTTCGACGCGCCGGTACAGCCGGGCGTTATCGATGGAGACCGCCACGCGCGAGGCGATCAGCATCAGCAGCGCGCGGTCCTGCTGGGAAAACGCCGCCGGCGCCGTGGACTGAAGATCGATGACGCCCACCAGCTTGTTGCGGGTGATCATGGGCACCACCAGCTCGCTCTTCACCGCGTCGAGAGCGTTCAGGTAGAGGGAGTTCGCGTGTACGTCATCCACCATCACCGGCTGGCGCGTGGCGGCGGCCAATCCGGTGAGCCCTTCGTCCAGGCCGATCGACAGGTTGCGGACCACTTCCTCGCGGTGGCCGCGGGCGTGCCGAATGCGCAGCACCTGTTTTCGCTCGTTGTACAGCAGCAGCGCGAAAAGGTCGTGCGGGATGACATTCGAAACGATGTCGCCGACGTTGGTCAAAAGCTGGTCGAGATCCAGCGTCTCGCTGGTGACGGCCGCCACGTCGAGCAGGAAATCGAGCAACTCGGCCCGCTCGCGGAATCGCACTTTGGTTCTTGGTGGTGACGACATCGTTACCTTATTTGGACGCCGCTTCGACGATTTTGACGCTGGCGCTGGCGCCGATTCGAGTGGCTCCCGCCGCGGCCATCGCCTCGAAATCTTCGAGTGTCCGTATCCCGCCGGCGGCCTTGACGCCTAGCTCCGGCCCTACCACGTGGCGCATCAGCGCGACGTCATGCGCGGTGGCGCCCCGCGAGGCGAATCCTGTCGACGTTTTCACAAAATCGGCGCCGGCGAGTTTTGAGAGGGCGCAGGCGACGGCCTTTTGCGCGTCGTCGAGCAGCGCCGTTTCGAGAATCACTTTGACGATGGCGCCGCCGCGATGGGCCACCTTTACCACCCCATCGATGTCGCGTTTCACGGTCTCGAGGTCGCCGGAAAGCAATGCGCCGTCGTTGGCCACCATGTCGATTTCCCGCGCGCCGTTGCGGATGGCGATTTCGGTTTCAAGCATCTTAACTTCGGTGTTGGTCGCGCCCAGCGGGAAGCCGACCACCGTGCACACTTTCACCTCCGAGCCCGCCAGCTCGGCGGCCGCAAGCTGCACCCAGCAGGGGTTGACGCACACCGTGGCGAAGCCGTACTTGCGGGCTTCCTGGCAGAGCTTGCGGATCTGGGCGGCGGTGGCGTCCGGTTTGAGCAGCGTATGGTCGATCAGCGACGCGATGTTCGGGTCGATGCGGGTGGTGCGTTCGCTGGAGGAAACGCGGTCGGCGCCGGCGGCAACGATTTCCTTGGTCTTCTTGTGGCAGGTCTGCGGGCAACGCTGCACGCAGTCCGGGCAAACCAGCTCCGGGATATTCAACCCTTCGCCTTTCGACGGCTTCGACTTCCCGTCGCTGCAACCGCAGGAAGACGCGGAGCCGCCCGAGCGGGGCAGCAGGGCATCGCCGATCTCCGCGACGAGTTGGTCTAACGCAAAAGAGTCCAAGATTAGAAACGATCTCCTTCGAGGAGGGCACTCAATTCCGGCGGCTGACGGAAGCCATCATAGCACAAGGGATACTCTCCATCTCCGGCCGAATTTGCCTGAAAATCCGCCTTGCGCGAGGGCGCTCACAGCGTCCTGCGGAACAGCAAGGTGGCCAGCGTCATCATGATGGCGGAAAAAACGAACAGAAAAATCAGGTCTCCGCTGATGGCCGAAATCGGCGTGTTTTTCAAGAGCAGTTCCTTAAAGGCGTCCACCGCGTAAGTGAACGGGTCCGCGCCGGAGAAAACCTGCATCCAGTGCGGAAAGCCGTAGCGGGGATAAACCGCTCCGCTGGGGAAAAACAAGAGGGTGTTCAAAACTCCGAAAGTGGCCCGTGGAACCAGAGGATCCTCGACGCGCACCGTGAACATGAACATCATGCTGATAAGCGCCAGCGATGTCGGCAGAATCACCAACAGCAGCTTCAACAGCCGTACGGGGTCGAGTGCATTGGGAATGCCGGCGATCAGAGAGCCCAGCGTGGTGAGCACCAGCCCCGCCAGAAATGCCTTGATCGCGCCCGACGCGGTGAAGCCGAGAATCAGTTCGAACTTGGTGATGGGGGTGACGAAATAGCCTTCGTGCAGACCCCGCGCCTTGTCGTCGATGAAGATGATGCCGCCGCCGATCATGGCTGAAACGAAAATGGCCAGGACAATCGAGCCGGGCAGCAGGTACTGGATGTAAGGAACGTAGGGATAGACTTCCACCACCGAAAGCGTCACCCCCGCATTCAATCGCGGGGCGACGGGCGGCGAGTTGAATGCCGCGACCAGGCCACCGACAGAGCCCTGAAGCGCACTTACGGCGAAGTTATCGGTGTTGTCTTCGATGAGCGCCAGTTTCGGCGAATCCTGGTTTAGCACCCGCCGGGAAAAGTTGGGCGGAATGTTCAGCACGCCGTTGATCTTCCCGTCGCGCAGGTCGCGCAGCGCCTGGCTCGGGTCCGCATAGTCCACGGTGACGAAAGTTCGGGCGTTGGCGCCGACGGCGCCCAGCATCTCGCGCAGCTTTACGGTCTGGATCGCGTGGTCCTGGTCCACCACGCCCAAAGTCAGGTTGCGAATCTGGCCGCCGAACGCGTAGCCCAGAATCACAAGCTGCACCAGCGGAAAGAACATGGAAACCACGATCAGCATGGGGCTGCGCGCGAACTTGCGTATATCGCGCTCGATGATGGGAAGGGCTCGCAGCATGGGTCTAGTTTCGTGTCCGCCCGTACATATAGCTCGGATCGAATTTGGCGCTCTCCTGCAGCGCATCGCGCAACTGCCGGCCGGTGTAGTGCACGAAAACGTCGTCGAGAGTGGTGCTTTCGACCGACAGCGACGCAATCTCCACGCGCGAGTTGCGGGCCGCCTCCATCAGGTCGATGGTGGTGCGCGGGCCGTTGTCGGAGCTGATGCGGAAGACGTGGTCCTCGGCTTTCACTTCCTTGACGTCGGAAAGTCCACGCACCACTTCGGCCCAGCCCTCCGGCACGCTGGAGAAACTGACTTCCAACACGTTGTTGCCCGGAATGGACGCCTTCAGCTTGAGCGGCGAATCGAGCGCCATCAGCTTGCCGTGGTCGACGATGGCGACGCGGTCGCAGAGCTTGTCGGCCTCGTCCATGTAGTGCGTGGTGAGGAGAATGGTGAGGTCGCGTTCCTTCTTCAGCCGGGTAAGCATCTCCCAGACGGCCACGCGCGAGACCGGGTCCAGGCCGGTGGTGGGCTCATCCAGGAAAAACACGCGGGGCTCGTGGACCAGGCCGCGGGCGATCTCCAGGCGCCGGCGCATGCCGCCCGAGAAGTTCTTCACCGGCTTGTTCTTCCAGGCGAGCAGGTCGACGGCCTTCAGAAGCTCGTCGGTGATCCTGTTGCGCCGTTCGCGCGAGACGCCGTAGAACTTGGCGAAGATGGACATGTTCTCGGCCGCGGTGAGGTCCAGGTCCGAGGTCATCGCCTGCGGGATGACGCCGATGGTGTGACGCACGTCGTTGGGGCGCCGCACCACGTCGTGGCCGTTGATGATGGCGGTGCCGGACGTGGGCGGCAGCAGTGTGGTCATCATACGGATGAGCGTCGATTTGCCGGCGCCGTTGGGGCCGAGCAAACCGAAGATCTCGCCGTGCGCCACGTCGAACGAGAGCGTGTCGACGGCGCAGAACTCACCGAAACACTTGCGAATTTGGACGACTTCGATGTCCTTCACGGATCCATCCTCGAACGTCGCTCGGCTTAGCGCACCACCTCGGGTGGCAGAATCACGTACGATGTCAGGCCCGGCCAGATGCGTCGGTCGCTGTTGTCGACGCGCAGGCGTATCTCGTAGGTTTTGATGTCTCGCTTGGTCCGGCTGACGTCGCGCTGGGTGGCGTAGTCGCCGTCCACGGCGCGGTAGAAAACCGTTCCGGTTTTTTCCATGCCCGACGGGAAGCGAACCAAAAACCGGTCTCCCAGGCGGATGCGGTCGATGTAGGTTTCCTCGACGTCGGCGCGGATCCAGAGGTCGTCGGGATTGATGATGGAGAGGATCGGCTGGCCGGCGGCGACCACCTCGCCCTGACGGACCACATCCAGCGCCACCACCCCCGCCACCGGCGCCTGGATGGTGGTGTAGTCCAGGCGTACCAGGGCCTTCCGTGTCTGGGCGGACGCCGCGTCCCGCTGCCGCAGGAGGACGGCCACTTCATTGCGGCGTACGACGTTCTGTTCCTGGTTCGAGCGGGCCAGCGCGACGGCGGCCTTTTGGACGTCCACCTCCTGCTCAAGCGCTTGGACGTGGGCTTGCTGGGCTTCGTAGGCCGCGCGCGCCTGGTCGAACTGCTGCTGCGAGTCGATGCCTTGCGCGCGCAGGGACTTCGCCCGATTGAAATCGATCTGCATCTGGCTGAGGTCGGCCTCCGCCTGCCTCACTTGCGCCCGGGCCGAGGCGAGTGAGGCTTCGGCCTGCGAAATCTGGTCGCGCGTTTGCGCCTCCTGGAATCGCAGCGCCGCCTCGGCCTGCGTTACCTGCGCCGCCGTGCTCTGCTCGCTGTGCGCGTAATAGGAGCGGTCCGCCTGCAACTCTTCGGGTTGGATGGAGGCAAGCAACTGGCCGGCCCGCACGGTGTCGCCTTCTTTCACCAGCAGCTTTTGAACCAGTCCCTGAATCTGCGCGCTCACCAGGACGTCGTGCGTCGTGACAATGCCGGTTAACTGCATGGGTTGCGGGCGGGCGTAGATCCTGTAATACACGCCGGCGCCGGCCAGCGCGAGCAGAAGCAGGAGGGGAACAACGATCTTACGTTTCATCGGGAAACCTCGTCGGGGTTTACGAAGATTGCCTGGCGGATGAATCGCATGACCTCGCGCTTGCGCTTCCGGATGTTCGCCTCCGAGAAGGGGTCGATGCCGCTGATGGCTTGAATGATCGGAGCGGCGGCGAAGTAAAAGACGATGATCGCGGTAAGCGAGACCCCGGTGTGGAGCGTGTCGAAGCGCCGGAATTCGCCGTTACGGATGCCGCGCCGCAGCAGGGCCCCCAGCTTGAGCGCCAGCGGCTTCACGCGTTTCTGGAGGGCGGCGTCGCCGGGCCCGCCGCGCGCCATGACGGAACGCTGAAACAGCCCGGCATAATGCCGGTGGGAGCTGATGAAATCGAAATGCGCCGAGACGTATTCGAGCAGGATGGGCGCGGCTGGTCCGGGCCGCGACAGGATTTCCGTGGCACGCTCGATATATCCCTGGCGGTGCTCGTCGAGCACGGCAAGATAGATCTGTTCCTTGCTCTTGAAGTAGTAGTAGAGCAGCGCCTTGTTGACGTGCGCGGCCCTCGCGATGGCGTCGGTGCGCGCGCCGGCGAGCCCCTTTTCGGCAAAGATGGCCTCGGCGGCCCGGAGGATGGCGGCCCTGGAAGCCTCGCTGTTTCGCCGCTGGGCACGACCTTTTACGTGCATGGATGTGCTTCCGGAAAAAATTAACTATACAGTTAGTTAGATAGCATCCGGAAGCACAGCTTGTCAAGCGGGGAGCGGGGACGCGCCGGCGTGTGCGGGCCTATTGCCGGGGCTGCGGCACTTTGCGGTCGGGCTCGGGCTTGATTCTGATCAGGCTCCAGGGCTGGAGCTTGATGCGGTCGGTGAATTCGTTCAGGTTTCTCGACGCCGCGTCCAGGTTTTCCACCATCTCGCTCACCTTGTCCCGATTGACCCCCACCACTCCACGCACCTGCTCCAGGGTGGCGCGGGCTTCGACGATCGTCTTCTCGAGCTCCGCCAGGTCTTTCTTCAGCGGTTCGCGAACTTCGTCAACCGTTCGGTTGACGTTGCCCACCGTCTGGTTGGCACTGTCGGCCACGCCTCGCACGTCGGCGATCAGTTTATCGGCATTCACCGTCAAGCGGTCCACGTTCTCGACGATCCGATCGATTTTCGGCGATTCCCTGGCCAGTAAATCGTTCGCTCCATCGATGATTTCGGCGATATTCTTCTGGTTCTCGGGGCCGGTGAGCACCTTCAGGTTGGCCAGCACGTCGTTGGCGTCATCGGTGATCTTGTTGATGTTTTTTCGTAGCTCGTCAACCGTAACGCCCGCTGTATCCGCCAGGCTGGAAATCTTGTTCATCAAGTCGTTCAGCGAAATCTCTTCCTGGGAGTTGATCGTATCTCCGGGCTTCAGACGGCGGGCGGCATTGTCGCCGGAAGTGATTTCCAGATGTTTGTTGCCCACCGGGCTGATGGCCGCTATCATGGCGACGGAGTCGGCGTTCACCGGCACGTCGGCGTTCACCTGCATGTCGACTTCAATGCGCGTCGGGTCCTGCTTCCATGGGTGTACGTCGGTAACGACGCCCGCCCTCATGCCGCCGAAACGAACCAGCGTGCCCTCGTCCAGCCCGGCGGCGTTCTTGAAATAGGTTTTATAGTTGACACGCTTCTTGCCCACCTGCACGTTGGCGATGTACAGGAACGTGCCCGACAGAATCACCAGCGTGATCAACACCAGACTGCCGACTTTCGCCTCGTTACTCAAGTGCGCACCTCAATCGCTGCTCCTCTAGAGCAGGTTTTTCAAGAACGTCTCGGCGGCGTCCTCGACCGGGTCGGGGATGCGGTCGAGAAACTGCCGCACGCGCGGGTGCTGGCTGCTCTCGATCTCTTCTTTGGTGCCGACAGCGATCATCTTGCCTCTGTAAAGCATACAGATGCGGTCGGCGATCAGGAACGCGCTGGCCAACTCGTGGGTGACCACCACGATGGTCATGTGGAACACCTTGCGAAACTGCATCACGAGTTCATCGATGCCGGCGGCGACAATCGGATCGAGACCGGCGGAGGGCTCGTCGAACAGCAGAATCTCCGGATCGAGCGCGGTGGCGCGGGCCACCGCCGCTCGTTTTCTCATACCGCCGGAAAGCTGGGCGGGATAGAGATTCTCGGCCTGGGCCAACCCCACCTGCGCCAGTTTCATCCGGGTAATGACGTCGATGGTGGGCTCGGCCAGATCGGTGTGCTCGCGCAGCGGCAGCGCGATGTTGTCGGCCAGCGTCATGGAGTTGAACAACGCGGCGCTCTGGAAACTCACTCCCATGGCGCGGCGGATCTCGTTCAGATGTTTGTTCGAAGTGTTGGCGACATCGACGCCCTTGACCAGGATTCTGCCGGAGGCCGGCTTTTCCAGCCCGATAATGTGCCGCAGCAGCGTGCTCTTGCCGGAACCGCTGCCGCCCAGCAGAACCATGGTCTCTCCGCGCAGGATGTCAAGGTTGACGTTGTCCAGGATGACGCGGTCGTCGTAGCGCACCACCAGGTTTTGGATGGAGATGATCGGTTCGCCCTCGGTGGGGCCGGTGGGCGAGACGGAATTTTGCGCTCCGGCAACCATGTCACAAGAAATAGTAAAAGAACGAGGTGAACACCAAATCGGCCAAAATTACCAGGAACGTCGAACGCACCACCGCGGTGGTGGTGGCCCGGCCGACGCCTTCCGGTCCACCGGAAACGTTTAGCCCCTCGTAGCAGCCGACGTGGACAATGATGCTGCCGAAAGCGACGCTCTTAATCAGCCCGCTCACAATGTCGCGCACAAATAGCGCTTCGCGCCGCCGCCCTCAGGTACATCCCCAGGCTCATGTCGAGCGAGAGGTGCATGAAGAGGCCGCCCGCCAGGATGCCCGCCACGTTCGCCGCAATCGTCAGGCACGGCATCACCACCATCATGGCTAAATATTTGGGCGCAATGAGAAACTCCACCGGATCGAGCGCCATGGTCCGCAGCGCCGAAATCTCTTCCGTCACCACCATGGTTCCGATTTCGGCCGAAAACGCCGATCCCGAACGCCCGCTGACGGCGATGGCCGCCATCAAGGGCCGGCCTCCCGCGTCATCCCACCGCCACCAGACTAACCACGTATTGCAGCGCGCCGAAACGTTTCAGCTCGCCGCCGCCCTGAAAGGCCAGAATAAGACCCGTGCAGAAGGCCATCAGGCACACCATGGGGAGCGCGTCCACGCCGACCACCACCATCTGCGCAATGCGGACTTCCAGCGCAGCCGCTTGCCGACGACGGAAGCACCTTGAATGTCACCACCAAGGCCCTCCAGAACTGAATCGACAGCCCGCCGACGTACTCCACCCGCGAGATGGCGCCTCTGCCGGTACTTTCGAGCACTCCCTCGATACGGCACACCAACCCCCCGAAACCAGCCGCCGGCTCTACCTGGCGACTCCTCCAGTTGGAACAGCGGCAGCAGCCGCGTCACCTCCAGCAGGTACCGGAGGTTTTCCTGCACGCCCGCGAAGCACCAGGGTGAGCCTGCTATTTCCTCGACTCCTTCCATCCTTCGACAAAACCGCGAGACCCGAGCTGTCGACATAATCGACTTGTGAAAGATCGACCACCACGGCCTTGTTATCCGGGTTGCGCAGCAACTCCAGAAGAGCGGTGCGAAATTGCGCCGACGAATAAATGCGAATCGCGCCCGCCACTTCGAGCACAGTCTCGGTTTCGCTCTGTCTTACCCGTAAAGGTCATTTTGCCGGATGTGTGTATTATCCAACATCCACGGGGCCGGCTGTGAACAGTACGCGAGCCGGGTGGGTGTGCTACAAGTGATATTCATGACGCGGGAGCCTCGAACGATGCCGGCGGCGAACCAGCTTCCAGCCGGGTGGCTGCTCTGGTGGCCGACCTGGGTGGTTGCTGCCTGTCTGCTGGCAAGTGCCGGCTGCGGCGGAAAGCTGCCGCCCACGCGGTATTACATCCTCAGCTTCAACGTTCCGCGCCCGGCGCCCTCGGCGAGCACCGCGGGTCCGCTGACGATAAAGGACTTTTCGCAATCGGCAATGTTGCGGCGCAATCAGATCATGTACCGTCCCGGACCCAACGAAGTGGCCTACTATACCTATCATTGCTGGGCCACGGACCCCGCCGCGGCGGTGTCGAAGTATATCTTCGACGACCTGCTGGCGCGCCGTATGTTTGCGCCCGTCCGGTCTTATGACGGAACTCGCCAGCCCGGCTATCTGCTCGAAGGCGTTCTCGAGCGGCTGGAAGAAGTGGATTCCCCACAGGAAGTAACGGCGCACGCCGAGCTTTCCGCCACGCTGAGCGACGGCGAGACCGGAGACCTCCTCTGGCAGGGCTCGTTTTCGGGCTCGAGCAAAGTGGAGGGCACCGAAGTTTCCGCGGTGGTGACGGCAATGACGGCCGCCGTGGAATCGAGCGCCGGCAAACTGCTCGACAGCCTGCAACAGGCGGTGAAAACACTGCCGCCACCGGCCGGGGACCCGCCGCGGAATCAGCCCACCAGGCCGTGACCTTCCGAGAGCGCCTCCAGCAGTTGGTCCCGCTTTCGCTGGGAGGTTTCGACGGCGCTTCCGAGTGCCACCCAGTAAAGGATCAAGCCCACCCCAATGCCGAAGGCGACCACGCTGTAGAATGCCCACTCGGCGTTGAAGGCGTAGCGCGCCAGGTAGGCCAGCCCGGCGGGCAGGCTGATGATCGGGTACACCAGCAGAAGGACGAGCTGGAATTTGCCGGCGCCGCTCCGGCGCCACGAATCGGCCGGGTCCACTCCCCGGGGGTGGCTGGTAGATGCGAGGTTGCCGATGGCCAGAACATAGATGGTCATCAGCGTGGCGACGCTGACCGCCTCCAGGATCCTCGGCAGGGTCACCGGCAGCCGCGCCAGCGCGCATACCCCGGTTACCAGCGCAATCTCCAGCGCCACGAAGAACGCCGCCGCGATGTTCTTTCCAATCAGCACCTGTGCGAAAGAGACCGGAGCCACAAAGTAAAATTGCGCTGCCGAACGATCGAAACCGAAGCAGTTCCAAAAGGCCACTTCACTCAGCAGCAAAATGGAATAGGCGCAAACGGCGGTCAGATAATTGTCCGCCAGTAGTCCGGCGCCGTGCCGGCCGTACGCCAGGGGCAGCAATATCACAATGCCGAAGGTGAAGCCCATAATGAACAGCAGGCGGAAACGGGGGGCGCGGCTCAGGAAGCGGATCTCCTTTTCCACCAGGATCCCGAGAGGGTCGGGCAGCAGCGCCGAAGGCACCCGGTAGAGCCATTCCGTGAACTCCAGCCAGCGGGGCGCTTGGGCCTCTTCGGTGGAGCGCACCGCGGACGAGTCGAACCGCAGGTTGCGTTCGAATTGGTTCCGGCCGAAACTGTAGGCGACGATGGTCCACAGGGCAGTGAAGATCAGGTTCTCGCCGGTGAACCGGCCGGCGGCCAATTCGCCCATCACTGTCCAGGGCCAGGGAATGCGGGGCAGATTGAGCGTTATCCCGCCGATCTTCTTCAACTGATCTCCGCCGGCCACCATCAGCACTTGGGGTAGGGCGGCCAGCATGACAAGGCCCAGCACCAGCACCTCCCGAACATGCTTGCGGGCCAACAGCCGCCCGAACAGGTCGCGGATGCCCGCTGCCACAAAGAGGTTAAAGAGAACGAATGGGACAAAAAACAGGGGCCCCCAGGCGGGCATCACGGGATTACTCCACAGGCCAACGGCCGCGCCGCAGAGGATAATGACCACCTCCGGCGCGTTGGAAAAGCGCAGGGACACCTCCAGGAGAAACAGGCGGCGATTCGGAATCGGGTAAACCAACAACCGTTTCAGGTCGAGCGAGGCGCCGGCGCTGGCAAGCAGGAGCGGCACCACCTGCCAGTAAAGAAACGCGAATGCCATGCCGAACGGGACGTAGCGGACCATCATCTCCGGGGTCCTTACCGAGGCGATGATGTAGCCAATGAGGATGGCCAGGAGTACGAAACCTGCATACCAGAGGGCGCTGAAGATCCAGGAGAGCACCTCGAAACCGGCCTTCGACCTTCCGAGGAAATTGATCAGCATGCGCCACTGCGCCCAAGTGATAGCCAGAACTTGCCGGTTCGTGCGCGAGGAGATCTTCATCACAGCCAATCCAGCGTCTCGGCGGCGCGCTCGGCGCCGACAACGCGCACAAAGATCTCCTCGAGAGTTTCCGCGCCGGCGCGCAGGTTGGCCATGGTGTCTTCCGCCACCAGCCTGCCCTCATGAAGGATGGCCACCCGGTCACACAGACGTTCCACCACTTCAAGCACGTGCGAGGTGAGGAAGATGGTGGCGCCGCGGCGAACCTGGTCGAGCAGAATCTCCTTCATGAGCCGCGCTCCCATTGCGTCCACACCCTCGAACGGTTCGTCCATCAGGTACAGCTCCGGCCGGTGGATAAGCGCCGCGGCCATGGCGGTGCGTTTGCGCATACCTTTTGAGTACTCGCCGATCAGCTTGCGCCGGGCGCCTTCCAACTCGAATAGTTCCAGCAACTCCCGGCCCCGGCTACGGGCCAGGGGTCTTTCGAGGCCATACATGCGGCCCACGAATTCCAGGTACTCCGCGCCAGTCAGATGATCGAACAGCAGCGACTCGTCGGGCACCAGCCCGATGCGTGCCCGCACCTGAAGCGCTTCTTCCGGCAGGGGCAGCCCCAGCATTTCCATGCTGCCGGAGTTCGGGGGAGTGAGCCCCATCAGCATCCGGATGGTGGTGGTCTTCCCGGCTCCGTTGGGTCCGAGGAAACCGAAAAAGCAACCTCGAGGTACCGCCAAAGTCAACCCGTCCACCGCTGGCTTGTTGCCGTAGACTTTCCGAAGATCCTGGACGCGGATCGCGGGCGTAAGTTCCTCTGTCACAGTGACCATGTTAGCCGCTTTGTCGAAAACCCGGAAAGCTCTTATTGAGAAGGATGGGGGCTGGCGCTGCCGTTTGGCACCTTGCCCTTGGTTTCGGGCGGCGCGCTAAGGTGATCCTCCTATGGTTGCTAAGTGAATCCCATCAGGACATCTGATCTGGAGTAACCTTCCGGTTCCGCCGATATAGAAGGAAGTGAACCGGACCAGCTTGAATCAGATCAACTATCGCCGCGAGGCTCTCCGGAGCCTCGACAAGCTGCCGCCGTTTTCGCCCATACTCAATCGCCTCATAGCGAGCCTGGCGAATGACGACGTCTCGTTTAATGAGCTGGCAGGGCTAATCGAGCGCGACACCGTTCTTTCGGGGCATGTGCTGCGTCTGGTGAATTCGGCGATCTATGGCCGGCGAGGAACGATCAACTCCGTGCGTCATGCGGTGTCGATCATCGGCATAAACAAACTGCGCAACACGATCCTCGGGCTTTCGATCTCGCACATCTGGAAGCGGATGCAAACGCCGGCGGCATGGTCCGGCAAGCAGTTCAACCTTCACTCTGTGGCCGTCGCAATGCTGGCCGACCAGATTGCGCAACGCGTGGACGTGGAATACGCCGAAGGGGCCTTCATCGCCGGCCTGCTGCACGACATTGGCATCCTGGTCATTGCCACCGTGTTCCAGGCGGAGTTTGACGACATTGTGCACCTCTTCAACCGGGGGGAGCATCCGGTGTGCGAGTGCGAGATGGAAGTGCTGGACGTCAGTCACGAAAGTCTCTCCTCCCTGGCGTTGGAGAAGTGGAATTTGCCGCCCCAGATCTGTCATGCCGTGAATTACCATCACCGTCCGGACGACGACCCGGGGTTCCTCGCGGGTTTCCGACATGGAGTCGGAGTGCCCCTCAGTCGAGCGTTGTACGTGGCCGACCAGACGGCGGACCGGTTGGGGATCACGGTCTTCCGGGATGACGTCGATCCCCACGAATACCCGGACGAGCTACTGCGAGAGATCGGGATTGAGGCGGACGCCTGCGCACTGCTGGACGAATTCCAGCTTGAATTCGAGCATATCCGCGCCACTTTCTGAAACCGCCGCTCTCCGCACCTGTTCGCCGCGCCCGGCGAAGCTGTGACTCACTCTTCCTGGAGCGAATGTACGCTGGAGTGTTTCTCTGGCCTCGCCGCCACCCGTTTCCGGGATTTGACCAGAAACGCGTCGGGAACCAGAAGGGTCAGCCCGCCGGCTACGGCTTCCAGTACCGCCGGCAGCGAGCCGGCGCATTCACCGTCCACCTGAATCTCGACAGCCTCTTCGGAGTTGAGAGGAAGCAACTCCAGGCGCCTGCTTTTGAATACCGTTACCCCGGGCATGAGGTGCAGCCTTCTTGCGCACATAGCGGCGGCGTAGGGCAGGTAGCGGACGGCGTATTTGCCCTCAAACAGCACCACCTCGAAATCGTCGTCGAGAAGTTCCGCGCCGGTGGCGATCTCCAGATCGCCGCCATAGTTCCTTACCCGGCTGGCCAGCGCGAAACTGCAACGCCGCTCGACGCCTGGTGCGCGTACCAGAAACTGCGGCAGCCGGCTGAACGTCTGACTGAAGCTGCTGAGATAGTAAGCCAGTTTGCCGAACCGGGCCTTGGCAACGTGGTTCACGCCGCGCACCACGCGGGCGTCCAGGCCCACGCCGGCCATCAGCAGAAAATGGCGTGGCACGTCAGTCCCCGCCTCGGAGCGCAGGGCGCCCAACGCCACCCGCACGGGTACCAGGGCGGAAAACCGGGTGGCATTCTCTTCCGGCCGGTCACCCAGGCCGACTTCGTTGGCGAAGACATTTGCCGTTCCTCCACCCAGCACGCAGAGAGGAATGTTGGTGCCCGTCATGCCGTTCAGAACCTCGTTGACGGTGCCGTCTCCTCCGGCCACCAGGATCGCGTCCGTCCCGGAAGCGATTTGGCGGCGCACAACCTCGCCGGCCAAATTGGGTCCTTCGGTCGGGACAGGCTGGATATCGAAGCCCTGTTTGCGCAGCTCGCCCACGATCTTTGTCAACACCTCGGGGTGGTGCCGCAAGTGCCCGGCCGCGGGATTGTAAATTAGAGAGAGGTTGCGCGGTTTTAGAATGGAAGGTCTCCCACTTCGATCATCACCGACAATTATAAGGGGAAATGATGCTTGAATCGGTAGGTGTCGAGATCGAGCGGCTGCGCCAGCAGATTCGCCGCCATGAACACCTGTACTATGTCCTGGACAGCCCCGAGATCTCCGACGCCGAATACGACGGCCTGATGCGGAAACTACAGGAGTTGGAGCGCGAGCACCCGGAGCTGGTCACGCCCGACTCCCCCACCCAGCGCGTAGGCGGAAAACCGCGCGAAGGCTTTGTCAAGGTGCGCCACAGCTCGCCCATGCTCAGCCTGGATAACGCGCTGAACGAGGGCGAGTTGCGCGATTTCGACCGGCGGGTGCGCCGAGCTGCTCGAGCGGCCGCCCCTACCGCTACGTCGCGGAGCTGAAGCTGGACGGGCTTTCGATGGCCGTGCACTACCGCGACGGCGTTCTGGCGCAGGGCATCACGCGCGGCGACGGCGCCGTGGGCGAGGACGTCACCGAAAACGCCCGTACCATCCGGTCGCTGCCGCTGCGGCTGGCCGACCGACCGGCCGACGTTGGAAGTGCGCGGAGAAGTGCTGATGATGAAAAACGCGCTTCAAGAAGCTGAACGCCGAGCGGGAGGCGCAGGGCTCTGCCGCTGTACGCCAACCCTCGCAATTCGGCGGCCGGCTCGCTGCGGGTGCTCGACCCCACCGTAACCGCTTCACGGCAACTGGAGTTCTTCGCTTACCTGCTGCTGGCCGACGGCAGCCCGTTCCACCAGAGCCACTGGGAGTCGCTCGAAGCCCTCCACAAGCTGGGCTTCAAAGTGAACTCGCACCGCAAGTTGTGCCGGAACGTGGATGAGTTGCTCGCCTTTTGCGACGAGTGGGCGGAAAAACGCGACGCGCTGCCCTACGAAATTGATGGCGTAGTGGCGAAAGTCGATTCCCTGGAACAGCAGCAGCTTCTTGGCTGGACGGCGAAGGCTCCCCGTTGGGCCATCGCGTTCAAGTTCACTGCGCGCCAGGCGGAAACCGTTCTGGAAGACATCGAGGTGCAGGTGGGACGCACGGGGCGCTGACACCGGTGGCGCACTCTGCGCCCCGTAATCGTAGGCGGGGTCACGGTTTCGCGCGCGTCTCTGCACAACGAAGACGAGATCGAGCGCCTGGGTCTGGCCATCGGCGACACCGTCGCGGTGGTGCGCAGCGGTGACGTGATCCCCAAAGTGGTGGCTGTCAAGGCCCGGGGCGCCAATCGCCGTCCCTTCCACATGCCGGAGCTTTGCCCGGTGTGCGGCACCAAGGTGGTGCGGGCGCCGGGCGAAGTAGCCAGCCGCTGCGTGAACACCGACTGCCCGGCCCGCCTGAAGGAGTCGGTTCTGCATTTTGCCGGCCGCGCGGTGATGGACATCGACGGCATGGGTGAGGCCATCGTCGACCAACTGGTGGACCGCGGACTGGTGAAGAGCGTCGCCGACTTGTACCAGCTCACAGTGGAACAGTTAGAGGCAATGGAGCGGCTGGCGCGAAAGTCAGCCGAAAAGTTGAAGGCCAACATAGACAATTCGCGGGCGCAGCCGCTGCCGCGGGTGCTGAACGGGTTGGGCATCCCGTTTGTCGGCGAGCGCACCGCGCAAATCCTGGCGGAAACCTTTGGCAGCCTGGATACGATCGCCGGCGCCGATGAACCCACGCTCCAGACGGCCGAGGAGGTCGGGCCGAAGGTGGCCGCCAGCATCCGGCAATATTTCGCCGAACCGCACAACCGGGAACTGGTGAAACGGCTGCGCGAATGCGGATTGCGTTTCGACCACCAGGCCACGCGCAAGGGCGGCGGCTCACTGGAGGGGCTGACGTTCGTGCTTACCGGCACGCTCCCCAACCTGTCCCGCGAGGAGGCCAAGGCCCGGATCGAAGCGGCCGGCGGCAAGGTCACCGGCTCGGTGAGCAAGAAAACCAGTTACGTGGTGGCCGGCGAAGAGGCCGGCTCGAAACTGGAAAAAGCGCGAGAATTGAATATCCCGGTGTGGTCCGAGCAGGACCTGCTCGAAAAGCTGGGCTCCCATCCATGAAGAAATTCGTAGTCGCTCTTACGCAATACGGCCCGCTTGGTGTGTTTGTATTGGCGATACTCGACTCGGCGGGCATCCCGTTTCCGGTAGCCGTCGACGCGGCGGTGGTCCTCATCGCCTCTAGGGACAGACGGTCGGCGGTTCTGGTGGCGATCAGCTCGGTGCTCGGCTCCGCGATCGGCTCGATGTTTCTGTACTACTTGGGAAAGAAAGGCGAGGAGCTGTATCTCGAAAAACATACGCTATCGCCGCGCTCGCGGCGCTTCCGCCAGTGGTTCCAGCACTACGGTCTGGTGTCGGTCTTCATCCCGAGCCTGCTCCCCATTCCCCTTCCGATGAAGGTGTTTGTTTTGTCGGCCGGCGTTTTCGGCGTGCGGCCGCTCGCCTTCCTGCTGGTGGTGCTCGCCGCGCGGATTCTGCGCTATTTCGGGCTGGCCTACCTGGGACACCGCCTCGGAGAGGATGGCGCGGTCCATTTCCTGACGGCGCATGGCACCGAAGCCCTCCTGATCGCGGTGGCGGTGTTGGGTCTTTGCGTGCTGCTCATCAAGACTGTGGACTACCGCAAAGCTCGGCAGCCGGCGACGCGGTAGGAAATCGGGTTCACCGGCACGATAGAATGTCAGGGGTGAAGACCCATCCCTTCTCTCGACGCTCTTTCCTTCGCGCTGCTTCGGCGGCCGGAACGCTGACATTCGCGGGTTTCCCCCGCTTCGCGATCGCTGAAACCTTCGATAACGACATTCAAATCACCGATGTCCGCACCGACTATGAGGATTTCAAGTACCGGGCGCCGCTGAAATTTGGCGGGAACATCGTCGACCGCGTCACGCTTCTGAATGTGCACTGTACGGTAAAGAATGCCGCCGGCAAAGAGGCGAGGGGGTTCGGCTCCATGCCGCTTGGCAACATCTGGTCGTTCCCTTCGCACACCATGGGCTACGACAAGACGTTGGGCGCCATGAAGGCGCTGGCCGAGAAGATCGCCGTCGCCACCAGGGACTATCGCGAGCCGGGCCATCCCGTCGACATCAACGTCGCGCTCGAGCCCGAATACCTCAAGCTTGCCGAAGAAGTCTCGAAAGAACAGCAACTGGACGAGCCGATGCCCAAGCTCTGCACGCTGGTGACGGCCAGCTCGTTCGACATCGCCGTTCACGACGCTTACGGCAAGCTGCACGGGCTAAACTGCTGGAAAACATACGGCAAAGAGTTTCTGCGAAACGATCTGTCGACCTACCTGGGGCCGGACTTCAAAGGTGAGTACCTCGACCAGTACGTGCTTCAGGAGCCGAAAAAGGAGATGCCCCTCTATCACCTGGTGGGGGCGGTGGATCCGATCGTAGCCGCCGACATCGAAAAGCGGCTGAACGACGGTTTGCCCGAGGCGCTGCCGGAATGGATCTACTACAACGGGCTCACCCACCTGAAAATCAAACTCAACGGCGACGATTTGAAGTGGGACGTCGACCGCGTGTTGAAGGTGGACCAGGTAACCACGGAGACCCAGCGCGCCCGCGGCGTGCACACCTGGTATTACTCGCTGGACTTCAATGAAAAGTGCAAAAACGTCGAATACCTGCTCGACTTTCTGCGCGAGTTGAAGGAGAAGTCGCCGGGGGGCTTTGCGCGCATCCAGTACGTGGAGCAGCCGACGGCGCGCGACCTCAAGGCGCATCGCGAAAACGTCATGTTCAAGGCGGCAGCGCTGCGGCCGGTGGTCATCGACGAATCGCTCACCGGCTTGGACATGCTGCTTTTGGCACGCAAGATGGGTTATAGCGGAGCGGCACTGAAGGCCTGCAAGGGGCAGTCCCAATCGCTGCTGCTGGCGGCCGCCGGTCAGAAATACAAAATGTTCCTGTGCGTGCAGGACCTGACGTGCCCGGGGGCGTCGCTGATCGAATCCGCCGGCATTTCGGCGCACATCCCGGGGGTAGCTGCCATCGAAGCAAACGCCCGCCAGTACGTACCCGCCGCCAATGAGGGCTGGGAAAAGAAGTTCCCCGGCATTTTCATCATCAAGAACGGGGTGCTCGAAACCTCGGAGCTGAACGGTCTGGGCATAGGGGCGGTATAGCGGCCGTCCCGAGGTGTTGCGGCCGGCTGGCAAGTGGCCCTGAAAGGCTGGCGAATTCCATGCAAGCGGCAGCGGCAACTGGCACTTTGACCAAGATGGTGGTGCCTGATGCCACTGACGCGGCGTCGGCGTCCTCCCAAACGCCGAACCCCGAACGCCAGTGAGGGGACGCTTGAAATCCCCACAAAATCAGAAAAAACCAAGAAACTCAAGACGGATGTAAAATACTCCAATTTATTGAAAAAATTAACTAGCAAAACAGCATAAGCCAACTCCCCAATTCGCATTCCGCCAATCCAGCGACTTCGGAAACATCAATTCTCGACGGCGGCCGCTACCTTATTCGTTCTTGAAAGGCGTGGGGGGCAGTCGAATGGTGGAGCCCCTGCACCGCATCAGACGCAAAACTTTCACAATGGAAGCGCGAAATTGGAGAAACGCGATTCGCGCCGGATGCATCCGAGGTAGCATCTGGCGGCTTGCGAAGGAGCAGATTTGGGCGCTTCAACGAGTCTGGGGCTGTCTCCAGCCAATTTACAGTATGAAAAATACGTGAACCCGCAGTGGTCGAGGCTTCTCGACGTCCTGCAAATGAGGGTGCGCTACCGGCGTTGTTCGGGGGTCGAGTTGTGGACCGAAGACCGCCGCAGGATCCTCGATTTCCTTTCCGGCTATTGTGTCCACAATGCAGGGCACAACCATCCGGCAATCGTTGCGGGATTAAAAGAAGAGCTGGACCTCGGTGGTCCCGCGATGCTGCAAAGCCACGTTCCGGAGCTGGCCGGCGAGCTTGCCTCCGAGCTTTGCAGACGCGCCGGGGGCCGCTTGAAAAAGGTGTATTTCGCGAGCTCCGGCAGCGAAGGCGTCGAAGCGGCGATCAAGTTCTCGCGCGCCCGCACCGGCCGCAGCGGCCTGCTGTCGGCCCACGGCTCTTTTCACGGGCTGACGTGCGGCGCGCTCTCTTTGATGACCGATCCTTTCTGGCGCGATGGATTCGGCCCACTTCTGGCGGATGCTTCCGCGGTTCCATTCGGCGACATCCAGGTGCTGGAGCGGCGGCTATCGACCCGCAAGTTCGCTGCATTCATCGTGGAGCCGATCCAGGGTGAGGGCGGCATCCGGATCCCCGACGCCGCCTACCTCGAGGCCGCACAGGCTGCCTGCCGCCGTTACGGCACGCTGCTCGTGCTCGACGAAGTGCAAACCGGCATGCATCGGACCGGACCATTCCTGGCGGCGCACCATACCGGCGTTGAACCGGACATGGTGGTGATGGCGAAGGCCCTGAGCGGTGGGCTGGTGCCACTGTCGGCGCTGCTGATGACGGATGAGATTTACAACGCTGTGTTCAGCTCGTTGCAGCGCTCTATCGTCCACGCATCCACCTACAGCGAAAACGCGTTGTCGATGCGCGCCGGCCTGGAGACGCTCCGCGTGCTGGACGGCGAGCGACTGGGCGAGCGCAGCGCGGCAATGGGGGAACTCCTCCGACGGCGCCTGCGGGAAGAACTGGCCGGCTTCGAGATGGTGAAGGAGATACGCGGCAAGGGGCTGATGAACGGCATCGAGTTCCAGACGCCTCGCAAGCTCAGCCTCCGGGTGGCCTTCGAAGCGTTCCAAGCCATTCACCCGGGCATGTTCGGTCAGGTGGTGGTGATGCGGCTGTTCCGGGATTACGGCATCCTGACGCAGATGTGCGGAAACAACTTCCTGGTTCTGAAGGCCGCCCCTCCCCTGGTTGTCGAGGAAGCTCAGATTGAGGAGTTCGTTCAGGGCATGCTCGGGGTGGTCCGCCTGATGCATACGTCGAGCTCATTCTGGAGCGAAGCTCTCGGACTGGCGCGCCGCGTGGCCAACATTTGATCCGCATCGAGGGCGCCGCGCAAACAACTTGCCTTTGCCATGCTTGTGCATCACGGCCACACACGCTTTGTGAGGTCGGCGGCGACTGGAGTTGTGTTTTGGATTCTTTCTGTTGAGGTTACATTTTGACCTGCTCTTCGAAATCACCCGACGTCGTGATTGCCGGCGCGGGCCCGGCTGGCCTGGTGGCCGCGATCGCGGTGCGTCGGAAAGGTCTGAGCGTGCTGGTGGCCGACCGGGCACACGCTCCGATGGACAAGGCTTGTGGCGAAGGACTGATGCCCGAGGCCGTTGCGGCGTTGGAGAGCCTCGATGTGACCTTCGAGGAAACCGAGTTCCATCCCTTCCGCGGCATCCGGTTCTCAGATAGCGGCAGGTCCGTCGAGGCCAGGTTTCCAAGCGGCCGGGGCTACGGCATCCGACGCACCACGCTGAATCGGGTTCTGATAAAGCACGCCGAGGAATTGGGGGTCCGCATCCTCTGGGACGCCCCCGTGGCCGTTACCGGGCACGGCGCCGCTGAGGTCCGAGGCGAGCCCATCCGGTTCGGGTTTCTGGTCGGCGCCGACGGTGAAAACTCGGCAGTACGGCGGCAGGCCGGACTGGATTGTCCTGCCCGCGGTGGCCAGCGCTTCGGATTCCGGCGGCATTTCCAAGTGGCCCCCTGGACCGACTTCGTCGAGGTCCATTGGGGCCAACGCTGCCAGATCTACGTCACCCCGGTCGGGCCGCGGCTGGTCAACGTCACTCTGCTGTCGAAAGACCCGGATTTGCGGCTCAACGCGGCGCTCGCCCGCTTCCCGGAATTGGCCTCGCGCCTCGAAAATGCGCCGTCGGCGTCCTCGCAACGCGGATCCGTCTCCGCGTCGCGGCGGCTCGATCGTGTCTACCGGGACCACATTGCGCTCGTCGGCGACGCCTCCGGATCTGTGGATGCCGTTACGGGCTACGGAATGTCGCTCGCCTTTCAGCAAGCCATCGCCTTATCCGGCGCGATCGAGAGTGGCGACTTGGAAATTTACCAGCGGGAACACGACCGGATTGGCCGCCGGCCGGCGCTCATGGCCGAATGGTTGCTTTTGATGGACGGCCGGGAGTTGCTGCGGCGCAGGGTGTTCGCCGCTTTCCTGGCCAAGCCCGCGATGTTTGCGAACCTGCTGGCGTTGCACGTCGGAAGACCGACGCTCGGAGTGCTGGCCTCCACCATCTTGACTTTGGGATGGAGCCTGTTGACGGCCTGATCGGAATGACTATGCGAACAAAATTTCTGTTCCTGATCGCCGCGCCCGCACTGCTGGCGCTGCCCATCACCGCCGCGGAGACTGTGCTGCAATTCTCCCCGCCCCAAACGCAGATCCACTGGACCCTCGGCACCTTACTGCACACCGTGCACGGAACGTTCCAGCTTCGCAGCGGCACGGTCCGATTCGACCCGGCTACCGGCAAGGCCTCCGGCGAACTGATCGTCGATGCATCCAGCGGGCAAAGCGGGAGCGATGGGCGCGATTCGCGCATGCACCAAAGCATTCTCGAGGTCCAGATGTTTCCGGATATCGTCTTCCGTCCGGATCGCGTGGAGGGCCAGGTTCCCACAGAAGGCAAAGCCCGGCTGCAGGTGCACGGCACATTCGAGTTGCACGGCGCCAGGCACGAGATGACAATGCCGATCGACGTCACGATTGCCTCGGGGCAGGTTTCGGCGGTTGCTCAATTCGAAGTGCCCTATATCAGTTGGGGTCTCAAGAACCCCAGCACGCTGTTCCTGCGCGTGGACAAAAAAGTGGAGATCGAAGTACAGGCCACTGGCCGGATTACAGCAGCCGGGACCCACTGATACGGGAAAAACCTCAGCGCTCGCTGTCCAGCATACTCATCTGCGGCTCCGGATATCTGGACCCGGCGGCTGCCGACGGCGGGATCGCTTCCTCGATGCGCGCGATTTCCTCGGAAGACAATCGCACCTCCAGCGCCGCCAGCGATTCCGTAAGCTGGGTGCGCGTCCGTGCGCCGATCGCCGGCACGATCCTGTCTCCCTTTGCCAGCGCCCAGGCGATGGCAAGCTGCACGGGACCGGTCCCTTTGTCGGCCGCCAGCCCTTTGAGCGCTTCGAAAAGGCTCTGGTTGCGGGCGAGGTTCTCTCCAGTGAAACGGGGCATGTGGGTCCGGATGTCACTCTTCGAGGCCGGAATGGAGCCGCTGAGCAGTCCTCGGGAAAGCACGCCGTAGGCGGTGACACCGATCTCCAGCTCTTCGAGCACCGGGAAGATGTTGTCTTCGGGCCGGCGGCTGATGAGCGAATATTCGATTTGCAGGTCGCTGATGGGCTGCACCGCGTGCGCCCGCCTGATTGTTTCCGGGCCCACCTCGGACAGTCCCACATAGCGGACGTAGCCGGCGCGCTTCAGTTCCGCGATGGCTCCGATGGTGTCTTCGATGGGAACCGTCCTGTCCAGCCGCGCGGGCCGGTAGATGTCGATGTGGTCCACACCCAGACGAGTAAGGCTGTGGGCGAGAAAATTCTTCACCGCCGTGGGACGCGCATCGTAACCGAGCCAGGCGCCGTCGGGGCCGCGCAAGGCGCCGAATTTGACCGACAGCAGCGCCCGGTCGCGGCGGCCCTTGAGCGCACGGCCAATCAGCATTTCGTTGTGGCCCATGCCGTAGAAATCGCCGGTGTCGAGCAGCGTGACACCGGCTTCCAGAGCCGCGTGGATGGTGGCGATGCTCTCCTTCTCATCGGCCGGGCCGTACATTCGGGACATGCCCATGCATCCGAGGGCCAGCGGGAAAACACGCGGCCCGGCGGAGCCAAGCGAACGAAATCCGTTCTCGTCAATGTTGGTCATGGGTTATCTTTCGTGGGGCCCTGCCGCCTACTTTTATCTTAAGGAAACTAACGGCGTTTTTGACGCTTGGTCTCTCGAGTTGGCACGAATTTTCTGTTTGAAGACGTCCGCCGGCGCGATGCAGGTTCGCGGACAAACAGCTACCATGAATGCAGCGCGGCGGGGTCGCGTGCTAACCTCGTCGTCCAGCGCCACTCCGGCGGAGCCGGCAAACGGGGCTGGGTTTTCATGGCAAACGAATTCTTACAGATTCTGAAGGCATCGCCGCTGCTCACCCTGTTCCTGGTGGCGGGCCTGGGCTACCTGCTGGGAGAGGTAAGTCTGCTCGGCTTTCGCCTGGGCGTGGCGGGAGTTCTATTCGCCGGGCTCGCCGCCGGGGCCATCTGGCCGGAGCTGACGATACCCGAAATTCTCGGCACCTTCGGCCTGGTGCTGTTTGTGTATTCGATGGGCCTTCAGTCCGGCCGCGGATTTTTCAGGAATTTCCGGGCGCAAGGCGCCCGCTACGCGGCTTTCACGCTGGGCGTCTTACTGGTTGGGTTCCTGTCGCTGCTGCTGGTGGCGAGCTACATCCACCTGACGGGGGCGCGGGCCGCCGGCCTTTTCACCGGCGCCGTTACCAACACACCGGCCCTGGCGGTGGTGCTGCAAATGGCCCACAGCAATCTGCCCGCCGAGACCTACAGCATCGCTTATCCGTTTGGCGTCATCGGCATTCTGCTGTGCTTCCACCTGTCGCAGCGACTCTGGAAACCGGTGATTGAAAAGCCCGCCGACATTCACGAGATTCAGGCGCGAAACTTTGCCGTGAAGAACCCGGGAATCGCCGGCCAGACGGTGGGCGACATCCAGAGGCTGTATCCCCAGGCAGGATTTCAAATCAGCCGGGTGCAGCACGGCGGCAAGGTGGAAGTCCCCGGCAACGACACCCGGCTCGAGTACGGCGACGTGGTGGTGGCTGTCGGCGAAGTGGAGAGCTTGCAGCGCGCGCAACTGGTGTTTGGCGAAGTTGCGGAAATGCATATCGAAATCGACCGCAGCCTCATCGACTACCGGCGAATTTTCGTCTCGAACCGGGCGGTGGTGGGCAAGCGCATCGAGGAGCTGGACCTCTCGTCCCGTTTTCCGTGCAGCATCACGCGGCTGCGGCGGGGCGACAGCGATTTTATTCCGGCTCCCCAAACCACGCTCAATTTCGGCGACCGCATTCGCGTGGTGGCGGAGCGCGGAAAGCTGAAGGAAATCTCGCAGTTTTTCGGCGACTCCATTCGCGGCACCGCGGAGCTGGATTTTGCATCGGTAGGCATCGGCCTGGTTATTGGCGTCCTGGTAGGCATGATCCCCCCTTCCCCTCCCCGGCTTCGGATCGTTCCAGCTCGGCTTTGCGGGAGGCCCCCTGGTGGTGGCGCTGGTGCTCGGAAGCGCGGAGCGAACCGGTCCCATCAACTGGACCATCCCCACCAGCGCCAACCTGACCCTGCGGCAAGTGGGACTGCTGTTGTTTCTGGCATCGGTAGGCGTGCGTTCCGGGCCGGGCTTCGTCACGACCTTTCAGAAGAACGGACCGGCGCTGCTAATTGGTGGCGCCCTGGTGACGCTCTCGGTGACGCTGACCGCGCTGGTTGTCGGGTACCGCTTTCTCCACATCCCGTTCGACGAACTGCTGGGGGTGGTTTCGGGCATCCACACGGAATCGGCCGCGGTGGCCTTCGCTTCGCACCTGACCCGCACCGACCGAGCGGAGGTCGGCTACGCCAGCGTGTATCCGGTGGCGATGATTCTGAAAGTAATCCTGGCGCAAGTCATTTTCGGGTTAGGACGATTTTGAAGCCCGGCGGTGAAGGACGCTTGTCTTCCTCAAGCCAACCGGCAAGCGGTGTTACCCGCGGCGCGGCAATATGAAAAAGAACCCCCGGCGCCCGAATGGCTGGAGGCCCTGCCGAGCAAACAATCGCGTCTGGGAAACCGGAGCCGGCCGAATCCCGAAACAACCGCCGCCAGCCAACGGCCTGAAAGGCCGGCCTTCGAATAGCCGTAGTCGCGCAAACGCGCGGCTACGGACCCGAAGCAACAAAGCCCCATCGGCCCGCAGGACCGAGCCGCCGCATGGCGCCCGCCTGCAACCGCGATTTCCCATTCGCCGGGGAAATTCGTGCATTCTCCGGCTGAACGGCGATAAACACGAAAACATCTTGCATGGATTCCAGGAGTCCGCTTTCGCGTTTCGCCCGCAACAAATGTGAAATCCGGCGCTGCCCCGGCTTCCCGCAGGGTAAAGAGGACGTGAGTTCCAGCCCCGACTTTATTACTGGGGCGCGCAACCTACATGGGCAGCAGAGGTCGGAGTAGGGATATCAATCTAGAGGTAATTTCTGCCAGACCTGCAAGTGTTTGGAGCCTGTCTAAGAGAGCCCGAAGCCGACTTCCGTCTGGCCTTGACCGCCGCAACTCGCCCCTCAGTTGCTCAATATCTATGGCCGCGTCGTTCTTTTCGTCTTCGGAGAGAACTGCTTGAACGATAGTGCTCTTCATATCGTCCAACACCCTCGATATCGCCTCGTAGTCCAGACCATGGAAATGCTGAACAGACTGATCGATGGAGTTGACGTTTACGCGTGCCCCCTCACCGGAGACGACGACATACGGTTGAGATTGCGCGTGACACCGTTTCCACTCCGACTGAGAGACCATTTGTGCTTCCCAATGCGAAATCCCGTTGTTCGTTCCGCAGGGGTCAACTCTGGCGATTACGCGCGGTTCATCGAAATACTCAGCGTGCAGTTCGTCGCCCGTCCTAACCCGATCGTCCAGATGGAACAAAGCTTTATGGCGAAGGTCCCCACCCATAGTAGTCTGCCACCGTTTTTCCGTCTGCGCCCCAGCATCTCGAACGATCGTTACCCGACCATGACGTCCAAATACGGGCGTCGGGAGTTTTCGGCACGATAGCTCTAGCGAGCTCGGGATCGTACCTTCAATTCCCTCGTTCAATCTCACTGTGTACACCTCATAAAGATGATCGCTCCCGTTTGGTAGGTGGTGCACAACAATATCCCCTTCGTCGATTGGAAGTGAGGCATCGCTGATCGCGATGGTGTCGTCGCCGACTGAGGATTTCAAGTTTTCCAGACGCGTTCCATCAGCTTTCCTTACGCTCACGCGAGAAGTGAAGAAAATGTCGAAAGGGTTTGCCATTCAGGCGCTGATTATAACACCGCCCCCCCTCAGACCGCGAAAACGAAGCGAGCCAAGTTACAGTCCGCCAGCGCGTGTTCTTCACCGCCGCCGACCGCTCCACTTAACTTGCGATTGCTGAAATCCAATTTGGAGGACAGCGAAGTTCCGGGCGCCAAGGACATCCATGATAAGTATTTGTCAAGAGAAAACACACTAATCCTCACTGCTCCTGACGACGGAACACCTAGTCATCCATCCGCCGACGCCTTTCACCAGCTTTTCTCTTCGTGGCCAACACCGGGGATTCCAGCGTGACCAGACATCCATGTGCTGCCTCGGGCTCCTCACTGGGATCCGTCGCAGAAGATTGCATTTGGGTAACCGGCCGGCCTCAAACAGCCTGTGTGGTGCATCCGGGCTGCCGGCCCGTCGCACAGACCACTTTCCGGAGGAACGGCCGGAGCTGGTTCTCGTCGTCGACTTTCTGTTCAGATACCGGGACAGCCACGGAGCCTGTCGGAGATAGATTGCTGCTGATTGTAACCACAAAGTACTTGTCTACACGAAGTCATTGCCTCATAATTGGTCTTAATGAACAAGCGCTTCCGGACTTGCTCGCTCGATCAACCGTTCCTCCTGCCGCCATCTTTGCAGGACTGGCTCCCGCCACATCACCTGGCGCGGTTCATCGCTGAGGTGGTTCAGGAATTAGACCTCAGCGCTATCTACGCTGACTACGCTCGCCAGGACGGTCGCGGGCTGGCCGCCTACCATCCTCTGATGCTCACTCGCGTGCTGCTCTACGCCTACTGCATTGGGCTGACGAGTTCCCGCCGCATCGAGAAGGCCACCTACGAAGATGTGGCGATTCGCTTTCTCTCCGCCGATCAGCACCCCGATCATGACACCATCGCCGCCTTCCGCCAGCAGCATTTGGAGCGGTTGGCAGCACTGTTCCTCGACGCGTTGCGCTTGTGCCAGCGCGCCGGGTTGGTCAAGTTGGGCAACGTGGCGTTGGATGGAACCAAGATGCACGCCAACGCCAGCCGCCATCGCTCGCACCCGTATCTCCGGCTCTCGGAACAGGAAAAGGAATGGCAGGCGAGCGTGGAGCGCTTGCTGGAACAAGCCCAGCAGACCGATCGCGCAGAAGACGAGCGCTTTGGCAAGGGTCGGTCCGGCGATGAGTTACCTCCGGAACTGGCCCATGCCGAATCCCGGCTGCAGAAGATTCGCGAGGCCAAACGCGTTCTGGAACAGGAGGCCGCCGAACAACTGGCCCAAGCCCAGCGCGATCATCCGAACGCCGGTCACCCCGGCCGCCCTCGCAAAGATGCGCCCGTGGCGCCAGCCAGCGAGACGGAACGGCAGAAGCGCAAGAGCCGGTTGCGGCGCGCCAAGCGCAATGCGCAACAGCCCAGCCGCCAGTACAACTTCACCGACCCCGACTCGCGAGTGATGCACGATAACGGCACCAAGACTTTCATCCAAGCCTATAACGCGCAGGCCGCTGTGGATGGGCACGCCCAAGTCATCGTGGCCGCCGATGTGACTCAAGAGGTAGTCGACCGCAGCCAGTTAGTTCCGATGTGCGAGCACCTGCGAGCGACGCTGGGCGAGTTACCACCAGTCATCACCGCTGACACTGGCTACTGGGATGCTGCGAGCATCGAGAACCCGGAGCTGGAAGGCACCGAACTGCTAATCCCGCCAGCCGACACCCGCGCCGGGACGAACCCGGATTCGCCCAACGTCAGTCCAACCGTGAAACGCATGCGGGAGAAACTGAGCACCCCCGAAGCACGAGAACGGTATGCACAGAGGCAGGCGATCGTCGAACCTGTATTCAGCCAGATCAAGAGCGTTCGAGGCATCCATCGCTTCGCACTCCGCGGTCTGCAGAAAGTCAAAGCCGAATGGCAGTTGATCTGCCTCACCCACAATCTGCTGAAACTGTTCCGCTACGGCTGGGCGGCTCAGGCCGCCTGAGCACGAGGAAATCCGCCCACTATCAGCCTAAAGCACGAAGATAACGCCCATCGGGCGCCCGAGTACATGTCGTGTGCCCAAAGCTAGAGGAACTGCCGCGCAGCCGACACCCCGCCAAGAAATCGGCGGCGGATTTCTCTCCGACAGGCTCCACGGATTACCCCTTTTCGCCGCCCTGACGCTGTGTGGGTCACTCAGGTCCGGCGTTGGCCGTGCGCCTTCGTTCCAACCCATCCCCAGTCGCCTCTTCCCCAAGGAATGAGTCACTTACCGCCGCTCCCGGAACGAAACGCTTCTCTTCCGGCGCTACACTCGAAGCAGAGGGAAGCCCGATGCGCCTGGCCCCAGCAACGAAACAAAAAATCCGCCAGCCCTTTCCCCCTCTGGCCACCCAATCCGCACCACCGGCATCGTCCGCACTCGCGCAAATCACCGGAACAAACCTAAATCAGCCCCTAAACCGTCCTGACAAAACGAACCCAACGCTAATCGTGCCGTCCGGCAACAAAACAAACCCAAACCGGCTCTCCACCACGCAAATCGCCGGAACAAACCCAAATCAGCCTTCAAAGCCGCCCTGACAAAACGAACCCACCGGCAGGCACGGCGTTCGGCGACAAAACAAACCCACCCCAGCTCTCCACCACGCAAATCGCCGGAACAAACCCAAACCAGCCCCCAAACCACCCTGACAAAACGAACCCACCACCAGCCGTGGCGTTCGGCGACAAAACAAACCCGACTTGGCCAGCAGGTCGAGGCCAATCTCCTTCTTGCGGTCCTTGAGGATGGTAAATTCGTCGCCGAGGTAGAGGCGGCCGTGGCTTCCTTATCCCTTGTCAGCCACAAATTGGAAGGTGAGCTTCCGGCCCCGCGCCAGTTTCCGGACTCTCCGCTCGAATTCCGGGCCCTTCACGATTCCAATGTCGGACACTTGTGTCCGAAGGTCAACTGCCGGGTGGCGTGCAGGCGCTATAATCTTAGAATTCCAACCCGAGCCAAACTTATTCAACTTGAAAGGAAGGTACCTCGATGGCACTCGCCGACTCGTTAATCATGGAACTCGATCAGGAAGCTAAAACAACGCGTAGAGTCCTCGACCGGGTTCCCGGCGACAAGCTCACCTGGAAACCGCACGAGAAATCGATGACGTTGGGATACCTGGCCCAGCACGTCGCCACCATCCCCGGCGCCATCGCGCAGATGGGAACCGCCGACACGATGGCCGTCGAGAGCTTTTCCAAACCTCCAGAGCCGGAAACGGCCGCCGCCATCCTCGCCGCCTTCGACGAAAGCCTGGCGAAGGCCAAGTCCATCCTGGGTGGGATGACCGACGCGGAGCTCATGACGATCTGGACGCTCACCAAAGAGGGTGAAGGCATCTTCGCACTTCCCCGCGTCAGCCTGTACCGGGCCCTCCTGTTTAACCACATGTATCACCATCGCGGCCAGCTCAGCGTGTATTTGCGCCTGCTGGACATTCCGGTGCCGTCCATCTATGGTCCCAGCGCGGACGAGAACCCGTTCGGCTAAGCCTGCGGCGCTGCCGGCACGGGCCAGGCCCTAAGCGGTCGCGGCGGTCGCCCCGGGGGCAATGTTCTGATTCACACGAAACAGATTGCCGGGGTCGTATTTCGCCTTGATCTCGCGCAACCGGGTGTAGTTGGTTCCGTAGGTGGCTTCCACCTGGGCCGCGCCCTCTTCCATCATAAAGTTCACGTACGCGCCGCCGGCTGAATAAGGATGCACTGCGTCCCAGTACTCTTTCGCCCAGTCGGAGATCTTGTCCTTGTTCGCCGGGTCCGGGTCGACACCGACGATCACTTCCGCAAACCTCGATTTGCGATAGTGGAACGCCGTCGCCTGCTCTCCAACGCGGTGCAACGCACCGTTAACGGGATACAGATGCATCGTCGAATGCATGGTTGGCAACCGGGCGCCATGCTTGATGTGCTGGGCGATGGCTTCCTCGCTGAGATGGTCGAGAAAGTCGGCCTTCCAGTACCATTGCAGGCCCGGAACGTACAATGCGTCGAACAGGCTTTGGAGGACGGGAAAAGGCATCGGCGCGAGACCCCTCAGAAGCGGTTTCGGCCAATCGGCGACTGGCTTTAGAAGTTTGTCGGTCCGCTGCGGATCGGCGGTTGAGCACCAAAAGATGCCGCACACCTTGCGCAGGTGCAGCTCCGCGGGGAACATCGGCACCGGGGGCACGGTGAGAAACGCGAAAAAGCCGTTCACCTCTTCCGGCGCGTCTGCGATGAATCCATCGTACCGTCGCATCACCTCGGGCGCGTCTTCCAGAGCCCAAAATATCGGGCCGGCAGTCACCGTGCTGACCGGGTGCAGGCGGAAGGTGAACGAGGTGACGACGCCGAAATTGCCGCCCCCACCGCGCACCGCCCAGAACAGGTCCCGGTTCTGGCTCTCGCTGGCGGTGACAAAGCTGCCGTCGGCCAGAACCATGCTCACTTCGAGCAGGTTGTCGATGGTCAGACCGTATTGCCTCGACAGATACCCGATGCCGCCGCCGAGCGTCAGTCCCCCGACACCGGTAGTAGAGATAAATCCGCTCGGGGTGGCCAGCCCGAACGCGTGGGTCGCGTGATCGACGTCGCCCCAGACGCAACCGCCCGCCACCTGGGCGGTCTTGGCCGCCGGATCCACCCTAACCCCGCGCATTCGCGACAGGTCGATTACCAGGCCGCCGTCGCAGCTTCCCAGTCCCGGCCCGTTGTGCCCGCCGCAACGGACCGCCAGCAACACCCCATTTTCACGGGCGTAATTGACGCAAGCCATGACGTCGGCCACATCTACCGCGCGGGCGATAAGGCCGGGCCGCTTGTCGATCATGCCGTTGTAGAGTTTTCGCGCTTCGTCGTAGTTGGCGTCACCGGGCGGAATCAGATCGCCCCGCATCTTCGCCTTGAGGTCAGTCCAATCCAAAGGCATGTTTTCCCCTCCTTATGTGGGTTGACGCTGCTTGCCGGCTGGTTTGGCGCCGGCATCCCAGGGCTGTATAGTTGGACCCATAGTAGCGGAAATCGTTACATCCAACCACCGATCTCGCCGGAGTTGCCGAATGCTGGAACGAAGTCTGGTGCCATTCCGCCAGCGCTGGGGGGATTCCGGGGTTGGCGATCCTCGCCGCGGCGATTCACCCGCCAACCAGCACGTTAATCGTTGCCGCCTGTAGGTGCGGTGATTCGGCCCGCAGCGTAATCACTCCGGCTTCGCCGTTTGGACGAAGCACAACCAGGCATTGGCCGTGATAGGTGCGGTGGCGCGGCCGCTGGAAGCTGTCGACGTCTTTGGGATTGGCGCTGCCCACGCCGGCCAGCTCACCGGCCCCGGAGATGCGGAACGAGACGGGCGCCACGGCGTCGGGCACCAGTTCCCCTGCCGCGTCCAGCACCTCTACGGTTACGAAAGCCAGGTCGCAGCGGTCGTTCCGGATCTTCCCGCGGTCCGCACGCAGGTGGAGCGCGGCGGGCCGGCCGGTGGTGTGAAACGCCAGTTCGGCGATGGATTGTCCCCCAGCCAGCGCGACGGCTTTCAACTCACCCGGCGAGTAGGGCACCGTGAATTCCGCCTTGTATTTGGTTTCGGCGGACACCGGTTTGGTGGCGATCGCTTTCCCGTTCAGCAGCAGGCGAACTTCCTCGCCGGAGCAATAGACGCGGACGGCGAGCTCCGTGCCTTCATATCCGGGCCAGGTCCAGCTTCGCAACTCGTCCGACCAGCCCCAGAAGCTGTATTCTTCTTTGCGGCCTTCGGGGGTGGGGCGCTGCACGGCCATCTCCAGTTTGCTGCGGCCCCACAGGATGTCGCGATAGTAGCTCTGGGGTTTCTTCTGACCGATCAGATCGATGTCGCCGCAATAAGCGTTGAACCACGGGTAATCCGACATCGAGAACGAGGTTCCCGGCGGAAAACCGAGATCCTCCAAACCTGCCGGCATGCCGGTTGGCTGTGCGGACGCGGGCGCGAAGGGGCTGCGCGGCTGGGAGAGGTGAGCGTTGCCAATACTCGCCTCGCCCAGATAATCCATGCCCGTCCACACGAAGTCGCCGAGCACGTATGGATGTTTCTCCACCAATTGCCAGTTTTCGAAGGCCATCAGCGGGAACGATTCGGTGCCCATGATGATGCGCTTGGGACGGCGGGCATGGTCCGACTCGTACTGGCCCAACTGGTAGTTGTATCCGCATACGTCCAGGTATTGGAAGGCGGGGTCGCTGTCGCTCCAGGGACGTGGTTTTCCTTGAGATTCGAAAAAGAAAGGAACGGCGGCGGTAATCAGACGCGTGGTGTCAAGCTGGTGGATGCGGTCGATCATAGCCTTGGCCTGCGCGACGCCCGGCGGATCGACGCGTTCGGAGATTTCGTTTCCGATGCTCCAGAAAACCACGCTGGGATGATTGCGGTCGCGCAGTACCATGCTGTCGAGGTCGCGCTGCCACCAGTCCTTGAAATAAAGGTGATAATCCTGTGGGTTTTTCGGTTTCTCCCACATGTCGAAGGCTTCGTCGATGACCAGGACGCCCAGCCGGTCGCAAGCGTCGAGAAAAGCCGGCGACGGCGGGTTGTGGCTGCAGCGTATGGCGTTGTAGCCGTTGGCGCGCATCAGCTCGACCCGGCGTTCGTCGGCCCGGTCGATGGCGGCGGCGCCCAGCAGCGCCGTTGGCGTGATGTATGCAACCGCCCTTCAGCAAAATGGACTCGCCGTTCAGGCGCAGGCCCCGTTCGGCGTCCACTTCCACCTTGCGGATGCCGAATGGAGTGGTGGTTTGATCGACGGTTTTACCATCCACCTGCAATTCGACTTCAGCCCGATAGAGATGGGGCGCGGCGGTCGACCACAGGTGGGGACGCGCGACGGAGATGCTCTGCTCCGCTTCGGCCTCGCCCGCCGCCGGCACGGACTTGACGCTTTCGCCGCTGCCTGCCAGGGCTCCGTTCGCATCCAGAAGGCGGGTGCGGATTCGCACATCCCGAGCGGCGCGGCCGCGATTTTCAACCCGCACCGCCACCTTCACCGTAGCCGAGGCCGGGCTGAGTTCCGGCGTGGTGACGAACACGCCCCACAACGGCAGGCGCACATCGCCCGTAACGGTTAGCCAGACGTGGCGGTAAATGCCGGAGCCCGAATACCAGCGGCTGTTCTTGCCTTCGTTGCGCACGCGGACAGCCAGCACGTTGTCGGCATCGCGGCGCAGGTACGGCGTGATGTCGAAGGCGAAAGTAGTGTAGCCGTAGGGATGGTTGCCCAGGTGCTGGCCGTTCAGCCACACGTCGGCGTTCATATAGACGCCGTCGAATCGAAGCTCCACTTGCGAATCGGGGGGCCACGATTGCGCGCCGATCGACTTCCGGTACCAGCCGGTGCCGCCCACCACGTAGCCGGTACTGCGTTTGCCCTCGCTCTGGTCGCGGTCGAAGGGACCGATGTGCGACGGGCAGTTGCAGTCGGCCCACACTGCGGCCTGGCCGTTCGATTCCGGACGCGGCGGAAGGTCTTCGATGCTCCAATCGTGGGGCAGATGAACGATGCGCCAGGCGCTGTCGTCCAAGGCGGGCGCCTCGGCCCCGGCAGCGTCGCCGCGGTGAAAACGCCAGTACTCGTCCAAAAGGCGATCGCGGGCGTCGCCGGCTGCGGAAGACCCGGCCGTCGTCTGGCCCCTTGCGGCAGCGCTCGAGAGCGGGCCGAACGCCAAAGCCCCCACGGCTTTCAAGACACCGCGCCGATTCAAGTGTCCCGGTCGCTCCAATTCCAGTTTCGAGCTCATGGATACCCCCCTTCATCCAGCGAGGAGCATCATAGCATTTCATTCGCAGCGCGAACGGGTCAGGTAAGAACGGAAAATCCGGGTTTGACTCATCTTCGACAACCAGTCAGATCTTGTTGGGGGCCGCTTCGCGCGACATTTACCTCCACGGCCGGGTGACGGTGCCGGCTTCCTGAGAAGCGGCGCCTCGTAATTCCTGCTTTACTCGAAGCATGGCGCGAAGTCGCCGGGCCATTGCCCTCTCCGGACGGCGATGGTCTTGAAAGGAGCCCTTATGCGAACGACATCCCAGGATGAACTGCTCGATCGGCTGTCGATCCGGCCGGTGAATTCCGGCGCCTGTTGGGGCGAATGGATCGAGAACCCCGCTGGCGGAGAGCTTTCGAGCGTCAATCCCACCACCGGCGAGGAGATTGCGCGGGTCCGCATGGCGGCCGAGGAAGACTACGACGAAGTGGTCTGGAACGCCGCGCAGACCTTTGCCCGCTGGCGCCTGGTGCCCGCTCCGCGGCGCGGCGAGATCATCCGCGAGATCGGCGACGAGCTGCGCCTTCACAAAGACGACCTGGGAGCCCTGGTCAGCCTGGAGATGGGAAAAATCCTGGCCGAAGGCAAAGGCGAAGTGCAGGAGATGATCGACATGGCCGATTTTGCCGTCGGGCTCTCGCGCCAGCTCTACGGCCTCACGATGCACAGCGAGCGGGCCGGCCACCGGATGTACGAGCAGTGGCATCCGTTGGGCCTGGCGGGCGTCATCTCGGCATTCAACTTTCCCGTCGCGGTGTGGAGCTGGAACGCGCTGATCGCCGCCGTGTGCGGCGACTGCGTGGTTTGGAAGCCGTCGTCGGAAACGCCGCTCACCGCCATCGCCGTCCAGCACATCGCCAACCGGGTGTTCGAGCGGCACGGCTGGAAGGGTGTGTTCAACCTGGTGGTGGGCCGCGGAGCGACGGTGGGCGAGCGAATGCTTTCCGATAAGCGGATTGCACTGGTGAGCGCCACCGGCTCCTGCAACATGGGATACCGGGTTGCCGAGATGGTGGGACGCCGCCTGGGACGCACCATCCTCGAGCTGGGCGGCAACAACGGCGTCATTGTCACCGACGACGCCGATCTTGATCTGGCCTTGCGCGCGGTGCTGTTCGGGGCGGTGGGCACGGCCGGGCAGCGCTGCACCACCATCCGGCGGCTGTTTTTGCAGAAGGGAATCGCCGCCGGAATGATCGAGAGGCTGAAGTCGGCATACGCCCAGGTGCGCATCGGCGACCCGCTGGCGGAGGGCACACTGATGGGTCCGCTGGTGAACGGCGCCGCCGTCGACGACATGCTGAACGGACTTGCGAGGGCGCGCGAGCAGGGCGCCGAGATTCTGTTCGGCGGTAATCGTCTGGAGGGCAACCGGGGCTTCTTTGTCGAGCCCACGCTGGTGCGGGCGCAGCCCGGCATGCCCATACTGAAGGAAGAGCTGTTTGCCCCCGTGCTGTACATCGTCGAATTCGACGCGCTCGAGGACGCCATCGCCTGGCACAACGATGTTCCCCAGGGGTTGTCCTCCGCCATCTTCACCACCAACCTGGTTTCGGCCGAGACGTTTCTGAGCGCGCGCGGAAGCGACTGCGGCATCGCCAACGTGAACATCGGCACCAGCGGCGCGGAGATCGGCGGGGCGTTCGGCGGCGAAAAAGAAACCGGCGGCGGGCGAGAGGCCGGCAGCGACGCCTGGAAATGCTACATGCGGCGGCAAACTGTTACCATTAATTGGTCTTCCGGCCTGCCGCTCGCGCAGGGTATTCAATTCAACCTCTAGGTGGCGGGAACGGATTCCTTACTTCTGGGAGCAATTCTGGTGGCGGTTTATACGGCGTTTGACATGGTCCGCGATTGCGCGGCGAATAAGCGCGAGGGCTGGCAGCATTTCATTTCGCACTATCTGTTGGCCGCCGGCGCCTTTATGGATCGGTATCGGGCCGGCGTCTGGCCGGAGGGCGCCGGCCGTGCTGAAGCATATCGCGAATTGCTGAAAGACCTGCAACGCGCCGACAATCGTTTCTTCTCATCGCTTCAGCCCGCCCAGGGACGGATCTTCCTGACCAGCCTGCGGGATTACCTTCTCGATCGTTTCGCGCCCGAACAACCCGACACCGCATCCGTCCTGATGGATGCCATCATGGCGGGGTTGACGGAGCTGACCGTCGTCGAGAAACAGTTCTTCTGGCTCGAGACGATGAACTACTCCGACGCGGAAACAGGCGCCATGATGTTCGCGGATCCGGCGACGGTGGCACGGGCGCGGCAGAAAGGCAACGACCTGCTGCGGGGACATCTGGACACCTGGAGCGCGGGCATGCTGGCCCGAAACGCGGTGACCCTGCGGCACGACGTTCGCAAGCTGCACTCGGAAGAATGCATCGACCCACGGCTTTACTGTGACGCGATCGATGGCCGCATCACGTGGAATACGAAGGCGGACATGGAGTATCACCTGGCCGGCTGCTGGTTTTGCATCGACCACTTCTGCCGGGTGCGAGACACCGACTGGACCCTGGCGGGCAAAGCTCGCGGTCTGCTGCCGGAAACCGAAGTGGTGGAATTACTGGAGTTTCTCGGATTTGAACGCCCGAAGAAGACGCTCTGGCAGAAGGCGCTGGGCGCCTGAATTCCTCCCGGGCCAGATCTCAAGTTGTCAACCATCATGCCTCGTGATACCTTCAGATTCGGACAAGAATATGCTGAAAGCGAGGGCACGGCGTATGAACCGCAACCTATACATTTTCTGTTCTGTCGTACTTACTCTTACCGGATTGGGCGGTTGCTCCAGCGGGCCGTCCACCAAGGAAGCCGAGACCGCGCCAGACAAAATTCAGGGGAAAGCTCAAGTCGTGGACGCATTGAATGCGAGGGATGCGGCCCTGAACGCGGGTGGGCCTACCGTATACCTTTGGGAAGGCGTGGTTCGCTACCGACTGTTCCTGAACACGGCCATTCCGGTGACCGCCGGGAAGGAGTATATGGCCGAAGGTGTCATCGCGCAAAAGGAGATTGACAAGATTGGCGATCCCGACCAGGGCAAGCACGGCTATCCGCTCCAGGCGAGCTGCGAGCGTGTCGTGAGGATGGCCTGGAAAGGCCTGCCCTTTGATGTAGTCGATTTGGATGCCTCGTCTCTGCGCGCCGTGGTGGCTCGGTATCCCGCCCGGCCCGTATTGCTGGTCACGCGGCTGACGGAGGTTACCCCCAAGGAAAGCAAGGCCGAGCCCGATGAGAGCGACATCCCGGCAGTCACTGTCGCGGCGGATAAACAACGCGCTCTTCTGACTGAGGGTGCCACCGTTCAACCCGCGCCCCTGTGGCAGCCCGACGGGGGAACGGTTTCCTGTAAAGTCGTCATCAACAAGGAAGGCAAAATCTCGGAACTCGAAACCGGCGCGCAACTCTGCGAGGCCGTACCGTGGGCCAAGTTTCGTTATCAGCCCACGGAGCAGGGCGGCCACCCCGTCAGGGTGAATACCGAGGTTGAAGTACGCTTCGAACCGCGAAAGTAAAAGCATCACGCGCGCCAGATTCCCTGGGCGTGTCCTCGAAGGCGTTGATCTGTTGGCAGCGCTTCGACCAGGTGGATTTCGGGTCGACAAGCTCAATCCGCCCTCGCGGCCCCGGCACAACCTACTGGTTTCGCATTGCGCTCAAGGAAGAACCGTTAAAAAGGACGGGATGATTGTAGACGCTGCGGCGTTGATGGGGAGTGATCAACTAACGGTATATGACGCAACGGCCTGCCTCAAGATCGCCGAACCAGGCGGGCGGTTCAAGCGTGTTCACCCAACGAAGATCGATCTTCTCCAGCCGCGGAAGCGCGGTGAGAGCCGGAGGCAAATACTCGATAGGAGTACCGCGAAGATCGATTTGCCGCAATTCAAAAAGCCCGGTAATCGCTTCCGGCAGGCACTTGAGGTTTGTGTTTCTTAGATGCAGCTCACGCAGTGCTTTGAGCTGCCGGATCGAGTCCGGCACGGTCGCCAGCGGATTGTCAGACGCGCGTAGCTCGATGAGGCCGCTCATCCCGCAAACGCACTCGGGCAGCGTCTCGAAGGCATTCTCACTGACGTTCAAATACCGCAGCCGCTTGAGGCGCGCCAAAGTTGGTGGCAGCGATGTTAACCGATTGTCATGAAGGTACAGGAAGTCGGAGAGAGCCTCAAGATCCCCGAGGCTTTCGAGCACGGAGACGAGGGCATTATGTCCAAGATCGAGCATGCGAAGGCGCTTGAGGCGACCGACCCTCGTGGATACCTCGATCAAATCATTGTCGGCCAATACGAGTGTCTCAAGATCAATCTGTTCCCACACAGAGTCAGGCACGCGGCCAAGACGATGCTTCCATAAATTGAGATTCACCTTCGGCGGAGACATGGACGTCATTCTAACGTCTCACCCGCCGAAAGTCACAAGGGGCGGGCCATCCGCCCCGAGTGTTTCGGCGATCAGAACCCTTTCGGCGCGATTCCCATCCGGTCATTGACGGCGTCGCGGAACTTCTCGGTAAGCCAGTTCCCGTTACGGACTCCTATCCCGCGCACTTCCTTAACCCGTCGGATTCCGGCCGCAAGCTCCGGGCTGAGCAAGACCGAATCGGCGGTCTCCGTGATCGCCGCCGGCTTGGACGCTCGAAGAGTTCTGGCATGGCGCCACGTGGTGTGGGGGTCTGATCGTGTATGCACCATTTTGGTGCATAATGGTGTCATGAGGATGCCTGAGAAAGTGGTTCGCCAGAGCGTCAGTCTGCCCCTCAGGCTGGCGAAGCAGGTGGGTAGCATGGCCAGGAGTCGAAAGCTGAGCAAGAATCGCATGTTGTTGGAACTGATCGAGAACGGCATCGACGCGGAGAAGCGAAAACAGCAGCAGTTTTTCGCCCTGGCTGAGCGTTTCCGCAACGAGCAGGATCCGGAAGCGGCCAACCGCCTTGGCGAGGAACTTGGCCGGATGGTCTTCGGCGGCTGATGCCGCAACTCGAGCGCTGGGACAACCTGCCCGAGGCAATGTGGCAGCATCTGATCGAGCGGATGCGTGACCGCGAGATCAGCTTCTCGGATCTGAATCAACTTCGCCTTTGGGTCGAGACGCGGCCTGAGGTGCCCGAGGGCATGTCGCCAAGGGCGAAGCCCTCTGATTATCGCTCTGTAGGGATTACTCCAGCTTCGTGGCCAGTGTTTACCAGACTTGTGTTGAGAACGCCCTTGCGCCACCAGTTCTGCCCAGACGGGACGCCGTATTCGGCATCGGCAAAGTGAAGTGATGCCGCGTGGCCCACGAGTGCGCCGTGGCCACAGCCGGGATCGAGAAATCAGCCCATTGGCCGGCTTCCGTCCGCGACAAGACGGACCACAATGTCCAACTGCTCCGCCGCCAGCGGAACTGCTCCACGAACGCCTTCGAGGTACGTAGCGGCCAGCACCGACTTTTTCCAGACTTCGTCCGTCGGTGCAGCCATACCCCACAGTGTAGATGAAGTGGCGTGCGCCCTCGCCTGAGCATTCCATGGAGTATGCGAGCATTCGGGGCCGCGTCCGGCACTGCCGCCCAGATAGGGGTTCCCCGGGGCGTCACCACAGGTATGGACCCATAAACTCTTCGACTCGCGGGTGATCGGCATCATCGCACGCACTCCCGCGGAAACGTAGCCCAGGTGAGTCTCGTGGTACCACACGGGGTCAGTGATAAAGTTGTCAAAATGACCCCTGTTAATCGTCGGCGGGTTGCTCGCGCGCTCCGCCCTGGCGGGCCGGACGTTATTGAGGTCGGGCTCGAGGAAGTCGCTACTCTGAAGGCAGACGAGGTGCTGGTCCAGGTCGAGGCGGCTGGCCTTAATCACGCCGAAACGTTGATTCGTTCAGGCAATTACCCTGTTCGCCTACCTTTCCCATACGCGGTGGGCGGGGAGGGGGCGGGCACGGTCGTAGCGACCGGACCAGAGGCGCCTATTTCCGAGGGCACCCGCGTGTGCTGGGCAGCGGTTCTCGGATCGTGCGCGACTTCTGTCACGGCGCAGGCTTCCCTGCTGGTGCCTATTCCTGGCGGGCTGAGCTTCGAGGATGGTGCGAGCTTGGCAGTAGCCGGGCTAACCGCCGGTGGCCTCGCCCGCGTCTGGCCGCTGAAGGACCGTTCAGCCGTGGTGTGGGGTGCCGCTGGAGCAGTGGGTCGAATGCTGGTGGCCATCTTGACCGATCACGGCGCTGATGTCGTCGGCATCGCCAGCGGCCAGCGGGTGGACGCGGTTCGCGCCGCTGGCGCCAGTCACGTCATCGACCGGACGACTGAAGATGTATTGGACGCGGTTCGGGCATTCACTGGCGGTCACGGTGTGGACGCTGTATTTGACCCGATCGGCGCTTCGACTTACGAGACCAGCCTGCAATTGCTCGCGCCGCGAGGCTGCCTCATCAACTACGGTGAGTTGTCAGGCTCGGTTCCTGCCATCAACCTCCACTATCTCTTTCCCGGGTCCGTCTTCGTCACCAAGTACAACGGTATGCGCTGGGTCGAAGGATCCCACGAGTTCGCTGGTCTCATTTCGGATGCACTCGCCCTGGCAGCGAGGTGCCCCGCGGTCATCAGCGACATCGGCGGCCGCTTCCCGCTTGACCACGTCGCGGACGCCTACCGGGCACTGGAGTCTGGTTCTCGCGGCAAGGTACTTGTGCTTCCCAACGCTTAGACGATTTCTCGGAGAACCTCACACCGGTTCATGTCCGCCGAAAGTCGTCCAGCTTAGGGCAGTCGCTGAGCAGCAGAGGGGGGGCGGTCACTAACCGTATAGGCGATCCGCTTTCCGACGCACACCGGTCGGATCTTCCAGCCTGAGCCCCGACTGCAAAGGAGGGGGCTGCACCGGGACATCCGAGGCAGTGCGTTGGGCAGGCCGCCCCCTTTGCAGTCGGCGTTCAGAGGTGCGCCGCGGCCGCGAAGTGGGCTTGCGACGAATGCAATTGGCACGGTTATTTCGGAACTGGCACTTAGCCCAAAGCAAGACGGCCCGAAGCCGGGACTTGGGAGGTGGCGTACCCTGCGCGATCGCATCGTTCCCACCCGGTTCTGCGCGCTAAGTTTTGGCTATGAAGCTCACAATCGAGCTCGATCGTGAATTCGATGGCCGTTGGATCGCCGAGGTTCCGGAACTGAACGTTCTCCTGTACGGCGACTCAAAGCGGGATGCGATTCAAAGGGCGCAGTCGGCGGCACGGGAGATTGTGCTGGACCGGATCGCCCACGGAGAGTTGCCTCCTGATTCGGCTGATGCCGAGGGGTTCAGAAAGCCAAATGCGTCGCGAAATTGTCCGCCCCCACTAATGGCCAGGAAGCCCCGGTCTCGAAAGTAACGCCGGCTGCGGCAGCCCCGACTCCTCGCCCACCTCATGGGATGTTTGACAGGGCGCCCGGGTGCAGCTTGCGCCAGGCTTCCAGGTATTTGGCCGCTTCCGGATTTGCCGGGTTCCACTTCGGCGCCTGCCGGCTTTCCGCGAGACGATAGACCGCCAGCGCGATGGTCCGGGTGACCAGCGCCATGTTGCGGTAGTCGAGTTTGTCCCACGTGTCCGCCAGGCCGTGATAATCGGGATATTCGTACATGACCGAGATCGTGTGCGATGGAATGCCGGCACGCGCCAACGAGGCATTGTCACTGCGGTTGAAGTAAGGGTTGCTGTTAGCGTCCCTGACTAACTCCACTCCCGTATCCTCGGCCGCTTTTTCAACCGTGTCCGCGACATCGGAGTAGCTCATCCCGGTGAGACTGATACGGTGCTTGTCCGCGGGTGTGTCGGCGCGGCCCACTTGTTCGAAATTCAATTCGACCACGGTGTCCTCGATCGGTTCGACCGGATGGCGGGCGTACCACGACGAGCCGAGCAGTCCCTCCTCCTCCCCGAACCATGCGGCGAACACCAGAGTGCGCTTCGGATGCGCCGTTCCGCGCGCGAACACACGAGCCAACTCGAGCACTTCCGCCGTGCCGCTGGCGTCGTCATTGGCGCCGTTGAAGATGTGATCGTTGTCTTTGGCGGCGGCCGTCTCGCCGAGGTGGTCGTAGTGGCCCGACAACAATACATAGGTCTTGGCCAGTTCCGGGTCCGACCCCGGCAGGATACCGATGACATTGTCCAGGGTATACTCGCTGCGCACAGGCTCGCCCATCTCGAGTCGCACTCGCGCGGGCCCCGGTGCGGCGGCCGCGGTGAACCTCCGCGCCAGTTCGGGTTGTTGCCAGACGATGACAGGTGGCCCGGTGGAAGCCGCTCCGTCAGCCGGCTGGAGGGCGGGCTCGCGGAAGAAGCGCGGCGACTCCGGATCCAACACCACAACGGCCACCGGCTGGCGGCCGGGCTCAAGGCTGCGCAGCGTCCGCAGAAGTTGCCCGAGTGCTCTTCTCAATTCCCCTACCTGCCCGGCCGCCAGCACGATTTTCCCGGCCAGGTCGGTTTGCCCGGCTTGCGCCGCAACGTCCCCGGACGCGAGATTCACCAGCACGGCTTCGCATTCTGTCCGGGCCAGCGCCTTCGGGAAGCCGACCACGATATCCGACGGCGCCGCCGCGGCGGAGTGTCCGTTCCACAGCAGAGTGAGCGACACACTTGCCGGATCGGGCCGTAACGTGTACCATTGCGACTTCTGGAGGTAGGTTCCGTCCGGGAGAGGCTTAAGCCCGTCGACGGCGAATTGTGCGGCGATGTAGGCCGCTGCGATGTCCAATCCCCGGGAAGGCGTCGCTCTTCCCTCCAGCAGGTCCGACGAGAGAAACTGCACGTGAGCCCTCAACGCATCGCACGAGATCGACTGCAAGAGGGCATCTTCGGCGGGCGAGAGCGCCTGTGCGGCCAACGGAAGAAGCGCCAGAAACGGCAGGGCAAGCCGCCAGGCAGTAGGGGTTCGGGTCGCTTGGGGCATAGACGAGCGCCGCATTCATCGTACCATCCGGCACCTCGCGCACCAGGTGGGTCCCAGGAGTTGGTGGGAACCTCAGCGTGATATGCCATTTATTTGATGTTCCCGGAACGCCGGCGCCGGCTGAGGATTATATGATTAAGGGACTGCACTTAGTGGAGGTTACTGTTAACAGTTAGGAATCTGGAATGGCGACGGAACTGGAGACGAGACGGACCGCAGCGGGCGGCGCGCGAAATAGCCCCGCCGGTTTGCGTGTTCTCAGCGCCGCGATTGTGGCGGCGGCCATCCTGTTTGGCGCCTGGAGCGCCTGGCTTATCTATACTTTGGACCAACGGCAGAGCCGGTTTGTCGAACAGGTGCGTTTGAAGACGGACCTGGCGGAGCTTCGGGCCGGCATGCAGGAACTGCAAGCCACCTCGGACCCATCCGGCTGGATGAGTCTGAATCGTGAGTGCCTTAACCGCATCGCCGGCCTCCGGACCGGCGCGCCGGAATCGGTTGGCGATCCACTGCGCAACGCCGGCAGCGACCTGCTCGAGGCTGCCCGGCTCTTCCGGCAATTTGCCTCCAATTCTCATCAGACTCCTACGTCTGAAAATGCCGCAGTCCGGGTGCGCCGGACCGTAACGCCGGCGGTGGAGTCGGTGGAAAAGGCTTACCGGGCGGCGGGAACCTTGTTCGAGCGGTCCTCGGCCGGGCTCGAGACAGGCTGGCGTGCCGTTCAAATGCAGATGTTGGGCGCCGCGCTGCTTGGCTTCTGCGCGATCTTCATTCCGGTCATGTTGCGGAATCGCCGTGAAGGATCCGCGCTCGAAGCCGAGCCGGAACCGCTCGCAGGACAGCTCTTTGAAGCGGCGAGCGATGGAATCCTGGTGGTGAATGAAACCGGCGCGATTTTGGCTGCCAATCCAGCCGCCGGGCGCATGTTCGGTGTACCGGTGCCGGAACTGGTGGGCCAGCCGGTCGAGAGCGTGGTTCACGGTTCGGGACGGCACGGACGACGCAGTCCAACCAGTTTCCTCCAGCCGCCGCCGGTGTTCGATCCCGTCTCGTGGCGGCCTCTTACGGCCGTCAACCGCTCGGGAACCGAGTTCCCGGTGGATGTCGTTACCAGCGAGTTGCCGGGGGAAGGCGCCAGGCGGTACTTCCTGACAATCAGGGATGTTACCGTTCGGCGGAAGACCGAGAAGGCGCTGGCTGACGATCTCGCGTTCAACCGCCTGGTGTTGAGCGAGCAACACGTCGCCCTGGCGGTGTTCGACGCGGCGGGCAAACCCGTCTACTTCAACAGAGCGTGCCAGGAAACCCTCGGCTACGCGTCCCAAGAGGTGAACGAGCGACCGTTTTGGGAGACGATCTGTCCACCGGAATACCGGGCCGACGTGGAGAGCTCCTTCCAAAAGGCAGTCCGCAAAAATAAGCCCGGGGAGTTGCTCTGGGTAGTCGAGGATCGCCGCGGTTCGCGAAGAAACCTGCGTTGGTCGGTGACATCGTTGCCCAATGAACTGGGACAACCGGCTTTTGTGGTGGCGGTGTGCCCGGCGAGCGATGCCTCGGAGCGTCTCGACCCGCAGGCGGCGCAAACGGAAAAGATGGAGGCGATCGGCCGCCTGGCAAGCGGTTTGGCGCACGATTTTAACAACATCGTCACCGCCATTACGGGCTACAGCGACCTGGTGCTGGACTCCCTGCCGCCGGATGACCCGCTTCGTCCGGATGTCGAGGAGATCGTCAAGGCGGCCGACCGAGCGGCGTCTCTCACGCGCCAGTTGATGGCGTTCAGCAAACACCAGGTGTTGCAGCCGAAGGTGGTCAACCTGAATCTCGTCATCTCCAACATGACGAACATGTTGCAGCGGCTGATGGGTGAGGCGCATCCCATTTCCACCGAACTGGCGGACGATTTGTGGGCGGTGAAAAGCGATCCGAATCAGCTCGAGCGGGTCATCGTGAACCTCGCGGTGAACGGCCGGGATGCCATGCCGCAAGGAGGACGCCTGGCGCTGCGAACCGCCAACCGCCGGGTTGAGCGGACAACACCGATGATGGAGGCGGGCGAGTATGCCGTACTAGAGGTTTCGGACTCTGGAGTCGGCATGGCACCGGAAATTCAAACGCACATCTTCGAGCCGTTTTTTTCCACCAAGCACAGTGGCCACGGAACGGGCCTGGGTTTGTCTACGGTCTATGCAGTTGTGAACCAGTGTCACGGCGCGATCGAGGTGGAGTCGGCGCCGGGTGAAGGTTCGACGTTCCGAATCTTCCTGCCCAAAGCAGCGAATTCCGAAACTGTCGCGGAGCAGGAAGGTGGTGACGTCGGGGAAGCGGCGGTGGGCGGCTCGGAGACGGTGTTGGTCGTGGAAGACGAGGACGAGGTCCGCGAATTACTGAGCCGGGTGCTGCGCAACAACGGATACAAGGTGCTGAATGCCGCAGACGCCCGCGAGGCACGCCGCCACGCGCAGTCTGTGCCGGCACCCATCGATTTGCTGGTCACCGACCTGGTGTTGCCCGGCGAATGTGGCCGCAAGCTGGCTGCCAGTCTTCAAGAGCGTTGGCGCGACCTGCGGGTGTTGTACGTTTCCGGATATCCCGAGGCGTTCGGACCCGACTGGACCGTGTCGGAGGCGCGTTTTTTGCAGAAACCCTTTGCGACCAGCGAGTTGTTGCGGCGCGTACGGACGCTTCTGGACGCGTCGAAAACGTAAGCCTCGCCGCCCTCGCCCGATTCCGGCCGCGGGATGAACGGCCCGCGCCGCTCCTCGTAGTGCGTGATACCCTTGATGGTGTGAAGGGGCTAGCTCGATTTCTCCCCGTCTTTCTGGCTGTCTCGACCGGATTTGCACAGGCGCCCCGTCTGGCGGAAATACTGCGTTCGGAACTGGACCGGAATTTCCAGGCATTGCAGCAGAAGGCCGATCCAAAGCCGTATTTTCTCTCCTATGAGGTAACCGATCTCGAAAGCCGCGGGATTTCGGCGCGCGACGGTTCGGCCACGGTGGTTCCCGAAAGCCGGCATCGCTATCTGGACATTTCGGTGCGCGTCGGTTCGCGCGATTTGGATAACTACCATGTTCTCGACGGCAGCTCGGGGCGCTTCACGCGCGGGCTGTCCATTCCGGTGGAGGATGTGGCCGACGCGGTCCGGCGCCCCGTCTGGCTGGAAACCAACCGGGTCTACCAGTTGGCGGCAAGAAGGCTGATGGACCTGAAAACCCGCGTGCAGATGAAGACCGAGGACGGGCCGAAGCTGTCGGAATTCTCCATGGAAAAGCCTGCCACGGCGGTTGTTTCCGTCCCGCCGCTCGAGTTGGCGACGGAACCGTGGGAGAAGACTCTCACCCGCGTGTCGCAGGTGTTTGCCGTCGACCCGCGCATCCTGAATTCGGTCGTATCGCTTTCCGCCGTCCGGGATGTGCGAACCCTGGTCAGCAGCGAGGGCACCGACCTCCAGGATGGCCGCTGCTATTACCGCATCGTGATGTCGGCCGCCGGCAAATCGCCGGACGGCACGGAACAAAGCCTCAGCGACACCTTCGAAGGCGCCTCCAGCGACGAGCTGCCCACGGAAAAAGTCCTGACGGCATCGGCAAAAGCGTTAGCCGAAAAGCTGGAGCAACTGATGGATGCCCCCGAGACGGAGCCATACGTCGGCCCCGCCATTTTGTCCGGCCGCGCCGCGGGCGTGTTCTTCCACGAAATCTTCGGGCATCGCGTTGAAGGGCACCGGTTGCGCGATGAATCCGATGGCCAGACCTTCGCAAAGAGCCTGAATTCGGCCGTGTTGCCCGACTTCCTCTCGGTGGATTTCGACCCCACGCGGAAGACCATGGCCGGCACCGACCTCAACGGCTGGTATGACTACGACGATCAGGGCGTGAAGGCGCGGCCGGTGGAGTTGGTAAAGGACGGAATCCTGAAAACCTTCCTGCTGAGCCGGACGCCGGTGGACGGGTTCTCGCAATCGAACGGGCACGGAAGGAGACAGCCGGGCTACGAAGTGGTGGCCCGGCAGTCGAACCTGATTGTCGAATCGGCGAAGCAGGTTTCTCCGGAAGCCCTAAGAAAAATGCTGCTTGACCAGGTTCGCAAGCAGGGGAAACCTTACGGCTTGTATTTTGAGCAGGTGGTGGGCGGCTACACCACCACCGAACGCAGAGGTTTCCAGGCGTTCAAGGTACTTCCCGTGCTGGTGTACCGCGTGTATCCCGACGGCAGGCCGGATGAGCTGGTGCGCGGGGTGGATATCGTGGGGACGCCGCTTGCGAGTTTTCGGAAGATCCTGGCCACCGACGACCGGCCGGAGGTCTTCAATGGTTATTGCGGCGCCGAGTCGGGCAGCGTTCCGGTTTCGGCGGTGTCGCCGGCTTTGCTGCTGTCCGAGATCGAGATCCAGAAGAAACCGGGTTCACGGGGACGCATTCCGATCCTGTCTCCGCCCGAAACCAGCGTGGGGTCGGGCCGATGAAGACCGGAAACAGGCTTTCCGTGATGTGCGCGGCGGCGGTGCTGGCGCTGGCCCCGGCAGCCGTGCTGGTCGCGCAGAGCGCAAAAAGCGGTGACGACCCGTTATTGGACGCGATGAAAGCCGAGCTCGGACGTTCCCGGCAGATCAAGCTGGAGAATTTCCCATCCCCCTACTTCATCGAATACCGGGTGGAAAACGGCGCCAGCTATGCCGTTTCGGCCAGCCTGGGCGCCGTTCTGACGGAGAACAAACCGGATTACTGCATGTTGACCGTCAGGTCGCGAGTCGGCGACTACGGCGCCGACGACACGAACTACGTGTTCACCGGGATGCCGGCGGAAGCGCCGTCGTTTTCCTCGCGGCTTCCGGGCGACGCCAGCCCCGAGTTGCTGCGCCGCAATCTGTGGCTGGCCACCGACTTCGCGTATAAGTCGGCGTTGGCCAGTTTTGCCCGCAAACAGGCCGCGCTCCGCAACCTCGCCGCCAAAAGCGACCTCCCGGACTTCTGGAAAACCTCCCCGGCAAGCGTGCTTCTGCCAGTGGAACGAAAGGACGCGGACGAGGCCCTGTGGCGCGGCGCCGTGAAGAAACTGTCCGCAATCTTCAAACCGTTTCCCGAGGTGCAGCAATCGCAGGTAAGCTTCGAATGGGGCCAGTCGGCGACACGCTACGTCAACACGGAAGGCAGCACCTATCGGGTTCCCGACAACATGGCGGTGTTGCGCGTGACGGCCCATTCCCAGGCGCCGGACGGCATGCCGTTGCGGATGTCGTATAACGCCGTGGCCCGCAGTCCCGGGGCCCTGCCGCCGGAACCGAAACTGGAACTGGCCGCCCACGAGGCGGCACAATCGCTCTCCGCGTTGGTGAACGCACCGGCCGGCGACGCCTACACCGGGCCGGTGCTCTTCGAGCCGGAGGCTGCCGCCCAGATTCTGGGAGAGCTGTTGCGATCGAACCTGCCGGCCACCCGCAAGCCGGTTTCCGAGCCAGGACGTCCGGCCCGGGTTCAGGAAAGCGACTTCGATGGCCGCATCGGTTCCCGTGTCATGCCGGAGTGGATGACGGTGGTGGACGATCCCACGCAAACCGAGTGGCAGGGCCGGCCGCTGTTCGGGTCTTACGCCGTAGACTTGGAGGGCGTGGCGCCTTCGCCGCTGGTTTTGATTGAGAACGGCGTGCTGAAAAACATGTATCTGACCCGTCAGCCCGTCGAAGGATTCACCGCCTCGAACGGGCACGCCCGCCTTCCCGGCCGTTACGGCGCCAATCGCTCTGCTCCCGGCAACCTGTTCATTCGCGCGGGGCAGACTTCTCCGCTGACCGAGCTGAAAAAGAAATTGATTGAGACCGCCACCGCGCGCCACAAACCGTACGGCATGCTGGTTACGAAGATGGACTTTCCGTCGATTGCCGGCATGGAGGTGCTGCGGGCCATGTTCGCTTCCAGCCAGGGCGAGGGGGACTCGCGGCCGGAAAGCCAGCCGCTGCTGGTCTACCGCGTTTACCCGGACGGCCGGGAGGAACTGGTCCGGGGCGTGCAATTCCGCCGCTTGGATAGCCGTTCGCTGCGCGATATTACGGCCGCCTCCGAGGAGACCGCCCAGTTCGATTACGTCGACAATGGAGCGGCGATGGCGCTGGCCGGCGCCGGCTCCTTCGTGGTCGGAGTTTCGGTGGTCGCGCCCGGCGTTTTGTTCGATGAACTGGAGCTCGAACCGATCCGCGGTGAGTGGCAGAAGCCGCCCTTGGTTCCGCCGCCGCCGATGAATCCGTCTTTCTGAGTATGAAGCTGCTGAGCCGAGCAATCTTTCGTGAAATCCTGTCCGGCGCCGTGCTCGGCACCATCCTGTTCACCTTCGTACTGTTCTTGCAGCGGGTGGGAAGGCTGTTCGAGCTGCTGGTGCGCAGCGCGGCGCCCTTGCGGTCCATCGGCTATTTGTTGCTGCTGGTGTTGCCCCCTACTCTGGCGCTCACGATTCCGCTGGGTGTGCTGGTCGGAGTGTTGCTGACGTTGAGCCGCATGTCGAGCGACGGCGAAGTGCTGGCCATCCGGGCGTCCGGTATCCCCGGCCGGGTGATTCTCCGTCCCGTACTGGCCTTTGGGCTGGTCGCCACCGCGCTGGCCGGCTACAGCTCGGTGGTATTGTCGCCGCGGGCCGTGCGGGAATCCTACCGCATACTCAACGAAGTAGTCGCCGCGCAGGTTACCGCCGAGATCCAGCCGCGGGTCTTTGAAGAGCAGTTTCCAAACGTGGTGCTGTATGTCGGCGACGTCATCCCCAGCGATCCCGTCCGGTGGCGGAAGATGTTTTTGGCCGACCTCACGCCCCCCGCGCAGAGGAAAGTGGGCGCCGGGGCGAAGGCCTCCGGGCCGAACATCACGCTGGCCAGGGAAGTGGTGGCCATGCCCGACGTGGCGCACCACCGCATCCAACTCTCCCTGGTTCGCGCCAGCTCACACGAAGCCGGCAAGGAGACGGCGGAGTACTTCAACACCAGCTATCCCAGCGGCGACCAGATGATCGACGCTCCGGCGCCGTCGGAACGAAAGGCGAAAGAATACACCGACGTCGATACGGGGCCGCTGATCAAAGCCGCCCGAGACGAGGTGGAAGCGCGCGTCGAACTGCACCGGCGGCTGGCGTTGCCCGTGGCCTGCCTGGTGCTGGCCCTGTTGGGGGTACCGCTGGGTGTTTCGTCGCGAAAGTCGGGAAAGTCCTCGGCGTTCGTCGTCACCGTGTTCCTGGCTTTCGTTTACTACATGGGCCTGATCTCCATGATCGGCCTGGCCGAAGAACGCAAAATTCCCGTGGCGGCGGCCGCATGGACGCCCAACATCGCGTTCGCGGTGGTCGGAATTGCACTGCTTTTCTGGCTGGAGCGGCCGGGCGAGCGCGACGTTCTGGGGGCGATTCAAAGCGCGTTCCAGCGTTTGCAGCGGTTCATGCGGCGGCGCGTGACAAACCGCGTCATCCCTTCCCCCACCACGCTGCGCGGCATCCGGGTCTTCTTTCTGCCGCAAATCATCGACACGTACATTGTCAATACGTTTTTCTTCTACTTCGTGGTGCTGCTGGGCGGACTGGTGGCGATGGTGGAGGTGTTCACCTTTTTCGAGTTGCTGAGCGACATCCTGCGCAACAGCATCCCCCTGTCCAAGGTATTTAGCTATCTGTTCTTCCTGGCGCCCAAGCTGATCTACGATACCGCGCCCATGGCCGTGCTGGTGGCCACTCTGGTGACTCTCGGGCTGCTCGCCAAACACAATGAGATTACGGCGCTCAAGGCCAGCGGCGTCAGCCTGTACCGGGTGGCGCTGCCGGTGCTGATTACTTGCGCCTTCCTCAGCGGGGGGCTGTTCGCGTTCGACTACTACATCCTGCCCGGCGCCAACCGCATTCAAGATTCGCTGCGCAACGAGATCAAGGGGCGTCCCGTTCAGACCTATCTTCGTCCGGACCGCAAATGGATCATGGGCGAGAACAACAAGATCTATTACTACCGCTACTTCGATCCGGACGAAAACGTCATGGGCGAGGTGAACGTCTACGAAATCGACCCTACCGAGTTCCGGCTGACGCGCCACATCCGCGCCGAGCGCGCCCGCTGGGAACCGTCGCTGCACACCTGGGTCTTCTTCAACGGCTGGATGCGGGACATCAACGGCATCTCAAACACCTATCAGAGCTTTGCCGACGGTTCCGCCACATTCCGCGAAACCAACGAGCCGCCCAGTTACTTTCTGAAAGAAGTCAAAACCGATTCGCAAATGAATTACACGGAGCTGACTTCCTACGTCAAAGAGCTGCAGCAGAGCGGATTCGAGACGGTGCGTTTGCGCGTGCAGCTTCAGAAGAAGTTATCCACCCCGCTGTTTGCGCTGATCATGGCCGTCATCTCGGTGCCCTTCGCATTCCTGACGGGCAACCGCGGAGCGATGGCGGGCGTGGCCATCAGCATCGGCATCGCCATTTCCTACCTGGTGGTAAATAAACTGTTCGAGCAGGTGGGCAACGTGGACCAGTTGCCGTCGGTAATGGCGGCCTGGAGCCCGGACGTCATTTTCGCCCTGGCGGGAGTGTACCTGCTGATGCGGATGCGGACGTAGCCAACGGTCCCGCCTGGGGGTCTCGACATATTTATGACAACCTGATATGTATTGATGTATGAGGACTACGGTTGTGCTCAATGAGGATTTGCTTCGGGAGGCCAAGAAACTAGCGACCGAATCGAATCGGACCCTGACCTCCGTGATAGAGGATGCGCTTCGAGAGACTCTCGCCCGGCGGAAAATCGGGGAGGCCACACAACCGGTGCGTTTGCCCACGTTTCGAGGCAGCGGGCTTCAGCCCGGAGTCGACCTGGATTCAGCGGCTTCTTTGCTGGACCTAATGGAGACCACCGATGCGCATGCTTGATATCAACATCCTGGTGTACGCGCATCGAGAGGATTCACCCAACCACCCGGCGTTCCGGAACTGGCTCGAACAATGCGCGAATTCGGCGGAGGCATTCGGATTGTGCGATGCCGTGCTGGCTGGATTTTTGCGGGTAACAACACATCCAAGAATCTTCTCACCACCGTCGCCGATAGACAAATCCATCGAATTTGTCCGCACGCTACTCAGCCTGCCCAACTGTGTACTACTTAATCCTGGTGCCAGGCATTGGAAGATCTTCGAAGATCTCTGCCTGCGGACCAACGCAAAGGGAAACACGGTGCCGGACGCGTACCTGGCCGCTTTAGCAATTGAATCGGGCAGCTTGTGGATTACCACCGATGGTGGTTTTGGGCGATTCCCCGAGCTTCGCTGGAAACATCCGCTGCAGTGAGGCGAGCGGCTGCTACTGCTGCGAGAGTTCGATTTTCACGAGAGGCTCTTCCGGCAGCATGGCGGCCTTCAGCGTCTGCGGCCCCCGCCAGAAGTCGATGTAGCTTACCTGATGCACGCACGAGACGGTGCAGTGCGGTGCGCAGCCCTTTTCGGTGACGAACTCGCGGCGGACGTCTTCGGTGGTGTAACTGGCCAGCGGTTTGGCGGGACAGCCGCGCTGCTGCGAACAATAGTGCACCAGGCCATCTTCGCAGACGTATAAATAGCGCGAGCCCGAGCGGCAGCGCCAGTTGTTCGGGCGGCCCTCGGCGATGGCCTGCTGGAATCCGTTCAACCGCGAATAGCTGCTTTTTTCGAACTTCTTGGTGCGCAGGTAGACGTCCTTCTCTTCCGGCGTAAGCGGCTTCAATTGCCCGTCGCCGTCGTGAATGATGCCGATGGTCGAGGTGAAGCCGTATTCCACCGCCCGCTGAGACACGATGTAGGCGTCTTCCGGATTGCGGATGCCGCCGCCGACCACCGAGTTGATGTTGACGTGGAAGATGGCGTGCTGCCGCAACAGCCGCAGCTTTCTGTCGAGCACCTTAAGACTCTTTTTCGACACCTGGTCGGGCATCACGTTGTCGATGCTGATTTGCATGTGGTCGAGGCCCGCGCGGTTCAGGCGCTCGATGCGCTCCGCGGTCAGCAGGTAGCCGTTGGTGATGAGGCCCGCAATCATGCCCCGGCGCCGGATGCGCACGATAATCTGGTCCAGATCCGGATGCAGCAGCGGCTCGCCCCCGCTCAAGGTGATGATGCTGGTGCCCAGGTCGGCGAGCATATCCAGACGTTCCAGCACCACTTCGGTGGGCACCGGTTTCGAATAATCGTCGTACTCGTTGCAGTAGGTGCAGGAGAGATTGCAGCGGCGAATGGGGATGACGTGCGCCAGCACCGGATGGCTGGTGGAAACCAACCCCCTGGCAATGGCGCGCAACTCGCGCACCCGCCTGGAGACGGCGGCGGCGCGTCGGCGCAGCTTGAGCGTCAGCCCCTCCATACAGTTACAGTTTTTTTATTAAAGCACAGGTGCGCGCCGGCCGCCGAGATCCCGGAACCGAGCGCGCGGTTTTCCCGGTTGAACAGCGATTATCAGGGCTTTTGCGGAGGCGTGGCCGGCTCCGGCGGCGGCGATTTCACTTCCCCGCCGTACTGGATATTCACCTCGCTCTTGAACCGCTTGTAATCGTCGTACCTGACGGTCATCTTGATGGGTACCGGGCCGCTCTCGAAGTTGAGGGTATTCTCGGAGATGGTGAAGATGGGGAACCAGTATTTCCCGTCCACCTGCCCGCGATAGGTCTCGAATTTCGGATATGCATGGTCGCCCGATCTTTCGATGCCGACGCCCCGGCCGTAGCTCTTTACGATTTGCAGATCGCGGTCGTCCACCCACACGATTCCCGAAAAGTAGCGCTTGCCTTTCTCCATCTTCTTCGGCTTCACGGCGAATTCATAGCAGGAGATTTCGTCCAGGGTCTCGCGGCCGACATAGCGCACGTAATAGTCGTTCACCTCTTCGGCGGTGAGCACGAACGGCTGAACGTTGCGGAGATCCTGTTCGTCCTCGGGAGTCAGCATGATGCGCTGCAAGGTGGATACCGGAGCATAAACCACCCGTTCGGTGCGGCGGCCGTCGCGCTCGAAAATAATGTCGGAGGTGATTTGGAAGCGGCCCTCGACATGACCCGAGGCGTCCAGTTCGTCGAGTTTGACACTCTGGCGGTAGGTGTAGTCCTCGCGGGCGCGGGCGAACTCACTCTCCTTCTCGGAGAACTTTTTGATGATGTCCTGGACCTCCGCCGGCGAGGGGTCGGCGTTCGGCGCCACCGCAAGCGCTGTGCTGCAAAGGAATGCCAGCGGAACAACGCAAACCGCTTTACGCCAAAGTGCTGCCATCTCTCCTCCTACTTCGGTTGATAACTAGTCGATGCAGCCAAAGGGCGGCACGTTTCCGCCGGATTGCCTGGTTCGCACAAGTCGCCGCCATCGCCCTTGTTGTCTATATCTTACGCCTCTCGTTCAGCTTCTGAGCAAGTGCTTGGCGATAGTCAGCATCTGCAGGTTGCTGGTTCCTTCGTAGATTCTGCCGATTTTGGCGTCGCGGTAGAGCTTTTCCACTGGATACTCCTTCGTGAAGCCCACCCCGCCGAAGATCTCGACGGCCCGCGAAGCCACGGTTTCGGCGATCGCGGAGCTGAAGTACTTGGCCATCGCGGCCTGGGCCAAAAACGGCCGGCCGGCCCCGCGCAGGCGGGCGGCGTTGTATACCAGCAGGCGCGCGGCCTCGACGTCGGTGGCCATCCGCGCCAGGTCGAACTGCACTCCCTGAAACTCGCAGATTGGCTTACCGAACTGGCGCCGCTCCTTGCTGTAGGCAAGGGCGTGATTTAAGGCGCCCTGGGCCAGTCCTACCATCTGGGCGGCGATGCCGATGCGTCCTTCGTTCAGCGTCTCGATAGCAATCTTGTATCCTTTGCCCACCTCGCCCATGACGTTGGCTTTTGGCACGCGGCAGTGGTCCAGCACCAGTTCACAGGTGGACGACGCCCGGATGCCCAGCTTGTCCTCCTTCTTCCCCACCGTAAGGCCGGCAAAGTCACGCTCGACGAGAAAGCAGGTGATTCCTTTATAACCCTGGCTGGGATCCACGTTGGCGAACACCAGAAATAGTCCGGCTTCGGCGGCATTGGTGATCCACAACTTTCTGCCGTCGAGCAGATACGAGTCGCCGTCTTCGATTGCCCGGGTTTTCAACGCGAAGGCGTCCGAGCCTGACCCGGCCTCGGACAGCGCATAGGCCCCCACTGTGCCGGCCGCCAGCCGGGGCAGATACCGGGCCTTCTGCTCGTCGTTTCCCCAACGGATCACCGCGTTCGCCACCAGCGTGTTCTGGACGTCGACGATGACCGCCGCCGACGGGTCGACGGCGGCAATCTCCTCCACCGCCAGCACTGCCTGAAAGAACGTCCCTTCCTGCCCACCGTAGGCTTCCGGAATCTCGATCCCCATCAGGCCCAGCTCGAAGAGCTGTTTCAACAGGTCTTTGCGGAAAACCCCTTCTTGATCCATTTGTCGAACGTGGGGGGCAATCTCCTCCCGCGCGAACCGCCGCACGGCGTCGCAGAACATTCGCTCTTCTTCGTTGAGCAGCGTCAGCGGAAGCGTGGGGAGAGGACCGGAAATAGAACGTTCGGAAGTTGACATCGGCCACCTCGAAAAAGATAAGATTGGCGCTGTCACTCCAGCGTAGCGCAACGCCATGAAAATTGTAGTGAATCGGGCCTGCGTATCGCGGTACACTTCGATGTCGATGTGAGGCGAATATGACCGACTGGAAGACGGTTGCCGCCGCGCGCGGCGTGAAAATCTCTCAAGAGGACCTGATACGGGTGGGGCCGGCGATGGACCGGCACCGGAAAGAGTTCTCCGAACTGCTGAAGGCGATACAAATGGAGCTGCTGCCGGCGACGATCGTGGCCGCCCGTCCGGTCCAGGCTGAAACCAGCCGGGAGGATGCATGAACCTGCTCGAGGCGGCCGCGGCGTTGCGCTCGGGCGGGACCACGTCGGCGGAGCTGACTGAAGCCTGCCTGGAGCGGATCGGGCATCTCAATCTCAAGCTAAACGCGTTCTTCACCGAAACGCCGCACCTGGCGCGGGAGCAAGCCCGGCGGGCCGACCGGGAACTGGCCGATGGCGTGGACCGCGGCCCCCTTCACGGCATTCCGGTGGCTTACAAGGATCTCATTTATACCAAGGGGATTCGCACCACCGCCGGGTCCAGTATCTTCCGTGGATTCGAACCGTCATTCGACGCGGCCGTGGTGGAACGGCTGCGGGAAGCCGGCGCGGTGATGGTGGGCAAGACGGGGACGCACGAAATCGCCTACGGCATCACCTGCGACAATCCCCATTTTGGCGCCATCCGCAACCCCTGGGACGAGGAACGAAGTCCGGGCGGATCGAGCGGCGGCTCCGGATGCGCGGTGGCCTCCGGGATGGCGATGGCCGCGCTCGGCACCGACACCGGCGGCTCGGTGCGCATCCCCGCCTCGTGGTGCGGCGTAGTGGGCTTCAAACCGACTTTCGGGGCGGTGAGCCGGCACGGTGTTTTCCCTCTCGGCTTCACTCTGGACCATATCGGACCGCTGACACGAACCGTGCGCGACGCCGCAGCGGTGATGGGCGTGCTGGCCGGCAAGGATCCACGCGACGAAGCGACCCTGTTCGCCCCCGCCCTCGACTTTCGCCTGCCGGCGGACGGTTCCCTCGACGGGTTGCGCGTCGGCCGTCCGTCCAGCTTCTTTTTCGACGCGCTCGACGACGACGTGCGCGCCGCCGTGGAGAAAATGTTCGAGCTTGCGAAAGAATGCGGCGCCGAGGTTGTCTCTGTCGCCCTGCCCGACATGGAAGCGTTGAACCTGACGGCGCGAACCATTCTGTTCGCCGAGGCCTCGGCCGCCTACGACGGGTACAAAGATCGCATCTCGGACTTCGGCGAAGACGTGCGCGCTTTGCTGCTGGAGGGCTGGTTGCTGGCCGCCACCGATTATGTGAACGCGCAACGACTGCGCCGCCTGTTCTGCGACCAGTTCGCGGAAATCTGGCGGGAGGTGGACTGTCTGTTCACCCCTTGCACGCCGATGCCCGCGCCCAAGTTCGGCCAGAATGAAGTGACGCTGGGGCGTGGGAGCGAAAATGTCCGCCTGGCTGCTACGCGCCTGGTGCGAGGCTTCAACCTGCTTGGCGCGCCGGCGTTGGCGTTGCCTTGCGGCTACAGCGCCCAGCCGCTGCCGCTCAGTCTCCAGATTGTGGGGCCGCCCGGCAGCGACGCGCTGGTGCTGCGCGTCGGCGCGGCGCTCGAAGACCGCCTACCGGCCGCCGGGATCGACCTGCCAGAACGGTAACGTGGAACGCCGAACCATCCTCAACTACAATCCGGCGATGGAATACCGCCGCCTGGGCAAGACCGACGTCTTTGTTTCGGCGGTTTCGTTGGGGGGACACTGGAAGCGCATCGGAGAAGCGGCCCTCGGACGGCCGTTTCCCGGCGCAGGCTTCAGCCGGGAAGATTTTTGCCACATCCAGTGTCCCGACTTTATGAAGAACCGCGACGCCGTTGTCGGCCGCGCGATCGATCTGGGGATCAACTACGTCGACGCCTGCACCGGCCCGGAAGTTCTGGCTTATGCCAAGGTGCTCAAGGAGCGGCGCGACAGGATGTACCTGGGCTACTCCTGGCACACCCTGGATTCGCGCCTCTCCGACTTGCTCGACCGAAACAAACTGCTAACGAGCCTGGACGACGGCATGCGCCAGGCCGGGTTGGATTTTGTCGACTTGTGGCGCGTTTCGATGCCCTTCGATGCCCGGCGGGACAACCAGCAGAGGCTGGCGGCGGAGGAAAGCGTAGCCGGAGCTCTGGAGTCGGCCCGCCGTCAGGGCAAGGCACGGTTCACCGGCGTTTCGATGCACAGCCCGGCCTGGCTGCGGCACGTGTTGGAAGCCTATCCGGACGCGATTCAGGTGGCTTTGTTTCCCTATCCCGCCGCCAGCCGGGTGCTCGAGCGAGACAGCTTATTTGAGGCGATCGGGAGAGCGGATGCCGGGGCGTTCGGAATTAAGCCCTTTGGCGGAGGCGGGTTGTTCCGGGGCGGCGGCTCGCCGTCGGGGGAGCACGCGGCCGAGGACGACCGCTGCGCCCGCCTGGCTATCCGACGCATTCTGGGTAATTCCGCAATCGCCGCCACGCTGCCGGGCTGCGCCAGTCTGCATCAGGTGGAAAACGCCGTCCGGGCGGCCGCCGAGCCTCGCGGACTGGAGACGGAAGAAGAAGCGGCGTTGGAGGCGGCCGCCGCCGGGATGCGGAGCAGGCTCCAAGCACATCAAGGGTTCCTGCGGGACTGGGAGTGCGTCTGACCCGCGGTCCACTGTCGGAATTTCGGCGCGCACCCGCTCATTCGAACTCGCGGCTCAATCCGCGGCGTGTGCTTTTAGCGTGTCGATCCAGTTAAGATGAAGGCGATTCCGGGTGTGGATTGAGTATGCGTCTTGAAGACGAAAGACCGGCGAATACGGCGGCGCCCAGGGGTCCAGGCGGAGCCGGCCAGTCTCGCTTCGACCAACACCTGCCTTCTGTCCTGCAACGCGCCGGGTTGTTCGTCTGGTTCTGGGACGTTGCCTCCAACTCGATGTACGAAGTCTCCGAGCCCGCGGGCTTACCGAAGGCGCCTGGATCCTTGGGCCGGGCCACGTTGGAGTCGTGGCTGGAAAAGATCCATCCGGACGACGCCGGCATCGCCGCGGATTTCTTCGATGCTCTGCGCGGAGGCGCACGGGAGCCGCTGGAAAGCGAAGTCCGTTTTTCGCCCGATGGCGGCGCGCAACGACGGCGAACCATGCGGGGCCAGGTGGTGGAATGGACGACCGACGGAACGGCGGCGCTGGCCGCGGTGACTTTGGCCTGCCTCCAAGGGGGCGGCATCGCCGAGCTGCGCGACATCGCCGACGACGCGCCCGGCGCCCTGTTCCGCTTCAGTATGGGTCCCGACGGCAGCGAGCGGTTCGATTTTATCAGCAAGGGTATCTCGATCATCGACGGCCTCGACGACCGGAACGTGATGGCGGACGCCAGTGAGATGTGGCGCAGGCTGAACGCGGAAGACCTGGCGGCCTTGCGCGACGCCGTCGCCGCGTCGGCGGCCAATCTGAGCCGGCTGGTGGCGGAATTCCGCATGACCGGGGGCGACGGCGTTACCCGTTGGATCCGGTTGACGGCCATTCCCCGGCGGGAAGCAGGCGGTTCCGTGGTTTGGAACGGGATGGCCTCCGATATCAGCGCGATCAAAGAAATCGAAGAAAAGCTGCGGGACAACGAATACCGTTTCCGCACACTTCTTGAAGGCAGCTTCAATGGCCTGTGCATTCACGAGAACGGAACCATCATGGTGGCGAACCCGGGTCTGGCACGGATTACCGGATACGAGCTGGAAGAACTGCTGGGGCGGGATGTGCTTTCGCTCGTCACGCCGGAATCCCGGCCGGCGGTGCTGCAAAAAATTCAGGCGAGAACCCCGGCTGCCTACGAGGTGGTGGGCGTTCGAAAAGACGGGACGCCTTTTCCGATGGAGGTGCATTCGAAGGAAATTCCCTATCGCGGCCGATCGGTGCGGGTCGTGGAACTGCGAGATCTTACGGAAATGCGCGTGGCCGACGAAGCCCTCCGCGACAGCGAGGCGCGCTTCCGTTTGCTGGTGGAGCACGCGCCCGAGGCGATAGTAGTTGTGGATTCCGAGACCGATCGGATTGCGGATTTCAATGCACACGCGCTGAAGCTGTTCGGGTTTACCGCGGCCCAGATGAAAGAGATCCGTTCGGCGGATCTCAGTCCGCCGCTGCAGCCGGACGGAAGAGACAGCGCGGAGAGGAGCCGCCAGCTCAAGCGGCAGGCGCTCGATAACCAGCCTCTCGAATTCGAATGGCTCTATCGCCGCAAGGACGGCGGCAGCTTCCTGGCGGAGGTCAGGCTGGTCAGGTTCCCATCGAAGGACCGCGACCTGGTTCGCGCCAGCATTCTGAACATCACCGAGCGGCGGCGCGCCGAGCAGTTGCTGCGGCAGCGCGAATACGAATACCAGATGCTGTTTGAATCCGCCGGCGACGCCATCCTTATCATGGAGGGCGGATCGAATTCGGGAGTGCAACGCAAAAGCCGACGGAATTGTTCCGGCTTACGCGCGCGGAGCTGCTCGGACGCTCGCACCTGGATTTGTCGCCGGCGGTTCAACCGGATGGCACAAGCTCGCGGAAAAGGCCAGAGAAAAGCTGGACGCCGCCAGTGCGGGTCAGCCGCAGTCGTTTGAGTGGCGGCACCGGTTGCCCGACGCAACGGAATTGGACGTTGAGGTCACGCTCACCGCCGTGCAGGTGGACCGCTCCAGTGTGCTGCAAGCCGTGGTGCGCGATATTTCCGGGCGAAAGCGGGCCGAGCAGGCGCTCCGTTACCGCATTCTGTACGAAGAGGTGATTTCAGCCATCTCTTCCCGTTTTGTCAGCCTGTCTCCCGCCGAAGTGGATTCGAACGTGGAGTGGGCGCTGATGGAGCTCTGCCGATTCCTCCACGCGGATGGGGCCTCCGTCGTCCTTTTGAAGAAAGCGGAGATGTCCGCCAGCATCTCACATCTCTGGCAGAACGGCTCGCTGGATCTGGAGAAGAGCAGTTTGCGGCATGCGCTCTTCGAGCCGATGCGGGAGTACTTCCGGCCGGCGCCGGGCAACGACGTCCTGGTGGTGCCGGATGTGGATGAATTCGCCGCTGCCGAGGCCGGCCCCGCGGCGATGCTGCGAAGCTGGGGGATCGGCAGCTACGCGAACGTTCCGATGGTCTCGCTGGACCGGACCATCGGATATCTCGGAGTGGCCACGCGGCAAAAGGGGCGCCAGTGGCGCGACGAGGAATTGGCGCTGCTGAAGCTGGCCGGTCAGGTCTTCACCACCGCGCTCCAGCGGCACATGTCCGATTCGGCGCTGCAGACCAGCGAACGAAACTATCGCGAGCTGGTGCAGAACGCCGACAGCATCATCCTTCGAATGAATACTTCCGGTCAGATTTCCTTTCTGAACCGCTACGGGTTGGAGTTTTTCGGATTCAAGAGCGAGGAGATACTCGGGCGCAATATCGCGGGTACCATTTTCCCCGCCGGCGACGGTGGCTTTGACGCCAGCGGCCGTCTGATCCGGGTCGCGCGGCTCGACCCTTTGAGCGCCGAAACCCAGGAAACCGAAAACATTCGCCGGAGTGGCGAGCGGGTTCACGTGGCGTGGACCAGCAAGGCCATCCTCGATTCTCAAGGCAATATTCTCGAGATCCTGTGTCTCGGCAACGATGTCACCGAGGTGCGGCGACTCGAAGAGCAGTTCCGGCAAGCACAAAAGATGGAAGCGGTGGGCCGGCTGGCCGGTGGCGTGGCGCACGACTTTAACAACCTGCTGACCGTGATTAACGGTTACGCCGACCTGGTTCTTCAGAAGCTGGATGAAAAGGATCCGCTGCACCAGAGTCTTTCGGAAATCAGAAAAGCAGGCGAACGCGCCGGCGGCCTGACGCAACAACTGCTGGCCTTCAGCCGCAAGCAGGTCGCCAAGCTGCAGCCGCTTAACTTGAGCACTTTGGTAAATGACGTGGCCGGGATGGTGCGGCGTCTGGTAGGCGAAAACATCCAGGTTAACACCAGCGTGGTTCCCGATCTCCCGCTTGTCAGAGCCGACCCCGGCCAGATGCAGCAAGTGCTCGTCAACCTGGTAGTAAATTCACGGGACGCTATGCCCGACGGTGGCCAACTGAACCTGAAAACCTCCAGCGACGAGGTGACCAGGGCAAGAGCCGGAGATCTCGGCGTACCCATTGGCAATTACGCCGTGCTGGAGGTCTCCGATACGGGCTCGGGAATCGACGAAGCGACCAAACTGCACGTCTTCGAACCCTTTTACACCACCAAGGAAAGCGGTGTGGGGACGGGGCTGGGCCTTTCCACGGTGTACGGAATTGTCAAACAGCACGGAGGCTACATCCGGCTGCAAACAGCCGTCGGAGCCGGCACCGCCTTCTGGATCTACCTGCCGGTAAGCGGCGACAGCGTTGTGGAGAGTGATTTCCAGACTGCTCCTCCCGCGGCCGGCGTCGCCGGCTCGGGGACCATCCTGCTGGTGGAAGATCAACTGGAGGTGCGCCGCCTGGCATCCGACGTCCTGCGGGGTGTAGGCTACACCGTGCTGGACGCCGCCGGCGGCGAAGAGGCGCTCGACCTCGCCGCGCGCCACGCCGGGCCCATCCACCTTCTTCTGACCGATATCGTCATGCCCGGGCTTTCCGGTCACGCGCTGGCGCGGCGGTTTATTGCTTCCTGGCCCAAGGCAAAGCTCCTGTTCATGTCCGGCCACGACACCGACTTCAAATCCAGCCAGGATCTGCTGGCCTCCGGTGCGGACTTTCTTCAGAAACCGTTCACCCCTCGGGTCTTGGTTGAAAGGGTACAGAATCTGCTTGAAGCCGCCTCGCCCCGGCGCTCGATCCTGGTGGTGGACGATGAACCCTCCGTGCGCGCGTTCCAGCGGCAGGTTCTGACGGAGGCCGGTTTCGAAGTGTTCGAAGCCGGTAACGGCAGAGAGGCTCTCGCCGAGCTCGAGCGGCAAGCCGTCGACTTGGTGGTCACCGACCTGGTGATGCCCGAAAAAGAGGGCATCGAAACCATTCGCGAACTTCGCCGGCTCCGTCCCGAGCTGAAGATCATCGCGGTATCCGGGGCGTTCGGCGGCCAGTATGTAGGCATTGCCACGCATCTCGGCGCCAGAGCCACGCTGGTGAAGCCGTTCTCGGGGCAAAAACTGCTGGAGACCGTCCGCCGGGTTCTCCAACGGGGTTAGCCGCTCCCGATTCAACTGTACCTGGAAATACTGGATTGCCTTGGGTCGGAAAATGTGAAATGCTTGAACCCATTGTGCCGGTTCTCTGTCCGCCGGCGCCAGGGAATGAGACGCATGAAGATGCCCGGTCGCATCCGGAACCGCGTCGCACTCTTCGTTGCAGTCGCCATGATGCCGGCTGCGCCCGCCGTCGCCCAGCGAATGCTGGGCGCACACGGTTCGGCCGAGGAGCAGCGCGCCATCGACGAGTTTGAATCGGATTTCGCCTCTCGCCAAGCTGGTCTGGGCTGCTTTGTCAGCCCCATCAAGCCGGTATTGAATTTCGCGTTCCGCCACCAGGCTGGTTTCACCACGGTGGTGCCGCTGGAGCAACTGGACCATAAGGGAAGCGTGCTCACGCTCCGCTTCCGGATTCACCCTCACGGCCAGCGGAAGTATTACTATTTTCAGCACGTTTACTCTTTTCCGGACATGCCGGAAACCCAAGGATTCGACGCTTACCTCGACGATGGGCTGCATCTCGGCGAGGGCAGCTATGACGCCGCCATGGTGCTGAAGGACCAGCAGGGCCGGATCTGCCGCGCAAACTGGAAAATCAGGTACAAGCTAAAGAAAGAAGAGCGCAAAATCTGCCAGTTGAAACCGGGCGAGGTAAAACCGCTGACCCTGTTTCGCTGGCAAAGTAATGACGATTTCGAGTCGCGCCCCTTTCGCGTCGCCGTGATGCTGCATGCCGCGCCGCTTTCGCCGGGACGAGTAACCCTCTCCGAGTATGACCTTTCCCTCCTCTACTCGGTGCTTACCACGCTGTTCGAACGAACCTCATTCGCTCCGCAATCCATAACGGCGTTCAACCTGCAACAACAGAGCGAGATCTTTCGAACCGAGAATGTGGACGCCAGGTCGCTGGCGGGACTGCTGGACAAGATGGAAGACCTGGATCTGGCGAAGGTGGATCTGAAGACCCTGGAGAACCACGACGGGCCCGCGGGACTGCTTTCCCGGATGCTCGATCGGGTGGCGGATTCGGACGACCCTCCGGACGCGATCGTCTTCGTCGGACCGCAGTCCAAGTGTCAGGATAAGAATCCGGCCGCTTTGTTCAAACGCCTGCGGTTTGCCGGCCTGCCACCGGTGTTCGAGCTGAACCCCAGTTTCGAGCTGCGGTTGGCGGCGTGCCCCGACGCAGTGGAGCTCCTGACCAGAACGCTGGACGGAAAGATCCTGCGATTCCACGACCCGAAAGGGCTGGCCAGGGCTTTGCACGAGATGGAGGCGACGCTCAGCCAGACGGCTTCGCGGAAGGGCCGCCGGTCCGTTCGGCATGCGAAGGTCGCGTCCACGGCCTCTGCCACGTCGCGGCCCGTCCCTCCGGAGCCGGCCGAGACGGCCATCGAATCTCCCGACCTTCAGGACTAAAGCTTCCGCGGCGCCGCCCGCGTTCGCCCTGAAACCACAACGGAAGCCCTTTCCTCTACTCCGCCTCTCTTCTGAAATGCAGGAGCACCGCTTGTGATGCCGCGAAAAACCTGGAATGCTTTAGGAAGACGCGGTCCTGTGGGACCGTTCGTGCTTTCGTGAGCCCGCTTATGAGAACGGCGAACAAAGTCGTCGTGACATTCGTCGTGGCCTTTGCTGTGCTATTCGACGCAGCACCCGCGCGAGCACAACGCCTGCTGGACCCCCAGCGCAGCTTCAGCGACAAGGCAGCCGTCCAGGAATTCGAACGGGATTTCGCATCGGGGAAATCCGGCCTGAAGTGTTCGGTACGGAATTATCCGCCCAAGCTGACCTTTTCTTTCAGCCGCCTGACCGGCTTCGTCACGCGCGTTCCCCTGTCGCAGCTCGACCGTCAAGGGTCGTTGCTGACGCTTCGCTTCCGCGTGAAGCCGGAGGGCGATGGACCTCCCGTGTATTTTCAGTCGGTGTACCGCTTCCCCAACCTGCCCGAGACAAAAAAATTGGCCTGGCAAACGAGCAGTATTTTTCAAGTTGGCGAAGGCAGCTACAGGGTGGATGAGGTGCTGAAAGATCAGCGCGGCAGGCTTTGCCGGTCGCATTGGCATGTCCGGAACAAACTCAAAGAGTCGGAGCGAAAAGTGATCGCCGCGAAACCGGGACAGGTGTTGCCCTGGTACGCGATGCGCCTGCCTCCGCCTCGCGAATTCAACCGGCGGCCATATCGCATCGCCATTCTGGTGCACGCGGCGCCGCTCTCGCCGGTTCGTTCGACCTTGCTGAACAATGATAGTTTTGTGCTCCTGTCGGTTCTGGCCGGGTTGTTCGAAAACCCGGCTTTCGCTCCCCAGTCGCTCACCGCTTTCAATATCCAGGAACAGCGCGTGTTGTATCGGACAACCCATGTGACGGAGAGCTCGCTGCAAGAGATCTTCGACAGCATGCAGACGCTGGAGCTGGCCAGAGTGGACCTTCGGAATCTCCAGAACCGCGAGGGCCCGGCGGATCTGCTCGAGCGGTTGGTAGCCGGCGAGACGCACTCGGAAGACCCGCCCGACGCAATCGTCTTTTTTGGTCCTTTTACTTACAGCGAGGCTGAGTTTCCCAAGGAGGAGACCGATGCGTTGCGCGAGGACGTGCCGATCCCCGTATTCGATTTAATGCCGGGTGGGGCGCGCTATTCGCGGTCTCCCGACGCGGTGGCGCATTTTACCCGTCTGCTGGGCGGCAAAGTGCTGGGATTCTACGATCCCAAGGGGCTGGTCACCGCCATGGAGACAATCGCAAACACCCTGCGCGGCGCCCACGGCAACGACACCCGCTAATCGCCCGTGCCGGCCCTTGCCAGCAGGGCCGACACCATCTGGCCCTTTCCCGCTGAAGCGAGCAATTCGTCCTCAAACGCGTAGTCGTTCACGGATTTGCGGCGGTTGCGGAGATACCAGCGGTAGGTCTCCGCCATGCCGTCGGCCAGCGGTGTCGGCTTGAACTTCAGCATCCGCTGCGCCTTGGCGATCAGCATTGTGATGGGCGGCATGTCGTAGTACATGCCGAAATACAGCTTCGGACCCATGGGATGCCCGCCGGCGCCGAAGATCTGCTCGCGGGGCACCTTTACCAGCGCCGCTTTTTTGCCGGCGGCCTTGGCCAGCGCGTTCACGAATTCCACCTGCGTTACCGGACGGCGGTCCGCGATATTGAAGGCGTGCCCGATGGCGTTTGGTTCGTCCATCGCCTTCAGACAGGCGGCCACCAGGTCCTTTACGTGGACAAACTGCATCAGCCGGCGGCCGTCGCCGGGGATGACGATGGGCCGCTTGTCGCGCAGGCGGTCCCAGAAGAAGGCTTCGCGATAAAACGGATTGCCCGGTCCGTAAACGAACGGCGGCCGCAACGTCACCACCGGCGTCCCGTAGCGGGCGTGCAGCTTGAACAGCATGCGCTCGGTCATCGCCTTGTTGCGGACATACGTTTCCGGGTGTTCGTCCGGCGCCAGCGCGTCGCCCTCGAGATGGTTTAAGCCGTCGCCATAAGCCGCGACGCTGGACATGAACACGTAACGCTGGAGATTGTCGCCGCAGGCGGTGACGGCCGCCTGTACGTGGCGGGCGGTGGTGCCGCGCTCCCAGTCGTATACGTCGTCGAAGACGGCGTCGAACCGCTCCCGCGCGAGCAGGCGCTTCACCTCCGCCGCATCGTTGCGGTCGGCGATGAGATGCGACACCTTCGCGCCGAGGTCGTGGGCCCGCCTGCGGTGCAGCACCCACACTTCGTACTTTCTCGCCAGAAGTTCTTTTACCAAGTGGCGGCCGATAAAAAGCGTGCCGCCGATAACCAGCACTTTCATCCGCGATACCTGCCAAACACGCGGCTTAGTCGTAGTATTCCAAACCGAGGTGTGTAATCAGTTCCTCGCCCCTCATCCAGCGCAGCGTGTTTTTCAGTTTCATGAGCTGGATGAAGATGTCGTGCTCGGGATAAAGACCGGGCGCCGTCATCGGGCCCTTGAAATAAAATGACAACCACTCTTGAATCCCTTTCATTCCGGCGCGCTGGGCGAGATCGAGGAACAGGATCAGGTCCAGCACGATCGGCGCCGCCAGAATCGAGTCGCGGCACAGGAAGTTGACCTTGATCTGCATCGGGTAGCCGAGCCAGCCGAAAATGTCGATGTTGTCCCAGCCCTCTTTAGCGTCCCCACGCGGCGGATAGTAATTGATACGAACCACATGGCAGATGTTCTTGTAAAGCGTCGGGTAGAGTTGGGCTGCAAGATGTAATCGAGCACCGAGAGCTTGGTCTCTTCCTTGCTCCGGAACGAACCGGGATCGTCCAACACCTCGCCGTCGCGGTTTCCGAGAATATTCGTGGAAAACCAACCGTTGAGCCCCAAGCATACGCGCCTTGAGGCCCGGGGCGAGCAGCGTTTTCATGAAGGTCTGGCCGGTTTTGAAGTCCTTGCCGCAGATCGCAACCTGCCGCTCGCGGGCCAGTTCCAACATCGCCGGCACGTCGGTGGTGAGGTTGGGAGCGCCGTTGGCGAACGGCACGCCGCTCTTCAGCAAGGCATAGGCGTAAATCTGGCTGGGCGCAATCTCCGGGTCGTCCTTGCGAAGACCCTCCTCGAAAGCGGCCAGCGTCTGGTGTACCGCGGCCGGACGATGGAAAACTTCGGTGGATGCGCACCAGATGGACACCATCCGGTCGCATTGGTTCGCCTTGCGGAAGCTTTCGACGTCCGCGATCAGCGCCTCCGCCTTGTCCATCTTCGACCCGCCCGATTTCACGTTCGGACCGTTGAGGCGCTTTACGTATTCCTGCTCGAACACGGCCCGCATGGGAGTAATGGCGCTGAGCGGCTCCTTTACCGTCTCGATCAGCGTCTTATCCAGCACTTGGGCTTTCAGGGCGGCTTCGTAGGCATTGTCGGGGAAAATATCCCAGCCTCCGTAGACGATGTCGTCCAGGGTATCGGCCAGAGGTACGAAGTCTTTTATCAGCGGGGTGCGGCCATCCGTCCGCTTGCCGAGGCGGACGGTGGACATCTGCGTCAGGGAACCGATGGGCTCTGCCAGCCCGCGCTTGATCGATTCCAGACCCGCCATGAAGGTAGTGGCAACGGCGCCGATGCCGGTAATTAAAACGCCGAGCTTGCCGGTGGCGGGCGCAATCTGGACGTTGTCTTTCGTGGACAAAGGGAAGATCTCCTTACGTATACGGTTTGATCAGGTATAAGTGTGAACCAAATGTTATACTAGCAAGGTCATGCAGGGTCGTGCGACGAACACTATCTCGACGATTCTGGTGGATGACGAGGAACTGGCTTGCGATGAGCTGTCCTACCTCCTGCGGGAATTCCCCGATATTGAATTGATCGGGACCGCCAACAACGGCCTGGATGCCCTGAAGCTGATGGAGGAGGGAGAGCCGGAACTGGTCTTCCTGGACGTGCAGATGCCCGGTCTGGACGGGCTGTCGGTTATTCGGAAACACCGCGAAAAGAACCCGGACGTCAACCTGCCCTACTTCATCCTTTCTACGGCCTTCGACCAATACGCTCTCGAAGCCTTCCGGCTGGAAGCGCTGGATTATATCCTGAAGCCGATCGAGAAAGAGCGCCTGGCGCTAACGGTGGACCGGGCCCGGCGCTATATTGTCGAGAAGGCGGTCCCAGGACCGGAGCAAGGCGCCCCTGGTGCCCCAGCCGCTGAAGCCGGCCTTTCAGCGTACCAAGCTGCTGGTGAAAAGTAATAACCGCAACCTGATCGTGGACGCCCACGACGTCATCTACGCCACCATCGAGGACGGGTTGATCACGGTGGTCACCACCACCGTGGAAGGCCACTCCAACTATCGAACCATCGAAGAGCTGCAGTCGAACCTGGACCCGGAAATCTTCTGGCGCGTGCACCGCTCCTATCTGGTAAACATCAATCGAATCCGCGAGGTGATCCCGTGGTTCAAGTCGAGCTACCAGTTGCGGATGGAAGATAAGAAGGGCACCGAGATTCCGGTCAGCCGGGTGCAGACCAAACGGTTGCGGGCCTTGCTGCGGTTATAGCGCCCCCGGCGCTTTCAGATTGCCACTCCGATCGACCACAGAACATATCCCACCGCCTGGCGCAGGTAGAGCCATTGCCGGTACAGGCCCTCGGGCCCGGCGGTGGGCCTGGGCGATCCATAAACACGAATGCCCCGCGATTCGAGAATGCGCCTGGCCCGGAAGACATGGTATCCGTCGCTGACCACGATGGCGGAGTGAAGGCTCATGCGCGTCATGATCTCCGAGACGCTCACCAGGCTGTGGACGGTACTCTCGCCTTCGTGCTCCACGATGATGGATTCGGAGGGAACGCCGGCGCGAATCAGGTAGGCCCTTCCCACCTCGCCCTCGGTGAAGTCCGGGTCACCGCCGGCGCCGCCGGTGGTCAGCAGCCGGGGAGCCAGGCCTTGACGGTAGAGTTCCAACCCGTGGTCGAGGCGGGCCTTCAGAACGGGGGATGGGAAGCCCCGGTATTCCGCCGCTCCCAGCACCACGATGACGTCGGAAGGTCTGGCGTCGTCCAGGTGCGATTGTTTTCGGATCTGCCAGGCCACGGACACAAGGTAGACGAACCCGACAAACAGCAGCAAAGCCGCGGCTGCCCCCGCCCATCGAGCCCAACGTCCTTGGGATATCATTCTCAGTGCGGCCAACTAGGACCTTGCATTTAGTCTACGCCGCGCGACGAGCGCGGGAAAGAGCTTCCGGAATAGCGGAGAATCGTGAGAAGCGATGAACCAGGCTGAACGGATTGCGAGCGCGCACAACCCGCTGTTGAAGGAGATCGGACGGAGCGCCCGCCGAGGCTCGCTTACCCGCGAAGGATTTTGCATCGCCGAGACATTCCACCTGCTGGATGAGGCGCTGCGCAGCGGCTGCGAGGTGGGCGCCGTGCTGATGGCGGAGTCCGTGCGGCCGGCGGTGGAGGGGTTTGCGGAGAGGCTCGGCCGCGCGCGCCTGCTGGTGCTGCCCGAGCAGCTCTTCGGCCAGATCGCCACCACGGAATCCCCGCAGGGGGTGATGGCCCTGGTCCGGCCTCCCGCGTGGACCCTGGAGCAGATCTTCGCCGGCCGCGCCCTGGCGGTGATTCTGGATGGACTTCAGGACCCTGGCAATGCCGGCGCCATTGTGCGCTCCGCGGAGGCATTTGGCTCGACGGGCGTCGTGTATCTCAAGGGCGCGGTCAGTCCGTGGAATCCCAAGGCCGTGCGGGCTTCGGCCGGATCGCTGTTCCGGGTGCCGGTGGCGACCGGCGTGGAGCGGTACCGGACGGTTGCGGCCTGCCGGCAGAGCGGGGTTGCGCTATTTGCCGCCAGCGTCCAGGCACGGCTCGCCGGTCATGCCGCCGGGCTGGCCGGGCCATGCGCCATCATCATCGGCAACGAAGGACAGGGCCTCCCGCCCGAATGGGCGGAAGCCGCCGCCGGCATTCGCATTCCAACCCGGGGCGTCGAATCCCTGAATGCCGCCCTCGCGGCCGGCATTCTCCTGTACGAAGCCTCTCGCCAGCGCGGGCACCCGGACTGATTTCCGGAGCTATCCTGGTGGGTGGCTTCCCCATGGGACTTTTCGACACCAGCCCGGCCGCGGCCGAGGTGGTCGACCGCGGACGGCCGCTCGCCGAACGCATGAGGCCGCGAAACCTGGACGAATTCGTCGGCCAGGAGCACGTGCTCGGCCCCGGCAAGCCGCTGCGCGCGCAGATCGAGCGGGACCAGCTCACCTCGCTCATTCTTTGGGGTCCGCCCGGCGTCGGCAAAACCACGCTCGCCCAGGTGGTGGCGCGGATGACCGAATGCAACTACCTGCCCTTCAGCGCGGTGCTCAGCGGCATCAAGGAAATCAAGGAAGTCATGGCCGGGGCCGAGAAAGCCAGGCGCTACGGCCGCCGCACCGTGGTGTTCGTGGATGAAATTCACCGCTTCAACAAGGCGCAGCAGGACGCTTTTCTGCCTTACGTCGAGCGCGGCGACATCATCCTGATCGGCGCCACCACTGAAAACCCTTCCTTCGAGGTCATTTCGGCGCTGCTCAGCCGGTCGAAAGTCTACATGCTTCGCGCGCTGACTCCCGAAGAGCTGGTGGTGCTGCTCGAACGCGCGCTGGCGGACGAGGAACGCGGTCTCGGCGGGCGCGGTCTGCGTATTTCTCGCGAGCTGCTCGAGCAGATGGCGGTGTATGCCAACGGTGACGCGCGCACGGCGTATAACGCGTTGGAGCTGGCCGCGGCGGCAGCCGTCGACGGCGCCATCGGCACGCAAATCGTCGAAGACGTGCTGCAGCGCAAGACGCTGCTTTACGACAAGAGCGGCGAAGAGCATTACAACCTGATTTCGGCCCTGCACAAGTCGGTGCGATCTTCCGATCCGGACGCGGCTTTGTACTGGCTGGCGCGGATGCTGGAGGCCGGCGAGGACCGCCTGTACATTGCCCGGCGCCTGATCAGGATGGCCATCGAGGATATCGGGCTGGCCGATCCAAAAGCCGTCGAACAGGCGGTGGCCTGTATGCAGACGGTGCATTTCCTCGGAGTCCCGGAAGGCGACCAGGCGTTGGCGCAGGCGGCCATTTACCTGGCTATCGCCCCCAAGTCCGACGCCGCCTACCGGGCGCTGAACCAGGCCGTGGAGACCGTTCGCGGCCGGACGGCGGAGCCGGTGCCGATGCACTTGCGGAACGCCCCCACGCGCGCCATGAAAGAGTGGGGCTACGGCCAGGGCTACCAACACGCCCATGCGCTCGAAGACGCCATCACCGCGATGGAATGCCTTCCCGAATCGCTCGCGGGCACGCGCTTCTACCAGCCCCTCAATCGCGGAACCGAGACCAGAATCGCCGAGCGCCTGGACTATCTCCGCCGGGCTCGCGAAAAGACCCGCAATGATTCTTCGGCGGAAGAGGACGAACCGGCTGGGTAAGTTCTGCCTGGAACCGAATATATTTGTTTTCAATCTTCTAGCGACTCAATAAACCTCTAGCCTAGACCGGATTAGTACTAAGGCCCAGACCTAAGGAACTAACCAAAATGCAACTAATTCACTATTGAACGCACACGACGATTCAGAGATGCTGGGGATGCACGGGAGCAAACCAGGATGTTTGAGAGCATAGACGTGGCAAAACCCAAAAACGAGAACGACCGCAGAGTTTCCGACCGGTTCCCGATCGCGCGGGAAGTCTGTTACAGGGTGCACAACCGCCGAAGCAACGACGAGTGCGGGAGCGGGGTAACGATGAACATGAGCAGCAACGGAGTGCTGTTCACGACCGAACAGATGCTGCTGCCCGGCAAACGCATGGAGATGGCGGTCAACTGGCCCGCCCGGCTGGATAATCGCTGCGCGCTGAAATTCGTGGCCCGTGGACGCGTCGTGCGATCGGAGGAGGGCACGGCGGCGGTGGAAATCGACCAGTATGAGTTTCGGACCCTGGGTTCCCAGGGGTTGACGATATAGCCTTTTCTTCTCCTTTTCCGAGCATCAAATCGCCGCGCCGGGCAAACCTGGCGCGGCTTTCTGTTTCCGGACCGGTACGGTCGACGACAATTCAGCACGCGGGCCCAGCCCCGTGCTCGATGCGCTTCTAGTGTTCGATTGCCGCCGCGGCCATCGCCAGGAAGCTGTTGAACTCGTCGGCGGTGTCGCCGCCCCCGTTGGTACGCTGCATCAGGATGATGCCGACCAGATCCTTGGCCGGGTCCACCCACCCATAGGTCCGGTAGGCGCCGCCCTTCACGAAGCTGCCAATCGAATTGTAGCGGAAGGTGCCGGAAGTCTCCCGCACCACTTCAAAACCGAATCCGTGGCCCACTCCGGGGGCAAAACCCACCTCGATCTGGCCGGTTTGGGAAGCCGTCATGGCTTCCACGGCAGCCGCCGAAAGGACTCGCTTCCCATCCAGAATCCCCTTGTCCAGCAGCATCTGGTGGAAGCGCGCCAGGTCGAGCGCCGTGCTGAACAGGCCGCCCTCGGGTGCGGGGTATTTCCATTGTGCCGGCTTCGCCCTCTTCAGCCCGTCCTCCTGGTAGGTATAGACCGATGCCACCCGGCCTTCTTTGCCGGCCGGAACAACGAAGGACGTGTCTTTCATTTCGAGCGGCTGAAGGATCCGTTCTTCCAGGAACTGGTCGAACGGTTGTTTGGTCACCACCTCGACAATCCGGCCGAGGGCCTCATAGCCGATCTGGCTGTAATTCCAGCCCGTCCCCGGATCGAACAGCAGCGTCGCGCGCGAAACGCCGGCCACCGAGTCGGCCAACGTTTCCGGCGGGGCTGAGTCGCTGCGCGGAGGCATGCCCGGCAAACCAGAGGTGTGCGTCATCAAGTCCATGACGTTGACTGGCCGGGAGGGCGGGCGCAGCGCGCAATTGTAGCCTCCTCGTGTCTCGCAGGGATTCACTTGCAGGCCCTTGAACTCGGGCAGGTATTTCTCCACCGGGTCGATCAGCGCCACGCGCCCCTCGTCCACCAGGACCATCATCGCGGCGCAGGATACCGGTTTCGTCATCGACATGATCCGGAAAATCGTGTCGGTGCGCATGGGAGTCTTGGTTTCCAGATCCTGGTAACCCACCGCGTCGAAGCTCGCGAGGTGCCCGTGCCGCGCCACCAGCGTCACGACACCGGCGGTCTTACCGGAATCCACGTACTCCCGCATCCGCACGGCGATCCTGGCCAGCCGGGCCGAACTCATGCCCGCCGCCGGCGGGTCAGGCTTGTCCACCACGAAGTTGTCCGCGCCCTGCGCCGCCAGCAGACAAAAGGGGAGTAATAGTAAAGGGCAGATTCTCATAATCTTTTCCTCGATCCAGACGCACCAGTGTCAGCACTGGCTGTCCATCGTCCTCCACTGACTTCCACTCTGACAGAACTGTGTTGTCGATTGTTGCCCAAAAGCTGCCAGGGATCCTGCTGTTTAGGAGCCTTTCCGAAGAAGCCCTCTGATTTCCTTCGGCTGAGGTCCCGCCTTCTCGGCCCCGCCGGGCCTTGTCGAAGCTATTCCTCTAGTTCGGGCGGCTGACAACAAAGGTCCCAGCAAAAGAGAGCGGACCGCCAGTGTTCCGCAATTCCCGAGTGGCATCATCGGTCCAGCAGTGCCCGCCCGTGAACGATAATCATACAGAGGCGGCGTTGGGCGCGTCCGGACGAGTACAGCGGCGTGTTGCGAAGCACGCGCGCGCGGCGAACAAAAGTTCGATCGGCGGGAGGATGAGGATGACTCGGAGATGAATTGTGGAGTAGCCGTTGTCGGATGTGGGTATTGGGGGAGAAACCTCGTACGAAACTTCCACCAGCTTGATGTGCTCCGGGCGGTCTGTGACGTGAGCCGGGAGGCGCGTGCGATGGCCCGCTCGATCGCTCCCGGCGTGGCGTCGGTCACCAGCATCGAGCAGGTGCTCGAATCTGACGTAGCAGGGATTGTCATCGCAACGCCAGCAGTGACGCATGCGGCATTGGCGCGGCGGGTTCTTGAGGCTGGCAAGGATGTGATGGTTGAGAAGCCACTTGCAATGACAAGCGAAGACGGACTTGGGCTGGTCCGGCTCGCCGATCTGCGGGAGCGGATCCTCATGGTTGGCCACGTACTGGAATACCACCCGGCGATCTTGGAACTTCGCCGCCTGGTGTCGTCCGGCGAGTTGGGCGAGATCCGTTACATCTACTCCAACCGCCTGAATTTCGGCAAGGTGCGGCGGGATGAGAATGTTCTCTGGAGCTTCGCGCCTCACGACATTGCCGTGATCCTGCGATTGATCGGCGAGTCCCCAACCGACGTCATGGCGTCGGGCTACGCATACCTTCGCCCCGGCATAGCTGATGTCACGGTGACCCATCTCTCGTTCGCCAACCAAGTACGGGCGCATATCTTCGTCTCCTGGCTGCATCCATTCAAAGAGCAGCGACTGGTGGTTGTGGGAGCCGACAGGATGGCCAGTTTTGACGATGTGGCGAAGAAGCTGATTCTGTACGATCAGCACGTGAGCCAGACCGAAGGTGGCGCCGCTTCAGCCGCGGGCCGCGGCGTGGAACTTCCGTTTTCCGGGGAAGAACCCCTGAGAAAGGAATGTGAAGCGTTCCTCGAAGCCATCAGCGGCCGCAAGAAGCCTGTCTCCGACGGGTCATCGGCACTTGCTGTCCTCAAAGTTCTTCAAGCGGCGCAGAACTCACTGGCGGGAAACGGCGCCTCAAAAACTTTGGTTGCGAGGAAAATCCCTTGAGTTCGGAATCCTGCCAGATTCACCCGACCGCGGTGATTGATGAGCCGTGTACGATCGGAGCGAGGACACGCATCTGGCACTTCTGCCATGTCATGCAAGGGGCGCGGATCGGAGAGGACTGCATCCTGGGACAGAATGTTTTCGTGGCTGGTGGCGTGATTGTGGGCAGCAATGTCAAAGTGCAGAACAACGTTTCGCTTTACAGCGGTGTGGAACTGGAAGACTACGTGTTCTGCGGGCCTTCCTGCGTGTTCACCAATGTCAACAACCCGCGGTCGGAGATCATCCGCCGCAGCCAGTATCAGAGGACGCTCGTTCGGCGGGGGGCGACCATCGGCGCCAACGCCACCGTTGTATGTGGCGTAGAGATCGGTCGCTACGCGTTCATTGCCGCGGGTGCAGTTGTTGCCAGTGACGTTTGTGATTACGCGCTGATGGCGGGCGTCCCGGCCCGGCAAATCGGTTGGGTGGGCCGGCACGGATATCGTCTCCGGGAACAGAATGCGGATGGCCACTGGATCTGCCCGGAATCGGGCTGGAGATACAAAATGGTTGCTCAGGGCATACTCCGGTGCCTGGACTTCGACGAGGATCGAACGCTGGCGTCCTCGACAGGAACAACCAGCGAACTCTAGGCTGCGCGGAGTGGGTCGCGCTGTATACGGCAAAGACTGTCGTCCAAGTAGACGTAGCCCATGGAACTTCGGCCTGGACTCGCCGAGTGTGGCCGTCGAGCCAAGTCGGGCCATGGAAGCCGGCAGTGGCCGCCCCGAAAAAAATCCGGCCGCATTTGCCGATGAAATATCCGAAGCAATCCAGATCCGGATCTACGCTATGCACGAACACCGGTTGGACCTTCGAACGGAGGGCCACTGGGCGTTAAGATTGGGATATTCCTGCCGTCATGTACGCGTTTTTGCGCTATAAAATATTCGGTCTTTGGCGTATGTGTTGGATCATCGGCCGCGCGGCGCTGGGATTCCTACAAATGGTGGCTGGTGTTTTTCTCATGCCGCTTGGCGGGCAGAACGACACGCGACGGCCCCAAATTGCCTTACAGGCGTACGCTCTGCACCTCTCCTATTTCTACCAGACCCTCATCCGCCAGCTTCTTCTCGATAATCGTGTAGATGTTTACATTCTTACCTGGCCCCACCCCCAGTTCCCGTGGAGTGAGCAATTGCGAATTCGGGCTCTGGCTGTCCGGGAATTTGGCCTCGATCCTTCGCATGTTCTCCCAGTCTGGCGGGCTTTGTGGCGTAAGTTCGACCTGGTCCTCTCCTGTGATTCCCTCTCGCTACCACTGCTGCGCCGCACCCGCACCTGCCGAATGTTCCACGGATTCCTCAGCCCGGAGCGCGCCTTGCACCGCCGCTCTCTCCGCCCATCTGTGTACGACTACGACATCGTACTGGCCTCCGGCCCTCTTGACAGGAACATAATCCTCGCCCACCAAAACGGCCGGCCCAAGCCGTTGCGCGTCTATTCCGCCGGGTGCCCCCAAATCGACAAGTACCTTCACGGGGAGGGAACGAGGCGGGAGTATCTCGAGAAGTTGGGGCTCCAGGAATCCGAGCCCGTCGTTCTGTACGCGCCTCATTGGCTTCACTTCAAGCCGCCCGGTGATGCCGGACTGACAATGTTTCGTGAGATTGTCGAAGAGCTGCGGTGCCTACCCGCTCAAATCATCGTTAAACCGCACCGCATGTCGTTGGTTTTGGGGAAGGAATCTGGCCAGAACTGGGACCGGCTGCTGCGCGAAATCGAATCTCCCAGGGTGCGTGTGGACCGCTGTATTGAGGACGTGGAACCCCTCCGGGCAGCCGATGTACTCATTACGAGCAACAATTCCGGTCGCGCCTACATATTCATGCTGCTGAACAAACCTGTGATTCTCTTTCCTGCGGCGCGCACGTGCCCGGGTAGTCCTGCGGAAACCATCGCCAGCTTCGTGCGACAGGGCACGGAAGTTGCAGAGTCTATTCCCGAGCTATGCACCCGTGTGCTGGGTGAGCTTCAACACCCCCGCGCAAAGGAGAACGAAAGAAGACGTATGAGCGAAGGTCTCCTTTCAAATCCCGGGCAATCCGCACGGGAAGTAGCAAAGATCCTTTATCAGGAAATCCACTGCCCCGACGGTCCGTGATGTGTTCACACGGAATTCTCATCGCAGGGATCACCGGCTACGGTGACGCCACCAATAACTTCCTGATCTATTCCGCCGAGGGAGCGCTCAAAGACCTGACCCCGTACCTCATCGGCGAAGACCCGGAGCGTGTCGAGTATCTCTGGCAGGTCTCGTTCCGCCGCAGGTTTATGCGCGGCGGGCCAGCCACCGGCACCGCGTGGCCAAGGGCATCACGGCGATCCGGTTCCGGGCGTTCCACAGCTACGACGCGATCGATCTGCACGATCACAAGCTGGCCGTCCAACAACAAATGGGTGTTTCGCGAGACCGTCGTGAACCAGTATGTGAATTACCTGCGTCCGGACGTCTGTCATTGCGGCGGTCTCAGCGAGATGAAGAAGATCGCCGCCCTCGGCGAGGTCTACTACATGGATCTCATCCCGCACAACAACGCCGGACCGCTCGGAACGGCGGCGACGCTGCACGCCGCTCTGGCCATTCCGAGCGTAGCGTTGATGGAAGCGCCATTTGTGAACAGCGAGCAGCACCCCGACGTCGTCACGCCGTATCCCACGGTGGAAGCTGGTTTCGCCTTGCCGCTGGAAGGACCCGGCCTGGGCGTCCATGTTGACGAAGAGCTAGCCAGGTCGAGACCCTTCCGAAAACCGGGCCTGCAGCCACGCCTGAATGCGCCGGACGGTTCTGTTCGAGACTATTATCGCGGCGGGCGCCTCTCCCGATCTGTTCCGCTTCGCTGCGGCGGCCGATTTGCCCGAGCACAGAGCCTTGGTACGCGAGTAGCACAATGTTCCCGCGCGACAGACGGTACGCCGTGCGGTATTCTTCGATTTCCGCATCGGCTTTGCCCGTCTGCTGATACAAAAGTCCGAGAACGGCCTGAGCGGGAAAGAGGTCCGGATCGATCGAGAGCGCCTGCTGGATGGGCGGAAGAGCGTCGCCATAACGCCTTCCCTTAACGAAGATTCCACGGGCGAACGTGTGCATCCTTGGTGAGAGCGAGTTGGGCGGCTTGTCCGCCCTCACTGTCGCACAACCCAAGTCCGCGCCAGCCGGTCGTGGAATCCGCGGTGGGGATTAACGACGGCGTAAGCCGCCGCGCCGACCCACAGGAGAAGCAGCAAGAAAAAGAAGACTACAGGGGTCCTTTCAACTCTGTCCAACCACAGAGCCACGAGCGCCGCGGGTAGCAACAGCGGCAGCCAAATGATCGCCCAACGAACCAGCAGGTGCGATCGGGAGGCCGGCGCCCCTTTGGCGTTGATCACCGCCAACCGGAAGATCGAGTGGCCCACGGTGCTGCGGAATGGGAGTTCCAGGAGTTGAATGAGCGCGGCGCCCGCAACTATGACGGCGGAGACGAAGACGATCGCGCTCAGTGGTTCGTTCAACGGCTTGTCCTGGAAGTATCCGACAAAGAACGCGATCCAAATGTAGAGGGGTACCATGAAGATCGCGCCCGCTCGAATTCCCCTCCCAACCTCCGCTGGCCGGTCGAGCAGTCCACGAAGCGTGCCAGTGAGGAAGCTCAGCTTCTCCAACTTCCCATCTTTGAGGTTCCGCAACACGGGTCTGGCGTGAAGGGGCAGACCGGTGGATTCCACGCAGGTGGCGACAACGTTCAGGAAACGCTGCCGACCGGCGAGGTCGCCTACCGGGATGGTCTCGGCAGGAGCTTTGACGTCAGGCCAGGGTTCGTCGAGCAGGACGGCGCGTCCGTCCGCCGTGATCCAGACATGGTCGAGGCCCAGCGCCGCGGGCAAGGTCTGATCTCCTGTGGCAGCCCATAGTTCCGCGGCTAGATCATGGAGCCAGTAGCGAAGGGTGGACCACGCCACGTGTTTCCTCCCTCCGACCAAACCGGAAAACGGCACTCCCGGAATTGCCTCAAAGGCATCCCAGGCGGCTCCATGCGCTTCGACCTTCTGGAGCCAGCGCAGACGGCCGGACCGCGCGACGTCTCGCCGCGCGCGGGAGAGCTCCGAAGAGGTCCGCAGCAACCAGACCGTCCGACGCAGCACGGGGTCGACGCCAAGGATCCACTTCCCAGGAATTATCTCCTCAATGATCTGGTAGGGCCCGAGCGAATTTGCACCGTCGGGCGGATTCTCCACCTGGACCAAAGGTACAATCGACGGCCGCTTCGTGCCCTTTGGCTTTACAATTACCCTGGTTCCGCTGGCCAGGTCCCATACGGTGGCAAAGCCGTTCTCGCGCCGCGCCGTCAACGTCAACAGGCCCGGAATCCAGCAGCAGACGTTGGCCACTACGATAAACATCGCGATTTGAAACCCGGTCCAAGAGCTGTTGGGAAACAGCATCATCGATAGCGGCATCCGGACACCTTCGACCGACAGAATGTGGATGAAGATCCGCAGGAAGGCCCGGCCAACTCCCGGCGGGTGGCCGTCTGGCCGAACCACCTTCAACCCCTTGAGCCACAGACCGAGCCCGGCGCCCCAGATCCCTTCGAAGATGGTGAAGTAGAGGACGCCGAGGCCGAAGAAAAGGAAGTAGTATCTGGCGGAGTACAGAGTGCGTTCGACAACAGGCCGATAGATGAAATCCGAGGCTCCCACCACGAACATCAGCGTCACATAGGCGGGCAAAAAGGCGATTAGGTAATCGATCCAGCCGGCGGAGACCCGGACCTTTATGTTGGCCGGCTCCGGCTCCTTCGAACTGAAGGGTAGCAGCGCGTTGCGCAGGGCGGCGTAGTTGGTGTAGCGCCGGTCCGGTTCTTTGGCGAGACAGCGGCGGACGACCCAGGCCAGCGCATGCGGCACGTCTTTTCGCAATTCATCCAACGGCGGCGCATCCTGGTTGACTGCGTTGGCCACCACCTGAATCGCGTTATCTCCTTCGAACGGCGGCCGGTCGGTAAGCAGCGTGAACAGCGTGGCACCAACCGAGTAGATGTCGGCACGCACGTCCAGCGTGTCACCCCGCAACTGTTCGGGCGAGGCAAAGGCCGGAGTACCCATGATCTTCACGCCGTGAGCCGTTACGAAGGTGTCGGTCTTGGCCAGCGTAGAAACCGATAGGCCGAAATCACCCACCTTCACCGAACCATCGGGTGAGACGAAGCAGTTGGATGGCTTGACGTCGCGGTGGAGCACGCCGTTCGCAAAGGCGGATTCCAGGCCGGAAATAACATCGAGAATGGCGTCAACCGCCTCTTTTACAGGCAGAGGACCGCGTTGCTTAAGTTTGTCCTTGAGCGTGCCGCCACCGACGATCTCCATCGTGATCACGGGGTGGCCTTCGATTTCCTCGCTGCCGAAAATGTAGAGACTATTCGGATGGTTGACACGCGCCGCGAGGCGGCCTTCGCGCAGAAACCGCTGCCGCATCTCCGGCGAATCGAGCTGCCGCCCGAGCATCTTCAGGGCCAGACGGCGGCCGGTAGAGACTTGCTCGGCCTCATACACGACGCCCATTCCGCCGCGCCCGAGAAGCCCCAGCAACCGGTAGTCGCCGAATTCGCAAGGGAATTCCGACGGCCCGTGCAGAGAGAGCGGCCCTGCCGGCGCTAGCGTCATGGTCTCGGCCTGGTCATCGGACGGCTCCAAGGCGCCTGACAGAAGACAAGCAGGGCAGAGCTTCTCGGTCGACGTCGAGGGAATCACCGCTCCACAGCGCTGGCATTTCTCTTTTCCGATCACGTTCATCTATCCATCTCCTGGTTGGTTTCCTCTACGTCTTCCTGAAGGGAACCGGCCGGGAGGTTACAGCCTCCTTAGAACATTGGCCAGATAACGCATTTCATCTTCGAGGTCTGCTCGATTGCCTACTGTCGCGGCGACAGCGTTGCGCAGCAGGTTACGATAACGCTGCCGAAGGCGGTGCACGGCAACCTTGACGGCGCCCTCACTGATTTCCAGCCGCGCGGCAATCTCATCGCGGGGCAATGTCTCTTCTCCGGTGAGACTCGCCTTCAGTACGTCGAACTGTTCGCCTTTGCCCGCTTTCACCATTTCGTCGCGGAGGATCTGCAGGGCTCCGTCCACTATCTCCAGCGCCCAATCGCGATCGAAGAGGAGTTCCAGGTCGTCCGATGGCTTCGCTGCGCCGGCGTATCGTGCCTCAGGATCGAGCATGTCCCACTCGATGAACCACACCTCGCCGCCACGCTTTCGCGTTTGCGCCCGATGCCATTCGTTCGCCAGAAAGTGCTTCATCGCACCCAGCAGATAAGAACGAAACCGGCCGCGCTCCTGGTTCGCGGATATGAATCCGCCTTGTTCGATGATTCCTGCAAAGAACGCTTGGGTGAGGTCCTCGGCGTCTTCGGATGAATATCCGCGATAGCGCACGAAGGCGTAGAGGGGATACCAGTAAGCTCTGCAAAGCTCCTCAAGCGCCTTTCGGGCACGTGTCTCACTTGCCTCGTCGGGTTTTGCCGCCAGCACGAGACTCCAGTGAGTGGTGGCAAAGTCGCGAGGTCCGTTCATGAAGTTGTCGTGGCGGCGGGTTCTCAATCCACTGCTTGCCGCCGGTTGTTTTGCGCCTTCAACGCGGCGTTCCAGTCGTATGTCGCACCCGCGGTGGTACCCCGCTTCTTCTCCTTGCCCGCGTAGCGAATGGTCAGGGGTTTGCCCAGCCGCCAGTATCGACCTTTCCGAAGCATAGCGCGCCGCAGTGAGGGGCTGCAAGCGCGAGATAACTTCACGTTTCGTGTTTCAGAGATACGGCGTGCACCGTGAAAAAGGGCCTGCGGCATGCAAGTCTTATTACCGTAAACTGGCCAAATCAGTTTGACGGTGCCATCCGAGCGCCCAAGCGCGTGATTCCCCGCCGCTGGTCGCGTAGCGTTGATCGATCCTTGCTAGTCGACACGACAAGCGGCTGCGAAAACAGGCGTCGATCACGTGTACGCCTTGCGGAGGCCGTGATGTCAGTGACTTCCCTTCTCTCCCGAAACTCGTTTTGTGATCCCCCATCCACTGGTTCGGCTCGGCGGCCTGGCCGGAATCGTCATTCCGGGCCACTCTGAATATTTTCAGGTCTAGAATTGAACTCTTAGGACGTGCAATCCCATGAGAACGCTTTTGACCGAATGCCGCCGGTGGTTTGCCGGCGGTGTCCTGCTTGCCGCGATCGCCGCTCCGTTGCTCTGCGCACCCGCCCAGGACCTGCTCGAAGCAGGCTTTCGCGATCCTCCCCGCGAAGCCCGCATCCGCTGCTACTGGTGGTGGCTGAACGGGAATACCACCGAGGCGGCCATCACCCGGGACCTCGAACAGATGAAAGCCAAAGGGTACGGCGGCGCACTGTTGGTGGACGCGGGCGGCGCCGAGCAGCGTGATAACCTTGCCGTCCCGGCCGGACCGATGTTCGGCAGTCCGGCGTGGCGCGTGCTTTACCGGCACGCCCTTCAGGAGGCCGACCGCCTCGGCCTGGAGTTGAGCCTCAACATTCAGAGCGGCTGGAACCTCGGCGGGCCCATGGTGAAGCCCGAGCAGGGCTCGAAGCTGCTTACCTGGTCGCGCGTCACCGTGAAGGGCCCGGCGGACTTTCACCAGCAGCTCGCCCAGCCGGCCGCGCAAAACGGCTTTTATCGTGACATCGCGGTGCTGGCCTATCCGCTGAATCACGGTGCGGCGGGTGCCGGACGTCCCATCCGCCAGCTCGCGATCAAGACCGCGTCCCAGGAGTTCGGCATGTCCATGTCGCCCACCGAGCCGCTGCTCGAAGACTTCCCGCCCCAGGCCGGAGAGGAAGACGCCCATGTCGACGAAGTGCGCGATCTCTCCGCCGCCATGGCGCCCGATGGCTATCTCACGTGGAGCGTGCCCTCCGGCGAGTGGGAGATTCTGCGCATGGGCTACACCAGTTCCAACGCGCGCATCTCCACCTCCAGCGATACCTGGCAGGGACTGGCCATCGATTACATGGATCGCACCGCTCTCGAAACCTACTGGCACGAAGTGGTTGACCCGCTGCTCGAAGACGCGCGGCCCTACCTCGGCCGCAGCCTGCGCTACCTGGTTACCGATAGCTGGGAGCTGGGCGGCACCAACTGGACCGCCAGGTTCCGCGACGAGTTCCGCGCGCGCCGCGGCTACGACTTGCTGCCTTACCTGCCGGTGATCGCCGGCCGCATTGTCGGCGACCGCACCACCAGCAACCGCTTCCTCAACGATTTCCGGCGCACCATCGGAGACCTGATCGTCAGCCAGCACTACGCGGTGTTCGCCGAGTTGGCTGCGCGCTCGGGCCTGGGCATCCATCCGGAATCCGGCGGACCGCACGGAGCGCCCATCGACGCGCTGGAAACCCTGGGCGCCAGCACCTTTCCGCAAACTGAATTCTGGGCCAGGTCCAACACCCATCGCACCCGCGACGACGAGCGCTTCTTCATCAAGGAGGCATCGAGTGCCGCCCATATTTACGGCAAGACCATTGTGGCCGCCGAAGGCATGACCAGCATCGGCCCGCAGTGGGAGGAAATCATCTGGAACAACCTCAAGCCCTCGTTCGACCAGGCGGCCTGCTCGGGCTTGAACCGGCTCTTTTGGCACACCTTCACTTCGTCTCCCAAGGAAATGGGGCTGCCGGGGCAGGAGTACTTCGCCGGCACCCATCTCAATCCCAACGTGACGTGGTGGAACCAGGCGGGCGCCTTCATCAGCTACATCGACCGCAGCCAGTTCCTGCTCCAGCAAGGGCAGCCCGTCTCCGACGTGGTCTATTATTACGGCGACCACGTCCCCAATTTCGTGCGGCTCAAGAGCGCCGACCCGGCCGGCGTGCTTCCCGGCTACGACTACGACGTGACCGACGAGCAGGTTCTGGCACACCGCATGGTTGTCCGGGACGGCCGTATCGTCGCCTCAGGCGGCGCGAGTTACGCCTTGCTGGTGCTGCCCGATCGCCCTAATATCTCTCTCGAAGCGATGCGAGCCGTGCGCAAGCTGGTGGCTGATGGAGCCGCCGTTCTAGGACCCAGGCCGCGGCGGACCACGGGATTGCAGGGCGATGCCGAGGTGGCCGCCCTGGCCGCCGAAGTGTGGGGCGATTGCGGCCAGGGCGGAGTGAAACAGCATCGCTTCGGACGGGGCACGGTGTATTGCGGCCAGCCCACGCGCGAGGTGCTGGCGGCCCTCGGCGTCCGGCCCGACTTCGAGTACCGCGCGGCTGGGCCCGCGGGAACGCTCGACTACGTCCACCGACAGTCCGCCGAAGCCGACATTTACTTCGTCCGCAGCTCACAGCCGGAGCCGGTATATGCCGAAGTCACGCTGCGATCGCGCGGTCGCGCGCCGGAGCTGTGGGATCCCGCAACCGGCAACACCAGGCCGCAGCCGGTCTACACCTTCACCGAAGACGGCCGCATCCGCCTGCCGCTGTGGCTGGAGCCGTACGGCAGCGTCTTCGTGGTGTTGCGGCGCGCCGCCGGCGGGCACATCGTGCAGGTGTCTCGCGACGGGACGACCATTTTCCCGATGCCCGCCACCAGCAACCCGCCGGAGATGCAGTTCCAGATGAACGCCGACGGCAGCGCCAACCTGGAGACGCACGCGCCCGGCCGTTACGCCGCCAAACTGGCGGATGGGGAAGCACTCTCGGCTGAAGTCCCCGCGGCGCCTGCTCCGGTGACGGTTGCCGGCCCCTGGAGCGTGGAATTCACGCCCGGCTGGGGCGCGCCCGCGAAGGTCCCCTTCGACAAGCTGCAATCCTGGACCGACGAACTCCGTCCCCGGCATTCGCTACTATTCCGGCACCGCGAAATACTCCGCTCGGTTCCGTGTTTCCGGCACAGGCCAGCCGCTGGAGCTGGATCTGGGCGAGGTTCATGAAATCGCCCAAGTCCGGGTCAACGGTCACGACTTGGGCATTCTCTGGAAGAAGCCGTTTCGTGTGGTGCTGGGGGACACAGTCCGGCCGGGCTGGAACGAATTAGAGATTGCGGTGACCAACCTGTGGCCCAACCGCTTGATAGGCGACCAGCTCCTGGCGCCAGAGAAGCGGTTCACACACACCAACATCACCAAGTACCAAGCCGATTCGCCGCTGCTGCCTTCGGGCTTGCTAGGCCCGGTGAGGTTGGAGGTGTCGCCGGTGGTGCGACTGGCTCCGCGAGGCCGGTAGCCGGCAGCGTGACACCAAGGGAGCGTGCTAGGTTCAGCGGGTCTTCCAGTATTCGAGGGCCGGGCCGCGGATGGTGTCGAATTTTCCGCTGCCGGCCCGCGCCCGCAGGGCGTTCTTCTCCTCCTCGCTCAACGGCTTGAAGTTTTGCGCGATTCGCACGTCGTCTTCGAGTTGGCCGATGGTGCAGAAGCCCAGCGGCGCCGCCGTAATCGGCAGGCTCAGCGTGTACCGCAAGCAGTCGCCCACGCTGAACGGTCGCAGCAGAAACGCGTTGCCGAACACCTTGATGGCGCCTATGCCGACGCCGCGTTCGATGGCGGCGGGCAGGGCTGTCTTCTCGAAGCTCATATCCGGCGAATCCGAAAACGAAGTGTCGGCCACGTGCAGCGGCATCAAGGCAGTGTCGAACCTCTCGGCGTGCCGGAGCATCTCGACGTGCACCTTGGGGTCGCGGCAGTTCGTGTACCCGATGTACCGGCACTTGCCCGCCTTTTTGGCCGCCTCGAAAGCTTCTATCGCGCCTCCCGGAGCGAAAATGCGTTCCACGTCCGACATCCTGTTTACGCCGTGCATCTGCCAGAGATCCACATAATCGGTTTTCAACCGCTTCAGCGACGTCTCCAGGTCCGCTTCGGCGCCCTTCCGCGTGCGCTGCTCCGATTTCGTAGTAAGGAATACGTTTTTCCGAAAAGCGGGGATCACCGCGCCATAAACATCTTCGGCGTTGCCGTCGCAGTAACTGCGCGCCATGTCGAAATAGTTAATTCCGAGGTCGTAAGCTCGCTGGACCACGGCTTTGCCTTCCTCAAACGGGACCAGATGAAAACGGGCCCCGCCTTCGCCGATGATAGTGAGCCTCTCACCCGTTCGCCCAAGAACTCTCTTGGGAATGCCGCCAGAGCTGGGCTTCGCCGGCCTCGGCGCTCCCAGCCCGGCGAAGACCGCGCCTACAAATGCTCGCCGTTGCATATTAGTCCTTTCGATGTTCCTTTCGGTTATAGTCGCAATTCCGCTTTCTGGCTCACCAGCAGTTTCTGCAGGGCTTTGACATCCAGCTTGCGTGGAGGCACCCCGCGGGTGGCTGCCAGAGCAGCCGCGCACCCGGAGGCGTGTCCAATCGCCATGGCGGGCGCCATGGACCGCGCGGATTGGAATGGCCCCTGCTCGCTGGAAATACATCGGCCCGACAGAATCAGTCCCTCGATCTTCCGCGGAACGAGCGAACGATAGGGAATGTCAAATCCCTCGTGTTTGAAGAAGTAACGCTTGCCCTTGTAACTCGGCATCGGGTTTGAGCTGATCGCGATCACGTCCGGGAAGTGTTTCCCTTCGATGGCATCCTGCAGGGTGACGGTGTACTCGCCGGTGATTCTCCGCGTCTCGCGGACGCCGATCGTCGTCGGCGTATCCAGCAGCGCCACCGATTCCATCCCCGGCCGCTTCCGCAACTGCTGGACCTGCTCCCAGAGTTTCAGGCGCGTCTCAACCTCGGCCCGCGTGAGACTCTCCACATCCAGCCCGTCGCCCTCAAAACCCGGCCCCCATCGAACCACCCGGTCGCGGATGCGAATTCCATCGAAGGCCCCCTCAATCGTGTCCGGCACGCCTCCAATCCGGTACATCAAGCTCATGGGCATACGGTCGCCCGTCGCGGCGGGTCCGCTGAAAGGAGCGCCCGCGCGCGCGGCGATATCGCCGTCCCCGGTGCAATCGATAACGACATCGGCCGCAATTGCCTGGCGGCCGGACTTCGATTCAACCACCACGCCGGTGACCCGGGCGCCGTCGAGCATCGGCGCAGCCACCCAACTGTGCAACCGTAAGTTCACGCCTTCCTTCCGGATGAGATTCAGGGCGGCGATTTTCGCCGCTTCCGGATCGAAGGGAACGGTGTAGGGAATATCGCCTTTTGTGATGTCGTGGTGGAAGTTGTGCTCGTAGCTGTCCGCATCCGCCAGCCCTCCCAACCGGACCAGTTCGGCTATGTACTCGGCGGGGATGCCTTTCACGGTCTGGAGATCCTGCGGTGCGCGCTGGTTTCGAAAGCCGTTGTAGCAAGTCATGAGGCCGGCCGTTCCGTTCCCGCCAAGGAACGAATAACGCTCGATGAGGAGAGTGCTGGCGCCACTGCGCGCGGCCGCGGCAGCCGCGATTACGCCGCTCGGGCCTCCGCCCGCCACAACCACCTGGTATTTCGCGACGATCGGAGTCTCCATCGCCTCACGATAGGTATTTCCGGATTGTGCCGCGGCCGGGCCAGCCAGACTGGCAGCCGCCGTGCCGCCAAGCGCCACACCGACGAAGCGGCGCCGCGCGAGCGTGGCGCCGGAAGATTGCTTTTTGGAAGACATATGTGATTCCTGTTCTAATTGATGTCGGCTTGCCTGTGCCATGTAATCACATTCCGGCCTTCCGAGAAAACCCCTTTGTGCCTGGTCCGGACGGGCGGCGGTGAGAGAACGGTTCCAACACAAGCGACTGGGATACAATCGAAGGCGGAAAATCCAGATTGCGGGCTCCGGCCGGGGGGCGGCAGCCATTCGAATTTACGAAAGCCAGACAGGGAGGCGAAGCATGCAGAGACGTCATTTTCTGGGAACCGCGGCAGCGGCGCCGTTCAGCGGCGCACTGGCCCGCGCGGCGGAAGCGCGCAAGTCGATCAAGATCACCGGCCTCGAGACGGACCTGCTGCGCCTGCCTCCGTCGCCCACCTCCGCCGACGCCATCCATACCTTCGGCGCCGACCAAGGGGCCGTCGTGCTGCGGCTGCTGACCGATGCCGGCATCACCGGCCTGGGCTACAGCAGCTTCGGCATGATTGCGGGCGGCCCGCGGGTGGTGCAGACAATTCTGGAATACGAGATCAAGCCGGTGCTCATCGGCAAGGACCCCGCCTTCCCCAAGGGGATCCGCGCGGATCTGTGGCGCGCCCTCGAATACCAGGGCGTGCAAGGTGTGACCCAGTTCGCCATGTCAGTGGTGGATATCGCCATCTGGGACATCCTGGGCAAAGCGGCGGGGCTTCCGGTGTACAAGATGTTGGGCGCCTATCGCGACCGCATCCCCGCCTATTCCATGTGCGGCTGGTACCGGGAAAACGACCAGGACCATTCGCAGTACAAGCGCACCATCGCGGAGACCCTGAAGCAGGGCTACCGGACCCTGAAAGTGAAAGTGGGACGGTATTCGCTGGATGACGACGTGGAGCGTATCAAGGTGGCGATCGATAACGCCGGCAAGGACATCCGCATCCTGGTGGATGCCAACCAGGCGTTCAATCGTGTCGAGGCGTTGCGGCGCGGGCGCATTTACCAGGAACTGGGCTGTTTCTGGTACGAAGAGCCGATGCCACCTTACGACCACGAGGGCTTCGCGGAGCTGGCGCAGGCCCTCGATATGCGCATCGCCACCGGTGAGAACTTCTATAACAAGCACGCATTCATGGACCTGATGCTTCGCAAAGGCGTGGACGTGGTGCAGCCGGACAACCGGCGCGCGGGCGGCCCGTGCGAGTGGATGGAGATTGGAGCGATTGCCGACGGCTTCGGCCTCGAGCTGGCCAGTCACGGCGGCGGGCCGGTAAACCTGAACATGTTGTGCGCCATGCCGAACGCCATCTACATGGAGACTTCCGGCCCGCAGGAGCACATGGTAAACGGTGAGGTTTTGGCGCCGGAAACGCCAGGGATGGGCCGGCAGGTTTCTCCGGACTTCATCAAGAAGTACAAGATCGGCTAGCCTCGGTTTGCACGCCACCGACAAACGACTTTCGCAACCAGCCCGATCTGTCGGCCCGTGTCGAAGTCGAATCGAGGCGAGAAAGGCTCACAGCGCCGCCTCGACAATCGCGCTCAGCTCATCCGAGGTGAGCGGAAGCGGGTTGGCTTTCATGCTGCTGGCGAGGGCTGCTTTTTCGACCAATACGGGAATATCCGCCGCCGTTACTCCGTACTCCCGCAGCGGCGGTACGCAAAGGCGTTCACACAGCTCGGCTGCCCATTCGGCGCCCGCTTCCGCCGATGCGGAAGGCGCCCCGGTTACCAGTTGCGCGATGGTTTCGTACCGGCGGAGCGTCTCACCTGCCGGCTGGCGGCGGCGCAAGGCGCGGATGTTCGCCTCCATCACGTGCGCCAGCAGCGCGGCGCAAACGGCGCCGTGGGGGGCCGGAAACATGCCGCCGATGGGGGCCGCGAAACCGTGTACGGCGCCCAGGCCGGCATTGGCCAGCGAAAGGCCTCCCAGCAGACTGGCCAGCGCCATGTCGCTGCGCGCCTGCAGGTTGCCGCCGTCCTCAAAGGCGCGCACGAGCGACCGCGAGACGCGCCGGATGCCCTCGAGCGCGAACAGGTCGACCATGGCGTTGGCGCGAGAAGAAACGTACGGCTCTATCAGTTGTGTCAGCGCGTCGAGTCCGGTGGCGGCGGTGACGGAAGCCGGCAGCGCGAGCGTCACTTCCGGGTCGATGATCGCCAGTCGAGGAATCAGGTAAGGGCTTCGCAGGCTGGCTTTGACGCGGTGTTGCGGCGACGCCAGCACGGCGTTGCGGGTGACCTCCGAGCCCGTGCCGGCGGTGGTTGGAATGGCGATGAAGGGAGCCGAGGGATGCAGGATGGGCTGGCCGTTGCCCACCACTTCCAGGTAATCCAACGGGTCGCCGGGATTGGTGACCAGCGCGGCCATCGCCTTGCCGGCATCGATGGCGCTGCCGCCGCCAAACGCCACCACCGCGTCGCAGCGCTCGCGCCGCGCGGTTTCCACCCCCGCGCGCACACCATCGACGGTGGGTTCTCCATCGGTTGTTTGCACTGCGCAGGCGATGCCGGCCTGTTCGAGAGCGGACGCCAGCCCGGAGGCGCGCCCCGGCGACCGCCCGGTGACCAGCAACACCCTCGATCCCATTTCGCCCACAGCTTTGGGGGCCTGCCTGAGCGTCCCGGCGCCGAACAAGATTCTGGTGGCAGTGGCAAAGTCAAAACGCATGATGCTCTTACTGTATTAAATGTGGCGCACCGCGGGATACCGGCACCGAAGCTCACAACTCCGGCAAAACCCCAGCCACCGAGGCATTGGGGTCGAGAGTGGAAAGCCGCTTGTCAAAGCTCAAGAGCCGGGCTTTATGTCGGTGCGCCAGCGACAGCAGCACGTTGACATCGGGCACCAGAAGCTCACAAGAGGCCGTCCTCATCGATCACCCTCTGAACCTTGGCGGCCGGAATGATCGAAGTGGTGCTTCCTCGTCTTCAGCGACACCGGGACAGGTACCCCCGGGACAAGGTTCGACTGGGCCGGTCTGGAACCGCAGGGGAGGCCCCGATCAATAAGTGGAAACCGGAAGCAAAGTCTGTCAGCCCTCTATTCGGCCCTCTATTACGTGTCGCGCAGCCGGGCCATCTCGGCCGCGGCTCTCAATGCCTAGCCTGCAAAATTGACCGCTGCCCTTTCGTATTAACGTATCAACGTCTTGTCAAGCGGCCGCGTGAGCAGCGTGACGTTCCGGATCGAGCGTGGCGGCCAGCTCGCGAATCAGGGCGGCTCCGTCGCCTCGATATGCGCTCCCGTGTTGGCAGGCGAGCATCACCGGATCGAGATTCGCCAGGCGTTCCAGGATGGCGGACGTGCTCGTCGCGTGCGCGTAGTAGTCCATCATTCCGCGCATTCCTTCGCTTGCGGTCAGCACCTCCGATTCGGTCACCGGCGGCGTGTTGGATCCCGGTTGCGTGAACAGATCGCCGCAGAGTAACGTCCTGGTGGACACGTCGAACAGAATGCCGCAATCCCAGCCGTGCGGAACGTGCGGCGTGTAGAGCCACCGCATCCGGCGGCTGCCGATCGAGAATTCCGCCCCATCCGCGAGGCCGCGGGCCGGCCGAATCCCAAAATCGTTCAGCGATGTCAGCACACCGACCTCGGCACCAAACGCCGTCGCATCCGGCGCGGCCGTCAGGATTTCGTTTAGTGCTCCGAATTCGTCGCCTTCAAAATGCGATCCGCCAACCCAGCGCAGCTTCCCGATCGGCACCACCTTCGATATGGCTTCCCGGGTGATTGGGAACATCTTTCGATATCCAGTGTGGAACAGCAGGGGCTCGTCGTCGTCAATCAGGTATGAATTGACGCTGAATCCTCCGGGAATCACGTCCAGTGGTGTCGAGATGCGATAGATTCCAGCCGCCACTTCGTCAACACGGGTGCCTGTTTCTTTGTTCGTAATCAATTTGCATCCTCCTTGCGTGCGGACCGCCTTGTTCAGCCTGGTCCGCGCCTGATATCCGGACGTGTAACGAACTGCCCCGCCGTTACACATAAAATAGGTGCTGATGCATATTGAACTGGACGATGCCGAACTGGCGCGGCAAATCGGCTCCGGCGGCCGCGAGGCCGAGGCCGAGTTGGTCCGCCGGATGGCTCCGCGCGTCCGTTTGTACGGATTACGTCATCTGAGAGACGAGCAGGCCGCCGAAGACCTTGCGCAGCAAGTTCTTATCACCGCACTGGAAGCCCTGCGGGCCGGCCGCTTGCGGGAACCGGAGAAGCTGGCGTCCTTCGTGTTGGGAACCTGCCGGATGACTGTCCTCGACCTGCGCCGCAACGCTCAGAGGAAGGAACGCCTGCTGAATCAGTTTGGGGCGGATCTGCTGGCGCCGGTCCAGCCGGCGATGCCGCACCTCGACCACGAACAACTCACCCGCTGCGTGCAGAATCTGAAAGAGCGTGAACGCACGGTGATTGTCATGACTTTCTACGACGAGCAGACTAGCGCACACGTCGCCGGCTTCCTGGGCGTTTCGGAAGCCAACGTACGCGTGATCCGCCACCGGGCGATCCACCAATTGCGCGAATGCATGGGGGTTGCGGCATGAGCATTGGTAATGCCGGCGATCCGGGTGGCTGCTCAAATCCCATCGACGCGGCGGTTCTCGCCGACTATTGGCTCGCCGCACTGTCGGATCGCGAAGAGGAAGCCGTGGAGGAACACCTGCTCGGATGCGACCGGTGCGGGGCGCGGCTCCGTGAATTAATCGCACTCGCCGAAGGCGTCCGCAGACTCGCACGCGAAGGTTGCTTGCGACTGGTCGTGAGCGACCTGTTCCTGAAGCGTGCCGCGGCAGAGGGCTTGCGCGTGCGTCAATACGCTCCGCCGCCCGGAGGTGGCGTCCAGTGCACCGTGACTGCCGAAGACGACATTCTCATCGGGCGACTGGCAGCGGACTTGAGCGGTGCAAAACGCGTCGACCTCTGCTTCCGGGACGACCGCGGCGTCGAACTGGCTCGTTTGCAGGACATTCCCGTCAATCCCGCCGCCGGCAGCGTTGTCGTCCAGGAGTCGATTACGTTCGCGAAGGCCTCGCCGACGTTCAAAATGATCGCGCTCCTGGTGAGCCTGGATGAGGCCGGCGAAGAGCGTCTTCTCGGCGAATATACGTTCAACCACACGCGCACCTTGCCGGGTCCTGGCGCCTGGTAGTTCGCCGGCGGGGCGGTTTTACCAGCGCCCGCCCAGCCGCAGCGGCGGATTCTGGATGGATTGGAACCGTGCCAGGCGGATGCGGTCGCTGTTCTTGTAAGAGACCAGCACCATCAGGCCCGCGTCCAGCATCCGGTTCAGGCGCTCCTCGGTCATCCAATATTCCGAAGGCGGCTTCATCATCGCCTCGTCGTCGTGGCGGTAGTTGTGAAGGGGGAAGCCGTGCATCTCCTGCACCGAACCGGGACTCATGTTCCACCCCTCCGAGGAAAACGATTCGGCCAGCAGCGCGGCGCAGAACAGCGAGGGGCATCCCCACAGGTAGTGCTCGTGTACGCTGTCGGCGGGCATCTCCTCGAACTCGAACGCGTCGACGGGAACCGTCTCGCGTCCATACGGCAGCCGCAGCAGAAAACGCGGCGCCGCCAGGCCGGTAAACGAGGCTTCGGGCATCGCGCGCACCACACCCCAGCTTTCGTCCGCCGTCTCGGGCCAGGGCAAACGGGCCCCCGCCAGAAACGGCGCTCCGGCCTGGCTGGCCAGCAGCGCCATCCTCGCCAGGATGTTCGCGCCCAGCACGTCTGAAGTGAAGTCGAACATGCCCGCCATCACCGCCCACGGCGCCGCCCCGGGTGTCCGCACCGTCTGTTCCACCAGGATCTTGTACATTCCGGTGGCACGCAGATTGTCGGTGGAGAGCAGATCTTCCATCAACTCGTCCAGGCTGACGTCGAGAATGTGGATTTTCAGGTTGGGGCCGGTTTCGACGGTTCGAACCAGAAAGAACAGCCCGCGCCACGCCGCTTCGAGCGATTGGAAATCCGGGTGGTGCAAAACGGTGCGCATGATGTCGCCGATCTCCTGTTCCACGCGGGCCCGCCATTTTATCTGCCCGGGGTCGGCCTTCGGCTCGAGATGCGGCTCCACCAGTTTTTGGAGGTAGGCCTGGAAGGGGTCGAGGGAACGCCGCGCCCCGGCGGCGGAGGCCTCGGCTCCCCCCTCGACGATGGAGTCGAGCAACGATCCGGAAAGCATGTCCCCGACGTCGGCCGCGGCGGGCGGAGACGGGGGTGGTGGTGGCTTCACCGGCGCCGGCGGGGGCTCGTCGAGGGCTTCGCGAAGGGCGCGGAACAGGGGCAGCCGGCGGTACAAAGAATCGGGCTCGAAGTGGTCGATATCGGCGATCTCGATGAGCAAGGGCTCCTGCTCGGTGTTTACATTCAAACGCAGCGAGGGCGCCAGGCGGCGAAGCACTCCGTCGAAATTGTCCCGGTCGACGGAGACGACACGCCGCTCGGCAATGTCGCGGGGCTGGCGGACGCCGCGGTTGGCGCGCCCGCTGAAATCACCGAGCACCAGAATGCGGAAAGGCGTTTCGTCGTCGGTAACCGCGGGCGCCGGGAGCGGTTCCTCACCGGCGTCAAGATGCACTTTTGCAAAGTCGCTGGGACGTGCCATGTCCGCTCAATTATAAGGGTTACGGGCCGCGACAGACAAAAGAAAAACGCCTGGAATGGACATTCCTGCGGGCGCCAGGCCATAAGCGGCGTCCGGCCGGGCCGCCGACACCCAGGCCCAGATATCGCTAGAATGGAACCAGTGCTGGTTTCGATCGAACCCAAACCCCGGCGTCCCGCCTGGCTGCGCGCCCCGGCGCCGGCCGGGGAAAATTATCGCGACCTGAAAGCGCTGGTGGAGTCGATGAAGCTCCATACGGTGTGCGAGAGCGCGGCCTGCCCCAACGTGGGCGAATGCTGGAACCACCGCACGGCGACCTTCATGATTCTGGGCAACGTCTGCACCCGCCGGTGCGGTTTCTGCAACATCCAGAAAGGCGCTCCGCTGGAGCTGGATTACGACGAGCCGCGCCGGGTGGGGGAAGCCTGCGCGGCCCTCGGCCTGCGTTATGCCGTGGTCACCAGCGTCAACCGCGACGACCGCAAAGACGGCGGAGCCGAGCTTTTCGCGGAAACGATCCGCTCCATCCGCGCCCACGTTCCGGGCTGCAAGGTGGAGGTTTTGGTGCCCGATTTTCAGGGTTCGCGCGAAGCGCTGAGAATGGTGATGGACGCCGCCCCGGACGTGCTCAATCACAACATCGAGACGGTGCCGCGCATCTACCGGCAGGTCCGCTTCGGCGCCCGCTATGAGCGCTCTCTGGAAATGCTGGCCTACGCGCGGGAAATCCGACCGGCCGTCCCCACCAAGTCCGGTCTGATGCTCGGTTTGGGAGAAACAGAAGACGAGGTGAGGGAAGTGCTGCGCGACCTCCGCGAGCACCGCGTGGATATCGTCACCATCGGGCAATATCTGCGCCCTACCAAACTGCACCTGCCGGTGCTGCGCTACGTGCCGCCCGAGGAGTTTGCCGGCTACCGCCGATACGGCGCGGAGCTGGGTTTCGCCCACGTGGAAGCGGGGCCGCTGGTACGCAGCTCCTACCACGCGTTTGAATCGCACGAGTCCGCCTCTGGACGCCCGATATAGGGGGAACTTTTCCCCGCGCCCTTCGTAGTTCTGGAGAGGAGCGTAGGTGAGCCATGGTTAAGTTGCTGCTGTGGTGCATTCTGCTGGTAATGTGCTGGCCGCTGGCATTGCTGGCGCTGATTTTGTACCCGATTGTGTGGCTGCTGCTGATTCCGTTCCGGGTCGTCGGCATTGCGGTGGATGGGGTGCTGCACCTGGTGTGGGCCCTGGTAACGCTGCCTGCAAGGCTGCTTGGCGCCCGCGTCTGACGACGCCTACACCTCTGACCGGGTCAGCATGTATCGTGCGGGCCTGTCCAGCGTATGAAAGAATGTGGGAATGAAACGACCGTTCGCGGCTACCGTCTGGCGGGAAGGGAACTGGTACGTCTCTCAGTGTCTCGAAATCGATGTCGCCAGCCAGGGTGAAACCGAAGAGGAGGCTCTTGCCAACCTGAAGGAGGCTCTGGAGCTTCACTTCGAGCCGCCACAAGCCACGCGTCCCCCAAAGGTGCGCACCATCGAGGTTGAGGTTGGGGCGGCTTAATCCTCTGCCCTTCCACGAGATCAAGCGCCGACTCGAGGCGGCGGGTTTTGTCGAAGTCAGCCAGCGGGGCAGCCACGTCAAATTTCTTTGAGGGGCGGGCCGCTTTGTCGATACTGCTATCGTGCCGAAGAAACGCGAGGTTCCCGTCGGCACTTTACGAAGTATTCTCAGCCAGGCCCACATCGAGCCCGACGACTGGCAGAAGCTCGGCTAACGGCATGGCCCCGATTTTGTACCCGATCGTGTGGCCGCTCGGCGCCCGCGTCTGACGCCGTCTACACCTCCAGCCCGATGCTGCGCATCAGTTCCAAAGCGTTGCTCTTTTCCACCACCCCCGGACGCATCCTGTAGTCGAAGGTGATCTGGCCGTTTTCGAAGTGGTCTTCGAAGTGGACGTTAGCGGCGCACACATCCAGCGCGTCGGCGATGGAGGCGAGCGCCAGGTCGTGCGTGGTGGTCAACCCCACCGCGCGCCTTTTCAGCAACCCGCGCAACAGGCTCTCCGCGCCGATCTTCCGGTCGTGCGAATTGGTGCCGTGCAACAGTTCGTCCAGAAGAAACAAAAGCGAACGATGGTTGCCGGCGGCGTCGAAAATCTTCTTCAGGCGCTCGATCTCCCAATAGAAACGGCTCTTTCCGTCCTGCAGCGAATCGTGCACGCGAATGGAAGCCCCGATATTCAACGGCGACAGCAGCAGCCGCTGGGCCCGCACCGGCGCCCCGGCCATCGCCAGCACCGCGTTCACGCCCACCGTCCGCAGCAGCGTGGTTTTGCCCGACATGTTGGAGCCGCTGACGATCATCAGACAACTGCCGTCACCCAGCTTGACGTCGTTGCGGACGGCCTTTTCCTCGGGCAACAGGGGGTGCGTAATGCCGGTGGCGTCAAACAGCGGCCCATCCGCCACAAACTCCGGAAATGGGTCGGTGGGGCGTTCGTAGGCGTAGGCGGCCAGCGAAGAGAGCGCCTCGAATTCGCCCACCGCCTCCAGCCAGCGCGCCACCACCGGACCGCAGTGCCGGTGCCAGTTCTCGATCGCCAGGGCGGATTGCGTGGTCCACAGCAGCGGCGGGCCGACAAGGCGCAGCAGCAGGTGTTCGCGGTCGTCCAGAATGTCTACCCAACGACTCAGCCGGGCGATCTGCTGCGAAGGCCGGCAGCCCTCGCTTTCCAGGCTTCTCAAGAGCTTCTTCAGAAGATCGGCTTCGAACTGCTGCACCTCAAGCGTGGCAAGCACCTCGGTGAGCAGCCGCAGATCGTGGCCGGGCAACTCCACACTGTGGACGACGCGCATCACGCGCTTGCGCACCTTCAGCCAAAACAGGGTTTGGACGCCGGCAACAACTAACACCGGCACCCAGCACCCCAGTTTTACGGAGACTCCCGGAATCAACGAGATATCGGCAATCCACAGTGCCACGGCCGTGATCTGGAACAGCGCCAGCGCCAGCGCCGTCAGCCGTAGCACCCCGTTGGGCGGAGCCGGAGCGGAACGGCCCCACGCGGCCAGCTCCTGCGCGTGGACGCCGGTGCGTACGTCGGCGCCGAGCACGGCGATCCGCTCGCGTAAATCCAGCATCGGCCGCAGTTCTTCGACGGCTATTTGTCGCGAGCGCACGGTGTCGGGATCGGCCGGTTGGCACAGCCAATGGGCCAGGGTTTCCTCGCCGGCGCGCGTACGGGCGATGCACAAACGCTCGAAAAGGCTGCCCTTGCCGAACAGGTCCAGGTCTTCGGCGTAGGGATGTTCGCTATCGAGAAACCGTTGGCCCGTGCGGCCCCGGCCGGCCCACTTGTCGTTTAAGCGCCCGAGCGCCAGCTCGTAAACGTGAAACGCGCGGCGCAGGCGCGTCAGGCGGCGGATCACCCCTTCGTGCAACACCGAAAGCAGCAGGAACAGAACCACCGGCGCCACCAGCCACCACTTCGGCAGGCTCGCGACAAGTACAGCCATCGCCGCTACCACGATCCCCAGGCGGAGGTTGCCCAGCAGGATATGGCGTCTTTGCGTGCGTAGTCCGCTAGCCCGAATGCGATCTCGGCGGGACTGATACACTTCGCGAGGCTCGGAACCGGAAGCAGCGGATTCCTGCATGGCAAAACTCCCTACGACGGCCGCGGCCGATCAATTCGTCGGCGAAACGCCGATCTGGATCAAGTTTATACCCGGCGGGCGAGGCGACGAGACGGGCAACCCGGCCGGGTGGCGTACCCCAGCCCCCGGCTCCACTGCCACGGCCAGGTTTCGAGGGCCGCAAGCTGAAGAAACCTTTTTCAATCACATGCAATTTGAAACTCTATTTCCTTCAGTTCCAATGAGTTGCCAGTCTGAGACCGCGGCCCGGCGGAAAACTCGCGCTATGTTGGGAGCAAAAGTGATCAGTCGCACGCGGCTGGTCGAAACTGCGCCGGCTGATTCCGGAGTCAGCCAATCGTCAATTTCAGTGCCGCAGCCGTCCTTTACGACCCTGCCGGTTCCCGGCTAGGCACGGGGGGACCTTCCGCTCCGAGCAAATACTGAGAGAGGAGCGGTCGAAAGGAAATCGATTTCCGCAGGCAGGATTCGCCGTGGTCAGCCTCGCTGATTGACTCGGCTAACTCGTCTGGAGACGACTCATTTTGGAGTAATTCTCCCGGCTGTTTCCGGTTCCGCCGCCTCGGCGGCGGGAAGCGCACGGCCGGGCGGAAGCTCCACTTTCTCGTGAGATCGAACCCAGAATCATGGCAACGGGTTCCTCTCGAAGATCAGCCCGTTAAGCGCACGTCGATCCTGGCACGCCGCCGGGCGGGACATGGCCTCCCGTCCGGCGGCTGACGATCACTCTCCTTCCTTCCCACCCGTAGTTCACACCCCACCCAATCATCGGTGCGCTTCGATCAGAATCGACGAGACTTTCGGCCTCCGCCGGCGATTCCATGGGCGGCCCTGGATTTTTTTGCTGCGTTCTCCGCCGCGGCGTTATAAAGTATTGACGTATCTTAGTGGACTGCGGTCGTCCGCGGAGTCTGACTGCTGGAGGAGGGAAAGTGACCGATACGCCGGAGAACTTGCGCGAGGAACTCGATCAATTGAAAAGTGAAGTGGCGGCGCTGAAGACCGCATTCGAGGCGGTTCAGGGCCAGTTTGAAGCGAAAGTGAAACATCTCGAGGAGGAGAACGAGGTATTGAAGCACGCGCCGCGTCGCGGCTCGCTGACGATGAAAGTGAGCGCGAAAGGCGCGCTGTCCATCTATGGACTCGGCCGCTTCCCGGTGACGCTTTACAAGGAACAGTGGGAGCGGCTGCTCGGCTCCAGCGCCGATATACATGCATTCCTTGCCGAGAACGAGGCCCTATTGAAAAGTAAGGAATAGCAGGCCGCGGCAGGAGTCGCACAAAGTCCTTTGCGCTTAGAGCATTTCATCGCAGGATCGTTTTGCAACTGCGGGGACCCGGAAGAAGCGAGAGCGGCGCGCCCCAGGGGAGGCGTTCTACCAGCGGCTGAACGCGATTCCGGCCCAGCATCACTTCGACCGCTGGGTGGAGTGTCTCTGCCGGAAGTTCCATTAAGAAGAGCGCTTACCGGCGTCAGAGCACGGCGCCGGCTGCTCGCTTCCAGGCACTGCTGATCGGCCATTTCAAGAGACGGGATTCGGAGCGGGGCATCGGCTCGTGGTCCGAAGAAAGCAGATCGGTAGTTTAAGCTCTTATTATAGTTATAGAGACGAATTCATATTATGGAGACGAACTGATGAATCGCAAATCCCCTGGCGCCATGGCGCGCCGTGACTTTCTGGCTTACAGTGCCGCGGGCGCGGTCTCGCCCGCGTTGGCTCGGGCGTTTCCATCGCCTGCCCCGGAAGGGGAATGGCGCAACCGCCAGTCCGCCATGACGTATCGCCGCCTGGGCCGTACGGGCTTGATGGTATCCGCCATCGGCATGGGCGGCGACGACATTCGGCCGGACAATAACGACCAGGTTCTCTGGGCCGTGGATCGAGGTCTGAACTACTTTGACACGGCGCCGCAGTATGGCAACGGCTTGAGCGAGAAAGGTTACGCCGGAGTGTTGAAGACCGTCGGCCGCGACAAGGTCTTTCAAGTGGACAAGGTCGCTCTCTTCTACAACAGCATGGCGCTGTACAAGCGCATCTTCGATAGTCTGCCGGAAGACGAGCAAATGCGCATCCGCGGCCGCGTGGATGAGGAAATCAAGAGCGCGGACATCGAGAACCCGAACTACCTGGGCGGCTATTTCGCCGGCCAGGCAAGCGCCGTGCGTTCGATGGCGATCTCAGACATCGTTTGCGAAAAGTACGCCAGCCGGTTCGACCGCCAGAAACAGTACAAACAGTACATTCTCAGTTCGGTGGAAGGCAGCCTGAAAGCGCTCGGCACCGACCACGTCGACTGCCTGCTCATTCGCGGCGTCGAGACCCCCAGCCAAGTCAAGAACACGCCCGAAATTTTCGAAGCGTTCCAACTGCTGAAAAAACAGGGCAAGGCCCGTTTCCTGGGCTTCTCCGCGCACAGCAACCCCGCTGGCATTCTTTCGGCTGCCATCGATACTGGCCAATACGACATGGCAATGGTCGCCTACAACTTCCTGAACCATCGTTGGCTGGACCCGGTCCTCGAAAAGGCCAAAAAGGCCGACATCGGTATTATGGCCATGAAAGCCAGCCGTTTTCTGCAGAATCCCTTCAACCGCCGCCAGACCATCCCCGATCGCGTGAAGGCGCTTCAAGCCGCGGTGCCCGGCGACATGACCATCTTCCAGAAGGGGTTCCATTGGGCGCTTCAAAACCCGAACCTGAGCGGCATCGTGATCGGCATTTCCGACATGGCCCAGGCAAAAGAGGACGTCCCCCTGGCCATGGCGAAAACCTGAAACGGCTAGAGCGCTTCCCGGAAAGGAAATCGCGCCTCGGGGATCGTGACTCCGGAAACCTCGATGTTGCGTAGATCGCGTGTGCCGATTCCGGCTTCCTCCGCAAGCTTCAGTGTGCTGTCGGAGGATTCGAAAGGCGCCGCGCCCCGGTCCGCCATCGGATCGAAGCCCATGACGGCCATCGCTACCGCGTCGGTGCACACCGGGTTGCGGCCTGCAACAAGAACGCCAGGGCGCACCAGCCGAACCGCCCGATTCGAGCCCTCCCCGGCGGCCGTCTCCGACGCGGTCTGAGCCTCAATGCCATTGATGATCGCAAGGTCGATCGGTCGCGCCTTCACGATATCAACCGTTATCCGCGGAACGCGGTAGCCGTACTCCCGCGGCGAGTTCGGGTCCTTTTCGGCAGGTGTCTCCACGGGTGGCTGCCGGTGGCCGGTGTGGAGCATCGTGAGCGCCCCGAACGGCCGCGCGGCCGGTGCGTCATAACCCGCGGCGTCTCCATAGATGGCGCCCGGCGCCGCGCCCACCATGTTCTTCAGCGACAGCGACACGCCGGTGTTGCGATGCTCCTTCAACTTCGCGATCGAAACCAGCACGTCGCAATCCGTGTATGAGTGGTTGAAGTCGAAAGCGGGGTAGATCAGCCCGCCGCCGGAAACCTTCAACTGCGCATAGCTCTTTCCCTTGCCGAGGAAGCTCGTGTTCTCCATCTCGACGTTTCGCGCCGCCCTCAGCAGATGGTCGGGATCCCAACCGCCCAGCAGAATGTTCTCTTCGAGCGGTTGGTCGTTGTCCGAGGATCCTTCCACGATCCGGATGCGGCTTGCGCCCGCCTCTCCAATCAAGTGGACCGCCGCGCCGATCAACGCCGGATGGCTCCAGTGCGTGTACCAGGCCGGACGAAAACCCGTCCGCGCCCGCACCGGGCCGCTCATGTTGATTTTCACGGCCACCGTCTTGCCGGCTACCAGGGAACCGATGCCGCCGATCTGATCGAACATCACCCTCAGCGCAGGCAGCACGCCGGCATCGTAAGCGGCACACCGGGCGACTGCCACCTTCGCGGTTGGAGCAGCGCTCGCCGGCTTCCACGACAGCACCGCGGCCCCCGCCGCCAGCACCTCGCGCCGGCTCCAAAATCGGGATGAACTCTCTCGTCGCATCTCAAAGCTCCAGCAGCACGGCGGCGTAGTCCTCGACTTCACCCACCGGAACCTCGATTCCGAGCGGCCCCTTCGCCGGTTTCACTGTCGCCTCCGCATCGAGCCTGATGATTCGGGCCGACGAGTACGGTTCGCTGAACCCCAACGTGATCGGCTGGGTTCTCCCGGATGCATAGGGTATCAGGTGGACCACGGCCTTCTTCGCCGCCTTTGAGGCCACGAAGTAGGTATCCGTCGACCCGGCATTCCAGACCCGGACGACATCGTCGCGGTGTCCGACCAGGAGATGCACCCGTGCCACAAGCACGAACGGATCGTCCCAGGGGTCCAATGGCATCGCCACCAGGCCATTCCCCACCCGGCACAAACGGTGTTCCGCCTTCCTCTCAACCATGGGCGCGTCCACGGTTCCCGGCGGCGCGATCAGCAGGCCGCCGCCCCGCGCGAACTCCACGAGTTTCGTCCGGATCTCCCCTTGGGGAGGTTCCGGCTCCAGGTAGAGGACCGCTTTCATCCCCTCAAAGGACAGGGTCGACCCATCTCCGGGCCGTATGGCCCGATAGGCCAGGTGGCGCCTCGGCGCGAGGTTCAAAAACTCCTCGCTCATGAGTTCCCCATCCCCCTCGAACGTCGAGACGATCATCAGGGAAGCGACGGGTTGCCACGAACGCCATTCCCTTCTGCCCTCGAAGAACTTCAACGCCGCCATCATCCGGCGCCAGGTCCGGATTGCTGCCTCGTTCTGGTGGTCCAACCCTTCCTGGAAGAACTGGTCGAGCGCAATCACCCAGTGCGCTCCCAATGCCTCCGCCTCGGCGATGGGCTTGACGAAGCTGTCGAGCGGCGTCACTTCGTTTCCGCCCGGTGCCTGCTCGGTCAGCCAGGCTACCTTCCCGGGCTCTATGATTTGTGCCAGCCGGACCACCCATACGTTCGAATCCACCCACGCATCGCCCGTCGGTCCCGCGGCGGCTCCCTCCTTTTTCGTCGCCGGCGCTACCCGCGGCCACACGCCCTCCCGCAGCACCACCCCCGACGGAGGATGCTCCGGATCCAATTTGACAAAAGGGAAATCCGCCGAAGTGAAAGGAGGGGGCGTCTCACCCGCCAGACAGTTGATCGGGGTGCCTCTCAGCAGATCGAGCTTCGAAGCATCCTTCCATGCGGCCGGCCACCGGAAAGGGATCATTTCCGTCATCTGTCAGGCACTCCGTCGCCCCGCTCGCGCTATCGCGATTCGACCAATGCTGGCGGCACGTCTTTGAGATTTTCTGTTCATCCGTTCCAATCCACCGGGACCGGCGTCCATCCATTCCTTGTCCCCATCGCTGAGGACAATTGATTTTAAGACCCTAACATCCCCAATTAAGGACAGTCTATCACAGGCCGCCGATTTGACCGAGGCCCCGAGGGCATGATCGTGGATCGATGGCGTGCCCGCCGCCCGCCTAACTGATGAGACCGTTTCGGATGGCGAAGCGGACGATGTCGCCGGTGTTGTGGAGGTTCAGCTTCTCCATGATCTTGCCGCGATGCGCTTCCACCGTGTAGACGCTCAGGTTCAGGATATTCGCGATTTCCTTGTTGGTTTTTCCCTCGGCAATCATCTGGAGAATCTCGCGCTCGCGGCTGGTGAGAAGGTCGATGGGGTCGGTGACATGCTTGCGGTAGTCGCTGAGGACGGCGTCGGAAACGCTCGGGCTGAGGTAGCCGTCGCCTCGGGCGACCGCGCGGACAGCGCCCAGGAAGGCGTCGTCGTCGGCATCTTTGAGGAGATAACCTCGCGCGCCGGCCCGCAAGACTTCCCGGACGTAAACGGCGTCACGATGCATGCTGAGCGCCAGCACGCGGGCTCGCGGGCACACCTCGCCGATGCGGCGCGTGCCCTCAATCCCATTCAGTTCCGGCATCGAGATGTCCATCACAACCACGTCCGGCTGCAACTGCTCGGCCTGCTCGACGGCCTCGCGGCCGTTCTTGGCCTCGCCCACCACTTCCAAGTCGGGTTGAGAGGAAATAATCATCCCGAAGCCTCGGCGGACCACCGTGTGGTCGTCAGCCAACAAGACGCGGGTCTTCTTGTTCTTGAGCATCCTGCGCTCTCCTCAACGGGGCTTCGACCTGAATCCGGAGGCCCCCTGTCTCTTTATTCCCCACCTTCAGCTCGCCCCCTACCTGGCGCGCGCGAGAACGCATGCCCACCATGCCCATACTGGTGCGTCCGGGTTGGGACTGGTCTTCGATTCCCCGCCCGTTGTCTTCAATAGTCAAGCGCACATACTTATTGTCTACTTCGAAACGGATGGACGCACGGGTGGCGCCGGAATGCCGGGCGATGTTGGTGAGCGCCTCCTGGGTTATCCGGAACAGGTGCGTCTCCAACCGTTCGGAGAGCCGGCTGTTGAAGTTGGAAGAGTAGTCGACCTCGATCTGGGTGCGCTGCGAGAACCGCTCCGCCAGCCAGCGCAACCCGGCATCCAGACCAAAATCGTCGAGGATGACTGGACGCAGCAACTGCGCCAGCTCGCGGACGTTTCTCAGAACATCGTCGAGCACCTCGACATACTCGGCCCGATGTTCCTCGAATTCCTGTCCGTTCATGCGCTTGGTCATCCCCTTCAAGCCGGCCAGCGACTGGCCGAGCTCGTCGTGCATCTCGTGGGAAAAGCGGCGGGCGATTTTTTCGTGGCTCTCGAGCATGTGCCAGCCCACCCGATGCAGCTCTTCGGTCTGCCATTCCAGGCGGTGGAAAGCGCGGTTGATAATCCAGATGGTCATGGCCGCGGAACCGGCGGCCAGCAGGAAGCAGGAGCCAAGTATCCACACCAATTCGTTCAAGGAAGAGCGAGATTGCTCTTCAATCCCGGCTTCGAGCGCCGCGCCGCGGCCGGTGGCGACAAGATGGTCGCGGATCAGTTCCTGTGCGTTGTGCTGGATGGAGAGCGATCCCTGATAGCCGACGTAGGCTGCGGCCAGTACGAGCAGCACAACCAAACCAAAGCCAAGAAACATGACCTGTAGGACACGATGCCTGGACATGGGGGGCGCCATAACAAGGTTGATAGGATCTGGGGATTCACCTGTCCCCCCACCAGTGTAAGGCGATGCCACTCCGAATGTCTCCGAGGGAGGTGTCACAGGTTTGCCTCCAACGACGTCAGAACCGTCGGGTTCGGTTGGGGGCGAATCGCCGAAAGGACCAGGGAAAAGCCCAGCGGGAGAGGGACTGCGCGGCCGATCTCCGCGAATTTGAGCGGGAACGGGCCGCGCAGCCACTCTGGCCGGGACGCGGATATGGGGTCACTCACTAGGGAGACGAGACGGAACACGCCACCGGCAACTAGCAGTGAAATCGAATTCGCAGGAATCCGCAGCCACCGATAGCGGCAGGAGTGCATTCCCGTGCCCCGCGCGTCAGCATTTTCCGGCGGCCGGAACTGGTAGTTGCGCATGGCACTCTCCGCCTCCCTGGCGGGGCTTAGTTGGAGGATGGTGTCTTGGTGGTGTCTTTCTTTTCCTTCTTGTTCTTCTTGATCTTCTTGTGCTTCTTGGTCTGAGTAGTGGAGGTTGAGGTCTGCGACGAGCTGGGCGTCGTTGTCGGAGGCGCGGCGAGCATTGCGCCAGCTACCGCCAGTGTAAGCATCCCGAGGAACGCTTTCTTGATCATTGATACTCCCTTTCCGGGGCGTCCGTATACGATCCGCCCCCTGCGCTTCCAGAATGCCGTGGTGGCGGAGACAAACCCATAGCCTCGTAATGGGAGCGCACTACTCCTCGGCATGGGAGACGACGAGTATGCGTCGGCGGCCGCCGCCTATCCCGCGCGGGATCTGTTTACCAGCCCTCTTTCATCCCCTTGTTCTGCTCGTCCAACCACTTTTTGAGGGGTGCAAAGTATTCCAGCATGGCGGTGGCGTCCATCTGCCTTTGCCCGGTCAGCTCCTCCAGCGCGTCCGGCCAGGGCTTGCTGGCGCCCATCTCGAGCATTTTCTTCAGCTTTTCGCCGGCCGCCTGGTTGCCATAAATGGAGCAGCGATGCAGGGGTTCCGTGCACCCGGCGGCCTTCGCCAGTGCACGGTGAAACTGAAACTGTAAGATGTCCGCCAGGAAGTAGCGCATGTAAGGAACGTTGGCCGGCACGTGATACTTGGCGCCAGGGTCGAAGTCCTTCTCGGAGCGCGCCACCGGAGGAGCGATGCCCTGGTATTTGGTGCGCAGCTCCCACCAGGCCTGGTTGTACTTGTCAGGCGTGATCTCGCCGCTGAACACCTTCCAGCGCCACTGGTCGATCAAAAGGCCGAACGGCAGAAACGCTACCTTCTCGAGCGCACGGTTGAGCAGCAACCCGATGTCCTTCGACTCCGGAGGCGCCTGCTTCAAAAGGCCCAGCTTCACCAGGTATTCCGGCGTCACCGAAAGGGCGATGGTGTCGCCGATGGCCTCGTGGAAACCGTCGTTGGCGCTGTCCCGGAACAGGAACGGCTGCTGGTTATAAGCGCGCTGGTAGAAATTGTGGCCCAGCTCGTGATGAATGGTGGTGAAGTCTTCGTCGTTGATCTGGATGCACATTTTCAGGCGTAAATCGTCCACGCTGTCCACGTCCCAGGCGCTGGCGTGGCAGACCACGTCGCGGTCGGCCGGCTTCACGAACATCGAGCGCTGCCAGAACGACGGCGGCAGCGGGGCAAAGCCCAGCGACTCGAAGAAGCCCTCTCCGTAGTGGACCATCTGGATCGGAGTGGTCTTGCGCTCGACCAGGATCTTGGTCAGGTCATAGCCGGGGTCGGCATCCTTCGGCGCCACCACAGGATAGATGTGTTCCCACTCCTGCGCCCAGATATTGCCCAGCAGGTCGGCCGGAATCGGTCCGTCTTCCGGCACCACGCTGGCGCCGTATTTCTCGCGCAGCTTGCCGCGAACGTAGGTATGCAGGGAAAGGTACAGCGGCCTCACCTGCTCCCACAACCGGTCCAGCTCTTTAGCGAACTGGTCGGGTGGCATGTCGTATTTGGAACGCCACATGGCGCCGGTGTCGGCGAAGCCGAGCTCGCGAGCGCCTTTGTTTGACAGCTCGACGAAGCGCTTGTAGTCGGCGCGCATCGGCGGCGAGATGGTGCGCCACCCGGTCCACACATCCTGAAGTTGCTTGGGGTCGCGGCTGTTGTCCATAATCTCGGTGATCTGATTTACGTCGAGGCATTTCGACTCGTCCGTGGTTCCCCCGGGGCAGTATTTGCCCTTGCCGTAGTCGCCCTCCATCCGGGCGGCGATCTGGGCCAGTTCCCGGCTTTCGGCCGGGTCGGCCGGCGCGGCCATGGTCAGGCCGTTCTTCAAGAGCATGATCTTTCGGGCCACGTCGGGCGGCAGGTTGGGGATGTCGTAGGTCGCCGCTTCCTTCGCCAGTTTGGCGGCCACCGAGATCAGCTTCTCGTTGGCGTCGGCGGCCAGCGCCTCGGTGTCGTCGGTGATGTAGGTGGATTGCACCCACTGGGCCTGGCTGGTTTCGGTGGTGAGTTCCAGAAGCTGTTTTTCGGCCTGGTCGACAAACGCCCGCGCCTGGTCGGGTGTGGGGCCGGTTTGGCACGCGGGAAGTACCAGAAGTACGATGCCGCAGGCGAGGCCGGTGAAAAGAGATTTCATAAATGCGGGTCTCCTGTACGCATAAATTATGCCCCTTTTGCGCGTGCGCGCGCAGCACCGGCCGGTGGACGGAGTCTGCAGCTTACAGCAGCCCAGCCACCTGCTTTTCGTCGAATCCAGCGACGACTTTGCTGCCGACGACAAAGATGGGCCGGCGGATCAGGTTCGGGTTTTTCGACATCAGCTTGATGGCCTGTTTGCGGGCCGGCGGATGTGCCTTCATGCCCATCTCGCGGTACAACTCGTTCCTCGAATTAAGAAACTCTTTGTAGTCCCGCTCGCCGATAAGCTTTTCCAGATCGGCTTCGCTCAGGCCTTTTGACAGATCGAGGTATTCGGGCTCGATGCCCTTGGCGGCAAGGAAACTCCTCGCCTTCCGGCAGGTGGTTCAGGTGGGTTTCAGATAGACCTTCATGCGGCAGATACTACCACAGGTGGAATCAGTAGCGGGGGACGCTGCCGTCCACCTCCAGGCTCCAGCGTTCGATGCCGCCGCGAATGCTCTGGCAGTCTTCCAGCCCCTGCCGCCGCAGCCAGCTCACCACGTTAAGGCTGCGCACGCCATGGTGGCAGTAAACCATCAGCGTGCCTTCGTCGGCCAACGCTTCGAGTTCCTGCAAGCGGGCCGGAATGTCGTTCATCGGCACCAGTTTCGCCCCCTCCACTCGGCAAATCTGGTGCTCGTACTCCTCGCGCACGTCGAGCAAAACCAACTTTTCGCCGGCGTCCAGGTTCTTCTTCACTTCGCGCGGATCGATTTCAAGCGGCAGATTCTCAGACAATTGCTCCCCGTCCTTCCGATGCGGTTTCTGTCAGTATGGATGCCGCCGGCGCCGCAAAGTTCCAGCCACGCGCCGTTTAGCTCATTCCATTCCGATTTCCTTCAGAATACGGGCGCCGCCGTAGACTTTCCGGAGCGATTCGACAATCGCCTGGCTGGCGACGTGTATCGACCGCTCCGTTTTGTCGCGAAATACAAAGCGATTGGGCAGACCCTCCAGGTTTCCATCGAACAGGATGCCGACCACCTCCCCCTTGGCGTTTACCGTCGGGCTGCCGGAGTTGCCGCCGTGGGTGTCGACCGTGCTGACGAAGTCAAAGGGGGTGGTGAGATCGAGCGCGCTCTTCTTTTCCATCCAGCGTTGCGGCAAAGTGTAGGGCTCTTTGCCGGTGGCCCTTTGGTACAGGCCGGCGAACGTGGTGGCCCAGGGCACCTCCTTCCCGGCGTCGTTCCGGTAGCCCTTCACGGCTCCGTAAGTCAACCGAAGCGTAAAGGTGGCGTCCGGGTACGTGTTGCCGCCGGAAGCCCGGAAGCGGGCTTGGGCGATCTTCGACGACGCCGACGTGACAACCGCCTCGATTTTGTCCTGATAGCGCTTGCGCTCGGCCCGCGCCTCGCCATCCAACAGGCGTGCCAGAACGATCATTCCGTCTTTCGATTCCTTCACCGCGGCAGCGTCTTTGGCCAGGCGTTTCCGCTCGGCGATATCTTTCAGCTTTGAGGTTTCGACGTAGTGCGTGGCTGCCTGTTTGGGCGTCTTGCCGTCAAGCACCGCTTTCACCACCGGATCGTTCGCTCCCAACTCTTTGCGCAGGTTGTCGAGGTAGTCGGCCACAATCGCAATTTCGAGCGAGTCGTAGATCGGCGCATCGGAGTACATGGACATTTCGAGCGCCGGAAGAGCCGTGTCGGTATACTCTCGCAGCCGTTCGCCGTTGGGCTTCGAGGTTTCTTCCGAGTAGCGCAGGATGTCGCGGGCGAGGCCGAGCAGCGTCGAATCCCAGGTTGCGTAACGCTCGAGCACATAGTATCGCCGATAAAATTTCGCGTATTCGGCGTAGGCCGTCTGAACCTCGTCCCACAACTTGCCGAATTTTTCGCGGTCGCTAGGATTCTTCTGGATGGCGTCGCGCAAGTCCCTCTCTTCCTTGGCCTTTTGCGCCATAAGCGACGGATCGTTCAACCCTCGAATGAAACCGGTGTAGGCCTTGAACGAGTTCTGATCGAGGAACAATGTGTCCTTGGCCACGCGCTTCGCTTCGTCGCCCTCCTGGCTGAAGGCAGCCAGCGCCTGGATGCGGCTCCGAAGCAGCGAAAGCACCAGCGGGTAGGACTGGTCGCGGCTGAATTCCAGCTCCGCCATCGTGGCCAGGCGGCCGGTTGCTCCCGGGTTGCCGGAGACGAAGACCAGCTCACCGTCCTTGGCGCCTTCGCGGCTCCATCGGAAATACTCGTTCACCTTTGCCGGCTGGCCGTTCTCATACGCCCGGAACAGTGCGAAATCGAGACAGTAGCGGGGATAGGTGAAGTTGTCGGGATCGCCGCCGAATGCCGCCACCTCGGTTTCCGGGGCGAACACCAGGCGCACGTCGGTGTATTTCTTGTACTGGTAGAGGTGGTATTCCATCCCCGAAAACAGAGTCACCACGTCGCAGCGGTTTCCGGTCGCCGCGTTGCAGGCCTTTTCGATGCCGGACATGTTCGACTTGCGCTGCAGGTTGGCGTCGGCGATGGACATTCCTTCCGTGGTCCCGTCCGTCACCTTGGATGTGACGTCTTCGATCTTGAGCAGTACGTCGACCTCCAGATCGGGGCAGGCCCGCTCGTCTTCCTGGTTGGGCGCGTAAAAGCCGCTCTTCAGGTAATCGTGATCGGCGGTGCTGAGTTTGGAGATGCAGTCGGCGCCGACGTGATGGTTGGTGAACAGCAAGCCATCCGGCGAGATGAAACTGCCGGAGCCACCGTTGTTGAACCGCACGGAAGCAAGGCGAAGGTGATTCAGAAACGCGTCGGTCACCTGGAACCCGTACTTGCTCTGGACCGCCGCTTTCGGAAATCGTTCGAACAGCCACATCCCTTCATCGGCGCGGACAGCCGGAGTGAGGGCGAACAGCGAACAGCAGAGAAGAAAGGCGCATATTCGGCGAAACATGATTCCTATTGTCGCGCGGTCCGGCTCGCCGCGGGCATGCGGAATTACACCCACCCGGTCGGAGGTCCGAAGCGGAAACGTAGGAAGCCGAGACGCCGGAAGGGTGGCCAAACACCGGGTACGGCGGACCGCCGGCACCACCTTCTTAGCGTGGCAACCAGCGGAGCCGGGGACGCATCCACCCTGGCGAGGGTGTTCCGCGCGAGCGCTCAATAATCCAATAAATAGCTTATTTTCAGTAACTTAATCGACATTCTTCAGTGGCTTCAGTTCACAAGACCAAGCCTGCTGTGAGATACTGAATGCAGAAGATTCCAAACACATGACGCAGTTAGATGACGCAGTAACCAAGTACCATCGGTTACTAGAGTCGCCAGCGTACTCTGATCTTGGTTGGGCCAAAGCACTCCACGACCAGATGGAGGAAGTCGGCCTGACGGTAAGCGGGCGGCCAGTATCCCATGTTCTGCGGCCTCATCTGCTGACGAAGCGGCAGTATAACAACCTGACCAAAGCTTCGCAGACGTTGAGTTCCGCGGTGGCGCGAGTGAAGAAACTGGCGCTTTCAAATCCCACCTTGCTGCAGCGGATTGAATTACTGCCGGCTGAAAAGATGCTGGCGGCGGTCGATCCCGGATATACCTATTTTCCGGTTGCATCCCGGCCCGACACTCACGTTCAGAACGGCACGCTGCGTTTTTTGAATTATTCCGCCGACGTACCCACGGGAGTGGCGATGACGGAGGCTTTGTCGGATCTTTTCTACGAGACGCCTCTGGTAAAAGAATTCCGTAAAACGACCAAGCTGCTGAAGTTTGACGCCACGCAGAGCTTGCTGGAAGCGATTCTGCTGGCTTACAAGGAATTTGGCGGAAGCAAGAAACCGAACATCGCAATCCTTGAATTCCGCCAGCCATTTGAGTCGCTGGAATCGCGGGAATTTTCCTTATTGCGCGCACGTTTCATTAAATACGGGTATGCGACGGAAGTAGTGCACCCGGAAACGCTGGAATACCGCAACGGGGTTCTTCGCAGCGGCGATTTCGTGATCGACCTGGTCTACCGGGGAATTCGGGCCCAGGAATTCCTGATTCGCTACGATCTGCAACATCCCCTGGTGCGCGCCTACCGGGCGCGCTCGGTCTGTCTGGTGAACAGCTTCCAGTCGGAGATTGCCGACAAACAGGCCATTTTCGACCTGCTCACCGACGAAAGCATCACCGCACGCTTCCCGGTGGCCGAGCGGCGCGCCATCGACGAGTACATTCCCTGGACGCGGGTAGTCGCATCCACCAAAACCAGCTATCAGCGCAGAAGTGTCGATCTTCCGGAGTTCATCCTCAAAAACCGCGAAAACCTGATACTGAAGCCCAACGACGATGCGGGCGAGCGGCACTCCATCCGCGGGTGGGAGAGCGACGAGAGCAGTTGGCATCGAGCCCTGCGCCAGGCGATGCGCAGCCCTTACGTGGTTCAGGAGAAAGTGTCGGTTCCAGCCACGATGTTCCCCATTTACCAGTGGGGCCAGATGGAGATGCGCGAGATGAGTGTCGAAGTTCACCCGCACCTGTACGTCGGCAAAATGAACGGCTGCTCCAGTTACGTAAGCGAGGCACGGGGCGGCGGGTTCTCGATGGTTTCCGGACTGGCGCCCACCTTTGTCCTCGAAGGACGGTAAACAACTCGCTAACTCTGGATGCCGGCGCCGCGCTCCCTTCACCGGTTCGACTCGCCAATTTTGGGAGGCACCAGGTCTACTTGCGCCGGCTTGTCGCGATCCGCGTCGAGGCGGCCGTCTTTGTCTTCCAACTCGGCTACCTGGATGACCGTGTGCCTGCGATAGGTCGGGCCGTGGTTTTCCGCATCGGCGCCAGTCTGGTGGACGAAGTAGAAAATATAGGCGCGGCCGCCGCTTACGACAACGTCCGGGTGGTGGCCCTCGGCGCGGTCTGTCGGCAGCTTTCCCGGAGTCTCCAACAGGTTCTTCTCCTGCTTATTCCAGTGCTCGCAATCGTCCGAGCTGTACACGCCGAGCCCGTGCCACATGTCCGCGACGAGCCAGCAGCGGCCTTTCCAGCGGAACACCTTGGGGCCTTCCCCCGGGCGATCGGTGATCGCGGGGCCCCGCACCTTCCAACTGGCCAGGTCGTCGCTGTCGGCATACCAAAGTGGCGTCTTCGACCGTTCGTTTTTGTACCACAGGCGCCACTTGCCGTTCGGAAGGTGGAGGACGGTGGCGTCGATCACCCGGTCGGATTCGAGATCGAGCTTGGAGACGAACTTCCAGTTAACCAGGTCGCCGCTGGTAAGGTGGACGATGTCGCGAGGCGCGTCCCAATTGGAGAAAATGCCCGGAACGACGGAGAGAAACATGTGGTAGGCGCCATCCGCCTCGAAGACATCCGGAGCCCAATAAGTGTAGTCTGCTTTGCCGTAGTCGATTTTCGCGGTGCCGCGATATTGCCAGGTGGTTCCGCCGTCGGACGATTCGGCGATGCCGATGCGGGTGCCGTGCACCCAGGCAACGCCGGACGAATCCGCCAGGTCGGCCCGGCGGTTGGTGTAAAACATGAACCACTTCTTCTCGGCCCGGTTCCAGATCAGCACCGGGTCCGCCGCGCCATCGTGGACGGGGTCGCGGTAGAGGGGCTTCGGAGCGGTCTTTCCGGCGGGCACCGGGCCGGCGCCGGCGAGTAGCGGAGCGGCTAGTAAGGCAACCACGACCGTCGTGATGCAAACTTTAGCCATACGGTTCATCCTTCCTTTTACGGCCGGGTGCGGATCAGGATACGCGGGTTACGCTGGCTTTGGCCCGCAAGTTCGCCACCCCGGCGGTGAAGCGGGCGTCGGTGACCGAGAACGCCAGGGCGTCCTCCAGCCAGTCGTGCCAGACGCCGTCGGGATCGTGGGAAGCGGCCGTCAGCGTGAACTCCGTCGGGCACAGATCCACCTTGAACTGAAATTTCACTTCCAGCGTCTCGCCCGCCTTCACCGGCCCCAGTTTCAGTTTCTCCATCTCGGTGTTGGTGCCGTAGACTTCGAAGCCGATGCGGGTGCGGATCATGATGCCCACCACCGGATCTTCGGCGGGGTCGACGTAACGCACGCGGATGCGGACAGAGGCGTATTCTCCGCCGTGCAGGATACCGGTGGAGCGGCCGGACGAGCCCAGCAGTTCGATGCTTTCCACTACCGCCTTCCCGTTTCCCCGGCGCAGCGCCGGATGGAGCGGAACGGGCTGGCCATCGGCGGCCATGCGAATTTTGGCGGCGAGGTGCCGGTGATAGTACTGAAACGCCTCACCCGGCTCGCCCTTGCCGGCCAGACGGCCGCCTTCGATCCACCAGATCTCGTCGCACAGCATGCGCAGCAGCGGCTCGTCGTGGCTGGCCAGCAGGATGGTGGAGCCCGCCCGGCGCAGCCGCTCCAGATCGCGCGCGGCGCTTGCTCGCACCAGGTTCGGCTGCAACGCCAGCGAGTGCTCCAGCAGCAGGTTGTCCACCGGCGCAAGGTTTAGCGCGTCGAAGGGCCCGATCCAGCGCACGGCGCCGGTGGCCTCCACCTTGCCCGAAACCGCCGGAGCCAGGCCGGCGCCCACGCGCAGCAGCATCGATTGCGCCGCGACATCGTCGCCGAAGATGCCGATGATCGAACCGGCCGGCGCGGTTGCGCGAATGGTGTCCAGAGGCGGTGCGTGCACGTCCTGAAAGACTATCGACATCAGAGTTTCAATTATATCGGGCGGAAGCGCGCGGTGAAGTGGCGCAGGAATCTCGGCTGCGAAACGATCTCGTAGCCACGCAGCTCCCGCTTCCGTTCGTTCACCTCCAGGATCGCCTCCACGCAGTAGTCGATGTGGCTTTGGGTGTAGACGCGCCGCGGAATGGCCAGCCGCAGCAGCTCGTTCGCGGCGTTCTCGCCGAACATCACGCTGCCGATCTCCACGCCGCGGATACCCGCGTGCCGGTACAGCTCGACGGCCAGCGATTGCGCGGGAAACTGGCGGCGCGGGATGTGCGGCAGCATGCGCCCGGCATCGATGTAGATGGCGTGGCCGCCCGGAGGCTCGACGATGGGCACGCCGTGGTCCGCGATATGCCGGCCCAGGTAGGCGGTGGATGCCATCCGATAATCCAGATAATCCTGCTGCAGGACTTCCTCGAGGCCCACCGCGATGGCTTCCAGGTCGCGCCCGGCCAGGCCGCCGTAGGTGGGGAAACCTTCGGTGAGAATCAGCAGCTCTTTCTCCTGCTCGGCCAGCTTGTCGTCGTTGGTGCACAGCAGCCCGCCGATGTTGGCGAAGGCGTCTTTCTTGGCGGAAAACGTGCAGCCGTCGGCCAGGCTGAACATTTTCCGGGCAATCTCGGCGGGAGTCCAGCTTGAGAATTCCTTCTCGCGCCGCTGGATGAACCAGGCGTTTTCCGCAAACCGGCAAGCGTCGAGGTAGAACGGTATGCCATGCTTCGAGGCAATCGCGCGCACTTCCTCGAGGTTGCGCAGCGACACCGGCTGGCCGCCGCCGGAATTGTTGGTGACGGTGAGCATGACCAGCGGAATATTCTCCGCGCCGGTTTCGTCGATGAGCCGTTCGAGCGCGCCGGTGTCCAGGTTGCCCTTGAAATCGGCGATCCACTGCGTATCGGCGGCTTCGGGCAAGGGCAGGTCGACAGCCTTGGCGCCGGTGAATTCGATGTTGGCGCGGGTGGTGTCGAAGTGGGTGTTATTGGGCACCACGTGGCCTGGCTTGCACATGACCCCGAACAGGATGCGCTCGGCGGCGCGGCCCTGGTGCGCCGGGATAACGTGGTGGAACCCGGTGAGCTCCTGCACGGTTTCCTTGAGGCGGTAAAAGCTGGGGCTGCCGGCGTAGGATTCATCGCCGCGCATAATGGCGGCCCACTGGCCGGTGGACATGGCGCTGGTGCCGGAATCGGTAAGCAGATCGATCAGGATGTCTTCGGCGCGGATGAGGAACAGGTTATATCCGGCATTTTCGAGAATCGCGTCGCGCTCGGCCGGCGTGGTTCGCCGCAACGGCTCGACGCTCTTGATGCGGAACGGCTCGATGATGGTTTTCATCAACCGGGAGTGTAGCACGGGCCGGGGTTGGCGCCGCGCGGGTGCTCCCAAGCAGCCCGAAAGCTACTTGGGTGAAGACGATTTGGCGGACGGTCCACCTAAACTGATCCAGACGCACTGGTATTTGCCGTTTCAGATAAGTTCCAGCCGGAGTTGGCGGCCGACAGCCACAGCAGCACGTTGAAGAGCGTGTAAAGTAACACTCGTGTTGGTGGGATCTAGTAAACGGTCAAGTGCTCTACGGCTGGTTTGCATGCGGGCGGCCATGGCTGCCTTGGTGAGGCGATCCTTCTCCATGGCGGCTTTGATCTGATCGGCGAGGACGTGTTTGACGGCTTGTTCTTCGCACTCTTCCAGAATGCCCTGTTCGGCCAGAAAGTCATCAAAGTATGAGCCAATCCTGCCCTTCTTCTTATGCGTCATTGCAGAGCACCTCCTTCATGCGCCTGAGCGCGAGTCTCAAATTTCGGGCTGGGGTCTTCTGCGTTTTCTTGACGAAGCCATGCAGCAGCACCATTCCCTCCGGCGCCACACAGAAAATCACCCGCCCAATCTTTACATCAGTCCGAAAGGGCAGAGCTGCGGGACCATAGCCCTCCGCCGCTAACTCCAGACGCAGTTCAAGATCGTCATGAAGGAATCGGCTCTGCTTTTTGCTTAAGGCTCACCCCCACCAGGGCTCGGTCACTACCCGGTTGGCTTTCAGGTAATCCTGGTCCAGTTCTACCCCCAGACCCGGATCGGTCGAGACCTTCATGTAGCCGTTCTTAATGACGATCGGGTTCTTCGTCGCCCACCGGATTCGATCGGCTCCCGCCGCGCACTCGATGCGCGGACAGTTGAACACCGCGGCCGCCAGTTGCTGCGACGCCATATTCAACATCAGACCGCTCACGTTGTGCAGCGCGATCGGGATCCGATAGCGGGCCGCCAGATCCGCGATCATCTTCACCCCCGTGATGCCGCCCGAGTTGATGATATCCGGTTGGAAGATGTCCACCGCCTGGTTGTTCAGGAACGGAATCGCCCACTCGGCGAGTTCCATGTTCTCGCCCGTCATGATCGGGAGTCGCGTCGCGCGCCGGAGCGCCATCCAGCTCTCCGACCATTCCGGCGCCAGAGGATCTTCAAAGAACAGCGGGTCGATGTGCTCCACCGCCCGGGCCACTTTGATGGCGCTGGGCACGTCGAGCTCACAGTGACAGTGCACATCGATCCCGATATCGTCGCCAAATGCTTCGCGGGCCAGTGTATAGGCCTGATGAACCCGCCGTGCTTCCACTGGCCCGATGCTGGGCGTGTACTCCTGCATGTTGATTCCCAGCGCGTGGTGAATATCTACCTTGAACGCTTTGAATCCCCGCGGGTCCGACTTCAGCCGCTGGGCCCGGTCGCGCCACTCTTCTTTGCTCAGGTAGTCGCCGCCCGGCGCGTGCGAGTAGAGCAGGATCTCGTCGCGGAAGTTGCCGCCGAGCAGCTTGGATACCGGCTTGTTGAGGATCTTGCCCGCCAGATCCCACAGGGCCATATCAATTCCGCTCAGCACTTTCATCTCGCGCCGGCGCTGCGGGTACGCATAAAACATGTTGTGGAAGTGCACCTGGATCGCGAGCGGATCCTTGCCGATCAAAGCCAGGTTCGGCAGGCGGCCGGCGCCATTGTAGGCAGCGATCACGGAACGTGCCACCGGGCCAGGTGTATTGCACTCACCGTAACCCGACATGCCCGCGTCGGTATCGACTCGGATGAGGGTCCGTCCATCTTTGAGCTGGAGCGCCTGGATTTTGGTGATCTTACTGAGGCCCTCCACCGGCGCCGCCAGAGCCTGATAACGCGCGAAAGCAGCGCCTAGCGGCACACTCAGCGCCGTTTCGAGAAAGCCACGCCGTGTAATTCGCATTCCTTTAGTAGAGCAGGCTCTCTGTACGTTCGCCAGCCCCGCTTCAGATAGATGGCGTCGCCGAAGTGGCTGTAACTTTGGGGCATGGGCGCTTGCGACAAAGGGGCTGGCGCCTGGCGCCGCTCAAGGCAAAGCAATGCCCACGCCGGGAACTTCATTTCACACTTTTTCGTCTGATGGATTATGTATTTCATTTCATGCGCGGTCTTTTGCTTAGTGCTGCTCTCCGGTTCACCAGCAGCGGTGGATCAGCCGGCGGCTCAGGATGGAGCCGGCGCGCCGGCCGTCGCTCAACGTTTCAACAAGCTCTATGCCGAGCCCAGCAGTCTCTTCAGCGTCTCGCCAAACGCTTTTCTGGCGCGCACCGTCAGCGGACTGAAGCCTGGGCGCGCTCTGGACGTCGCCATGGGCCAGGGCCGCAACTCCGTATTTCTGGCAAAACAGGGGTGGGAGGTAACGGGGTACGACGTCGCGGACACCGGGCTGGAAGAGGCCCGCAAATCCGCCGAAAATGCGGGTGTTCGGATTAATGCGGTGCATGCCTCTCACGACGATTTCGATTTTGGGCGGGAGCAGTGGGACCTCATCGTGATGACATACGCTCTAGCCGATATGGAGAACACCGCGTTCCTCCGGCGGGTGAAGGACTCGCTCAAGCCCGGCGGCATCGTAGTGGTCGAGCAAATGAATGCGGGCGGTACCGGTAAAGGGCCCGCGAATGCGCTTTTCCGGTCGTTCCAGGACCTGCGAGTGATCCATTACGAGGATGTTGTCGATACGGCCGAATGGGGGCTGCAAAAGATGCGCATCGGGAGAATCGTCGCGCAGAAGGAGTAGCAGCGGCGAACAGCACATTCCCCGGCGCGACCATCCGTGGCTGGAATACCGGGCTTTCGCCTGGGAAACTGACAGACTGACTCCCGATCGTCAACCGGATTCCCTCAGCCAACCAACACAGGACGCCCGCCGCGGGTGCAGACAACGGTGGTTGGCGACATGGAGTCCGGATTGTGGATCGGGTAGTAAGCGCCAAATCACTCCAACCGAATCTACACCACGGTGCGATCAGCTCGATGGACGCACCTCAACACCTTGCCGGCTACAAGTCAAGATGGCGTAGACGGTGCCGCGTGGTTTGATTTTCGATCGGTTCCGAGGTCGGGAACTGCGTAGGAGCTCCCTTCCGCGCGACATTCGCCAGGGTGGAGCCGGGACTCTCTTAGAGGGACTTCTGGCAACGAAAGGGGCCGTCGGCCTCGAATCACCGGAACGGCGCGGTGACTGGATGGATCTTGTCGGGGACCTTAGCCACGCTATAGACAGTGGAACTTGGATCGTTATCTCTCTCTTCACGAAGCCATACAGGAAAGTCAATTAATTGCTGAAGTCGAGAAGCGTCTTTTTATTGGTGCTGCTGAACGGGTCATGACCCGATCCCAGGGTCAAGATCGACAGCAAGGAGATAAGGCGATGTCATATAAAACTGTGGCGTGGACGCTGCTGGCCGTAATGGCGCTCGCGGCCGTTCTGCTTTTCAACTATTGGGCCGCATATCAGCCTCTGAGTACGCTGGTCTATACGGGAATTGTGCTGGCGCTGTGTGGGCTGGCGAACCTGGTTCTACCTTTCCGATTCCTGGGAGTCCGTAAGCGATCCGTCGGAGCGCTGATTCTCGCGGGTGGTGTGGCCCTAACCGTTACTGCTCTATTTTGGCCGGCTTCGACGATCCGAGTAACGCAACCCAGAACCCGTCTCGACGACATGATGCCGGAGTACCAGTGCTTCGAGAAGCACTCGGCCCGCATTCACGCCCGGCCCGAGCAGGTGATGCAGGCTATTCGCCAGTCAACGTTCGGCGACCTGAAATCCCTGGTCACGCTGCTGAAGATTCGCGGAACGGTCTTGCGCGCGCCCTCCCATGACATCGCCGATTTGCAGAATCAGCGGGTTCTCGATTCGTTTTCGGCGGCCGGTTATCTTTTTGGCGGCAGCGAGCATGAAATCGCGATCTTTGGGGTTTGGAATGCGCGGGCAAACCGCCGCCCCGACGTGCATACTTTGCAGGAGTTCGCAGATTGCCGGGAGCAGGGTGCGGTCAAAATGGCGTTTGACTTCAACGTGGAAGAGGCTGGAGAAGGGTGGTCCACCATCAGCACCGAGACGCGTGTCCTGGCGCTTGGCGATTCCACCCGCCGCGGCATGGGCCGCTACTGGAGGTTGATTGTTCCCGGAAGCGGGTTGCTCCGGCTTCAGTGGCTCGATGGTATCAAGAAAAGAGCCGAGAGCATGACCAACCCACGCTCGTAGATGCCTGTCAGCGTTCACTAACAGGACTGCAGAACACCACCACACGGCTGAGAGGATGTGGACCGGTTATCTCCGTCACTCGAAAATTGGGCGACCGCGCTCAAGGGCAGGTTGCGCAAGCGGGCACCGCTGCGGCGCCGTTGCGCTGGCGGGCAGTGTCAGATAGACCTGCGCAATCTCCTCGCCCGCCCGGTCGCCGGAGTTTCTGATTTGGAAGCTCGCCCTACGCCCCCTGCGAACGCGTCTTTGGGACTGGTTTCGTAGCGTGCAGCCAGTCCTCGAAGCGCGTCTCGCCGAGTCGAGCGCCACCGTCGGGAACCAGTGCCCTCTCGCTCACCGCGATCCCGTAATAGCGCCCGTGCGAATCGGAGATTACCTCGCGTGGATCCGAGCGGGCAGCCAGGGCCCGTCGAATGAGCACGTCCATGCGAAACTGTTCGGGACCCCCGATTTCGACGGTGCCATTCACGGGCGCGCCCATTGCGATTCCGACAAGCGCACTGGCAACATCATCGGCTGCCATAGGCTGGATGAGGGCCGGAGGCATGCGTACCTTGTTGCCCTCCGTGGAAAAGTCGGCGATCTTCTCTACGAATTCAAAGAACTGCGTCGCGCGGACAATGGAGTACGGGATGGAGGAAGCTTTAATCAGGTTCTCCTGAGCAAGCTTTGCGCGGAAAAAGCCGCTTTCGAGCAGACGTTCCGCTCCCACGACCGACAACGCAACGTGATGTCGCACGGCCGCCCTCGCTTCAGACTTGAGGAGGTTCCGGGTTGATGTCTCGAAGAACTTCAGCACGGCCGCATCCTCCCAGGAAGGGGAGTTCGTTACATCGACGGCCACGGAGGCGCCCTTCAGCGCATTCGCGAGTCCCTCGCCGGTGACGGAGTTGACGCCGGAAGAGGGCGATGCCGCCACTACTTCCTGGCCCTGTTCACGGAGCTTTTTGACAAGCTTCGAACCAATGAGCCCAGTACCGCCAATCACTACGATTTTCATGATTGTCCTTTCGTGTTTCACAGCCCGTGGCAATTCTGAATTGCAGGCCATTCGTCAGAACCGGACACCGCACCGCTTTGTGACACGATGCTGGTTGCCATTTTCTTTCAGACGATCACCGACTGTACGACCGGCCCCTTTAGAACCGGCATCTCGACGGCTGTCACACTTGGTAAGCCCGCTCTGTCATGGCCCATAGCGGGTTCCAGAGAACGTGCTCTTCGCACGCAATGCGAACCGGCAGAAGGGAAATATGCGCAAGATCTTTTATCGGCAGTGACTTTGCTGGTGTGGAACTTGCTGGAGAGCCACCGTCATTGCCGATTTGTCTCGGAGTTTCTGTCCGAAGATTCAACCCAATTATCGGTGGAATTGTCCCCAACGTCAATAGGATTGTTCGCACACTTTGAGTTAAGGAGCTGGGGATCTGATTTTGCCTTTGCTCGCGGTCTATTGCACCAGGATGCCAAGTGGGCGATGGGCCGAGGTATCGGGAAATCTCTGATTTCCTTGTGAACCGGACTGATCGCTGTCGAGGAAAATTAATTCAGAATTGCCTACAATATATGGCAGTTCTTCTGAAAACACGTGTCGTCGCCAGGCAGGCTGTGCCGAATTCCGGGTGCCTGCCTCAGGGCTTCTTCTGCCGGAGTCTGTCCAGGCTCAAAGGCCCGCCTCCCGCAAAGCATAGGTAAAGGAAGATGAAGCAGTAGAGAACCGCCAATTCCCCACCGTTGTTTATGGGCCAAAAGGCACGAGGCGCATGCTGTCTGAAGTAGGCGACGGCCATTTCACCCGATAGCACGAATGCCACTGGCCGGGTGAAGAGCCCCGCAATGATCAGCGCTCCCCCCACACTCTCAAGAGTTCCGGCCGTCCATAAAAGTGATCCGAACGACGCCGTCGCGCCGTGACCGCCCATGCCACCCAACCAGCCGAAAAGCTTCTGTGCGCCGTGGCAGGCAAACGTGAGCCCGGCAACGATTCGAAGAAGAGAGAGCGCCCTTCCTTCAAGCATCTTTAGCATTTGTTCTTCCCAGTCGTGGTCTATCGAGCCGGCCGTTGCAGCCGCTCGTTTCCGGTTGACGGTAATGCCATTTGTAGCATACCAATACGACGGTGGTCATGGTGGCGGGGTTACCGGGGTGCGCGACATGAAAGTACGGCGACATCAGATTCTCTTTTTTGTAGACCAAAACCTAGCGTATGATATACGCTAGGCAGAGGAGCCTGCCCCATGTCCGACCCACTACCTGTTTTGGAAAGGCATCGTGCCGATCTATTGGCCCAGATCTCACAGTTGGGCGATTTCCGCGCTGGTTCGATCACCTCGACGCAAGGGCGTTGCGGAAATCCGAACTGTCACTGCCACAAACCGGGCGAGCCCGGCCATGGCCCCAACCTCCGGCTGACCTACAAGGCGGGTGGCAAGACAATCACGGAAAGCTTTGCCACGCCGGTGGCGGAGCGTAAGGCGCGGCGTGAGGTGGCCGAGTTTGCCCGTTACCGGGAGTTGAGTCGAGCCTTCGTTGAGGTGAATGCTCAGATTTGCCGGGCGCGGCCGGTGGAGGAGACGCTGTCGCCGGAGGAAAAAAAACGGCCGAAGCGATCGGCCAGGAAATTGCGCGCGAAGTAGACCAACTGCTGCATGTGATCTTCCAGGAGCGCCGCAAGACGGGCCGTCTCGATCTGGAGGCCGTCGAGATGGCGGTGCGCTCGGCCATGCATCACGCCGGTGCCGCAGCACTCAGCCAGTTGCTGCAATTCCCCGTCCCGGCGGCCGACCAGCGGCGTATTGCTTGCCCTTGCGGCCAGCAAGCCCTCTATCGGGAAGTGCGCTCCAAGCCGGTGCTCACCGCAGTGGGCGAGGTTACCATCTCACGCCCCTACTATTTATGTCCGCACTGCCATCGCGGACAATTCCCCGCCGATGTCGAACTGGATATCGAAAACACGGAGTCCTCTCCCGGCGTGCGCCGCATGCAAGCCGTCGTCGGCCAGCAGGCCCCCTTCGACCACGGACGCCGGCAACTGAAACTCCTGGCCGATCTGGAGGTGGCCACCAAAGCCGTGGAACGCGCGGCCGAAGCCATCGGGGAAGATATCGCCGCCCGCGAGCAGGCCGAGATCCAGCGGGCCATGCAGTTGGATCTGCCGCTGATTGTCGGACGATCAATTCCCGTTCTGTATATCCAATTCGATGGCACCGGAGTGCCTGTGGTCAAAAAGGAAACCGTCGGCCGGCAGGGGAAGACTGATGGGCAACCCGCGCACACGCGCGAGGCCAAACTGGGATGCGTGTTCACCCAGACGAGCTGGGACAAGGAGGGCTACGCTGTCCGCGATCCCGATTCGACGACCTACGTCGGTGCCATTGAAACCGCTGAAGAGTTTGGCAAGCGGATTTATCTGGAAGCCTGGAAGCGCGGCTGGAGCCGGGCGGAAAAGAAGGTCGTGATGGGCGATGGAGCGGAATGGATCTGGAATCTGGCCGATCAATACTTCCCCGGCGCGACGCAGATCGTCGATCTGTTTCACGCTCGCGAGCATCTCTGGGCACTGGCCCGCAAACTGCACCCCAATGACGAAAGCGGTCAGAACCGTTGGATGATGGTCCACCAGAATCTGCTGGACAACTGCAAAATCAAAAAGCTGGTGACCTCCTTGCTCTCTATCGAAACCGCGTCTGCCGAACTGTCGGCAAAGCTCCGGACCGAGGCCGAGTACTTCCGCAGAAACGCCCGGCGCATGCGATACCCGAAATTCCGCCGCCAACACTTGTTCGTGGGCACCGGGGTCATCGAAGCCGGTTGCAAGACGCTGATCGGTTCCCGCTGCAAACAGTCGGGCATGTTCTGGACCGTGCGCGGAGCCAACGCGATCCTGGCTTTGCGTTGCTGCCAGTTCAATGGCGAGTTTGAGGACTACTGGGAGGCGCGGCGCGCTTGATTAACGGTTCCTCACCACTTCTGTGTCGCGCACCCGGGTTACCGGGCACGCGCACTGCAACGGCCCATCGCGAAAGAACAGAGTGCTCTCGCGGGACGGCGTGTGAATTTGCAGTCGATTGCAGGGGAATTCTGGTCGGCCGGCATGAAGCCGCTCAACCTGAAATCTCCACTCAAAACGTTACGCGCTTCTGCCCGACACAGCGCCCCGATAGCCTTATCGCGACGATCCCGTATGTGCACAAATCGGAGAAGTTGCATAAAATCCCCCGGGGCGTGCTGGCGGAAGATCCGTAGGCTGGACACCATGGAGAGGCTTCGCGGTCCAGCATCCAACGCCAGCCCGGTGAATAGGGCACTAACACGGCTGGTGGTCGTCACAATGCACCCGCAAGATGCGCGACGGAACTATCCACCGTCACTACTGCGTCGAGAGCGGCGATGTTGGCCCCTTTTCTCCGGAGGGCCGGCCCGTGAAACCCGTCACGACAGGGAAGCGAGTTGCCCGTACGAGCAGATCGGTGCCGCCTCAACCGTCCCCTCACTTGCGTTCGGGGTTCTGAGTCCAGGCCTTGCGCCGAATCTGTGTGGGACCGGCCGGGGGGCACGCACGTTTCGGCGAAGGTCGAAACGGGCAAAGCACCTGCGCTGGTTTTTTCTTTCGGCATTCGAACCAACCGCTAACAGCCAATGGCGTACTACGGAAAGACAGGGCGGCTTTCGCCACGTCCCTTCCGCGTCCCGGGCTCTATTGGCGCCCCAACTGGACCGCCGCGCTTAAGGGTAGGTTTCGCGAGGAAGCTCCGACCCATACCTTGTAGTCTCCGGGCGCAATCCCCCACGCGTCTTTGTCCACGTTGAAGACGGTGAGGAACAGCGGCTCCACTTCCACCGTGATGGCCTTCTGTTCGCCCGGTCGGAGGGCGACCTTGCTCCATCCCACCAGCCGCCGCGGCGGCTCCGCTGTGCTGGCGGGCAGTGTCAGATACACCTGCGCAATCTCCTCGCCGGCCCGGTCACCGGTGTTCCTGACCTTGAAGCTTACCGTCAGCCCCTTGCCCGTCTCTGTTTTCAGATCGGAGTAGGCGTAAGTCGTGTACGAGAGCCCGCAGCCGAACGGGAAGAGGGGATCTTTGTTTTCCGCGTCGAACCACTTGTAGCCGACTTTGAGACCCTCGTCGTAAACCACGTCGAAGGGCGTTGTGTTCATCAGGAACCCCGGCAGCGCCGGAATGTCGCCGACGACAAAGCGACGATCGCCGGATGCCGTTCGGGTGGGTGCCCCCTCAACCTGGGCCCGCGGCTGGCGAGTCAGCACGGGATGCGGCAGGTCGGCTTCGCCGCGGGGAAATGTCAGAGGCAGCTTGCCCGAAGGGTTCACGTCGCCGAACAGGATGTTGGCAATGGCTTCGGCGCCGCCTCAAAGCCTCGGAACACATTGACCACCTGTGGTTCCGGAGGGTTGTCGACGATGCCGGAGCCGCGCAGCGCGATTTCGAAGGGCAACAGATCGCTCTCGCGCATGGCGCGCCTGTCCATTACGGAGCTCACGAACATGCGCCCATCTTCCTGGTTGTTCACCGCGTAGTGCTTGATGCCGACGATCAGGTCCTGCTTCCGGGCGGCCTTCAATTCCGCTCGCGCCATCAATCCCACCAGGATCGGATCTTCCCCCATGTACTCGAACGTGCGGCCGCAGCGCGGCTCGCGTGTCAGATTGACGCCGGAGCCTAGGGACATGTTGAGGCCCTGCGCTCGCGCTTCGGATGCGATGGTTGCGCCGGTCTCGGCAGCCAGCGCCAGGTCCCAGGAAGAAGCCTCGGCTTCCGCCGACGGGAATGCGGTGGCGTAGCGGCTATAGCTGCCGCCCCCGGTGACGCCCATCACCGTATCGGACATCTGCAGATCGGGAATGCCCAGGCGCGGAACACCCGGAATAAATCCCCACTGCTCGACCGCCCGCACACCGGGCCCCGCTTCCGGGCGCACGAACATGTCTTTCCAGCCCATCCCGTGCAGGAACCGAATCTTTTCGTCGAGCGTCAACTGCCCGATGACCAGCTTGGCTCGCGCATCCGGCGAAAGGCTCGCATCGGACCAGGCATGGCGCCTTGGCGGCTCCATTCCCGGAAACTGGGCAAAGGCCGGCGAAGCCGTTAAGAGAACTGCGCCCGAAAGCATTCTAACGACAACACCCTTCCAGAAACACGACAGTGTGATCACAGCAGTTCACCTCTCCCCGTCGCGTCAATTGAGACGACCTGGCTTTGCAGTATGACCCAGAGTATCACTCATCTTTCCGGATAAAGGGCGCCAGAAGAACGGCCTATCGTGGCAGTCCATCGTGCGCAGACTGGTAACGCTCCCAGACTACTAACAGTCGTGCCGGCGGACGAATCACAGGCAGCGCACTAACGATGCGGAAGTCGGGTCCAATATTGGATTTCGTGACATACTCGCGCCGAAGTGATGGCAATAGGTCCCGATTCCAGAGGCAAAGCCGGTCTCTGGCACTACCTGCAGGATTGCGGAGATCCGCAGGCTCAAAATCGGCACTGAGGAAATGCGTGAAACTACCGATGACAACGGGGAAGAACGAATACGCGGGAATTGTGGGTGCGACGTGCTAATCGTTCTCCTGGAGCAGAGCGCGCGCCGCCATTTCTTTCATTGCAAAATCGCGGCGCGCCGGCGCGGCCGTTACCACACCCGGCAGGAGTTTTCGCGCACCATCGGCTGGCCTTCCGTGCAGCCGAACGCCTCCCGGAATTGCGTGCGAGTTGCTCACCACGCCGTTCACGCGAAATTCGCCGGGCGAATGCGGATCGGTGAACGCACGCATCCGCGCCTCTTCCGGACGCACGTTCTGGCACCAGATCTGCGCGTAGCCCAGGAAGAAGCGCTGCTGCGGCGTGAAGCCGTCGATCTTCTCCTGTTTCCTGCCGTCCAGCATGTCCATCAAGGCCATGAAGGCCAGGCGCACGCCGCCGTTATCGGCCGTGTTCTCGCCGAGCGTCAACTTGCCGTTCAGCTTTACGTCGCCCACCGCGGTGAAATTGGAATATTCCTTCACGAAACACTCGGCGCGCTTTTCGAACTCGCGGGCGTCGTCCGGCGGTCCACCACTCGGAAAAGTTGCCTTTGGCGTCGAACTTGCGGCCCTGGTCGTCGAAGCCGTGGGTCAGCTCGTGCCCGATCACGGCGGCGATACCACCGTAGTTGACGGCGTCGTCGAGCGTCGGGTCGAAGAACGGCGGCTGCAGGATGCCCGCCGGGAAGTTGATGTTGTTCTCGGTGGGATTGTAATAGGCATTGACGGTGGGCGGCGTCATCCCCCACTCGCTCGGATCGGTACGCTTGCCGATCTTCGCCAGCCGGTAGTTCACCTCAAACTGCGACGCCCGCGCCGCGTTGCCCAGCGTCGTCGCCGCGTACGATCTTCACCGAGCTGTAATCGCGCCACTTGTCCGGATAGCCGATCTTGTTCCTGACGGCGTGCAGCTTCTCGAGCGCCTTCTGTTTGGTGGCCGGCGTCATCCAGTCCAGACCCTGGATGTCCTTGCCCATCTCCTTTTCGATGGCGTCCACCATTGCCAGCACGCGCTTCTTGCTCTCCGGGCCGAAGTACTTTTCCACGTACTTCTGGCCCAGCGCTTCGCCCAATTGGCCGTCGACGTAACTGACACAGCGCTTCCAGCGCGGGCGGTTCTCGGTGGCGCCGGTGAGCACCTTGCCGAAGAAGGCGAAGTTCTCGTCCACAAACTTCTTTGGCAAAAACGGCGCCGCATCGTGGATTACGTGCCAGCTCAGATAGGTCTTCCAGTCGTCCAGGCTGGTTGCGCCAACCAAGGACTGAACGCCCTTCAGGAAGTCGGGCCACTGCACGTTGAGGCTGTCGAACTTCGGCGTCTTCATGGCGGCGAAGTAGCTTGTCCAATCATGGAGGGAGCCAGCGTGACCAGCTTGGATACCGGCATCTTGTGGTAGGTATTGGCGGGGTCGCGGCGCGCCACGCGGTCCAGCGACACCTTGGCCAGGGCCGTCTCAACCGCCAGCACCGCGTCGGCCTTCTTACCCGCATCCTCGGCGGAATCGCCCATCAGTTGGAACATCGCCGCCACGTGGGCGTGGAATTGTTCGCGCAGTTGCTTCGATTTCGCGTCGTCCTTGAGGTAGTAATCGCGGTCCGGCAGGCTCAGGCCGCCCTGCACCACAACCGGGATCATCCACCCGGAGTTCTTGTAGTCGGGCGAGGCGAAGAAACCGAACACCGAGGGAATACCGTTTTCATGCAGAAAGGCGAGGACGCTGGTGAGCTGTTCCTTGTTCGTCATCTTGTCGACGCGGCTCAGGTAGGACTCGATCGGCGCCGTGCCCAGCTTCTCGATGCCGGCCTCGTCCATGCAACTCGCGTAATAATCGCCGATCTGCTGCTCGACCTTGGTGCGTCCGGGCTTCGGCTGGGCGGCTTCTTCCAGAATGGATCGGAGCTTCTCCAGGTTATTGTCCGCCAGGACGTTGAACCGTCCCCAGCGGGACTGGTCGGGTGGAATCGGGTTGTCCTTAATCCACAACCCGCAGGAGTAATGGTAGAAATCGTCGCAAGGGCTGACGCTTTTGTCGATAAGGGCGGGGTCGAATCCGGAGATCTTTCCGGGCGTAGTCTGCGCGGACAATGCACCAGCGCAAACCAGCACCGCAACAAGGCAGTAGGGCTTCAACATGTTCTCAGATTACATCAAAGGCCGGAACCACGGCGAAGCCGCCACCACGCAGAATTTGCGCGGGACACCGTCGCTTTTGCGCGGCCCGCCGTCACCGGCAAATCGCCAAGTCTTTGATGCGATACGACTTCGAAATATGGGGCATTCGGATGCCAACGTGCATTTTCCTGGTCGGGAGACAAAGCAATGAACTTCAAGAAAGATCGTACTTTTCGCGGCAATCGGACTGCTGGCCGGCGCCCTGGAGCTTCCAGCCCAGGGTCGTGGCCGCGGCTTTCACGGCGGGCGGGGCCAAGGCCAATGCCAGCGAATGTCCCAATCGTGCCCACGAGCCGGCAACCCGTGTCGAGGCAACCCGGATTGCTGCCGTCGCGCCCAAGGCCAAGGCAACCAGACCCAAAAACCGGCGACACCGGCGCAACCGGCGCCGAAGTAGGATGAAACGGTAAGGCGGGACGCCCGGCGAAGGACGTTCGGGCGTCCCGCCGGGACGGAGGCGATCATGCGAGTTTTGATTATGTTGCTGCTTTCGGCCGCCGGCCTGCTGTTGCAGGCCCAATCGCCCTCCGCACCGGCGCCCATCTCGTCCAACCCGATTGTCGAGTTGAAGGGCACCATCAAGGAGGTCAGTATCTCTCCTGGCCGGGGGATGCCTTACTTCACGATGAGCGGCGAAAAGGGCGAGACACGGGTCGTGCTCGGTTCGATGCGGTTCCTGATGGCGGAGAACTTCAACCCCAAAGCCGGAGAGCCGGCGGAAGTTCGTGGATTCCAGGTGGGTGACTCGATTACCGCAATCAGCGTCAAGCTGCCCAACCAGAAGACCTCCATCCGGCTTCGCGACGACCAGGGACGGCCGCTCTGGCGCGGCGGTCCGGGTGGCCGGCGCCAGGGCGGCAGGCAATAATGCGGGCCGGCGTCAGCCGGTGGTAATCGGTTTCGGCGTGGTCGGGCCACTGGGCGGTAATTCCGGCTTGGCGATGTAATCCTTGGGTACCTCCCCGGTCAGCGACTTCAACCACGTGACGATGGACGCCACATCCTGGTCGGTCAACTTGGTCCCGAGCTGGCATTCGGCCATGGTACGTACAGCCGCGCCCAGGTTCGCCGTTTTGCCGTCGTGGAAGTAAGGCGCGGTCTCGGCCACGTTGCGCAGCGACGGCACCTTGAAGACCATCCGGTCGGCTTCATTCTTGGTCACCGCATAGCGGCCGGAGTCTGCCTGGTCGGGCCAAGGCTCCACCAGGCCAGCCTTCTGGAACATGGTTCCGCCTACCAAAGTCCCCATGTGGCAAGCTCCGCAGCCGGCCTCGGAAAATTTCAGGAACCCGGCTTTTTCCGCGTCGGTCAACGCCGACTTGTCGCCTTCCAGGAACTTATCCCAGCGTGAAGGCGTAACCAGGTTTCGCTCGAATGCCCCGATCGCCAGCGCCGCATTGTTGAGGGTGACCGGGTCCTTATCTTCCGGAAACGCGTTTCGGAAGAGTGGTACATACCCCGGAATCGATTTGAGCACCTCTCCGACATGCTGCGCGTCCGGCATGGCCATCTCCACCGGGTTCAACATGGGCCCCTTGGCCTGCTCTTCCACTGTGGGCGCCCGGCCATCCCAGAATTGCGCGATATGGCCCGCCGCGTTGTACACCGTGGGTGAGTTCCGCGTGCCCTTCTGGTGCGCGAAGCCGTCGGATACGGGCTCTCCGTCGACCCCGTACTTGTCGAGTTGGTGGCAGGTGTTGCAGGAGACGTCCTGCCCCTTCGAAAGCCGGGCATCGTAGTACAGCATCCGGCCCAGCTCGATTTTGGCGTCGTTCGCCGGGTTCGACGCCGAAGCCGTCGACGCCGGAAGCGGCTTGAACATCGCCAGCTTTGCCTGGTCCACTTCCACGGTCTTGTGACCGCAGGATGCAAGGGCCAGGGCTGAGATGAGCGCTGCGATGGCCCAAAGTGGTTTTGCCGAGAATGATGAATGAGACATATCTACTCCCTTGTTTTCGGGCTTCGTGCCGATCGGATTGCCGTCGCCGTTCTGCGTGACAGCCATTATTAGAATCTTTCCAGATCTTGTTATATTATATTCCACCCTGTCATTTCAAAGGCCCTGCCTCCGCTCCTCGAGAGGGCGGCGGCAGGGCCTTTGGCGGAACAATCGCAAAACCGGGATTACGGTTTCCAGGCGATGGTCCCGTCGCTATTGCGCAGAGTTGCCGTAATACCCGTCGGAGTGGTCAGCAGAAATGCCACCTTCTCTCCGGTGCAGGAGGAAACCGCGTAGGTTACCGTCACCTGTTCGCCGGCGCTCAGCTCGAACCCGTTCTCCAGCAGGATGCGTACCGGACCGACCTTGATGGTCAGGGTTTCTCCGGCATCCGTTTTCACCACCAGCACCGGCAGCCGCAGCCCGGTGGGAGCCGAGAACTCCTGGACAACGCCGCTTACGGTGACGGTCTGAGCCCCGACAAAACAACCTCCGCCGCCGTAGCCGGCTTTGGCCTGCCCGTTCCGCCGCTGGCGCCCTGCGGCGGTCCAGAGGGGAACTCCAGTTATCGGATCGCGAAGCTGGATAACCGGGCCATCGAGCGTCACGTTCTGAATGCTCAGCGCTAAATAGTAATCAGCGCCGGAATTGCAGCATTGCGTGACCTCGGCGTCCACGACGTTGCCGGGTTCTACTTCAAACCCGTAGTCCTCCTGGAGAAAGAATAGGGGCGCCAGACGGGTCAGGTACTCCATGTTGTCAGCGTTGTTTTCAATGACAATCGCCGGGTTCTGCAGACCGGTGCCGAGAAAAACATCCTTGACTGGTCCGGTTATGTGAATCGTGATGACGGGAGCCGCGGAAGCCGGTGGTCCCGCCTGCTGCCCATGTAGCCCGGACGCCTGTCGGCCCCCCTGCGCGAAAACAGCGGTTCCCGCGATTGTCAGTAGCGCGGTTAGATAAATGACGAAAGTTCTCATGATGGATCTCCGTGACAATCTTGTTTCGTTTGCATCGAGACACCGGTAAAAGGGCACGCCGCGCTCCACAAACGGCTGCTGCTGCAAACTCAGGCACTTACTCTCCGAACCGCGCTGAAAAGCCCGGCCAACCGCGCAGAGTTTGCATATGTGCAGCCCGGCTGCGCGCGTGATTTGCGGGAGGTGGGGGTGGAACGGAGATTGCTATGATTCCTTCGTGGGAACTCCAACCGTCACACGACGCCTGTTGGGGCGGCGAACGGCGGTTCGCGTCGCGCTGGTTCTCGTCTGTTTCACGCTGCCTGCGACACTGCTGGTGAGTTCGCTGTTCGCGTTTCGCGAACTCGACGAAATTCGGGCCGTTTTTCTGCGCAATCTGGCGGCGACGGTGGCGGCCCGACTGGAAACCCTGCCCGCCGACCTCCCGCCCGGCGGCGAGGCCAGCCCGCTATGGGATGAGTTCCCATCGCTCGTCGATCTGAGAGTGTTCGAGCGGCCGGAAGGCGGCAAGGAGCTTGCGCCATTGTGGGAGGGACGACAATTGTTCCGATTCGCCGAAGCGGGCACCACCGGCCAGCCTTTGTTCCGCGCCTTCGTGCCGTTCCACTCGGCGGGCGAACTGGCCATCGCCAGAATCGATCTTGACCCGGCCGCCGCCGAGACCCTGGTTTCGCACGCGCGGCACAACGCTGTTCTTTCGCTCGCGAGCGGGTTCCTGGTGTTGCTGCTGGCCGCTTTCGGCTTGCTCGCCGAGCGTCGGATGTCGCGGCTCGAACGCGAGCGGTTACAAATGGAGCACCTGGCGCATCTGGGAACTATGTCGGCGGTTCTGGCGCACGAGATCCGGAATCCGCTGGGCACGATCAAGGGATTTGTGCAACTGGCAAGAGAAAAGGCCGATTCCAGTTCTTCTGTGCTGCTCGATCCGGCGATCGAGGAGGTTGGGCGAATCGAACGGCTGGTGCAAGACCTGCTGCGCTATGGGCGTCTACCGGCACCCGTGCCGCGCGAGATCTCCGCGGCCGGGTTTCTTGCCGGCCTGCGCGAGCATTCGGAGCGGCTGGCGGCGGGGCGGCCGGCGCGCTTCAGTTTCGACGCGGACGACATCGTCTTTCGTACCGATCCCGAGTTGTTGGAGCAGGCAGTGCTCAACCTGGTGCGCAACTCGGTGGAGGCGCTGCCGGAGCAATCGAAGGGCGAAATCGCCGTGTCCGTTCGCAACAATGGCCGGAGCGGGGTCTCTATCCGGGTGGAGGACAACGGGCCGGGCCTGCCGGCGGACGCCGCAGGAAAGCTGTTTGAGCCCTTTTATACGACCAAGCCGTTCGGCACGGGCCTCGGTTTGCCGACCTGCCGGAAAATCGTGGAAGCGCTGGGCGGAACGCTGGCGATCGAGCCGCGAGATGGGGGCGGGACCGCGGCCGAAATCCGATTTGGCCCGGCCTTTCGTAAAGATCAATGAGCTACGAAGCTCAGTCACGAAAATGCGTACTGGTGGTGGACGACGATCCGGGATTTCGGAAGCTGCTTGAAACCATCCTTGTGGGTGAGGGCTACGATGTCCGCACTGCCGGCAGTGTCGCCGAGGCCCGCCGCCGAGCCGCGGAGGTCCGCTACACGCTGGTGCTGTCCGACTTGAAATTGCCCGATGGCAGCGGCCTCGACGTCCTGCGTTGGTTCAACGAGAAGGCCCCCCGAACGCCTACCGTCATGATCACCGGCTTCGGCACGGTCCCAACGGCGGTGGAAGCCATGAAACTGGGCGCCATCGACTATCTGGAGAAGCCGCTCCGCAGCCCTGGCGAATTGCGGCAACTTGTCGAGCGCGCTGTCTCGGAGCGTGGCTGGACGGAAAGCCCGGCGGATGGGGGTGCGCTGGCGGTGCCCATCACTCCGCAGGCCGGCGCCGCGTTTTCCTGCGAAGCGATGGTGGTGCGCGATCCACGCATGCGGGAACTGCTCGAGCTCGTGCGAAAGGTGGCGCCCACCCACGCCACCGTGCTGATAACCGGGGAAAGCGGCACCGGAAAGGAGGTGTTGGCCCGTTGCATTCACCGCAACAGCCGCCGTGCCGGCCAGGTGTTTCTGGCGCTGAACTGCGCCGCGCTCTCGCCTACGCTGATTGAGAGCGAGTTGTTCGGGCACGAGAGGGGCTCCTTCACGGGAGCCGTGGCTCAACACCAGGGCGTCTTCGAACGCGCCGGAGGCGGCACTCTGTTCCTGGACGAGATCGCTGAACTCGACGGCAATCTGCAGTCGAAGCTGCTGCGCGTGTTGCAGGAGCGCACCTTCGAGCGCGTGGGCGGATCGAAGACACTTACCACCGATGTGCGCTTGATTGCAGCCACCAATCGGGACATCAGAAAAATGGTCTCGGAGGGACGCTTCCGGGACGATCTCTACTATCGCCTCAGCATCTTTCCGCTGGCCATCCCGCCGCTACGCGAACGCTCCGCGGACATCCCCGTCCTGGCCCGGCTGTTTCTTTCCCGCGCTGCGGAGAAACTGGGCAAACCGGTGCCCGAGATCACGGAGGGAACCCTTCAGGCACTCTCCGCCCGCACCTGGCCCGGAAACGTTCGCGAACTTGAAAATGTAATGGAAAGGCTGGCCATCCTCTCCGAAGAGAGAATCGAGGCGGAGGATGTCAGTTTCGGCGAGGAGGGAAGCAAGCGCCCCGTCAGCATGAAGGAAATCGAGAAACAGTCTATTATCGTTGCCTTGCGGGCAAACGACGGCAATCGCACGCGCGCTGCCAAACAACTCGGCATCAGCCTGCGCACCTTGCAGTACCGCTTGAAGGAGTATGGAATCAATGAATAGACCGGCTCCAGAATGGCGGATACCGGCAGTCAACCGGGTCGGAAGGCGCTACTTCTCGAGCAGCGCCGTCGCGGCGGGAAGGCGTTCTGATTCCCGGCTTCACGCCCGACCCAACAGCACCGGCTGGGTCACCGCTGTCTTTCGCACCGGAAGCAAAAGGCAGGGGAATATACTACTTCGCCGAAGCACCGGCTTCGCAACGTTTTCTGAGCTTCACAGGTTGAAACTCCCGCCACTTCAGAAACGGACCGTCAACGCAGGTTAGCGCGCCCGAGGGACTGGCACACTTACCGCAGATGCCGACTCCGCAGCTTGTCATGTATTCAATCGAGCCGATAATCCGGTCTTCCGGAACATAGTTCCGCTGGACTTCGAAACAGCGCCAGACCATTGGCTCGGGTCCGCAGTTGATGAAAACCGTGTGCGCTCTTTCTTGTTCCGGTATTCCGGCCATAACCTCCGCGATGAGATCCGGTACGTAGCCGTGATGTCCGACCGTACCATCGTCAGTAGCCAGATGGACCGGGCCGAGCCGTTCGAATTCGGCGACGCCGAACAGTTGATCGCCGGTTTTCGCGCCTAACAGGAAAACTTGTTTGTTGGCCGGCGCGAGTCTGCAGGCGATCTCGAGCAGCGAGGCGATCCCGGTTCCGCCCCCAACGTGTACCACCGTGCTTCCGGCTATTTCCGGAATGCCGATTCCGTAAGGCCCCCGCAGCAGGATCTCCGAGCCCGCTTCGAGCCGCGCCAGGTGTGCCGTGAATTCGCCCACCACCCGAACCACTACGCTCTTTTCCGCGCAGGAAAACACCGCGAAGGGTTTCTCGCCGAGCCCGGGCAGGCACAGAAAGAGAAATTTGCCCGCCAGGTCGCCGTCGGCGAACTCCTCGGGAAGCCGCTCGAATACCAGCTTGAACAGCGACCGGCCCAGATCCGTGCGCGTCGCAACATGCGTCTTCACGTAGTCCATGCGGGCCGTGGTCTCGCACGAGCGCTCGTAGGCGCGATGGTCGCCTCGGCAAACGTCGTGCTGGATTTGCTCGAGGTATCGCTGCATCTGGGCGCCGTCCAAACCGGTGAGCGCGCTGCCGATGCCAAACAGGTCCGCGCCGGCGATGGCGTACTGGAGAACGTGTTCCGGCGAAGCGATTCCGCCCATGCCGATAATCACCGGCCCGTCGCCCACCGCTTTGCGCACTTGTTCGACCACACGCAGGCCCATGGGACGAATGCCGTCACCCGAGAGGCCGCCCAGCCGGTTGGAAAGGATGGGGCTTGGGCCGACGGCAACCAGCGCCGGTCCCACCGTATTGACCAGCGTGAAGCCCGCCGCCCCGGCGTCGAGAGAGGCTTCCGCGGTTGCGGCCAGGGTCGCCAAGGTTGGGGATAGCTTCACGAAAACGGGTACGCCCGTCTCGCCGGCAACCGCTTCGACGACCGCGCGAAGCAGCTCGGTGTCCTGCCCGACTTCAACACCGTAGCCCTTGGCGTGCGGGCACGACATGTTCAGCTCGAAGCCGTCCGCAATCGGGGTGAGCGTTCGCGCGGCCGCAACAAAGCTGGCCACATCGGAACCCATGATCGACACCAGCAGGAATTTGTCGTCGGGGACCTCGAGGGCGTCGCACTCGGACAGATAGGCTTCGGCCCCGGGGTTCGACAGACCCACGGCGTTGATATAGCAGCCCGGTGCGTAGCGGGCGAAAATGGGCTCGCGATAGCCTTTGCGTGGCTGCGCGCTAATGCTCTTGGTGGTGACGACGCCGACCGAGGGCACTTCGAGAAAACATCTCTGGATGGTTGAAGCGTGAGTGCAACGGATCCCCGAAGGAATGACGAACCGGCCGTTCACCGTCTTGCGGCCGAGTCGGTAGGGTTGGTCGAAGCGGAACTGCAGCATGGCTAAGAGATCAACATTCGATGGTAGCAGGAACCTGCAGTTGCTCCTGGCGTACAGCGGAAAACAACTTGTAAGTTTCTAAAAACAAGCCACATCGAACATTGGCCAAGAGACCGTGCCAGCCTTCATTCTGCGACCACGGGAAAACTTCTCCCACCTGCAACCTTCGACCTCCCAAAGTCGCCTTAAATGATGTAGTTTAGGTACATCACGATAATAGGACTCGTTTGTCATGCGCCATCGTCTTGCCGCCATCTGCATTTTGACGCTGGGTGTCTTTGCCCTCTCGAATTGCTCCTCCACCGGCGGGGCAAAGCCAACGCGATCCCGGCAGTCGGCCGCGCTGGTGACGGCTGCCGCCGCCGCGCAAAAGTCGGTACCCGTCGACGTACGCGTGGTGGGCACGGTTGAACCGGCGGTGACCATTCACGTCAGACCGCAGGTGAGCGGAGAGCTGACCAAGGTCTACTTCAAAGAGGGACAGGACGTCAAACGGGGCGATCCCCTGTTTCTCATCGACCCCCGTCCGTTCGACGAGGCCGCCCGCCAGGCCGAGGCAAACCTGGCCCGCGACACCGCGTTGCTCCGGCAGGCGCAGGCGAATCTCAAAAGGGATGTCGCGCAGGAAAAATACGCGCGCGATCAGGCCGCGCGTTACCAGAAGTTGTTTGACGAAGGGATCATGGCGAAGGAGCAGGCCGAGCAACTCACTTCCGACGCCGATGCCCGCACCGAAACCATCAAGGCCGACCAGGCCGCCATCGAAAGCGCCGAAGCAGCCGTGCATGCCGATGCCGCGACGCTCGCGAACGTCAGGCTGCAACGGAACTACTGCGAGATTTCTTCGCCGATCGACGGACGCACGGGCGACTTGACGGTGGAAGAAGGCAACCTGGTGCGCGCCACCGATTCCGAGCTGGTCTCGATCAACCAGATCCGTCCGACCTACGTGACGTTCTCAGTGCCCGAGAAGCGTCTGGCCGAAATCAAGAAGTACATGGGTGCCGGTGGCCTGGAGGTAACGGCCGGCCCACCCGGAAGCACCGACCCCCCGGAAAAGGGCACCCTCACGTTTGTCAACAACTCCATCGACAGCTCTACCGGCACAATCAAGTTGAAGGGAACCTTCGCCAACCCCGCCGGGTCGCTGTGGCCGGGCGAATTCGTGGAGGTTGGGCTTCGGCTGACGACGCTTCAAAACGCGGTTGTGGTTCCGGCACGCGCCGTCCAGATGGGACAGGACGGCGAATTCGTGTATGTGGTCGGAAAAGACTTGACCGCGGAGATGCGTCCCGTGGCTACGACGCTGAAAGTGGGACAGGACGTAGTGGTTGCGAGTGGTGTGGCTGAAGGAGAGACAGTGGTCACCGAAGGCCAACTCCGTCTCAGTCCGGGGATGACAGTCCGCATCAAGAAGGACCGGATGCCATGAACCTGTCGGACATTTTCATTCGGCGCGCGGTCGCCACCAGCTTGCTGATGCTGGCGATTACGGTATTCGGATTCGTCGCCTACCGGGCACTGCCGGTGAGCGACCTGCCAAACGTCGACTTCCCCACCATCTCGGTTTCCGCCGGGCTGCCCGGGGCGAACCCGGACACCATGGCGTCGGCCGTGGCCACGCCGCTCGAAAAGCAGTTTTCGACCATCGCCGGCGTGGATTCGATGACTTCCACGAGCAGTCTCGGCTCCACCACGATCACGTTGCAGTTCTCGCTCGATCGCGACCTCGACGCCGCCGCGCAGGACGTGCAAACGGCCATTGCCCGCGCGGCGCGCGCGCTGCCGCCCGGCATGCCCACGCCGCCGACGCTGCGCAAGGTAAACCCGGCCGACATGCCGATTGTGTTTCTGGCGCTGACCTCGGCGACCATGCCGCTGTACGACCTGGACGAATACGCCGAGACGATGATGGCGCAGCGTATCTCGATGGTCAGCGGAGTGGCCCAGGTATCGGTGTTCGGAGCATCCACCTATGCCGTCCGCATCCAGGTGGACCCGACGGCTTTGGCAGCCAAGCGCATCGGCATCGACGAAGTCTCGAATGCCGTCAGCAACGGCAACGTCAACATCCCCACGGGCGAATTGTATGGTCCTTCCCGCGCTTACACGATCCAGGCGAACGGACAGCTTACCAAGGCGGAAGCCTATCGGCCGCTGATTGTCGCCTACCGCAACGGATCGCCGGTGCGTCTGGAGGAGGTCGCCAGAGTACTCGACAGCATTCAGGACGACAAGAGCGCCTCCTGGTACAACACCCACGAATCGTCCGAACGCTCTATCGTGCTTGCGGTGCAGAAGCAGCCGGGCTCGAATACCATCGCGGTTTCGGACTCGGTGCGGGCGCTGCTTCCCCTGTTCCGCCACCAGATGCCCCCCTCCGTCAAGCTGGACCTGATGTACGACCGTTCGGAAACCATCCGGCAGTCGTTCGACGACGTTCGCTTTACGCTGTACCTGACGCTGGGACTGGTTGTGCTGGTGATCTTCCTGTTCCTGCGCAATGTCTCGGCCACGGTGATTCCTAGCCTTGCCCTTCCGTTCTCGATTATCGGCACTTTCAGCGTGATGTACCTGTTCGGCTACTCGTTGAACAACCTGTCGATGATGGCCCTGATTCTGTCGGTGGGCTACGTGGTGGACGACGCCATCGTGATGCTCGAAAACGTCGTCCGCCATATGGAGCACGGCGAGAAGGCGATGGCCGCCGCGTTCAACGGGTCGCGGGAGATCGGTTTCACCATCATCTCGATGACTCTCTCGCTGGCGGCCGTGTTCATTCCGGTGCTCTTTTTGGGTGGCATTGTAGGACGGCTGTTCAAGGAATTCGCCGTCACCATCACCGCGGCGATCCTGATCTCCGGACTGGTGTCGGTGACCCTGACACCAATGCTGTGCAGCCGGTTTCTGCGGCCGCCCTCGAGCCAGCGCCACAGTTGGTTGTTCGCGGCGACCGAACGCATCTTCGACGGCATGCTGTCCCTGTACAGCAAATCGCTGCGGTGGACGCTGCGCTTCCGTCCGGTGACCCTGGCTGTCTCGTTCGTGGTGCTGGCGGCCACCGTCGTGCTCTTCCTGAAGATTCCCAAGGGATTCCTCCCCAGCGAGGACACTGACCAGCTCTCGGTCACCGTCGAAGCCGCGCAAGGAACTTCCGTCAACGACATTTTCCGATACGTGCAGCAGGTGCAGGACATCGCGCGTCAGGATCCGAATGTCCAGAGCTTCATGTCAAGGGCCGGGGGAACCCAGGGCGGCGGCGGCGTTGGCGGGCCGAACTACGGGCGCATGACGCTGCATCTCAAACCCCGCAAGATGCGTGCATTGAGCTCCGACCAGGTGATGGCCGAACTGCGTCCCAAGCTGGCAGTTATCCCGGGCGTGCAGGTATTCATTCAAAATCCTCCGGCCATTCGCCTGGGCGGGCAAGTCTCGAAGAGCATGTACCAGTTCACCCTGCAGGGGCCCAACATGAATGAACTGTACAGTTCTGCGCTGGACCTGGAGAAGAGGCTCGGCGAATTGCCCGATCTGACTGATGTGACCACCGACCTGATGTTGAAAAAGCCCCAGCTCAACGTGAGCATCGACCGGGACAAAGCCGCCGTCCTGGGGCTGTCCGCCAACCAGATTGAAAACGCGCTGGCGGCCGCTTACGGCTCCCAGTACATCTCCAATATCTACACGCCGACCAACGAGTACCAGGTGATTCTGGAGACATTGCCGAAATTCCAGGACAACCCGGACGCTCTCTCCGCGCTCTACGTCCGCTCGAGCGCCGGCGCGCTGGTTCCGCTCGACGCGGTGGCGACAGTGAGCGAGGGCGTGGGGGCGCAGACCATCAACCACTCCGGACAACTGCCAGCGGTCACCGTCTCCTTCGACCTGAAGCCCGGCACTTCGCTCGGTGGAGCCGTCGACGAGGTGCAGGAGGTGGCCAACCGCACGCTGCCGGACACCATCAGCACGTCGTTCCAAGGCACTGCGCAGGCGTTCCAGTCGTCGTTCAGCAACCTGTCGGTGCTGCTCATCATGGCGCTGTTGGTGGTGTACATCGTGCTCGGTATTCTGTACGAGAGCTACATCCACCCGATTACGATTCTGTCGGGGCTGCCTTCGGCCGGATTCGGAGCGCTGCTCACCCTGTACCTGTTCCACGTCGAGTTGAATATCTACGGCTTTGTCGGGCTGATCATGCTCATCGGCATCGTGAAGAAGAACGCCATCATGCAAATCGACTTCGCGCTGACCGCCGAGCGGGAAGAAGGCAAGACGCCGCAGGAGGCGATCTACCAGGGCTGCCTGATCCGCTTCCGGCCGATTATGATGACCACCATGGCGGCGCTGCTCGGGTCGGTTCCCATCGCGATAGGATACGGGGCCGGCGGAGAAGCCAGGCAACCGCTCGGACTGGCGGTGGTTGGCGGGCTGCTGTTTTCGCAATTGGTGACGCTGTACCTGACGCCGGTTTATTATATATACCTGTCTTCGGCGCAGGATTTGTTCCGGCGCCGCAAGACGCCGCAACCGGTGCCGGTCGAGGTAGTCGGCTGAGCGGCGCTACCTGGCCCGCAGCCAGAAGACCCGGAAGTTCAGGATACGCGGATCGATGCCGAAAAGCACGCCCTTGTTCTTCACGCGGAACATCAGCCGCCCGTGGGTGCCGGCAGGCAAGTCGAGCCGGATCACCTCCCGCTTGGTGGCGGTGAAGGCGGCGATGCGCCGGCCGCGGTTGTCGACCAGCTCAGCCTGGAGTGGCTTGCCGGCCAGGCCGGGTCCGAGGGCGATCTCCATCTCCAGGCGATGCATCCCGCGAGGAATATAAATGGAGGCGTCGGTGTTAATCCAGCGGAACGTCTCGCCTTCCCACTTTTCGATGGGATACCAGCCGCTCAACACGCGCACCGGCCACTCCACAATGTCTCCGCTCTCTTGGCGGCGGGTGTCTTCCGGACCAATGATGCTGTAAGCCCGAAAAGCGCGGGTGGGCGGCGCCTGCTGCGCAGCTTGGGCGGGCTGGGGAGAGACCAGGCAGAGCTGGGTGCCGCCGCGCAGTCCGGCGGGCAGGGGAAACTCGAGGGTGCTCCGGCCGTCGACGCGTCTTTCGGCAATCTGCTTATCTTCCGCCAGGAGATCGAAGACGGCGCCGGTTGTGCCCGCTGCCGGAAGGGGTTCGAGCTCGGTTTCAAGGCTAGCGCCGGCGGCTGTTGTCGAGCGCAGCTCGACGCACGCAACGCCCGCGGCTTCGCGGAAGCGGCCTCCCTGGGGACCCTCCAACGCACCCCACCCTCGCCCCAGTAGAACCGGCCCCGGCATCAGCACGATGTCATCGGGATTTGAGAGACAGGCCTCCGTTCCGAAGCCGGCGCACTCCAGTCGGATGGATACCAGGCGGCCGTCGAGGAAAGAAATGCGCTTGACGCGGTCGAATTCCAGTTCGACGTTTCTGACGCCCTGGTCGGCCCTGGCATTGATGCGCCAGGTGAAGTCGCCTTTCGCCAGCTCGCGGGTGCCTATGTCGCGGCCGTCGACGCGGGCGGTGACGCGCGAAGCGCCGCCCACTTCAGGTCCCTGCGCCCAGCCCTGGATCGTGAGCGGCGACGACGCTTCGGTGGCGCGCAGGCGAAGAAGCACGCGGTTGCCCAACCAACCGTCCTCGCTGATGCCGGAATATTCAAACGAGGGCTCGAAAAGGTCGCCGGGGAACTCTCCCACCTGCCGCGGAACGGGCAGGCTTTCGACCTCGTCCTCGCGCAACAGCGAGATATTGCGGGCCATGGCGATGCGCGGCCGCGCGTCCACGGCCAACTGCCTCTCCCAGAGAGACATCAGCGGGCTTCTGGACTTGATGGGTGTCGTGTTCACCGCACCCATGTCGATGCCGAAGTAGTCGACACCGTCGATCTTACGAAACTGGATGGGAGCGCTGACCAGACGGCCGCTTCCGGTGCCTTCAAACTCCATCGTCGACCGGTTTTCGCCGATCACCACCGGCTGGGGCAGTTGCCGGTCCTGCTCCAGACGATTCAACGTGGTCAGGTCCATCACCAGCCGCGACCCGGCCACCGGATTGTCCACGCGGAACAGCAGGTAGCGGCCCAATGCGGAAAGCGAGGAATCCACGCCGAACGGGTCGGCTTCCACCTGAAACAAACCTACGCGACGTTTATCCGCTTCCATCCAGGGGAGGCCGCGGTCGGTGGACACGTAGGTGAGCAGGTTCCGCACCTTTTGCATGCCAATTGATTCGAAGACCTCATTAATCTCGCCGGTGAAGTGGCTGCGATTCAACACCGTAACGTCCGGCGTCGACACCAGCGCGGTGGCTTGCCGTAGAGCCGCCGCGGCGACCCGCGTGTCGTGATAGAACTGGGCGGGAGGCGATTGGTCGCCGTAGTCGAACGTGTCGATGTGCAGCCGGGGACCCGGAACCTCATTCTTGTATAACGACACTGCCGGCGTGCTTAGCGGCGTGCCCCGCAAATACAGGCCGTACAGTTTGAGCAAGGAAGGGTTGCTCGAGTTCGACAGAAACGCAGGCGGGCGCGAGTTCTTGCTAGTGCGTTCGAGCTCCGTCGCCAGACGGAGCTCCGACGCGTGGGGGATATTCACCGCGGCTGATCTTTCCCCGGTGCTGTCGGTGACAAGCCCCCGCAGCGTGGGCACCTCGAAGCAAACCACAAAGATCAACGCACCGGCGCCGCAGGCCAAATGGATCCAGGCAATGGGCGTTCTTCCGGGCCAGCGCGAGGGAAGCCACCCGGTGGCCACCACCGCCGCCAGAAACGGCTGTACGTAGCTGGCCACTTTGAAAGCGCCGAAGCCCGACTCGCTGCCGACGATCACCACCGCCGCCGCCGCCAGCGCCACCATCACCAGGGCCGCCGGATAGGCGCGCCTGGCTTGCCGCAACGCCGTGGCCAGCGCCGCCAGAGTCAGCGCCATTCCGGCGATTCCAACGGCAAGCAGGTGCGGGTAGTTCTGAAAGCCGGTGAATGGAAGCAGGCCCCACAGGTGCAGTCCGGCGGTCGGCAAAAGAAAGAACGGCATCACTTCATTTTTGCCGCTCACCGCCTCGCCCCCCTGGCGCAGCAGAAAGCGCACCAGTTCGGGGACGTAGAAATTCAGCATCACCAGCGCGCCGGCGCCGCCCAGCGCCAGCCGCGCCAACGCCGGCCCCGGCCATTTCTTTTGCAGCCACAGGACGCCAAACCAAAGTGCCGCCGCCAGCGCCAGAATCGGCAGCAGCTCCGGATAGGTGAGAAGCAGGGCGGCCAGCAACACCGCCGCCAGCACTACTTCGCGCCATCCTTTCACGCGCCAGGGATCGAGCAGCAGCGTGGCGCAGACGGCCAGCAGACCCAGTCCGAACACCTGGGCGATCAACTGGTAGGTCACCCCGAAGGTCATCAACGGAAACACCGCCGCGAGCGCGCACCCTAGCAACGCGCGCCATCGGCGTTTCCTCCGCACTACCATGGCGCCGACAGCGCTAACCAGAGCCAGGTTCAGCGCCAGCAGCACCGGCATGAACACGGGCAACATGCCGATATGGGACACCTCGCCGGTCACCGCCAGCAGCAGCTCGCTGGCGAAACGGGTGGAGGAGGAATGCTGGACGAAGTAGCTGTACTCCACCAGGTCGGTGTCCTTGCGCAACACCCCCCAGTCGGGACTGGCGGTCCTTCCCTTTTCCGCGTAGTATTGCGCCGAGAGGACATAGTTCGTCATGTCCTCGTTGGCCACGCTGATCCAATCCAGACCGTAGCGGAGCATTGGGGAGCCGGTGACCGCCGCGGACGCGCAAAGCACCACGGCGAAAGGAGCATAGCGGCGCCATGGAAACGGCGTACGGCGCCACCAGAACAGTACGGCGGAGCCAATCAGCAATCCGCCGGCCAGCCAGGGAGCGAAGGATCGCTGGCCGAATCCGAGACGGTTCCACCAGAACGCGAGCAGAATCACCACGCCGGCGCCCACGCCGGGGGCCAGCAGCGCGTTGCGAAGCAGATTGCGCCGCGAGCCCAGCGCGTTCAAAACGGCCAGGCCGACGAAGCCACAAAACAAAAAGACCAGTAGGGATAATCCGAGTGCGTCCAAAGCCTGCGCTCCCGTCCGCGAACAATTTCCGGCCGCGGCATCATTGCGTCAAGCGAAGAGTGTAGCAGAAGCCGCCGACTCTCGAACCCGGGCTTCGATCCAGCGCACGGCCTCTTCCACCGACCCGACGATGGCCGACGCCTGGTGGTCGGGCGCCCGTTCCGCGTATCCCCGGTCGATCCAGACCGTCCGGACGCCGGCGTTGTATCCGGCGTCTACGTCGCGCCAGCGGTCTCCGATCAAGAAACTCTTGGCGAGGACGATTCCCGCTTCGCGAGCGGCCTCCAGAATCAGGCCCGGACGCGGCTTCCGGCACTCGCAATTCTCATCTCCGCGGTGCCAGCACACGTAGAAACCGTCCAGCGGCAGCGCCCGCTGAATAGCGCGATGAATCTGTTCCACCGCTTCCCGCGACAGCGTCCCCCGGCCCACCTCCGGCTGATTGGTGACGACGATGAGAAGGAACCCCAGATGCTTGAGGCGCGGCAGCCATTCGAGCGCCCCCGTCTCGAAATCCAACTCGCCAACCGACGCCGGGGCGAACGGCTTTCCGTCTCTCACCACCGCCCGGTTCACCACGCCGTCGCGGTCCAGAAACACCGCCCGCCTGGCGCCGCCGGCTACCACTTGGTGCTGCTCCGCTGAACCGACGGGTGGGTCACCAGCAGGTGCCACACCACGGCATGAAACGCCTCGGTGTGCGGTGTCACGTGAATCGCGTTCACGGTTGGAATTACAACACAGGCATCCGCCACTTTGGCGGTGTGGCCCCCGTCTCGGCCGACGATGCCGGCTGTGGAAGCGCCAACGCCGCGGGCGTATTCGAGCGCCCGCACCAGGTTCGGACTGACGTTTTCCTCGAAATTCCCGCCGCCCACCGAAAATACGAGCACCGTGTCGGCGGCGCGCAGGTGACTCACTCTCAGCCACTCGTCGAACACCGTCGGCCAGCCTTCGTCGTTGGTCCGCGCCGTCAGCTCCGAGACGTTGTCGGTGGGGGCATAGGCCTCGATCCCCGCCAGCTTCCGGGCATCGTTCACCGCGTGCGACGCGGTGGCCGCGCTACCGCCCACTCCCAGGACGAACAATCGTCCGCCGCGCTGACGTGTTTCGGCCAGCAGCGCCGCCACCTTCTCAATCGCGTTGCGGTCGAGCCGGTTGACGATCTCGGCCGTCTCCTCGAGAAATGCCTCTGAGAAATTCATGGGTTCAAGTACCTCTCCAAGTCTTCGATCCCCTGCGGCGACCCGACCTCGTAGAACCGATCGGCCACCTCGAAACCGCCGAGTTCGCCCCGTGCGAGCAACCCGCGGTAAACGCCGGCCAGGTCGGCCGGCTCACCGTCGGGCAGCTCTTCGAAGACGCCGGCCCGGAACACGCCGAGCCCGTAGTCAATGTGCCGCATCCGGGCCGTCGTCGCCTGCTTGTCGTAGGCTACGATACGCCCGCCGTCGAATTCCACGTTGCTTTGGTCGAACCGGCCTTCATTCCGGTACACGGTCATTAACGCGGAGCGTCCGCTCGCCCGGAACGCCTGCTCCACCGTTGCGAAACGGCACGGCAGGTACGAGTCTCCGTACAGCACGAAGAACGCCTCATCCAGCAGCCGAAGCGCTTTTCGCACCGCGCCAGCCGTGCCCAACAGGCGCGGCCCGTCGAAGGAGTACGCAATCTCCAGCCCGTAAGCTTCACCAGCCCCCGCGAACGCCGCGATCCGCTCTCCCAGATGTCCCACGCACAGCACCACCCGCTCGACGCCGTTCGATTTCAACAGGCGCAACTGGTGATCGAGAAAGGGCTTGCCGGCTACCTCGAGCAGCGCTTTCGGGCGCTCCCGCGCGCGGTCGCCCAGACGCCTGGCCAAACCTCCCGCCACAATCGCCACCGGCAGGCTCATTGTACGAGTGTCACCGTCCCCTGAAAGTCGAACCGGAAACGCACCTCACGCAAGCCGGCGCTGGTGAGGGCATGCCGCAATCTCACTTTGTCTTCAGCATAAAACAGCAGAAATCCTCCGCCGCCGGCGCCAATCAGTTTTCCGCCCAGCGCGCCGCTCGCAAGCGCCAGGTCGTACCACTCGTCGATGCGCGAATTCGACATGTCGGCCGAGCGCTTCTTCTTGTGCTGCCAGTGCACGTTCATCAGCCCGGCGAACTCCCGCAGTTTTCCAGACTCCAGGTAGCGGCGGCTGCTCAAGCCCATTTCCTTGACGAAATGCAGGTTCTCGATCATTTCCCGGTCTTCCACCAGGCTGCGCGTGTGCTGCTCCCGCAGGATCGACCCGGCCGAACGCGAAAACCCGGTAAAAAACAGGATCAGATTGTCTTCCAGATTGTGCAGCGTCTCGGTGGAGATCTTCAGCGGAGTCGCATCCACGCCCCCGTCGGGATGGAACTGGAAACAGGTGATGCCGCCGTAGCTGGCGATGTACTGGTCCTGCTTGCCCATCGGCTCGCCCAGACGGGCGATCTCGATCTCGCAGGCCTGCGCCGCCAGCTCCGACGGATGAACCAGGTGCTTCCCATGAGCGTGCAGCGCCTTGAGCAGCGCCGTCGTAAAACTGCCCGACGAACCCAGGCCGGTGCCGGCTGGGATGTCGGCCATGCTGGTGATTTCCAGGTTGCAGTCGGGAAGGCCCACCATTAACAGGGCCTCGCGGATGATGGGATGCTGCACGTCGCTCGGATGCCGCACCCGTTCGAGCTTCGAGTACTTGATGATCAGCTCTTCCTCGAAGGTCTGGTGCACGGTGATGTAGACGTATTTGTCGATCGCCGCCGCAATCAGGAACCCGCCGTGCTTCTCGTAATAAGACGGCAAATCGGTGCCGCCTCCGCCAAGCGACAATCGCAACGGACTCCGGGTAATAATCATCGCTTGCCGTACACCTCACCGACGATGGCCAGGGCGGCCCGGGCGTCTTCGAGTCCCGGACCCTCGCGGCGGCCGGTTTCGACCGCCTTCGCGAAGGCATCCAGTTCGCGCCGCCAGGAAGCGTCCTCGCCGGGATACTCCCAGATGGTCGTTTCCGGCGGCCCCATTTGCGGCAGCATCCGGTACCAGGCCAGCCGCTCGACGCCGTAGCTGCCTCCCAGCCCGTCGACGGCAAGCTTGCCGCCGCGGCCGTAAATCTCCAACGAAAACATGTTCTTCCACTCCGTCGAGCTGGCGTGCAGCCAGGCCGTCTGGCCACCGGCGGTACGCAGGGAAAGGAAGCCGTTGTCTTCCACCGGCATGTTCCAGAAATAGGTTGCCAGGTGGCCCTCGACACACGGAAAATCGCCCAGAAACCAGCGCGCCAGGTCGATGAGATGCACCCCCTGGTCGAGCAGTTCACCGCCGCCGGCCATCGCCGCATCGGCGCGCCATTCGCGTTCGTAGCCCAGCCGGCCGCCGTGGCCGTAACGTCCGCGCAGAAACAGAAGCGGCCCCGCGGCGCCGGAATCCACAATCTCCCGGGCCTTCAACAGAGCGGGATGATAACGATGATTGAACCCCACCTGGACAATCACCCGACGCGACTCCGCCGCCCGCGCGACCGGCGCTAATTCTGCCACCGTGCGCGCGGCGGGCTTCTCCACCAGGACGTGTTTGGCCGCCTCGATCGAGGCCAGCGTCACCTCCGCCAGCACATCGTTGGTGGCCGCCACGATCACCGCGTCGACGTCATCGCGGCCGACGGCTTCCCGCCAGTCGGTGAAGGCGTCGCAGTGTAGTCCCGCGGCCAAAGATCGCGCGCGCCCGGCGTCCGTGTCGGCGACGGCTGCCACGGAATGGGAATCGCTCAGCGCCGCCGCCCGTTTGCGGCCGATCAATCCGCAGCCGACAATTGCGAATCTCATGGTTGTATCAATCCCACTTCAGACCCCGGTCGGCGGGCACAATCCGCCGCAGCGTGTAGATGTCGGTCGCGGCCAGAGCTTCGAGGCGTTCCTCGATGCGTTCCCAATCGTCCCACACGGCGCTGATCAGCCTGCCGGTGATGCCGCGGCTGGCCTCGCTCAGCAGGAATACGCACAGCGCGGCAGCCCGCTCGGGGGCGCCCCGCCCTCGTCTCGAGCGCGCACTGCCTTCTCCCAATGCTCCCGGCCGGTGGCTTCCGGCCCCGCCGCGATCACTTCGTCCACCAATCGAGTCGCCAGCAGGCCCGGCGCTACCGCGTTGGCGCGGATGCCGGTGGAGCGCAGCTCGGCCGCCAGCGTCTCGGTGAAGCGCACCAGGCCGGCCTTCGAGACCGCGTAGGCGGTGAAATTGGGCAGCGGCGACGTGGCGCCGCCTCCCGAGATATTGACCACGCTGCCCGCGCCCCGCGCGCGCATCCCGCCGAGCGCCCGCCGGCACACGTACACCGCTCCCAGCAGGTTGATTTCGACCGTCGCCACCCAGGCCGCCCAGTCGTTCGTTTCGACCGGCCCCTTGGGTCCCGCCACGCCGGCGTTGTTCACCAGCCCGTAGAGCGGGGGCATCTCGCTTTCGATTCGCGCGAACAGCGATTCCACGTCTTCCACCCGCCCCACGTCCGCCGTTACCGCCAGCACCTGCTGGCCGGGCCGCTGCCGGCGCAACTCCTCGGCCGTCTCGCGCAGCTCGCCCTCGCTCCTGGCGCAGAGAGCCAGGTTCGCCCCGGATTCCCAGCACGCGCGCGCGATGGCGCGGCCTAATCCGCGGCCCGCTCCGGTAATCAGAACCGTCTTTCCGGTCAGTGTCAAAGCCTGCATTGATAGAATCCGCTACATGCTAGCATAGACTTTCAGACTTTCCTGGAGTTGACTCCCGGTTTGCAGCCCGAAATTTCCCTCATTCTGCCCGCCTACAACGAGGCGGAACGAATTCTGGATACAATTCGCGAGACGCTGGATTACTTCGATTCCCGCGAACTGGCGTGCGAAGTCGTGGTGGCCGCCGATGGCGCTGACGGCACGCGCGAGAAGGTGGCCGGTTTTGGCAGATCGGACCCCCGCGTCTCGGTCATCGGCTACCCCGAACGGCTGGGCAAGGGACGCGGCGTGCGTGAGGCCGTCGCCCTTGCGCGCGGCCGTTTCATCGGCTACGCGGACGCCGACAATAAGGTGCCCATCGACGAGTTCGACAAGTTTCTGCCTCGGCTTCGGGCTGGCGTTCCGCTGGTGGTTGGTTCGCGGGCGCTGCCGAAATCGAGCATCGAACGCTACCAGCCGCTGTACCGCCGTATCGGCTCGGTGGGCTTCCACGCATTCATGCAGACGGTGGTGGGGCTGCCGGGCATCACCGATTCGCAGTGCGGCTTCAAGTTTTTCGCCGATTCGGCCGCGCGCACCATCTTTTCTCTGCAACAGATCGACGGCTACATGTTCGATGTCGAGATACTCGCCCTCGCCTTGCGGCTGGGCTTCACCGTGGAGCAGATCCCGATCCGCTGGCGTGACGACGGCGATTCGCGCCTGGATGTGGTTCGCGGAAACCTGCGCAACGTCCGCGACATATTCCACATTCGGCTTTCGCTGTGGAGGCGCGGCGCGGCACTCGAAGCCGCCCGCTCCCAGGCCGCCGGGGGCGCCAGATGAACTGCGTGGTCACCGGCGCGGCCGGCTTCATCGGCAGCAATCTGACCGACCGCCTGCTCGCGCTCGGCCATCGTGTCACCGGCGTTGACAACTTCTCCACCGGCTTCGAGGAGTTCCTGGCGGAGGCGCGGGAGAACCGGGACTTCACGCTCATCCGGGGCGACTTGCTGGACGCCGGATTGCTGGCTCCCATGATCGAGGGGGCCGATATCGTTTTCCACCTGGCGGCCAACGCCGATGTGCGCTTTGGAACCCGCCACCCCACGCGCGATCTGGAGCAGAACACCATTGCGACGTCAAACCTGCTGGAGGCCATGCGCGCCTCGCGGGTGCGGCGCATCGCCTTCTCTTCCACCGGCTCGGTGTACGGCGACGCAAGCGTCTTTCCGACTCCCGAAGACGCTCCCTTCCCGGTGCAGACTTCGCTCTACGGCGCCTCGAAACTCGCCTGCGAAGGCCTGCTGGCGGCTTACGCGGAAGGCTTTGGGTTCGAGAGCTTCATCTTTCGCTTCGTTTCGATCCTGGGGGAGCGTTACACGCACGGCCACGTGTTCGACTTCTACCGGCGGCTCCGCGCCGACGCTTCGCACCTGGAGATTCTCGGCGACGGGCACCAGCGCAAGTCGTATCTCTACGTCGAGGACTGCATCGACGCCATGCTGCTCGCGGTGCAGCGCGCCTCCAGCCGGGTGAACGTGTTCAATCTGGGCTGCGACGAATACTGCGAAGTGATGGATTCGGCCCGCTGGATCGCGTCGCACCTGGATGCGCAGCCCGAATTCACCTTCACCGGTGGCGATCGCGGCTGGGTGGGCGATAGTCCCTTCATCTTCCTCGACTGCGCGCGCATTCGGGCCTTGGGCTGGCGGCCCAAGCTCGGCATTCGCGAGGGCGTCGTTCGGACACTCGAATACTTCGATCGCAATCCGTGGGTCTTTCGAAGGGAGTGATCGCAGCCGGCCACCCGTTATCGCTATTCTGTTTGCATGCCCATTGACTGGCGCGAAGTGCGGCGTGAGTTTCCGGCTCTAGGAAATTGGACCTACCTGAACACCGCCACCTTCGGGCAGATTCCCCGGCGGTCGGTGGACGCGATAGCACGACACTTCGCACACCGCGACGAGCTTGCCTGTCACGATTTCCTCGACTGGTTCGACGGCGCCGACCAGGTGCGCGAGCTGATCGCCCGTTTGATTCACGCAGAACCCGATGACATCGCTTTTCTGACGCACGCCTCCGAGGCGCTTTCGCTGCTGCTCGGCGGGCTCGACTGGCAGCCGGGCGACGAGGTGCTGACGCTCGACGGAGAATTCCCCAACAATATCTACGCGCCCAGCATGCTGGCGAGCGGCGGCGTGGTCTTCCGCGAAGTACCCTGGCGGAGGTTTTACGAAAGCCTGAACCAGCGCACGCGGGTGGTGGCATTGAGCACGGTGAACTATACCGGGGGCTTCCGTCCGCCACTCGAAGAGCTGGCGCCGCGATTGCGCGAGCTGGGTGTACTGCTCTATCTGGACGGAACGCAGAGCCTGGGGGCCTTGCGCTTCGACGCCGCGTCGATCCAACCCGACATGCTCGCCGTTCACGCCTACAAGTGGATGCTGGCGCCGAACGGTATCGGGTTCATGTACGTCAGTCCGTCTCTGCGGCGGCGCCTGGCGCCGCGCGTGGTGGGCTGGCGAAGCCACAAAGGCTGGCGAAACGTGGACAACCTGCACCACGGCGCGCCCGAATTCACCGACGCCGCCGAAAAGTACGAGGCGGGCATGCTGGCTCACTCGCTCATTTTCGCGCTGGGCACATCGGTCGCCATGATGCTCGATATCGGGCCGGAGAGGATTGAACGGCGGGTGCAGGAGCTGGCCTCGATGGCGCGTGAACTGCTGCGCGGATTGGGCGCCAGGCTGCTATTCGACGAAGCGCCCCATTTCGATTCACCGGTGATCGCCGCGCGCTTCGACGGCCGCGATGCTTCCGCGCTGGCTCGGGCGTTGTTCGCGCGGCGGGTGCAGGTGTCCGCTCGGCACGGAAACCTGCGCGTTTCGACGCACTTCTATAACAATGAAGAAGACCTGGAGCGTTTGGCGGCCCTGCTCCGGACGTCTCTCGCCACCTAGACGGTTTCCCGGGGAAAGCTCGCATGACAAAGACGGTCTATTTCTCTATCGGCTCCAACCTGGGCGATCGACAGGCCAACCTGCAAGCGGCCGTCGACGCGCTGGCGGCACGCGGCGTGCGGGTGCTGCGCTGCTCGCCGGTGTACGAAACCGAACCGCTCGAATTCAAGAACCAGGGCTGGTTCCTCAACGCCGCGGTGGAGGCGGAAACCGAACTGTTCCCGCAGCAGTTGCTCGGCCGCACGCAGGCCATCGAGAGAGAGTTGGGGCGCAGGACCGGCCCCAGAAACGGCCCCCGCGTCATCGACATTGATGTCTTGTTGATCGGCCGCTTTCTGATCAGTACGCCGAGGCTGGTGGTGCCGCACCCGCGCCTGGCGGAGCGTCGTTTTGTGCTCGAGCCGCTGGCGGACCTGGCGCCCGAACTGCGCCATCCGGCGCTCGGCAAAAGCATGCGCGAGCTGCTGGCCGAAGTGCGCGATCAGGCACTGAAGCGTACACCGCTGGAACTCCGGCTGCCGGCGAATCGGAGTGAGCCCTGACCGCAATGGGGATGGCGCGGTGATTTCGCGGTGGGCCTCAGGCGGTGATCACCTCGACCCCATGGCTCCGGATCGCGGCGACAATTTTCGGGTCCGCGCCCGTGTCGGTCACCACCCGGTGTACCGATTCCATCTTGGCAATCACCGAGAGGCTTCGGTTGCCGAATTTGCTGGAGTCGGCGACAACGTTGATCGTCTTCGAGATTCTCACCATCAGCGCGCCCAGTTGCGCCTCCAGAATGTCGGGGGTGGTGAGTCCGATCTCCGGGTCGAGCCCGTCCACCCCGAGGAAAAGCTGGTCGGCATTGAGATGCATCAGCGTCTGCACGGATTGCGGCCCTACCGTCGAGAGCGATGGCGGCCGCAGGATGCCGCCCAGCACCACCACCGACACCTGGGGCGCACTGCTCAGCTCCAGGGCGATGTCTATTGCGTTCGTAATCACGGTGAGGGGCCTGACATGCCTCAGTTTGATGTGGCGCGCAACCGCCACCGTAGTGGTGCCCGAGTCGAGAAGCACAATCTGGTTTGGCTGCACGACTTCGGCGGCGGCGCGGCCGATTCTATCCTTCTCGGTCTGATGCACCGTCTTTTTGTAGGCGAGCGGAAAGTCCATCTCGGGGCCCTCTCGCTTCACCGCGCCGCCATGCGAACGAACCAGCGCGCCCAGCTCGGCCAGCCGGTCGAGGTCCGCCCGTCCGGTGACGGCCGACACTCCGAATTGCCGTATGAGGTCGTCAACGGTGACGCGGCCCTGCCGGTCGAGAAGACTCAAAATCTGCCGGCGGCGTTCTTCGGCCATCAGCCGGTGCGGCCTCGTCATCCTTTTTGCCAACAGGCAACCTCCTCACGATAATCTCGGAAGTAAAAGCAAGAAAAAACAATATCACATGCAGAAATAAAAGGAAACAGCAACCTCCGGCGGCGCTGATAGCCGGGAGTCGTTGCCCGGTGGGCGGCGCGCGCTCATTTCCGGATCAGCAGGGAGAGCGCCATCGCGAAGCCGATGGCGATGACAATGCGCCGCACCAGGGTTTGACCTATGCGGCGCGCCACGCCCGCTCCTCCGTACCCACCGGTGATGGCGCCCGCCGCCATGATGACAACGTATGGCCAGTAGACCATGCCGGCCCACACGAAATAAAGGGCCGCGACGCCGTTGATCGTCATGCCGAAGAGATTCTTGAGCCCATTCATCTGGTGGATGTCGCTGAGGCCGATGATGCTGAGGGCGGCCAGCATCAGGATGCCGATTCCGGCGCCGAAATAGCCGCCGTAGATGGCCACCCCCAATTGAAACGCCATCGCTCCGGCAAGCCAGCGCAGCGAGCGATGGGCAGCGGCATCCGCGGTCTTCAGCCTGCGCTGGATGGGTTGCTGGGCCATGAACAGCATGGTCGCGAAAAGGATCAGGTAGGGCACCAGCCGGCCGAAAATGGCGGGCGGGGTCCACCGCAATAACAGAGCGCCGGCGACGCCGCCGATGAGACTCGGCGCAACCAGGGTCAGGAAGCGGGGGTCGGCTCCGCGCAACTCGCGCCGGTATCCGAAGACGCTGCCCAGCGTGCCGGGCCAGATCGAGACTGTATTGGTCGCGTTCGCCGTCACGGGAGGAAGCCCCAGCCAGATCAGGGCCGGGAACGACACCAGGGTTCCTCCGCCAGCGACGGAGTTGATTGCACCGGCGATGAGCGCCGCTCCAAAAGCGGCGCAGGCGTGCCACAGATCGAAAGGCTGCATGGGGCAATTGAGTCAGGCCCTGCCCCGCGGCCCGGTCGGCCACAGCGCAGTCTTTTACGATAGCTCACCCGATGCCGCCGAAGCCAATAATGGGCCGCCGCGGGCTAAGTGCAAGCGCAAAGAAACATAAGATTATCGGCTCTGAAACTTCTGTTTGATGATAAAATAGTATGTAATCCAGCGAGGTGGGTGCCCGTTGCTCATTCGGCAGCAACCCGAGCATCGAAACAGCGGACGATGTACACCTCATCCAGCCAGGACGCAGCGGGCACAAGAGGAATTGTCCTCCGGGTATCGTCATGCTTGCAAGAGGCGTTCCAGACCCGCATCGCGGTAGACCGTACTCACCTTGGTTTCCCAGAATTCATTTGGTTTGCGGCCTTGCGCCACCGGTGGTCCGGTGCGACCGAACGGTCCAGGTTTCGCAGTTTCTTCGGGCCGATGGCGCTTTCCGGGACACACGGCTACATTGCCACCGCTTGGCGACAGGAATCCAGGATCTAGCACCGGAGTTGTGAATGAACCCGATAACCGCCGAAGAACGAGACAGAGCACTAACCTCGACCAAGAAACAGGAGGTCATCGATCGGCAGCGACTGCCGGTTCGATACCACGTCGAGGACTTCGCGGTCGAAGACCGCCCCAGGAAATTTCTGGAGGCCTTCGCGGCGATTCTCAAGCACACCAACTACGGTCTGGCGCTGGATCACTACGTCCGGAGCACGGCGAAGTGCTCCCGCTGCGCCACCCACTGCCAGGTGTACCTGGCGACCGGCGACCCAAAAGACATCCCCTGTTACCGCTCCGAGCTGCTGCTTTCGGTGTACCGGCGGCATTTCACGGTGGCCGGGGTGCTGCGAGGCCGCCTGCTGGGCGACGCCGGGCTGACGGACGAGAAAGTCCAGGAGATGGCCGATTCGTTTTACAACTGCACGGCGTGCCGGCGCTGCTTCCTGGAATGTCCCATGGGGATCGATCACGGGATGGTGACGCACCTCGGCCGTTACATTCTCTCCGAAATCGGCATCGTGCCGCGTGCGCTGGCAGTGTCCACCAGGGAGCAACTGATCGGGGCCAGCGGCAACACCTCGGCCATCCCGGTGCCCGCCCTGCTGGACAGTCTCGAGTTTCTCAGCGAGGACATGCAGGACAACAAGGGGGTGGAAATCCCCTTCCCAATCGATCAGGAAGGAGCCGAATACCTGTTCCTGGCTCCGGTATCGGACTTCATCATGGAAGCCGACACGCTGATGGGCATTGCCTCCGTATTCCGGGCGACTGGAGACAAATGGACGATCGGCACGAAGTACTTTGACGGCATCAATTACGGGCTCTTCTACAGCGACCAGGTGATGGAACATGTGCTGCGGAAAGTGGCGGCCGAAGCGGCCCGGTTGAAAGTGAAGAAGATCCTCATCGGCGAGTGCGGCCACGCATCGCGCACGGCCAAGTACTTTTACCCGGCTCTGAGCGGCGCTGAAAAACCCACTCCCGTGATCAACATACTCGAGTACACACACCGCGTCTGGAAGGAAGGACGATTGAAGCTGGATCCGGGTGTGATCACCGAAAAGGTGACCTACCACGATCCCTGCAACCTGGCTCGCCCCGGCTGGATCGTCAACCAACCCAGGGAACTGCTGAAAGCCTTCTGCCCGAACTATGTGGAGATGAAGCCGAATGGCCGGGATAACATCTGCTGCGGAGGCGGTGGCGGGACGGTGTCGATTGACGAAATCCGCCCCTTCCGGACGGCGATCGGCGGCAAGGTGAAGGCGGAACAGATCCGCGCCACCGGGGCCAGGTATTGCGTCGCTCCGTGCGCCAATTGCAAGAAACAGTTGCGCGAGCTGATGGAAGACCAGCACGTGGATTGCGAGATTGTCGGGCTGCACGACCTGCTCTACAAAGCCATTGTCTTTGAGTAAATAGACCCGGCACAGGAGGAATCGGGAGTGGAAGCTTGGATTGAATTCGGCAAAGGTCCGTTGTTCCGCCTCTGCTTTTGTCTGATGATTCTGGGCCTTGCCCGCGTGCTGTTCCTGACGGCCGCGGGCGCCACCCAGGCCCTGCGCCGCACCCGCGACCGCAGGCTGCCCTGGAAAGATCTGGCGCTGAAGACCCTGGGCTGGCTGTTCCCGGTCGTGCGCCTGACTAGGAAACGGCCCATCTACAGCGTGATCTCGTTTGCTTTTCACGTCGGCCTGATCGGTGTGCCGCTGCTGCTGGGCGCCCACGTGCTTTTGTGGCGCCGCGGCGTGGGTTTTGCGTGGCCCGCGATGCCGCAAAGCTGGGCCAACTGGCTCACGCTCGTGGTCGTGGTCACCGGCCTGGGGCTGTTCCTCGGGCGCGTGTTCCACCGGGGAGCGCGCACGCTGAGCCGGGGACAGGATTATTTCTGGCCGCTATTGCTGGTGGTGCCCTTCATCAGCGGTTACGTGGCCTCGAATCTCTCCTTATCCCCGAGGTCCTACCAGGCGGCGATGCTCATCCACATTTACGCCGGCAACCTGATCATGGTCATGATCCCGTTCACCAAGATTGCGCACTGCGTGTTGCTGCCGCTCGCGCAGATTGTAACGGGCATTGCCTGGAAGTTTCCCGAGGGCGCCGGAGACCGGGTTGCGGCCACGCTGGGTTATGCGGACCGGCCGTCCTGGTTTGAAAGACCTCGCGTGAACGACCGACAGGCGGCCATGGAGCCAACCGGCAAAGGGAGTCTTGTGAAATGAGAGCGGCAATCCTGACGGACACCACCAAATGTATCGGCTGCTCGGAATGCGTGCTGGCGTGCAAGAAGGTAAACCACCTGGCGCCCGACTTCCCCAGGCGCTGGGACCTGGACGACGGGCTCTCGGCACGCAATTGGACTTCGGTTCTGGAGGGCCCCGAGCACTCCTTCGTCCGCAAGCAATGCCGGCACTGTCTGGAACCGGCCTGCGCGTCCGCCTGTCCGGTGGGCGCTCTCCAGAAAACTGAAATCGGTGCTGTCATATACGACAGCAGCAAGTGCATGGGCTGCCGCTACTGCATGATGGCCTGTCCCTTCGGCATCCCGCGCTACGACTGGGACCAGACCGTCCCCTACGTTCGAAAGTGCATTCTCTGTTACGACCGCATCCGGCAGGGGGGGCTGCCGGCGTGCGTCGAGAGCTGCCCGACAAAAGCGACCATATTCGGCGACCGCGACGAGCTGCTATCGGAAGCCCGCCGCCGGATTGCGGAGAAGCCGGCCCTGTATCAAGGCAAAGTCTGGGGCGAGGACGAGGTTGGCGGCACGTCGGTGCTGTATATCTCGAACGTCGACTTGACTTTCCTCACCCACGGGGAACACCTGGGTGACACGCCGATGCCACGCACGACAAGGCTGGCCATGGACGCGGTGCCATTCGCGTTCAGCGGGGTATTGGCGGGGATGGCCGGGCTGTACTGGATCATTGGACGGCGAATGAAAGTGATGGAAGGCTCCGATGAGTAGAGTGCGAAAGTTCAAGTTCAGCCTCTGGCTGCTGGCCGGACTTGCGACCGCGGTGGCGGTTTGCCGGTACCTGTTCGGATTGGGAGTCACCACCAACCTTTCCGACGCAACTCCCTGGGGTTTGTGGATCGGCTTCGACGTGATGAGCGGAGTGGCGCTTGCCGCGGGCGGCTTCATCATCACGGCGACCGTTTATATCTTCAGGCTCGAGCGATTCCATTCCATCGTGCGGCCAACCGTTCTGACGGCGTTCCTCGGATACATGGCGGTGGCCGTCGGGCTGCTGTTCGATCTCGGTCTGCCGTGGAACATCTGGCACATGATCGTCTTCTGGAACCCGCACTCCCCGCTGTTCGAGGTGGGCTGGTGCGTCATGCTGTACCTGACGGTGCTGAGCCTGGAGTTCTTCCCGGTCCCCGCCGAGGAGTTCTCGGCCCTGGCCCGCGCGCGGCGCTTCCTGTTGAAGTTTCGGCTGCCGCTGGTGCTGCTGGGCATCGGTCTTTCCACGCTCCACCAGTCGTCCCTCGGTTCGCTGTTTCTGATCATGCCCTATTTCCTCCATCCCCTCTGGTACTCCCCGATTTTGCCGGCGCTGTTCCTGATATCGGCGATTGGTCTGGGTTTGCAGATGGTGATGCTGGAAAGCCACGTCACCGGATACCTGTACCATCGAAAACCGGAGACGGACCTGATGGCGGGGCTGGGCCGCGCCGCGCGCTGGGTGTTGTTGCTGTACCTGGCGGTCCGCTTCGGCGACCTGGCGGTGCGAGGCCAGTTGGCGCGTGTGTGGCAGCCCGAGTGGCAAGTGGCGATGTTCTGGGTGGAACTCTCCATCATGGCAATCGTCCCGGTGATTCTGTTGTCCATACCCCGTGTGCTCCACGGCCGGGTGGGACAGTGGACGACGGCGGCCATAGGCGTCTCCGGAGTGGTGCTCAACCGCATCGATGTGGGCGGGCTGATGCAAGCAGGCCGGGGCAACGGCCTGTACCTTCCATCCTGGACCGAAATTGCGATCAGCGCCGGCGTGGTTTCCGGCGCCATTCTCGCTTTTCTGTTCTTTATCGAACACTTCAAGGTGTGGGAACGGCGGCCGGTGGATCCCGAAGCGGATCCGCTGAAACTGCCGGAGCTGGACAAAGTCGGCGCAACCTGGCTCGGCGTGCCATCGGTGGCGAATCGCACCGTTTATTCACTGGCGTTCATCGTGGCGGCGAGCGTCGGCTTTGCGCTGATCTCTCCGCAACCGGCTTCCAGCCGCGGGGTGGTTCCGACACCGGCGCAAAGGGCGCTGGGCGGAGACACGCTGTGGATTGACGGGAATCGCGATGGTTTTGGCGTGTCATTTCCGCACGAAAAACTGATCCAGTTGAACGGGGGAAAGCAGTCCTGTGTGAAGTGCCATCACATGAACCTGCCCCGCGACCAGGCTTCCGGGTGTTATGAATGCCATCGCGACATGTATCTTCCCACCGACGCTTTCCGTCACGACTGGCATGCTTCGCCCGACGGTGGACGGGTTGCCTGCGTGGAGTGCCACCCGAGCGGGCAGGTCCGCAGCGCCGCCGGCGCGAAGAAATGCGACCAGTGCCACAAAGACCTGGTGCCGCCGGGCGCCACCATAGTCGTCAAGCAGTACACCGCGATCGGGTACGTGCAAGCCATGCACCAACTTTGCATCGGCTGCCATACCGCCCTGGTCAAGCAGAACGGCAAGGTGGATATGGTTCGCTGCGCCTGGTGCCACAAAGAACGGCGCGACTTCGTGGATGCGCGTGGCCTTCAATACCGGCAGCGCTCTCTCGAAAGCAAACGCCTGGTTCTGCCGCCAAGGTAGAACAGCCGGACGTTGATAACCAGACCCTCCTGACTTCCGCGAGAGAATCCGCCTTTTCTTTCGCCCGCATGAGACAGGCGCTCACCGGCGCAAAAGAGAAGGCGTAATTTCCTAGCTCAAACTCCTAAAAATGGGTGTATACTCGCACCGGACAAGGAGGACGATATGGGTAACCCCGTTGAGAGTCCGCGGCAGGGTAGCCCACGGGTCCTGGGCGACCGGACGCCTTCACGCTGGGGCTTGAAACCGGCGTTGTGCTTGGCGCTGGCGGTTCCCTTCGCAGCCTGGGCCGGTGAACTGGATCGAAATTTACTGGAAGCGACGAAACAAGGCGATGCCAGCATGGTTCGCCAACTACTGGAGCAGGGAGCCGACCCGGATTACCGCGATGTCAACCATTTGACGCCGTTGATTCTGGCGGCACAGAAGGGGCAGACTTCGGTTGTCGAAGCGCTGCTGGCGGCCGGCGCGAAAGTGGATGCCCGCTCGGGCCTGGACGTTACGCCCCTGATGGCGGCCGCCCGAAGCGGGAACATCGACATCGTCCGACTGCTGCTGGCGAGGAAGCCGCCGATCGATGCGCAAAACAGCAACGGCACGACAGCGCTCATGCGGGCCGCGGAAAGAGGCGATGCCGAGATTGTCCAGGCCTTGCTCGAGCACGGCGCGAGTTGTAGCGTTCGCGACAGGCTGGGTAGGACCGCGTTGATCAGGGCGGCCGTGAGAGGGCGTACCCCAGTCGTCGTGTTGCTGCTTGACCATGGTGCCGCCGTCAATGCGAAAACGAACGCCGGCTGGACCGCGTGCATGATGGCGGCTGTCAATGGCCAACCCGAAACGCTGCAAATCCTGCTTGAAAAAGGCGCCGACGTGAACTCCAGGACCAGCCTGGGGGCGACGGCCGAAACGCTTGCGGCGACTCGCGGCCACACCTCCATCGTTCAGTTACTGAGGAAGGCAGCCAACCGTTAGGCCCCGGTCTTCACCGCCAGGGGGCGAGGGCGTGCACGTTAGCGCCACTCCCATTCGATGAAACGCGGCGCCGCTTCCACCATGGCGTTCACAATCAGCTCCACCAGACCGCCGTATAGGATTTTGTTCTTTTCCCACAGGTTGTAGTACGAGAACAAGTCGCGGAACTGACACTTGCAGTTACTGCACGGCGCGCAAAGGTACTTGGGAATGGACGGTTCCAGGCAGTCGGCGAAGGCCCCGAGGATCTGGTCGAGCTTCTTCCGGCCAGACACGTGGAAGCGCCAGTCCGGAAAGTTGTTGCCGCTCATAATCGCGAAACCGCTTCCGCCGCCGCAACAGCAGTTGTCTACGCCGTGGGGTTCCATCTCGCGGAACTGGGGACAGATTCTGAGCAGGATGTCGCGCTGCGGCTCCACCACTCCCATCAGACGAACCAGGTTGCAGGGATCGTGCAGGGTGACTGGGAAATGGTTACGGGCGGGGTTGAGCACGATGCGATCGTTCATGACGATGTCGTGCAGCAGCGTCATGGAGCTCTCGCGGTCTTTTCGCTGATTTCCTCATCGATGAACCGGATGTTGTCCTTCGCGGCCTCGGCGCTCATGCCGGTGGACGAGCCAACTTCTAGCTGGAGCATCGAACCACTATCCTGAATCTCTTTCGCCGCGATGCCCATCTCCTGGCTGAACAGTTCCCTCAGCTAGTGCGCCACCAGACCGTTGTCGGCCCCGATGGGACACGTCTGCGCGCACCGGCGGCAGTTGTTACACCAATAAGAGAGCTCCGCCAGGCGGGCAACCAGCGGCCAGTTCAGAGTGATGTCTCCGTGCTGCCAGCTCGCCAGCATGCCCCCGTGCTTCACGTATTTGAAGTACAGCCGGCGCAGCAGCTCGGCGCGGAACGTAGGCCGGTAGAGTTCATTTTGCCCGGACGCTTCGTAGATGTGGCAGGCATTGGAGCAAGTCTGACACTTCGTGCAATGCTCCATGGTCAGCAGCAGAGGCTGAAGAAACGTCCAGCTATTCTCTTTGGCGAAGAGCTTGTCCAAGCCGCTGAGAAACCGGGCCACCAGGGCATCTTCCTCTGGCTTGGATTTGGGCCGCGGAAGGTTCAATACGCAGGTGTCGTCCAGACCGCACTCGTATCGCTCGCGGGCCTGCGCGGTGAGCGGCTTCCAATCGCGGTCTTTCGAGGGCGACTCGAAAGGAGCCGGCAGCGGCATCAGGTCTTCGTTTTCCAGATGAACCAGGGGTTCCCGGTCGCAACGGAACATGTCGCTCAGTTTGACGGGCCGGTTCAACTCCCGGCTCCCACGGTCGGGTTGGCGGCGGCTATGTCCGTCCAGGTTCTCTTTCCGTCGGCGCCGATATGGGCTGCGGCCCAGGTGGGTTTGTAAGTCAGATACTCGGAGATTCGCCGCCGCAGCACGTCGCTCTTCGAACTGGGCAAATCGTCCCAGCGAATGGAGTGACAGGTGAAGTACTTGGCGACGAAATGCGACATGTGGGTGAGGGGAATGTAGGCAACCAGCAACGCTGCCAGAATCAATCCCGTGGTAAGCAGGCCGGATACTTGGACGCCGGTATCGAAAGTAAGCAGCCCACGGGTGAGGGCCAGCGCGCCGGACGCGCCGGCGGGCTGAAGCAGGGTACCGGCGCCCAAAAACCCGAGCGCGACGATGAAGAACAAGAGTTTGAAGATATCGCCCGGTACGGTGTAGTTCCGAAGGGCTGGATCGCTGATTCGCCGATGCAGCAATCCCATGGCGCCCAGGGTCGCCATCGCCGCCCCAAGTATGCCTGTCGCGGAATACAGGATGCGCAGCGCAGCGCCTGTACCTCCGGCTATGGCGCGCGGAGCGAAGATCGCCAACAGGGCGCTGAATAGCAGGAGCGCTACGGTTCCGATCAGGAGATACAGGCCGAAATGGAAGGGGAACGAGCGGCGCCACAACTTCCGGTTAAACTCCCGCAAGGCTTTTAGCAGAAGCATCTCGGGGACCATCACCTTCAACTCTCCGGAGAGATTGAATCGCCTGGGGTGAGTCCATCAGTCCACCGTCTCGAAGTATGACCCGCCGTGCTCGAACTGTTCCGTTTCTTCGTGAGGTACGGGATACAGCTCCCACCGAAGATGAGAAGGCATCCTGGCGTAGGAGATTGCCCGGACGATAGTGCCAACAAAAAAGACCGCCACGCCCGCGTAGATGATCACGTACACCAGACCGGTCATATCGACTCTCCTGCCTTCCTCTCGACGAAGCAGCAGGCTGACGGCCATGCACGAACCGCGAAAGCCGCGAATCAACCGAGGCCGGGGATCATCTCGCCGAGCCTCTCGATCGCCAGCCTTCGCAGGTACCATCCAAGCAACAGCAACACGGGCATCTCCGGAAGGCTGGCGGCGCCCGCGCACATACGCACTTGCGCGCCCTTCTTCCGGGGTGTCTGTTCAGAGACGCAGAGCGAAGCCTGTTGTCCGCCTCTCCGGAAGCACCAGGTGGTGCCCCAGACGTGGCTTGCATTCCAGCAGTATTCGGTGCCATCGGCGAAGGTCACCGTGCCGCGGCCCGTCCAGCTTTGGGTGTAGACCGCCGCCTCCTCCGCCGAGCCCTCTTCCCGAACTGTCACCCGCGGGTGGAGCCCTTTCGACCCCTCCAGAACCCACCTGCGGCCCTGGATTTCCCCCACCGCGTGGCCGGTGTCGCCGCGATCGAATTGGAGGAATCCGATCTCGCGCCCCTCAGCCCGGACCACGAATGGGGCCCCAGCCTGCTTGGGCTCCGTCCACGTCAGTTCGTGACACGCGGGCTGCGATTCGACCGTCATTCCGACCTCCTTTTGAAGCGCGACGCCTCGCGGTTCAGGTGCGAAACAGAATGCTGTTGATCCAGGCGAGAAGGCCCACCAGAACCAGGCCGACCACGATGCTCCACCCAACCAGCCGCTTCTCCACCGGCAGAAGCGGCTCATATTCCATCTTTCGAAGTTCTTCCGAGAGTTTCGGTTGTTCCATCGAATCCATTTCTCTCACGCCAACGGCGGCTTGACGCCGTGGAAAAACAGCCAGGAGATTGCCAATCCGATCCAGATAATGAATCCGAACAGGCACAGGACATAGACTGCCGCCAGCCTGGCGATGCCCTCTTCCCAAAGTTTACGGAAGTTGGAGACAACCCCGATAGTGAAGAAGGTCATTACGAAGAAAATCCCGCGGAAAACGTTGGCCTGGGCCATGGAAGATTTCGCCCTGGCGACCAGGTTGGGCGCGAACAGCCCCACCGCCAGGATCGCCAGGAAGGTCACGACGTAGCCGAGGATGAACTTCGGGAAACGCTCCCAAATCTGGATCAGCCGGACTTTTTCCTCCGAGCGCCGCTCGATTTTGGTCGACCACACCCAGGCAAGAACAAAGGCCCACACGCCGATGAAAACGTCGATGAAGACCTTCACCGTGGTGCTGACGCCCATGATCCAGCCTTCCGCATACTGGACTCCATCCACCGCCAGGGCCTTGGCCCGGATGAGCGATTCGGTAATCGCGCCGCTGGTGACGGCCGCGCCGTCGGTTTTTACCGCCAGCCCCATCCACGCTCCGGCCACCATGGGCTCGTGGTGCAGGAATGTCTGCGCGAGAAACGGCAGCGCCACCAGCTCGACCACCGCAAAAATCACCACCAGCGACGAAACCATGACGGGCACTATCGGACGCGCTTTGATGGCCGAACCGGTGGCGATTGCCGCCGATACTCCACAGATGGAAATTCCCGAAGCCAGCGGCGCCGCCCACTCCCGGCTGAAATGGAAATAGCGCCTGGCGACGTAGTACACCACCGCCCAGAAAATGAGGTAGGCGGCCAGAATGGCGCAGATTCCCTGGAACATGATGGCGCTGGCCAGGCTGAACTGTTCCGCGGCAGTCACGCCGAGGAATCCTCCGAGAATGACGATGGCGGTTTTTACGTACAGCTCGGGCCGGATGGCTTCCTGCATGCTTGCCAGGGCACCGGGGGCGAAGTTGCCGATCAACAAGCCGACCAGCAGGGCCACGATAAATCCCGCTTCGTTGGTAAGGTTGAGCGACCAGCCGATTCCGAGTGCGGCGCGCTTGTCTGGTGTGGCCGCGATGTATGCCCAGCTACCGGCGATCCAGGAAAGGTAGCTCAGGAAAAAAACCGCGGTGAATCCTTTAATAAAGCGCCGGACGTCGGCCTTCAAACCCACCGCTCCCGGCGGTCAACAGAAGCAGCAGGAAAAGATACGTCAGCAGCAGGCTCAGCCAGCCGGGCAGGCCGGCGAAAGATTTCGAAGCGGTCCCCAATGAGCCTGGAAGTTTCGTCCACACGGAAGTTGTCACCGCCCAGCCGAGGATGTCGGCCTCCCAAAATGCTCCCAGCGCGAGCACAAAAATCAGCAGGCCGATGTAGACCGCCAACCAGTCTTCCGTCAAACGAGCTGGCTTGTTATCCATAGCACCTCAGAGCTGATACTGCGAAGCGGCCAGCTTTTCCCGGACCGACAGGGCGATCTTGTAAAAGACCGTTATCATCAGGAAGCCCACCGCCCAGATGGCCAGCGCGATGGACACCTCCGGGAACGTGGGCACGTAGGTCGGAACCGCTCCAAACGGCGAGGGCACGAAACCGCCCACGATCAGGCCGAGTCCTTTGTCGATCCAGAGCGAGAGAAAAACCATCACGCAGGTCAGCGGCAGCAGCTTCGGGTTGTTGCGGAAACGCGGGGGAATCAGGAGCACCAGCGAGGCCAGAGCCAGCAGCGACGAGGTCCACATCCAGGGCACCAGCGGCGCGTGGCCGTCCAGCCCGAAGAACAGGTACTCGAAGTGTTCCACGTGTTCGGGAATGCCGCTGTAGAAAACGGTGAAGAACTCCATCAGGATGAAGAACACGTTGATGATCATCGCGTAGGTGACGATCAGCGCCAGTTTGCGAATGGCTTCGCGATTGATCTCCCAGCGGGTCAGCTTGGGGATGATCAGGCACAGCAGAATCAGCAGCGCGGGCCCGGCGGCGAAAGCCGAAGCCAGGAAGCGGGGCGCCAGCATGGCGGTCAGCCAGAAGGAACGGCCCGGCAGGCCGTTGTACAGGAACGCCGTCACGGTGTGGATGCTGACCGCCCACGGGATGGAGAGTATGATGATGGGCTTGATCCACTTCGGCGGCGCGATGCCCTGCTGCTCGGCGTGCAGCGTCACCAGGGCGATGACGGCGTTCAGCACCAGGTAGCCGCTCAGTGAAACCATGTCCCAGAACATCATCGACCAGGGCGTCGGATGCAGCATCACGTTGAGCACGCGGGTCGGCTGCCCCATATCGACGAAGATGAACAGCATGCACATGGTGACGGCGGAGATGGCCAGGAACTCGCCGAGAATGGTCACCTTTCCGAAGGCCTTGTAGTTGTGCAGGTAGTAGGGCAACACCACCATGACGGCCGATGCGGCCACCCCCACCAGGAAAGTGAACTGCGCGATGTAGAGACCCCAGGTGACGTCGCGGCTCAGCCCGGTAACACCCAGGCCGTAGTTCAACTGGTACAGGTACGAGGCGAATCCCACACTGATGATGGCGGCGAGGGCCAGCAGCCACAGCCAGTAGCGGCGGCTTCCGACGACGGCCTTTTCGAACAGAAACATGGGCTCACCTCACACGATGTAATAGATCTCGGGGTTGGTGCCGAGCTCCGGTTTGCGCCGGATGACGAAGCGCGAATCGATGAGCTGCCGCACCTCCGAGCTCCGGTCGTTGTAATCTCCGAACACGAGTGCTTTCTCGGGGCAGGCTTCCACGCAAATCGGCACACGTCCTTCGGCCAGCCGCTCTTCGCACAAATTGCATTTCTCCACCACGCCCTGGGTGCGCGTGGGGAAGTCCTTGCTGAGCTGGTCAATGTGCGGCCTCGGATCCAGCCAGTTGAAACTTCGCGAGCCATAAGGGCAGGCAGCCATGCAGTACCGGCAGCCGATGCAGCGGTGGTAATCCATCATGACGATGCCGTCGTCCCGTCTCCAGGTGGCCTGCGTGGGACACACCCGGACGCAAGGCGGATTGTCGCAGTGGTTGCACAACACCATCACCGGCTCGCCGATCAGGCCTCCCTGGTCGCCGCCGGTGGTCTGGTACGGAAAGACGTCTTCGAACGGCTCTTTCCAGATCCACTTGACTTCGTGGGCCCGGTCGTCGAAGTGGGGGACGTTATGAATGCGGTTGCAGGCCTCGATGCAGGCGGTGCAGCCTTCCTTCTTGAGGCACTTGTGCGTATCGATGACCATGGCCCAGCGTTTGGGCGCCGGCTGTTCGGCCGGCAGCGGCCGCTGCGCCGAAACGCGCCGGCAATCTTTTTGCAGGCCAGTGCCAATACCGGCAGCCCGGAAAGCCTCAGAGAATGTCTTGCGAGTAATCCTCATCGTGCCCTCCCGGTTGACTCCAGAGCCGCCACCTGGTGGCGCACAGCCAGCTTGGGATCCACGTGGCAGTTCCAGCAGTCAGCGTGACCGCGGCATAGTTGTGGCACCGGTCGCAGAATTGCTCCTTGTCTCGTGTGGCAGTTGCAAGCAGGTCCCGACCAGGGCGATGGTGTAGCTCTTGCCGTTGAACGCGGTGAAGTGCTTGTCGCCCTGGCGAACGGCCTGCTCGCGCCACTGGATCAACAGATCCATGTGGGAGTTCCGCATGTACTTCGACCGGAGCGACACACTGCTTTTGCTGGGCAGGAAGCTTAGGCTCCGGTCCCTTGTTCGTGGTGCGCGGCCGCCAGGTTGTACCAGAGCGGGAAAGTCATCAGCGCCGAGAAATACCGCCAGGCCGGCGTAGATGATGCCGCGATCACGCATGCGCCACCTCCTGTTCGGCGGAAATCGGCTCGCCCCGCAGGTCGGTGGCCCGTTCGTTCTCGCCCTTGACCACCAGGGCATTGCCCACCAGCTCGTGAATGCCGGCCACCTCCACGCCGGGCACCCAGTATTCCAGCAGCGGCGGCAGGGTTGCCTTGTCGATGGCGCAGATGCAGGTGAGCAGGTTTACGCCGTACTTTTCCTGCACGTACTTGACGGCATTGGCGCGGGGCAGCCCGCCTCGCATGCGCATCTCGAAGTTCTCGTCGGTGCCCAGGCCGGAGCCGCTGCCGCAGCAGAACGTCTGTTCGCGGATGGTGTTCTCGGGCATCTCGTAGAAGTGGTTCACCACGTTGTGCAGGATGTAGCGGGGCTCCTCCAGCAGCCCCATGGCCCGGGCGGGATTGCAGGAGTCGTGGAAGGTGACCTTCCAGTTGTCGTTGCGGTCCGGTATCGAGTTTCAGCTTGTTGTGCTGGATCAGGTCGGCGGTGAATTCGCAGATGTGGACCATCTTGGTGGATTGGGCGTTGTCGAAACGCGTGCCGGTGAGGGGGGAGACCGGCACTTCCAGGAAATCCGCCGGACCGTTCATGGTGTCCATGTACTGGTGCAGCACCCGCCACATGTGGCCGCACTCGCCGCCCAGGATCCACTTCACGCCCAGCCGCTTCGCCTCGGCGTAGATCTTGGCGTTCAGCCGCTTGATCATCTCGTGCGAGGTGAACAGGCCGAAGTTGCCGCCTTCCGAGGCGTAAGCGCTGAAGGTGTAGTCCAGGCCGATTTCGTGGAACAGCAGCAGGTAGCCGAGGAAGCGTGTAGTAGTGCGGCGAGTGCCGAAATAGTCGGCGGAGGGCACGACGAAGAGAATCTCCGCGCCTTTTCGGTTGATGGAGGCATCCACGCGGACGCCGGTGAGCTCCTCGAGCTCGTCCACGGCGAAATCGACGCTGTCCTTGAAGCCGTGCGGCTGCACGCCCAGGTGATTGCCGGTGCGGAAACAGTTGGCCGCCGGCTCGAGCACCCAGTTGATATTGCAGCCCACCAGGTTCAGCAGCTCGCGGGCGATCATGGTGATTTCCGCGGTGTCGATGCCGTAGGGGCAGAACACCGAGCAGCGGCGGCATTCGGTGCACTGGAAGAAGTAGTAGAACCACTCCTTGAGGACGTCCTCGGTCAGATCCCGCGCCCCCGCCAGGCCGCCGAACAGCCGCCCGGTAAGGGTGAAGTAGCGGCGGTAGACCGAGCGGATCAGTTCGGCGCGCAGAACCGGCATGTTCTTGGGATCGCCGGAGCCGATGATAGAAGTGGCACTTGTCGGCGCAGGCTCCGCAGCGCACGCAGATATCCATGAACAGCCGGAAGGAACGGAACTTTTCGAGCCGCTCCTTCATTCCGTCCAGGATGATCCGCTTCCAGTCGGGCGGAAGCTTCCAGTCCTCGTCGAACGGCTGCCACTCCCGCGGGTTCGGGCAGGCCCAGGTACTCGAGATTCTTGGCGAGCGCGCTGTAGCAGAAGGTGCCCTTGCGGAACTCGACGGACGGGTCCATCCAGTCTTTCTTGGGAGGCGTGTAGTCGATCTGAACCAGTTGCTCGGGTTTCATCGGTTATTCCTTATCGAGCGGTAACCCGGCCGCGACGATCTTGTCGTGGAACTCGTCTTCCCACTCCTGGTAGGTATGGACCTTGACCGGATAGTTCCAGGGGTTGACGTGCCGCTTCGGCGCGGTTGTTGTTCGCCAGGTTCCGGGTGGGGCTGAGGAAACACACCACCCATGTGCATGAGTTTGCTGAACGGGAAATAGGCGAGCAGGACGCTGAGGAAGAACAGGTGGACAAAAAAGAGTGCGCCGACGGTGGCCGGCACCACCGGTTGAAGCGTTACCAGGCCAATGGCCAACTGTTTCACGGCCACGATATCGGCGCGCGTGAAATACCGCATCAGAACGCCGGAGGAGGCCAGTCCCAGCAGCAGGAACAGCGCGAAGTAATCCGTAAACAGCGAGATGTAGTGGACCTGCGGATTCACCAGCCGCCGCACCAGCAAATACGTCAGGGCGGCGAGGATGATGACGTCGGTCAGGTAAAGTACCGGCGTCGCAACCTGGAAGAAAGCGTCCAGGTTGCCCAGGGACGCCACCAGCGGGGGCACCGGCTCCAGGAAGAACCGCAAATGCCGCAGCAATATAATAAGGAAGCCCAGTGGAACGCCAACGCGCCGAGCCACAGGAACTTGCTTTCGACAAACACGACCCGGGGGCCATCTCTCATCTCGACCTTGTTGTTCCGGAATAAGGAACGGAACAGCAAGATTTCGAGCGCCATCCTGGCCACGACTCCCAGCGTGGTGTGAGGATTCTCGAGCCAGCCGGACTTGATCCACCCCAGCGACTTCTGCTGGCCGCACGAGGTGGGGATGCGGAAGGGCACCGGCGAACCAGACCAGCGGATGACGCGATAGGACACGCCGGCCAGGAAAGTCAGGATGGCGGCGTAAGGCAGCCAGATCCCGAACAGCGGGCGCAGCGCGCCGGCCGAGCCCCCCACGTAAGCCAGCGCGGCGAGAATCACGACCGCGGCAAACGAATAGACAGCTTTCATAGACCATTCCCTCGGAGGGCAACTCTAACCCTCGCTCGATGATTCGCGGCGCCCTTAAGAGGAGTCTGGCAGCGTTTCGACGTTGCCCTGAAGGACCCGCTCGAGCACGGAGCACCGGCGCCGCGCCTCGCCGGCCTGGATTTCGTAAATCCGCTCGCGGCACCGCATATAGACGTCGAACGCCTGGAGGATTAGCTGGTCGATTCTTGCTTCCGCCGCCGGCAGGTCCGCCGCCGGCGCCAACTCACCCACGATGTTCTTCAACAGGAGAATGAAGGACACCGCCTGGCTGGCAGTGAAGTCCTGGACGGCCCGGATGCGGATAATCTCCTCGAGCGCGCGGGCGGCGGTGGAGGCATCGGCGGCGCCCGTCAGCCCGTCAAACAGGCAGGCAGTCCCTGCCTGAGCGTGTGGCCGACGGGATTGCGAAAGCGGTCCTTCTCGTGAAGAAGGAAGCGGGACGTCTGGCCGGGATAGGTCAGGAGCGTTCGCTCCAGCCACTCGGCGACGATGGCGTCCCTCCGCTCAACCAGAGCCTCCATCGCGGCCTCCGCTTACACGCAACCGGTCGGCTTCGGCAAACCGGCGAGCTTGCACGCCCCCTTGGCGGGCCCGGAGGGGAACATCTCGTAGATTTGGTTCAGCTTGAAGCCGGTCTCCTTGCACAGCTTGCGGATCATGGGGGCGATTCCGAATTGCAGGTAGTAATTCCTGAGATAGTTGATCACCTTCCAGTGGTCTTCGGTGAGTTCGGTAACACCCTCCGTCGAGGCAAAGTCGAGGGCGACCGTCTTGACTCCAGATCGCCGGATTCTCGAGGAATCCGTCTTCGTCCACTTCGTATTGTTTTCCGTTGACTTCGAATACAGGCATATCCTTAAAGCCTCCTACTCATACCAGATCGATGTAACCGCATGGACACTCTTCTGCGCACTTCTTGCACCCGTTGCAGACTTCCAGCTTGACGCGATAGTGTTCGCCTTTGGGCAGCTTGACGAAGCAACTGTTGGTGCAGTACATCCAGCAGGTTTCGCAGTCCATGCACATGCCGCACGACATGCAGCGTTTGGCTTCGGCCAGGGCCTCGTCTTCGGTCAGGCCCCCCTCGATTTCGGTGTCCATCCCGCGCGCCTCGACGGGAACGTGCGGCCGCTCGTGCCGGGGCGCTTCCTTGTACCAGGAGAGTTTCAGCTTGTCGGCGGTGATGGCCGGCGGAGCCGAGGGTTGTTCGAGCTGCTTTGCGCGCAGCCGGGCGTCGATCGCCTCGGCCGCGAAGCGGCCCTGCGAGATGGCGGTGGTCACCAGGGCAAGCTCCACGGTCGTCGCCGCCCGAATACACTCCCTCCACCTTCGTGGCGCCCCACGCGTCGGTCTTGATCCAGTCCTTGCCTTCCCGCAGACTGGCGAAGCCGTCGAACTGTGGCGCCTGGCTGATGGCGGCGATGATGGCGGTGGCCGCCACCTCGAATTCCGAGCCGGGAATGGGCACCGGGCGCGGCCGGCCGGAGGAATCCTTCTCGCCAAGTTGCATCCGGATACATTTCATCCCCACCGCGCGGCCGTCGCTGGTGATTACTTCGAGCGGCGCCGCGAGAAACTCGATTTTGACGCCTTCCTCCAACGCTCCCTCGATCTCAGGCGCGATGGCCGGCATCTCGTCGCGGGTTCGGCGGTAGAGAATGGTGACGTCGGCGCCCAGGCGCTTGCTCACCCGCGCAGCATCGATGGCCGTATCGCCGCCGCCGATCACCACCACCTTGTCCTCCACCGGCACTTCTTCGCCGGAGTTGACCCGGTTCAGAAACTCGGTGCCGGTGAAGACGTTCGAAGCGTCCTCGCCGGGCACGCGGAGCTGCAGGCCACGGTGAGCGCCGATGCCCACGAAAACCGCCGGATATTGTTGGCGCAGGTCGTCGAGTGAAATGTCCTTACCGACCACGAAATTGCATTTCAGATCCACGCCGAGATCCAGAATTCTTCCGATCTCGGCATCCAGAATGTCGCGCGGCAGGCGATATTTCGGAATGCCGTACCGCAGCATGCCGCCGGGCTGGCTGAAGGCTTCGAACACGGTCACCGGATAGCCCAGACGGGCAAGCTGGTAAGCGCACGAGAGCCCAGCCGGCCCCGCGCCGACGACGGCGATTTTTTCGGTTTGGGTGTCTTCGGTGAGCCGGCTGAGCTTCAGTCCTTTGGAGATGGCGAAATCGCCAATGAACCGTTCGAGCGCATTGACGGCCACCGGGCCGTCCTTTTCCGTGCGATTGCAGGCGCTCTCGCAGGGGTGCGGGCAAACCCGCCCGCACACCGCGGGAAACGGATTCCGCTCGACGATTATCTCCCAGGCGGCCTGGAACGCCTGCTCGCTGGTACGGCCGTAAGATTCCGCCTGCGCGAGCGTCGTCAGCCAGCCTCGAATGTCCGCGCCGCTGGGACAGTTCCCGATACACGGCGGGGTCTTGGGGGCATAGCGCGGGCGCAGCGGGCTGATTTCGCCGCCCACTGAGCCCGTAGCCTTGATCGCCGGCTTTTTGACCGCCTTAAAAAGAGCCATAGGTCACTCCTAGAACCGGACGTGAGCCGAACGGGCAAACGTGGTTCCGGCGTGCTTGAAATCGTCGATGTGGTAACGCGTGAACTCGATGCCGGTGAGCTCGAAGAATCGCGGCCAGCCGACACGCTCGATCCACTCACCCATGCGCTCGAACTTCTTGGCGTTCGCCGCATACACGTTGACAATGTTGGTTACCGCGTCAACCACCTCGGGCCACCGCGGCGGGTTGTTCGGAATGAACGGGATGGCGAGCTTGCTGAATTTCGGGGCGCTGCGCGCGTTGCTCACCTTTCCGCCCACCCAAATGGAGATGCCGTCGTTGTCGGGATCGTTCATTCGCCATGGCCGGGCACACCGTGTAGCAATTGCCGCAAAACATGCACTGCTCTTCGACAACCTCGACGGACTGCTTGCCGTTCACCGTGGCGGGCCGTATGGCGCCGGTGGGGCAGGAAGAGATCAGCGTCGGGACCTCGCAGACTTTCGGCAGCAGCTCATGATTGGCCTTCGGCGGCTTGCGGTGTACGCCCAGGATGGCGATGTCCGAGCAATGCACGGCGCCGCACATGTTCAGGCAGCAGGCCACCGCGATGCGCAGCTTGGCGGGCAGCTTCTCGCTCGGTGAATTGATCGTACAGCGCGTCCATGACGTTCTTCACCAAGCCCGAGGCGTCGGTGGCCGAGGAATGGCAGTGCACCCAGCCTTGCGTGTGGACGATGTTGCTGATGGCGTTGTTGGTTCCGCCGACGGGCAAGCCCGCCTCCGCCAGGTCCTTCTTCAACGGCTCGATGTTGGCTTTGTCGTCCAGCAGGAACTCGATGTTGTTGCGGCTGGTGAAGCGCAGGTAGCCACTGCAGTACTTGTCCGCCAAGCTCGGCGAACAGACGGATGGTGGTGATGCTCAGCAGCCGCGGCGAGCCCGCCCGCACGGTGTAGATTCTGTCCCCGGTCTCGGACGACGTGGCACAACACGCCCGGCGCGAGGCGTTCGTGGTACTTCCACTGCCCGTAGTTCTTCTTGATCAGCGGGTGGAGGAACTTCTCGTAGTGCGGCGGCCCGATGTCGGTGATTCTTTTTACTGGTTGCGTTGCCATGTTCTGATTTCCTCCCTTGCGCTATTGTTTCCGTCCGTTTGATAGAAGATGTAAGGGTTGTCCCGGGGCGCCGAAATCATCTCCGGTGCCGGGTCCAGCCCGATCGCGTCGAGGAAGTTCGCCATCCCGACGCGTTGGATCAGCTCGCCGACCCTCTCGCGGTTCTTGCCGTACTCATCCCAGAACTCCCAGATGCGGGAGATCAGTTCCTTAACCGTGTCCACCAGCTCGTCGGCGGCACGAACGGAACCAGCACGGAGGAAAGCAGTGCGCCATTCACGATGGGCGCCTTCGAGCCGATCAGCAGCGTCGCGCCCTTTTCCTTACCGGGCCGCAGCGCCTTGGGCATCACGTTGATGCAGTGCATGCAGCGGACGCACTCGCGGTTGTTGATGCTGAGCTTCTTGCCGTCCCACTCCATGCAGCGGGTCGGGCAGCGTTCGCACACATCCTTCTGGATGTTCAAGCCGTCGGCGGCGTACTTGCGCCACCTCGGCGTCGTCCTGCTGGATGTCGTCCTTCCAGGTGCCGATGATCGACAGGTCGGCGCGCGCGATGGCCGCCACGCAGTCGTTCGGGCAGCCGGCGCACTTGACCTTGAATTTGTACGGGAACGGCGGACGATGCAGCTCGTCCTGGTAGTTCATGGTCACGTCGTAGCACATCTTGACCGTGTCGTAGCACGCCCATTCGCAGCGCGCCGGACCGACGCAGCAGGAAGGCGTCCGCATGCAGGAGCCCGAGCCGCCAAGGTCGAAGCCGGCTTCCGTCAACTCCTTGAAGGTGGGTTCCAGCTCCTCGGTCTTGGTGCCCAGGAAGATGATGTCGCCGGTCGAGCCGTGCATGTTGGTGAGCCCCGAGCCGTGCCGCTCCCAGATGTCGCACAGGGTGCGCAGCGCTTCGCTGGTGTAAAACCAACCGGACGGCTGATTGACACGCAGGGTATGAAAATGCGCGACGTTGGGAAACTGCTCGGGCACATCGCTGTAACGGCCGATGACGCCGCCGCCGTAGCCCAGCACGCCAACGATGCCGCCGTGCTTCCAATGTCCCTTTTTTTCCTGATAGGAAAGCTCGAGCTGTCCCAGCAGGTCGTCGCACACGGGGCTGATTTCGCTGGCCTTCTTGATTTCCGTGACAAAACTTGGCCACGGACCCCGGTCCAGCTCATCGAGCATCTCCGTTTTCGGCTTTGAATTATCCGCCATATAAGTTCACCTCTTCATCTATCAGTCCAACTTGCAGTCGCAATTGCGATCGTCTTCGTCGTCCGTGGGCGAGCTGATGCCGCAGGCCACACAGACGTACGGTTGTTTCTCTTCCGGCCCGGCGGCTTCCACCGCTTCCAATCTCTTCTGTTCCCCGATGACGGAAGCGATGGCCACCGTCCGGTACAACAGGTGCGCGAATTTCGAATACGGCGCGTACAGGAACAGCGCGAAGATCAGAACCAGGTGGACGAAATACACCGCGTACATCGCGCTGGCGGCATGGCTCAGGCGCAGCAGCTCGCTCGAAATGCCGGTTGCCACCACTCCCGCCAGGGTGAGCAGAAAGAACCAGTCGAACCAGGTGCTGTTCAGCGCGAGTGTCGGGAACTCTCACGCGCTGGGTGATCAGGACGATGGCGCCGGCGAGAATGACCGCGGCGCACAGGTTCGCAAAGATCTTCCAGGGACTGGCCACGTCCAGGGGCGTGTGCATCACCCCCAACATGGTGCCCACGCCGACCACCGTTCCCATCACGGCCAGGCCCGCAAAACCCCACATCGTCATCAGGTGGCCCCACAGTCCTGGCTGTCTCGCCTGTGCACGTCGGCCAGACGTTCGTTGGTCGCCACCAACTTGAGCGCGGGTATCAAACCCAGCCAGGATGGGGCCGCTCGCCTCCGGCCCGCAGCGCCTTGGTGAAGCGGCCACGCTGATCCCCATGGCGAGCACCACGAAACCCGACACTCCGAAGAACAGCCCTTCCAGCACGGGAATCGGAAACACGTTCGTGAATTCCAGGGGCCGGAGCCGGGATTCCCGCCGGCGGCGCAGCGCGATCCACGCGAAGACCAGCACGGGCAGAAGAAACAGCAGGGGCCACGCGCGCCGGCCGGAAACCAGCGATGCCCATGAAGCCGGGAAAAGCAAAGTGCCGGATGACTTCGCGCCGCAACGCGCCAAGCACATCGCCGGGCCGGGCGCCGCGCGGGCAGCTGGCTGGTGCACTGGCCGCAGTTGTGACACAGCCACAGCGCCGGGTCGCCCGACCAATCTGTCCTTCATGCCCCACTGCGCCTCGATCATCTGCTTCCGCGGGAACGGGGCGTCTTCGGGGGACAGCTCGCACACTACCGAGCAGGTGGCGCACTGGTAGCACTTCTTCAGGTCTTCGCCGCCGGACGCGAACACATCTCCGGATGAAGGCTGTGTCCGGCTTGACCAGCAATCGCCGTGCTCATACCAACAGCTCCTAAAATCCTTTATATGGATTCGGCCCGATTTCGCGAACCTTCTCCGCGAAAGCGTTCATCAGGCCTGGCAACTTGTCCCACTCGTCCATGGACAGCTGAACGGTCAACAGCCGTTCTCGGATTCAAGCTGCAGACGCTGTAGCGTCTCCTTGACGTTTTCCAGGCGGCGGTTGGCCAGCTCGCTGCCTTTCACGAAGTGGCACTGGTAATCGTCGCCGTATTTGCAGCCCACCAGCATCACGCCGTCGATGCCGCGCGACAGCGCGTCGGCAATCCAGACGATATTGAGCGAACCCAGGCATCGCAGCGGGATGACGCGGATGCTGGAGTCGTAGCCGACGTGGTGCGCTCCCGCCGTATCCAGGGCCGGATAGGCATCGTTTTCGCACAGGAACGCCACGATGCGTGGCTTCTCTTCGTCCTCGTCGGGCACTTCGATGGCCTTGATCATGGAGGCGATCATGTCCACCGAGTAGTTCTTGAAGGAAACGATTCGTTCCGGACAAGCGCCCATGCAGACGCCGCAACGCCGGCACCGGTACGGGTTCGGCTTGGGGGTGCCCTTCGCGTCTTCATCAATCGCGCCGAACGGACACTCCTCGGTGCAGCGCTTGCACTGCGTGCATTTCTGCAGCAGAAAACTCGGGATACGACAGATCGCCCGCTCGCGGATGCATCGCCTGACCGCGAGCCGCCATCTCGATCGACTGGATGGCCTTCATGGCGGCGCCGAAGGCGTCGTCCCCGGTGTGGACGCCATCCATCGGGGCGCGCAGGGTGCCTGCGGCGTAGATCCCTGTGCGCCGGGTCTCGTAAGGGAAGCAAATGAAGTGCGAATCCGGGAAGCCGTTACGCAGAACCGGCAGATCCGGGCCCCTGGCGGTAAGTCAGGTTCAGGATCTCGGTGCCCTGGTGGCACTGAAGTTCCTGCGCCTTTTTGGCGGCCTCGGTGCGCTGGGACTCCGATTCGGCCTTGACGCTTCTTACCAAAGCGTCCGACAAGGCCCGAATCGCCTCCCCATCGGCGGAATTCGGAACCATGCCCGTGGCCAGCACCACCAGGTCGGCCCGCAAAATCGAGCTTCGTGCCGAACAAGCGTGTCCTTGACGGTGACGCCGAGCTTTCCCTCGATGGCGCTGTCTACCCGCGTCACCTCGCCCTTGGTGAGGAACATCAGCGGGTCATCCTGGGCCGCGCGGTAAGCCGCTCCTCGAAGCCGGGTGTTCGAATGTCTTTGTAAATGATGTATACCCGCGCGTCGGGATTTGCTTCGCGGATGGCGCGGGCTTGCGGAGGGTCGCCAGGCAGCAGACGGAAGAACAGTAAGGAAGATGCTCCTTGTCGCGCGACCCGGCGCACTGGATGAACACCACGTCTTTGACGGGCTTGCCATCCGACGGGCGCGCCAGCGCGCCCTCGGCCGCCATGCGCTCCAGCTCCACGTTGGTGATGACGTCCGGCGTCAGGCCGTAACCGAGATTCGTCAGCTTGGACGCGTCGTAGGGTTTCCAGCCGGTCGCCATCACGATGGCGCCGACGCGGAGCGAGGTGCTGCCGTTCGCGTCTTCGATGGCGACGTCGAACATGCCGGGCTGGCCCTCGGTGCGGGTCACTTTCGCCGACCGGAAGACGCGTATCCCGGGATGCTCCGTACACTCCCCGAATCAATTCCTCGAGGTTTTCGGTGCCGGCCAGGCGATTGCGTGACGGCGGCGGCCTGGCCACCGAGTTTGTCGCTCTTTTCAACCAGCACCACTTCGTAGCCGGCCTTGGCCGCGCCAAGCGCGGCGTTGATGCCGGTGACGCCCCCGCCGATGACCAGAATAGTCTTGGAGATCGTCTCGGCCAAAGGTTCCAGCGGCTCGCTCTTCTGCGCCTTGACGATGCCCATGCGGAGGTAATCCTCCGCCAGCATCTGGGTGTCTTCGTCGCCCGGCTTCTGGCACCACGCCACCTGCTCGCGCAGGTTGACACGCTCGACCACGGCGCCATGGTTGAACGAGAACGCCGAGGTCTTGGCCCGCGAAGAGCAGGCCGCAATGACGGGTGTGTCTATCGTCTGGGAGGACAGGTCGGCGGAGATCAGCGCGACGCCTTCGGTCCCGCACAGGAACGGGTGAACCTTGGTGGTTGGAATCTTGTACTCGCTCGCGGGCGACCTTCGCGAGCTTCTCGGTATCGATCGCCTCTCCGATCGAGCAGCCGCTGCAAATGTAGACCCCGAGTTTCCTAGGCATTTTGCGCGCTCCTCAATGTGGTGGCCATGGCCTTTAAGGCCGCGCCGTGGCATCCTCGACCGTGGCCGATACCTCCTCCGGATGCCGGGCGCAGCCGGCCGCGATCAATCCCGTCGCCGCCGTTCGCGTCGTCCAGGAAGCGGAACTCGTTGCGGGCGAGGTTCGCGGGCAACCCGGCGGTTTGCGGCTGCATGCCGGTGGCCAGCACCAGCAGCCCGACGCTGCGGGTGATCTTCTTCCCGCTGAGAACGTCCTCCGCGGTCACCAGCAGATTGCCGGTGCCGTCCTCCTGTTCAACTTTGGCCGCCTTTCCCTTGAGGAACTCGACCATCGGGTCGGCGGCGATTTCGGCAGTAGAAATCTTCCAGGCGTCCCGGGCGTCCGGATGTCGATGTAGAAGATGGTGACCTTGGCGTCGGGGTACGCGGTGCGTACGTAGGAGGCCTGCTTCAGCGAGGCCGAACAACACACCGCCGAACAATACGGCAGATGGTTCTCGTCGCGCGAGCCGGCGCACTGGACGAAGGCGACCGAGGCCGGCGGCTGTCCATCCGAGGGCCGCAGAATCTTTCCGCCGGTGGGACCGTTGGCCGCCGCCAGGCGCTCCATCATGACGTTGGTGATGACGTTGGGGTATTTGCCGAAGCCCAGGTTGTCGAGCTTGGTGGCGTCGTAGGGCGCCCATCCGGTGGCCGCGATCACCGCGCTCACGCTGAGCGTTTTGCGCTCGGGCTGCTGGTCGAGCCGGACGGCGTCGTAACGGCAGGCATCCGCGCAGGCGCGGCAGCCGGCGGGCAGGCGCTCCGCTCGATGGCGTAAAGGCTGGGGAACGCCATGTCGTAGGGCAGGTAGGCCGCCTTCGTCTTGCGCAAACCGTAATTGAAATCGTCGGCTGCGCTCCGGCGGGACAGACTTCGACGCACTCGCCGCACATGGTGCAGTCGCTCGTAACGTAGCGCGGCGACATCCGCACCACGGCCTCGTAGTCTCCAGGACCGCCGCTCAGGCTTTCCAGCTCGGCCAGCGTCAGAACCTGGATGCGCGGATTGTTCTTGATGCGTTTGAAATTGATTTCCAGACCGCAGGCGGGCGGGCAGAGCTTGGGGAAGTAGAGGTTCATGCGCGCCACGCGGCCGCCGAGGTAGGCCTGCTTTTCAATGCAGCACCACGTCACAGCCGGCTTCGGCGGCCTCGAGCGCCGCCGTGAGGCCCGCGATGCCGCCGCCAACCACCAGGATTGGTTTGCCGTCTGCCGTTCATGGAGCCACCTCGGCGCTTGCCGCCGGCGCTGCTGCCCGCCGCGGCTCGTCGGGCTTCCGGCGAGTCCTCATGGTCTTTTCCCCGAACAGGCTGAAACGGAGCCACTGCATGGCGAACTCCAGCAGTTCCGTGTCGTCGGTCGCGGATCGCCTCCACTCGCGCTTCGTCGACGTCGAACAACGACAGGAACCTGGTCTCGAAAACAAACCGGCGGAAGCGGTCCAGGTCGTAGCAGGACATGAAGTACATGTCCATCTTTTCCGCGCGTCAGGGCTTCCTCTTTTCCCAGAAGCTGCGAGCATCAGGTCCCGGAAGGAGGCGCCCATGGCTTCGTACTCTTCGATTCCCTGGTCCGTCCAGCCACTGCCGGACAGTGCGCGTTTCGCCGCGGTCGTGGCCGTGCAGATGTCTTCGCGCACCAGGAAATGGAACGCCTCGCGGTCATCGGCGTCGGATTCTGTGGCTCGGCCACTCCCAGCGGATACATGCGGCACGCCCAGGGGCGATTCGCATAGATGCCGCACCCTTCCTCGGTGACGAACGGACAGCGTTTCGTCTCCGGATCCATCCGGAGGAGCACCGCCGGTATCTTCTGTTCCTTGGTGAACGGAGAGATCGTGTAGCTTGTTGAGGAACTCGGACGAATCCATGCCCAGCGCCTTCTTCATGCGCAGGACGTCGTAGGGGGTGAGGACAATGGCCACGTCCGCGCAGCAGTGGGTGAAGCATTCCAGCGACTTCCGCCGCACTCGAAGCAGAACGTATCGTCCAGCGACATGCGGGGCATGTCCCGAAGAATCTTTTCTTGGGTGAGTGCTTCATTCGGCATGGCAGTCCTCTCGATCGTCGATGATTCCGTTTTTTAGCGCATCGCGGGACCAGACCGGAAGCGGGCCTGTTTCACCCGTCGCCGGGTCCACGCGGCAGCGGTAGGAAGCGGACACGTTGTAGCTGGCCCATCATCCACTCCCAGCCGCGAACGAAATACGGACAATCGTCGTTGAAGCAGACATACTGAAACTCCGCTGCTCCAGGTGCTCCCCTGCGGGTTGGACCAGCGAACCATGGTGTGCCGCAGTGGGGGCATCGTGTCTGGAGGTATCGTGGTCATGCCTGCCTCAAAGAAGGGGAGATCGCCGCCGTGGCGGGATCTCCCGCTAGACAATGCAATCCTCAGCCGCCGAGCAGTTCATGCTCCTTCGGCTGCGGGAAGATGTGCATGATCGGACGCGCAAGAGTCTGCCATTCGTTGGTCTTGGCGTCGTACTTGCAGTTGGCGAAGACGTGCCAGTTCTCTTCGTCGATCTTAGGTTTGTCGGAGCGGAAGTAGTAGCCCGGCCACGCGTCTCGCCGCGGAACAGCAGCGTGCGGACGTGGGCTTCCGCCTGCCACATGCGATGAACGTTCTCCCAGCATCTCATCAGCTCGTGGCTGTTGGAAGCGGCCAGGTTCACCGAGTCTTCCTTCAGGAAGGCAAGAAGTTCCAGCGCCTCTGTTCAGAAGGGCCTCGTTGGTGGATGAACTGCGCGGTGATGCCGCCAGCGTACTCGTCCATGATCTTCTGCAGGCGGAACATGAACATGCGCGGCTTGATGTAGTTCGGGTTGATTTCCGGATCGGTGGTGGCTTCCTTGTGCTCTTCGTAACAGGTCCATCGGTTTCGAGAATCTCGTCCTTGAGCGCTGGCGATCGCGGCTTCGTCCACACTCGGCGCGGCGCTTGTTCTCGACGATGAACTTGATGGCCGCCTTGGCGGCGATGCGCCCCTCGGCGTGCGAGCCCGAGGAGAACTTGTGGCTCGAGGCGCCGGAGGCGTCGCCCGCGCAGAACAGCCCCTTCACCGTGGACATGTTCGCGTAGCCCCAGAAATACTCGCCCGTTGGTTTCGGCGGTCTGCAGATCCTCGGGTCCGCTCACCCAGGCGCCGGAAGCGCCGGAGTGCGAACCGATGAAGTAGGGCTCGGCGGCGGCGATTTCAGAGCTGCGCTCTTCGGGCTGCACGTTGGTGGCGGCCCAGAGCAGCGCCTGGGAAATGGTCATGTCGAGGAAGTCTTCCCAGGCCTCCGACTCGAGCTCTTTCATTTTCTTCTTGTAGGCCTTGGGGTCGTCCTTGTAGGTTTCGGCGATGTTGCCGATGGCTTCTTCGGTCCGCATGTAAATCGGGCCCTTGCCTTCCATGATGTCGAGCATGCCGAGGTAGTTGCGCAGGTTGGCGGGAACCGGCTTCACCCTTCCGTACGAGCCCCACTTCTCCAGTTCCGGCTTGCGCTCCACCATGTAGTTGCCGCCCTCGGAGTTGGTCGCGCGGGACTTGAACAGCAGGAACCACGCGCCGACCGGACCGTAGGCGTCCTTGAAACGGACCGGGATGAAGCGCACTTCCTGGCAGGTCATCTCCGCGCCGGCCTTCAGGGTGAAGTAGGCGGAGGAACCGGAATTCCATGGTGGATACCAGGCGCGGCCCATGCCTTCGCCGGAGCTCCTGGGCTTGAAGACGTGCACCGCGCCGCCCATGGCGACCAGCGTGGCCTTGGCCTTGAAGATGTAGAACTTGTTCTCGCGAACCGAGAAGCCCGACCGCGCCGGCGCACCGCTCGCCGTCCATCAAGCGGGCCCACGATGAAGACGCGCTCGTAGATCTCGCCCACGCCGATCTGCAGCAGGGCGTTCTTGGCGGCCTCGGCGACCACGACCTTGTAAGACTCGCCGTTGATCATCAACTGCCAGCGGCCTTCGTGGACGTAGTTGCCTTCCTCGTCCTTCCAGATGGGCAGGCCCCACTTCTCGAAGAGGTGGACCGTCGAGTCCACGTGGCGCGCGATATTGGCCACCAAGTCCTCGCGTGTGACGCCCATCAGGTCGTTGCGGACGTAGTCGACGTAGTCCTTGACCGAGTTCTTGCCGTCCCTGAGGCCCGACGTACTGGTTGATGGCGGACAGCCCCATGGCTACGGCGCCGGAGCGGTCGACCGCGGCCTTGTCCACCATGCGTGACCTTCAGGCCGTTCTGCTTGGCCCAGTAGGCCGCTTCCACCGCCGCCCCGCAGGCGGCCATGCCACCCCCGACGATCAGGAGGTCAGTTTCCACGATTACAGTTTCGAAATTTGCCATCTGTGAGTTCCTCCTCTCTATCGGCTCAGTGCTGAAGACCTGCGGGCAGACCCAGCGAGCTTGGCTCCGTGAACAGGGCCGGGCTCGACAGATCGCCTTGGGTTTCAAATCCGCCGTCCGGCACCGCCGTCCCTTCGGCCGTGGTGCGGATGGGGAACTTGAACCGTTTCAGGTGTTCCATTGCGGAACTTCACGGTCCACATGATGGAGTCCGTGGAGCGCAACGGCGTGGCGGATGCTCCCATGGGCATGAAGTCGGCATAGCCGCGGACTTCCACGGCCTGCGTTGGGCAGATCTTGACGCAGTTGTAGCACTCCCAGCACATCGCTGACGTCGCGGTTGTACGCCTTCATGGCTTCCTTGTCCAGGACCATCAGGTCGTTGGGACAAATGTACTGGCAGGCAGTCTTGTCCAGGGCTTTGCATCCGTCGCACTTTTCAGGATTGACGTAGCTTGGCATTCATTAACCTCCTTCTTTTCCGTACACGACCCCCCGCTGAGCCGCTCCACGAGGGTCCTCTTTTTCGCTCTTGCGACGCTGGTAAAAACAATTGCGGCGGCCCAGTTCCCCAAATCGGCACTTGTCGCGGTAGTAGATCTCGCACTGCATGCAGAGATGTTCCGGGTCGTCCGCTGGATCGACGATGGCTGCCGGCCAGGCGGTCCAAAAGCTCCGCCGCCCACAGCAGTTCTTGCTCGGAGAACTGCGCGAACGCCTCGACGGCCTTCTCGTGCCGGGCAGCTTCGTAGGCAGACAGAAGCTTGCGGCCTGCTTCCGTCAGGGAGAGTTGGGTGGAACGGCGATCCGCCTGGATTTCCTCCCTCTTGAGCAGCCGCCGGCGCACCAGCTTGTCCACCGCCTGGCTGGCGCCGGAGTTGCTGACACCCATGAACTCGGCGACGTCACCGATGGAGGTGCGCTCGTCGGTGTGTTCTACCAGGTAGAGAACCTTCAGTTCGGCGAAAGGTGAGCTTCTCCCCCGCTACCTGCTCGAGCACCGCTTTTTCGAGAATCTCGCGGACCGACCAGGCGAAAACGCGGGCACTGCTTAAGAACTCGTTGCTCAGACCCGCCGAAATGGATTCGTCTTGCACCGGCCCACTTTGTGGCTCGGAGCCACGCTGAAAGGCCGACACCTGTTCTGCGTTCTCCACTTGTGTTATCAATTGAACTTTACGCCCAAATAATATTTCAGGTCAAGAAGATTTTAATATCTGAAATACTTTTGCGGGCCCTGCGAAGGACGGCGGCTTGAGAGGGGGCGAAAGATCGACAAAACTCGAATCTCGTTCCTGCGTCGAGTCGCCAAATTCCACACAGGAGCGTTGAAATTTCCCACAGCGGGTCTGACGACGGCACACCCCGCAGATTTCACTCGCCGCGATCCTGGCCCGCGGCTAGTAGGAGTGGGTGCCCAGCACCACCTCGATGCCGAAGTTTTTCTCCAGCGTGATCTTCAGCTCGTCGAAATCGATGGGGCATTGGGCCGTTTCCATCGCGAGTTTGACGCACGTCCCCAGGTGGAGGGTCTGAATCTCGCGGCCGAGGCTCTTGGTCAACTCGGTGAGCAGCTTCACGCGAGGCACCACCAATCCGGGACAATCGCCGCAGTCGGTCATGGCCACCAACTCGATCTCGTCGTGGCGTGCGAATTCCGCGTTCTTCTCGTGCATGCCCTTGTAGCACTTGGCGCAGGCGATGCAGGAATGGTCTTTGATGCGTTTGCAGTAGAGAATTGCTATTTTTGCCATCTCAGCTCCATCTATCCGGCGGCGCGGGCCGCCGTCACCAATACCGACGAGGCGGAGAGAGTCTCCGAGCGGACCCGCCCGAGACCCAAGTCCCGCAGCGCCTGCCGCAGCGACTCGACGGACCAGTTTCCGGGTCGTCCGCCGTCGATGTGGTTTCCCAAAACTCTCAGCAGCACTTCGGGAGGCGACATCGCGCCCGCCGGCAGGAATGCGTCGTGGAACGCCAGCAGGCCGTCGTCCCGAAGTGCAGCCACAGCCCGTCCCAGCAACCGGTGGATGTCCTCCGGTGGGGAAAAACCGAACACTCCCGAAAGCAGGATGGCGCCGTAGCGTTTCCCGCCCGGGATGGGGTCTACGTCCGATGGTTCACGCGCGATCACGGTGACGGGAGCCCGGCTCTGCGACAACGCCTCGCGATATTCATCCGCGCCCCACCCGATGAGCAGAACGGGGTCGCGCCGGGCAAGATCCAGTTTTTCGGCCACCACCGGAGCGGCGAACCGAGCCAGCGACGCCCAGACTTTATGGCGATGCCGCCCATCGTCTTCCGATTCCAAAGCCGCGTGGCCCTCGCGGGCGTACTTTTCCAGGTCTTCGAAGCGGCCGGACTGCGCGGCCAGGTGGAGAACAGCCGGCTTCAGGCTTTCCGGCGAGCCCGTTGTGAGGTAGCGCGAAGCCAGCTCCAGATTCCGGTATCCGGCGCCGCAGAATTCCAACACCCCTAGCGCCGTCAGGCTGTCCAGGATTTCAACCAGCGCGGCAGCGTTCAAATCCAGGCGACGGGCCAGGTCGGAGGCGGGCGTGATTTCTTCGAGCTGGTCGAAGAGTCCCAGCGCCAGCGCGAATCTCAAAGCCTGGCTGCCCACGCCGGCCGAGGCCAGCCGCAACAGCTCGTCGGGCGCTGGCGCCGGCTGGAACCGCGAACTTCGGTCCGGGCTTTGTTCGAGGTCGCGTTGAGCGCCGGCCAGCTTTTCCCTGAGACGCACCACCTCACCCACCACCAGCGTCGCCGGCGGCGTGATGCCGGCGGACACAACCTCGCCGGCGATCGTCCCCAGGGTGGCGGTCACCACGCGTTCGCTGTGCCAGAAGGCGGTCTGAATCATCGCCGCCGGCGTCGCAGCGTCTTTGCCGTGTTCCATCAGCCGTTGCGCAACGATGCCCACCGTATTGACGCACATCAGAAACACCAGCGTCTCGGCACGCGCGAGGGCTTCCCAATCCATTCCGCTTTGCTCTTTTCGAGCTTCGTGCCCCGTGGCGATGACCACCGAGGAAGCAGCGTTCCGATGAGTTATGGCGATGCCCGCGCTGAGCGGCGCCGCCAGCGCCGACGAGACACCGGGAATCACTTCGAACCGCACGCCGTGCCCGGCCAGATACTCCGCTTCCTCGCCGCCCCGGCCGAACAGGAACGGATCGCCCCCTTTCAGCCGCACCACCAGCTTGCCTTCCCGTGCTTTCCTGGCCAGCAATTCGTGAATTTCGTCCTGGCGTGAATCGTGCCTGCCAACCGGCTTGCCCATGTAGATTCGTTCCGCCGAAGGGCTGGCGAGGGAGAGGATTTCTTCCTGGATGAGGCGGTCGTAAACGACAACGTCGGCGGCCTCGAGCAGCCGCGCCGCCTTGATGGTGAGCAGGTCGGGGTGGCCTGGTCCGGCTCCGACCAGATAGACTTTGCCAGCGGGGAACCCTTCGCCGATTGAATTGGTCACCAACGCCGACTTACTCCTATGGCGCCAACCGCCACTGATGTTATCATAGTGCCAACTTCGTTCCGGTCCTAGCGAGGCAGGCGTTTGAGCACCAGGGCCCGGGCTGGAACGGTGACGAGCAGCGTGGAGAGGATATGTCCGTAATCACCATTTCCAGAGGTTCCTTCAGCGGCGGCGAGATGCTGGCGGACTGTCTGGCGGCCCGCTTGAAATACCGCTGTATCGACCGTGACGTGATTGTGGAAAGGGCCGCCGCCAGCGGCGTTTCCCAGGATGAGCTGCTGGAAGCTCTGCTGAAGCCACCGGCATTCCTGGAACGCTTCAAGCACAAGCGATACGTCTACCTGGCTCTGATTCAAGCCGCCCTGGCGGAAGAGGTGCGCAACGGGCAGGCCGTCTACCACGGCAATGCCGGCCACCTTCTGCTAAAAGGTGTTGGCCCGGTCCTCCGGGTGCGTATCATCGCTCCCATGGCGTTTCGCCTCAGCCTGCTGCAGGAGCGCCTGAAAATGAGCGCCAGCGAAGGAACTGCCTATATCGAAAAGCTCGACCAGGACCGGAGAAAGTGGACGCAGTTTCTTTACGGCGTCGACTGGGAAGATCCCGCGCTCTACGACATCGTGCTCAACTTGGAGTACATCAACATTCCGACCGCTTGCAGCAGCCTCACCGCGGTGGTGAAGCAGCAGAGGTGTTTCGACTTCACGCCTGAATGCCAGGCCGCGATGGACAACCTGTCGCTGAGCAGCCGCGTCCGCGCCAACCTGGCGATCAACTCGGCCACCTCACACCTGGAGGTGGAAGTCACCGCCGAGAAGGGGGTCGTATTCATCCGCGGCAAGCTCACCTCGCCCGACGAGATCGAAGAGGTGCGCCGCTCCGTCGGCACCGTAGCCGGCATAACCGAGCTGCATCTGGAAGAGCTGGTCTGGTCCTCGACCTACTGAGCACGAACCCCTCGCCGAATTGCATCCGCTTTTCGCGTGTTCTCGACGCCCTCAACTTTCGGCGCCGGCGGATACGTGTGCTTTTTCAGTTTTGTTTTTTCGGAGTCTTAGGTATGATATTCACGGACGGTGCTGGGCGTGGTTGCGGACGCCGCTCGGGCGAGCGCGGAGGAGAGTTGTATGGACGCTACCACGATTCTGCTTATCTCGCGAGGCACTATGACCGGAGGCGAGATGATCGGCCGGTGCCTGGCGGAGCACGAAGGAATCAGTTGCCTGACGCGGGAAGATTTGCTGGTCGCCGTTAACGGTTACGGCGACCTGGCCACGCGTGTCACCGCACGGCTTCTGAAGGTGGTTGACGACTACCAGCAATTCAGTGAACTTCGCCGTCCCTATCAAATCCTCATGAAGCGCGCGTTGCTGGAACGCGCCCGCCAGGGAAGGCTTGCCTATTTCGGCTACTCCGGCCACCTGCTGCTGAACCGGGTCGCCCACTTCGTACGCGTCAGGTTGATCGCCCCCATGGAATTGAGAGTCGCCAGGGCGCGCCAGAAGCTGGGCTGCTCGGAAGCGGAAGCCCGTGAGTATGTTCGTCACGTCGACCACGAGAGGCTGCAGTGGGCACGCTGGATGTACGGCGTGGACATTCGCGATCCGGGCATCTATGACGTCTGCGTAAACATCGAGCGCCTCTCGCTCCACGGAGCGTGCGACATGCTCCGGAAGCTGACGCTGGAGCCGGATTTCCAGCCCACGCCCGAATCCGTCGCCCAGGTCGAGAACGAGTATCTCGCGACGCAGGCGCTGGCGTCGCTGGCGCTCGACTCACGAACAATGCGGCTGGAACTGGCAGCCGGCGTGGAACAGGGCGCGCTTCGTCTGGTTGGACCGTACCTTTCCAAGACCGACCGGCAGACGGCCCTGTCGGTTGCCGAGGCGGTCCCGGGAGTTCGCAGTGTCGAGTACGAGACGGGCTATGCGCCTGCGTTCACGACAAGCGGGGCCGCGGTTGGCGCGGCGGCCTCGTGGGCGAGAGCTGAAAACGAAACACGGATGAGGTGAAGTTATGGTGGAACTGCATTATGGCGAGAAGCAAGGGCAGGTGGTGGACCGCGTCATCATGCTGCTTAGGAAGATGGCTCAATTCGAGCGCCAGCAGACCGATGCGCTGATCGAACAGAACGAACTGGCCCGGCAGAGGACGGAAACCACCTCCAACCTGGCGCTGTATTCGTCGAAAACCGCCGAACATGCGGAAACTCAGACGGGCCTGGCGGAGGAAAGAACCGCTCTGACGCGGGAACAGACGCACCTGTCCACCCGTAGCACGGAACTGGCCACCGTCCGGACGCAACTGGCGCACGAGAGAACGCAGGAAACCCAGGAACGGACCAGGCTGGCGGCCCAGCGGACCGAGATGGCGTCGCGCCGGACATCGCTTTCCGAAATGCGGACCGATCAAGCCAGGGAGCGCACCGATCTGGCCCGCGACAGAACCATCACCGCCGCCACGAGAACGCGCCTGTCGCTCCAGCGCACCGAACTCGCCGAGCGGCGAACCTGCCTTGCGTTGATTCGCACCGGCCTTGCGTTCCTCACGCTTGGCGTCACGTTTTTCCGCTATTTCGGCGTCTCCAAGTGGACCTTCTTCGACGCCGGGCTGGTTCTCTTCAGTACCCTGGTGATCTATTTCGGCACCCGGAACTACCACCGTTCCTGGATCAGGGAACAGAGGCTGAGGGATCTGCTCGCGAACGACCTTGGATTGGCCGCCTGTTTCCCGCCGGGGAATTCCGCCCGCTGAGCAAGAACCGGAATCTCCGCCGCGCGCCGCTTCGTCAATGCTGTCCGAAGAGGCTGTAAAGCAGGACGGTGAGGACGATGAGGGTGATGACCACGTACATGCGGTCGCGTTCGCGGGCGAAGGCGTATACCGAGAACGCCACCCGCGCCACCGGCGTCGCGATCAAGAGCAGAATTCCCAGTTGGATGATGCCGCGCCCGGTGAGTGAGAAAGCCCCGCGGACAATCCCGGGCAGGCTGCGAAGATTCGCCGGCTCTCCATGAAACACGCCGTAGGCGGCGGATGCGGTTGCGTGCCGGGCCAGATACAGGAGACTGCCGGCTGCCACCACCAGCGCGGCCAGCACCACGCCCGCCCGTAGCAGGTTGCCCATCAACCTCTCGACTTTTTCGTCATCCCAGGCGTTTGCACGGCTTGCCATTTTAGAGTCTCCCCTTGAGACTGTTGTAGATCATCTCGAAGGCCAGCACGAACACCACCGCCCCAAAGATGCGCCGCAGCAATGTCGTGCGCGCGCCGGCCAGGAACCGGGCGCCGGCGAACGAGCCGACAAGCACTCCGAGGACCACCGGCATGGCCAATCCGGGGTCGACGTACCCGCGGCTGAGATACACGCCGGCGCCGGCGGCGGCGGTAACCCCGATCATAAAGTTGCTGGTAGTGCTCGAGACCTTGAACGGCAGCCGCATGGCCTGGTCCATCGCGATTACCTTCACCGCTCCGGAGCCGATACCCAGCAATCCGGAAAGCGTGCCCGCTCCGAACATGAGCCCGAATCCGAGCGGAACCCCTTGCACGCAATAGCGCCTCTCGCCCAGCGCGGTGGGGTAGCTTCCATGCATTTTCAGCCGGGTGGCCAGCCGGTCTTTCGGCGAATCTTCCCGGCACGGGTGTTCATGCCGCGTAAGCATCGACTGGAACGCCGAATAGAACAGCACGACACCGAAAATCACTCCAATGATCTGCGAGGAAACTATCGACACCAGGTAAGCGCCGAGCAGCGCTCCGAGGGTGGTCGCCACCTCGAGGAACATGCCGATGCGAATGTTCGAAAATCCCTCTTTGACGTAGGCCGCGGCGGCGCCGGAGGAAGTAGCGATCACCGAGACCAGCGAAGCTCCGATGGCGTAGTGGATATCGACGCCCAACCCCAGGCTCAGCAACGGCACGATAATCACGCCGCCGCCGAGGCCCGTCAACGCTCCCAAAAAGCCGGCCAGAAGGGAACCAATACCGATTACCAGCGTGAGTTCGAGAACGTTCATCGTCGCGCTCCTAGAGTCTAGCATCTCCGCCCGGCCGCGCCGGCGGGGATCACAACGGCGAAAGGTTGAAGATTTCCTGCTCGAGGTTCTTGGGAAGCACCCGCAACAACCAGCCCAGATTCTCCGGGTCCTGCCCCGCCAGGGCCGGATTCCGGAGCACGGCTTGGTTGATTTCCAGAACCCACCCACTCACCGGGCAGTGAAGCGAGTGTTCCACGTTGTCGGCGGCGTAGACCACGGCAAACATCCTGCCCTGCTCGAGTTCGTCGTTTCTTCCCGGAAGAACCACTCTCTGCACCTCGCCTACTGTCCGAGCCAGGGCCCACGTCATGCCTATCTGCACGGCGCCGCCGCGTTCGATACGGGCCCAGGTGTGGCCGGATATGACGTACACCGGCTCGGAACACTCCGCCGGAGTGGGCGTTGCCCTCGCCGCATCGTCCTCCGCCGACCGAATAGCGCGCACCACGACGCTGCGCAGCTCTTCGCGGGTGAACGGCTTGGTGAGATATTCAAACGCTCCCAGGCGCCTGGCGGAAAGAGCGGTCTGCACGGTTGGGTATCCGGTGATCATGACCGCGGGCGCGCCCACGCCGAGGGCGCGAGCGCGTTCCAGCAGCTCGAGCCCGTCTATGCCGGGCATCATCAGGTCGGCGAGGATCAGATCGTAGGAACCGGCCGCCAGAAGTTTCAGGGCCTCCTCGGAGCTGGACACGGCGTCGATCTGGAATTCGTCCTGACCGAGCGCCTTGCGCACCGCATTCCGGACCACTTCCTCGTCGTCGACAACCAGGATGCGCTTATCCTTCAGTCGCATTCTCTTCGCCGCGTTGCCCGGCGCCGGCGGTGGCGAGCGCCACCCGAAAGATGGTGCCTCGTCCGGGCTCGCTTTCAAAATCAATCTTACCCCCATGCTGGCGGACGATTCCCAGGCACACAGCCAGGCCGAGACCGTCAGTCTTGCCGCCTTTGGTCGAGAAGAACGGATCAAAAATCCGAGATCGGATTTCGGGTGGAATCCCTGTGCCTTCGTCTCTCACCGAGAACTCCACCCGGTTGCCGCCATCAGCGCTTCGCACACCCAGGGTGATCACTCCACCGTTCGGCATGGCCTGCTGTGCATTGACAATCAGGTTGATCAACACCTGTTCCATCTGCACCGGGTCCGCCAGTACTCTCGGCAATTCGGCCGCGACCTCTCGCTCGAATTTAATATTGCGAAAAACCGACTGACGCACAACCACGTCCACGGCTTTCTCCAGGATGTCGCCGGGCCGAACGAGAGCGGGCGATGCGGGATCCTGGCGCGCGAAATCGAGCAGGCCGCGGACGATTTGCCGGCACCGCAAGGCTTCGCGGACGATCACCTCATAATCCTCGCGGTGGGGATCGCCGGGCGTTGTCCGCGCAAGCAGGTCTTCGGCGTACGACAGGATGCCGGTGAGGGGGTTATTGATTTCGTGGGCGACGCCCGCCGCCAGCTTACCCATCGAGATCAGCCGCTCGGATTGGATGAGACTCTGCTGGACGTCCGACAGTTGCCGGCTCATGACGTTGAACGACCGGGCCAGTTCTCCGAACTCGTCGGAAGACCGCTCCGGGATGCGATGGCTCAAGTCGCCGGCGGCGACACGCCGGATGCCGCGCAGCAGGTCCTCCATCGGGCTCCGAAACCGCCGGGCAAGCGCAAACCAGATCAACGCGCCACCCAGCGCAATGGTTGCCGCCGACAGAACGACGAGCCGGAACCGAAGCCGGGCCAAGTCCTGCTCCACGTCGTTCAGCGACAAGCTGATGTCAATCACTCCCAGGACTCCCGATTTCTTGTCCCGCTGGTGACAGGCCGCGGTGACGCATCCCGGCTCGGCCAACACCGGGGTGAAGGCGCGAATGCGATTGTCCTCGACAACGGCGCGGATTCTGTCCCGCGCGGACACCGGAATGGTATTTGCTCCTCCGTTCCGGTGACAGATTGTGCAGGAGGCGGAGCCAGGCGCCACCTGACGGCCCAAGTCCGCCTGGCTCGTGGACATGCCAATCCTGCCGCGATGTTCGATCAGGCGGATTCGTTCGATCTGCGTCCGCCGGGTGATCTGTTGGATGCTTGCCAGCACCTCCTCCCTGGCGTTTTGCATCATTCCCATCCGCAGACTGCTTTCGACGGCGTCGCTGGCCAGCAGGACACCCCGTTCGGCCTCTTCCAGAAGCCAGGCACGCTGCCACCGGAGCGAGAGCCAGGTGACCACCAGCAGCAGCGCCGCCATCACCAAGGTGGCCGCCAGAGCTAATTCCAGCACTGCGCTTCTGCGATGCATTGTACGTTACCGCGGCTCAAGCGGCGCTCCACTCCCACCCCAGCGATGCCGCGCATTCCGCAAGGTCGTCCGCGATTTGGGAGACTTTGTCGTAGTAAACACGAGTTCCCGCCGAAAACTTCAGCAGAATCTCGTTCAGCCCGGCGGGAAGGTAAGGATAGACCATGCGGAGGTTCATCACGCGGTGCGCAAAGAACACGGAGGCGTCGTCCTCGGACAACTGCCCGGAAAGCTGAGGCTGCTCGCGAATGGCGTCGCGAAAAGTGACAAATCCCTTGGCCGCGACGCAATGCAGAATGTTGCCGACACTCCAGACGTCGAAATCGGAGAAATCCTGGTTCAGATCGAAGTCGATCCAGCGGTAGCGGCCGGATTCGCGTTCCACCAGCAGGTGGTCGTTGCGGATGTCGCCATGGCACAGCCCCTCGTCGTGGAGCAGTTGAATGCCCCGGAGGCTGTCGGTAATTTTGGCCAGGATGCCGGGAAGCAGGGATTGGGAGTATTCCTCGTGGCCCAGTGTGAGGGAATGCAAGAAGCTGAGCAAATCGATCCCGGGGATGAAATCGATCACCCTGACCAGGTTGCCGCGCGCGTCCCGCGCCGTATAGCCTTGCATGAATCTTGCGTCGCCGCGAACCAGCTCGAGAACGCGCCCTTCCTTCTCGGCGCTTCGCACGCAGCGCACCGGCAGGGACCCCACGCGAATCTTGAATTCCTCCTGGCAGCCCAGCTTGAGGATGTACATTTTCCCGGTGTGGAGATTCAGGGCGCGCTTGACCCAGAACTTGGGTTGGTCGTCGATTCCGAATCGTCCTTCGTGCTCGTTGCACCGGACCAGGAACAGAGTCCCTTCGAGATCGACGACGTGGTCGCGCTCGATCGCCATGTAGTCGGTGGTGTCGCGCCAGACCAGCGGCGGGTTGGAGAGCGCCTGGTCGAATCGCAGCGCCTGTTGGCGAATCCACTCGTTTTTCGGGGGCGAGGACTCGATCACTGGCCTAGCGTAGCACAGGGATTTACCGAGGCATGACAGTTACTTGGCGGGCCCTTGAAGCCGCGGGACCCGGGAGCCCTTGCATCGGTCGTGCGAATCGATATAGGATTCTGCCTTACGGACCGTTTAGGATAAGAAAGTCTTTTTTACCACCCGTAGCCCCGTCCGGAATGGACCTGCCGGATGGGGCATTAAGCCGCGAATGGGGAGGTGAAAGGTGTGGATTTTCCTGCCTATCGCCGGCATCAGCATCAATCTTGTGCTGGTGATCGGGGTCGGCTCTCTGGTTGGATTTCTTTCGGGCCTGCTTGGTGTCGGTGGCGGGTTTCTTCTTACGCCCATCCTGATGATGATCGGCATTCCCCCAACCGTGGCTGCCGCTTCCGACTCGTGCCAGATTCTGGCAGCGTCCTCTTCCGGTGTCGCCGCGCACTTCCGTCTCGGGAACGTGGATTACAAGATGGGCGGCATCCTGCTGCTGGGCGGGCTGGCCGGCGGTGCAGTCGGTGTGGAACTGATAAAAATACTGCGAACCCTGGGTAGCGCCGACCTGCTGATCACCCTCACCTACATCGTGGTGCTGGGCGGCGTCGGCGGCTCCATGTTCGTTCAAAGCCTGCGGACCCTTTGGCGCGGATCGGTAGTCCCCAAGGGCCGGAAAATGCCCAGGCAGAAGAGCATTCTGAGTCGACTTCCCTTTCAAATGGAGTTTCCGCGTTCGAAGGTTCGCCACTCGGTCTTTGTGCCGTTCGTCCTGTGTGCCCTGGTTGGCATCCTGGCGGCGGTGATGGGAGTCGGGGGCGGATTCATCATGGTCCCGATGATGGTCTACCTGCTGCGGATGCCGCCGCACGTCGCCGTCGGGACCGACCTGTTCCAGATTCTCTTCACTTGCGCCGGTGTAACGTACATGCAGTCCACCACAAACCACACGGTCGACCTTTTGCTGGCGCTTCTGCTGGCGATAGGCTCCACCGTCGGCGCACAGATCGGCGCGCGCGCCAGCCGCTACCTGCGCGGCGAGCAGCTACTCATCATTCTGGCCAGCCTCGCGCTGATCGTAGTCGTAAAAATGATCGTCGGCATCACGCTGACACCCGATAGCCTGCTCTCTCCCGCCAGTTCGCATGCGAGCTTGAGGCTCGATGACGACCGGTCGACGATGGCGGGCACCCGGGCGCTTCACAATACCCTAACTCCGCGCGAGAGTTCCGATCTCGTGTTGGCCGGCCCTGCAGTTCCGGGTCGAGACCGCCGCGTGGACGTCCCGTTATTTCCATTGGGCAGGTGGAATCATGTGTACTTCATGCAAACGAGTCCTCAAACTGTTGTTTCTCTTGTCGGCTTCGGCCCTTATCGCCTTGACGGCCGAGGGCCCTCGTGACGAGGTAGTCATTGTCGCCGACAGTCGAAGGTTCTCCGGTTGGGAGGCATGGTGGTCGAATATCTACAATGAGAGCCACCTCGCCTTCGCCCTGTTGACCATCATCGTGATTCCCAGCCTGGCGTTCGTGTTAGGTTCGATTACCGAATTTTTTATGGCACGGATCGGCATCGATTTGAAAAACCGCAAATTGGCGGAGCACTAGGATCGAGGCTGTTACAGCGTTTCCAAAGGAGATCTGTCGCATGGACTGGCTTCACGCACTAATGCCTATTTCCGGCGTTGAGATATTCTGGCCCGGTTTGGTGGTGCTCGGCTTCGGGGTCGGAATGATCGGCGGTTTCTTTGGCATGGGGGGTGGCTGGATGGTCACTCCCGGACTGAATATTCTAGGCTTCCCCATGGCCTTTGCCATCGGGACGGATATCACCCAAATGGCGGGCCCATCGCTGATATCCACGATGCGCCACGGCAAGTTCGGCAATGTGGACTACCGACTGGGGGGCATCATGGTCATCGGCACGGTCTGCGGTTTCGAATCCGGCGCCCAGACAATCATGTGGCTCGAACAGATTGGCAAGGTGGACACCTATGTCCGTTTCGGGTATCTAGGACTGTTGGCCGCCATCGCCTGGCTGGTCTTTACCGACGTTTCCAGGAAACGGAAAAAAGACCGGGAGGCAAGGGCGCTGGGCAGGCCGGTGGATGCGCTTTCCACCGGCATCGAGTGGCACAAGACCCTGCAGAAGATCAAGATTCCGCCGGTGGTGCATTTCAAAAAGGCGGGCATCCGGTGCTCTGCCTGGCTGCCCATCTCCGTGAGCTTCGCCACCGGTATTCTGGCCGGCGTGTTGGGCATCGGGGGAGGACTGGTGAGAATGCCGGCATTGATCTATCTGGTGGGTGTCCCCACTCACATCGCCGTGGGCACGGACCTGTTCGAAGTGGCCATCTCCGGTTTGTACGGCGCCGCCTCGTATAGCTATAAGGGCAGGACGGAGCTGCTGGCCGCGGTGATCATGCTGATCGGGGCGTCCATCGGCGCCCAAATCGGATCGGTCGCCACCAAGTACGTTAAGGGCTACGGCATACGGATATTCTTTGGCGTGGCGGTGATTGGCTGCGCCTTTTCGATCGCTTTGAAACTGATCGCTTCTTATTTCCCCGGCGTCAGGAGCCTGTGCGACGTCGCCGCCACCGTTTTGATCCTCGGCCTGGTCGCCTCCCTGTCGTTGTACATCCTGGGCAAGTTCATCACGGGTGTGCGGGAGGAATTGGCGATGAAGCGCCTCGAAGCGCGAGCGTGCGCATGACAAGGTAAAGACTATGGCAACCCTCAACCATCAGTGGAAGATCCTGCTTATGGCGGTACTCTTCGTCGCCGCCGCGGGGTGCGGAAACTTCGGCCGCGTTGAGCGCGGCCGGGTTATCGCGTACGACGCGGCGAAGGGCGAGGTGACGTTGATTGCGGACTCGAACCATCAGAATCCCTCCAACCCGAGGTTTGACGTCTTGCCTCCACGGGTTGTCAAGGTGCCCGTCGACCCCAAGGAAATGGGTCCCGCTCCCGAGCCGGGCAAGCTGACGGGCATCGACCTTGCGAACCATCAACTGGTCTTCTTCGATGATTCCAGCCGCGCCTTCAAGACAATCCTCTATGTGCCCGTCGAACAACACGAAAATGTCGGGCCGGACGACTCCCGGGTGGCGCGCAAGTCGTTTCCGGTGGTGGACCGCGAACAGAAGCGAATTACCGTGTATTGCGCCGTTAGCCGCAAACTGGTCACGTTACAGGCCGACGATCAATTCCTGCGGTTGCCCGAGGATACTTGGAAAGTGGGAGACGATGTTCTCTACTACTACAAGAATCCGAACCAGGCACTGCGGATGATGAACGTCACAAAGACGGACATAGCCAAGAAGGGCTAGTACAGCAGGCGCGCGAGCGCCGGGAAAGAGCAATGAACAGAAACGTCGTATGGAAGGCCACCGCGATTCTGATTTTCTCCGCCGTTGCCGGCACCCCAATCGGGAAGCCCGCGGCGTCGTCGCTAAAGATCTCCCCGCAGGCGATTGAAATCGGCTCTTTCTACCGCGGTGCTCCCGTCAGCGTGGAAGGCCGGGCCGAACGGGGCGCGGAGGTGATCGTAGTGGTCAGAGGCCCGAATAACGAGGAGACTTTTAACCGCAAGGCACGCGCCGGCCCGATTTGGGTCACTTCCGGCAGGGTGCACGTTTCGGGAGTCCCGTCCCTGTTCCTGCGTTTCAGCCGGCGGCCGGTGGAATCGTTTCTCAACCCGGAGACGATTGAGAAATATCAGCTCGCGCAATCGGCAATCGAGCGCCAAATGCGGGTTGAGCCGAAGGAGGCGGACAACCAGACAATCCGTGCCAATTACCTTACGCTGAAAAGCGAGCAGGGCTTCTACCGCGTTTTCACCGGCGCCATTAACATGGGAGATGCGGGGAACGACGGTGTTCCGTACAGACTCGAGTTCGAATGGCCGAAAAAGGCGCCGCCGGAATCGTACCAGGTTTCTGTGTACTACTGCCGGGATGGTGTTGTCGTCCAGTCGGCTTCCGTCCCTTTGAAGGTGGTAAAGGTGGGCTTTCCGGCCGACATGGCGATTCTGGCCAATGAGCGGGCCTCGCTGTACGGAGCGATCGCGGTAATCGGAGCGCTATTGGCGGGCTTCGGCATCGACTTTCTGGCGGCCCGCCTGTTCGGCAAAAGACGAGTGATTTCCCATTGAGCGTACCGGCGTTGTACCCCGTGGCCACGCCCGCTGAACCGGAGCCTTAGCCGATATGAACTGGTGGCGGCGCCGAAAGAAGATGCCTTCCGTCCCCGACGGATTAGCCGAGGAGAGAATCCGCCAGAAGTATCAGAGTTTCCGCGAGCTGTTGGCTCTCAACAGCGAGTGCCTGGAGTTGATGGCGGGCCTTCAGGAAGATCTCCAATACGTTCCTCCTCGCCGCGACGTGCTGGGCGGCCGGGTAGCCGACATCTTCTCCCGGGCCTCCGGCGTTGTCGACGCTCTCAATAGTCTCACCGGTTCCAGCTACGCATCGCTCCAGGCAGCGGTGGAGGCGCAGCGCAACGAGGTGGAGCGCTACGTCGCCGCGTGCCAGGAACTGACGACACCCCGCCTTTCCGGCTGGCTGTCCGAGTTTGGGTTGGACGCCGTCGCGGAAGTGGGTGGCAAGGCAGCCTACCTGGGGGAAATCAAAAACAAACTGGGTCTTCCGGTACCCGACGGATATGTCCTGACGACTGAGGCGTACCGGCGGTTTTGCGGCATCCCACTATGGGAGCAGATCCGCGATGCCGTTCAGGAAATCGACCTGAACGAGCTCGACAGCCTGAGTGCGATTTCGGCCCGGCTGGTCGGTTTGGTGATGGAAGCTCCCTTGCCGAGGGCTGTTGAAGTGGCTGTCTCCGAGCGCGCCCTGCATTTGAGCAGGGACGGGCAAGGGCTGGCGGTGCGGTCGAGCGCTGTCGGTGAAGGGGGCGAGCGAACCTACGCCGGCCAGTTCCTGACTCTCCTCAACGTTCCTCCCGACAAGGTGGTCGACGCATACAGAGCGGTCGTTGCCGGACGTTTCAGCGAGCGGGCCCTCTCTTATCGCGTATCCACCGGCTTGCTCGAAATAGAAAGTCCCCTGGCGGTTCTGTTCCTTCCAGTGATCAAAGCCCGCGCGGCCGGCATCATGTATTCGAGAGATCCGGCCGAGCCCAGGAGCAAGAACCTGTGGATCACCGCCACCCAGGGCCTGGGTCTCGACGTTGCCAGCGGTGGGACTCCCGCCGATCTGTTCGTCGTGTCCCGCCGTTCCTCCCACCCCATCGTGGAACGCCAGCTCGTTGAAAAACGCGAAGAGATTGTTCTAAGTCCCGAAGGCGGCATTGCTCGGCGGGCTGTCGCCGCGGCTGAAGCGGGCGCGCCAAGCCTGCCAGACGAAATTATCCGGACGCTGGCCTCGTGGGCGGTGCGGTTGGAAGATCATTTCGGGTCGCCTCAAGACGTGGAGTGGGCTGTCGATGAGAGCGGAAATCCGTGGATTCTGCAGTCGCGCCCTCTCGCTCTGGTGGAAGTGGAACGAAGGCGGTTGAAGGCCCATCCGAAGGCGGAGCCCCTGCTGGTTGGCGGACGAACCGTCTATCCTGGACGTGTCTCGGGCCCCGCCTATCTGGCTCGCGGCTCGGGCGAGCTGGCGAACACTCCGGAAGGCGCCGTTTTGTTCTTGCGGCAGGCGTCTCCGGAGATTGTGCCGGTATTGCCTCGTGTTTCCGGACTGGTGGCGGAGTGGGGAAATGTAACCGGCCACGCGGCCGCACTGCTGCGGGAGTTCAAGGTGCCCTCCGTGTTTCTGACGCCAGGCGTCTTCGACAAGCTCCACGATGGAGATCCGGTCAGCCTGGACGCAGTCCAGGCAAAGGTCTATGCCGGCGCGTTCTGGCCCACCCGGCAGGTGGAGCTCTCCGAGGTGGAGCGCTATTCGGGAAGAGCCGAGGATCCTGTCAGCCGCCGGCTTCTGGCGCTCACTCTGGTCGATCCCTCGGCGTTCAACTTTCGCCCCGCCGGATGCAAATCCACCCACGACGTACTCCGGTTCAGCCACGAGAAGGCCGTCGAAGCCATGTTCGACATCAACGACATGGAGGCAGAGCTGGGCCGGCATCGCTGCCGGCAACTGGTGAGCGATTTGCCCGTGCATCTCTATGTCCTCGACCTCGGCGGGGGCCTCCGCCTGGACGACGAGGCCGCTCAAAAGGTGAGGCCCGAGCAAATTGTCTCGCGCCCGTTTCAGGGGTTGTGGAAAGGCATCAGCCACCCGGCAGTGACGTGGACCCGCCAGATGCCGGCCGGTCTGGGCGATCTGGCCTCCGTTATGGCCGGGTCCTTCTCGGCGCAAAGCAACGCCACCCGCGCGCTCGGCGAGAAGAGCTACCTTCTGGTGGCCGGCGAGTACATGAACCTCAATTCCCGACTGGCGTACCACTTTTCGCTGGTGGATGCCTGCCTTTCCGAAGTTTCGAGCAACAACTACATCTCGTTCCGGTTCTCCGGCGGCGGTGCCACCCGGTTCCGCCGAAACCTGCGCGCGCGGCTCATTGAAACCGTTCTCCGCCACTACGGTTTCCAGGTGGACCGGCGCGGCGATCTGGTGAATGCCTGGTTCAAGCGCGCCCCCGCGGAAAAAACGGAAGCCAATCTCGATATCCTCGGACGCCTGATGGCCTCCACCAGCCAGCTTGATATGTACATGACGAGCCACGACGCGATGAACTGGTACGTGCGTCAGTTCCTGGAAGGCAACTACTTGTTCCGCACCGCCGCGCCGGAAAAAGCGGAAGGGCGGGAATCGCATTCTTGACCGCATTCGGGCCGGGACTTACAATTGAAGTGCCTTTTAGCTCGCGTGAACTGAGCGGATTTTGAGGTCTATTACTATGCCTATTACGACAGAAACCGTGGCCGAAGAGATGTACAAAATGGTGGCCGAGTATGCCGGCAAAAAGAACCTGAAGGCCGGCGACCTGACCAAGGCGATGATCGCCAAGTTCGGAGCGGAGTGCACCAAGGACGACTGCAAGCATGCCATCCGGATCCTGATCGACTCGGGTCGCTGCGTCTACAGCTATCTTGGCGGCTCCTACATCCAGCTTCCTCCGAAAGAAGGAACAACTCTGTAACCCGCCGGCGGCGGTCAAATACGTCACCGGAGCCCCAGTGCATCCGCGGCTCATCATTTCCGGACTGTCCGGCGAATCGGGCAAGACTCTCATCTCGCTCGGATTGTGCCTGGCGGCGCGGCGGGACGCCCTGGAAGTGCAGGCGTTCAAGAAGGGGCCGGACTATATCGACGCCGCCTGGCTTGGCTGGGCCTCCGGCCGGCACGCCCGCAACCTCGACAGCTTCATGATGGGTTTCGATGGGGTGGCGTCTTCGTTCGCCCGTCACGCTCTTTCCGGCGGCCTCAACGTCATTGAAGGCAATCGCGGACTTTTCGACGGCGCCGATTCGCTCGGCACGCACAGTACCGCGGAACTCGCCAAGACGTTGAACGCGCCGGTGATTCTGGTGCTCAGCGCCACCAAGGTGACGCGCACGGCGGCGGCGCTGGTGCTGGGCTGCCAGAAACTCGATCCGGAGCTCGACCTAGCCGGCGTGATTTTGAATCGCGTCGCCGGCGCCCGTCACGCCCGGGTTCTGCGCGAGGCCGTCGAATCGGTGTGCGGCATTCCCGTCGTAGGCGTGGTGCCCCGGGCATCGGAGGAGACCATGCTGCCGGAGCGGCATCTGGGACTGGTGCCTCCCGAGGAGCACACCGGTATCTCGGATCTGGAGCACAGCCTGGCGCAATTCCTCGAAGGCCGCCTGGATACCGGGAAGATTTACGCCATCGCCCGGCGCGCGCGTCCACTGGCCGCCGTTTCCTCGGGCAATGCCCAGTCCGCCGTGGATGGACGAGATCTCACGATCGGTTACTTCAAGGATTCGGCTTTCACGTTTTACTATCCCGACAACCTGGAGGCGCTGGAAGCCACCGGCGCGCGCGTGGCGCCCATCTCCGCGCTGACAGCCACCCGGCTTCCGGCGGATCTGCATGCACTGTATCTCGGAGGAGGCTTTCCGGAAACACATGCGGCGGCGCTTGCGGCCAACCGGGGGCTTCTCGAATCGCTGCGCGTGGCCGCCGCCAACGGGATGCCGGTTTACGCCGAGTGCGGAGGGCTGATGCTGCTGGCCAACGCCATCTGGTGGAAGGGACGGCGCTTCCCGATGGCCGGTGTGTTGCCTTTCGATGTCGAGGTCTGCCCCACTCCCCAGGGACATGGTTATTCCCGGCTGCGCGTCGACGTCGCGAATCCGTTCTTCCCGGAAGGGTCGATTCTGGTGGGCCACGAATTTCACTACTCCCGAATTCTCCCCGGCTTGCCGCTTCCGCCGGCCGCCTGCGCGGTGGAGCGCGGCACGGGTTGTTACGAAGCGCGCGACGGAATCGTCGCCGGCAGGGTGTGGGCCTCCTACACCCACCTGCACGCGCTGGCGACACCCGAGTGGGCGGCCGGCCTTGTCCGCGCAGCGCGCCAGTTCGCCGGCGAGTTGCATCTGGTTGCATAGCGTTGTTTTCTCTACATCTACGGGGAAGATCCTATAGGCCTTGTGTCCATCAAGAAAACCCATGACAAGACCGCTCCGACGGACTATATTTGAGATGACAGAACCTCAAACTCTTTTTTATTCTGTTAAGTGAAGTACAACGTGATCATAGAGGAGGACATTTGATGAGCAGCTTAGTAGCTCCGCACGGAAGTGCGACGCTGAACCCACTTCTGCTCGAGGGGGAAGCCAGGCAGCAGGAATTGAAGAAAGCCGCGGGCCTGAAGAAGGTACCCATGACGACTCGCGAAACCAGCGACCTCATCATGATGGGCATCGGTGCTTTCACGCCGCTCGAAGGTTTCATGGGAAAGGACGACTGGCAAGGTTGTTGCGACTCCTACAGCATGCCCAGCCGGAAAGGGCTGTTCTGGCCCATCCCCATCACGCTCTCGGCGGAGGAAGACTTCGCCGGCACGATTGCGATCGGCGAGGAAGTGGCTCTGTGGGACGTCGAGACCGAGGCCATCATGGGCACCATGAAGGTCGTCGAAAAGTACTCGATCGACAAGGAACATGAGTGCCAGCAGGTCTTTCGCACCACCGACCCGGCCCACCCCGGCGTTCAGAAGGTGATGGAACAGGGGGCGGTGAACCTGGCCGGCCCGGTAAAAGTCCTGTCCGAGTCCTACTACCCCGAGATGTTCGAAGGAATTTACCAGCGGCCCTCGGAAGCGCGGAAGTCGTTCGAGGAAAGGGGCTGGAGCACGGTGGCCGCGTTGCAGCTCCGCAACCCGATGCACGGCTCGCATGCCTACCTGGCCTGGATCGCCATCGAAGTCTGCGACGGCGTGTACATTCACCAGCTCGTGGGCAAGCTGAAGCCCGGCGACATCCCGGCCGAAGTTCGCGTCAAGGCGATCGACGCTCTGGTGAACAAGTACTTCCGCAAGGACCGCGTAATTCAGGGCGGGTACCCGATGGAAATGCGCTATGCGGGGCCGCGCGAAGCGCTCCTGCATGCCGTGTTCCGCCAGAACTATGGCTGTTCTCACCTGATCGTCGGCCGCGACCACGCCGGCGTGGGCGACTACTATGGGCCTTTCGACGCGCAGAAGATCTTCAACGAGATTCCGCCGGACGCCTTGCGGCTTCGCCCGCTGTGCATGGATTGGACGTTCTACTGCTACGAGTGCGGCTGCATGGCTTCCATGAAGACCTGTCCGCACCAGAGCAAGGCCGTCATCGACGAGAACGGAAACTACAAAGGCGGCGCCCGCCTGCTGCTCTCCGGCACCATGCTGCGCAAGCTGATGAGCGAGGGCAAGCCCGTACCGCCCGAGTTTTCGAAGCCCGAAGTGATCGCCATCCTGAAGGAGTACTACGACAGCCTGGAAGAGAAAGTGGAAGTGAAGCTCCACGGCTTCGCCACCGGAGACGCGAAGAAATAAGCGCGCGGTCGGAAACCGCTCACCGCCTGCGAAGCAGCGATGGCCAGTATGGCCACGCCGGGCAATGCCCTAAGTCAAGCGGCCGGCACTTCGCGCTGGAGATGTGCTCCAGCGCAGGTGCCGGCCACCGCGTGTCCCTCGTGGCGGCAAGTTTGCCCGCCTGTCCCGCCCTGGCAATGAAGCTGTTCCGAACCACGATCACGAGTTGAGTCCCGCTGGGGACAGCTCGTACCACGTGTCAGCTCCGGTTTTGGCTAAGCCGGTTTTATTGACATCCCGATGCCGTTGGTCTCTTGCGCGGGCAGCAACCGTCAATGCCGGATTACCGCGGTGGTCTCGTCCACCAATTGTTTACTTCGCTCCAGCAGATCCCGATACCGATGGGAGAGCTCACGCGCTCCGTCTTCGATAAGTTCCGAGCTGGTTTTGTACAGTTCTTCGCAGTCGTCGACAAGGTCTTTCCCTGCGTCGAGCATGTAGTCCGCGGCATCTTCCGCTTTTCGCCGGATGGCCCGGCGGGTTCGCTGCCCGGAAGCCGGCGCCGTCAGCAACGCTACTGCCGCACCCGCGATGCCTCCCAACAGGAAGTAGCCAAGTCGATCGCCACCTCTTGAATCGTTCATGTTAATCCTCCTTCGCTATGGACTTGGGACAGGATGAATTCGTCACGCCGTTCTCGAAACCGCAGTCGCCGAATCCAGGAAAGTGATCCCTATTTGTATAGATCCAAGCGCCGACAGGTTTGTTTCAAGCGTATTTGATTGCCAGACCGGATGGCCGCGAGGACGGACACTAGGGTGATCGGCAGCACGCATCTGAGGAGTGCGGAAACGTGGCGCGACGGAATCGGGCCGCTATCGCCAATCCATCTGGGAAGTAGGCGTTTGCACAGAACTCAATTCAGTGTAAGCTGATGAATACCTGGGCACACAAAGGCAGGAATCCGACTTTTACGTGGAGGCAAGGAATTCTCATGATGAACCTGGCACTGGCACGGAAGGTTATCGCCGCGGCCGAACGGAAAGGCCGCCAAGATCAAGCAGCCGATGAACATCGCGGTAGTGGATGAAGGGGGCAACCTGGTGGCGCACGTCCGGATGGATGGAGCCTGGATCGGCAGCATCAATATCTCGATCAACAAGGCGTTCACTTCGCGCGCGTTCGATATCGCCACCAAGGACCTGGCCGAACACTCCCAATCCGGCGGCCAGTTCTTCGGCATTCACGTCTCGAATCACGGGCGGATCATGATCTTCGCCGGCGGCATTCCGTTACTCCAGGAGGGCAAAGTGATCGGCGCCATCGGCGTCAGCGGAGGATCGGGGGAACAGGATCACGCAGTCGCCGAAGCCGGCGCGGCAGTGGTTTCTTAGCCCGCAACGTGTGGACTGTCAACGGGGCCATTCAGGCGAGCACGCGCTTTCGGTCGGCCGGGGTCATCTTCTCGGCCGCATACCGTTGCACCGAGCGGGCGAATGGCGCAGGGCGTGTTGCGAGAAAGCGCACCACTTCCCGTTTCTTTTTCGGATAGGTTTCCTTCAACAACCAGCCCACGCCTTTTCGGACCATGTCGTCGGCATCGCCGCGCAGCGATTCGGCTATCTCGAAAATGAAATCGGTGTGCCGCCCGGCCTTGGCTTCCTGCAGCAGCGCAACCGCCGCCGCGCGCCGCTTCCAGCGGTTTGATGAAACGGCCCACCTGCGCAGCTCGAAACGAAGCTCCGCACGGTTGGCGATGCAGGCGGCCAACAGCCAGCTCGAAAGCCCATCGGTGTGCGCCCAGTTGTGGACGTAACGGTCCAGCCATCTTTCGAACAGGTGAAATTCCCCTTCTCCGTACCCGCGCGCGAAACGGCGGCAAAGATAGATGGCCACCACTCCCTCTTCCAGCTTGCCGCTTTTCCAGAGCTCCTCGCAGAAACGGCTACGCCAGGCGGCCGGCCAGAGTTTCGCCGCGCGGTACACTTCCTGTTCGATTCGCTTCAGCCGAGGCCCCCGCACGCCGTAGTTGTCGATGGAATCGCGTTCCTGGCTCCCACTCTTGAAAAAACTCAGTTGCCCTTCGCGGAAGACAGGTTCGGATTCTTCGCGCAGACGGCTACGGCACACGCCGAGAAGCCGGGCGATTTCGACGGAAGCGCCTGCTTTGGCGGCTACGGACATGATCGATCGCACCTCGCTGGCATTGATGATACACTCGCAGCCATGAGCGACGGGCCCGTTCGATTGCATCGGGTTGAACAATTACTATCCCCTGCCCGACGACTTATCGACGGCGGCGGTGGTGGAGAAAGTGGAAACCAACGGCCGGGGCGGCGCCGAAGACCGAAGCCTGACGCCCTGGCTCAAACCGGCCATGGACGTGGTCAGAAAATGGTACACGGAGTCGCGCCCGCGCTAACGTGTTCGCACAGGGGCCTGGTTATTCTTCCACCTCTTCGCTGGTGCCCACCCGCTCCACCTTCACTTTCGCGATTCGCTTGCGGTCCATCTCCAGCACGGTGAAGCGGCGTGCGCCGTGTTCGACGAAGTCGCCTGGTTTCGGAATGCGGCCCAGGCGATAGAGCAGGAATCCGGCCAGTGTCTCGAAGCCGGCGCCGCTGGGCACTTCGATGTCGTATTGGGTTTCCAGGTCGAGAATGTTGGTGGAACCATCCAACTCGAGCACCGGCGCCTCCAGCAGCGGCGGCACGCGACGGTCGTCGTACTCGTCTTCGATTTCCCCGAAGATCTGTTCCAGCACATCCTCCATCGTGATCAGCCCGACGATGGTGCCCCACTCGTCCACCACCACCGCCATGTGCTGGTGGTTCTGGCGAAACTCGTCCACCAGTTGATCGAGCGGCTTGGTTTCCGGCACCACCATCGGCTTGCGCACGAAGTTGCGCAGGTGGAACGGCCGAACCTGTTTGCGGCCCCGGTTGGAGAGCCGGCGCTCGTCCCACAGTTTCAGCAGGTCTTTGGCGAACAGGATGCCGGTAATGTTCTCCGGCGTGCCGTTATAAACCGGCAGGCGCGAGTAGCGGCTCTCGTTCATCGCCAGCAGGACTTCGTCGAGCGACGCGGTTACCGGCACCGAGACGATGTTGTTGCGCGGCACCATCGCTTCGCGCACCACGTAGGAGTGCATTTCGAGCAGGTGCTCAATGGCGTCTTCCTCGAACCGCCGCAACCCGCCGGCGCTCCGGATGGAGCGCAGAATGAACTTCACCTCCTCGGCGGAGTGGCCGTAGCCGTGTTCGTCGCGGCGGACGCCGAGAACGCGGGAAAGGGCGCCGGCGCTCTTGGCGACGACGAAAACAAACGGGCTCGATACACGCTCGAAGAAAAGCAACATCGGGGCCACGATGGTCGCCAGACGGTCCGCTTTGTCGATGGCCACGTTTTTCGGCACCACTTCGCCCACCACCACGTGCAGGTAGGAAATCAACGCGAAGCCGATAATCAGGGCAGCCCAGTGGAAGGCGACCGAGGTGGCCGGCGTGATCAACGGCCCGGCGACCACCAACAGCAGGGAATAGACGGTATCCTCGCCGGCCCACCCCAGCCCGAGGCTCGCCAGCGTGACCCCCACCTGGACCACGGAGAGCATCTTCTCCGGATTGCTCAGCAGCAGGAGGGCGGCGTGGGCGCCCCGGTTGCCCTCCTCCGCCAACGATTTCAGTCGCGAGGGCCGCACTGAAACCAGGGCGACTTCCGACGCGGCAAAAAAACCGTTAATGGCCAGGATCAAGCCCAGCAAGATAATCCGGTAACCGAAGTAGCCTTCCATCGCGTAGGAAATGAGAGCGTCTCTATCCTATACGATTATTGAGGCATCCGGACAACCCGGGATGGCAAGGGGCGATTCGGTACAATTCGGACATGCTTCTGCGGAGAGCGCTGCGCGGCCTCAACATCCTGATTGGCGTGGTGTTGGTGGCGCTGGCTGGCGTGTTTTACTGGTACGCACTGCGCCCTCTTCCCAAGACGTCGGGCAGTATCGCCGCTCCGGTGGAACGCGAGGTGTCGATTGAGCGCGACCGGCTGGGCGTGCCGCACATTCGCGCGGCCACTCTCACCGACGCCGTCTTTGCCCAGGGATTCGTCACCGCGCAGGACCGGCTGTGGCAAATGGACATGCTGCGGCGCGTGGCTTCCGGTACCTTGTCGGAGGTCACCGGGCCGGCCACCCTGGAGCTGGACAGGCAGGCCCGCCGGATGCGGATCTGGCGGATCGCCCGCGAGCAGGAGGACCGGCTCGATGCGGAGAGCCGCCGGATTCTGGCCGCCTTTGCCCGGGGTGTGAACTTCTATCTCGAAACGCACGTGGGCAACCTGCCGCCCGGAATTCACCGTTCTGTCCTACACGCCCCGGCCGTGGACCATCAGCGACTGTCTGCTGGTTATCTTGCAGATGAATCGAACGCTGACCGAATCGTACCGGAGAGATCTGATCAAAGCCCGAATGCTGGCTGAAGGGAGACGGGACTTGGTGGAGCGCCTGCTTCCGGTGGACGCCGCCGGCAACCCCGCACCCGGCTCCAACGCCTGGGTGGTGGCCGGGAAGCCGCACCGCCAGCGGCAAGCCGATCCTGGCAAACGATCCACATCTGGATTTCAGCATCCCCTCCATCTGGTACGAGATCGCCTTGGAGAGCGGCGATGGGCTCAATGTAATAGGCGTCACCGTGCCCGGTATTCCGATGGTGATTATTGGCCGGAACGAGCGCATCGCGTGGGGCGTCACCAGCCTGGAATTCGATGTCGAGGATTGCTATCTCGAACGGATCGATATGCGCACGGGCATGTACCTGTCGAAGGGGCGGCCGGTACAGGCTCGGCAGGAACGGGAGGAGATTAAAGTAAAAAACGGTCGGGGTGAGACGTTCGTCAACTGGGTGACCGGGCACGGCCCCGTGCTCACGGTGGGCAGGAACGCGAACGTCGCCATCCGGTGGACCGGGGCGGATGCCGGCATTACCGCCTTTCCCTTGAACCAGCTCGACCGGGCGCGCAACTGGAGCGAGTTTCGCGCGGCGCTGGCCAATTTTCCCGGCCCGCCGCAGAATTTCGTGTATGCCGACGTCGACGGCAACATTGGTTACCAGGTGGCGGGCCGGTTGCCCATCCGCCGCGGCTTCAGCGGAGATGTTCCGCTCGACGGCGCCTCCGGCAACCAGGAATGGGATGGTTACGTACCTTTTGAAGAGCTTCCCTCGGCCTACAACCCGGCGTCGGGCATGATTGTCACCGCCAACCAAAACCCTTTTCCGTCCGGCTATCCGTACACCGTCAGCGGCTACTTCCACCCGAGTTACCGCGCGCGTCAAATTCAGGATCTTCTCGGCCGGCAGCCGGGCGGTTGGAAGGCCGGCGGCATGCTCACAATCCAGAAAGATGTCTATTCCGCCTTTCACTATTTCCTGGCGCAACAGATTGTGGCCGCCTGCGAGCGCCGCGCGGTAAAGACATCGCCGGTTTCCGACGCGGCCGCCGTTTTAAAGGAGTGGAATGGGCAGATGGAGCTGGATTCCGCAGGCGCGATGATCACCGACCTGGTCTACGACGCGCTGCGTCGCGCGCTGGCCGACGTTGCTTCCAAAGCCGGAGCTCTTTATTCGCCGCCCATCGCCTACCAAGTCGTCGAAAACCTGCTTCGCCAGCGCCCAGCGGGCTGGGTTGACGATTGGGACAGGCTGCTGGTGGAAAGCTTGACCGACGCCATCGAGCACGGAAGGAGGATGGCGGGTCCGGATGTGCGGCGCTGGAACTACGGAGAATATCACCGGGTGGCATTGTTTCACCCGGTGTTCGGCAGCTTGCCGGTGGTGGGACGGCGAAGCTGGCTCATCTTTCGTAACCCCTTCAACGTCGGAGTGGTGCCCATGAGCGGCGCCGTCACCACAGTGAAGCAGACCACCGCCCGACTCGGGCCCTCGATGCGAATGGTGGTGGACCTGGGTGCGCCGCAACAGAGCCTGCTGAACTTGACCATCGGAGAAAGCGGTATGTTCACGTCCTCTCACTACAGCGATCAATGGCCTTCTTACTACGTCGGCACCAGCTTTCCCCTGGAGTTCCCGAAGACGAAGGCGGAAGATACGCTGACCCTCGAGCCGCGCTAGGCGCCATGCGGCCAGGCCAGAGGACGAAAACACGCAGTTGATATACTGAGCAACTGCCGGAAAGTAGTGAGGTAAACATGAAAAGACGTGAATTCCTTTCCGCCGCGGCCCTGACAGCCGCATCCTATGACCGTATTCTTGGCGCCAACGATCGCGTGCAGCTCGGCCTAATCGGATCCGGCGGCCAGGGCAGAAACATCTGGGGCAACGCCCTCAAGCAGACGGACGTCGCCCCGGTAGCGGTGTGCGACGTCTACCGCCCGAATCTCGAAAAGGGCAGGGCGATGGCCGGCGCCGCCGCCGAAGGCTATGGCGATTTCCGAAAGCTGCTCGAGCGCAAAGATATTGAATGCGGTGATGATCGCCACACCCGATCATTGGCATGCGCTCACCACCATCACCGCCTGCCAGGCCGGCAAGGACGTCTACATCGAAAAGCCCCTCTCGCTCACCGTACACGAAGGCCGCGTGATGGTGAAAGCGGCGCGCAAGTATAACCGGGTAGTGCAGACCGGCAGCATGCAGCGCTCCGGCGCCCACTATCAGCGCATCGTGGAGATGGTGCGCGGCGGCGCCATCGGCGATGTGGCCCACGCCGCTGCCTGCTTCAAGCGCAATTTCATGCCGGGTCCCGCCATCCAGAACGAACAGGCCCCTCCCGCGGATCTGGATTACGACATGTGGCTGGGACCGGCGCCTTTCAGGCCGTACAACCCGGACCACGTTTTATACAATTTCCGTTGGTTCTGGGATTACTCGGGTGGCCAGATGACCAACTGGGGCGCTCACGACATCGACATCCTCCGCTGGACGCTCGATCTGAAGGGGCCTGTAACGGTGGCGGCGTTCGGGGGCCGCTATCTGCTGAACCAGGCCGGCGAGACGCCCGACGTACAAGACGTCATTTACCGCTTCCCCAAAACCGTCCTCACCTGGGAGGTCCGGGAAATGAACGGTCACCGGGATGGCGGCAACGAGTTTCACGGAAGCAAAGCGGCGCTGGAGTTTTCGCGACGGGGCTTCCACGTCTACCCCGAGCGGTGGCAAAACGCCGACGACCCCAAGAAACTTCAAGCCGAGAGTCTGGATTCCCCCGGTTCGGAAATGAACGTAGCCCACGTCCGCAACTGGCTGGATTGCATCAAGAGCAGGCAAAAGCCCATCGCCGACGTCGAAGAGGGGCACCTGACGGCGGTGATGTGCCATCTGGGAAATATCGCCACCCGGCTCAACCGGTCGATTCAGTGGGACGCCGTCAACGAACAGATTGTCGGCGACGCCGAGGCCAACAAGCTGCTCACGAAAGCTTACCGCAAGCCGTGGGTGTTGCCGGAAGTCTGACCCCGTCGCCGTCGAGATTCCCGGCAGCCCTGGCCGGTGGGGGCCCGAAAGCCGCGGCTTCGACATCGTGCCAACTTTACCTGGTATGCAGCGGAAGGTGGAAATTCTTCACTGCCGTCCGGCCATCCGGTTCTCGCCGAAATCCCGCCCGTGGAGTCTAACTGCTTCAAACTAATGGTCAATCGGATCCGGAGCCGGAAGGCCCAGGTTTTGGCATCCTGATTGCTTCTCCTTTCCCATCGGCAGGCTGTCTCGGCTGGTGGGGAGTGGAGTCGCGGCTACGCCGCACGAAGCATTAGGAAGAGCGACATGCAACCACCGGTAACCCTCATCCCCGCAATCAAGAAACCGCCGAAACCCAGCCGGGTCAACGTTCTGCACGTTTGTTCGAATCCCTACGACCGTGGCTGTCTTCGGTCCATTTTCGATAAGACAAATTGGAGCCTTCGGCAGGTGAGCGACTGCCAGGAGGCGGCTTCGTTGCTCAACAGTGAGGGCCCGTTCAGCGTAATTCTGTGCGGCCGGGCTATTCCCGCCGCCGAGTGGCAGGACCTTCACGCAAGCCTTGCCACAAGTTGCGCCCGCCCGCCCTACTTCATAATCAGCGCACTTGTAGGCGAAGACGAAGAGTGGGCCGAGGCTTTCATCCTGGGCGCGGACGACGTAGTCGCCGTACCGCTCGACCAACAGGAGGTCTGTTGGCTCATCAGCGAGGCCCACAAATCCTGGCTGGCTTCCGGTGGCGCGCAAGAGCGGGCATTAGCCACTGTGGCGTAGCACCGGCCTTCACCTTTCGATCCTCACGGGGCTTGGCGTCAGTGGAGTTGATATGGCTCACCGGGAGCCGGCACGGGCTCGGGTACTTTAGGACCATCAATCTTCGCGGCGCCGGAAAGGCCTGATCCCGTCACGTCGTGCACGTTCAGCAGCGGCCCGGCGTATCCGCTCACCTGGATGTTCTTGATCGTTGCGTGCTTGATGTTTGCCAGAAAAATGCCCTTCTGGCAGGTGCCGCTGACATTTTCGAGCGTGAAACCGTCGAGCGGTTTTTCGGGGTGAATACTCGTCCCTTCCACCAGCACCGGGACATCGTTCACCCGAATGTTCGAGAACTTGAAGTTTCCGACTGTCGGTATCCCCTCCCGGCCGGGAACCGGCGCCTGATCGCCCAACCCGCTACTCAATAGATTAAACCGTAGAAAACCGCCGGTCATTCCGGAAACATCCAGGTCGTTCGCGGAAATGTCCTCGATAAATGCTCCGCGTCCCGCACGGGTTTTGATGTAAATGGCATAAGTGCGGGCATGCGTGAATTTGCAGTGCTCGATTCTGACGTTTCGAATGCCGCCCGAAGTTTCGCTGCCGATGCCGATACACGCGAAAATGGAGTCGGCGAACGTGCAGTTGGTAATCGACACATCTTCGCAGGTTCTCATCAGGGAGTGCGCTTCGCTGCCTCTGCCGGACTTGATCGAAATACAATCGTCGCCGGTCGAGATATCGCAGCCGTCGATCGCGACGTGCCGGCAGGAATCGATGTCGATTCCGTCTCCGTTGCCGCCCGTGCTCCGGATGGTGAGGTTTCTGATGACAACGTCTTCGCAATAGGTGGGATGCAGACACCACATCAAGTGGTAGTCCATGGAGAAATCTTCGAAACGCATGTCCCAGCATCCGATGGGCTCGATGAGCGCCGGGTGCCGTAGAGGATTTGTCGCGGTTAGGCCGGCCGCCCAGCGCCGGATTGCCGGCGATCTTGCCTTTACCGGCGATGCCGGAATGCTCCACGTCCATCGCATAGATCAGTCCTACGTACCCTTGGATCCACTTGCCTTCCCAGCGCACCTGGTCCACGGGATAATCGCTGAACTCCGGGCTGCCCTGAATCACTGCGTCGTTTTCCAGCCGCAGCAGCGTGTTCGAGCGCAGAGCGATGGCGCCTGTCAAATAGGTGCCGGCGGGAATCAGCACCTCGCCGCCGCCCAGCACCCAACAGCGGTCCATCGCCTCCTGGATAGCGGCGGTGTCCTTCGTTGCGCCGTCGCCCTTAGCGCCGAAATCGCGGACGTTCAACACCAGCGGGGATTTTTCGGGCGCCTTCCCGGCCGGGGTTTTCCGCTTCTTCGCCGTTTCAGAGGCCGGCTTCTGCGCCGCACCGTTCGCCAGGGAGAAATACGCCGGGATGCCCAGTAACGTCCGCCCCGTTTTCCGCAGAAATCCGCGGCGCGCCAAATCCTTCGAGATCATGCAGCTCGCCTTTCCGTCCTTAACGGAACAATAGCGGAGCAAAGTCCGCCAGGAAATGACGCCAGACAATCCAAGTGTGTTTGCCGGACATCTTCTGGAACGTGTATTTCACGCCGGCGGCGTCCAGAAACTTCGAGAAGCTCTCCGAGGCGCCGAACAATCCGTCCTCGGTGCCGCACCCGATCCACAACAGATGAAGCTGACGGTTCGCCGCCGCCGGGTCCGCTTTCAAACCGCCGAACTGCCCGGAAAACTCAGCCGGCCGGATGGCCGCGCTGAATCCCCCGACAAAGCTGAACAAATCCAGGTGATTCAGTCCAATTTCGAGCGACTCGATCCCGCCCATCGATAGCCCCGCCACGGCGCGATGATCGCGGTCGGTCGCGACCGCGTACCGCGCCTGAATAAAAGGAATGACGTCTTCGATCAAATCGCGGCTGAAGGCGCTCGTGTTCCGCGAGAATCCGCGCCGGGTGGTTCCTGGTGGAATGCCGTAGCCAAACGGCATCACCACCACAAACGGTTTGATCTTGCCCGCCGCCAGCAGGTTGTCCAAAATCAGGTTCACCCGCCCCAGCCGCATCCACGCCGTTTCATCGGCGTTCGCACCGTGAAACAAATACAGCACGGGATACCGGGTTTTCGCGTCGCCTGAATAGCCGGGCGGCGTGTAGACCACAACCCTCCGGATGCTGTTGAGCGACTTCGACTGGTACCAGTGCGTGTGAATCTCGCCGTGTGGAACCGGTTGCGCATCGTAGAAGGCCGGGCCGTCTCCGGGCACTTCCACAATGCTCTGTATCGTGCTTGGAGTGGAGCCGGTTTTTACATTCGGGTTGTTCGGATCGATCGTGCGAACGCCGTCGATCGTGAAATTGTAGTTATAGATTTCCGGCGCGACGGGCCCGATGCGGATACTCCAAAGGCCCGTGTCGTCTTTGCCGAGAGGTTTGCTCCCTTCCAGGAACTCGCCGCTCAGGCTGACTTCACTCGCCGCCGGCGCAAACAGCCGAAACGTCACCATGCGGTCGGGTCCAACTTCCGGCGATTGGATTCCGGGCGGGCCAGGCCGTCTGGGTGGAGGCGCGTTCCCTGCCTGCGCCCACGACGCGCAAGCGGAAACAATAGCACATGCGGCGATTCCCGCGAATATCTTCATAACCATCCCCTGTCGTTAGACGATATCACGGTTCCGGCGGCGTCAGACATGGACAGGCCGCATCATAAGACGTACATTGGAAAGTCGGGGGCTTGCATCATCAGGAAAGCGCAGCCGCCGTACTGCGCTGTGAGCCTGCGCCGGTGAGAGCGGAATAAATCGAAGGGCTTTTCCGCGAAATGCGCCGGCCAATGGGAGATGTAATATGTTGACTCTGTGGAAAACCAAAGACGGGCTTTTGTTCCTCGCTCTCCTGGCGGCGCTCGCCGCTTTCCCCGCTTTCGGGCAGGCCCCCGCCACACCGGCCGCGGGCCGGGAGGCACGGCCTGCCGAGCGGCCTCCGGCCAGCGTGGTCGCCGGCATTCCGGTCAACTATGACGAAGCGAAAGTCGGCACTTACACGCTGCCCGATCCGCTCAAGTTCCCCGACGGCAAACCGGTTACTACGGTGAAGGACTGGGTCGGGAAGCGAAGGCCGCAGATCGTCCGTCTGTTCGAAGAGAACGAGTATGGGCGCGCGCCCGGGCGGCCGGCGGACATGCGCTTCGATGCGTTCGACAAAGCGACACCCGCATTTGACGGCAAAGCCGTCCGCCGCCAGGTGACGATTTATTTCTCCAAAGACAAGAACGGCCCCAAAATGGACCTGCTGGTGTACGTGCCGGCGGCCGCCAAAAAGCCGGTCCCGCTGCTGCTCAACATCAGCTTTTCGGGGAATTCGAGCACCGTGGACGACCCCGGCGTCAAGGTCGGCGAAGTATGGGGCAGAGACCATAAAAAGGTCCCGGCCACGCAGGGCTTCAACTTTGGAAAGACCGACGTTCCCCGCATTCTGGATGCCGGCTTCGGCTTCGCAACTTTTTATTATGGCGACGTCGATCCCGACTTCCTCGGCGGACTACCGTATGGCGTCCGCGCGCTGTATCTCAAACCCGGCCAGACCCAGCCCGCGCCCGACGAATGGGGCGCCATCGCCGCGTGGGCGTGGGGTATCAGCCGCGCTGTCGACTACCTGGAAACCGACAAGGCCGTCGACGCGAAGCGCATCGCGATCCTGGGCGTGTCGCGGTTGGGAAAGACCGTGATGTGGGCTGGCGCCCACGATACGCGCATCGCCCTGGTGATCGCAAGCTGTTCGGGGGAGGGCGGCGCCGCGATCAGCCGCCGCAATTACGGCGAAACCATCGCGCACCTCACCGCGCCCACGCGCTACCCCTACCAGTTCTGCGCCAACTACGCGAAGTACGCCGAGCACGTGGATCGGCTTCCGGTGGATGCCAACATGCTGGTGGCCCTGACGGCGCCGCGCCCTGTCCTGCTGCAAACCGGCAGCACCGACTATTGGTCCGATCCCAAGGGAGAATTTCTGGCGGCGGTCGCCGCGGAGCCGGTTTTCCACCTGTTCGGCAAGAAAGGGCTCGAGACGGACGAGATGCCACCGGCCGGACAGCCTATCCTGCACGACATCGGCTATCTGATGCACGACGGCGGACACGGCATCCGGCCGCCGGATTGGGACACCTACCTGGACTTTATGAAGATGCACCTCAATCACGGCCGGGAATAGATCCGCCGGCGGGATAAATGCGCAGAACGCCCTGGTCGGCGTCCACCTCCGACGCGGTCGCCGGTTTTGATCGCGGCGAACGGGTCGCCGTCCAGCGCCGTCATCATCGGGATGTGGTTGACGATGCAGCCCAGCGCCGCCAGGCCGTCGACCTCGATATTGACAAACGCCGCCGGAGCTTTGCCTTCGAGCTTGGCGATGTTGAGAATCATGGGCGTCGCCGAAGAGCCTTTGGTGGAGCGGATCACCAGCACCCGGCCCTGAAGCGATTCGCCTTCGAGCGGATGGCCCACCGCAATCACCCTGCCGGTAACCGGGTCCACTTCGCCCCAGAACGAAAGCATGGCGTCGGCCACCAGCGCGATGCCCTCGGCGCGGCCCTTCACCACGCCGCGTCCCTTCATTTCGATGCTGTCAGTCATCGCCCAGCCACCTGCCTTCCAGCGCCGCGCGGATGCACGGTCCGGTTTCCGCCACAATCACTTCGGCGCCCACCATGCCGCGGGCGTAGTGCGCCTGTTTGAAGCCGTGGGTCACAATCCGCTTTGCCGGAATCCGCATGTTCGTCGGGCACGTGTCACAAAGAATGCGCCCGCCGGCTTCTTCGATGGTCCGCGTGTACCCCATGGCGTCGGCACCGCCCTTGGTTCCGCGCGCCGTATCCACCCATAGTCGCACGCCGTCGGCCACGTGCTTACCTTTAAGCCGGGAAGCGATATCGGCAATCTCGCGGATGGAAGCGTGCGGGCACCCCAGAATCACCGAGTCGATCTCGTCGCCGGTGTGATTGCGCAGCGAGAGGTAGGTCTCGCGAAGCGTTTCGTTCGTGAAGCTGACGAAATCGTCCGGCGCCTCGCCGTGGAAAGCGGCCTCGAGCGTCGGCGCTTCCGGCGTCACGCCCACGATGTGGCACATGGTTACGCCGCCGGTGGTGGCCAGCGCGGCGCAAAGCTGTTTGGCGTCGTCCTGCGACGGCCGCCCGGCGCCGTGGAACACCGGGATGCCGAGGCCCGCCAGCTTTCCGGCGAAATAACCCAGCGCGCCCCAATCGGTGGGGCTATCCAGGTCGGCATTCACCTCCACCCGAAGCGTTCCCTTCCGGTTCTCGTCGAGCAGCACGCCAAACTCCGGCACCAGCCCCAGCAGCGACGCCGCAATGGCGCTCTCGTTGCCATTCCGCGTGGTGCGGGCGCCCAGAATCGAATTGGCGAACACCACCGCCGAAGATTCGGTCCAGGCGCAGATCTCGCCCATCAACGGCACGTTGCCCACCAGGTAGGGAGCGCAGGTGAACGTCGGAATGAAGCCCGCGTCGGCCGCCATCTCGGCCAGTTCCTTCTGCATTCTCACGTGCTCGGGGGTGTTCTCGGGCACATCGAGATCGTCCAGCGTAACGAAGGCGGTGTGCAACGTGCAGTAGCAGCCGGGGGCCGTGCGATGCTGGCAGGCCTCGCGCAGCCCGTTGACGTATTGCTGGATGGTTTCCTTCGACGCGCCGCGGGCCATCAGGTTCGGCACCGGCAGCAGCGCGTGGGTGTTGTCCACCCGGATGAGACGCCGCGCTCCCATCACGTCGCCCCACTCCACCAGCCATCTCATGCAGGTGGCGAGATAGGGTCCCAGCGAACCGTTCAGGATGTCGTGTTGCTCCGCGGTCAGTTCCATGGCGAATCCGTCTGGCAGGGGAAGTATATCGATTGCCGCCCCCGCGCCGCAACCCGGTAGGGCGGCCCGCAGCATGAATCGGAATTCTTCTCACGGGTATATAATCGGGGCCATGCAGCGCTTCACAATCCTGTGCATGCTACTTCTTGGCCTGCTGGTACTCGGCGCGCAGGCGGCCGACGTCAGCGGGCAATGGGTAGCCCAAATTCCGGGGCGGGATGGAAACACCATGGAAACGACCTTCACCTTCAAGGTCGCCGGCGAGCAACTCACCGGAACCATGGAAAACCAGTACGGCGAGCGCGACATCTCGGAAGGCAAAGTGTCGGGCGACGATATCTCCTTCGCCGTGCACATCGAATTTGGCGGCAACGAGATGGTCTTGTCGTTCAAGGGCAAGATTGCCGGCGACGAGATCAAATTCACGCGCGAGATGAAAGGCGGTGATTTCGGCCCAAGCAGCGTGGAATTCGTGGCCAAGCGGAAAAGCTGAGCCGCCCTCATCCGGAGGGCTCAAGATACGCCGCTGGGGTGCTTCTTCCAGAAATCGTCCACCCAGGGCGTCCGCAAGTCCCGGCGCAGTTGCCCGGCGAACCCGGCCAGCGTAGCCGGAGTTTTGTCCACCGTGCCCGGCGTAATGACGCTCTGCGACGCCGCCCCAGACAAGGGTTCGGGAACAATTGCGCCGCGCAGGCCGCGCATGGCCGCCAGCACCGCATCGATCTTCTTATCCTTCAGGACGCCGAGCTTCCAATCCATGTACAGATCCATCATGTTGCGAAAAATGATGGTGTCGGCTCGATTGGCCGCCAGCCCGGCGGCAATCTTGCTGTAATGCCGAGCGGGCATGGCGCCCTTCAGCCCGCCCCACTGCCGGACGGCTTGTTCCATCAGTTGCACGGCGCCATCCTTCTGCGCCATGGCCCGCGCTTTCAACTCCGGGGTGATCCGCGTGCGGTTGAATACCATCCGGGTCTTGGGGTTGGCCCGGATCGCGGCCGCCCGTTGCGGCGAATACATATCGACCGGAAGCTCCAGGCCCATCATCCCCTCGATCCGCTTGGTCCCCCGGTAGGGACCGCACATATGGCAGTCCAGGTATTCCAGCCAGGGGAACCGGCTGTGTTTCTGCGTCCACAGGCCGTCAAACTCGTACATGCCGCGGGCCGCTTCCCGGATCTTGTCCAGGATTCCCGGAATTACGGGCGCGGTCTTGGCGCCGAACTGTTGTTCGGCCCATTCCCGTTTGATCTTGGCGGGGCCGGCGAGCGGATCGCGCATGTAAGTCGAAATGGCGTGCCAGTTGACCAGGTTGAGCGGGTTGTCCCATCCGTCGGGAAGGATCTCGGTGGTCACCCACGCGCCTTGTTGGCCTGTGGCAGCCATGTTTCGGAACGTCTCGCTCCACTCTTCGACCATGGGCCACGGAAACTCGTGCATGCCCCGGTATTCTCCGGGCGACTGGATGTTGGTGGCGTAAGGAGAGGCGTTCCGAGCATCTTTCCGCATGGTGTAGAAAACGGGGTGCATGGGCCAACCCGGATGGAAATCCCAATAGCGGGCTTTCAGCATGATCACGGTGTTGGCGGGGACTTTGCCGGTGAGGTCGCTGTAGAGCTCGGTTTCCAGGCGCATGAGCCAGGGATCGTCCTGGCAGCCGGCCCAGAACAAAGTGCCGCCGTGTTTGTCCAGCAGCCCCGCTATAAAGTGGATGGCATCCAGGGTCCGCTGGCGGGGAGTTCGCTTGCTGCAGTCGGCGCAGTTGCACATCCAGGGACCGTCGTGGGCGGTAGCCCTCAGGCGCAGGCCGCCGAGCGTTGGCGCCATCCGGAAATCGCGCTCCACCCTTGCGGCCCAGTAGTTGCGCACTTCCGGCTGGTAGGGGCACAGTTTTTCGGAGAAACCCGGCTCGCCATCCGGCAGCCTGGACACCGCTCCGCTGGCGCGCCGGGTGTCGCCCCACCGGCGGCTGAGCAGCAAGCGAATGCCGTGGTTGTGCAAATAGGCGCTGAAATTCCGCACGGCCTCGGGGTTGTCGTCGGGTTCCACCAGCCAGCACAGCGCGAAAGCGTTGAAGCCCCACTGGCCGAGCTGCGTGACGTAGCGTCCCAGCGGGGACGAGGGCTGGGTGCGCGTCATGTCGGCCCAGGTAAGGATGTTGCCGTTTCGGGTCCAGAAGACAACCCGGTTATCGGGAACCTGCCACACCTCAACCACGCGCCAGGGAAAGTGTTCGGTCTGCGCACCGAGCGGAATACCGCCGGCAAGCAACCCCCCTGCCGCGCTCCCAAGGAACGCGCGCCGGCTGCTGCTTTTCACAATGCCCTCCTCCAGGAAAGAAAATCCAGTGAACCGCTTGCTTCAGAATACCTCCACCCGCAGCGGCCGCACTGTCCACCCGGCGGGCCAGCGGCACATTCGCGTGCACCTCGAACAGATCGCGCGCAGCTCTTCGTTATTTACGGCCGGGGCTCGCCGGCCGGCAGCAGAGTCGCAAGGTAGTCGGCCAGCGCGTCCACCTCTTCATCGTTGCCCGCCAGCGGCGGCATGAAACGACGGTAGGGGGAATCCGGCTTGTAGTCGTGCAGCACCTGGAGCAGCGCACCGATGCTCTGGCGGTTGCGGGCGGCCAGCAAACGCCGCAGCGAACGGTAGCCGTCGCGCGTGTGGCAGGCTCCGCACTCGCCGCGGTAGACAGCCTCGCCGCGGGCCAGCTTCGAGGCGGCATCCGGCCCGGTCCACAGCGAGCGCGCCAGGTATCCAGCCGCATTCACCTCGCTCACCTGCTGTACCCGGGTGCCGTTGCTGAACATGAAGCTGTCAATCACGTAAGGCTTACGCAGCAGCTCGCGCGAGTATTCGCCGGAGGCCGTCGCCGCCAGCGCCAGCAGCAGCACCGCCACGGCGTGCGAGAGCGTGAAGTCCCGCGGATTGCGGTAGGCCATAAAGTAGACCACGCCGACAATGGTGGCCGAAGTCATGACGATAATCAGCCCGATGCGCGTCACCACGGAAAACGTCCCCGCTCCGATGGTCGAAACACCCAGCGTCAGCAGAGCGCGCTGGCTTGCCGGCACCGCCAGCAGGTACCAGCCGAGCAACAGCGGCATGGCCACGAACGACGGCACCAGCCATTTCGCGCTCCAGCGGACCAGGCTGGTTTTGAGCGCCGGGTATTTGTCGCCGTCGATCCGGCTGGTGGTGACCAGCGCCCACACTCCCGCCAGCGACGCGCACACCGCCATGCGCAGCAGCAGGCTGGGCCAGTAGGTGGGGTTGAACAAGGCCTGCCAGAAGCGGGTGGCCTCCCGGCCGGTGCCCGCCACCGCCAGCCATGCCTCGCCCGGCGTCAGCATGAAAGTGAGAATGCCGTTGATAATCACCAGCGTGAAGAACGACGCGCCCGCGTACAGCCAGCCGACTTTCAAGTGCAGCTCCTGCGGAATGCGATCCCAGGTGTAGTAGTACACGGCGGCAGTGGCCAGCTCCACCATGAAGAACACCCATTCGATGGCCCACGCAAAAACGAAATTGTGAATCAGCGCGCTGGTGGCCTGCGGATTGACGAGTCCGATGGCAAACCAGATACCCACGCCGGAAACCGCGCCGAACACGCCGGTCAGCACCAGGAAGAACTTGGAGTGGCCGTGCAACGTCGCTAGCCAGTCCGGGCGGTCTTCGCGCATCGCCTTGCGCTCGGCCAGCGGCAGGTAGAAGCCGCCGCCGACGGCGAAGTGCGAGATCATCACGTGGAAGATGGCGATGATGCCGATCACCCAGCCGCTGCCGATCACCGGAACATCCCAAAACGGATAGTTCATTCTGTTCGACCTCCCGGTTTGCTCATTGCAGGCTCCAGTACGCCAGCGCCGTGGTACCGGCGACCACCGCGATCACCGCGATGCCGTAATAGTGGGCGATGCGCCCCCGCCGGCCGGCCTTCGTCGATCCGTCGTAGAACGGAATCAGGAACCATAAAACCAGCCCCAGGTTGAAACTCGCCATGCCAAGCACCTCGCCGGCGTATCCCGGGAACCATTTGCCGAAAAGCTTCAACATCTGGAACGCGCTCATGAAATACCATTCGGGGTGGATGCCGAGCGGCGCCGGCAATAGCGGATCGGCCTGCTGACCGAGGTCCCATGGAAACAGCGAGGCCAGCAGCGCCAGCACGTTCAGCGCGAACAGCCACATCGCCAGATCCTTCCAGAAAAAGTTCGGGAAGAAGGGAATGCTCTTGCGCTCGGCCGCGGGCCTGGCCGCTTCGCGCACCGGGACCGCGTTCCCGTGTTTCTGCACCAGCCACAGGTGGAAGCCCAGCAGCGGCAGGAAGAGGGCGGGAAGAACCACCACGTGCAGCGCGAAAAAGCGCTGCACCGTGAACGCGTTTACATCCGGGCCGCCGCGCACCAGCGCCGCCATCGACGCGCCGAGCACCGGAATCGTGGCCGGGATTTGCAGGCCCACGCGGGTGGCGAAATAGGCCAGCACGTCCATCGGCAACAGGTAGCCGCTGAAGCCGAACAGCATGGCCAAAAGAAGCAGACCCATACCGCTGAACCAGCCGAATTCGCGCGGCTTTCGGTACGCCTTCATGAAGAAAACCGAAAACATGTGGACCGAGATCGAGAAGATCAGCAGGTTGGCCGACCACGAATGGGCCGAGCGGATCAGCCAGCCGAAGTTCAATTGATAGGTGATCTGACGGACGCTTTCGTAGGCGTCCGCGCCGGGCCGGTAATACACCAGCAGCAACACACCGGTGAGCAGTTGCACCAGGAAAAAGAACAGGCTGATGCCGCCCCAGTAATACCAGAACGATTGCGAGTGAACCGGGACGGTCTTCTTGCGGGCGAAGGCGAGAATCTGGTTGAGTTCCAACCGTTCGTCAATCCAGCCGTATATGGAAGTTGCCAGCGCTCTCACTGTTTTCCTCCTGGTCAGGCTCGCGACACCACGACACCATCGGCGGCGACCGCCACCTGGTATTTCGGAAGAGGCTTGGGCGGCGGCCCGGCGACGTTCTGGCCGGTGCGCGGGTCGTACTCGCCGCCGTGACAGGCGCAGTGGATGATGTTCCGCGCGGGTTGATACTCGACCGTGCACCCGAGGTGCGTGCAGACGGCCCCCAGCGCCACCCAGGTGCCGTCGGTGAAATGGATCAGCAAGGCCGGCGCCGAGCCGAATTTGAACATCAGCGCGGTGCCCTCCGTAAGGTTCTGGGCGTCCTTCAAGGTCACCGAGGTAACCGCCGACTGGCTGGCCGCCAACTCGACGGGCGATTCCAGGTAGCGGTACACCGGGTAACCGAGCGCCGCGGCGTAACAGGCTCCGGCAACGCCCGCCGCGCCGAGAAACATCCGCCGGGTACGCGCGTCTTCGGGTTCGATCGCACTGCCGGCGTTGGCTGGTGTTTCGTCCGCCATCACGCCACCCCTTCCATCACTTTCTTCGACCGTGCCATTACGGAAATCAGCCAGCCGGCCACGCCGAGCCCGGCCAGAAACAACAGCAGGAACAACCCCACCACGGTCCAGTTGGTCGCCACCGCGCGGCCCCAGACGTCGAAGCCTTTGCCGCGCAGCGTCAGGTCGCGGATACCGTCTCGATATCCGGCCATGCCGGCCATCGCCAGGACAGCCACCACCGGAGCGGCGGCGGTAAGCCACCGAGCCGCACTTCGCCTCAGCGCCGCCGCGAGGCCCAGCGCCACGGTCAGGGCGATGGCGGCCACCCAGGTCCAACCCGCGGCCTGGTAGAACGCCTGTGCGCGCAGCCCTTCAAGAACGGCCGGCGGCTGCGCGTCCAAAACCCGCCCTGCGGCGAACACCTCCACCAGGGCCATCCCGGCCGCCAGAACACCGCCGAGCGACACCAGGTACCTCTTTTCGCCGGCTACGAAGCGTGCTGCGCCCGGCGAGATAGATCATCCACAGGCCGGCCAGCATCAGTCCGCCGCCCAACATGAAGAGCCAGCGAGGAACCAGGGTTGGATCGCCGGCGGGAAGTTGCGCTCCCAACGCGGAATTCGCGTACATCTTCTGCCACGCCTCGGGCCTCAGCATCAGGGTCATGTTGCTCGAATAGATCCGGGCGATGAAGCCGGCGGTGAGCCAGGCCAGCAACCCCAGCCACCACCCGCGGCGGCCGGCTTCGAGCCGTTCGGAAAACTTGTAGAGCAGCCAGTAGCACAGCATCAGCAAAGGAATCACCGCAATCCAGAAGGCGCCCATCAGCACGCTGCTGGTATAGAACGCCTCACCGTAGAGCACTTGCGCGAATAACAGGGGAGGCACACCCAGGTTGATGACGAAGGTCATGACGATGGGCAGGCGGCGGGAAAGCGCCGCCGCCGCGGTGCGGGATTCCGGCGACCGTCCCGCCAGGTTCAGTACGACGGCCACCAGCAATCCGCCGAGCAACAGTTCCACGGCAACGAAATGCAGCGACAGCGTGGTGATGTGCAACGTCTTCAGCAGCCACACCGGCGCCGGCAACGGAATTGGGTCCTGCAGGGGAAAACCGTTCATGGAAGCACCCTCGTTTGGCCCGTGACAGGCATTCGCTCGTCAAGAGCAACTGGCGGACCAACTCGAGCAATTCCGGCAAGCCACTGAAATCAAACATTTTGAATTGCGCGAAAAGAAAAACGGAGGGATTTCAGCGAGCTACGCGGCGGGGTGAGTGGGCGATTTGAGCCAGTTCCCCCAACTCATAGGAGAGAAACGACTTAGTCAAGATTCGTTGCGCCGCTCGGCGGGCTCCCGAATCCTCCGAGCGAATTGATTCTTTCTGCCAGCGCCGACCGGATCGAGTCCGGGCAATCCAGGTAGCCTGCCCGCAGCCCGGTCGGCAGGCAAGCCAGAAGTTCCGCCTCCGTCTGCTGCCGCGGCCTCTTGATCGCCTCGAAGCCCAGCCACGCCGCCAGCCGGCAGGCAATCCCCACTACGCCTGACCCTCGCATACCTCGGCGCTGGCCGGGGTCGTGGTGATGTTTGGCGGCGAGGCCAAGATCGCCGCTGAATTTCCATTCCTTCAACAGCCGCTCGCCGATTTCACAATGATCGGTGCCGAAGAACCGGCGCTCCAGCCCGGGGAGCGATTCGGATGCCAGCTCATCGATTTCTGCGGCACACAGATATTCCCGATACCGGCTTTCTTTGACACCGGTGAGCAGCGCCAGCCTTCCGATGTCGTGCAACAGGCCCGCCGCGTACGCCCCTGGATGCTGGAGCGAGCCGGCAACCGTCAATCCGTCGCTGAGCAACGCGGTCGCCAGGGAATGCCGCCACCAGGCGTGGTATTGGGCGGATTTTGGAGGCCCCTTCAGGAAGGCGCGCAGGGCTGTGGTGAGGATCACTCCCATCAGCCGTTCGCGCCCCAGTACGACAATGGCGTGACGAAGCGTCTTCGATTCCGACCGGATCCCGAACAGAGCCGAGTTGGCGCAATACAAAAGGTCGGCCACGAATACCGGATCCGAAGAAATAACCTGAACCAGGGCGGTGGTTTCCGCCTTTTCGTCGTTGAGCAGATCCATGGCCCGGATCGCCACCAACGGAAACGGGCTGAGTTTCTGGAGGCTCTCCGGCACCGCCGCACTCGTTGTTGGCACACTACCCGGCATTCAAGAAGCTCCACATTTGCTCATCGGCGCGCCGCCGCCGATTTTGCGCCGGGAACGGAGATTAATGCGTCATCGCGTAGATGATGTAGTTGATTCCGAAACGGTAGGCGAGCGTGGTCATCTGCGCCGGATATTCCGGCGCGTCGGCATACTCCCAGGCGTCCCCGACGTCCATCCCGAAGTTGATGGCCACAATCATCCGGCCGCGGTCGTCGTACATGGCGCGCCAGGCAAGCGTGTTGCCCGGTGGCTCCCGCACCTCCGCCTGGCCGCTCATTCCCCACCGCAGGTGGCGGGTGCCGGGGATGAACACGCGGTCCTTGTCGGCGATGTCGTAGAGCACGTGCATCACGGAATCCGATTCGGGGATGTCGGTAATGGGCCGGCCCGGCAGCACGCGTTCCATCGTCTGGCGGAACACCTCCCACTGCTCCGGGCCGTAGAAATCGTCCGCCACCAGGAAGCCTCCGCGTAACAGGTATTCCCGCAGCCGAGCCGTTTCGGCGTCGGTCAGGCCCCACCAGCCGGTCTGGGTGGCGTAGATCCAGGGGTATTCGAAGAGCTGCTCGTCGGTGAGACGCAGGTGCCGCGGGTCGCCGGTGTCGATCCGTGTCAGCCGCCCGATGCCCAGCGTGAAGTGGTCGTCGGCGTCGGGCCAGTCCATCATCCACCATCCCGACCCGGCGGCCGACCGCGAGGCGAATCCATAGCCCCGGTGGTACTGCGGCAGGTCGGTGTATTCCATCCGAATGAAGTGGAACTCGGCGCTGGAGGGAAACGTAGGCCGCGGGCCTTCCGGCTCCCCCCACCGCCGGAACCCGAATCTCTGCGCCAGCGCCGCCACGGCGATCAGTAGCACCAACGCCACTGCCAGACCCAGACGAGTCGCGCCGCGCCCTGCTGTTTCCATCCGCGTAACCCCTTAGTTGGATAACGTGCCGTCCGCGGTCCGGGTTTCCGTCAAGGGGTGCGACATGTGGTGGGCAAATAGTCAGCCCCGGCGGTCCTCCCGGTAGTCGTCAAACCGGCGGCTATGGCGGCAGCATCGGAGTGCAATGACGGCGTTGGCTCCGCGAACGGTCCAGAACATACCCGAGCGTTTGAGGCGCGAACCCATCACGGTTTTGCATCCGGCTTCGATTACACCGGAGCCGACAAACAGTTCTTGCTTGCGGAATTTGGGATAGCGCATGCGATCGGCATTGCGTTCGAAGTAGTCTGCCTCCGTCCGAATCGCTGCCGCCAATTCGGGGTTTTCCGGCGACAGTCCCCGCAACTGGGCCACCAACTTCTCGATCTTTCATCGGCAGGCCAGTGCCGTCCCTCTGCACATAGATCTTGGGGATCGCCTGGCCCACGGCAACGGGCAGTTCCAGTTGCATGGCTTGCTGGACGGTCTCCTGTTGGCGGCGGGCGATATCGGCTCCGATCGCCTCGGTCACCCGCTCCACGGCCTTGGCGGTGACCTGCAGGCCGGCTAACCACTCCATCTGCTGACGTCCACGATGGAACGAGGAGCATTCGCTACCCATCAGTGCCAGCATGCGGCGCCCCCCAGGAGAGAACTCCGTATCTTCTAATGTCGCGGGCGATGTCGGTGGGGAACCGCCCTTGGCGACAGCGGGAACACCTGATAGGCGCGGAGTGTTTTGGCCGGACCCAGCAGCGTAAGGATAGGTCTGAGCCGCACGTCCTTATAGCGAGCATGGCCGCCGCAGGCGCAGGGCACACCGGTGGGCACAGGTCCCGGCTGGCGAAGCAGTTCGGTCAATCCTGTTACACCGGCGGCGTGGATCGCGGTGCGCAACGCCAACTCCACGGCCTCGAGGTCCAAATCGCCGGTCTTGCGTTGTTCGGGGAAGATGCGGGCGCGGCCCGCTTCCAGGGCAGGCAGAGAATCGGGCATGGGCTTTCTATTTATGAGTAGTTAACAACACTCAGAAGCGTGGCACAAAAGAGGAAACGGAGCGAATCGCCCCATCCACGTCGCGCACCCATGCCATCTGGGTTACTTGACAGTGTGGCCCGCGGTGGGATAGCGTAAGGGAATCCTTCCTCGTTGAAATCGGCCCTGTCCGCGCCTTGCCTCGGGAGTGTCTTTTTCTGGGTAGTTTTATGGCAATCATGGAGTCTGCCTGCCGCAACGCGATGCAGCCGCCCTTTGAAGCTTACCTTCTGGATGGCGCCTACGACGAAATGTTTTCGCCGGACGGGCATCCACGCGAGCCGTACGTCTCCCTGCATGAGACGCTGCGCGAACTGCCCGCCGACGAGCTGCGCTGGCGCAAGCAATCGGCCGATGCGGCTTTCCTCCACCAGGGAATCACGTTTACCGTGTATGGCCGCAAGGAGGGCACCGAGCGGATTTTTCCGCACGACCTGCTTCCGCGGATCATCACCGCGGCCGAGTGGGACCGCATCGAGAAAGGTCTCGAACAACGCATCACCGCGTTGAACCTGTTTCTAAAGGATATCTATCACGAGGGCCGGATCCTCAACGACAATATCGTGCCCCGCGATATCGTATTCACCTGCAAACACTACCGCCGCGACATGCGCGGCGTGCACGTCCCGCGCGATATCTACGTCAGCGTGGCGGGCATTGACCTGGTGCGCGTCCCGGACGGCCGCTTCGTGATTCTCGAGGACAACCTGCGCGTGCCCAGCGGCGTTTCCTACATGCTGACCAGCCGGCAGGTGATGAAGCGCGTTTTCCCCAACCTTTACCGGGATGCCGGCGTCCGGCCCATCGAACAGTACGGCGAAGCGCTGCTAGACACTTTGAGAGCGCTGGCGCCGCAGGGCCGGACGGACCCGGTGGTCGTGCTGCTCTCACCCGGGGTCTACAATTCCGCATACTACGAGCACGCCTTCCTCGCCCGCCAGATGGGCATCGAGCTGGTGGAGGGGCGCGACCTGGCGGTGCACGACAACCGGGTCTTTATGCGCACCACCGCCGGGTTGCGGCGAGTGGACGTCATCTACCGCCGTATTGACGACGATTTTATCGATCCGCTGGCCTTTCGTCCGGATTCCTCGCTGGGGACGCCAGGGCTGTTCAACGCCTATCGAACCGGCGCCGTCACGCTGGCCAACGCCATTGGCACCGGCGTCGCCGACGACAAAGCGCTGTACGCGTTCGTGCCGAAGATCATTCGCTACTACCTGGACCAGGATCCCCTCCTCGACAACGTCGAGACATTTCTTTGCGGCGACGCGTCGGAGCGCCAGCACGTCGTCGAGAACCTGGATCGCATGGTGGTGAAGGCCGTGGGCGAATCGGGCGGATACGGCATGCTGGTAGGCCCGCACAGCAGCGCCGCCGAGCGCGAAGAGTTTCGCGCGCGCATCGAAGCCGATCCCCGCAATTACATCGCGCAACCGACCCTGCTGCTTTCCCGGGCGCCCTGTTTCATCGACGGACACATCGAATCGCGGCACGTCGACCTGCGGCCGTACATCCTGGCCGGCGACAAGATCACCATCGTTCCGGGCGGGCTGACCCGTGTGGCGCTCAAGCGGGGGTCGCTGGTGGTGAACTCCTCTCAGGGAGGCGGCAGCAAAGACACCTGGGTGTTGGGGGAGTGAGCCATGCTGTCGCGCGTCGCAGACAACCTTTATTGGATGAGCCGCTACCTGGAACGGGCGTCTCAAACCGCGCTGCTGGTGGACGTTCACCTGAACCTGATGCTGGAATTCTCGCGGCTCACCCCCGACCAGCGTTGGCGGCACGTTCACCGGTCGTTAGGCGCGGTGGCCGAACCCGCCGCCCACCAGGACACGCAGGGCAGCATCCGCTCTTTCACGCTGGATGAGTCCAGCCCAAGTTCCGTCGTCGCCTGCGTGATGTCGGCTCGCGAGAACGCACGGCAGGTGCGCGAGCAGATCAGCTCCGAGATGTGGGAACAGCTCAACCGGCTGTACCTGCAACTGCGGCAGGACAACGCCGAAAACGTTTGGGGCAGGCAGCCGCACGAGTTTCTCATGGCGGTGGTCGAAGGCGCCCAACTGTTTCAGGGGGTCGCCGATTCCACCATGAGTCACGGCGAAGGCTGGCAGTTCATTCGCGCGGGACGATTTCTCGAGCGCATGGGAAACGTCGCCGGCATGTTGGATGCGCACTTCGCCACGTTTTCGGCGACTGGCGAGAGAACCGCCGAAGGTCTGGACAATCCGGAGTGGGTAGGATTGCTGCGGAGCTGCGCGGCGTTCGAGTCGTACTGCAAGATACACACGCCGAGATTGAACGTCGGTTCGATTGCGGAATTTCTGATTTTGAACGCGGAGTTTCCCCACTCGATCCGGTTCGCCGCGGATGTTCTGAACGCCTCGCTGGAATCGTTTCCAGCGGGCGGTTCGGCGCGCAAGGCGGCGCGCGTGGGACGCCTGGCCGGGAGACTGCGGGCGTCGCTCAGTTTCAGCCAGATTGACGAAATCATGGCCGGCGGTTTGCACGGCTATCTGGACAACATCAAGCGGCAGTGCGGCCAGATTCACCTCTCGCTGCGGCAGGTGTTTATCAATTATCCGATCGAGACCGCGATCGAAGCGTAAAGGAGGCGCACCGGCAAGCCATGTTTTATACCATCCGACACGTCACCAAGTTCCGTTATAGCAGCCCCGTAACGGAAAGCCAGATGGAGGCGCGGGTGAACCCGCGGAGCGACGGCGCACAGCGCTGCGTGAACTTCCAGTTTACGGTTTCCCCGCGAGCCCACGTCTCTACCTACCGCGATTTCCTGGGGAACACGGTACACTACTTCGACGTCCCGGGCCGGCACACGCAGTTGGTCATCGTCTCGGAGGCGTTGGTGGACGTTCAACCGCCGCCGGATTTGCCGGCATTTCTGGGAGACGGGTCCTGGGCGGCGATGGGGGAGTTCACTGCGTCGAACGACGCCTGGGAAATGATGCTCCCCAGCCGCTTTGCCGCTCCCACCGCGCTGCTGCTGGAGTTGGCCCACGCGGTGGCGTTGCGCAGCAGCGGCGACCCTCTGCAACTCTGTCTTCACGTAAATAAGGCCCTCCACGAGTGGTTCGAGTACGTGCCTAAAAGCACCCGCGTCGACTCGCCCATCGACGAGGCGCTGGCCAACCGGAAGGGCGTTTGCCAGGACTTTGCGCACATCATGATCGCCCTGCTTCGCGGCGCCGGCGTTCCGGCGCGCTACGTCAGCGGCTACCTGTTTCACCGGCGCAACGGCAGCGACCGCTCCTCGGAAGGAGCGACACACGCCTGGGTGGAAGCCATGCTGCCGGGTCTGGGCTGGGTGGGCTTCGATCCCACCAACAACACTCTGGCGGGCGACCGGCACATTCGCACCGCGGTTGGCCGCGATTACTCCGACGTACCCCCCACCAAGGGGGTTTTCAAGGGCGACGCCTCGAGCGAGCTGAGCGTGTCGGTCCGGGTGTCGGAATCTGAGCTTCCCCCGCCGGTGGAAGAGGAACTCCTGGCAGCCCAGGAAACCCGTGAGTTCGTCGCGCAGGAAGACCTTCTGCACTACGAGGAACAGCAACAACAGCAGCAATAGGCGGTGCCGGACGAGGTGCGGGCCTGACGGCTGGCCCTGCTACAGTGCAGTTGCAGGGCTGCCGGGAGGGGACACCCTCCGCTAACCGAAAGGTGCTAGGGTGAGAGCATTGGGGCTGCTCTGTATGAGTCTGGCTAAAACTCTGCTGGCGTTGCTTGTAGGGATGACTGTGGCCCTTACTATGCTGGCCCAACGTCCCTTCCGCGAATATCCCGGGGTGGAGTATGAGAACTTCCCTATCCCTCCAGATTTTCAGGAGAAGACCGAGTGGGTTTTCGCCCGCCTGATGTATCCCCCGTTTTACAACTACGGCCGCTACAGCGGGCTTCGAGACTGGAGGCAGGGGGAGTCCAACTGGACCATCGACTACCCCCGGTCCGACCGCCACTTTTCGCAGGCCCTGCGGCGCCTCACGCGCATCCACGGGCGCTCGGTGGAGCAGCCGGTCAACCTGGAAGATGGCAACGACGTCTACTACTATCCCTGGCTCTACGCCGTCGAGGTAGGCCACTGGAAGCTGGACGGCCAACTTGCCGCCAAGCTTCGCGAATACCTGTTGCGGGGCGGTTTTCTGATGGTGGACGACTTCCACGGCACGATAGAGTGGGAGGTATTCGAGGAAAGCATGCGCCGCGTCTTTCCGGACCGGCCGATTGTGGAAATCGATAGCAAGGACTCAATTTTTCACACCGTCTACGATCTCGACGACCGTTACCAGGTTCCCGGCGCACAGTACCTGGAAACTGGCCGCACCTATGAGCAAGACGGGTACCAGCCGCATTGGCGGGGCATTTACGACGACAAGGGTCGCGTGATGGTGGCCATCTGTTTCGACATGGATCTTGGCGATTCCTGGGAATGGGCCGACGTCCCCCAATATCCGGAAAAATTCTCGGAAATGGGAATCCGTATCGGAGTGGACTACGTAGTCTACGCGATGACCCATTGAGCCGAGGGCCCTCACTCCCGGGCGCGACGAAATCCGATACGGTTCCGCGACATTTAAGTCGTCCCCCGAGGAGAATGAAAACGCGCGGAGCCGCTCGGTCTTCTATCCTCGCTGCGTTCATCGCGCGGACTTTAGTGAGAGGTACGTTGGGGATTGAGCGACGCCTCCGGAACGGCTCCCGGATTCTCGTTCAATGACGGGTTACTCCGGACCCGAGGCGTACCGCCGGCTCGCCTTCGTTACCAAAGGCTTCCCGTTAAGGTTTCGCCGGGACGAACCGCACGGCGTATCCGCCGGCCGGCGCCAGTTGCACATTCAGGCGCCCGTTGCGGTCTACCTGCTGCTTGGAGATGGCGACATGCTTGGGCTCGGTGCCCGCGTCGGCCGCATCCGCGTAAATCTCCGCCGTGTAGCGGCCGCTCCCCAGGAAGCTGAGCGGGATGTCGAGCTGTCGGGGCGTAAAATTGGTCATACTCCCCAGAAACCACATATCGCCGTGGCGGCGGGCGATGGTAATGTACTCGCCCACTTCGCCGTTGAGCACCCGGGTCTCGTCCCACGTCACCGGGGCATCCTTGATGAATTGGAACGCCGGCTGACCCTTGTAGTTGCCTGGCCAGTCGGCCACCATCTGGAACGGAGACTGGTACACCACGTACATGGCCAGGTGGTGCGCGCGGGTGCCCATCACCATGGGGGCGTCCTCCCGCGCCACAAACTCATCGCGGGTTACGTTGTCGAAGCCACCCGGGGTATAGTCCATGGGCCCGGCAACCATGCGGGTGAAAGGGAGCGTGACGTGGTTCTCGGGATTATCGCGATAGCCTGCCCGGGACTGCTCCATACCGAGGACCGCTTCATACCCCAGGATGTTGGGGTAGGTGCGTTCGATCCCGGTGGGCATGGTGCAGCCGTGAAAATCGATCATCAGGTGATGCGCGGCGGCTTTTTCGGCTGCTTCGTAATAGAATTCCGTCCCCACCTGGTCGTCGCGCAGAACGAAATCGGTCTTGATCCCCGCCACGCCCCAGCTCTCGTAGAGCGGGTAGGCGGCGTCCATCTGTTTCATTAATTGTTGCGAATGCACCCAGATCCAGATTTTCACGTGTTTGGGCGCCGCGTATTTCACCAGCTCGGGAATATCCACACTGCCATTCATTTTGGTGATGTCGTTGCCGGCCGACCATCCGCCGTCCACCAGCATGTAATCGAAGCCGGACGCGGCGGAAAAGTCGACATAGTACTTCATGGCGTCGGTCGTGTGAGCGTGGTGGTCGGAAGCGTCCCGCGAACCGTTCCACCAGTCCCAGGACGCCTTGCCCGGTTGAATCCACGACGTATCCTTGAGTGCGTTCTCGGGATTCAGGCTGGTAAGCACGTTCGACTCGATGAACCGCCCCGGGTCGCTGGCCACCATCAACACCCTCCAGGGCGAATGGTGAGGCAGGCCGCCAGTGACGGCAATCTCCGGATTCTCCACCTGGGGAGCCAGCATCGAAACCATCCAATGCTCCAGCCAGCTACCGGTGGGATTCACCAGGTACATGGCCGCATAGCCGCGCATGTCGGCTTCCATGATGGTGGCCCAACCGACGCCGGGCACGTTCGCCAGAAGTGGCAGGCCCACCAGGATCTTGCTCGGCACGCCTCCCTGGTTGGTTAACGCGCTGGCGCTGAGTTTCACGTATTCACTTTCGTAAGAAGACCGGTAATTCGGCAGTTCCAGGGCATACAAGAGGGGATCTTTGCTGAAGCGAAACTCGGTGCCTTCTTTCACCAGGTTGAACCCGGTGAGGGACTCCTGCTCGGGAACCACGTAGCGAAAAGCCACCGCGTCGTCGTAGGCCCTGGCTTCCATCACCAGCTTGCGCGAGGGTGCGGCGGTTTCCTCCAACTCTACCCGCAGAGCGTTGTAGTGGTCGCGGACCGAGCTGGTTTTGCCGGTCAGAAGTTTGTAGGATTCATCGGCCTGGGAGGGGACGGCGTTCACAATCTTCACGTCCTGGCCGAGCGGCGGTTGACCTTTCAGATCGAGGCGAAGCGCTGATGGCTGGAACAGAGATTTGCCTTGAAAGTTGACCAGGTAGACCAGTGACCCTCCGTCGGGAGAGACCTGGCTGGCGGGAGACGCCTGACGCCCGCGCCGGCCGGGCTGACTGCTGGCAACCGTCTCGAAGGTAATCGTCAATCGGCCATCCGGGGAATTCAGCGAGGCCACGCCGGGCTGCCCGAAGGCTGTCGCACCGGCCGCGACCAGAAAAACTGCTGCGAATCGAAGCATCATTCCTTTTACTCCTTACAAAATTTAGGGTCGCGTCCCCGCTCAGACTCCCAGGTGCTTCACCAGGAAGGGAAAGCCCTCGACACCCGAGAACTCGTGCGGCAGCGGAGCGATCTCCTGGGCGGTGTTGTCGGCGGCGCCGAACACCTCATAAATCTTTTTCAATCGGGCGAAGCTCTCGCGAGATGCCTTGACGGGGAAGATCGGATCCTTCAAGCCCGATTGGATGAATAGCGGCCGCGGCGCCACCAACCCGCCGATATCGTACATCTCCCCCCACTGCAACATGCCCGGCACGTAATTGTCGATGCAGTGGGGCATGCTCATGACACTGTCGCGGAAGGTGTTGAGATAGCAACAGACCTGGGCGGCGCGGATGCGCGGTTCGAGCGCCGCGGAAAACAACGTGCAGGTGCCGCCGCCCGAAATCCCCATGCAGCCGACGCGCTTCGAATCCAGCTCCGGGCGGGTTTCAATCCAATCCACGGTGCGCATCACGTCGCCGACACGCCAGCCGATCATGGTTTCGCCCATCAGCAGGGCGGCCCCCGACGACGGTTCACACGCCTTCTGGGCAAGGCCCTGTTTGCGCGAGCGTTCGTCGCGCCGGCAACCGAACCCGAACGGCTCGATGGCCACCGCCGCCATGCCGTGCTCCACCGCCTGAATGGCGAAGTCGTGCATGTAGGGCGGCTTGTTGGTGCGGTCGCGCCCCTTTTCGTCGATGCCCACCACGTCGTCCACGCCGCGTCCGTGGCCGGGGATGCAGATCATGGGGACAAACGGAGGCTTCCCCGCGGTTGGCGTCAGCAGGTAGGCCAGCACGTCCATTCCCGGCCGGCTTTGAAACACCAGCTTCTCCCGCTTGTAGTCCGGAAATTCCCTGGTTTCGAGAAGCGTCGCCTTGGGTGCGCCGGCGGGCCGCGGTATCGGCCCCACCAACTCGCGCAGCTTGGCGCCGAACTCTTCCTGCCAGCGTTCGGCATCGCGGCGGTTGGTGGCGCGAAACGTCAACCGTAGCGGCATTTCCGCGTAGTGGCGATAGATAAATGCCTGGGTGTCGAAATCCGGAAGACTGACTTTGCTTTCAAAGCCGTCCAGGGCGCCGGTGTAAGGCCGGGGAGCGCTTTCCTGCGCGCCGGCCAGGGCCGCGCCCGCCAACGCCGACAGGCCAAGTGTGCGACGGGTGATCTGATGAGCCATGTCTGAGAGTTTATTCCATCTGGCGCTGCCCGGCGCGATTCCACCCGCCGCATGGCTGACTTTTCAGCGCCGGTCAGTGGTTGTGGGCGCCTTGAACATGGCATCATGAATCACCTGGTTTGAATGGAGGGGGACCGCCATGAATACTCCGACACGACGACAGTTGTTCGCCATCGCTTTGGGTGGCGTGGCATCCCGGTTTGCGCGCGGCGCCGATACTGACGCGTCATTGATGATTGTGAGATCGCCCTCGCCGACGGACCTCGAGATGCCGCTGGCGGGGTTCAAAGATGCAATCACGCCGATTGATCGCTTCTTCGTGCGCTGCCATACATACACCCCGAATGTCGATCTCAAGACCTGGAGCTTGACGGTAGGCGGCGCTGTCGGGAAGCCGCTCACTCTCACCATGAACGATCTCCACAAACTCCCGCGCTTCGAGCTTGTCAGTGTTCTCGAATGCGCCGGCAATGGCCGCGCCTTCTATCAGCCCCATGTTCCCGGCACCCAATGGGCTCGAGGCGGCGCCGGCAACGGCCGCTGGGCCGGGGTTCGACTGAAGGATGTGCTGGAAAAGGCCGGCCTGAAGGCTTCGGCGAAGCAGGTTCTGTGCGACGGCGCCGACACCCCCATCGGCGGCATGGACGATCTGGAGCGTACCGTCACCGTCGAGAAAGCGCTTCATCCGGACACCCTGCTGGCCTACGAAATGAACGGCCAGCCGCTTCCCGTGCAACACGGTTTTCCACTGCGCCTGGTGGCCCCGGGATGGGCTGGCGATTCCTGGATCAAATGGCTGCAGCGCATCGAAGTGCTCGACCACGAGCACCCGGGCTTCTGGATGAAAACGGCCTACCGTCATCCCAATCACCATGTCGAGCCTGGCGCGGCCGTAGACGCGGCGGACATGGTCCCGGTAACCAACCTGGGCGTGAAATCCGTGATCGTAACTCCCGAGCCGGGGACGCTGCTGTCCGCGTCGGTGAAGATCAGCGGCGCGGCCTGGTCCAGCGGCTCCCCGGTGACGGCTGTCGAGGTCTCAACCGACGGAGGACAACATTGGACCCCGGCTAAGCTGGGTGAAGACCTGGGGCGCTATTCGTGGCGGCTGTGGGAGTTTCCCTGGACACCGCGGTCGCAGGGCGAGTTCACCATTCTCGCTCGCGCGAAGACCGCGGCCGGTGAGGTCGAGCCGATGAAGCAGGAATGGAATCCGGGAGGATACCTCTGGAACGTGGTGCCGCGCGTTGTGGTGCAGGTCCAGTCGCCGCAAAGCTATCGGCGCGCCTGCTATACGTGCCACGACGAACACATGATGCAACAGCAGCACCTGACACGAGCCCAATGGGAAAAGGAAGTGGACAAAATGATGAAGTGGGGCGCACAGGTGACGCCCGAGAACCGGAAGGCCATCGTCGACTACCTGGCCGGGAAGTACAAGCCGTAAGCTGTGTACTGTCTGTCACGTCGCCGGGCCTGCGGCCAATTTTTCGTCCAGCACGCGACGAAGATTGCTGAACGACAGGTCCAGCCACGAACGGTCGGCCATCACGTCCGTGTCCCAGTCGCCACTCGGCGGCACCCAGTTCTCGATAAAGAAGTGCGAAGCAGGGTACTGGTCGAATACCATGCCGACAAATCCCGGAAGGTCAAAATCACCAGTGCCCAGGGGTGCCCCGGATACCGAAAAGCCCACGTTTGTCCCGTCCACCTTGTAGTCTTTTACGTGGTACTGAAGCGCACGTGTCCCAAGCAGTTTCAATACGTAATCCGCCGCTTCAAAATTCCGTAAGGAATTGGCTGTATTCATGCAAAATCCGACCAATGAGGCCGGATAACTCTGAACCGCTTCAGCCAAAGTAGTACAAGGAATATCGAAATGGTTCTCGACGGCGAGCTTCATCCCCACCGCCTGCAACCGGGGTGCCACCGCATCCAGAAATGACAGCACCTCGCCGCGGCCGGGTTTGCCTTGCCCTTCGTTTTCAAGCACCACCCTCACCGTCGTCCCCCGCGCGGCCGCCGATAGGTCCAGATACCGGGCGAAAACCTCCGGACTCAGTGTCAGACACCCCACTTGGATCTCCAGACCGACGTCCAGGCCGCACTGGACGACGTCCTTCCAGGCAGCACCGGACAGCTCCAGCGGCCTGGCGTTCTCACACACCTGGAGGCAATCTAACCCCATACTGCGGGCCTCTTTGACCAGCGACAACAGAGGTGGGGCGCGCCGGGCGTCTTGCAGCAAGTACCGGAAACCGAATGAGGTGGTCCCAATCTTTACCCCGGCGAATTCCGTTTTATTCATGTCTTAATTCTCTTAAGATCCGGCCGGACACCGAGCCAGCACAAAATCGCAATCACGTTGAGCAGGGCGGCCAGCCAGAAGTAAGCCGCCGCGCTCTTTGTGAGGGTCAGCAAGTATGGGAATGTGATGGAACTGACGAACGAGCCGAAGTTTCCAATCATATTCATGGCCCCCGAAAGGGTGCCAGTGTGTCTGCCCGCGATGTCGCTGCACGCCGTCCAGCTCGGGCTTAGCGTGAGATCCACACCGAATGTCGCCAGGGCAAAACAAGCCACCGCGCCCTGAACCGAGGGCATCCAAGTTGCAGCCACAAGCGCGACGCTGGCCACGCCAAAGCCAGCTATTGCGGGAGCCAATCGCGACAGCCGCCAGTGTCCGCGGCGGTAAACGTAGTCCACCGCCACGCCGCCGGCCCAGTTGGCCAGAGCGCCGAAATATAGCGGCACGCTGGCATAGGCGCCCGCCTCCGCCGCGGTCAGTTGGTAATGGTCTCTGAGATAGGGCAGAAACCACGTGAAAGCGATGAAGAACGTGAAGTTCGACGCGAAATACTGGTACATCAGCAGCACGACGTTTCGCGTGAGCAGCAGCCCGCGCCAATCCGTCTTCGCGTCTCTTTTCCGGGGCGGCTCGGGCTCGGAGCCGATGTAGGCAAGCTCCGATTCCGATACGCCTGTTTTCTCTCTCGGGTGATCCCGGAACCAAACCAGCCAGTAGGCCGCAAGCAGGACGCCAACGGCCGTGAGCAGGAGGAATGTGGTACGCCAGCCCAGGGCGACGATGCTGAGCGAGACCGCGGAGAGGCCGAAGGCCGCCCCCAGTCGCGAGCCGATAAACAGGATGCCCTGTGCGGTGCCGCGCTCGCGGCGCGGCACCCAGTTGTAAATCGCACGGGTGGCGGTAGGATAGATGCCCGACTCGGCGCTGCCAAAGAGGAATCGGATCGCAATCAGGGCGGCCGCGCCGGCGACCAGCCCGGTGAGCCCCGTGAACAACGACCAAAGCAGCACGATCAGCGCCATGAATCTCTTCGGTCCGAAGCGATCGGCGCACCAGCCCGAGGGAACCTGGAAAATGGCGTAGCCCAGCGCAAACACCCCGAACACGAAGCCGAACGTGACATCGGAAATACCCAGATCCCGCGCTATGTCGTTCTTGGCCGCCGATATCGCTACGCGGTCGACAATAGTCAGAAACGACAACACAAACAGGAGCGCAATCACCTGCCAATGCACGTGAGTGGCAGGCGGTTCGGCGCGGCTTTCAAACGGGAACGGCTCAGGCATTTTCTCGATCTGCGGGAGTTACTACCGTCCGACCGGAGCTGTGCTTTCCACCGGTGAAAACAGCGCAGACTCCAGTATTTTCAAGATGGGCAGGAACTCGTGGCGCTCCAGGCATCCGCGCACCATGTCGCGGTCAATGGTGTCCAGCCAGTTCCATATCCGGTTGGTAAATCGCACGTTGAAGGCGAAGGTTTCGATAGGGTCCTGCCGCACCGGCGAGGTGTCCGAGGTAATCCAGCCATCGTAGCCCAGCTCTTTCAAATAGAAGAGGAACTCGACGTAGAGCCACAGATTGCAGGTGCCCGCCATCAGGTCCCAGTCCCACTTGCCGTTGTTGTCGTTGATGTGGACGTAGTAGGGGTGCCCGCTCATGGCCACGTGGGCGAGCGCCTCGGCCGGCGTCTCGCCGCCGTAGATCGAGTGGCCGATATCGATGGTGACGCCGACGTTGCCGGTGCCCACGGCATCGGCCAGAAGGATGGCCTTGGCGCCGGAATCGAGCAGGCAGTGAACCCGCGTCTCCGAGGGCTTGTACTCCATGAACAGCGGAATCTCCGGGCGGTGCAATGCCGCCTCGCGCACCACTTCCACCATGCGCTCCCACGCCTTGATGTAGTGCGTGTGGAACGAGTAATCGTAACCGTCGCTCAACGGGCAGCAGGTTACCTTATCCGCGCCGATGGCCGCCGCATAGTCCTTCGCGCCCTTGATAAACTCCACCGCCTTGGCGCGGATGTGGGCATCCGGGCTCGACAGCGAACCGTGGACGAACTCCGGATCGCCTTTGACGTTGACATTCACGGCCGAGACTTCGAGCTTGAACCGTCTGAGGTGTTCGAGCATCCTCTCCGGAGCCGGCTCCACCTCGTACGGGTAGACCACTTCGGCGCCCGCGACGCCGGGGATGCGGCCCATCGCTTCGAGCTTCTGCTCGATAGTCAACGGCTCCTGGTATTCGCAAAATCGATCGCGGAGCTTCCCGAAGAATGCGGTGATAATGGCCTGTTTCATTGGGCACTGTCCTTTTTCACTGTGAATGGTACTTCCAGAATCGTGGCGGTCTCCGTGAAGCGGGGGCCGCGCATATCGAATGCCGCCACACGCAGCGTGTGCTGGCCGTCTTCGAGCTCGCGCGGACTCCACCACTCGCGGCCGCCCAGCAAAAACGGCGCTGTCAGGCAGTAGTTGTATGGCTTGTCGTCAATGTAGAACTCAACCCGTTTGATGGGCCAGCGCGGGTGCCGGTCCTGAACGATGGCTTCGATCCACGCGGGCTTGCTGATCACATCGCCGGCTTTCAGCCCCATCAGGTCGATCACGGGCGATTCGTCGTCGGCATACGCCGGACGCGCCGGAACCGGCGACCCGGTCAATCGCGCCACCTGCTCGAAGAACAGCCATTTCACCGGGGTATTGATGCGCCAGTTGGTGGGAGGCGACTGAAAACCGTCGCGGTAGTTGTTCCAGCCTTGATCGTAGTAACCCCAGCCGACATGCTCGTCGACGGCGGCCTGCAGATTGAACGCGCTGACACCGTCCTCGTTGATGAGCATGGGGCGATCGTAGCCCGTCCACCGGTGCATATCCTGAATGGCGGTGTGCACCTGTTCGGGTGTGTGGCCGTTGGTGTGAAACATTACGTAATCCACCATCCGAAGCGCCAGGTCGCCACGGCTGCCGCTTGGCATGATACCGCCCGACCAGCTCATCGACACCGGGAAATCCTTCCCGGCCTGCTGTTTCGCCAGCCGAACCAGCTCATAGATGCCGTTGGGCTGCAGCATCGGATGGCTGTACCCGCCGACGCTGGTTTCGTTATTGATCTCGATGAGAACATTGCGGTACGGCAGGGATTTGAGGAACCCGATGCCGTTCACCACGGCGGCGCGGATGTACCGGTCGCCCGGCCCGATGCGAATGCGCTCGTCCGAACCCTGATAAAAGAAGCCGACGATGGCGACCATTCCGAGTCGGTCAGCCGCCGCAATCACCTTTTCGAGGCGCTTGGCGTAGGCGGGTTTGAGATTGCCTTCCGGGTCGAACCCGCTGTTGTAGTGCGGCTGCATGGGAACGTTTTCGCCGTAGTTCCCGTCCGTGGGTCCGCCGCCCTGCAGGTTCACCGTGAAGGCCAGCAGACCAGCGCGGCGCCAATCCGGCAGCGCCTCGATAAATTCCTGCGTGTTGCGCTCCGGGTCCCACTTCCCGTTCGGGTACTCGAAGCTCACCGCCCCCATGGTGTTCGAAGAATACGGATGTTGGCGCGACCCCTGTTGCGGATAATTCGCGTCGTCGAAGATCGCCTGCACGGCGCGCACGTTGAGCAGCGTCCCGATCAGGTTGGTATCCGCGTTCGGGAAGCCGGCTTCGGCCGTGTAGGTAGGGTGGCCGTTGATCGTGAACAGGGACCCTCGAATCCCGACCGTGGTCTGTCCGCCCGGTGGCCCTTGAGCCATCAACGGGGCCGCGATGGCGCAAAACCACAGCAGACTCTTCGCAGAATGTGGCATCGGTTTCCCTCACCTCGCCTCAAATCATAACGGTCCGCGGCGTGGGAATCCAAGAAGCACCCTGTTTTTGTTTGGATGGCGGCCAGCCTTTTGCTACCCCGGTCTCATCCGGGTAATCGGGCCCTGCCGTCCGCTAGTCCGTTCCCCAAGGGTTATCGATCGCCAGGCGCCAGGAGCCGTCAGCCTGACGGCGCAGAACGTCCGCGGATTTTGCCGCCAGCTCTACCGGCGATCCGTCGGGCCCGGTTCCAGTGAACGACCAACCCGTAATCACAAGGGCCAGATCACTCACCTTAAGGACCCTTGTCACCTTGAGATCGAGTGTGCCCTTCATCGCCAGGAAACCGGCCAGCGCTTCACGGACACCCAATAGTGGCTTTATTTGTGGGCGAGCTTCTGCACGATTGCCAGCGCTTGCTCGACGTGCTGATCGGGCTTCAGCTTGTCTACTGAGGATGAAAGCGTGGCGACGATCTTGTGGTCCTGGCCGATGACGAAAGTGACACGCTCGATAAAGTCGTGATCGATTTCCGCGCCGCGCACATCCTTCAGGCCGGGTCTTCCGTTGGACACGTTCAGATTATAGGAGGCGGCGATCTTTCGATCGGCGTCCGAGGCCACGGGGAACTTTCCGGCGCAATAGTCCGGGTCCGCCGAAAACACATTGAGCCGCGCAATGCTGTCGGCCGACACGCCGATGATGCTCGCGCCGGCCGCATCGAATTTGTCTTTCTCCTGCGCGAACGTATGCGCCTCCAGATCGCAGCCCCGGGTGTAAGCGGAGGGATAGAAATAGACGACGACTGGCCCTTTCTCCAGCGCGTCCGACAACGAAAAGGTAAATTCCTTTCCGGCCAGGGAAGCCTGCGCCGTGAAATCGGGCGCCGTATCGCCGGGCTTGAGAGCAGCCAGAACCGGCAGAGCCAGCCCAGGCGGACAAAATGAGTGCGAGAACCAGTTTCTTCATCGCCATCCCCTCTTCAAGTGCACCTAGTTGGAAGCATATCACACCCCGTTCCGCCGGGCGTACAAGCGTTACAAGAGCTTCAAAAAAGTGACAGTTCCTGGCCCTATTCCCATTGGTCGATAGACTGTCATACACCTACCAACCACGGCGTCGGAGCGATTTTCTTAGGATCATCGGCCGCTGGTCACCACTGCCTGTCCGGCCCTCCAGGCCGTTGCGTGGCGGTGGCAGCTCCGGGATCCGGCCGGTTCCTTCGACTTGTTTCCAGACGATTGCCAAACCTTCCCGTCGATCTCACGAGAAGTGCCACAGCAAAAGGCACGTTCTGCGGCCCTCACGGGGTAAGCCTTAATGGGGTGTTTCCCCCGCGTAGCGCTGGCGCGCAATCCAGGGCGGTTCCTGCGTAGCGCCCTCAGCGCACTCCGGAGCGGCGCCGTTTCGATTTATTTCTGTCGCTCCGCTGCCGGCTCGATGCTTGAGTGAGACGCAGCCCATTCTCGGAGCGTTGTCGATTCGGCACTCTGGATGGCGCACCGTGCTCGCGAATCTTGTCAAGGTCCATCGAGCGCAGGCGGGGGTAGGAGAGGCGCTCACGTGCCCATCGCCTCACCCCCGTGCGGTCCCGCCGGACAGGAAATCAAGCCCAACCCGCAAGGCGGTTTGCGGGAAATGTCGAACCGGGTATACTTCATAGTTCAGGATCTTTTCATCTTGAATCGCGCCGCGGGCGCAGCTCAGCCCTGAGAGGTTAAAATGCAAGTTCTTCGCCGTTCCGCTTGGGCACTCTTTTTGCTGGCCGCAGTTCCCACGATGGCCCAGCCCCTGGTATACCGGGGCGGAGTTGTGAGCGCGGCCGATTACACTCCGGACATAGCACCGGGCGCAATCATCTCCATCTTCGGAGAGGCCTTAGCTCCTTCCGTACTCAGCGCCACCGAAGTGCCGTTGCCAGACACCCTGGACGGTGTCTCAGTCGAAGTTGTGGAAAACGGGCAGACCCGAAAGGCTCCGTTATTCTACGTATCCCCATCGCAGATCAACGCACAACTTCCCTTCGAGATCACCTCTTCAGAGGTGGATGTGCGCGTTCGCAACGCCCAGGGCGTGAGCACTTCCCAGCGCATCGGACTGACGCCTCGCAATCCGAAGCTGTTCACCGAACCGCGCGGCGGACGGATCGAGCCCGCCCTGGTGCATCTGGACTACACCAAAGTGACGGCCGAAAACCCCGCCTTGGCAGGCGAATGGTTGACCCTCTTTCTGACTGGTCTCGGCGCGGTGAATCCTCCGGCTGTGACGGGTAACGCAGGCGGGGACGATGGCTCCTGCGGCCCGCTGAATCGCGTCACGTCCGAAGTCTTCGCCCTCGTGAACGGAAAGCAGGCCAGCGTCTACTTCGCCGGGCTTGCGCCTCGCTTTGTCGGCCTGTACCAGGTGAATTTTCAGGTCCCCGCCGACTTGCCGCCCGGTGACGCCGAGCTGATTGTGACGGTGGACAACGTGGCGTCGCAGGAGCGGGTAACCTTCCGTTCAACCCGTGGCGTCGAGGCCCTGGCCTCGGGCACGCTAGGCGCCGGGGGCGGCACAGTCTCCGGCACGGGAGCGAAGATCGAAGTTCCATCCGGCGCGTTCTCCACGGCCGGCGAATTGACCCTGGTTCAAGCTACCTCCGGAGTGGTTGAAGATTCCGAACGTCTGACCCGGTCTATGGGGTGGCGGGTTTCCCGACAGCACCTCGGGCACGGTCTCCGTCGCCATTTCGCTAACCTCTCCGATCCCCGCCGGACAGCAGGTTGAGCTGGTTCTGGAGGAGGCGGAACAAGCGGCGGTGAAATGCGGCTTCCGGCCACGGTGGTGGGCGGAATGGCTACCGCCATGCTCCCGCCGCGGCAAGGAGCGCCGGAATCGGCATCCGAATCAAAGAAACAGAAATTTGGCGCGGATGGCCACCGAAGAAGAGCTGATCCCGGTTTACAGTCCGGCTTTCTGGGTTTACGCCGCGATGGCCGCTTCTAGCAGTGATTCGGCACATTTCTCGCTGGTGCTCACCCAGCAGGACAGGGGCATCGACGCCGTGCTTCTGAAGAATGCTCTTGAACGGGCTCGCGATTTTGACCGATCTCGGCTTCTCCTGGCCCGTCAACGTCGAGCGTCTGGAGTCACCTTTCCGGCGACTGGACGGAACACGCCACTGGAACTGCGGCGGCGACATTTTTCGATACGGCTTGGGACAAGACAGTTAGATGCGGGTGAATTCTTATCTTCCCCCGCAAGCTAGCGGGGATCTCAGCGGATTCCAACTGATGCAGATAAAGGCCGTGCACCTGCTGCAACACTACCTGGCGCACCCGCTCCGCTCGCCCCTGATGGAAGAGACGGAACGGAAGTGGATCTGGATGGACGAAGCCGCGGCGACCCTTGCCGAGATAGCGGCAGCCCGGGGCGCCGGCTTCTCCCCGGTTGCCGGCCTCTCCTACACGCCGGCCCAGCAGACGCAGAATGCCTTCGATTACGCCTCCGGGCTGGAGCTGGCGGCGCGCACCGACGATACAACGGCACTTCAGGCGCATGGCTTCGGCGCATCCAGCTTCCTGGCGACGCTGATTCGTACCGATTGGGATACTCTGAAAAACGCCTACATGCAGCATCACAGCAGCCTGGGCAAGTACTATCTGCCAGTGCAGGCGTTGCGGGCCGAGCCAGCAGGTGTTGACATCAGCGCCAAGTGGTTCGAATACGCTACCTCGGGTATTGTCATGCCGGCGAACTGGAACGTCCTGCGTCCGCTGGAAGAAGCGGGGGCAAACGGCGGAGCTTCCCTCCGACAACGGGAAAGTGGAACATCAGTTTGGATTGCCCCAGCTCTCGGCGCAGTGGGCCGCGGTAAAACTGCCCGGGCTGGTCCGAGCACAAAACGCTTAAGGTTACGGTTGAAGGTGACTCCGACATCCGCGTGCTCTATGCGAAAAGCAGGCCGGATTACTCCGGGTCGGGGCCCTCCGCCCTGGGTGAGGGACCACTACTGGAAATCGCCA
>CAWEOG010000009.1:0-207771 GCA_963810595.1 Bryobacterales bacterium | reverse complement strand
TTGCCGACCGGCGAGAACAGGGGACAGGCTCGCTCGCGCCTTGGCGGGGGTCGAGCACCGGTGACGCTGGCCGTTGCTACGGTCGCTGCCGCACGGCCCCGGCTACGTCGGCCTGCAACTCGTCAGAGAAGCGTCCCAACTACCGGCGATGAGAATCGCGTTCTCCTTTACAGCGCGCGGGTGTCGGGTGCGAAGGCGAACTTGGTGAAGTCGTCGCCTTGTGCCTTGAGCCAGTCTGCCCATGCCTCGCTCGCGGCGAGCGGGTTGGAGAAGCCAGGCACCCGTTGGCGACCATCCGGCGCAGAACGGATTCGATCACCACCGCGGTCGAGTGGGTGTCCCATTCGTCCGCCATCACGCCTCCCCCATCAGTCTGTTCAAGCCATCTGCTTTCGCTCTGGACTCTGACGAACCTCCCGACGAATTTTAGCTTAGCTCACCCCAGCACTTCTCGATCCAAGCGCGCCTTATTAACAAACGTAGTCTTCACCAACAGAGGAGAAACATCGAAATAAGCAGCCGCGCCCTCAATCTCTTCATCACTCGGATGCGACGTACCAGTTGCCTCAACTAATTCCGTGAAGGGACACAAAAACTCCTGCGCAAAAGCTCTCTGGAATTTCTGTCGTTCGGTCTTGCTGTCAGTCGCCGGCAGAAGAAGGTCGTCACACGACGCTATGTGATCACCAACGAGGCGAGCCAACGCGAAGCGTTTGCCCGTGGCATATTTGCTCTTAAAAGCGATCGAGATATTAGGATCATCAAGAGATGATTTGAAGGCAACTTCGAACGGCAGCCCTGACCCACCTCCCGGCCCCATCGCTCTCTTGCTGAAGCCAAGGATGTCCGCGAGGCTCTCCGTTGAGATCGGCCCTTCTTCAATTCCCCAAACGTTGCGAACGATATGAGCAGCAGTCTCAGCGTCGTTGCCACGCGAAACCGGCCTTGTCGATCTCGCGCATGCCCGCCCTGAGTTCTGGCAAGTTTGGGATTTCTATCTTCTTCGCAGATGCAGGCCCGTCGCTCCTGACCCGATCAAGATCACGCAAAGCATGAGTTTTGGATGCAGCCGCAATTTCACCCACCGCCTTTCGGCCCACTTCACTGGCGCGGTCGAGGAGATCAGTCATCAATTGCTCTGGGGCGCCATCTGGGTCGAAACCGAGAAGCGCCTCAAGTTTTCGGTATTGCGCAGTCTCATCATCTCGCCTTTCGGCTTGCACCTCGGCCCAAAGCTCAACAAGCGCTCTGATCGTTGGCACCAAAATCAGTCAACCTCGCGATCACCTGGCCAAGGAAGCCGTCAACCGCAGCTTCGAACTTCTCGGCCGACGCAACGAGGTCAAAATCAGCCAAATATCGAATTGGCTCAATCGACGATGGCGCTGTTGGCCGCGCCCTCGCCAGGACGGTGTCACCGTCGCTTGAAACAAACAAGTTCGGCCACACATAGCCGTTCCCGATTGACGCCAAGGCTGTGCGCCATCAGCCAATCGTGCCCTTCGCCCTCCGGTTCCCACCGCAAGCGCCACCAATTCGAGGCAGTCACGAAGCGAGATCATATGCTGACAGCCTGACGGACGTGCGAACGGTTTTCGCCGACCGATCCTCAACCTCGGTTGCAAAACGATCGTCAACCCTGATCGACAACTCCGCAAGCGTAGCCCTGTCAACGATTGAGCCTGAATCTCGCGCTAGCCATTCTTGTGAGATTTCGAAATTGTCGCTCATTTTCATTTCCAGCGGCTGAGCACGACCGAACGCAAAGGATCATTGGCGGCCATCGGATAGCCATGATAGCTGCCTTTGTCTGCGTTCTCTAGCTGGGCTTCAAGCGCGATCCCGTCTGGCGTCACCGCCCAGATGTTCTGGGGGTAGCCCCGCTGGCCCGGTCTTTGCTCGCTGACGAGCCCGCGGCGCATCCCCTTCCTGAGCAAGCGTAACGCTCGCCACTGCGCTTAACAATCGCCGCCTCATCACACAGGGTCTTGTCTGCGCGGGGCAGGCTTGGCGGCACAAGGCCAAAATCACCTGGGTTACGCTTGTGCTCAGGATTGCCACCGTAACTAACGCGCATGGCCAATTCCTCAAGCTCACCCAAATCTGGCGCTTCCTGGATGCGCCTCTTCAGATTGAAGAACCGCCCACGTCTCTGCACAGGAACCACGCCCCTCCATGGCAGCCCAGCAAAATCCAAGCCTAAAGACCACGTTAGCCAGAAAAAGCCAAGAGGGTGGCAAAATGACGAGCTTCGAAGCGCAACAGATCGTCTGAGCGTTCCAACCCGTTACCCCTAGGGTTACCCAGAGGGTGCCTAGCCCATCTCGCTTATTATCTCTAAGTCTTTGAAATGTTTGGTGGTGTGTACACGGACTCGAACCGTGGACCCGCTGATTAAGAGCTATCTTCGATCTTGTTGCAGGGAGTTTCGCATCAGTTGCACCGTGCTAAACGCGAATGGCTCATTTTCCTTGCATTCCAGCACATTCGGCGTATCCTGACGTTTCATCTGGCAACAATGCATTTCGGCCGCTCTGTATGCCAAGGCGTTGCCAAATCGGGAGACGGACATGGCACGGCAGAAGATTACGGATCGGTGGCTCAAGTCCAAGAACATCGACGCGGGCGACTTTTGGGACGCGGCGTTTCCCGGCTTCGGCGTGCGCGTGGCACCGACCGGCCGGCAAACATTTGTCCTTGCCGCGCGCTTCACGCCGGGCGCAAATCCAACCCGCCGCGCCATCGGCCCTTATCCGAAAATCACCTTAGAAAAGGCAAGAAGAAGGCGCGCGAGTGGACCGCGATCATTGCCCCGCCGGTGAGAGCGACCCGCAGCGCGTGGAAGAAAAGCGCCCCGCGCCTCGCCGAACAACGGAAACAGGATACGACGTTCGCGGCGGTCGCCGAGGATTTCGCTAGAGAGAAATTGCCGCGCGAGCGGAAGGGCAAGGCCTGCGGAGCCGCGAGCTGCGGCGCGACCTAATCCCGCCGCTCGGCAAGCGGCCCGATCGCCGAAATCACCAGCGGCGAAATTCGCCAGATCATCAACGCCAAAAAACAGCCATGCGCCCAGTGAGGCCCGGAACCTTTTGGCCTTGGCGAAGCGATTTTTCAGTTGGGCGATCGAGAAAGAGTGCTACGGCCCTTGGAAACATCGCCTTGTCTCAATCATCCGTCCCTTCGAAAATCATATCGGCGAGCGTGTCGCCCGCAACCCGAATTCTTAATGACGACGAACTCGCGCGCCTTGTGGCTCGCGCCCGCTGGCCGCCTCCCCTACCCGCACGGTCCGGCTCCCCGATCAGTCCGACGCTGACAGCGCTCGAGATTGAATGAAGCTGCACGGGCGGCGTGGTCTGAATTCGACACGTCGAAGTGCCTTTGGACAATCCCCGCTGTTCGCATGAAAGGGAGGAACAGCACGGCTCGCCCGCACGTCGTGCCGATCACCCCGGAGATTGAAGCGCTCTTGAATGACCTGCCACGCTTCGCCGGCCGTGAGTACCTGTTTTCGACGAACGGCGGCAAGCTCCCCGGCGTGGATTGGCGACAAGATCAAAAAGCGCCTTGACGAGTTGATGCTTGAGGAACTGCGAACCTTGGCGGCGGAGCGCAGCGAAGACCCGGATCTGTTAAGATAGAGCCGTGGGAGAATTACGACATTCGGCGAACGGTGCGAACCGACCTATCGCGGTTGCGCCTTCCCGAAGCGGCCAGCGAAGCAATCATGGCGCACGCCCGCCCCGGCATCGTCGGCGTGTACGACCGCCATCAGTATCTTGAGGAAAAGCGCGAGGCGCTTGAAATGTGGGCGCCGCACCTTCGATTGATCGTCGAACCAACCACCAGGCGAACGTCACACGGCTACGCGCTACCGCGTGAAACAGGACGGTGTTTCGGCGTTAACACTCTGTTAAGTCACGCGCGCTATCCTCCTCCCGATCTGGTTCCGGCTGGAACCGCCGGCAAAACAGCAGATTTCACCCAACTGCCCTGACCTCGGTCGCGGCGGGGTTTTTCGTGTTCGCGAAAGGAAACAAAAATGCAAATTCTCTCCCTTGACGATATCCGCGCCCGCGGCATCCGTTTGTCCCGCACAACCTTGTGGCGGCTAGAGCGCGACGGTCAGTTTCCGCAGCGTATCCAGGTGTCGCCTGGTCGCATCGGTTGGGTTGCAGCGAGATCGATCGCTACATCGTCGAGCGTGTTCAAAGCCACCGAGTTACCTGCGGCCGTCCCGCTGCCGAAGCTGGGTGCGGTGAGATGACGCCCCTCGCGCTCGCCACCCGCGCGGCGCTGCAACTGGCCCGCTCGCCGACCGCTTCCTGTTGCGAAGCACCGGAACCGGGTCGGTCGTTCTGCCCGCGCCGACGACCGTGGAAGCCAGCCGGCGCAACGAAGGCGGAAACGCCAGCCGATATCACCGTGGGTACGTCTAGCACGGACTTCGGCACGCAGCACGCGCCTGCCGAGCAAGCGGCTAAGCCCGAAGCTGATGCCGCCATCCAGACTTTAAACGAAACGACCCGGCACGCTGACGAGACGCACCGGGCCGGATCGGATACGATGGGGACGGCGTTGGGAAGCCCTTTCCGTATCTGCACCCGCCCGGCAAAGGCAAGCAAGTAAACGGGTCCGGACTCGACCCGAAGGAGGATTCCAACCGACTGCACGACATGACTGGACGTCGTCATGTTTCCGCCGCCTCGTCGCGCGCGCGCGCGATCCCGTCGAGCCGATCGATCATTGCACCCGCCGACTCGCACGGCTCGCCGCGCCCAGTCTCGCCTGGGACAGCGAGCGGCGCGCTCGTAATACCCAATGGCAGGCACACCGGCTCGGCGCCCGTCGGCCTACGCCCTTGGCCTGGGACTTGCGCCGGCAGCACGGCGAGGAAGCGTCCGACTGGTACGCGACTCGGGCGATGGAGCACGACGCCGCGACACGCGCCGAGCTGCCGATTGGACCTGATATGGGCACGCTTCGACCGCGACCGCCTGATCCGTCCGACATCGGCGCGCAGACCGACGCGCCCCGACAGACCGCCGACTGCCGGCGGCGCTTTGGTGCCGCTCCGCTGCAACCGCCGCACTTAGCCGGCCACCTGACGTCTGGAAACCGAAAAGCGGCGAGCCGAACGCGACGCGCAAGACGAGGACGCCGAACTGTCCAACGTCATTCCTGCCACCGACGCCTGCCGAGCCGGCACCGGCGCCGTTGCCGACAACGGCTGCGCCCGCGGCGCATCAGCGCCGCCGACGCTCGACGGCGCCCCGGTGCCGCAGCGTCGAATGGCACGGTGCCGGGCCTGATTCCCGCTGGCAACGTGACCCTGCTTGCCGGCGACGGCGGCACGGGCAAAAGCCTTCTCGCGCAGCAACTAGCCGACGCGACCGTGATGGGCGGAACGTGGCTCGGTCAGCCCGTGGGACCAAGGCGCCGTCGAATTCATTTCGGCCGAAGACAGCCATCGACGGCTTTCACCGCCGCCACGCGGACATAGTCTCGCCAACGCCGGTGGCACGCTAAGACGATCGCGTTGAGCTGCACCTGACCAGCCTTGCTGATCACGACGCCATCCTAGCCGCGCCAGCAGACGGCCGCGGCGGTGCATTGGTGGAAACGGCGCTTTATCATGAAGTCAATTCGAATTCTTGATGCGTGTAATGGCCCCCATTTGCTCGTCATTGACACCCTTGCCGACACGTTCGGCGGCGACGAAATCAAACGCGCTCATGCGCGCCAATTCATCGGGATTGCTGCGCTGGCCTCGCCCTCCGCCACGACTGCACGATTTTGGTGCTCTATCACCCGTCCCGTCGCCGGCATGAATTCGGGCACCGGAACGAGCGGCAGCACCGGCGTGGTCAAACCTCCGTTCGCAGCCGGCTCTATTTCGATCGGATGCGGGGAGTCCGATGGCAGCGAGCTGGATCCCGATATTCGCGTGCTCCGCACGATGAAAAACAATTACGGCCGCACCGGCGAAGAAATCCACGTTCGGTGGAAGGGCGGCGTGTTCGTTGTTGAGGGATCGGATGCTAGCAGCGATCCCCTGATCGCCAAAAGCAAGGCCGATCGCCTCTTTCTCACGCTGCTCGGCAAATACAATTTTCAACAGCGATCGGTGAGCGCATCGACCGGTCACGGCTACGCCCCGAAGGTCTTCGAAGCCGAGGCGCGGCAGCAAGGCGTCACAAAGCGCGCCCTTACGGATGCGATGAACCGGCTTCTTGAAACGGGCCGCATTCGCGTCGAGACGTACGGGCCACCGTCACGGCGGGCGCGGCGCCTCGTTTTGTCAACACCAACCGCTGACGCATAGCGTCTCAGCGATATCCCGTCTGGCATCGGACTTGGGCAATTGCCTGAGACGGCGAGATCCGGGAAGCCATCGACGCACGAACGCAGGTTTGATACGGCGAGAAATAGATCGTCATAGATGTCGCTATGAGGATCGCTGCGGCCAAGATCAAACCAGTTTTGACTATACCGCTCTCACCAGTCCACACCCTGTCTAGGGTTTGCAACACATTGCTTGCTATCGCCGTTACCGCCTGGCGAGACCGCTTTGCCAACCGCCGAAACTTTCGGCCAGCATCGATGGCGCCACCTATGGATTCGGTAACTTGCTCTTGGCCTTTCGATCCTGTCGTCATACCTCTCGCCACCCGCAACCTTCTTGCGAATATCATAGGCAGATGGCTCGCTTATGTCGCCATTATTTCGCGGGTTTGTCATGCCCACTCGCCTTCGCTCGCCGTTTGCTCGCCTAGCGTCTCACTCCCCCATCCCCCCGGTGCGTGCGCACCCGTCCGGACGGGATGCGCGCACTTGGATAGTTGCCCAATGGACCTGGAAACCTATCCGTTGGTGCCATCGAAAGCGCGACGAAGTGCCGAGCCCTAAGCGGTCGATTTTGGCTGGATCAACTAATTTATAATCAGTAGGTCTATATTCATATATGTTGCGATTGTGCGGTTTTTGCAGCACGTTTACATTCATCTAACGTTGTTGGCATACACATGGCAACGCGCGAGTTTTTTTCGCGCCCCAGAAACGCGAAACGGAAGGATGGCAAAGACAGGACGACATTGCAGCATTTGCTGCCACGAAAAGACCGAGCGGTAATCGAGGTTGCACTTACGCATAAGGTACCTGCTCGCGCCATCGCCAGCCGCTTTGGTGTATCCAAGGACGCCGTTCAGCGGCACGGCGCCGATCACTTGTCGCCGGTGATGCGCGCCGCCATCCTTGCTCACCAGAAGCCACAGCCAATCGACCTAGAACAGCTGGGTGTCGAGTCGGAAGGCTTGCTTGCACAGTTGGTGACGCAGCGAGCGCGCTTGCAGACGCATTCCGAGCTCGCCGCCAGCATGGGCGACGTCCGAGGCGCCGTGGCGGCTGAGAACGCCATCACCAGCAACTTGAGCTTGGTCGGTAAGCTGCTCGGCCAGTTGGTCTCGCGACACGACGTGCGCCACACGTCCATCTTGGTCAGCCCCGATTACCTGAAGCTGCGCGCGGTGCTCACCGCAGCATTGCCGCCCGTTCCCCCACGCCGCCCGTGCAGTCGCCGCGGAATTGCATCGGCTGGAGTCGGACGCAGCTAAAGACATCACCGCTGCAGCCGCAAGGCGCCTCCGTAATCGACCATGTGCTGCAGTCGCTGCCGCCGGTGCCCGGATTAAAGTCGCTGTCATGCTGATAGCGCGCGACATCGCCGGTGCGCTGGATCCGGCCGCGTTTGCGGAACGGTGCGACGTCACACCTGACGCCTGGCAAAGCGACTTCCTGCGCAGTCCCTCGCGGCGTGTACTTCAATTGGCGGGTGCGCAGGTCGGCAAGACGACCGTGACCGGGCTTAAATGCCTGCATGTCGCCACCTATGAGCCGAGCGCACTCATCCTGGTCATCGCACCGGCGGCGCGCCAGTCCGCTGAATTCGTGCGCTCCGTGCGCCTCATGCACAAGGCCCTCGACGACGCGGTGCCGCTCAAGGCCGAGTCTGTCACGAAACTCGAATTCGAAAATGACGCGCGCATGTTGCGCTGCCCGGTGGCGAGGATGGCCGACGATCCGCGGCCTGGCGGCGCCGCGCCTTATCGTGCTCGACGAGGCCGCAACATCCCACGCGCTCATGGGTGTCGTGCGGCCGATGATGGCCACGAATCCTGAAAGCCGAACTGATCGCCTTAAGCACACCCTTTGGAAAGCGCGGCTGGTTCTTCGAGGCGTGGGTCGGCGGCGATCCTGTTTGGTCGCGCGTGAAAGTCTCGACCGACATGTGCCCGCGCATCAGCCGCGAATTCTTGGAGGAAGAACGCCGGGCACTCGGTCCGACCATGTTCGAATCCGAATACGGCCTGATTTTTCACGATGACCAGATGGCGGTGTTTCCCACGCACGATCATCGACGGCATCTTTTCGAAGGAGCTTCGCGCACTATGGCAGTGATCCCCGCTGACGGAATTCCGATCCGCGCAAGTGCCGACTGGCCACAGTTTTCGGCGAAGAAGCAGAGACCAATGGGTTGTGTCCGTCGACCTTGGTCAAAGCAACGACAGCACCGCGATTAGCGTGATCCATCACACGGTCACGCCGCTCGAAACGTGGACGCCAAGCGCGACCTTGAAGCACTGGAAACAGGACAGCGTGCAGCGGTTCGATCTGCTCCACCTTCAGCGACTTCCGCTCGGCACCGATTACGTCACGCAAATGCACATGGTCGCCGAACTGCTTTCGCGGCCGCCCCTGGCCAGCGCAAAGCCCCATCTGGTTTTCGATCAGACTGGCGTCGGTGCGCGTCGCCGACATTGGCGATGCGATCGGCCTGCGGCCTTACCGCGTCGTCATCACTGCCGGCCTTGAAACGACGATGCACGGCGGGCGGACATTCCATGTCCCGAAGGCCGTGCTGATTTCGAAGCTGGAGTCGGCGATGCACACCCGCGAACTACAGGTGGCCGACGACATCGGCGGAAAGGAAACGTTCCGCGCCGAGTTGCAGGATTTTCAGCGCCACGTTACCGCCTCGGGTCGCCCAACGTGGTCGGCCGGGGGACGGCTCACGACGATATCGTTTTGTCCGTTGCGATCGGTGTTTGGCTCGCAACAAACCGCACTCTTGCAAGCCAAACACCCCTCCACTAAACCGACCAACAGAAAGGGACCAGCATGAGTGAATTGACCGACCTCTCCGCCACGCCAATCACCACATGGTTCGTGCTCAATGTGATTGGGCCGAACGCCCCGGCGCCGGCCAAGGCTGACGGCTTCGCTGCCGACATCGATGACATCGCGGAAATGTATTCGGCCCAGATGGACAACCTCGCCACCCGCGAAGACGTCGACGTGAGCACCGCTAAGTCCGACCTGGCGAGCCTCGCCGCTGCCGTGAAGGCCGGTGCGATCGAAGCCCCCGCGGCAGCGGCCTAAAGGGGGAAAAACTCAATGTTCGAAAACACCATCCAAGCCGAACTCAACCGCGCGAATTCGTCGAACTCCGTCGCGGTGCGCCGCCTTAAGTCCGTGGGCACGTCGGCCTTACTCGATCGCGTCAACTCGATGGCCGAGGCAAGCCCGAAATCGCCAAGGACGGCGAAGCGTCGCCCGAAGTGAAGGCGGCCGCGACGAAGCACGCCTATCGCGCGCAACTGGAAAAAGCCGCCAAGCACGCTGAAGCCATCGCCGCGGCGGAAGTCGATATAGCGCGGTGGAACAGCCACTGCCGAGCGCCGACACGCCTGGCACGGCGTCGATCGACAGCGAGTTGCGCGCGATGTTCCGCACGCTCCCCAATGAAAAGCGGGCATCGCTGGCCGGCGTCGGCGACGCCATGAAAATGGCGATCGCCCGCGCACCGGCCGAACTGTCGGGCATCAATTCCGATACGCACGCCCGGCGGCCATTCGACCAAGAAGCCGCGGCGGGAGAAAGCCTTCCCGGAAAAAATGGCCGAACTCGACAACGACCAGGCGGTGGTGAAGGCCGCGCGGGAGCCGGCGCTCGACGCGCACAAGCAAACGGCTTTAGACTCTGGTCGCGAGCCGATCGAACGCGGCGCGGTGAAGATCACGCAAGCAGCTTAAGCGCGGGATTTCCCTCGCCCGCGCGAGAGCCGGGCTGACCATCGCAAATCTCGCCCGGCCGGGGCGGCACTCTCGAAAGGGGTGTCGCCCTTTTATTCCCGCGTCGGTGTGAATTGTCAACATTCCCCTTTTATATCAATGACTTATAACACATAACGGGCTTGTCACAAGGGGGCACCGACTCATTCAACAATGACATCATCAACCAATGGAGGAACCCATGACGGCACCCAACTTGCCTGAGCCCACAACCAAAAGCGCCGCCCGCGCCCTGATGGTGATGATGGCCCATCTGGTCGACCTGACCACGGCGACGGAGAGACTACGGGCACAGATTGCTGCCCTGGCCGAGCGCCGCGGCGTGCCGACGCCCGCGGCTGACTAGACATCTTGGAAGCGAAATCGGCGCGCTCGATCGACGCGGCCTGCGACGCCATACACCAAAGCGGCGCCTCCTCCCTGGCTGGTCATCTGTTTGCGCTCAACGTCAACGGGAAGGATATCGAGCGCCTCGCGGCCGGTGCGCCGGTGGCGACGATTGCTCGGATAACGCGCGGCATATTAAGCGAACTTCAATCGGGAACGTCGGCATTCATTATCAGCCGCGCCCATGCCTCCCGCGCCATTTGCTCGAAGAGAATCTGGTCATCCATCGGCCAGCGCCTCACTGCAGCGTGCGCTTCGTTGTCGCTTGTGAGTTCAGTAGTCGTTAAAATGTGTGAGTCCTCGCCGCACATGCTGCGACTATCGTCTCTGTTAGGCCAAGCGCAAAGCCGCTCTTTGTGGTTGGTGGAAATTTGCTCTTTCGAAAAGTGCGAACTAGTTCGTGAATTCGGGTTGCTTCATCGCCGGCGAAATATTCAGAGCCATGCCACAAACAATCTCTTCCGCGAGCGCCACCAGCTTGGCCGGGCGGCGCTCAAAAGCCCGCGCCTCGATTCCGATGACGTTGTTATCGCCATCGCGCCTTGGCGTGCCCACGGCACCGCCCGAGCAAGGTGATTGTCGCTGGGAATTTTGCCTTTAGGCCTTCCCGAACACCGCCGGGTCGAACGGTTGAAGCACGGCCTGCAATCTCGCCAGATCTGTTATGCCAGAGGCATCTCAATCTCGCCCTGCTGCGGTCGTGACAGCACACAGTATCTGATCCTATCACGCGGAAGACACTCAACGCTTAGGCGGCAATCATCATTGGTCCACGACGCTATAAGTACGCCGTCAGACGTAGCAGCTAAACCTGGGCGGCGAATCGGGGAGCTCGGGACAAGAACCATGCGGAGGAATGTCGCAAACGAAGCGAGCGTTGGCGGCAGATCTTCCCGGCTCCCAGTTCTCCCCATCGAACAAACCATCCAATTGGAGGAAGAGCTCGTCCGCCAATCTCGGTCTTAAGATGCATTGCCAACTGAGGCTGTGTGCACCTTGAATTCAGCGGAGAGAACATGGTAGAGCTTCTCCGCGAGCAATTCCGGGGCACTCGGAACAAAGAAGTGCTGTTGACGGACGCCGGGTAGCTCCCGGCTGCGCATGATGGCAGAGTGGGATTTCATCGGGATTAATGCTGAACCCGGTAGATGGCTTGAAGATCGCGGCCGTCCCAAACGACCTAGGGTCTAGGTCGAGCCGAAAATTCGTTTGAATTTGAACCTCATTCATGAGTTGAACAGTGCTCGCGAGTTGTCAGTAATGAAGGCTTCAAAGAGTTGATTCTTTTGTTTCCCTTAATATCATCGACAATTTTCCAAATTTCATCAAGTTTTGTTGGCAAATCCTGTGTCCGATACACATCAATATCAAGGATCAGCGATAATGATTGAGCAGCGGCGATGGGGTCGTCCCTGCATTCAGGTTGATGCTATATCTCGCGCGGTCTGATTGAGCGGTCGCGTAACCTGCATGGCGTAGCTTGAAATGGGGCCCAGAGAATATTTGGCAACCGCATTGTGGCCACGACGTAATCCTCAAGCTGTACTACTGGTCCTGCGTTGCCGGAATATCGATCCAATTCATGTAGCGAACTCCGACGCGCGCTATCTGAGCCGTTGCACGCGCCTTCTCCGCTATGTTGTACGCGCCCCGTGCTCTGTCAGTGAACGCAGACCAGCCGTCGTAAGGTGCAAGCCGCGATATGCCGAATTGGTCAACCCGAAGCGCTACGATGTCGGCGCCACGGTTCAGGCGGAACTTAGCTTGAGGCCGTTCCATCGCGACGTGCGTTGGCTTCATCGCCGCCGCCAATCTGCACCTCAAAGAAGTGCTCTTCATCGCGCTGCACATAGTGCCGCTTCAGTTTCTCCGCAGCCCGTTCGATCGCGACCTTTCCAATCTTGCTCACGGTATTTGAAAATTGATGATCGCTTCGGTGATCGGCGAGCACTTGTAGATCCCTGTCAAACAGGATTCCTCCCGCCTCTAGCAGCAACTCCACAATTTCGAGGATAACAAAAAAAGTCGGCGCTGCCAGACGATCGCGCAGGAAACGGCGATGAAGGGATGGTCGGCGCGCCCGCCGCAGTTGTGGACCGCCCGCGCCACCAGCTCCTTGCCGGTGCCGCTTTCGCCGCCGCACCAGGACCGTGCTCCGCAGGCTGGCGACGTCGCGCACCAGGTCCAGGACGGCCTGCATTCTTGAGGGTTCTTGGTGATGATGTCCTCGAAACGGTACTGCCGCGTGAGCCGTTTGCGCAGCAACTGGTTTTCCCGTTGCAGGTTCTTGACCTTGATGATGCGGTTGACCAGCAGCGAAATCTCCTCCGGGTTGCAGGGCTTGACGATGTATTCCTGGGCGCCTTCCTTCATCGCGGTGATGGCGGTATCCACGGTGGCGTAGGCGGTGATGATGATTACCGCGGCGTCCGGATGCATGCGGCGGACGCTCATCATGGTTTCGATGCCATCCATGCCGCCCGGCATCTTCAGGTCGATAAAGTAGATCGCGTAGTCCCTCCCGACTGCTTTTTCGAGGGCTTCCTTGCCGGAGAACGCCGTGTCCGCGCGGTAGCCGTCCTCCCGCAGCCACGCCGCCAGCGACTGGCACATGATCTCTTCGTCGTCGACAACCAGGATTTCCCAAGACGGTTTCATACGCGCAATTTCCTCTCGATCGAGCCGGCCTTGCCGAGTTTCTCGGCCAGCATGGCCAGACAGCCGGTGCAGTAGCTATCGCCCTTCAGGTCCAGCAAGCGGATGTTGGTGGCCAGAGACATCACGCACGCGGCGTCGGGGCAATGGACCAGGCCGAAGGTGTGTCCCACTTCATGCAAAGCTTCCTTGCGGAGCCGCCGCAACGCCAGGTCCGGATGGGGCGGCAATCCGTAAAATTCCTGGCGCAGCCGCGCCAGCGAAACAATCGCGATGGCGCCGTCGAGCTGCGCCTGCCCGTAAATAAAGCTCAGCATCGGGATGAACAGGTCGCACTCGGTGACGGCCAGCAGTTTCCACGCGTCGCGCGGACAAACCTTGGCCAGCCGTTCCAGCACCGGCACGGAGCCGTACTGTCGCCTGGATTCGTCCCACGCATAATCCGGGGCCGGCAGTTCCGGCAAGTCCACCGGGTTTTGGCCGAACATGCCGCTTATCAATTCCTTCACGCTCTCGACGGAGTGGGCGTCGACGCTGCCGACAGTGGTGAGATAAAACCGCTTCACGCCCGTGCCGCCGGAGCTTGCGCCGGCGAAGGCGCCTCTTGCGCCGCGTGCTGTGGTGTCAGCGGCATGGTTACGGTGAAGGTGGTGCCGATCCCCACCTTGCTTTGCACGGTTACCTCTCCGCCATGCGACTGCACGATGCCGTAGGCCACCGCCAGTCCCAGGCCGACCCCCTTGCCGTCCGGCTTGGTGGTGAAAAACGGGTCGAAAATTTTCGGCAAATTCTCTTCCGGAATCCCCTCTCCATTGTCCGATACCACCAGCACCACAGAGTTCGTTTCCGTCTCCCGCCGGGTATGCGTCACTACGCGCGCCGAGCCGATCCCCTGCGTCGCCTCGGCGGCGTTCATGATCAGGTTCAGAATCACCTGCTGCATCTGCGACGCGTCGCAGGGGATCGGGGGCAGGTCGGGGTCCAGATCCAGCTCCACCTCGACGTTGCTTAGCTTCAGCTTGTGCCTGACCAGTGAGAGCGTGGAATTGACAATAGCGTTCAAGTCCGCCACCGTGCGCTGCGGCTTGGTGCGGCGCGAGAAAGCGAGCATGTCGGAGACGATGCGGCCCACGCGGGATGTTTCGTGCACCACCTGGCCCAGGTAAGTGCGAAACTCACCCACCCGCCCCGTCGGGATGCCCTCGTCCTTCAGAATCCGCTGCATCAACATGGAAAGGTTGAGCACACCGGAGATGGGATTATTGATCTCGTGCGCCACGCTGGCGGCAAGCTGGCCGAGCGACGCCAGGCGGTCTGTCTGCATCAGCTTCTGGTTAGCGATTTTCAACTGCTCGGTACGCTCGGCAACCTTGGTTTCCAGCTTCTGCGTGAACTCGCCGATCTCGCTTAACGCCTGGCGCAGGCGCTGCCGCATGTCGTCGAACGACTGCGCCAGCCGGCCCAGTTCGTCGTTGCTTTCGGTGCCGTGGATCGGCTCTTCCAGGTTCATCAGGCTGACGGTTTCGGTGGCTTCTATCAGGTTGTGGATGGGCCTCGCGAGAAACCGGCGCATGAAAAGAAAGATCAGCACGCTGATGAAAGCGACCTGGGCGGCGAAGACGGCGATCAGGAAGAGCTTCGCCGAGCTCAGCTCCTCGTCGATAAGTTGCAGGTCGAGCGAAAGGTCGAGCACCCCGAGCACCTTCATGCTGGACGGATGCGCGTGGCAGGCGGCCTGGCTGCAGGCCGCCTCGTTGTAAATGGGCGTCACGACGGTGAGTGCCCGATGTCCGCGCTCGTCGTAGAAGACACGCGTGCGGGAAGCCGCGTCGACGTGGGTTCTCGGCACCAGGGTGTCATGACATACGGCGCAGGTTTCCGACGTTTTGCCGACCTGTTTGTTGGTCTCTCCCTCGCGCGTCGAAAACATGGTGCGTCCCTCGCGGTTGAACATCCGGATGCGGTTGATGCCCTGCTGCAGCGCGATGGTGTGCATCACCTCGTAGGCGGCCTGGCGGTGATCGGCGAGCATGGCCTGCCAGGTGGCGCTGATGATGCCTTTGGAAAGTTGGTCGGCGCCCAGGATGGTGGTTCTCAGCAGGTGCTGCTCTTCGGCCCGGATGCTGAGAGTGCCGGCGATGGTTCCCACCGCCGCCACTGCCAGCGTGAGCAGAACAATCAGTTTCTGGGCCAACCCAAGCCGCATGAATTCAGACCTGCAAGTCTATTATCTCGAATTTTGCCGCGGCGGCGGCCGGGTTGGGGCGCCAATTACGGTTTTCCGGCGGCTGGGGAGTTCGGTCTTACTGCGCCGGGTGGTGGCCGTCCATGAAAGAATTCGCCATGCCGCCGGTCTGGGCACGAAGCTTCGCCAGGTAGAGTTTGACGGAGTTCTGGTCTGAGGCTGAGACGCCCGGTTCGGCCAGGAAGCGTTTCAATAGGGCTCGCGCCTCTCGCATTCTCCCCCGATTTTGCTCAATCTGCGCGGCGATCAACAGCATGGGAGGGTTACCGTCGGCAGCCTGTTTGAGGTAGGTAACCGCCTCGTCGGGCGACTTGTTTTGCACAGCCAACGACATTGCCAGCACCATCCGGACACCCGGAGCGTCGGGGTCCAGCAGGAGCGCCCGGCGGGCCTCTTTTTCGGCCTCGGGGAAGCGGTATTGTTTGAGCAGTGAGAGAGCCAGGTTCGCATGCACTAAGGGGGAAGCACTGTCCCGCGCCAGGGCCCGGCGGAAGAGAGGCTCGGCTTGCTCGGGGCGGCCGATGTCCATCAGCAATACCCCATAGTCATTGTATGCACCGGCATTGCCGGGATTGATCTTCACCGATCGCCGGTAGTGCCGAAGGGCGCCCTCGTAATCTCCCTTCTCTACCAGCCGCCGGGCCGTTTTGTACTCCTTCGTCGACTTCTTGGCAGGTACGTATTCCAGGTGATAGAGCGAGACCACGTTGCTATCCGTTTGGCCGTACGCCGGCCGGTTTATGTAGATCTTCAAGAGGGGGCTATGCCCCTTGGCGATGGTTTGATCGTAATACACGTGCCCCGAATCGTCCCACACCTGAAGATCGTAGCTGCCGTCGGGGAGGGATGAAATCGCGAAGTTTCCCGATCCATCCACCGGAAACTGCTGGACGTGCAAGCTTTGCAGTTCGAGAATTCGGACCTTCAGCCTGGAAGGACGAGAGCAGTTGCGGCACTCGATTTGACCGCGCAAAGTAGATCCCGCGGAGTTGTCCGGTTGAGAACTTCGCCCCTCGGCGGCGACGGGACGCGCGCCGGGCACCACCAACGCCGCCAGAATGGAAGCAATCGATATGTTGGATTTCAGCCCTTTGGGACAATGCACGGGTACTGCTCCTGTGATACTTGCGGCCGCTGCACACTCCGCCTTCTGTTCTGAAAGTTAATACGGTCCCTGGAAATCCGGATGGAACGGCTGACTGGTTCCTCCAAGAGGGCTCTTGGGGAAAGCAGCCCAGATTCCGATCCTGCCGTTCACCCAGATACAAGATCGAAGCTGCCTGCTCACCGGTCAGCCAAAAATGAAGTGCGCTTCTACTGGGGTAGAGTTGTGCAGCGCGGAATTCGTGGCAGGAGATTTTGCCCGCGGCGCTTGCCGCAGCGATGTGTTCTCGAACCAGCCCCCCCTCGCTCAGGTTGTACAAACGCAAACACTTGATAACACTCACAAAGATTCCGGTATGGGCTCCATCAAAAGTTCCTATCGACTTTTGACGGCCTGCACGTTGACGCTCTCGTGCGCCCTTCGATAACCTGAACACGTCTATTCTGATCCCCTTTTCAGAACCAAATCCTCCGATGGAGAGCTACATGACTCCGAAAGACGTCATCGAATACGCTAGAGCGCACGACGCGAAGCAGATTGATCTTCGCTTCACAGACCTACCCGGGCTTTCTCACCACGTCTCCTATCCAATCTCCGAACTGACGGAGGATGTGTTTGAAGAAGGCTTCGGCATGGACGGATCGAGCATCCGCGGCTGGGCCGCAATTAACGAGAGCGACATGCTCCTGATGCCCGACCCTTCCACAGCTTTCATGGACCCGTTTGGCGAATTCTCGACGCTTGTCATGATCTGCGACGTGATCGACCCGATCACCCACCAGCATTATGACCGCGACCCTCGCTGGATCGCCCGCAAGGCGGAACTGTTCGTGAAGAATTCGGGCCAGGCCGACACCGCATATTTCGGCGCGGAGGCGGAGTTTTTCATTTTCGACAACGTCCGCTTCGATCAGAACCAGCACTGTGGGTTCTATTTCATCGACGCCGAAGAGGGACGCTGGAACATGGCGCGAGAGAACGACAACCTCGGTTACCGCCCGCGCTACAAGGAAGGTTACTTCCCGGTTCCGCCGACCGATCATTATCAGGATCTGCGCTCCGAGATGGTGCAGACGATGATCAAGGTCGGCATGGAGATCGAATGCCACCATCACGAAGTGGCCACCGGCGGGCAGTGCGAAATCGACCAGCGCTTCGCCACGCTGCTGAAATCGGCCGACAACATGATGCTGTACAAGTATTGCGTGCGCAACACGGCCTATCAGTACGGCAAGTCGGTCACTTTCATGCCGAAGCCGCTGTTTGCGGACAACGGAAGCGGAATGCACGTCCACCAGAGCCTGTGGAAGGACGGCAAACCGCTGTTCGCGGGCGACATGTATGCCGGCTTCAGCCAGATGGGTTTGTATTACATCGGCGGGCTTCTGAAACACGCGCGGGCGCTGTCGGCCATTATCGCCCCCACCACCAACAGCTATAAGCGCCTGGTGCCGGGTTATGAAGCGCCGGTGAATCTCGCCTATTCGCGCCGCAACCGCTCCGCCGCCTGCCGCATTCCGATGTACTCGGCCAGCCCGAAGGCGAAGCGCGTGGAATTCCGGCCGCCCGATCCGTCCTGCAATCCTTACCTGGCGTTCGCCGGGATGACGATGGCGGGCCTGGATGGCATCCTGAACAAGATCGATCCGGGCGACCCGCTGGATAAGGACATTTACGATCTGTCGCCCGAAGAGATGAAGAGCGTTCCTTCCATGCCCGCATCTCTGGACGAGGCATTGAGCTGCCTGGAAGCCGACCACGAATTCCTGACCAAGGGAGACGTTTTCAGCGAGGAGCTGCTCGAGAGCTTCATTTCCTACAAGAGGAAGAATGAGGCCGATGCGATTCGGCTGCGCCCGCATCCCTACGAATTCCAGTTGTACTACGACATTTAAGCTTTCACTTCTCCGCACGGAGAAAAGAGCCGACACTTCGACAGGCGCTCCCGCTCAAACCGAGCCGGGGCGCCTTTCTCTTTCTCGGCTTGGTTCCAAAAGCTGCCGCCGGTAGCGATTATTTCGACGGAGCGTCCAACATCCTGCATTTTATAGCGAAGGAGCCGGAATTGACGGTCGAGGATTCGACAATGAGGGGTGCTCAGATCGGGGTGGGGCCGGCGTACAGGAAGTTTCTGACGCGTAGATACCACTCGGGGCTCGCGCCCGCGGGGCGGCTGGGATTCCGGCACCAGCCCTTGGGGTCGACGATTCCCGCCTTTTGAGCCAGCAGCTCCTTCAACTTACCCGAAGGGTACTCCTTCTGCTTGACGCGCGCGATGGCCATGTCTTGCTCGACGTTTCGCCGCACAAGCGATCGGATATTCGGGGTTCCCCCGGGCGGGGATTCACCCGTCAGCGCCGGCAGCCCGCACAAGAATTCGCTCAATGGCGCCAGGACTGACTGGTCGATGGGGTCGCCCGGCGCCGGCATGCGGTCGTAGTGCACCGCGTAGTCCGGCGGCACCGTGCGCTCTTCCACCCGGAATTCCATGGGATAGATCACCCATTCGCCGCTGACGTTCATCTGCACCTCGAGGCGATAGCGCTTCGGGACCAGATTGGCGGGCGTAAACACTTCCAGAAAAAACGACTGCACCGTCTGGTCGGGCATGTCGGGTTGAGGAAGAACCGACGTGTAGGGCAGCTTCACTTCCTCGATTGAGTCGGGAACCCACTCGCCCCCGGCGTTGGTATATTTTTCGAGATAGAAGCGGGTTGTGAAGGTGTCCGCGGGATTCTGCCCGATGTAGAGGTGATAGGGACTGCCGGGCGGGGTCTTAACCACGACGTGGAACGCGGCCCAACTGTTTCTGGCCACTTCCGGCGAGAGAATCTCCAGCGAAGAATCGGCGGCGTCGGGGCGGACGAGCCGGCCATCGGGCCCGACGCGCTGGAATTCGGAGTGAACCTGCAAAGACTGGGCGTACATCGCCCCGGCGCAGACCACAAACACACCAGCGCGTCGAACCAGATTGCGAACCATGGCTCAGCTAACTCAGGTCGAATTTCTCGTGGTGCAATTCCGGATCGCCGGTCACCATCACGGGCACGCCGAGGGTCTCCTCGATCTCCTCCAGGTAAGTGTTTTTCGTCGACTTCAGCTCTTTCGCCACGTCCGGGTTTACACGCAGGACAGCCTGCTTGTCCTCGATGCCGGAGCGTAGTTTCTTGGCTTCCAATATGATCTCGCTGATCACGGTCTGGACGCTCTTCACGTAGCCGGCGCCCTCGCAGTGCGGGCAGGGCATACAGAGCGTGCGCTCGAGGCTCTGCTTCACGCGCTTACGCGTAATGGCCACCAGGCCGAAATCGTTGAACTGGAGGATCTTGAACGGCGCCCGGTCGGCGCGCATCGCCTCTTCCAGCGCCTGCATCACCCGCTGGCGGTTCTTGCGTTCTTCCATGTCGATGAAGTCGACCACGATGATGCCGCCAAGGTCGCGCAAACGGATTTGGCGGACGATTTCCTTCACCGCCTCTATGTTTGTCTTGACGATAGTGTCTTCAAGGCGATTCGACCTGCCGACGAATTTGCCGGTGTTGATATCGATGGCTACCAGCGCTTCGGTCTGGTTGATGACGATATAGCCGCCAGATTTCAGCCAGACCTTCGGCCGCAGCGCTTTTTCGAGCTCCGAGGTGATTCCGAAAGCGTCGTAGATAGGGGCCTTGCGGGTATACAGCTTGATGCGGCCGACCAGATCCGGCTGGAAGCGCTGTACGTTGCTCAGGACGTCGGCATAGATTTCCTCGTTATCCACCCAGATGGCTTTGAAACTCTCGGTCAGGTGGTCGCGCAGGATGCGCTGCACCACTTCGACGTCGTGGTAGATAAGCGCGGGCGCGCGGCGCTTTTCGGCGCGCTGCCGGATGTCGAGCCACATGTTGAAGAGATACTTCATGTCGGCCTCGATCTCTTCTTCTTTACGGCCTTCACCGGCGGTGCGCATAATAAAGCCGCCCGGCATGCCCTGGCGGTGCTTCTGCAGGATTCGCCGCAGACGCTGGCGCTCTTCGTCGCTTCCGATCTTACGGGAAACGCCGAGGTGCTCGACGGTGGGCATGTAGACCACATAGCGGCCGGGTAGCGCAATGTGCGAAGTGATGCGAGCGCCCTTCTGGCCGAGCGGCTCCTTGGCGATCTGAACCAGAATCTCCTGACCCTCCTTGAGCAATTCGGTAATGGAAGGCGTCTGAATGCGGTCGGGTTTTGCCGTCCGGGCATCCGCTTTGGGCTCAGTGCGCTCCTTGGGAGGGGCCGCCACCGGCGCCGCGGCCACTGGGGGTTCGGCGCTCGCCGCCGGACGGTCGCCCGGTGGCTGCGTCTCGTCGGGCCCGCGCACGCGGCGCCGCCGGGAGCGCCGTTGGATTCTGACGTGGGCATAGCGATCGCCATCGCCGCGAACCCTGGCACTGAGAGGACCCGCTTGGGCTGGGTCGTCACCCTCTTCGGCGTCCCCATTAGCGGCTGCCTTTGGGGTGGAGTCCTCCTCGTCGTCCTCTTCGTCGCGTTCGTTCTCGCCGCCGGAAGGCGATGCGACCGCGGCCTCCGGCGTGGACCCGCTGGCCGGGGTTTGAGTTTTCCGATCTGGAACCGAGGTCACCTGGGCGGCGGACTCTTCCTCCTGCTCCGGATGCCCCGCTTGTTCCGGTTCGGTTCCGACGGCCTTCGTCTCGTTGTCAACGATGACTTCGTCTTCCGGCTCGGTGCGAGACCCCTTGGGGGGAACGTTCGCCAGACTGAGAGCGTTCCGGCCCACGGCCCGCGTGCGCCGGCCACGTTCCCGCCGGCCACCGCGTTCGCCGCGCGAGCGGCCCGATTTTGTTTCAGTCGCCGGCGGCTCGTCGGCGGGTTCTTCGGCGGCCGGCTCCTCCACTTCCGCCTCCGCAACCCCTTCGGCCGTCATTTTGACGGGTTCCTCTTCGGCCTCCACGGCCGATTCCGGCTCGTCGAGCTCCAGCTCTTCTTCCGCCTCGTCGCTGGCAAGATCGAAGACACCGCCGAGGGGCTCCAGGTCGATTTCCACCCCTTCCTCATCTTGCTCGTCGAACAGGGGTTCGAACGTTAGTTCGGGATCTTCGTCTTCCGAAGGCCGTTCCCGGTACTTGGCCAGCGACTCGCCGGGTAGTAGAATCGGGAAATCCTCCGAATCCTCAGCAATCGCTTGGGGTTCTTCTTTCGCCTCTTCCTCCTCGGGCCGCTGTTCCTTCGGGTCGGCGTATTTTTCTTCGGGAAAGCCGCGGCCACGGTTGCGGCGGCGGCGCGAGCGGCGCCCGCGACGGTCGCGTCCTTCCGCATCTGGGGCGCGCTCGGCCGAAGGCGCCTCGACCGGCGACTCGGGTGGCGCGACAGGGGGAGGCGCAGTCTCAACCACTGTGACACGCGCCACCGGCTTTTCGTCGGGCGGACCGCTCAGGGTCTCGAACTCCTCGCCGTTCTCGTCGAAAAAGTCGGAAACGTAAAGGAACGTATCGCGGTCCAACCCCAAATCCACGAAAGCCGACTGCATGCCGGGCAGTACGCGGGTTACGCGTCCCTTGTGGATACTCCCCGCCAGGGAGTACTCATTGGCGCGTTGAAAGAAGATCTCGACCAGTTGGTCGTCTTCGAGAATCGCTGCTGTTGTCTCATGGCGATTCGCTGAAATCACCAGTTCTCTGGATGGCATTAAAACACTCCGCACTAAAATTGCGGACGCGCAGCGGGGGGCGGTCGAAGAGGCAGGCAAAAAGTTCCGGTGCGCCGGGCGTTTCGCTTCAAACGAACTCCGGGCGCATCGTATTACGCCGGACGGCGCGGGCATTGGCGGGCTGCTAACCGCATTTGGACCATCGCCCGAGCTCGGAGAGTGGCGGTGGGAACCGTTTCAGGGCTTTGCGCCGCGATGGGTTCAACCGTTACCCGAATCCACTCCGGCAAGAAAACTTTTCTTTGGAACCGAGAGCCTCGGCCTCAAATCTCGCCGTGTTGCGCGATACCGCGTCAACCACTAATTCACGAACCGCCGGAGCCGGACATTGTTGACCAGCCCCAGCATCAGGAATACCGAAAGCATGTTGGAGCCGCCGTAGCTCATCAGTGGCAACGGCACTCCGGTAACGGGCATTCTGCCGACCACCATCCCCACGTTCACCAGAACGTGAAAGAGCAGTATCGCGCAGATGCCCAGGCAAATATACATACCTGCCCGGTCGGACGCCATCTGGGCGTTTTGCACAATCTGCATCAACAGCAAAAAGTACAGCCCAAGTGCGACCACAACCCCGACAAAGCCATGTTCTTCGCCAAAGGAGGCGAAGATGAAATCCGTGTGCGGCACCGGGAGGAAGCTTAACTGGGTTTGGGAGCCCTGTGTGACGCCCTTGCCCCACATTCCGCCCGAGCCGATCGCAATCTTCGACTGGATTACCTGGTAGCCCGCGCCTCGCGGGTCACTGCCAGGATCCAGGAACGTCTCGATTCGGGACCGCTGGTAGTCCTTGAGACCGAATCTCCAGACCACCGGTACCAGCAGCGCCACGCCCAACGCCATCGCCGCAATATACTGCCACCGGAGTCCTCCAAAGAAGACGCCCGCGGCCAACACCGGCAGGTAGGTGAGGGCGGTTCCCAGGTCCGGTTGTCTCAGCACCAGCAGGGTCGGCAGTCCGACAAGCGCCGCCAGCTTGAGAAAGTCCCGGAATTCCAACCGGTTGCTCCGGAGATCGGTCAAAAACCGAGCTACCAGCAATACTATCACTATTTTGTTAAATTCCGACACCTGGAGCAGGAAACCGCCCGGAAAGGCGATCCAGCGGCGGGCGCCGAAAACTCTGACTCCGACGAGAGTGGTTGCGACCAGGCCGATAACGGCGAGCAAATAGAAGACGGGTACCTGGTCGAGAAGCGTATGGTAGTCGATCTCGGTGGTTAACCACATCAGCAGCAGACCGATGCCCACCCAGATGAGCTGATGCCACCAAAGGCCTTCCCACGTGGTCCCCTGTGTCGCACTGTAAATCTGGAGTACGCCCAGACCTATTATCGTGAACGCCAGCAAAAACAGCGGCCAATCCAGCTCCCTGGCGGTTCGATATGCTGCCATTCCATTTGTCACCGTTCGAACCCCGCCGTGTCGGCGCCTCCCACTGGAACCGGAGGTCGAAGCCGCCACACCGCGGCCACGTTAGGGCCACCCGCGGCGTTAAGCTCCCGGTTGGAGAGTCGACGCGCTTTCTTGTCAAAATACGCTTTCATCACGTCACGGGCGATGGGCGCGGCCGTGACGCCTCCGTGCACGCCCCCTTCGCAAAGCACCGCAACAACAATTTCCGGCGACTCGCGCGGGGCGAAGCCGACGAACCAGGCGTTGTCTTTCGGAATCGTGCTCAGCTTGCCGGAACGGATCAGCTCGTTGGAAACCAACTGCGCGCTACCCGTCTTTCCGCAGACTTCCACGTTCGACAGGCGCGCGAACGTCCCGGTGCCTTCTTCCACCACCGCGCACATGCCGGAGAGCACCTCGGCGAGGTGCTCCGGATTCAACTCTGCGCGGCGTACCGCGGGAGGGGTCGAAGGGCTCATCAAAACGTGCGGCCGCACCCAGGCGCCGCCATTCGCCAGACCACCGATGGCGTAGGCCAACTGGAGCGGCGTTACTTCCAGCGCACCCTGCCCGATGGCGACCGAGATGGTCTCTCCGGCGTACCACTTCTCGCGGTAGTTCCGGATCTTCCATTGGGAAGAGGGAACCACCCCCGCCTTCTCCTGGGGAAGGTCGATACCCGTTTTCTGGCCCAAGCCGGCGAGGTGCGCGTATTTGGCGATGCCGTCGATGCCGATCTTGTTGCCGAGCGCGTAGAAATAGACGTCGCACGACTGCGCGATGGCGTCGTGCAAATCGACGTTTCCGTGTCCCTTGCGCCTGCTGCAGTGGAAGTAGCGGCCATAGTAGGTAGCGCCGCCGGTGCAGTGCACCGTGTAGTTGGGGTCCACGTCGCCCAACTCCAGGCCGGCCAGGGCGACAATCGGCTTGAAGGTGGAACCCGGCGCCACCTGCGCCTGGATGGCCCGTTCGAGCAGCGGGTTGCCGGGGTCGTTGACAATCTCCTGCCAGTCCTTGGCCGGGATGCGGCCTGCGAACAGGTTGGGATCGAAGGTGGGGCTGCTGGCCATCGCCAGCACGTCTCCATTGCGCGGGTCCAGCGCGACTACCGCTCCTTTCTTGCCCTCGAGAGACAGCTCGGCAACCACCTGGAGGTCGAGATCGATGCTCAGTTGGAGGTTTTTGCCCGGCTCTGGTTCCTTGATGCCCAGCACTTCGCGCTGATTGTTCCGGTTATCGACCACCACCCGCCGCTGGCCGTCCTTGCCCATCAGGTGCTCGTTGTAATACCTCTCGATGCCGGCCTTCCCAATGACGTCGCCCGGGTTGTATTTCGCCCACTCGCGGGAATTCAACTCGGCTTCGCTCACTTCGCCGACGTATCCGATCAGGTGGGCGGCGATCCCGTTTTGGGGATAGAGCCGGCGCTGTGTCGGAATCAGCTCCATTTCGGGGTAGCCGTCCATGCCGCGGTGCGCTTCGATATACGCCAGTTCGCCGCGAGTCAGATCGTCCTTGACGATGATCGGGTCGTATCCCGGCCTCGAAGCGAAACGCTTCAGCCGGGCGGTGAGCTCGCCGTAATCCAGGTTCAACCCGTCGGCCAGTGCCTTTACCTGGTCGGCCCTCAGGTTTTCGCGCGAAATGATGAGGCTGAAGGAAGTGTGATTGTCGACGATGATGCGGCCGTCGCGATCGAGAATCTTGCCGCGTGGAGCCGGCATGGGGAACGTCCGGATGCGGTTCCGTTCGGCTCGCTCGCTGTAAAACGCCAGGTTCTGCACCTGCAAGCCCCAGAAACCGGAGATCAGGAACAGGAAGACGGCGACAATGAAGTACTGAAAAACGGCAACCTTGCCGGCGGCGAACTTGGGGTCGTCGCGCTGCCGAGGTTCTATGGGAGCTACCTCGACTTCCCGATCAATGGGGATGAGTGCCACAGCGAAAACTCAATCATCTCAACCAGGTTCCCTCTTTGATCCGTACTTCGACGGCGCCGGGAACCCCAGCTATGAATTCGTTTCTTTCAGTTTATCCAACAGCAGGAACAGGGGGATAGAGACCACCGCGTTGAGCAAACTGAAAAGCAGGGTCTGGTCGAGCTCGAGGGGCAGATCCTGCGCCAGCAGTGCCCGGCTCATGACCCAATAAAAAACCTGATGAAAGATAAAAAAGAACAAGGCCAGCAGGAAGCGCAGCACCGGGTTGTCCACGTCGAACCTCAGGCTGACGCTGGCGGCGAAATACCCTACCAGCGTTTTGTCGATGCCGAACATGCCGAGCGGGTGGCTGGAAAGCGAATCCTGCGCCAGGCCGATGACCGCGCCGATAAGACATCCGCCAACGGGCTGGCGGCGCATCAACGCAAAATACGTGGTAATCAGGAGGGGAAGCTCGAGATAGGTCAGATACCCGATGAAGCGCGGCAGGTAAACCTGGAAAAGAATGGCCGCCACGGGTACCAGAATCCACACCGCCACCGGATAGTGAGCGGCGGTCGATCGGCCCCGCGAGCTTCGCTCGCTCAAATCCTGTCCGTAGCTTTCCATCGGGTTCAACTTCGCAGCCACCCTCCTCAAGGACGCTGCCCGCCGCCGGGCGGAGGAGACTCGGGCGCCGAAGCCGCCGGCGCCTGGCCGGAAGGGGCAGGATTCGCCGTATCGGGCGCACCGGCGGAGGGCTCCGCCTGGCCTCGCGGCGGGAGTGGAATGTTGAAGTCCGGTGGCGGGCTTCCCGGCACTCCTCCGCCGTAAACATGCCCTTCGACCTGGCCGATCCGCTGGTATTTCTCCCGGATACGGTCCGCGTCGGTGCCCGTCAGGACAGGTCCGTCGCGTTCCGGCGTCGTGTCATTGTCTCCAGGCGGCGGGGGCGGCATGGAATAGACCTGCTGGCTGGATGGCTGTTCGTCCGGGATCACCTGGTGTACCCCGTGCACAACCACCAGCACCTCTTCCAATCCGCCGGCCAGCCCCGACGGCACCACCAGCACATCCTGGAAGGTCCTGCCCGGCTTGGCGCTGCTTACCCGGCCTACCGGCATGCCCTTGGGGAAGACGCGATCGTCGCCGGAAGTGAAAAACCACTCGCCCTGGTCTACTTTTTCCTCGTTCTGGATGTAATCCACCATCACAACGCTTTGCCCCAGGCCCTTCAATGTCCCGTGGATGCGATGCCGTTGGGAGATGACCCCGGCCGCGAAAGTGGGGTCGGTGATCAACAGCACCTGGGCTGCGTTGGGGTAGACGCTTTGTACCCGCCCGACGATGCCGTCGGGCGTAATTACCGCCATGCCCCGCATGACTCCGTCCGAAGAGCCGCGGTCGATGAGCACGACTTTGGAATTCAGACCCGTTCCGGTCCCGATGACGCGGGCAGCCAAGCGTCTTTGAAGGGCTGCGTGCGATGAACGCGCTGAGTGCCTTGGCGCGCTCCGCCGTTTCCAGTTCACTTCGCAGGAACTGGTTTTCGAGCTTCAGGCTGCCCACCTGCTGCTTCAGGTTCCGGTTTTCGCGATTGGCGTTGAACAAGGCGACATAACCGCTGAAGAAGGAGGATACCGAGCTGCGGACGGCTTCCAGCACACGCGCCGGGGGCGCCACGGCGGTGACCGCCCACACGCGAATCAGCCGTACATCCTGCTTGGTTCTCACCTGGTAGGCCAGCATCATAAGCTGGGCGACGACCACCAGCAGCAGAATGCTGAGGTTCCGGTAACGGCTGAGAAATGACTCCATAGCCTCGCAACACTAGGGGTTCCGGTTCCGGCGAACCTCGCGGGACGCGGAGACCGGAGACCCAGACCGTTAATCGATCGCGATGCGGCGCAGCAGCTTGAAGTCGTCCAGGATCTTGCCGGTCCCCAAAACTACGGAGGCCAGCGGATCTTCGGCGATGGACACCGGCAAACCGGTTTCCGCCCGGATCCGGGCGTCGAGGTTCTTAAGCAGGGCGCCGCCTCCGGTCAGAACGATTCCGCGATCGACAATATCCGCGCTCAGTTCGGGCGGCGTCCTTTCCAGGGCGACCCGCACCGCGTTCATAATGGTGGCCACGCATTCCGACAGCGCTTCCCGGATCTCCGAATCATCGATGGTGATGGTCCGCGGCACGCCCTCAATCAGGTTGCGGCCCTTGATCTCCATGGTAAGCGGCTTGTCGAGAGGGTAGGCGGAACCCACCTGCATTTTGATCTGTTCCGCCGTCCGCTCGCCAATCAGAAGATTGTACTTTCGCTTCAGGTACTGCATGATGGCGTCGTCCATTTCGTTGCCGGCCACGCGCACCGACCGCGAGTAGACGATGCCCGAGAGCGAAATGACGGCGACGTCGGTGGTGCCGCCGCCGATGTCTAACACCATGTTTCCCGACGGTTCGGTAATGGGGAGGCCGGCGCCGATGGCGGCCACCATGGCTTGCTCCACCAGGTGGACCTCACTCGCTTTGGCGCGGTACGCCGAGTCGATGACGGCGCGTTTTTCCACCTGCGTGATTTCGCTGGGAACGCCGATGACAATGCGCGGATGCACCAGCATCTTCCGGCCATGGGCCTGCTGGATGAAGTAATTCAGCATCCGCTCGGTCACCTTGAAATCGGCGATAACGCCGTCTTTCATGGGACGAATGGCGACGATGTTGCCGGGGGTGCGGCCGACCATTTCCTTGGCTTCCTTGCCGACCGCCTCAACTTCGCCGTTGACCTTGTTGATGGCGACGATAGATGGCTCATTGACGACAATACCCTTGCCCCGTGCCAGCACCAGGGTGTTGGCGGTGCCCAAGTCGATCGCCAGATCGGATGAAAAAAGACTGAATAATGAACGGATAGTCATGTGTGCTGGTTTGGGTACTTCTCAATAGTGGGGCAAGGCGCAGGGGCCGCAGCTTCTACCCGCAGGAGACTGCACTCATGCTAAGCTCGCCAAAAGGTTGAAGCCCCACTGCAAGCGTAACATAATCGTCTGACGCGTCAAAAAGTCAAGATTATTTATTTGGTTTCAATAACGTAGGATGCCTCCGGCACCCTCCGGCCGATGCCGCCGCTACAATGAGATGGGACTTCCGGTGGTGAATCGAAGGACTTTTCTGGTTTCGGGCGCCGCCGCGCTGGCCGGCTGCAAGAAGCAGTCGTCCTTCGCGGGCTATGCGTTTGTGGCCAACGCGGGGGCAAACGCACTGGCGGTGGTCGATTTTGTCGCTCTGGCGGTTACGCGGCGGGTGGCGCTGGGCGCCAGCCCGGCCGATGTCATCGCTCCCTCTGCCAGCCCTTACGTGTACGTCATCACTCCGGAAAGCGGCACGGTGTTCGAAGTCGACCCGTTGGCCGCGCGGGTACAGAGGAGCGCGAAGTTCGGGAGGCCGGTGCGGAGCATGCGGCTCAGCCGCGACGGTGCGGCCCTGTGGGTGCTCACTTCCCCGCCGGCCGAACTGGTGAAGCTGCCGCTGGTCTCTTTCAAGGCCGCCTCCCGCATTCGTCTGGGAGGGGATGCCAACGCCTTCGATATTTCTAATTCCGGCGAGCTGGCCGCCGTTTGCCTGGGGTCCAGCGGATCGGTCGCCATGGCCGACCTGACGCGGTCGGTCCCTCTCAAGCGCGGCCGGGTGGCGGAAAAGCTGGGCGCGGTGCTGGTTCGTGGTGACGGCAAGGTCGTGGTTGCCTCCGACACGGCGGAGAACCGCATCGTGATTTCCGACGCCCAGTCGCTCGAAACGATTGTCCGCCTCCCGTTGGCGCTGCGGCCCGACAACCTGTGCTTCAAAGCCGACGGCGGTCAACTGTTCGTCACCGGCCAGGGAATGGACGGCGTCGCGGTGGTCTACGTCTACCGCACCGAGATTGCACAGACTGTTCTGGCTGGGCCGGCGCCTGGGGCCATGGCCGTCTCGGCTTCGCCGGATTATCTGTTTGTCGCCAATCCCACCGCGGGCCTGCTTACGGTGCTGGAAATCGACACCCTTCGGGTGCTTGCGGTTACCGGCGTCGGCACCAACCCGACCTTTATCACCATCACCCCCGATCAAAGCTACGCGCTGGTGCTGAACCACGATTCGGGAGACATGGCGCTCATCCGGCCGTCAGCTATTACGTACAAACGCACCAAGATGGCGCCGCTGTTCACCATGATCCCGGTGGGGACGGGGCCTGTCAGCGCCGCAGTCCGCTCCACCTAACGGCGGTTTACAGCTCCGCCTGCCAGGCGGCCGAGAGCACGGCCAAGGCGGCGATGGCCGCGGTTTCAGTGCGTAACACCTGGTGGCCCGACCGACACCGGTGTCCACCCGGCGCCGGCGGCGGACGTCCTTTCGTGGTCGGCCCATCCACCCTCCGGCCCAACCAGTAAGGAGACGACGCTGGCGTGGGTGCGCTGGGCCCGCGCTGGAATGCGTTCGAGCAACGGCGTCGCGCCGGCGTCTTCGTCAAGCAGGTAACGGGCGCCGGGGGCGTCCTCGAGGACGGCTGGGAATTTCGCCTCCGGATCGAGCACCGGCAATCTGACACGCCGAGACTGTTGGGCGGCTTCAAGAACGATGCGCTCCCACCGGGGCCCCCGCTTTCGCGCGCCGGCGCCGAGACCCTTCTCGCTCCGCTCTGCCGCGAACGGCACCACCCGATCGACTCCCAACTCGGTGGCCTTTTCGAGCAGCAGCTCGAAGCGGTCGAACTTGATGAGCGCGGCGTACAGGTGCAGCCGCAGTGGCGGCTCGGGCGCCGGCAGCACGTCCAGCACCCGGAAGCGCACGGTCTCTTTGCCAAAACTCTCGATCTCGGCCAGGTAGCGGCGGTTATTGTCGGAAAGCTCGTGGCGATATCCGGTCCGCGCCCGCAACACCTTGCGCAGATGCTGGGCCTCCTGGCCTCGCAGCTCCGCGTGACCGTCGTGCACTTCTTCCACGAAGAACAACCTTCGAGCCATGTAAAATAATGTACGCTATTATGCTGGCCTACCTACACGGCACCCTGTTCGAGAAGCACCCTAACCAGGTGATTGTCGACGTCAACGGCGTCGGTTACGACGTCACCATTCCCGTGTCCACGTTTTCGGCGCTGCCGGAGGCGGGCAAGGAAGTGAAGCTTCGTATCCACACCCACGTGCGCGAAGACGCCATTGCGCTTTTCGGCTTCGCCACGCCCGAAGAAAAGGGCGTCTTTGAAAAACTTATCACGGTGAGCGGCATCGGACCGAAGCTTGGCATCACCGTTCTTTCGGGGCTTTCCGCGCCCGATCTGGTGGCGGCCATCCGCGCCGGCGACACCGCGCGCCTGGTGCGCATTCCCGGCGTCGGCAAGAAAACCGCGGAACGCATCGCGCTGGAACTGCGCGATAAGCTCGATCTGCTGCCCGGCGCAACAGAGCAGCCGGATGCGGTGCGTCCGACACCGCGCGACGCCGTCGAACGGGACGTTCTGTCGGCGCTTCTGAACCTCGGCTGCCAGCGTCCGGTGGCCGAAAAAGCCATCGCCAAGGCGCGCGATGCCGCCGTCGGCGGCGAATTCGAGGCGCTGTTTCGAAAGGCCATGGAGTACGTGCGCTAAGCTGAGTAAGAATCGGCCCATTCATGCCAGATCGAGGCATCATCTCGCCCAGCGTCAGTGAAGACGAGCGGCAATTCGAAACCACGCTGCGCCCGCAGCGGCTGGCGGAGTTCACCGGCCAGGACAAATTGAAGGAGGTCCTGTCGATCTGCCATCGAGGCGGCGGCGCGCCGCGGACGAGGCGATGGATCACGTGCTGCTGATCGGTCCTCCGGGCCTGGGCAAAACGACGCTCGCCAACATCATCGCCAAAGAGCTCGATAGCGCATTCGAGCAGACCTCGGGCCCCATCCTGCAAAAGAAAATCGACCTCACCGGCGTACTCAGCAACATCCGCCCCCGCCAGGTCTTCTTCATTGACGAAATCCACCGTCTGCTGCCCGACGTGGAAGAGATGCTCTACGCGGCGCTCGAGGATTTCCGAGTGGACATCATGATCGGCACCGGACCGGCCGCGCGGACCCACTCGCTGCCGATTCCGCGTTTCACCGCCGTGGGCGCCACCACGCGCCAGGGTTTGCTGAGCGCACCTTTGCGCGGGCGCTTCGGGCTGGTGTTGTACCTGAAACCGTACGAGCTGCCGCAGTTGCAGACCATCGTGAAGCGGTCGGCCAAATTGCTTGAAATCGGCATCGACGAGGACGCCGCCGGCGAGGTGGCTCGCCGGGGCCGCGGCACGCCGCGCATCGTCAACCGCCTGTTGCGGCGGGTGCGCGACTACGCCGAGGTGCGCGCCGACGGCCACATCACTCTGGATGTCGCCTCGACGGCGCTCGATCTGCTGGAGGTGGACCGCTACGGCCTGGACGAAATCGACCAGAAGATCATGCTGACCATCCTCGAGAAGTATGGCGGCGGGCCGGTGGGCCTGAACACCATCGCGGCGTCCATCGATGAAGAGGCTGACACCATCGAGGAAGTTTACGAGCCGTACCTGCTGCAGTTGGGCTTTCTCGACCGCACGCCCCGAGGGCGCATCGCCACCCTTCGCGCCTGCGAGTACTTCAAAGTGCCGCGCCGGATGGGCGGCGCGCTCCAGCCGCCGCTGTTCTAGCGGTGTTTTTCCGAGCTTGACGGAATGCCTTGAGCCGCGAGTGCGAACGAGCGGGTCTGCGCGCCATTTCCCGCCGGCTTGTCACGCTGACCCGCTTGCTTTCGCGCGCGGCTCAAACCGCAACGGCGCCGCTAGTGGCGCCAGTGTCCTTCGTGGTAATGGCCGTCCCGATAGCCGGGCGCCACCCAGTGGTCGCCTTTGTTTGGCGGGCGTGTCCAATAACCCTCGTGCCAACGATAGCTCGACCCCGCCGGATAATAGTAGCCGGCGATCCACACGTAGCCCGGCCCGGGCCGCGCCGACATGTACCTGTGACTTTGCGGCGGCGGGGGTGGCGGTCCGTAGCGATGGCCGCCGCGGACGGCGATGCAGGATTCTCCAGCCATCAATGTCCCCGCCAGCAATAAAATCGAAAACAATTTCTTTTTCATGAGTGTTTCCTCCAACACTTTTTTTTGCCGCCAACTGTCTCGGCGGCTTACGCCCAGAAGAAATGCAAGCTGCGTGCCACCTTGCATCGCATAGAAAACACGAGGATAAGGCAAGCACGGGATGGCTGATGTCCACCGCGCCTGGTGTTTTTCAGCCAGCAGCGCGGAGCGTCATTTGCGAAACTGGTATACATGGTACAGTTTCAAATAAGCCATTCTGGAGGCAGCCAATGACTGGGATCATCTGTTCACGCCGCGACGCATTGCGCTGGGCGGGCAACGCCGCGCTTGCCACTACGTTTCTTCCCATTGCTGGCAAATACGGCGCGTGGGCTCACACCGCGGGAAACCCGCTGGCCACCCGGCCGCTGGGACGCACCGGGCGCGAAGTAACCACCTTCGGTCTGGCGGGCGGCAACAAGGTGATGTGGGACCTGCCCGGCGACGAAGGCCCGGAGATCATCGTAAAGGCGGTGCGCGCCGGCATCACATATCTCGAAACCGCCAACAACTATGGCGTCAGCCAACTCAACTACCACAAGGCATTTCGCACTCTGAATTTGATTCCGGGCGAGACCGGCTACGACGCCTCGCTGCGCAGCCGGCTGTTTCTGGCCAGCAAGACGGGGCTTCGCTATTCGCTCATCCGCGACGGGTCGCCTCCGATGGGCCATTCGAGGGGCGGTGGCAAGACGGCTATCGACGATTTGATGCGCACGCTGACCCAATTTTTCGGCGACGGTAAAGGATACATTCCCGAAGGCGCCTACATCGACCTGCTGCAGATTCACAGCCTCACTCACGAAGCGGAAGTTGACGTCATCTTCGAAGGTCTCGAAAAGCCGGGCGACACCTCGCTCCCGCACGTCGGCGCGCTGGCCGGCCTGATCGACTTCCGCGATGGCACCAACCACACCGGCCTGAACCCGGGCGAGAAGAAGTACCTCCGCCACATCGGCATCACCGGCCACGAGAACCCCACCGTGCACATGTACGCCATGCGGCGCGACACGAACAACAACCTGGAAACCCTGCTGGTGGCGCTGAATCCCAACGACCGGCACTACTTCTGTCACCGCACCAACTCCGTTCCGGTAGCCGCCGCCAAGAACATGGGCATTATTGGCATGAAGATTTTCGCCGATGGCGTGATGTACGGCCTGCGAAAAGCGTTTGCGTCGCAGCCGGGCCAGAGCGTGCTGACGGTGGGCCAGCCCGGGAAGGTGCCCTACCAGGATTTCCTGCACTACAGCCTCTCGATTCCCGGCGTGAGCACATTGATCACCGGCATCGGTCTGATCGACCAGAACAACGATCCCGCGCACAACCAGTTGATCGCCAATCTCGCCGCTTGCCAGCTCGCCGAGCCGCTGCCGGATTCGAAGATGCGCCAGATCGAGCAGGAAGTGGCCGACCGGCACGGCATCGACACGAATTTCTTCCAGCGGCCTACCTCCGGCCTGCTGGCGCCACAGACGGTGACGGTGACGCGCGAATCGCCCTCGGCGGTGAAGGTGGAGTGGACCACGGCCTACGCGGGCGGCGACCCGCTGGTACGCTACGAGATCCATCGCCGCAACGAGAAGTTGGCCGACGTGCCGTTCCAGCCGCAGACCTCCGAAGCCCCATTCGTCTATCGCGACGAATCGGCGCCGCGCGGCAGCTCAGGCGGCCTGTACTACCTCGTCCGAGCGGTGGACGCCGCCGGCCACGGGGTGGATTCGCTATCGGTCAGGGCATAGCAAGCCTCGCAATCAACACGACTGTGCCAGCATGTAGGTATGAAGCATTGGCTCAGGGTGTCGATTTCTCCGGAGCTTGACGCGCAAATCCTCGTGGCTGCTGGGCGGAGCCGCCTGTCAAAGGGGGATTGGGTGCGCCGCGCCTTATCAGACGCGCTGCGACAGCCGGGCGGCAGTAGAACCGGTCTCGATCCATTGGCTCGACTTGGGTCGCTAAACGCCCATACCGCCGACATCGACGAGATGATCTCCGAAATTGGGGCCGGTCGCGCGTGAGAGTCCCTGTCGATGCGAATATTCACTCGCGAGCCTGCCCGCCGCTCCCTGTCCTGAAAGCCATCTCCACTCTCGGAGCACGGAGGCCAGCCGAGCTTTCGATGTGTTTGATTCACTTGCGGGCGAGGCTGCGGCTCATCTTGCCGGCGGCGAACATTGCGATCTCGAGAGCCTGCTCGTAGTTGAGCCTCGGATCCATGAAAGACGTGTAAGCCCTCTCCAGATCGGCCTCGCCTGGCCCGTGCGCTCCGCCGATGCATTCGGTGACGTCTTCGCCCGTCAACTCGACGTGAATTCCCCCCAGGTGGCTGCCGCAAGCGGCGTGAATGTCGAAGGCCTGTTCCAGCTCGCCGACGATCTCGTGAAAATATCTCGTCTTGACGCCCGCCGGTGTCATCCGTGTGTTGCCGTGCATCGGATCGCAACACCACAGCACCCTTTTGCCGGTCGAGCGGACCGCCTCGATCAGCGGCGGCAGCAGCGCGCCGATCCGCTCGTCGCCGAGGCGGTGAATCAGTGTGAGCCGCCCCGGTTCGTCGTCCGGATGGAGGATCTCGAGAATTCGAACCAGCTTTTCCGGCGCCATTTCCGGCCCTATCTTGAGTCCTATGGGATTGGCGATGCCGCGGAAGTATTCGACGTGCGCCCCATCCGGGTCGGCGGTCCGGATTCCGATCCACGGGAAGTGGGTGGAAAGGTTGTACCAGCCTTCCCTGCGCGGGACGTGGCGCGTCTGCGCTTGCTCGTAGGAAAGATGCAGACCCTCGTGACTGGTGAAGAATTCCACCCACCGCAAACCGCCGGGGTGCACTCCCAGCACGCTTTCCATGAAGCGCAAAGACTCGCCGATGCTGCGGGCGATGTGCCGGTACTCCTCGGCCATCTGCGAAGTCCCGATCCAATCCAGGTTCCAGTAGTCCAGCCGGTGCGGATCGATAAAGCCGGTGCTGACCAGCGCGCGGATGAAATTCAGCGTCAAAGCGGCGCGCTCGTAACCCCGCAGCAGCAATTGCGGATCGGGTGTCCGGGCGGCCTCGGTGAACTCGGGGCGGTTAATGAGGTCGCCGCGGTAGGCCGGCAGCGTAATCCCGCCGCGCGACTCGAATTCCTCCGATCGCGGTTTGGCATACTGGCCGGCGCATCGTCCCACGCGAATCACCGGCTTTTGACTGCCGTGCACCAGCACCAGGCTCATTTGCAGCAGGATTTTGAGCTTATTGGCGATGGTGGTGGAATCGCAGCACCCGAAGCTCTCGGAGCAGTCGCCGCCCTGGAGCAGAAACCTTTCGCCGCGCGACGCTTCCGCCAACTGGCCCTTCAGCGCGTGGATTTCCCAGGACGTCACCAGCGGAGGAAACCCGGCAATCTCGCCGAGGACCCGCTCGACTTCCGCTTCCGACCGGTAAGCCGGCTGTTGGGCCGCGGGCTTCGTTTTCCAGGATGAGGGCGACCAATCGTTCATCGATGCGATGCCAGATTTCCCTTGGCGTCGAACCGCATGTTGCCGGCCAGCGTGGCGCCGGAGGCCAGCACGTCGCGTAAGCGGGCGCGATTCGCCCCCGAGGTTTCCGCGGCATCCACCAGGCAGCGGAGCGCAACTTCCACGTGCGATCCGGCGGGCAGCCGGAAGATCCACGGGATATTGACATTTGTCAGGCTGGTGTCCGAAGAGATGGCAACCAGGGGCACAAACGACTTCACCGCGAGCTGCTCCGCCAGGTGGCTGGTGTTTCGTCCGACGGCGACGATACCCAGCGCGTGCTGCTGGTAAATCAGGTTCACCAGCTCGCCCGACGCCTTGCCCCAAGGCTGATCCGATTCGATGGGTACCAGCTCGTAGCGGCTCTTCGCCGATTTCAGGACTTGCAGGACCGCCGGGGACGCGGCCAGTTGCGCCGCGCCGGGACCGAACAGGCCGATGCGTCTCGGGCCCGCCGGGGCATCTGGCACCGGGGGACCGTTGTAAGAGACGCCGCCCTCGCCCACCTTCGCATACGGTTTCTGCATGGAGTAACGGCGGTAGGCGATCTTTCCGTCCTTCACCGCCGCCAGGTACAGGGGAACGATGTTTTTCGAATTCGGGTCGAAAACCATCTCGCCGGTCACGCCCCGGTAGCTCTCGACGCCCGCCAGCGCATCGCGAATGCGGCCGCGATTCAGGCCGGCGCGGCAGATGGCGTCGAGCAGGATGTTCATGGTGTCGAAGGCCAGCGACGAGAAAACTTCGGGCTGGGTATTGAAACGCTTTTCGAACCGCTTGCGGAAGGCCACCCAAACCGGGTCGTCGCGGGTGGGGTCGAAGGGATACACGGCTTCAAATCCCTCGGCCGCGTCTCCGGCGCTGGCGAGCAGCTCGTCTCCGATGGTGCGGAAGCTGCCGAAGACCCGCTGCTTCATCCCCAGCTCTTTCATCTGCTTCAGGATGGCCGCCGCCGCCGGCTGGTCGCCCCACAGCACAATAGCGTCCACCCGTGAATCGCCGATGATCCGCAACTGGCGGCGGAAGTCGGTGTCTCCGGGCATGTATTTCTGCTCAATCACCACCGGATGTCCCAAACGCCGCGAGGCGTCCTGGAATTTGAGTATGCCGAAGCGGCCGTAACGGTCGTTGATGCGCAGCAGCGCGACGCGCTCCAGGCCCAGGTCGGTGTAAATGCGGCGCGCCAGCGTGTAGCTTTGCACGCGGTCGTCCTGGATGGTGGTGAACAACCACGGAATAATCGTTTCGGGAATGGTGGGGTCGGTGGCCGCGCAGTTGACGATGGGCAATTCGGCCTTCAGGCTCACGCGCAGGGCGATGTGCGTGGAGTCGCCGCCGATGGAGCCGAGCATCGCCCAGACCTGGTCGTCATACCTCATCTTGACGATCTCGTTGCTGGAGGCGCCCCACACGGCGCCGTCGTTGTGAATCATCAGCTTGAACGGTTTGCCGCCGTAGCCCCCGCGGGCGTTGGCCTCTTCGATGGCCATCTGCGCGCCGTTCAACATGCGCCGGCCCAGGGCCTGGTCGGGGTGGTTTTCGATGGGACCGAGAAAGCCGATGCGGACTTCGTCCACATCCGCCGGCTTCACCGTCGGGACGTCCCGGGCCGCGCCGTTATACTCCACCTGCTGCTCGTAAAACTCGTAGTAAGGTTTGGTGAAGTGACTATACGGCTGCATGTCCTCCGGAGTGTTGGCGTACGGCCGCAATTCGCGGTTGTGCGGCGGCCCCGGCGGATTTGCCCCGCACGAGCACCCGCCCGCCGCTTGCGCCCACAGCAGCCCGGCCGCCGCGGGAAGAAGCAATACCACCCCAATCCGGACCGACATTGTCTACTCCTTGCTTACTCCTTTTGATCGGAGCTGTTGCGGAATACCGCGATGGCCTCGATTTCGACCAGCAGTTCCGGCCGGCACAGTTTTGCCTGAATGCCGGTGGAGGCGGGAAGCGGATCCAGTTCCTGCTCGTGAAAGAAAGCCGTACGTTCCTGGTTGAATTCGGCGTAGTCCCGGTCGATGTCGCGCAGGTAGCAGGTGGTGCGGACGATGTCCTTCCAGCTTGCCCCCTCGGCTTCCAGCAGCCCGGTGATATTCAGGAACGTGCGACGGGTCTGCGCGCGAAAATCGCCGACGTGCAGCGTCTCGCCGTTGGCCCCGATGCTGGCCGTGCCGGAAATTAGCAAAATGGACACGTTGCCGAGGTCCAGCCGCAGGCCGCGGGAGAAAGAACTGGGCCGTTCATAATGAAATGCCTCGTTCAAAACGCGCGGCGCGCTGATTGGTTTCTTTTCAATTGTCGCCGCGTTTGAAATTTCACACAAGATGTCGTTAATGGTCATAAGTGCCTTATTTAATGCGAATTCCGTGACTCAGCCCGTGGGCCGTCGCGGCCCAGATGTCGTCGCCCTGAAAATCCAGGCCCAGGATGTAATGGTGCGCGGGCGCGCTATCGACGTCCACGTGCGTGGTATGGCCCTGCGCGTCGCGGACAATCATCTCCGGGGCGCCGGTGTCAAGAGCCGGACGGTAAACCGCCCAGTTCGTTCCGTCGTAATAGGCCAGCCCCTTGTCGGTGGCGAACCAGCACCGGTTTCCGTCGACGGCCTTTACATAATTCAGAAAATTACTCGGCAGGCCGCTGTCCTTTTCCAGAAAATTCTTCCAGTAGCGGCCATCGTAGCGGCTGGCCCCGAAGTAGGTGGCCACCCACAGGACCTCGTCTTTTTCCGCCCAGCTAACCGCGGTGGTGATCTCGTGAATCAAACCCTGGTCCTTGAGCACCACCATCTCGGTTTCGCCGTCGGGATCGTTGTAATCCTTCCAGCGGCCCGTCTTCTGGTCGTACTCGAGCACCCCGCCGCCCCACACGGCGTAGTAGACCTTTTCGGCGCCCGGGCTGACGGAGTAGGTCCAGATTTCGTACATCGGCGTGTTGCGCTCGTTATACAGGGTCCACTGGCGGGTTTTGGTGTTCAGGCGGCCCGCGCCGGCCGCCGTCGCCACCCACACGTCGTCGCCCTGAACCCCGACGCCGTACACCACGTCGTTCGGCAGCCCGCTGCTCAACTGCGTGTAGTTGTCGAACCGGCCGGCCGAGAGGCGGCTCAGGCCGCCCATGGTGCCCGCCCACACATCGCCGGTGCGTTTGTCCACGTCGACGAACAGGACGACCTTGTGCACCAGGCCGTCAGCCGGGCGGTAGGTTTTCCACTTGCCGTTCTCGAAAAGCCCCAGACCGTTCTCGGTTGCCGCCCACACCCGGTTGCCGTCCACTTTTACGTTGAAAACGTGATTGTCCGGCAGGCCGTCCGCCGTGGTGTAGTTTACCCAGTGGTATCGCGGCATCTGGGGTTCGCCGGCCAACGCCGCCAGAGAACAATGAATGGAAGTAGAAGCCGTTTTCTCATAGCGTTTTCAAGTACTCGATGAGATCGTTCAGCTCATCCTTCGCCAGATCGTTGGTTACCCCGTGGGTGTCTTTGGGGTTGAAAACCGTCCAGATTTCCTCGAGCGTGTCGGCCGAGCCATCGTGGAGGTAAGGGGCGGTGAGGGCGATGTTCTCGAGCTGCGGCACATCGAACAGGCTGGAGCGGTCGGTGGGCTTGCCGCTGCCGACGTCGAAACTCTCGCGGTCCGTGTAATGCGGTCCGGAATGGCATGTCCCGCACTGGTTGGCAACCGGAATCGGTGTACCGTTCTTCCTGGTGGTGCGCTCGAAAATAGCCTTGCCGCGCTCTTGTTGGGGGGTCAGTTCCCCATTCGGCGGGCGGTAGCGATTTGGCCGCGCCGGCATCGCCTTGATAAAGGTGACCAGATCTTCCAGCTCGTCCCGCGAATAACCCTGGGTGCGATAGAAGTACTTCTCGGTGCGGGGCCCGCATTCCGTTTCGAGGTCGGGGTTGCCCCCATTCCATTTGTAGGGGGCCGTGTCGGCGACATCCTCGAGCAGCCGGTTGTCCACGTAGTCTTTCCCGAATCCGTCCGGTTCCAGGTCCCAAGACAATCCGTCGAATGTTGCCTCGATGTGGCAATTGGCGCAACCGAAGTGGCCGTGGAAGGCGAACTTCGCCGAAAAGAACAACTGTTCGCCGCGCCGCCGGGCAGTCAGAGTCGCAGGGCCGCCCACAGAAATGGTGGAAACCACCTTACGCGAGGCGGTGTCGATTACCGAAATGCTGTCATCGTTGCGGTTGGCCACGTACAGGCGCTTGCCGCCGGGCCCGAGCGCCAAACCCTTTGGCGCGCGCCCCACGGGGATGCGTGCGACGACATAATGGGCCGAAGCCGAAAGATCGTCGGCCAACGTGGCTCGCTTTTCCGGCGGAACGGACTTCACGAACTGCAGCAGCTTCCGGAGATCGACTACCGTGACGCTGTCCGAGCCCGTCGTGCTGATGTAGGCAACGCTCGCGTCCGGCGCAATCACCACGCCGAACGGCGGCGTGAAGTAGCGGTCCACCTCGTCGATGGAGACGTGCACCACCTGGCCGAGATCGGCGCCGAACAGAGCCAGGGCGTTGCCGATGACCCAGCCGTGCTCGACGTGCGCGAGCGGCACCAGGTTCTTCGGCCGCATCTCGGTGGCGATGCCGAGACGCCCGTCCGCCGAGAAAGCGACGTGGAACACGCCCGCCGAATTCACCAGCGGCTCCCGCTCGACCACCATCCGGCTTTCCGTATCAATAACCGTCAGCTCCGAGGTAGGTTGCGCGCGAAACCCCTGGAGCCCGGGATAGATGTGTGTCGAGAAGATGCGGCGCCCGTCGGGCTCCAGCGTCAGGTAGCTGGCGCCGCGGCCCGCCAGCAGCCGTTTCACTTCCTGGCCGGTGGTGAGGTCGATTACCGAAATGTCGCTGCCGATGCGGTTCGCCGCGTACAGGAAGCGGCCCTTGTTATCCACCACGGCCGCGTTCGGCTCGAAGCCGGCGTGCAGGTTGCGAACGACTTCACCCGAGGTGGTGTCGATCTCCGAGATCGTGTCGCTCCAGGAATTCGCCACGTAGGCGCGGGCGCCGTCCGGCGAGAGCCAGATGCTCTTCGGAACTCGTCCGACGCGGATGTGCCGCAACATGGCCCCCGTCGTCGCATCGATGACAACCACTTCATCAGTGCCCTCGCAGACGGCGTAGAGCCGGGTGCCGTCCGGCGAAAGGGCCAGCTCAACCGGGGAAGGATAGCGAACGGCGTCATCCACCGGCGGCGTGGTGCCGGCGAATGCGGCAAATACCGCGCCGCTGAGGACGCCCAGCCCGCCGATAGCCGCAACCGCCTGGCGCAGGGTCATTTTTCTTCCACCGTAATCACCCGGTCAACTGGGACGTTTTCGAGAGTCTGCTGGTTTCCACTCGGCCACACGACGGTCAACTTGTCCACCTTCGACGCGGCCCCCAGTCCGAAATGCAGGCGCCAGTCGCTCTGCGAAAGATACCCCGATCCGGCCACCCGCTCCTGCCGCCGGTGCTGTCCGCCCGCATCAATTTCAACCTGGGCGCCGATGCCATCCCGGTTGCTCTTCTTGCCGGTAAGCTTGACACCAAGCCAGTGATTGCTTTCGGGCGAGACGTTGTGAAGCAGGTAAGCCGGTCCCCCCAGGTTAACAATAAAGGCGTCCACCTTGCCGTCGTTGTCGTAATCGGCGAAGGCCGCGCCGCGGCCCACCGATTTCACACCTGTCTTTATGTCGAAAAACGGCCCGGCGGTGCTCGACACGTCGTCGAATTTCCATTCGCCCACGTTGCGAAAGACGGAATGCTCCTGCGGAATCAGGTGGATGAGCCCGCCGTGAACGATAAAAATATCGTCGCGGCCGTCGTTGTCAAAGTCCTCCACGCCGTCGCCCCAACTGGTGTACTGGGCGGCCAACTGCGAGATGCCCGCCTGTTCGGTCACGTCTGTGAACTTCAGCCCGCCGACGTTCTTCATCAGGCGGTTGTACTTGGAATCCGACACCCACAGGTCGACTTTGCCGTCGTGATCGAAGTCGCGAAACACCGGGCCCATGGCGGATGTGTTCTCGCCGCTCTGGCCGTAGGCTACCCCGGCGGGAACCGCCATCTCTTTGAACGTGCCGTTCTTCTCGTTGTGGAAGAGGAAATTCTCCGTTTTGTCGTTGGCCACGTAAATGTCCGGCCAGCCGTCGAGGTCGAAATCGGCGGCGGTGACGCCCATGGCGCGGCTCTTGAACGCGGAGATGCCCGCCTTTTGGCTGACGTCGCTGAAGGTGCCATCGCAGTTGTTGTGCAGCAGCACGTTCGTTTGCGCCTCGTAGTCGAGCGGGCCGGGGTAGTTGTCGGCCGCGTAGTAGGCGCGGTATTTGGGATCGAAGATCACATAGCGGCCGACGAACAGGTCCACGCATCCGTCCCGGTCGTAATCCAGCCAGGTGGAGCCGATCGACCAGCCGGTGACGTTGATGCCCGCCTTCGCGGTGACGTCCTGGAACTTACCGTTGCCTTCGTTGTGGAACAAAACGACGTGCCCGTAGCCGGTGACAAACAGGTCCACCCATCCGTCGTTGTCGTAATCCGCCGCAACCGCGCCCATGCTGAACAGATCCGCCCCCACCCCCGCCTGATCGGTTACGTCGGTAAAGGTGCCGTCGCCGTTGTTCCGGTAAAGGTGGTTGTGCGGCGCGACGGCGGGCGGGTTCCGCAGCGGATACGGGTGCATTCCTTTCCCCAGCGGCTTTCCGGAAACGACGTACAGGTCGGGGTATCCGTCGTTGTTGTAATCGAACCACACGCAGCCGCCGCCGGTGCTCTCCAGCAGCGAGCCGAGCTGTTCGGCGCCGAAGCTGTGGGTGAAGTGGATGCCGGCTTTTGCGGTAACCTCCTCAAACCGGATCGGGCCCGTTGCCGGCTGCTGGGCGGCGGCGACCGCGAGCAGAAGCGGAATGAAACGGAGAGGCGACATTTATTTCCCCCCGCCTTCCTCGATGGGAAGGCCCATTCTGACCGGCGTCTGGGTGCGCAGCAGCACTTGCGGCGCTACGTTTTCCGGCGCGCGCTCGGGACCGGCGTGGCAGCCCACGCACACCCTCTGCTCGCCCCTCCGCATCCAAAACCAGCCTTTTTCGGCCTGAACCGTTTTCCCGGCGTCGTCGAGCAATTCAAACCGCAAGGGCCGCTCGGAGGGCAACTGGAGGAAAAACGACCCGTCCGGATCGACTTTTGTCTGCCCCAGCGGAACGTCCTTGCCGGCATCCGTCAGGCTCCACACCCGAACCTCCGAAATCGACCCCGCTGGAATTCGCGCGGTCTTCGACACGTAGGCGTTCAGGCACAAGGTGTTTGCCCCCTCCCGGTTGCCGAGGCCGGACGGGTGCCGCGGAGGCACCGCCCGCGGCGCCACCGACACGGGCTGGAAGGCGTTCGATTTCACGACAGCCACGGGTTCCGCCGGCTGCTCCGGGTTCAGACGGTAAATGCCGAACGGCAGGTCCGCCGCCGGGCGGTAGTCCACCAGCCACCTGCCGGAAGCGGTTTCCGCCACCGGTCCGGCATACTCACCGGGCGGCAGTTGCAGTTCCACCTGGTCCGCACGCGCCGAAGTAAATTTGGCCAGCCTGCCCCTCGTCGAGAAAACGATGTCACCCGAGGCCACCTCGGCCGCCGCGTGGCGGTCCGGACCGTGGTCACACCGGTAGGTCTCGACCCCGCTTCCATCAGTATAGACGGTCCAGATATCCCAATTTTGGGAATCCGGCCTCGGATGGGGCGCTTCGTAAAGCACCCGGCCGTCGCGCAGAACGCCGTCGGGGATGTGATCGCCAGGGGTGTAGGTAAGCTGGAGCGGTTCGCCGCCGGCAAGCGCGGCGATCTCGATCTGAAATCCCCCCGGCTTCTTGCGGGCGTATACGATCTTCCCATCCGGCAGATAAAAAGGGGTTATGCAGTCCTCTGTGCCGGATGTGATCTGACGCGGAGCGCCACCCGCCAGCGGCACCTCCCAAATCTGCCAGGTGTCGCCCTTGGATTGTTTTCCGGCAAACAAAACGCGCGTGGCGTCGAACGACACCGCCGCGTCGGCCGAGGCCGCAAGCGAGGGAGCCAGGGCACGGGTACCGGCGGAGGTGTGGAGCATCAACCTCGCGCCAGCGGGAAACCTGCCGTCGGCCGTGGTAAATGCCCGATCTTCATGACGGGCCGCCTGCGTGTAAACGAACGGCTCGGGAGTGTTTCCCATGGCCACGAAGAGAATGCCTGAAGACATCACGCCCACCACCGCAAGCACCTTCCGCGAAACCATACGTTCTTATCATTATAAACACCATACGGCCGAACTGACGCAGTTTCTAGTCCTCTGACCGGCGCTTGCGGTACCAACGGTAACCCAGATAGGCGGCAACCAAGGCCATCAGGACGATAGAACCCACGGCGAGGTGATGCTGGACAACCGCGGCAATGTGCCGCCAGTGCTCGCCGAAGTAGTAGCCCAGGACAAGAAACATGCACACCCAGGTAAATGCCCCGGTGTAGGCGTAGACGGCGAAAGAGCGGTACTCCAGACCGGAGGCGCCGGCCACCAAGGCGGTGAAGTGACGCACGCCGGCAATGTAGTAGCCGACAAACAACGTCCAGTGGCCGATGCGGTTGAACCACTTGTGCACGGTTTCCAGGCGCGCTGGGGTGACACGGATGTAATTACCGTACTTGTGGACGAAACCGAGGCCCAGCGTGCGGCCGATGACGTAGCTGAGAGAAATGCCGCAAACGCTGCCGGTGAAGGCCGCCGCTACAGCGGCGTCCGCCCGCAAGTGGCCCTGCGAAATCAGGTAGCCGGCGAAAACTAGCACCGTCTCGTCGGGGATGGGAAGCCCGGCGATGCCGAGCATCAGCAAGCAGAAGATTGCCGCGTATCCATACTGGGAAATCCAGCTAATGATCAGGTCCATGCGACTTCACTGGGCTTCGACCGCCATCATTTCGGCGGTGACTTCCAGAATGTGGTTGTCTTCTTCCAGCGCGCGCTCGCGGTTGGCCATGCGCCAGCGCATTTCGAGCACGAACTTGTCGATGTGGTAGCGGTGTCCGGTCCCCGAGTCGCGGCCGTAATCGACGCCGGGCGCCCGGTCCATCGCTTCCAGCTTTGCCAGCGCATCCCGGACGATCAGCGCCGACTCCTCCGACGGCTGCTGCATCCACATCCGCTGGGCGAAATAAGCCCTGGTCCACTCCTTCTCGAGTTCGGTGGCATCCAACAGGAACCGGAATCCTTCCTCCAGCGGCCCTGCCTGCTCCGGCGTCAGGTATCGCGACGCGTTCCGCATATCCGCCATGCTGGCGTGCACCTGCCGGATAACCTCGTCCTTTTCCGCCACCAGCTTGTCGAAAGTCGCCTGGTCCGGATAGTACAGCGATTGCTCGAGCTGCTTGTCGGCGGGGTCCTTGGTCCATTTGTACTGCGAGCGCAACAGCAGGTGATTGAAGTAGGCGACGTAATCTTCCCAATCGCCGCCCACTCCGCGGGTGAGCCAGAAGCCCAGGAAATAGCGCCCGTGGTGGTTGATAAACTCGGTCCGCTTGAGGGCCGAGGCGATGAACGGCGCGGCCTGCTCGGGATAGCGCCGCCTGGCCCAATCCAGCAACACGGTGTCGGCGTCAAGGTTCGGATCCTGCATAAAGCGGGAAAAGGCGTATAGGTTCACTTCGTGCGAATCCTCGAAGGGATGCGCCCGGTCGAGTCGCGCCCGTCCCACCGCGCCGGCCATGCCGAGATCGCTGGCGCGCTTGACGTAGCGCCGGATGTAATCGGTCTGGGCGTAATGTCCCTGGTTGGCGAGAGCCTTCTCGGTGCCCAGATCGGCCTCGAAGATCTGCCGCTTGGCGCCCGCTTTGCCGTGCATCGGGTCGGGCGGATAGAACGGTTGAAACTCGTGAACGGTGTCCTTGCTCATCAGGATGATGTCGTCGGGCAGCTTGGGCAGCGCCTCGGCGTAGTATTCCATTTCCTTCGGTTCGTAGAAGAAATTGCGGAGAATGAGCTGTTTGTGGTGCTTCTTCGCCACGTCGTAGATGAGCTTGGTGAGGGTGTAGATGCGCTGCGGGACGGTCAGCTTCGAAATCACTTCGGAATTCCGGAAGATCTTGGCGTCGCTCTCGTGAAACGTCAACACCACGCCGGCCGAGGTGGGAAACAGGGCGAACAACCTCTCGTAGCGCTGCCGCAGGTACTCGAGCACCGCCGGGTCGTCCATGTTCACCGGGTTGCCGATGCGGAACGAGAACCACTTGCCGGCCTGCGACAGTCGCGGATCGTTGGGCGCGATTTCCTGTTTCACCCGGAACCGGTTGGGGATGTCGTCGAATTCGTGGACCCAAAGATACCACGGGATCTTCTGCTTGTCGGCCAGCGACCCGACGTACTGGATGTCGCGCACGTGTTGCGGCGAATCCATCACCTGTTCCGTGTGGTCAAACAGCCCGTGCGAGAAGATGAACAGGTTCACCCCGTATGCCGGCGCCTTTTGAATTGCCTGCTCGAGTTTCGGGATGTTGTAATCGTGGAATTGCCATCCGTTGATGCTGAACGGCGCCGCCTCGATCAGCCCGGCCGTCAGCGCCAGGAAAGCGAGAATCGTCTTGCGCATAGATGCACCATTTTCGCCGCTTCCGAGTCCGGCCGCGCCGGCCGCGTCACTTCTGGACCGCGCGGCGTATCAATATCGTAACAGCATCCACTTGACACACACCCGGTATCTTTTGTCTGATGGTCACTCACGGTGCGGTTTCGAAGGCTGGGTGCATCATGTGGGAACAAAACTACAAACCCATTCTGGATAGCTACGGCTGGTCTGCCCTGGCGGCGGCGCTGCCCATATTCGTCTTGCTCTATCTTCTCGGCATCAAGAGGAAGCCCGCGTGGGTAGCTTCCCTGGTGGGACTGGCGGCGGCGGTTTTGGTCGCCTTGCTCGTCTACCGGATGCCGGTTGTGCCGGCGTTGAGCTCGGTGGCTTACGGAGCCGCCTTCGGGATCTTCCCGATTGTCTGGATTGTCTACTGGGCGATTTTCCTGTACCGGCTGACGGTGGAGACCGGCAAGTTCGAGGTCATCAAGGACTCGGTAGGCGCGCTCACCGGCGATCGGCGCTTGCAGGCGCTGCTGATCGCTTTTGCCTTCGGCGCATTTATCGAGGGCGCCGCCGGCTTCGGCACGCCCGTGGCGGTGGCCGCCGCCATGCTCACCGGCCTGGGCTTTTCGCCCTTCTACGCGGCCGCCATCTGCCTGCTGGCGAACACGGCGCCGGTGGCCTTTGGCTCCATCGGCATCCCGGTGGTCACCCTTGCCGGCATCACCGGACTCCCCAAGGAAGCCCTCAGCGCGGGCGTGGGCCGACTTTGCGCTCCGCTCTCGCTCACCATCCCCACCTACCTCATCCTGGTGATGGGCGGCTGGCGGGCGCTCGGCCCCGTGCTGCCCGCCACTCTGCTGTGCGGAGTGTCGTTTGCCGGCGTTCAGCTTCTGGTGTCCAACTTCGTCGGGCCCGAGCTTACCGACATCCTCAGCTCGCTGGTGGCCATGGGCGCCCTGGTTGCGCTGCTGCTGTTCTGGAAGCCGAAAGACCGGTTCGAGCTGGAAGGTTGTTCCCCCCAGCCGCCGGCCCGCTTGAAACACACTCCCGGCGAGATATTTCTCGCCTGGTCGCCGTACGCTCTGCTGGTGGTCTTTGTCCTTCTGTGGGGGCAGAGTGATATCAAAGCCTGGCTCGAAACCGTCACCGTCAACCTGGCGTGGCCGGGACTCCACAATGTAGTGATGCAAATGCCCCCGGTGGTGGCCTCCCAGAAGCCTTACGCCGCCATGTTCAAGCTGAACTGGCTGACCGCCTCCGGAAGCGCGTGCATGTTCGCCTCGCTGCTCTCCGCGGCGCTTCTTCGTGTTTCTCCCGCGAGGACGCTGCGACTAATTGGCAGCACCGTGAAACAGTTGAGCCTGCCCATTCTCACCATCGCGTCGGTACTCGGGCTGGCTTTTCTGATGAATTACTCGGGAGCCACCGCCACACTGGGCCTTGCCTTTGCGGCTACCGGCGTCCTGTTTCCCTTCTTCAGCGCGCTGCTGGGATGGCTGGGCGTGTTCCTCACCGGCAGCGACACCTCTTCCAACGCGTTATTCGGAAACCTGCAAGCCGTTACGGCCCACAGCCTGGGGTTGAACCCCGTCCTGATGGCCGCGGCGAATTCAAGCGGTGGGGTGATGGGAAAGATGATCAGCCTGCAGAGCATCGCCGTCGCGGCCGCCGCCACCGGCCTGGCGAGCGCGGAGGAATCCCGCCTGTTCCGTTTCACCTTGCGCCACAGCGTTTTTCTGGCCGTCGCCATCGGTTTAATCGCGGTTTTTTATTCTTATGTGATGCCTGGCTGGGCGCCCTAAGGGTGGCGACTGTTCGCCGGCGCCGGCTTTTCGGCGAGAATGACATCAGGCTTTCATGCACGAGCACCTGCTGCAATACGGATACGTGCTGGTCTTTGCGGGAACCATCTTCGAAATGGACGCCACCATCCTTGCCGCGGCGTTCCTCGCGCACCAGGGCTACCTGAACCCCTTTGCGGTGATCATTGTCGCCGCCAGCGGAACCACTGTCGCCAACCAGGTGTACTACGCGCTGGCCCGCAAGCACGGCAGCGGACTGGTGGCGAAGCCCGACAACCGGATGGTGGAAAGGGTGCGCGCGGGGGTGGCGCGGCACGGCGTGCTGCTGGTGCTGTTATCCCGTTTCATGTTCGGCTTTCGCATCGCCATCCCGGCGGCATGTGGGGTTGCCGGAATGTCGCGCTCGCGATTCCTGCGCGCGAATGTCATCGGGGCCCTGCTGTGGGCCACCGCGTTCGGTAGCGCGGGTTATTTCGGAAGCAGCCTGTTCGAGATTGTTGCCGGCGACCTGCGCCGCCACGAATTCTTCATTGCGGCAGGGCTGGCATTCTGCGTGGCGGCCTTTGTCTTCTGGCGCAACCGCGGCCTGGACCTGGTTGAGACGCGCATTGCCTTCGAGCATCCGGAACGGCTGCCCGCGCACGTGGTGGGGGCCATGAACGTAGCCGCCGATCAATCCACCATTGTCTCCACCCTGTTGAAAGACAAATAGCGCGTCCATTCCTCCGCAGAGACATCTGCATACCAACGGTGGCAACGGCTGCACGGCTAAGTTGGCGGCATCACGAATGCCTTTGCCAGGACCGCAACCGTATTCTTCGTCGAGTTCAGCCGGATTTGTTTTACCGGTTGATATTCCGGGTCGTTGTACCAGTTCCGGACCGCCTCCTCGGAATCGAACCTCAGCACCACATTCACCCCCGCGGCTCGACCTTCCAGAGCGTCAGCTTGGAAATCCCCCACCAGAACCTCGCCGCCGTGCTTCCGAAGGAGAGGCATGACCCCGGGAACGTAAGGCTCGAAGGCCCTGCGATCGACGATATCGTAGCTGACGATGACATAAGCGGGCATGTTCAAACCCTCCGGTTGTTAGTTAGGAAGCATCGTACCGCAAGAGAGTTGCCCATTCAAAATAACGCCTACACTTTCTGTCTGTCGCCTTGATGCGTGGGGGACTGGCCCGCGAAATCTCGTTAGTCGTGCCGGCCGCGGCAGGCCCTCTCCTAGTCCCGTGCCGCCCAGGCCAATCCATCCGGCCCTTTGCCGGTCTTGACCTCATCAGTCGCGGTCATCGTCTTCAAATCGATCACGGCTACGGCATCCCGTGAGTTCAGTGTCGTGTAGGCACGCGCTCCGCCCGGCGCCATCACAATGCCTTCCGAGTTTCCGTCGAGCGCAATCCACTTGAACTCTCTGCGCGCTTTCGCATCCAGCACGAGCAAGTTGTTGCCAGCGAGATTCGAGACCAACACGTACTTGCCGTCCGGCGTGAACTTAAGGCGATTGGCGGCCTGCGTTGACGGCAGCGTGGCCACCACCTTTTCGCTCGCCACGTCGATCACGGAAATCGTCGCGTCCTGCGCGTTCGCCACCCAAAGCTCTTTGCCGTTGGGGGACAGATCGAAGCCTTCCGATCCCCGCCCCACCGCAACGTTGGTGACGTGCCAGTCGGGCGGGGGCGGTCCGAATCTGCGGGGTCCGCGCGGAGGCCCGCCTGGGCCCGGACCACCCGGAGGACGGCCTGGGCCGGGGCCCATCTGTACCGCGCGCCGCCGGATGATGCTGATCGTCGCCGAGCTGACGTTCGAGGTGAAGACCGTCTCGAGATCTTTCGAGACTACAACCATATGCGTGCGATCCTGGCCCGTGCCCACGACCCAGTCAATCTTCTGGCTCGACGGATCGTAGCGGCCCACCACCTTCGCTCCCTCGGCGGTGAAGTACAATTTCCCGCCGACAAACTCCAGGCCGTGCGGCGAGGTCAATGCGCCCAGCTCGATGGAGGGCAAACGCTCCTGTGCCACCAGATCGACCACGGAAATCGTGTGTCCGTCGCGATAGTTCGAAATGTACGCCGTCCGCCCGTCGTCTGAAACGGCGACTTCATGCGGATCGTTGCCCACCGGCACGCGCGCTGCGATCGTCAGGTTCGCCGGATCGACAATGACCAGGGTATTTTGTTGCTTTTCGAGAACCAGCAAAGCGGGTGACGGCGTGGCCGCCGCCTGCAGAATTGCGCCCAGGCAGAGAAAAGGGAGCAGATACTTCGTCATCATGGCATCCATTGTGACCAGTCTAGCGGTTTTCCGGAGTGCCCCTTTAGCGGCGCCAAGAATTTGAAGTTTACCCGCGCTCCCGGGTTTGGAGACCTACCGCTTCTCAACACCCACCGCCCTGTCGGAGCTCATACGTACGCGCTCTTGGCGGCTTCCGCTTTGTTGCAGTGGAGCAGAATCACGGGCGGGTCGACAAAGAACTCATTCCAGAAATGTCGGTTGGGTCCGGTGGCTTCGCCGGGCGCAAGCTCCACCGGACGCCACTCAAGAACGGAGAATCCGGTCTGGCGAAAAACCCGGTCGTGCACCGCAATATCGAGGTGGTAATTCTCCAGTTGAAACGTTTCCTGATCCATGAAGAACGTATATTGGATCGGAGTTCCTTTGCGAGGCTCCTCGGCGGCGCTCTTGATGAACCCGTACCGTCGCGTCGAGCCGAAACGGGAAAAGCTCTGCGCCGGATTGTTGTTCACGCTGACGAAGCGCCCACCCGGCTTCAGACTCCGGCCAATGGCCCGGCACATCGCGCGCAGTTCATCTTCGGTGCGCGCGTAGTTCAGCAGATACGCCGCCACCACGACATCGAACGGCGGGTCGAAGTGGATGTCGCGGGCATCCGCTAAAACGTACTCGATGCCTTGGGGGCGCTCCCTCTCGGCGGCCTCGGCAAGCTCGATCATTTTGCGCGAGACATCCACTCCGACGACGCGAGAGGCGCCCAGCGCTTTGATCAGCCGCGTGTAATGTCCTTCGCCGCAGGCAAGCTCGAGGACCGACTTGCCCGCCAGGTCTCCCGCGAGCTGAAACAGACTGTACTGTTCAATGCGATGGCGCCAGATGACCTGCTTCGAGCGCTGATACTGCTCCGCAATCGCGTCGTATTGCGTCGGCATTGATGCCCCCAGATCTTGACAATAAGATCAATTTAACATGTAGGAAATACCCCGGCAAATCGGCTGTTTGGAATACTCTCACGGCGCTGGCTGAGATCACAGACCTGGTCGGTGGAGGAGCGGCGAAAGAGAAGGACGCCGGAGTGGGGGATGCGGAAGATGCCGTGGGCGAGCTGGCAAATTAGCTGGTGAGTTCCGGATTTACACCACGAATCATGAAGTACCCGCTGCCGACGAAGCCTGTCGGTCGGAAAGCGCTTGAAGCTGAAGCGGCATGTGCACCGGATCGGCAGTGCGACGAGTCAATCTCCGTTCCACGTAATATAAGCCATGAGGCGCGAACGCCTGCCACACACCGCGGCTATTTGCCGCTGAGGCGCGCGAGTTTCTCGCAGGACAGTGCGCGCGCCTTCACTGCATCGATGTCCGGAGCGTCCGGCGCGTCGCTCACAAACTGATTGAACTGATCGCGCGCCGCGGCGTAGTTGTGCTGCTGGTAGAGAACCTCGCCCAACAGCCGATGCAGGGCGGGAACGGAATCCGCACGGTCCGCTTCAATTCCGGCTTGGGCGGCTTTGCCCGCTTCGTCCAAGTGGCCAAGGTTGAAATCCGCACTGCCCTCGATCAGGTACATCTTCGCGAACGCGCCGGGCGCGAGGCGGTTCACCATGCCCGCCCAGTGTGCCGCCTCCTCGGAGTTCTGGTCGTCGGCGGCCATCTCGGCCAACTTCACGATCGGCTTGCCGTAGTCGGGATCGGCGGCCATCGCCTGGCGATAGCATTCGCGCGCTGCGTCGCGCTGTCCCATCTCCTCCAGCACCTCGCCCTTGAGCTCAAACGCACTCGAGTACTGGGGAAACGCCTGCACGGCCTTGTCGAGATCGGAGAGGGCGTCTTGGTACTTGTTCTGGCCGATCGCTACCAGAGCATGGATGTAACGGGACCGCGCTTTACCCGGCGCCTTTCGAGCCACGGTGCTAAAGATAAAGGCCGACTGCGGTCCGGTGCTCTTCAACAGGAGATCTCCCAGTTCCAGGTCGCTGAGCTGGGTGGCGTGCTTGGGCTTCACCACCACTTCCTCAAAGCCAGGTACCCGGACGTGCACGTGGCACAGGGTGAGATCCGGCACCGCCACGCTGAGGTCAGACCGCGCCACCTGCTGGGTGCCGACTGGAATGGAGAATCTGCCCTTTGAATCGGTCACCACCGAGACCGTCTTGCCGGGGCACACATAGTCTACCTGCACTGGTTCGGGCGGCGCCTCCTTGTCGTCGAGAAGCACGCGTCCGGTCAACATGAGTTGCTGCGACATGCCCAGTGTGCCACCCGGTGTCAAGGGCCCCTTTCCAACCGGGCCACTGACTGGAGGTCCCGGAGAAGGCGGCGCCGTCGAACGAGGCATTTGCGCAAAGGCGACGATTGCCGTAAATAGCAGGAAAGATAGGGTTCGCATGACCCTAGAGTGTCCCCGCACGGCGCTAAAGTCAAGGCACGACTCCGCGGCAACAAGGCGCGAGTGTTTCCGTAGTGACAGGCGAGCTTTGCCGTGTTCCGGCAGGGATCCCCGGCCCCGAGCAGGAGACTCGCTGCGCATGGGACAGCCGCGATGGCCATCCCGGGAAATCGCAAAGCTATCTCCTCTCCGGAGAACCCCACGGGGAGGTCTTCCGGTCGATGCTAAACCATTCCGCGCCCGGGGCCTTCGTATTATTCCGGCAAGCCGGCGAGCCGCGGCAAGGGACGTAGCCCTGTGGCTGGAACTCCAACAGTCCGAATCGGCACGGATCCGGTGCCGAGACGGATTCGCGGGCAAGTTGCCTGGCACGCCTGCTGAAGCCGGCGCTTGACGGCTTATACTTCAGAAATGCGAGTCGCCACTCTACTTTTGCTTTTCGCGCTGCCGGGCCTGACCCAGGATCGCGTCGACTTAGGGGCCGTCGACCGGATCAAGACCGAGGCCTTCGATCATTCGAAGGTGATGGACCATCTGTACCAGATCGCGGAAGTGCACGGACCGCGCCTCACCTGGTCCGCCGGCTTCCAGGACGCCGCCGATTGGGCCGTAACCGAGCTCAAACGCATGGGCCTGGAAAACGTTCACCTGGAAAAATGGACACCCGGCGGACGGAGCTGGACCTTGCGGCAGTCGTCCGTGGAGCTGCTGGAGCCGCGCTACCAGGAGATGACGGCGGCGCCTCTCGCGTGGAGCTCGTCCACCAACGGCCCGGTGACGGGAGAACCGGTGCTGGCGCCGTTTTCCGCTTCGTTTCGCGACGGCCCGAAGAAGTATGCCGAGACGTTGAAAGATTATCGGGCAAAATGGACGGGCAAGCTCCGGGGCAAGATCGTGCTGTTGAGCGCGCTGCACGTGCCGGAGCCCCAGACCAAGCCGCAGTTCGAGCGGTACACCGCGGAGGAACTGGCCCGCCTGGCCAACGCGCCCGAGCCAGCCGCGGGAATCACAGCCAAGACACTCGACGAGTTGGAATGGCCGGAAAACGCCGCCGACGTCGGAAAATTCTTTTCTCGCCTTCCGAATTCCCTGATGGAGCAGTTGTACGATCTCTACGACGAGGCGGTGGCGGAGCGCGCCAGCTACCTCGCGAAGGAAGGCGTGGTTGGGGTGCTGTTGGAAGACCGGCGCGCCCACGAAGGCATGCTCTCCGCTGAAGCCGCCGGCAGTTTCAAGAGCGGCGATACGATGGCCCCGCCGACCTTCGTCGTCACGGCCGAGCAGTACGACCGCATCGCGCGCCTGGTCGAAAAGAAGCAGCCGGTCCAGGTGCGGCTCAACCTGAAGGCGGAGGCTTCCGACGCCGACCAGGACGGCGTGAACATCATCGGCGAGATTCCGGGCGGCGCGAAAAAGGACGAGGTGGTGATGATTGGAGCGCACTTCGATTCCTGGCACTCCGGTACGGGCGCCACCGATAACGGCGCCGGCAGCGCGGTGATGATGGAGGTGATGCGGATTCTCGAGACTCTTCATCTTCAGCTCGACCGGACGGTGCGCATCGCGCTGTGGAGCGGAGAAGAAGAAGGGCTGTTCGGCTCGCGCGCTTACGTCAAGCAGCACTTCGCCGATCCGAAAACCATGAAAGTGACCGCCGAGCATGCCAAGCTCTCGGGCTACTTCAACCTGGACAACGGCAGCGGAAAGATTCGGGGCGTGTATCTGCAGGGGAATGAGGCCATGCGGCCGGTGTTCGACGCGTGGCTGGCGCCCTTTCACGATCTCGGCGTAAGCACCATCACCATCCGCGACACCGGCGGTACCGACCATCTCTCGTTCGACGCGGTGGGTTTGCCGGGCTTCCAGTTCATCCAGGATCCGCTGGACTACGGCACCATCACGCACCACTCCGACATGGACACCTACGACCATGCCATTCCCGCCGACCTGATGCAGGCCTCGGCGGTGATTGCGACGGTAGTCTTCGAAGCCGCAAACCGCAAGGATCTGCTCCCGCGGCGTCCGCTGCCAAAGGCGGAATAACGGTCCGGAAGTGGAAACCATCGCCAGCCGAATTCAGGCGTCTCCAGAATGCGCCGGCGGCCAATTTGAGCAAGATGCCGCGGGCCCTGCTGACTCCGCCTTCTTCGACGGCGGTCCGATGAAAAGGCAGGTCCGTATTTCTCGATTGTGGCCGTTTATGCCGCTGTGGCGCACCGCCAAAAGGCAATCAAACGCTTAGAGGGCCTCGTTTGCGGGTGCGGTGTTCGTATCGGTCGATCTTGACGGCAGCTTGCCCTTTCCCGACTCGCACAACTCGGCCAGAGACGAGAAACTTCAGAGCGCATCCGGAATCCAGCTCCGCCGCCCAATCCATGGCCAGTTCAATGCGCATTCCGACTTCGAGCCGCTCGCTGGTCTCAAACAACAAGCCTTTGCTGCTCGCGTTGATCGTCTTTCCGGTCCCGCTGACGGCCGGTTCCCTGGCCTTATAGGCTCGGAAGGCGATCTCTCCCTCGATGGGAAAGCGTTCCTTGATTCGGCGATTTCCGATCATGGTGAAGAAACTGTGCTCACTGGTCTAGTCGGCTGGGGCCGAGGGACACTTTAGGCGGCCCGGCCAGCCCTTTCACATTCGCGGCCTGAGCCAAACGTCGGTGGGCCACCCCTATATTCTGACCTATCTGGGCTTGGCTACGCCGGGCCGGACCTGGAAGCAGCAGGCGCCGGGCGCTCTCCCGGTTGGCCGGTGCGGGGAAGCCGTCGTTCGGGCGCGGCGGGGCGGGAAGCTGTCCCGGCTGCGCCTGATCAAAGCTGATGAATTTTTCCACACATTTTTGATTTGCCATTTCAAGTAGTTGACTTACCTAGAACCCCAACCGTCAAAGTACTAGGTGTCTTGCTTTTTTTTCAGTTTCCTTGGCTCTTCCCTAAAGTGGTGGCCCTACCCGTCCGATCAAGACGAGAGAGCAGTTCCAGAGTGCTAAACACTGGGTCAGTCAAAGGGGAATTAATGATGAACAAACGTCTGGAGCAACGGCTGTTATGCTCACAGATCGTTTCGGTAAGCCGATCAGGTGCCGAGCGGTCTCGTATGGTTGAGGCTCTGCTTGAGGAGATCGGGCCCTGGGGGGCGGCGATGTCGCTGGACTACCCGCTAACGAGGGGAACGGAAATCACCATCGACTGTACGAGCTGTAAACTGCTCGGAACAATTGTGGCGTGTGAAAAGTGGCCCGAAGGGTACTTCGTGCAAGTGGAATTTCCCGAGGAACAGGAGTGGGCTCCAGAGAAGTTCAAGCCCAAGCGGCTTTTCAACCCGAGCAGCATGGTCTGTAAACACCGATGTTGCCGAACGGATTGCGTGAAGAAAGAATGTCTGTCCATTGGAGAAACCGGGTGGCGCCCGACCCAGACGGTCGACAATTCCTTATCGGCGAACCCCGGTCTCCTGCAGTACGAGTAAGTGGCGACGCCGTAGTCTGGCGCCCTATCAGAAGAACCAAACGCGAGACCTCGGCGTCTCGCGCTTTGGCATGAACCCCTGCCGGTTCAGTTAGTTCCTCACCGGCGGGTAACCGAAGTTCTGCGCATCGGACCTGGATGCAGGGCGCATGCCCGCTGGAGTGCAAGTCAGTGGGCCATCCTCTGGAATTCGCTCACCGGCACTTGGAAGGGCGTGGTCTCCAGGTTGGGGACCACGCCCTTTGAGTACGCCAGATTCTCCTCAAGACTGTCCATAGTGATGATGCCCTTGGCCAAATCACCTTGGGGTCATCAGCAAGGCCGCTAAAGCTTCTCACGATTCTGCCGATTCTCTACCAGTTGGTCCAGGAGATTCAACCGGAGCAGGTGGTCCTCCCGCGTCAAACCGATAGCCGCCGGTGAATCCCCTTTGCAGTATCGAACCTCGACAATCCGGGCGGCGCGAAGCCCCCCGGAAAACTAAGGCCCCGGCTCCGGCCGGGGCTCTTTTGTGCTTGGCGCCGGAATCCGCTATCTTTCGGCTCGTTTTCCCGTTCGGGCAGCCGTTGCGACCGCGAGCCGGCGGTGCGGCGGCATCAGGCCGGCTCTTTCGTTTCGCTGGTTGGCGCCGCAAAGTCGCCGCAGCGGGAACGCATACCCTGGCGAAACTTCTCGCGCTCCTCGGGCGTCATGTTCTCCCAGCGCTCGGCCAAGCGCCGCCGAAAACTGGCGCGATGAAAGCCATGGCCGCCAAGGCCTCCAAACAGAATCCGGCACAGAGCCAGCAGTCCGAGAGCCTTCCAGAACGTAATTTGCGGCCAACCGAACAACCCCGGCAGCAGCCAGTTCCACAGAAGCAGCACGACTTCGCCGCCAATTGCGATGAATATCGCGAACCCGACCGGGGCCAGGAAAATCCATTTCTTCTTCATGTTGCGTTCCTCACTTCTTCTTAAACTCGTCGTGAATGCCCTGCAATCGTTCCCGCAGACGAAGCACCGCGTAGCGCTTGCGCGAGAGCAGGGTGTTGACGCTTACTCCGCTTTCCGCCGACAGCTCTTTAAAGCTGCGCCCCTCCAGCTCGTGAGCGACGAACACTTCACGCTGCTCGTCGGGCAGTTCGTCGAGCGCGAATTCCAGCTCGTCAAGAAGCGCGTTGCGGACGTACAGCGCTTCCGGCCCGGCCTCGGGCGATGGCAGCAGATCTTCGATCCGCAACAGCTCGCCGTCGGCGTCCTCCACCGCGGCGTCGCTGAAGGTCTCTGGCTTCTTCTTGCGGAAAAGGTCCGTGATGCGATTGCGCGCGACGCGAAAAAGCCAACCGGTGACGTGCTCAATCGGCATCAGCAGGCGATTGGCTTCCACCAGTTCGTAGAAGACCTCCTGCACGATGTCCTCGACGTCGGAGGGATCGGGCACGCGCCGGCGGATGAAGTTGCGCAGCCGGGACCGTTGTTCCGCGATGATTTCGGAGATTCGACGGTCTTGCTCGGTCATCGCGGTGACGCTCGACGTCTCATCCATCCATCCTTGTAGACGAACACCGGCTGCAAATATTGTGGGGATCTAAATCGGCGAGCCAAAGGCAGGCGCGCCGCGTTCAGACGCCGGGCAGCCCGATCGTGCCTCAGCAACAGACTGTCGGGTCATATTTCGGAGGCAATCCGTCGGCTGATGGGCTACACTGATCTCAATCGCTGGCATTTTACGGAGTCTTTCTGGGTCCTCCTTCGAACCAAGGGGAAGTACTTCCCCGGCACGACGATGAAAAAATAGCACTTGAGGAGCACTTCCTGGCGCCTGGCTTCGAGGAATACTGGGCTCCGACCGTCGGAAACATTGACCCGACGATCTACAACCGGGTGCTGGCCCAACTCAACGACTTCGGTGACCTGCGTCTCGACGCCATGGAGCGGGGGGCGTCGTCTCTCATCTGGTTCCACTTCTGACCGACCGCGGAGTCTCCGCGCAAATCGCCACAGGCATGGTGGGCATTGCGGGGATTGCATTGATCGGACGCCGTCTGTTGGCCGGTTTTCTGCTTGATCGCATCCACGCACCCTATGTCGCTGCCGCGTTCTTCCTCACTCCCTTGATGGGCATCGTCGTGTTGCTATCGACGCTCCGGCAGGAAGCGGCAGCGGTCGGAACGGTGCTCGTCGGCGTCGGTCTCGGCGCCGAGGTGGATCTGATTGCCTTTCTGTTATCCCGCTACCTGGGTTTGCGGTCCTTCGGGGAGATCTATGGCTACTTCTTCGCAATATTCATGCTGGGAGCAGGACTCGGCCCCTTCGCCATGGGTGTGTCGTTCGACAGGACAGGTTCTTACAAGCTGATGCTGGTGTGCTACGCGTTCGCCCTGGCGCTCTCCAGCCTGCCGATGCTGGGGTTGGGTGCTTATGCCTATCCAGCCGCGCGCAGAGCCGGCGACCAGAATGCTCTGGTCCCTGCTCACTAACCCATGCCACCGCCGTGCTGCCGGAAATCAGGCCGCGCAAACCGGGCGATCTGGTCGGACGGTCGCGTTCGTGTACGCGGCCACCGGCAGGTCGTTGAGAATCTCTATCCGCGGCCCCGGTTATTTCTTCTTGGCTGTCCACTCGCCCGATCCGAGGTCGCCGTACTCGGCGGTGCCCTTCATCGACGTCGGGGTCAGGATCTTTCCGGAATACACAACCTTAACCTTTTGTCCCCCATAGTCCGCTTCAAACGCGAAGCGAACGTCGTCTTCCTTGACGGTTCCGGTGAGAGCGGCTTCACCCAGGATTCCGTTGTAGGTGCCCGTTAACTTCTCCCCGTCCTGATGGAACACGAAGGTTGGATTTCCGCTTCCGGAAGACGTGTCCACGGTGAATTCCCAATTGCCGGAGATGTCTGTCACAGCCATCGCCGGGACTAACATTGCGGCCACAAGACAAGCCAGAATCGCGATACGGATCATAGCGCTCTAAGTCCTCCTGTTCCGGCTCAGCCACGCATCTGAGCCGTTTCTACCGGCCGATAGGATTCAGCGTGCGTCGGCGCGAAGGCGAGTGGCGGCGCCGCGGCTGACCCATTTGTAAGGAATCTCGTCGGTGTCGTAGGGCAGGCGCCAATGGTCCGGATCCTCGTAGTTGTACGCCTGGGTCGGAAGGTTAAGGACCAGGGCATCGCTCGTACCCAGGTTTTGCAGGCCGTGCCACACGCCGATGGGGATAACCACCAGGGCTGGGCGGTTGTCGCCCAGGTGGATCTCGTTGATCATGCGGTAGGTAGGGCTATCTTCACGGCCGTCGTAGAGTACGGCCTTGAGGTGTCCCTGATTGACGAAAAGGCGATCAATGGTGCGTGTGTGGCAGCTCCAGGCGCCGATCGCACCGGGGAAGAGGCGGGATTGGTAGACTTGCACGACTGGCATACCGGTCGGGTCCCACTCGGGGCGGAAGACTTCGGTGATCACGCCATGATCGCGCGGCACATGCAGCACTTCCTTGATGTGCACGCCCTGGATGGTCTCTTTGAGCAGATGCCAATCCTCCGAAATGACCTGCGGATCCTTCTTGGCTGTCTTGATCATTCTGAATCTCCATGGTAGTACGCACCGGATTGCCGGTAAACGACATAATCGTTCGCGGGGCGAGAAGTCACTCGATATAAGCGGGCTGTTACAGCCCTTTCAGCCGCCGTCGCCAGCGTATCATCGCCCCTCGACCCACCGGCAGGCGGCGCCGGACTTCGCTGCTGGTTCGTCCCAGTAACGCACGGAAGCCGGCCCGGAAGGTGAGCTTGCGGCGCTTGGCAATCAGTAGCTTTCCCAATTCCACAGCTTCCAGGTCCCTCTCCTTGAGCATGCGTTCGGTCCACTGCTGCTGTTCGTGGCTGGATCGCTTTTTGTAGATGTCCCTCCGGTAAAGGGCTGGAAACTTCACCGCCGTAAGCCGGGGCACGCATTGGAACACGAATCCCGCCTGGTGCATTCGGAGCCAGAGATCCGTTTCCGGGTCCAGCGAGAGATCGCGGTAGTTCCTCCAGCGGCCGGCCTTTTCCGCCGCGTTCCGCCGATGCACCACCCCGGTCGGCGGCATCCATTGACCGGGCCGGAACCGCGGCATTTCCCCGGCAGGCGGCAGGATCTTCCCGCCGGCGCCGATCATATGGACGATCGAATATGCCACGTCAGCGCCGGCGTCGATCGCGGCGACCATCACCTCCAGATGGTGTGGCAGCCACAAATCGTCGTGGCCGAGATAGGCAATGATCGACCCGCGCGCCTGGCGGAGTCCCTCGTTGTTGGGCGCGGATTGGTGGCCGTCGTTGACCGGAAGGTTGATCCACCGCAAGCGCGGATCGGCGATGGCGGTCACCACCTGCTCGGAATCGTCCGTGCAACCGTCGCCGACAACCAACAGTTCGAAATCGGTGAAACTTTGCCGCAGCACGCTGCCGATAGAGTAGGGCAGCACGCTGCTCCAGTTGTAAGTAGGGATGATCACGGTCACGCGCGGCGATTCGGCCATAGCAGACAGCTCAGGCAATTAGATCTTTGTTGATCGCCACGCCCAACCCCGGACCTTGCGGCAATGGCAGATAGCCTTCCTTGTCCACCAGCGGCGGGTTTTCCATCATTGCGAACCCGTTGGTGTACGCTGCCACCGGCGGGTCGTGGAGTATCTCGATCCATGGCGCGTGCGGCCAGGAGGCGATGGCGTGGAGCTGGGCGACGGTGCCGAGATTGCCTCCTCCGTGATGCGGTATCAGTCTTTTGTTGTGCGCCTTGGCTAGGTCCGCAATCTCCCGAAAACCCGTTACGCCGTCGGCCACCATAACGTCGGGCTGCAGGATATCGTAAACCTTCTGCTCCAGCATCCAGCGGTATTCGTGCACGCCGCGATTGTTCTCTCCTCCGGCGATCGGAATTCCCACCAGGCGGTTCAACTCCGCCAGCTCGTCAAAGGCGTAGCGCAGCCGGGGCTCTTCCAGCCACAGGCAGTTCAGGCGCTCGTATTCCCGGGCGGTCTCGAGCGCGCGACGGAAATCCCACATCACGCCCGGCTGCCAGGTGCCCGACGACTGCGCCTGGTTGGCGTCCACCATGATGTCCATACCGTCGCCCACCGCCTGGCGCACGGCCTCCACAAGGCGCACGTCTTCCTTCATCGTCTGATAATGCGCCCGCAGCTTGATCCCCTTCCAACCTTGCGATTTGAGCTCGACCGCCATGCGGGCCCTCTCCTCAGGGGTGGAAAGCTGGATCATGCTGGCATACGCCGGTACGCGGTCTTTGGCAGCACCCCAGAGTTTGTAGAGCGGCTGGCCGGCGGCCTTCCCGATGAGGTCCCACAACGCAATTTCCAGGCTCGAGACCGTACGTGAGCTTTGGCCCAGATAGTAGCGCAGCGGCCCGGCCAGACTCTCGATGTCGAACGGATCCATGCCCGTAAGCTGCGCCTTCGCCGGTTCCAGCGCGCGGGCGTCGATCCCCGGGCCGATGCCGGTAAGCCCCTGATCGGTATGAATCTCGATCACCGAGCCGCCGCCGATCCGGTGTGTGGACGAGGTCCCCGGATTCCAGGCTGCCTCCATCTTCCCGGTTTCGCGGACGGTCTTCAGATTTACCACCCGGATGTCGGTGATTTTGAGCCGGGGAGCGGAGCGCAACTGGGGCATCAGGACCACCGGCGGTACGGTCATCAGAAAATCTCGTCGCAGCATCACGGTACCTCCAGCGAGAGGTTACCATGAAACGCGACATCCGGCAGGGCGTGAGGCCTGCTTCCCCGCCGGAATATCGCCAACTGGTCTTGCGCCCGCCGGGCGCACGCTATCGGTGCCTGCGCTTCAGCGGTGTTTGATGAACGTGCCGTCCTGCAGTTCCGTCATGGCTTCCCGGAGCTGCTGCTGCGTGTTCATCACGATGGGTCCGTACCAGGCCACCGGCTCCTCAATCGGCTTGCCCGACACCAGCAGGAACCGAATCCCGTCCGGCCCGGCCTGCACCACCACGTCGTCTCCGCGGTCGAACAGAACCAACGAGTGATTGCCCGCGTCGTAGACCGGCGGCGCGTCCGGCTGCGCAACCCGGTCGGTTAGCACCGCCCGCGGATCAGAAGCGTCACGGAACGAGCCCGCGCCCGCGAAGACATAGGCGAAGGCGTTGCGCGTGGTCTCGATGGCCAGCCGCTTGCGCCGTCCGGCCGGGACAAACACATCCAGATAACCCGGGTCGGCCGCCACGCCTTCCACGGGCCCCTTTTTGCCCCAAAACTCGCCGCAGATTACCCGCACCCGGGTGCCGTCGTCATCGGTGATCTCGGGAATGGCGGTCGATGGAATGTCCTGATACCGCGGGGCGGTCATCTTCAGCGATGACGGCAGGTTGGCCCAGAGCTGGAATCCGTGCATCCGGCCCTGCCCGTCGCCCTTCGGCATCTCCTGGTGCAGGATGCCGCTGCCGGCCGTCATCCATTGCACGTCGCCGGCGGTCATCTTGCCTTTGTTGCCGAGGCTGTCGCCGTGCTCCACCGACCCGGCCAGCACGTAGGTGATGGTCTCAATCCCACGATGGGGATGCCAGGGGAACCCGGCCAGGTAGTCTTCCGGGATTCTCGTTGCGGAAATCGTCCAGCAGCAGGAACGGATCGAAATCCTTCGTTTTCCCGAAGCCAAAGGCGCGCTGGAGCTTCACCCCGGCGCCCTCGATGGTGGGCTTTGGTTGCATGATTTGTCGAATCGGACGAAGCGACATATCTTTCCTTTCTGCCGCCGTTGACACGAGTCTGCGTCCGCGCCGGCGGCCAACGGTTCAGGCCTTGATAAACTCAACGTCCAGCGAGATGGTTACCTCGTCGCCGACCAGAAAACCCCCTGTCTCCAACGCGGCATTCCAGGTCAGGCCGAAATCCTTGCGGCGGATCCTGGTGGTCGCCGAAAGCCCCACCCGGGTATTGCCCCAAGGATCTTTCGCGGGCGGAGTCGGCCCTTCAACGGCGAACTCTACCTCGCGGGTTACGCCGTGAATGGTCAGGTCGCCGGTCACCGCCAGTTCGCCATCGCCGGTGCGCGTTACGCGCGTGGATTTGAAGGAGAGCGTCGGGAACTTCTCCACGTCGAAGAAGTCGGCGCTCTTCAGATGCGCGTCGCGCTGGGCCTCGCGCGTATCCACCGACGCCGCTTCGATCGAGGCCTCGATTCGGGATTGGGTCAGATCAACCTCGTCCAGCGCCAGCACGCCGGCCACTTTGGCGAATTGGCCTTTCACGTTCGCGACCATCATGTGTTTAACCTTGAACTCGGCCACCGAGTGGGCCGGATCGATGTTCCACGTTGCCGTGGCTGTCTGCGGTATTGCTGTTGCGGTCATGCTATTTGTCCTCCCAAAAACGTTAGATTCGTTAGGACGATAATAGTTGCAACAACTATTTGGAATCTGACAACCTACAGCACGCACTCATAGGCTCAGAAAGCAGCTAACCCATTCATGCAAAACGGTTTGCAGTGCCAAGGCTGCCCTCCGAGGGGACCGACAGGTTCATATCTTTATAACTGTACAGGGTCTAAGAGGCCCGTGTCTTGCCGGGTTGGCGCCTTAACGGTCCACCGCCACAAACACGGCCGGGGTCATTCTACGGAAAGGAAAGCCGTTCTGGTCACGGCCCTCGACGGCAAGGCGAAAGCCGGAATGCCGCAGCGGAAATCGCAACAGAAAATCGCTGCCCGTCACCGTCTCCAGTTCCTGGCCCGATGCGTCGACCAGCGAGTAGCGGAGATCGGTCGCCGTCCCGGACAGGTCCACCTGCAACACCTGGTCTGTCCCCATCACCGGCGGACCTTCCAGCCGGAACCAGCCCTGGTGCCCCGGCCGGCCTCCCCAGCGGACAAACCGGGCAGCGTCGAGCGTCAAATCGCTCTTCGCTTCGGCCACCGCGGTCCACAAGCCGCGCCCGGAAATCCGCACAATCCAAAGGCCCGGCTTCGGCTTGCGGACGCGGATCACGCGCCCGGCCTGAAATTCCAGGGTCTCGAAACCCCCCTCTCCGTTCTCCGGCGGCACAATTTCCACGGAGTCCTTACATTGAATCCAGACCGACACGAAGAGGCTCTCCACCATCGAATCGACCGGGAAATGGAATTCCCGTTTCCCGCTCTCGATCTGTCCAAATGCGCGCCAGATCAACTCCTCGTGATCCATACCCCACAGCATCAAATCGGCGGTGCGGCCGGCTTCGGACGGGTGCAGGAAATAGGTCTGCCCCCCGGTCGCCTCCGAGGTCGCCAGATAAGTCGGGTCCACCCGGAGAGCATCCACGCAAGGCCAATTGCTGCTGCTACCACTCCCTGGCTGCGGTTGCCCCCAGGCCGCAGCCACCAGGCACAACGCTATACTCCAACGGATCATAGATCCTCTATCGACGGATCGGGCGCCCGGCGTATGACGCGTAACCCGAATCGTCGTTTGGTTGGCCATGTGCAACCTGTGGCTCCACAGGTTACGGACAGGTCGGCTGTGTTCACGGCAAAGGTGGAACTTTCGCCGCGTAATCCTGTCTGGATACGGCTAAGATCACTAATGTCAGGCTAAAAGTTGAACAGAATCAACTGGTTGCCGAGGTCGCCTAAATCCTTCTCGAAGTCCGACGCTTGAAGCGCCCGTAAAATGGGCGTTTTTTCGAAAAGCGTCCCGCTCAAAATCTGTAGAATTTGCCAGAGGCTGACTTCGAGCCCCAGGGCGCATGCGGACGATGGCTACGAGCACGTAAACCGAGACGGAGGTCCAGATTTGGGTCTTCACCGCCTTCTCGCCGGTCCCGTAGAAGGCTTTGATCCGCAGGTGCTGTTTTGATCCATTTGCTGGTAGACCCGGGCGATGGGAAGTGCCGGCAAGCTGAAGTTGTTAGTCAGAAGCTTGATTCGCTTCCGGCTTTGTGCGTCGAGATAACTCACGCGTCGCAGTGGATCCGGGTAGGCTTTGGCCGGGTCGATGGCAGTCAGGATGACCCGGTGATCGCATCGAACTCCAGTGCTCTTGTCCACCAGGTGGGAGTAGCGCCACTGCAGCACCAGGTTCCACTTGCTGCGCACAACGAAGAACGCCGCGCTGAGCGTGAACACGTAGAGACGCTCGAAATCGACGTAGATGTGCCAGTCGTGGTACTCGTTGGCATCCGTCAGCGTGGAGCGCGCCAGCCTGCCTCGAAAGCCCATGTGATAGAGCTTGCCGCTCATAGAGCGTAGACAAGCCTCAATCTCGCGCAGGCTTTCTCGATAAGTCAACTGCGTAAAAGCCGTCGCCAGATACTGGTCCCAGCAAGAGAAACCTCTGAAGCGGGAGCCGCCCTGATAGCGACCTATACATTTCTGGAACTCTTTGGCTTGGGGCATGCGCGACCAATTGAGAGAAAACCGTGCGCCCGTTTCATGCACCATTGTTTCGCATCCGCAAGGCGCCCGGATAGCATCCAGATTGATCCAGGCCTTCCGCAGCAGTCCCAGCCCGAGCCGATCGACCACAAACCACGCGATCAGCGCCGTCACTGCCAGGTACCCAAGTCCATGCACCAGCGTCGCCATTGCACCGGCAAAAGCCTGTGTTGATGCTCCCCGCGCATGGCAGGAAGGACCTCCGGCCACCACCGTCATCGACAGAAACACCGGCAAAACCATCAGTCCCGCGCCTTGCGCCGATGCCATCAGGAATGACCAGAGCGTCAGGCCGCCCATCGCGGGTGAGCGTGGCGGTACATCCGCCGTGCTCCAAGGCCGATCAGCAGGAGAGCCACTGGCCAGCGCAGCATGCCGGGAGACAGCGCGGCGCCGGCGGCCACCGCCACGCCAATGGCTGCTGCAATGGCCGGCAGGCGCCCGAGCGTGAGCGGAACACCGGCCCTTCTCCGTTAGGCGAACCAAGAGTGTTAAAGTAGATGCCTTCCGGCCCGCGAGGAACGGTGTGAGGACGGCTGTACCCGGTGCGCTTCATCACGGTTTCCGGTTCGATTACCTTCACGATCTTGGGATTCCGCGGATCCGGCCACGTGTCGAGGATGTGGATGCGGGACGACCGCAGACCCGGAACTATCAGGTAGCGGCGCTCCATATGGGGTGCGGCGAATACGGGCACAGACAGGAACTGCAGGCGTTCCAGCCGAAGCGGTGCAGTTCGTCGCCTGCGTTCGGCATGTTCACCCGGCCCACCGTTTTGCCATACGATTTCGATTCGGGATCGACGTCGATTACTCCCATTGCGTCGCCCCCACGGTGGGCTGGGTCCAACATCGCGACGCCGGCCAGCTTTTCGGCTGGTGCTTCCATCGCCATCCTGGGCGACGGATAAAACGTAGGATCTGGCTGCCATCTCATTTGTGAAATCCCCTCGTTTTGATTATCCGGAGACCGTTTCGTTCGGCTCCAAGGACGGTGTGCGGCGCGAGGCCCCCGGAAAGCTTTTAGTAGTTCCTGATTATTTCTGGAGTCATTCTTTGGCGTATGCTGGATGTAACTAGATGTAACTACTGGAGGGGGGCGATGGAGAACGTGTACGAGTTTGGACCGTTCCGTCTCGAAACCAACGAGAGGCGGCTGTTGCGCGACGGACGCCCGGTCCGGCTGCGTGGAAAGGTGCTCGACACGCTCTGTGTGCTGGTGTCGCGGTCTGGCCACTTGATCGGAAAAGACGACCTGATCGCGGCCGTCTGGCCGGACACCGTTGTCGAAGAGAATAACCTTGCTCACAACATAAACGCATTGAGGAAAGCCCTCGGTGACGCGGCGCTGATCGAAACAGTCCCTGGGAGAGGCTACCGGTTCCTGGGCGCTGTGGCTGTGACTCCAGCTCCTCGTTCGGGGGAGATCGGAGCAGACGGACTAGTGCTGATCGAACGCGATCAGCAAATGAAGAGCCTGCAGGAGGCGTTTGCAGCGGCCCTCGAAGGGAAACGGCAGTTTGTGTGCATTCCCGGCGAGCCTGGAGTGGGCAAGACGACTCTCGTGCATGCTTTCCTCCAGGAAGTTCGCAGCACTTCGGCCGCCCGGATCGGACGCGGCCATTGCCTGGAGAATCGCGGTGAGGTGGAGCCGTACATCGCCGTTCTGGAAGCGCTCGGGCGGCTGTGCCGCGAGCCGGACGGCGACAAGGTGGCCTCGTTGCTCTATCGCCGTGCGCCGACGTGGCTCGCTCAGATGCCGTGGCTGGCCAGCGCTCCAGCTCTGGAGCAACTCCCTCAAAGGAACCTGGGTGTCACTCGCGACCGCATGCTTCGCGAATTCGCCGAATTCGTCGAAGAGCTAGCTTTCTCTCGCCCGTTCGTCCTCTGCCTCGATGACCTGCATTGGTGTGACGATTCCACGCTCTCGCTGCTCGAACTGCTCGCCCATCGCGATGATCCCGCGCAGTTGATGCTGATTGGCACCTATCGTCCGGCTGAGGCCACCAGGGCCACGCAGCCGCTGGAAGCGTTAGCGCAGGGTATGAAAATCCGCGGGCAGTGCCGCGTCGTCCGGCCTACCTTGCTCAGCGCCGATGCGGTTCAGTCCATGATCGACAGGGCACTTCCCGGTATCACTCCGGATCGAGCTCTGGTGGACACGGTGCACCAGCGGACCAGCGGGAATCCACTGTTCGTGTTGGCCCTGATCGACCATTGGAAAGCCACCTCGGCGGTAGTGCTGGGGCCCGACGGCTGGAAGGCCGCAGCCGACCTCGTCGAACTGGGCAGGGGAGTACCGGAGAGCTTGACGGCGATGATCCATCAGAAGATGGAGACTCTCGCCGCGGAGGAACGGCTGCTGCTGGAAGCGGCCAGCGTCGCTGGGCGTGAGTTCGTGGCCGGCGTACTTGCGTCTGCCCTCGGCTGGACGGAGGACGATACGGAGCTGCGTTGCGCGACTCTCGCCCGCCAGGGGACATTCATCCGCGACGCTGGTGTGTTCGAGTGGCCCGGCGGCGCCATCGCTGCGCGTTTCCGTTTCATCCACGCGCTTTATCGCGAAGCGGTGTATGGCCGTGTGCCGGCCGGCCGCTGCTCGCGCCTCCATCGCCTTATTGGCGAGGCACTCGTGAAAGCGTACGGAGCTCAGGCCGACGCCAACGCGAATCAGCTCGCGCGTCATTTCCGGTATGGCGGCGATCGCTCGCGCGCGATCCGCTACTTCCGGCTCGCCGGCGAACAGGCACTGCGGCGCAGCGCCCATCGCGAAGCGGTAAGCCTGTTTCAGTGCGGCCTAGAACTTGTGGAACAGCAGCCGGAGACACCGGAACGCCACTCCGAGGAGTTCGCGTTTCGCTCCATGATGGCTCCCGCGATTCTAGCGGTGAAAGGGTTCGCCGCGCCGGAAGCCGTCCTTAACTTCCAGCGCGCGCGCGAGCTCGGACTCGGCCTGGTGCGGGTGGAAGAGATGTATCAACTACTCTTTCATCTGGCCTCGATGCACGAGCTTCGTGGCGAATATGGGCTTGCGGAACAGATTCTGGATGAACGGCTCCGCCTGCCACGCGCAAAAGATGGGGCGGCTGTCCAGATCGACTCCGACACGTTGCTTGCGTGCTCCTTGTTCCATCAGGGCGAGTTCTCACGCGCCATTGAAACAGCCGCAAACGGTGTGGGTCTTTACGATCCGCGGAAGCACGCAGGTCTCATCGCCACCTACGGCGAGAACCCGGCTGTCGCGTGTCACGGCTGGGCGGCCCTCGCGCTGTGGTGTCTGGGATACGCGGATCAGGCGATTGAGCGCGTGCAGCTTTCACTCGAACTCGCCAGGCATCCGGACCTTCTGTTCAGCCTGGCTGGCGCGAAAGTCCGCGCGGCGAATGTCTATCAGCTTCGCCGCGATTTGCCTCAGACCCTCCACTGGGCAAGCGAGGCCGCCGAGCTTGCCGAGGAGAATGGATATCTGTACGCGAGTTCCTTTGCGCGAGCCCTAAAGGGTTGGGCGCTTTCGATGACCGGCCAGCCAGCGGATGGTCTGATCCTGGTGCGCGAAGGGATGGCCCTCTTGGATCGGATAGGCGCCAACATGGATCGTCCGTATCTGCTCGCACTGTCGTCTGAGATTGCCGCTGCGAATGGCCACCCGTCCGAAGCGCTGGCACAGGTCACGGAGGCACTCGGCCTGGTGCGCGAAAGCCGGGCGTACTTCTATGAAGCGGAGCTCTACCGGCTTCGCGGCGTTCTGGTACTCCAGACCGGAGGCCGCGCGGCGGAGGATGAAGCCGAAGCGAATATCCGCCAGGCTCTGGAAGTCGCGCAGAAGCAGAAAGCACGGGCTCTCGAATTGCGCGCCGCGGTGAGCCTGTGCCGGCTCCTGCAGGCGCGCGGCATGCCGCAAGATGGGCTACGGGTGCTAGCTCCGGTTTACCGCTGGTTCAATGAAGGCGCCGGGACCGCCGACCTGATGGAGGCCAGTGAACTCGTCGCGAGTTCGGCGCATAGGTCCCAATCATTCAAGCGAGCGAAAGTTCGCGGCTGACCGCGAGATCGCCGATTTCGGGCCGGTAGCCGACCCCCACCCGCTAACGGCTCTTGTATACGGATCGGTACCGCGACGACAAGAAGCCTAAGTCCCCGATTGCAGCCCCAACACCTACACCCAGCGGCGCATATTTTGCCATATCGCGACCCTCACCCGAGCAACTGACACATGCCGCTAAGCTGGCGCCGGCTCCCGCTCCGTTCGGTTACCTCAATCCGCTGCGTTGCGGGAATCCGTTGGACGGCATCCCAATCGGCAGCGATAACCAGACTACTCGCGAACAACAACAAACAGAGTTTCATCGGTTCTTTCATTTATGAGATGTGACCAAAAGCGCAGAGTTGATATCCTCGTCCGACGTAACCACGCCTACTACAGTTCGACTACTGACGCGGTATACATGTTTGTTAACGAGATAAAACAGGACCGGAACGGTCATGCGCGAAAGCAGAAGAGAAGCAATCTCTCCGGCCATCAGCGCGATCGCCAGGCCTTGAAAAATGGGATCGAACAGAATAACGGACGAGCTGACCACCACAGCCGCGGCGGTCAACATCATCGGACGGAAGCGCACGGCCCCGGCATCGATCACGGCCTCGTCTAGCGGCATCCCTTCGCTCAAACGCAGCTCGATGAAGTCCACCAGGATGATCGAGTTCCGTACGACGATGCCCGCGCCCGCGATGAATCCGATCATCGAGGTCGCCGTGAAAAACGCATGCAGCAGGCCGTGCGCCGGCAGGATGCCCACCAGCGAAAACGGGATCGCCGCCATGATGATCAGCGGCGTCGAAAACGACTGAAACCAGCCCACTACCAGTCCGTAGATCAAGATCAGGACGGCGGCAAAGGCAATACCCAGATCACGAAACAACTCATACGTGATCTGCCATTCGCCGTCCCACTTCATCGAGTAGCGGTCCGGGTCGGAGGGAAGAGTGGTCATGTGCTGCTCGATGGCATATCCCTCCGGGATCTTGATCTTGCCGATCTCCGGCCCGAGCTTGAGCATTGCATAGACCGGGCTTTCGATCTCTCCCGCAATGTCGGCCGTGACATAGGTCACAGGTAACAGGTTCTTGTGATAAATGCTCTTGTCCGCGACCACGCTTTCGGAGTGCACCAATTCGCCTAGAGACACAGTTCGCCCGTTGCGGCCGGCGATCTTCAGGCCCTGGATACGCTCCATGTCGGATCGAGTCGCGCGGTCCAGCCTTACGGTGAGCGAAACATCTTCCTTCTCCGCGTCCTGGTGCAATAGCCCCGCTTGATAACCGGTGAAGGCCACCTGCATCGCGCGTGTGACGTCGTCTTCTGAAATGCCGTTGAGGGCGGCCTTCTCCTCATCCACGAGCAAGCCGTATTTCGTTTGATCGTCTTCCACGTACCAATCGACGTCCACGACGCCTTTGGTCTGCTTGAATAAATCGCGGATGCGCCGCGCCAGCTCGATCCGCCGGTCCATCGCTGGCCCGTATACTTCCGCGACGAGTGTCTCGAGCACCGGCGGTCCGGGCGGCACTTCGGCCACTTTGATTCGCGCGCCATAGCGCCTGGCAATGGGTTCCAGGCGCAGGCGCACCCGCTTGGCAATCTCATGGCTTTGCAGATCGCGGCCGCCCTTCGGCAACAGATTCACCTGGATGTCGGCGACGTTGGGTCCGCGGCGCATATAGTAGTGACGGACCAGGCCATTGAAGTTGTAGGGCGAGGCCGTTCCTGCGTAGGTCTGGATGTTCACCACTTCCGGTTGCTTCTGCGTTTCCTCGCCTAGTATCTGGACTACCCGGGCCGTCTGTTCCAGCGTGGTGCCGTTCGGCATGTCGACAATCACCTGAAACTCGCTCTTGTTATCGAACGGCAGTATCTTGACCTTGACGAAACCGATGTAGAACAGCGCACAGGAGGCCAGTAGCAGGACCACCACACCACTGATGAAGCTCCAGCGGACGAGAGGCCGGTGCAGGAGAGATCCCATCACCCGCCGGTAAAGCCGCGTTGCGAAAGCCTCGCGCTCGCCAGCGTTGCGCATGCCACCCGACTTGAGAATGCGTACGGCGGCCCAAGGCGTCACGATGAAAGCGACCAGCAGAGAAAACAGCATCGCGGCGCTGGCGCCAATCGGAATGGGCCGCAAGTACGGCCCCCCCAGGCCGCCGACGAAGGCCATGGGCAGGATCGCAGCCACAACCGCGAGCGTGGCGAGGATCGTGGGATTGCCAACTTCGTCCACTGCCTCGACTGCCACCTCAAAGGGTGGCCTCGCCTGATTGTCCGGCAGTCTCCAGTGACGAACGATGTTCTCCACCACCACGATCGCGTCGTCTACCAGAATGCCGATGGAGAAAATCAGGGCGAAGAGCGTGATGCGGTTCAGCGTGTAACCGTAAAGATAGAAGACGGTAAGCGTCAGCGCCAGGGTCACGGGAATCGCTGTGAATAAGATCAGTGATTCCCGCAAACCCAGGTGCAATTGCGATGAGGACACTCACAGAAATCACGGCTATCAGCATGTGGAACAGCAGCTCGTTGGATTTTTCCTTGGCCGTGTCGCCGTAGTTTCGCGTGACGGTCATCTCGACGTCCGATGGAATGACACTTCCACGCAGCCGCTCCACGCGGCTGAGGACGTCTTTCGCCACCGTGACGGCGTTGGTGCCCTTGCGCTTGGACACCGCAATGGTCACGGCGGGAAAAGAGCCTCTACCATCCGAGTAGCGCACATATTGCGACGGCTCCTCACCCCCGTCGTTCACCTCGGCGACGTCGCGCACAAAGATCGTCTTGTCGCTGGCAACTCCGGCAACGACATTGCGGACATCGTCCGCCGTGCGCAGAAACTGCCCGGTCTCCATGAGAAACTGCTGGTTGCCGCTCGCGAATTGGCCCGCGGACAGACGGCGATTGGAAAGACCCAGCGCTCCCACGACCTGAACTGGCGATAGATGGTAGGCCGCAAGGCGCGCCTGATTCAAGGTAATGCGAATCTCGCGGCGCTGGCCGCCGATCAACGCCACCGCCGAGACGTCCGGCGTCTGTTTGATGGTGTCATCCACCTGCGCCGCGATGCGGCGGAGCTCGAAATCGCCGTAGCGTTTGCTCCAGAACGTCAGCGCCAGTATCGGAACGTCATCGATCGAGCGGGGTTTGACCAGCGGCTGCGACGCGCCTGGCGGGATCAGATCCAGGTTTGCGGCCAGCTTTTGGTTCAGCCGGACGATTGCCTTCTCTTCGTCCTGTCCCACCAGGAAACGAACGATGGCCGTTGATGTGCCGGGATTGGAAGTCGAGTAGATGTACTCCACTCCGGGGATCTCCCACAGCAGCTTTTCCATTGGCTTGGTGACTCGTTCTTCCACTTCCCGCGCCGAAGCGCCCGGCATTTGGACAAAAACATCCACCATCGGAACGATGATTTGAGGCTCTTCCTCGCGCGGCAATTTCCAGAAGGCGAACGCGCCAAGCAACAATGAACCGGCGATCACGAGGGGTGTGAGCTTCGAATTGATCCAGGCGCGTGCAAATGTCCCCGCCAGGCCGAGCTTTCTGGTCCGGTTCATTGGCGAACCTCTATCGGCGCGCCATCGGCCAGCCCGGCGGGGATCGGAACGATCACGCGGTCGCCCTGGTTCAGGCCAGAGAGCACTTCAACTCGGTCTTTCACCCTCGTGCCGACGGTTACCAGGCGCGTGTGCGCGATGTCGTTCTCCGCGACGTAGACGGACTGCAGTTGTCCGTGTTCCATGACGCCCGCGCTGGGGACAGTCAGAATCTTGCGCCTGCCGGTGTCGAAGAGCACTCTGCCAAACAACCCGGAGCGCAACCCCGGAAGCAAAGGTAAGTCGATCTTCACCGTTCCGGTTCTTGCCGACGCATCCACCGACGGAACGACCTCGGCAACGCGCGCCGTTAAGGTTCGATCAATCCCGTCTATCGTGACCGAGACCGTTTTCCCTACCCGCGCCATCGAAAGTCGAGACTCTTCCACGGACGCCTCGAGCCGGTAGGCGCCGGCGCGCTCGATGGTGAACAACGGTGCGCCGGGTACCGCCAAAGTGCCGGGGTCGATGGACTTGGTAATGATTGTCCCGGAGAAGGGCGCGATGATTTCCGAGTAGCCACGCTGAATCCCGGCAGCGCGGACCTCCTGCTCGATTTGCGCCATCTTCGCGTCTAGCTGAGCGCGCCTGGCGCGCGCCATGCCCAGCGAAGCTTGCGCCGCTTTCCAACGCGCCGTGGCTTCATCGTACTCCTGGTCGGTGATCGACCTCTTGTTCAACAGATCCTGCATGCGATGGAAGGTCACTTGCGCCAAATCCAGTTGAGCTCTGGCCAAGGCTACGGCGCTCTCCGCCTCGGGAATGGCGTTTTTCACTTCCTCGCGCCCGGCCTCCGCCCGCGCCACTGACGTGTCCAGGTCGCGAGCGTCCAGCACGGCCAGCGGCTGTCCTGCGCGCACGCGATCTCCAATTTGCGCTCGTACTTCACGCGCATACGCCATGAGTTTCGATGAGATGGTGGCCGTCGTCCTGGCGCGGACGGTGCCCGTCGCCTCGTAGGTAGATGGGCAGTCGGCTTCAGCGGCGGTAACGGTTTCAACGCGCATCCGAGTCACCGGTGTACTCACCGCCTTAAGCGCCGGTTCGCTTCCGCATCCTGCTAAGAAGGGCAATAATGCAAGCGCATAGTAGGGGCGCATTAGTTGAGAACCTCCGAGTCGGGACTAAGTGTGCCTGCCGCGAACTCTAACATCGCGGCAGCGATTCGTTGATCATGTACAGCCGCCAGATAGCGCGTCTGTGTTTCGAGCAATGCGGTTTCGGTCCGGAGCAGATCGGTCACAGTGCTCAGTCCCGCGGCAAAGCGGTTTTGAGAGATGCGAAGGCTTTCCCGGGCTTCTTCCACGGACGCTTGCGCGGATGCAATTCTCTGTTGCGCGGCCTTCAAATTCGCCCATGCCTGACGAACCTGCAGGCGGATTGCCGATTCCGCCCGAGCCTGCTCCGCGGCGGCACGGCGCGTCGTGGCTTCGCTCTCCGCGATCTTTGCCTTGTCCGCGCCCCCGTTGAAGAGGTTCCAGCGGAAACCGATCGAAACCAGCCAGTTCCCGCCGCCGCGATACGCAAATCTTTGACGGTCGGCCTCGAAGGCTCCGTGTAGAGTTACTTGCGGCAGATAGTTGCTGCGCGCATCAGCCGCCTGAATACCTGCGATCTCCGCGGCAAGCCGCGTCTGGCGCGCCTCCGGCCGGCCGTCGACTGCATTTTTCTCATACCCGCTCAGTTCCGTTGGTGCAACCGGCAAGGGCGCCAGAGGAGTCGTGAGGGAATGAACGGAGTCCAGGGGCAATCCAATTGCGTCGTTCATCGCGGCGCGAGCCACTTCTAAATCTGCCGACCGCCGAATCTTCTCTTCGCGGACCCCGGCGAGATGCACGCGAATGGATAGCACGTCAGCATCGGTGGCCATTCCGCTCGCACGCCGCGCCTCCGAGCGTTCCAGGTCCGCCTCGGCCGACCGCATGGCTTGCGCGGTGACATTGACCTCCTCAGCTCCGAGCTGCGCGTCATAGTAGAACCGCACAACTTGCGCGATCACCTCCAACCGGCTACGTCGGCTGTCTTCGCGGGAAAAATCCTCGCTGAGCTTCGCCGTGCGTACGGCGCGCCTGGTCTTTCCAGCGTCGTAAAGAGGCTGGTCCGCGGTCACCAGCGACTGAAAGTTATTGAGGAAACCCGGCCGATTCAAGCTCGCGAGGCCGAAGTTCGACTCGGCAAACTGCCGCTGCGCGAGCAGTGACGAAAAGACGAATACCGGATTGTCACTGCGAGCCCACGATTCCGAGTAGTTCACTTTGGGCAAGAAACCACCTTTAGCCTCGGTGACACGTGCACTCGCTGCGTCTCTTGACGCACCGGACGCCTCAATGACCTTGCTCCGCGCCATCGACTCGCTAACGGCATCCTTTAGCGACATGGCGTCCTGTCCGCGCGCAAAAACAGCCAGAGTGAAGATGAAGAGTAACTTTTTCATCGGCTTTGATACCAAAGACGCTGGGGTATGAGGAACTCATTCAGGCGCGCTTGCTCAGGCAACGAACCAGCAGGACCGACGTCCACCCCGTTGACGACGGCACCGCTCGACTCGTCGAGCCGGGCCTGTTGCGGGTTGCCTATGAATTCTTGTCCGTTCGGCGTGCGACCGGCCAAGTTCATCTTTCCCGCTCCCAACACGTACCTCGCGGTGAAGCCCATAACGCGGGCCATGAAGTGCTTCTGCCACCACGAGCCAGGCACCAGACCCGCCGCTGCGTTCATCAGGCGCGCGGCTTTCTGAGGTGCTTGCATCGCCATTTTGAGCGACCGATAAAATGTTTGATCGGGACTCCATTGAGGCATTTCCTTTTCTCCTTTTCCGCTATGCGCACTCTTGTGCATTCGCCCGTGGCTGGCGGGCCGGGACGATTGTTGAGGGACTGGGAGACAGGCTTGGCCGCATCCGTTGTTGGCGGAACCGGGTAGAGTCCTCGACAGTCTTCGTGGATTTCAGCTTGGCCGCGAGTCTGGCGTCGACGATTGGGATTCCTTCTGTGCGAATCATAGTTCATGCTCTTTGCTACAAATTCGAGAGGTCACTGAGCTTTTGAAGATCACGGCTGGCCTCTTTCCACGCCTCGATTGTCGGGGGAGAGGGCCCTCCGAATCCTTTAGCGCACCTGGAATTCTTATTAACTTGTTCTTGATTCGTCAGATGAATCTGTGGGTGAGTTCTGGCGCGGGCATACCCACCACGGAACTGGTGAGGTGCCTTGGTCTCTGTTGCGCTCGATTCCTTCGCGTCGTCAGGATAGCTCTACGGCGTGGGACGGCATCCAATTCAACATCACCGAGCGCAAGCGGGCGGCGGATGCGCTTCGAAAAAGTGAAGAAAAACATCGTTAGCCATTCGACAACAGCATTGATGGGATCATGCTTACCAGTCCGGACGGCCCTGTTTTTGAAGCTTAGGCTGCGGCGTCCGCCTGGGGGCATTACGCAGCGTTTGTAAATAAGCGTTCCACAAGGGTCCCCTTGTGGCAGACGTGTGAAGCAGGTTTGTGGGACGGGATTGTGCTGCCCTCTGGGTGGGGGAGTTGTGATACGGCCGCGGGCAGCTTCTTTGTACGGCAACGAGGCAATTTTGTTAGTGCCTAAAAATTCACAGCCTCATGGACATCCGGGAGAAATGGGGCCAGGGGTTTCCGCGCTACGTGATCCTGGGCGCGTGCCATCCTTCATCGGTGGTGCCCAAAGACGAGTTCATCCCGATAGACCGGGAGTGGATCGCGGCTTTCCCCGTGGTAGATTCCGATCAGCTAGTGCGGTTGGAGTAGCGTGCCGAATCTTGGGCGGTCGTGAGCCAGGGATGGGCCGCCATCGCACCCGCCAGAAGCATACATACTGCCATCACGGCAAGCGCGCCTTTGAAATTGCCGGTGTGGGTTCCGACCGCCCCAAACACAACCGGGCCCACGAAGCCGCCCATGTTGCCGATGGTGTTAATGGCGCCCGTCGCGGCGGCAGCCGCGGATTTGCCGAGAAACGAGGAAGGCAGCGTCCAGAACACCGGCAGATAGGCCTGGCAGGTCAAACCGGCGAGGCAGATGAATGCCACCGTCAGGGCGACGCTGTCCCGGAAGACCACCGCCAGCGCGACTGAGACGGCCGTAGCCAACATCGGAGCGGCGGTGTGCCACCGGCGCTCACCCGAGCGCTGAGAGTGGATCCCGTTCAGCGTGATACCGGCCGCGCTCAGCAGGTAAGGCAGCGCCGCGAATGCCGTCCGCGCCGAAATCGAGAGACTGGTCATCGATTCGGTAATCGACGGGAGAAAGAAGATCAGCCCCTGGTTCCCCGTATTCAGCAAGAAGTAGACCCCGGCCAGCCAGAGCACGCGCGGCGACCGGAGACCAGCCAGTATCCCCACCTTCTCCGTACGCTCGCGCTCGGCCTGCTCCGCGGCCAGCTCTGCCTCCAGTCGCTTGCGCTCGGCTTCGGGAAGCCAGCCCGCGTCACGCGGCCAATCGTCCAGCAGGAAGAGGATCGCCACCCCCAACAGGACCGGCGGAATTCCCTCCAGGATGAAAACCCAGCGCCAGCCATTCCAGCCCAGCCAATGGACATTTTCCAGAATCCAGCGTGAGAGCGGTACGCCCAATGCCACCGACAGCGGTTGCGCCACGATGAAGTACGCCTTGGCCCGCGCGCGGTCCTTCTGCCGGAACCAATGCGTCAGATACACGATCACCCCGGGGTAGAATCCGGCTTCCGCCAGCCCCAGCAGCAGCCGCGCGCCGTAGAACTGAGTCCGCAGCCCGAGAGACCCGAACAACGGCGTCCCCAGCAGTCCGGTGAGCGCCGCTATGATCCCCCACGAGGTCATGATCCTGGCGAACCATTTTCGAGCGCTCCAGCGTTCCACCAGCAGGGTCCCGGGCAATTCCAGGAACAGGTATCCGGCGAAGAAGATTCCCGCGCCCAGCCCGATTACCTCATTGCTGAACCCGAGCTCGCTCTGCATCTGGAGCTTGGCTACGCTCAGATTGGCGCGGTCGAGATACGCGAACAGGTAGCCGATTGTGAGCACCGGCAAAAGGTGCCGTGCTACCCTGCTGCGGGTCTGCTCGTCCAGCGCCATGTCGAGACATAATAATACAAGGAGATCGGATTTTTCATGGCCACACGCAAGACCCCCGAGACGCTGCGTAGCTTCCGCTGGTTCGGAACCGATGATATGCGCGGCTTCAGCCACCGCTCGCGCATGCGGCAACTAGGCCACCAGCCGCAGGATTTCACCGGTAAGCCGGTCATCGCCGTGGTCAACACCTGGAGCGAGATCAATCCTTGCAACGCGCATCTTCGCGAGCGGGCCGAAGCCGTCAAGCGGGGCGTGTGGCAGGCCGGCGGGTTTCCCGTCGAGATTCCGGCCTTCTCCATCACCGAGACATACTACAAGCCCAGCCCGATGGTGTACCGCAACCTGCTGGCCATGGAAACGGAGGAGGCCCTGCGCGGACTGCCGGTGGACGGCGCCGTGCTGATGGGCGGTTGCGATAAGACCACGCCCGGTTTGCTGATGGGCGCCATCAGCGCCAACCTGCCGGCGATTTTTCTTCCCGCCGGCCCGATGTTGAGAGGCAACTGGGACGGCAAGCCGCTGGGCAGCGGCACCGATCTTTGGAAATACTGGACCGAACGTTGCGCCGGCACCATCACGGCCGACGAGTGGACCGCGATCGAGGGCGGCATCGCTCGCTCGGCCGGCACGTGCATGACCATGGGGACGGCGTCCACGATGATGTCGCTGGCTGAAGCGCTGGGGCTGAGCCTGCCCGGCGCATCCTCGATCCCGGCGCCCGATGCCCACCACACGGGCATGGCGGTGGAGTGCGGCAAGCGAATCGTCGAGATGGTCTGGGAGGACCTGACGCCGCGTGCCCTCCTCACGCCCGCCGCATTCGAGAACGCGATTACGGTTGACATGGCCCTGGGCGGCTCCACCAACGCCGTCATCCATCTCGCCGCGCTGGCCCGGCGCTGCGGCCTCGATTTCGATCTGCGGCAGGTCGACCAGATCTCGCGGCGGGTCCCCGTGCTCGCCAATGTCCGGCCTTCGGGCGCGTATCTGATGGAGGACTTCTATTACGCCGGCGGCCTCCGCGCCCTCATGGAATTATTGGGCGATGCTCTCCAAAGGGACGCTGTGACAGTGAACGGGCGAACCGTCGGCGAGAATATCGCCGGTGCGCGCGTCATCAACGAGGATGTCATCCGGCCGCTGCAGAATCCGATTTGCGCCGGGGGAGGCACCGCCATTCTTTACGGCAGCCTGGCTCCGGACGGCGCAATCATCAAGACCTCGGCCGCCAGCCCGAACCTGCTGCGCCACACCGGTCCGGCTGTGGTGTTCCGCAATTACCGCGACATGGAAGAGCGCATCAACCGCGAAGATCTTGACGCCAGCGAGAACAGCGTCTTTGTGCTGCAGAACGCCGGGCCCCTGGGAGGCCCGGGAATGCCCGAATGGGGGATGCTCCCGATTCCAAAAAAGCTGCTCCAGCGCGGCGTGCGGGATATCGTCCGGATCTCGGACACCCGCATGAGCGGCACCGCCTACGGTACCTGCGTACTCCACGTGGCCCCGGAGGCGTTTGTCGGAGGACCGCTCGCGCTGGTGCGCGATGGGGACCCGATCGCGCTGGATGTCCCCGCCCGCCGCCTCGACCTCCTGGTGCCCGAGCCGGAGCTAAACGCCCGTCGGGCGGCCTGGACCCGCCCCGTTTTTCCGTACCCGCGGGGCTATCTCGCCCTGTATGCCGAGCGTGTCACCCAGGCCAACGAAGGCTGCGATTTCGATTTCCTGAGCGGAGTGGCGGAACTGCCGGAGCCGGAAATCCATTGACCCCGGTGCAAACCCCAGGGGAAAAGCGAAGATGCTGAAACCCGCGCCGATCGGCACTCCAACGAATTCCTGCTAAGAGCCTCTTAGGATGCATTTGAGCCACTTACAGCGACCTGATCAGCAAGGCGACTGTGAGTATACTGACAGTAGTGGATCTGCAAAGCGCAACCCCCCACGTGGAGGACATAGCTTGTTCGCAGACCTGCCTGGTCGAGATGTTGACTACCAGTCCGCGCGTCCGCGGCCACCGGGAAACCGGCAGTTCTGGCGATCGTCCTCGGCAAGCTGGTCGAACGATCCAGAGTCAACCGTGTGATGGTTGAGTTGTAGCGGCGAAAGGAACGACGCGTATGGCAACCAACTTGGCGGAACTGCAGCTTCAAACGCACGCGATGATTGATCGCCTCGCACCGCAACAACTGGCCGCCGTGCGAAGCCTGCTGGAGGTTATGCTCGACCCAGTCGCCCGCGCCGCGGCGTCGGCCCCTCTGGACGATGAGCCTGCAACCGAAGAGGACCATCGGCGCATCAGCGAAGGCAGCGAGTGGTTCGCCCGGCGTGGCGGCAAAGGCATTCCGATGGAGGAAGTGCTGGCGGAGTTCGGCTTGAAGCTGGACGACTTTTCGGACGCCTCGGAAAGCCCCCAGTAACATGCCGCCCTACCGAATTGAGTGGCTCGACGAAGCCCAAGCCGACGTCCGCCGTCTCGACCGTCCCACCGCCATGCGCCTGTTCGAAGCCGTGCTGCACTTCGCCCCCACCGGCGCGGGCAACGTCAGCACGCTTCACGGAGACCTGGCCGGCGCCTTCCGCCTGCGTGCCGGTGACTACCGCGTTTTATTCACCCTGGAACAAAACAGCATGCGAATCTTCGGAGTCAGACACCGCTCGGAAGCCTACCGCTGAGCGCACCGCGCGAAAGCGACCAAAGGCCAAAGAGCGGCCAAGGGGTCGCCAAAGGGCCAAAGAGGCCAAGAGCGGCCAAGAGGCAGAGCGCGGCATGAAATTCAAGCTGGATGAGAACCTCGGTTCTCGGACTGCCGGGCTCATTACCGAGTCCAGGCACGATGTGCAAACCGTCGCGCAGGAGAAGCTGAGGGGAACCAGCGACGCGCATCTGTTCGAAGATCTGCATCGCGGAGCGTCGCTGTCTGATTTCGCTGGACCTCGACTTCACCGATGTGCTTCGATTCCCGCCGCGCAAAACGCCCGGCATCGCTGTGCTGCGCCTGCGGCGGATGGCGTCTCCCAGCATGTTGACGGGCCTGGTTCGGAGCTTGCTGGCGGCGCTTCAGACCGCATTGATTGCCGGCCGGTTGTGGGTTGTAGAAACGGGTCGCATCCGCATCTACGAAGAGGGGGAGTCGCCAGAAGAGCCGTAATGAGCCATTTCCGATGCACCTGAGAGGGAGGCGGCAACCAGCGTCAGGGACAGCAATGGCCATCCCTACCGCGACTTTCAGGTGCCACCGGCGTGGGTGCCGGTGCGCACACGGACTTGGACGTCCGTGGCACCTGACACAGGCCTGAATGCCCGTGCCACTTCCCCGATCCTATCCTCCGCACGGTGAACCGAATCCCGCTGCAATGCATCCAATACTCAGGGGTCCATCGTGAATCTGGGGACTCGCGACTGGAGTCTTTCCGGGACTTGGCGTGCGACGGCCTCGAGGCCGCAGTCCATAATCCGTTCCCGGAGTGTGCAGCGCGGGGCCAAGCTGGCGCTCGCTGCGGCCGTTCTGGCTGGCCTGGTGACATTGGAGCTCCAAACCTCCTGGTTGCAATCGCACGTGCTTTCGGCGGTGGCCCGGAGAGCCACCTTCCTCCTGGAGAAAGGTCCCGCCAGAACATCGCTCGCTGCCGCCGGGGGCCCCATGGACGTGCGCCTCGGCTACCGTCAGTTACATGAATTCGTCGACCGGCTGGAAGCCCGCGGCTTTCGTCTGGAAGCCCAGGCGCAAGCATCCCCCACCCTGCTCCGCCTGACACGGTACGGTTTATTCCCCATTTACCACGAGAAAGCTCAGGCAGGCCTGGTCATCCTGGACCGGCGCGGGAACCCGCTTCACGCCAGCTACTACCCGCGCCAGGTTTACCAGAGCTTTGAATCCATTCCTCCCCTCGTGGTTGACACGCTCCTGTTTCTGGAAGATCGGGACCTGCTCGACGAATCGCACCCGCACCGCAACCCGGCCATTCAGTGGGACAGGCTGAGTTGGGCGGTGGCAAACCTGGCCATTCATGAGCTGGACCCCCACCGTCCGCTCATCGGCGGCAGCACCCTGGCGACGCAGCTTGAAAAAATGCGTCATTCGCAAGGCGGTCTCACCCACTCCGTTTCCGACAAAGCGCGGCAGCTACTTTCGGCGTCGCTGAGCGCATACCTGGATGGGCGCAACACCCTTCGCGCCCAAAGGGAGATGGTTGTCGACTACATCAATTCCATCCCGTTGGCGGCGACACCGGATCACGGCGAAGTCTATGGTCTCGCGGACGGACTGCGCGAATGGTACGGCGCCGATTTCGCCGCGGTGAACCGGCTGTTGTCGGCCCGGGAGCAGGGCCTCGACCCGATTGAACTGGAAGCCAGGGCCAAGGCCTATCGCCAGGTACTGTCTTTGTTCCTGGCCATGCGGGCTCCCACCCGCGACCTGGTACAGGCGCCGGAGATGCTGGAAAACAAGACCGACAGTTACCTGCGTGTGCTGTATCGCAAGGGGGTCATCTCGGGGCTTCTCAGCGATCTTGCGCTCGGGGCCCGCTTGCGCCCGGACCGGTATGCGTCGCCCGCTCCGCCGAAAGATTTCGTTGCCCGCAAAGCTCCCGACGACATCCGCATGGCTCTGCTTCCGGCGCTCGGCCTCGACAATACATACGCTCTCGACCGGCTGGATCTGACAGTCCGCACCACCATTGATGGAGAGGTCCAGCGTTCGGTTTCCCGCTTCCTGGGAAGCCTGTCCAACACCGAGGCCACCGACCAGGCCGGCATGGATCAGCAGCAATTGCTCGATCACGGAAATCCGGGCGCCGTCATTTACAGTTTCACCCTGTTCGAGCGCGGGCGGAACGCCAACCTGCTGCGCGTCCGGGCGGACAATTACAACCAACCTCTGGACATCAGCCAGGGCACCAAGCTGCAGCTCGGCTCCACCGCCAAGTTGCGAACGCTCATCAACTATCTGCAGATCGTCGAAGAGCTGCACGGAGAGTATGCCGGCCTGCCTGCGTCGCAGCTAAGGGAAACACCAGTGGCGGGCAACGACCCGATCACCCGATGGGCGCTGGACTACCTGGCCTCGGCGCCCGACAGGGGGCTTGTCCCCATGCTCGAGGCCGCACTCGGGCGCACCTACTCCGGCAGCCCGGCCGAGCAGTTTTTCACCGCCGGCGGGCTGCACCGCTTCTCCAATTTCGAGCATTCCGAAGATTTCCAGGCATTCACGGTGGGCCAGGGGTTTGAGCAATCCGTGAATCTGGTCTACATCCGCCTGATGCGCGACATGGAGCGCTATTACCGGTACCGTATTCCAGGCGCCTCCCCCAGCGTCCTGAGCGAGCTCGAAAATCCGGCGCGGCTTGGTTACCTGCGACGTTTTGCGGACTACGAAGGGAAAACCTATCTGCGGCAGTTCTATGACAACTACAAGGACCTGAATCCCAGCCAGGCTCTTGAGAAGCTTGCCAGCGGCGTCCTCCTGACCCCGAAACGGGCGGCCGTCATCTTTCGCTCCATCCGCCCCGGAGACGGGATCGAGGATTTCGGCCATTTCCTGCGAATGCACCTCGCGGCGCAAGACCTGATTGGTGTCGATATCCCGAAGTTGTTCGCCGACTACGGGCCCGACAAGTTCGACCTCAACGACCGCGGGTACCTGGCCAAAGTCCATCCATTGGAATTGTGGCTGCTGGCCTACCGCGAGCAGCACCCGGACGCGTCGCTGTCCGAGGTCTTCGCCAACAGCGCCCGGCAGAGGCAGGAGGTCTACCGCTGGCTGTTCCGGTCGTCGAACAAGCGCGCGCAGGACCAACGCATCGACACCATTCTGGAAATGGACGCGTTTGACCGGATGCACGGCGCCTGGCAGAAGCTGGGATACCCGTTCGATTCGCTGGTGCCTTCGTATGCAACCGCCATTGGCGTTTCCGGCGACACGCCGTCGGCGCTTGCCGACCTGGTTGGCATCCTGGTGAACGGCGGCGTGCGTTATCCTTCGGTTCGCGTCGAGCAACTGCACTTTGCCGAAAAAACGCCTCTGGAGACGATCCTGGTGAAACACCCCGACCCCGGCGTACGGGTTCTGTCGCCGGAAATCGCCGGTCTGGTTCGCCGCGAGATGCTCGGGGTGGTGGAGAATGGGACCGGCCGGCGGTTGCAAGGCGGCCTCCATTTAGCCGACGGAAAAGTGCTCCCCATCGGTGGCAAGACCGGCACCGGCGACAACCGCTTTGAAGAGTTTGGCCCCGGCGGAGTGCTGACGAGCTCGCGCGCCGTGAACCGCACCGCGGCGTTCGCCTTCTTCATCGGCGACCGGTTCTACGGCACGGTGCTGGCGTTTGTGCCCGGCCAGGAGGCGGCGAACTACGACTTCACCAGCGCACTGGCGGTGCAGGTTCTCAAGAGCTTGCAGCCTTTTCTTTTGCCGCTCATCGCGACGCCCGGTGTGGGAAATTGAACACGGATTTGGACGTCCGTGGCACCTGACACAGGCCCGGCGGCCCGTGCCACTCCGCTCCGCTTTTGGGGCTTCGTTACTTCAACATTCCACGAATCGCACGCTCGTACTCCGGAAAGTAGCGCTGGATGACCGGCAGGTCGAAGCTCCGGAGAATGCTCGTGTTCGATTCGCGGTCGAGCAGGAACTCGAACGATTTCTCCACCAGCGTTTCGGCCGGCGCCGTGCCGCCGGTCAGCTTCTCCCGGTACTCCGGGCTCACGGTCACGGTATGAGTGGTTGTCGCCTGGGCTTCCACCGTGACGCTGAACGTGGTCTCATTGATCTTCTCGACTCTGATGGGCATGGCACGTAGAGTATAGCGCCGAATCCGCTGCGGGTGGCCTGATGACACGGTTCGGACTTACGACATCAAATGTCTTGCCTCGCTTGGGGACCTCCGGATGTACAGTATCTAAAGGCAGGCCGCACGGCGGCGGCTTGATGGACCAGGCGCAGCTTTTGTACTGAACTGGATCTTTGTTTTGGGAGGGATCCTGATGCACTTATTTCGAAGCGTTGAACGCATAGCCCGGAGCCGGTCATGACCAGCCGCGAAAAAGTGCGGGCCTCACTCGCCCACCAGCAGCCGGACGCGGTCCCCATGGATTTTGGCTCGACGGCCGTCACCGGCATGCACGTCACCTCGGTGGCGGCGTTGCGTGAGTATTTCGGATTGGAGAAGCGGCCGGTGACCGTTCACGAGCCGCTCCAGATGCTGGGTTGGATTGACGACGACCTGGCCACCGCGTTGGGCCTGGACGTCATTGGCGCCTTTCCGACGTCCACGATATTCGGCTTCGCCAACACCGGCTGGAAGCCCTGGCGGCTGTGGGACGTGGACATGCTGATTCCCGAGCGTTTCGTCACCAGCCCGGACGGCCGCGGGGGATTTTGGATCTATCCGCAAGGCGACAACACCGTGCCGCCCAGCGGATACATGCCGGCCGGCAGTTACTTTTTCGACGCGGTGGTTCGGCAGCAGCCAATCGATGACGACCGGCTCGACCCGGAAGACAATCTCGAGGAGTTCCAACCGCTCAACGAGCATCAACTGGATGCCATCGGCGCCTCGGTGCGCGAGGCGGCCGCCACCGGAAGGGCGGTGGTGCTGGCACTGCCGGGCGCCGCGCTAGGCGACATCGCCCTGGTACCGGGGCCGTCGCTGAAAGCCCCCCGGGGAATTCGCGACGTCGCCGAATGGTACATGTCCACCCGCAGCCGCCGTGACTATGTGCACACCGTTTTCAGTCTCCAATGCGACATCGCCGTGGGGAACCTGGAACGCATACAGCGCGTTGCCGGGGATGCGGTTGACGCCGTCTTCACCTGCGGAACCGACTTCGGAACGCAAACCTCCTCCTTCTGTTCGGCGGACACCTTCCGGGAGCTCTATTTGCCGTATTACCAGCGAATCAACCGATGGATTCATGCCAATACCGGCTGGAAGATCTTCAAACATTCTTGCGGGGCGGTGGAAAAGTTCATGGAGTCGTTCATTGATGCCGGGTTCGACATTATCAATCCGGTTCAGTGCTCCGCCGCGGGGATGGACCCCGAGACGCTGAAGCAGCGCTATGGAGACCGGCTGACGTTTTGGGGCGGCGGGATCGACACCCAGCAGGTGCTGCCGTTCGGGACTCCCGCCGAGGTGCGCGAACAGGTTTTGCGCCGCTGCGAAATCTTCTCCAAGGGGGGCGGGTTTGTCTTCAATGCAATCCACAATGTACAGGCCCGCACTCCGGTCGAGAACATCGTGGCCATGTTGGACGCGGTACATGAGTTCAATGGAGCCGGCATCAAACAAGGAGAAACAAATGAGACTCGAACGTGAAATCGGCTTTCTCGCTATAGCGCTTTGGGCCGCGCCGATTGCCTTCGGTCAGGGTGCGACCGGCGCCCGCGCAAGCCAGGCGCCTCCGGCAAGTGCAGGGCAGGCTCAGGAGGTCACCTGGGAGCAGGGACCTCCGCCGGCTGTGATGCTGCCGGACCCAACCCAGCACCCAACCGTGTTGCTCTGGCCCCAGGGCGCCCCAGGATCGGAAGGTAAGACCGGGGATGAGACGTACCGCTTTTCAGGGGACCTCTTGATCGTCTCGAACATACATCGCCCGTCAGTCACACTCTATCTGCCGCCCAAGGGTAAAACCACCGGCGCCGGGGTCATTGTCGCTCCGGGAGGCGGATTCAGCGAAGAATGGATTACCAATGAAGGCTATCGCGTGGCGGACTGGCTCTCACAGCGTGGAATTGCCGCCTTCGTTCTCAAGTACCGGCTTCCTAAGGCCAAGGGATCGACCTACACGACCGAAGACGATTCCCTGCCGGACATTCAGCGTGCCATCCGTTTGGTACGCAGCCGTGCGGCGGAATGGAGGGTGGATCCAGACCGCGTTGGCGTCATCGGCTTCTCGGCGGGCGGATTCCTGGCCGGTTTTGCGGGTGCGCGTTATGACGATCCGGTGAAGCACCCGGTGGACAGCATTGATCAACTGAGCGCCAAGCCGGCATTCATGGCCCTGATGTACGGAACGCCCTTCGCCGCGCCGATGCGGGCGAACGCCAAAATCACCAAAGATCTGCCGCCTGTATTCCTGTGTGCGGGCAGTGACGACCGGATTTCCGCGAGCTATCCGGATGTCTTCAAGGCAATGAAAGAGGCTGGTGTATCGGTTGAACTGCACATGTTTGCCGGCACAGGACATGGCTTTGCGATACAGTTGGGCGTGCCGCCGGCCTCTCAGGTCTGGCCCGACTTGTTCCGGACCTGGTTGTTTGAACGCGGCTTTCTAACACAACAATAGTGCGAATCGCAGCGTGCCGGACGCGACCGCCGGTTCGTGCAGAGGAGCAGATTCGGGTGGATACGTCACTGCGTACATGGACGATCTTTCTGCTGTCGCTCGCAGCCGTCATTCCTTTGTCTTGGGCGCAGTCCGGTGAGGCATACGTGCGCGCCGGCGCCGATGGACATTCCTGGCGAATCGGAAACACAGCCGTCGAGCGGATTGTGCGCTTTGATGCGGAACAGGGTCTGTCGACCCAAGCCTGGGTGCACAAGATTTCCGGAACCGATTTCGCTCGCGGGTTGGACGGAAAGCCGCGGCAGGCCGAAGAGTTTCGCTTCTCGGTGGACGGCCATGGAATGAATGGGGGTGCGCGACATGAAAGTACGGCGACATCAGATTCTCTTTTTTGTAGACCAAAACCTAGCGTATGATATACGCTAGGCAGAGGAGCCTGCCCCATGTCCGACCCACTACCTGTTTTGGAAAGGCATCGTGCCGATCTATTGGCCCAGATCTCACAGTTGGGCGATTTCCGCGCTGGTTCGATCACCTCGACGCAAGGGCGTTGCGGAAATCCGAACTGTCACTGCCACAAACCGGGCGAGCCCGGCCATGGCCCCAACCTCCGGCTGACCTACAAGGCGGGTGGCAAGACAATCACGGAAAGCTTTGCCACGCCGGTGGCGGAGCGTAAGGCGCGGCGTGAGGTGGCCGAGTTTGCCCGTTACCGGGAGTTGAGTCGAGCCTTCGTTGAGGTGAATGCTCAGATTTGCCGGGCGCGGCCGGTGGAGGAGACGCTGTCGCCGGAGGAAAAAAAACGGCCGAAGCGATCGGCCAGGAAATTGCGCGCGAAGTAGACCAACTGCTGCATGTGATCTTCCAGGAGCGCCGCAAGACGGGCCGTCTCGATCTGGAGGCCGTCGAGATGGCGGTGCGCTCGGCCATGCATCACGCCGGTGCCGCAGCACTCAGCCAGTTGCTGCAATTCCCCGTCCCGGCGGCCGACCAGCGGCGTATTGCTTGCCCTTGCGGCCAGCAAGCCCTCTATCGGGAAGTGCGCTCCAAGCCGGTGCTCACCGCAGTGGGCGAGGTTACCATCTCACGCCCCTACTATTTATGTCCGCACTGCCATCGCGGACAATTCCCCGCCGATGTCGAACTGGATATCGAAAACACGGAGTCCTCTCCCGGCGTGCGCCGCATGCAAGCCGTCGTCGGCCAGCAGGCCCCCTTCGACCACGGACGCCGGCAACTGAAACTCCTGGCCGATCTGGAGGTGGCCACCAAAGCCGTGGAACGCGCGGCCGAAGCCATCGGGGAAGATATCGCCGCCCGCGAGCAGGCCGAGATCCAGCGGGCCATGCAGTTGGATCTGCCGCTGATTGTCGGACGATCGATTCCCGTTCTGTATATCCAATTCGATGGCACCGGAGTGCCGGTGGTCAAAAAGGAAACCGTCGGCCGGCAGGGGAAGACTGATGGGCAACCCGCGCACACGCGCGAGGCCAAACTGGGATGCGTGTTCACCCAGACGAGCTGGGACGAGGAGGGCTACGCTGTCCGCGATCCCGATTCGACGACCTACGTCGGTGCCATTGAAACCGCTGAAGAGTTTGGCAAGCGGATTTATCTGGAAGCCTGGAAGCGCGGCTGGAGCCGGGCGGAAAAGAAGGTCGTGATCGGCGATGGAGCGGAATGGATCTGGAATCTGGCCAATCAATATTTCCCCGGCGCGACGCAGATCGTCGATCTGTTTCACGCTCGCGAGCATCTGTGGGCATTGGCCCGCAAACTGCACCCCAATGACGAAAGCGGTCAGAACCGTTGGATGATGGTCCACCAGAATCTGCTGGACAACTGCAAAATTAAAAAGCTGGTGCCTCCTTGCTCTCTATCGAAACCGCGTCGCCGAACTGTCCGCAAAGCTCCGCACCGAGGCCGACTACTTCCACAGAAACGCCCGGCGCATGCGATACCCGAAATTCCGCCGCCAACACTTGTTCGTGGGCACCGGGGTCATCGAAGCCGGTTGCAAGACGCTGATCGGTTCCCGCTGCAAACAGTCGGGCATGTTCTGGACCGTGCGAGGAGCCAACGCGATCCTGGCTCTGCGTTGCTGCCAGTTCAATGGCGAGTTTGAGGACTACTGGGAGGCGCGGCGCGCTTGATTAACGGTTCCTCACCACTTCTGTGTCGCGCACCCAATGAATGGCCGGTCCCGCTACCAGTTGCTCAGCTCGGAGACACTGCCGGTTGCGCCACAAGGCGAAATGCTGACGGTGGTGCTGCGCAGCGCCGATCCGCCGGTTGACGTCGCGGTCAACTACGCTGTCTACACTGGGCACCCCGTCATTCGCAAATGGATCGCGGTCACCAATCGGGGCGGCCGCTCCATGACGTTGACCCAACTCGTGTTCGAAAACCTTCGGCTGGCCCCCGGCCCGGCCTCCGAGTTGGAGGCTTTTGGCGGCTACGGCCTGGATCCGCGCGAGCTGTTCTCCACAGGCCGGGTTTCCGACACGGCGATGGTGGTGGAAAACGCGCTCACCAGGGAGGGGCTGGTGGTGATGAACGAAGCCCCGGGTTACACCAAACGCACCGAAATTGGCATGGGTTGGGGCGACGAGATCCGCGTGATGTACGATACGGATCTGTTTCCGTTCGAGCGCTGCATCGAACCCGGCGAGGCTTTCACTTCCGCGAAAAGCTCCATCGCCTTCTTCGTGGAAGTCCGTCCGGATACTGATCCCCACTGGGTGATTCCTACTTACACCTCGGAGGTGATGATGCGCCTGGGAGGCGGCTATCAGCCCCCGTGGATCTACAATACCTGGGAACCCTTCGAACGCAACATCGACGCAAAGACCACGCGGCAACTGATTGAGGCCGGCGCCAGGATGGGACTGGATCTGTTCACTATCGACGACGGCTGGCAGTTGCGCCACGGAGATAACGCCATCCGCACTTCGCATTTCCCGGACGGCCTGGAACCCATCGTCGCCTCGCTCGCAAAACACCACATGTCCCTCGGCCTGTGGGTGCCGCTGGCGGCCATCAGTACCGATTCTCCCGATTACATCGCTCATCCCGAATGGCTCGCCAGGGATAGCCACGGCCGCCCCAAGTTCACCGGCACCGCCGCCGGGCAGCGGGCCGTCATGTGTCTGGCGTCGGGATACCGCGAAGCGGCGGCCAACCGGCTGAATGCCTTGATCGCGAAATACAACGTGAAGTACCTGAAGGTGGACCTGACCACGGTGTTCAACGCTTACGGGGAAGAGCCGGGATGCTATGCCGAGGGACACTATCACAAGACGCCCGCCGAGTCTCTCATCCGAATCTATGAAGGCATGCAATACGTGGCTGAAAAGGTCCGCCAGCAGCACCCCGAAACGCTGCTCGATTACACCTTCGAATTGTGGGGCGAAAAGCACCTGATCGACCCTGGACTGCTGGCGGCCGCCGACCTGGATTGGCTTAGCAACGTGAACGACCACCGGCCCACCGATGCCGGCCCCCGCCAGGCCCGCACGCTGCTCTACCGGCGGAGCTTATCCATCCCGGCCGAGACCATGCTGATTGGCAACCTGCACGCCGACACCGCGCCCATCGAGGAACGTTTCGCCAGCGTCATCGGCTTCGGCCCGATTCTGCTGGGCGATCTCAGAAACCTGACGCCAGCTCAACTCCAGTGGTACGGAGAGAAGATCCGCTGGTTCAAAGAGCTTCGAAAGAGGGTGCCTCTGAACGAAGGCTTTTTCCCGTTGGGTTCGTGGCGCCAGCCGAACGTCGCATCGTGGGATGGATTCGCGCGCTTGAGCCGGAAAGGCGAAGGGATCGTGGTGGTATTTCGGAACGAGTCGGCAGAGAACCAGGCGGCGATCGTCCTGCCGGCGATGCCCGCAGGAGGCTATCGAGCCCAGGCGGTGGTGGGTAGTTTTCCCGTGACGGAGGTCTCGGCCGCGGACCTCGCGAAAGGATGGAGAATCCCGTTGAAGAACAACGTGTTGGTGCTGGAGATGACGCGCGCCGCTCAAGCCGGCAATCCATAGCGCCGAAACTACTGAACGCTGATACCATTGAGGGTCGAAAGGAGCGAACGATGAATCCGAATGTCGATACGTTGTCGACGGACCGCAGAGGGTTCGCCAAGATGGCTTTGGGAGGCGCGGCCTTGCTGGCGTCCGCACGCAGCAGTTCCGCCAAGCTTCCGGTGGTTCCGCCGGGAATCAAGATCGGCACCGGCGGCGGGGCGGCCGACACCGGACAATATGCTGTACCTCAGGCAGCTCGGCGTTACCTGGGTGAGCCTGGGCGCCACTCCCGAAACCGCCACCGCTGAGGGCTTCATCAAGATGCGCCAGCAATGGGAAGCCGGCGGCTTTAAGGTGTATAACATCGGCAGCGGAGTCGGCCCCAGCGGCAGCCTCCACAACATGGAGGAAGTCACGCTGAACCTTCCGGGGCGCGACAAGAAGATCGAAGAGTATCTGAACTACCTTCGCTACCTGGGCAAGGCGGGCATCCCTTACACCACTTACGCGCACATGGGCAACGGCATCTGGTCGAGCGGACGGCAGCACACCGCCTCGCGGCTATGAGGCCCGGGACATGGATATGGCCAGCCCCAACAAGCAAGGGCGTCTGGGCCGGGAAGACCTACAAGGAGCCGCTCTCCCACGGCCGCGTATTCTCCAAGGAAGAGATCTGGGAGAACTACACCTACTTCATCAAGAAGGTGGTCCCGGTGGCCGAAGAGGCGGGCGTCCGCATCGGCATCCATCCCGACGACCCGCCGCAACCCATGCTGGCCGGCGTTCCGCGCTGCATCTTCAGCAGCTTCGACGGCTACAAGAAAGCCCTGGAGATCGCCGACAGCCCCAACGTCGGCATGTGCCTGTGCGTGGGGTGCTGGCTGGAGGGCGGGCCGCTGATGGGCAAGGATCCGGTGGAGACCATCAAATACTTCGCCGGCACAGAAGAAGCTCTTCAAGGTCCACTTCCGCAACGTCACCGCTCCGCTGCCCCACTTCACGGAGACGGTGATGGACGACGGCTACTACGACATGTACAAGGTGATGAAGGCGCTGGTGGAAGTGGATTTCGACGGCATTGTGATTCCGGATCACATCCCGGGTGTCGGGAGCGTGCCGGGAGCATCCCCGGCTGAGCGCAGAAGCGCCGGCGGTGGGCAGCCGCGATACCGGCCCAACCCCGGCCTGGCCTATTCCATGGCTTACTTGAACGCGCTATTCAAAACCGCGCGGTCCGACAAGGCCTGAGGGGACATCGGCAGGCCGGCGTGCGGCGGCGCTTTGCCTCATGGGCCTCCCGTTGGCGCCGGCTTCGGCGGTGGGAACGGCAGTGTGTCGGGCAGCACCCGGACACCTGTCGTTAGCTTCAACGGGTGCCGACCCTTCGTTGGGTAGAGCATCTCGAGAAAGAAAGCCGTGTAACCTTTCGCCGGCTTCGGCACGCGGCCGATGTAAACGCCGTCCGACTCCGCCGACAGCAGGCTGCTGGTATAGGCCGGACCGATTTTCTCGAGACGAAAATCGCGGGCCTCGGGATTCGTCGCCTGCCATAGCCGGACCTCCCGCGGCCTGGTTTTTGTTTCCAGTCGAATTGATCCGTCGGGTTCCATGCGCCAGGAATATTCGGGGCGCGGCTCTCCCCGCAGCAGCATGCCGTAAAACGCGGCGACGGTATCGCTGGCGTCGGTGTCCTTCAGGGAATGGTCGGAATTCGGTACGTACCGCAGGTGCTTTTCTCCTGGAAGGTTGTCGTAGTAGAACTGCCACGAATCGGGAACAAAGAACTGGTCGCCCGCGGAGTTCACCAGCAATTTGGGCATGCTGTAGCGTTGACGGTAGGAATAGGAGTCCACCAGCTTCATCAAAGCGGAAAACTCTTTTGTCCCCATCCAGTCCATGATGCCCAGGTGTACGTAGTCATCCACCGCGGGAGCATAGAAACCATAAACCTGAAAATGATGCCGGAATGACGCTTCCACGTTCAGGAGGTCGATCACGATCGGGACAATTCCCTTCACCCGCGGGTCCACCGCGGCGGTGGTCCAGGTAGTCCAGCCGCGCTTCGATGCGCCGGCCACTACAAAACCGTCCACCTTGACGGACCCGCCGGGTCCGGTAGCGCAGAAAGTGCTGATGGTATCCATCGCCCGCACCACGGCTTTCGTCATCGGTAGCCGCAAGGGCCACGAAGCATCGCCCGTCTTCAGGTACTTGTCCCAGGTGTAAGCAATAATTTCGTCTTCGCTGCGAGGTTTGCCTTCGGCCAGAAACGTCAGCGGCTGGTTGGGAATCTGGCGGATCTCCGCGGTAACCGAACCGGTGTCTCGGGCCATGTCGGCCAGCAGCGGATCGATGCGCGCCGGCGCCGGACGGTCGTTGCTGCCGCCGCCAATCAGCAGGAAGCCGGTGGAGCTCTTCACCGCGTCGGGCCGCACCACCGAAAGCCAGTGCCGCCAGACTGGATGGTCCACCTCCTTCACGCTGCGCCACCGCTGCGACGTCATCTCGATCAGGTAGCCGGTCACGCCCCGGCCCGGAAAGGTCCGGACAAGGTGGAAGCTGTAAGCCGGATCCGGTTGCCGGACGTAGCGATCGAGAGCCGTAAGCTGGCCCGGCGACTGGGAGAAGACTGGCGAGACGAAGAGGATGGCGGCGCAAACCGCCGCAACTACTTTGCTGGATCCCCGGAAGAAAGCTTGTCTGGGCATGACAGAGTCCAGGGTATCAATCCTAAGCAGTGGGAGTCGTGCCGACACGCTAACCCAAGCTAGAAGGACCCTGTCTGGCGGATGTACCGCTGGGAATCGGGGTAGATCGGTCTCCGGTCCCCTTCTTCAAGCGATCGGCTGAGCGTTTGAACGTGACGCAGCACCTGATCCGCCACAGGGCAAAGCGAACGCAGCCGCGCTTAAGAAGAAAGCTGTAGGTCTGGCCGAAACCGCGCGGCGGCTGGGCGGACGAAGCGTGTTGCTGCAACAGCTTCGCGGGGGCATGGCGAACCATGCCGTCGAACGGGTCTGAACTGCGATAACTTCGGAGAAGCACAGGACGACGGAGTCATGCAAACACGATTTTCCAAACAGGAAGCTATCGAAGAGATCACGCGCCGCCTGGTTGAGTTCTATCGTCCGGTCCGTATTTACCTTTTCGGTTCCGGGGCCCGGGGAGACGCCGGGCCGGATAGCGATCTCGATTTCCTGGTGGTGGTGCCGGACGATGTCAGCCCGGAAAAGCCGAACGCGGCCTCGGTGTACTCTTTCGTCTCCGGTACGGGACACGCGAAAGACATCATTCCCTGGCGAAAGACCGACTTTGAGGCGAGGGCCGCACCTGTCGCCGCTTCGCTGCCTGCAGCGGTAGTGCGAGAGGGTAAGGTATTGTATGACACCCGGTGATCTGCTGAGCCAGGAATGCCGGGCCTGGATGGAGAAAGCGGCCGTCGATCTCCGTTCGGCGCGCGCATTGTTGGACGCCGGGATCTCGAGCCCGGCTCTGTTCCACTGCCAGCAGGCGGCAGAGAAGCGCTTCAAGACCCTATTCACGCGGCACAAAGTTCCTTTCCGGCGGGTTCACGACCTCGAAGAAACCGGGAGCCTGTATGCGTCAATCGATCCTACGCTTGCCGTGATCGCCAAGCGGGCGGAACCGCTGACAGCGTATGCCTGAAAAACCGCTACCCCGGCGAACCCTACGATCCTGGAATGCCCGAGGCGGAAGAAGGCATTGAGATCGCCCGACTGGCGTTTGGTGAGATTGGCCGGCGCCTGCCGGAGGCGGCGAGAGTTCCCCACTAACATGGCTATCACCGATCACCAACCCGGCGGTAAAGCACTCGAATACTTGAACGGTGGAAAGCAGCCGTCCGTTCCCGGGCCGACCGCTGAGGGCTGGCAACTTCTTTTCAAGGGACCACGGGCCACGGACATCAGGCCACGGGTTTGTGTCGTCCACCATCTTTGCGTGCCCCGGACCACGTTGTTGAGGTGCCACCGTTCGCGGCCCGAGAACTAAAGGACCGGTGGCTGGCGCCGCGCGTGCCAGAAGTGCAGAATCTCAACCACGCGGCGCCGTTCCTGAATCCGGTAGTAGATTCGTACCGGGGTGTGCAGGATTTTGCGCACCCCCGGCCTTCGCTTCACAGGCGAGCCGATGTGTGGGAAAGTTCCGAGAAGGTCAACGTGATTCAGAAGGGCATTACCGAATCGCTCCACGGCGGCCGGATTTTCGTCCCGAACCCAGTCGAGAATGGCTTCCAGATCCGCTAGCGCGTCTTCGGTGTAGAAGATTTTGAAAGCCATTGCCGGACCAGTTGGCGAGCTTCCTCAGAAGGCACAACCCGGCCTTCGTCGGCCGCCTGAATGCCTCGATCAATCGCGGCGAGTGTGGTTTCGTCTTCTTCCTCGGTCATGGGAACCGGTTGGTCCAGACTAGCTTCCGCCATATGACCAAATTAGAGCATCTCGAGGGAGAGCACAAGCATGCCGCCCCGGCCGGTTCCTCCGGCGGTCACTCCAGCCCCATCTGCGAGAGCCGGTAGCGCAGTGCGTTGCGCGTCAGGCCCAGTAGCCGCGCGGCCTGGCTCTTGTTGCCGTCGGTGCGTCGTAAGGCCTCGCGGATGAGATCCTGCTCGTGCTGTTCCAGGCCAACGCCGTCGGGCAGGAAATAGGTGTCGCCCGGCTGCGTCTGCCGCGGCTTCGTATCCAGGCGGATGTCGCTGGCTTCGAGTGTCTTCTTCGAACACAGCACCATGCTCCGCTCGATCACGTTCTCCAGTTCCCGCACGTTGCCCGGCCAGGAATACGGCATCAGTTTCTCGATGGCCTCCTCGGAGATCGATTCGACGCCGCTCGCCATGCCGCTTCTGAGTTTCTCGACGAAGTGCCGCGCCAGAAACGGAATATCTTCCCGCCGCTGCCGCAGAGGCGGAAGACTGATGGGCACCACGTTGAGCCGGTAGTAAAGATCTTCGCGAAAGGTGCCCTGTTCGAGCGCCGCCGCCAGGTCGACGTTGGTGGCGGCAATCACGCGCACGTCGATCTGGCGCGTCTTGTTGCTGCCCAGGCGCTCGAACTCCCGTTCCTGCAGGATGCGGAGCAGCTTCACCTGAATCCCCGGCGGGACGTCGCCGATCTCGTCCAGGAAAACCGTGCCTCCGTCGGCCTGCTCGAACTTCCCCGGCTTGGTGGTGGAAGCGCCCGTGAAGGCGCCCTTCTCGTAGCCGAACAGCTCGCTCTCCATCAGATTTTCCGGCAGGGCCGTGCAATTGATCTTGACGTAGGACCGGTCTTTTCGCGGCGAATGGTGATGGATGATTCGCGCAATCAGGTCCTTGCCGGTTCCGCTTTCGCCGCACAAAAGTACCGTCGCCTTGGTGGGGGCCACCCGCGCCACCGTGGCCAGGATTTCCTGCATCGAGCCGCTGCTCCCGATGATGTTGTCGAACTGGTAGCGGACTCCCAGCTCTTCTTTCAATTTGCGGTTTTCGTCCCGCAGCGACGACACTTCCAGGGCCTTGTGGATGACCGTCAACAGATGGTCGAGCGAGAACGGCTTCAGAAGGAAATCCGCCGCGCCGGCTTTCATCGCCTCCACGGCGTTCTCGACCGTGCCGAAAGCCGTCATGACAATGACCGGAGTCTGGGAGTTCTGCCGGGAAATCACGGAAAGAAACTCCAGGCCGTCCATGCCGGGCAGCCGAAGATCGGTCAGAATGAGGTCGGCCTGGTCCACCAGCCGGATCCCCTCCTCGGCCGTCCCCGCCAGCACCGGATCGAAACCCGCGGAATGGAGCTGCAGCTCGATTACCCGGCGGAGCTTGGCCTCATCTTCCACAACCAGTACACGGCGCTTCATATCGTATGACCGTCAAACTCATCAGAACATCTTGGGCGGCGTCGATACAAGCGCCGCCACGGCGTCGTATGAGCCGGGTTCCGGCGTCGAAGGCACTTGGGGGCTTTGCCTGGGGATGGCAAGTTGTGAGAAAAGAACCTGCCCGCGGCGGCAACCGCTGGTCGGCGGACCGGCGCAGGCATCAAGGTTGGGTCCGCAACGGCGCCACGGTTGGGACGCCCCGGACAATCAGCCGAAAAACCGAACTCCGCTTCGACGACAGCGGGTCAAACGCGGCGAAGCTCCGGAAACCAGCAATAGCCTCCCCGTACAATCGTCTTTATGGAAGCCCCGCCCTCGGCGCCCAGCTTTCGCCGGAGACGCTGGACATGAACATCGACGGTGCGAGTTTTTGCCCCTTCCGAATAGTTCCAGACAGTCCGCAGCAAGATCTCCCGCGAAATACACTTCCCTGGATTCTGAATCAGAATGGACAACAACTGCCGCTCTTTCTTTGTCAGACGGAGATTCGGATTGGAGAGCGGGTTGGCGGAACTATGGGTTCTAGGGGGCTCGGGAAAAGTTTCTCGAGGACCCGCGGGACTAACGAAAGCGGCCACGGCAGGTGAAGTCATCCAAGACACTCCTCGAACAAAGTTCATCTTCCCCGTCTGCCTCGGTTGGCCGGCTAGACATCCCCCACTTGTAAACTGATGACGCGCGACGGGATGAAAAGTTAGCGAAAAAAAACGCGTTCGGGGGTCAGGATGCTTTTGTTACACGCCTACGTTACATTTGCAACGCATCAGAGCTCGAGAGGTAACAGAATGCGGAACACGCTCCCTTTGCCCAACTCGCTCTCGACGCTGATGGTTCCATTGTGCTCGTCGACGATCTTCGAGACGATCGCCAGACCGAGGCCGACACCGTTTGGCTTGTTGGTGACAAAGGGATTGAAGATGTTTTCGCGGAGTTCCTCCGGAATCCCGCTGCCGCGGTCAATCACCGCCACCTCTACGGCGCCGTCGAGCATCCTGGTTTTGACCGTGACGGCGCCGCCGGCGGGGGATGCTTCGACGGCATTAACCAGCAGATTATAGATGACCCGCTCCATCATCTGCGCGTCCAGGGGCAACGGCGGCACCTCCGGTGCATAGTTTTTGTAAATCGTTACATTCAGATGGGCGGTATGCTGTTTCACTTGTTCGGCGGCGATGTCGATGGTCTCGGTGATGTCGTGGGGCTCGGTTCGCAGCGTCAGCGGGCGGGCAAACTCGAGAAAGCGCGTGATCAGTGAATTGGCCCGATCCACCTCACTGGCGATAAAACCCGCCAGCTCGCGCGCCACCGCGGTGTCCGAGTCGGTACTCTGCAACAGCATTTCCGCCGAAGCCTTCATGGTGCCCATCGGATTCCGCAATTCGTGCGCCAGCCCCGCCGAAAGCTGGCCGAGCGCCACCAGCCGCTCGGATCGCCGAACCGTTTCTTCGGCTTCGCGCAGGTTGAAGTTGGCCTGCGCCAGTTCTTCAGCGGCCGTCTGGTAGCGCCGGGCTTCCTGACGGCTCTGCTCGGCCAATTGATAGGTAAGATAGCCCACCACCGCCAGGAACAGCACGCGCACCGTGAAATCGCGCAGCAACGCCACCGGCGGAACGTATCCCCAGCGATAGGCGAAGAAAAGAAACGATAGGTAGGCGACGCACGCGAGCACGGTAAGCGCGGTGGCCCCCTTGGCGCCCATCGAGGTGGCCGCCGATAGCACCGGAAGCAGCAGAATGATGTAGTAGGTGCTCAGAATTCCGCCGCTGACGCCGATCAGCAGGAAGCCCAACAGCAGTTTCAGAAAGATCGCCACGACGTTGCCTTGCCTGGTGGCGAAGTAGGCGATTCGCGGCTCCAGCACCTGCAGCAGCGCGAGGGCGAACAAAACCTGGATGACGGCGGGGTCGTGTCCGGGCGTCACCACGCCCAACGCCGAAAATAACAGGAGCCAGACGATATCTTGCGGGCGAATGATTCTCCAGCGGCGGGGTTTCTCGTGGTCCGATTTGCTGTGGATGGCTGTCATGTCGCACCTGCGTGCCCATTGGGATTGTGCCACAATATAGGGGTACTTCAGGTTTCAATGAATCCCACGAACTTGTCTGAATCCCTTGACGCGCCGTCCCCTGAATCCGCCGAGGAAACCTCCTTCGGGGACGCACTCGCCGAGTTCGAGCGCGAGCAGGAATCGGAAAGCGGAGCTGAAAAGTCTCTCTCCGGCACCGTAATCTTGATCACCGACGATGCCGTTGTTCTCGATATCGGGCGGAAAACGGAGGGGTCCCTTCCGCTGGACGCGGTACGCGACAAGTCCGGCGTGGTAGCGGTCCAGCCCGGCGATGTACTTTCGGTGCAAGTCGCGGGACGCACCCACGACGGCTACTACGCGCTGTCGCTGCTGAAGGCGGTTCGACCCAGCGATTGGCCTCGTCTCGAAGAGGCATTTCAGAATGGCGCCATCATCGCCGCCCGGGTCGAGGAGGTCATCAAGGGCGGCCTCCGGGTGGACGTCGGCATCCCGGCTTTCATGCCGGCCTCGCGCAGCGGCGCCCGCGATCAGGCTGAAATGGAACAGCTTCTCGGCCAGGAAATCCGGTGCCGCATCCTGCAGTTGGACGCCGCCGACGAAGATGTCGTCGTCGACCGCCGGAGCGTACTGGAGGAAGAGGCGAAGAAACGCACGCAGGAACTCTTCGAATCCATTCGCGAAGGGGAGACACGCAAGGGAACCATCCGCCGGCTGGCCGATTTCGGCGCGTTCGTCGACATCGGCGGTGTGGAAGGCCTGCTGCACGTCAGCGACATTGCCTGGTATCGCGTCTCGAAGCCCGCCGACGTGCTTACCGAGGGCGACGAAATCGAAGTCGTGGTCCAGAAGCTGGATGCCGCCAAGCGCAAGATTTCTCTCAGCCGAAAAGCGCTGCTCCCGGATCCCTGGACCACAGTGATCGAGAAACTTGCGGTGGGAGACAAGATTTCCGGCAGAGTGGTCCGGCTGACCGATTTCGGGGCGTTTGTCGAGATCACTCCGGGGGTCGAAGGCCTGATTCACCTTTCCGAGATGTCCTGGTCGAAGCGCATCCGGAAACCCTCCGACGTCGTGAAGACAGGTGAAGCCGTCGAGGTGCAGGTGCTCACCATAAACGCCTCGGACCGGCGCATCGGGCTGGGGCTGAAACAGGCCTTGGGCGATCCCTGGCAGGACGTGGCCACCAAGTATCCGGTCGGCTCGGTGGTGGAAGGACCGGTGGTGAGTCTTGCGGATTTTGGTGTGTTTGTCAGTCTCGAGGACGGCCTGGACGGCATGGTTCATATCGCCGATATTTCCGCCGAGAAACGCATTGACCATCCCAAGGACGTGCTGAAAGCAGGCGAGGTTGTCAAAGCGAAGGTGCTCGAAATCGACACCAAGCGGCGACGGATTCGCCTGGGAATGAAACAACTCGAGCCGACGGCCGCCGACCGATTCATTGCAGAGCACGCTGTGGGCGACGAGATCACCGGACGCGTTATGGAAGCTGGCAAGGGCAAAGGAAAGGTGGACCTCGGAGAAGGCGTCCGTGCGAGTCTGATCTTGAAGGAGGAAAGTGCCGCAGCCGCCCCGCCCCAGCCCGAGCGCAAGGATGCCGACATCCGGGCGCTCACCTCGATGCTCGCCGCCCGATGGAAAGAAGGCGTTTCGCTGGCCGGCCAGGCCGACGAAGGCCCTCGCGCCGGCGAGATTCGGCGCTTCCGAATCCGGCTTCTCGACCCCGAGCAGAAAAAAATCGAGGTGGAGCTGGTCCTTTGACGGTATCCGCGGACGTGCTGATTGGCTTTCCGCCGCTCCGCCCTCACATCCGGAAGTTTCAGAAAATGTTTGGCTTATAGCGCTATCCGATTTCCTTCCGCCGGCCTTCGTGACGTTTTTCTTTCGTTGGCGTCAAACAGCCAGGGAAAACAGTGAATCGAGCAGCCTCTCTATCAATGGGGATTGGAACCGTCCGCGTTATGGATGAGACAGCGCTCATCCGGGCCGCCCAGCGGGGCGACGAAGGCGCTTTCGAACAGCTCGTTCAGGCCTACGACAAAAGTGTGCTTCGCCTGGCGATGAACCTTCTCCATTCCTCCGAAGACGCCTACGACGTGTACCAGGAGGCGTTCCTTCGCGTTTATCGAAATCTGTCTTCCTTCCGTTTCGATTGCAGCTTTCACACCTGGCTTTACCGGATCGTCACCAACCTTTGCCTGGACCACCTGCGCAAAAAGAAGGTCCGGAAAGAAGAGCCGGTTCTCCTCGATTCCGGCGAGGGAGTGGTGAATCGCATCGACACCGTGGCCGAGAACCGGCCGCTTGGCGATCCGCAGAGACATCTCATGGGCCGGCAATTGGCATCGCGCATCCGGGGCGTTCTCGAACAACTTACGCCCCGCGAGCGGATGGTTTTTGAATTGCGCCACTTCCAGGGCATGCGTTTACGCGCCATCGGCGAGGTGCTGGGCACCTCGGAGGAGGCGGCCAAGAATTGTCTGTTCCGCGCCACCCAGAAAATGCGCGCCGCGTTGGGAGATTTCCTATGAAGTGCACTACGGCAAGAGAAAGCTTCTCTCTTCTGTTGTACGGCGAACTGTCGTTCGAGGAGGAGGAACTGCTGGTTCGCCATCTCGAACAGTGCCCGGCGTGTCGCGAAGCGCTTGAAGCGGAGCGGCGCATGCATCAGGGGCTGGACGGCGCTGAGGAGGATATTCCGGCGCCGTTGTTGGTTCGTTGCAGGCAAGATCTGGCGGCGCGTCTCGAATCGGAGCGGCAGGTTACCGCGAGAGGCTTTTGGAGCCGGGTAAGTAGAGGATGGCCGGCCCTGGCGCTGCCTTCCGGAGCGTTCGCCAGACCGGTTGCGGCCGTGGCCCTGCTGGCCATCGGTTTCTTTGGCGCGCGCCTCACCAGGAACGGATTTCCCTTCGGCGGCGGCCAGCATGCCGCCAACCCCCCGGTCACCACCAGGGTGCGCTTTGTCGATTCGGCCACTCCAGGCAAGGTGAAGCTAGTCCTCGAAGAGACGCGCCAGCGGGTGATCAGCGGCAGTCTCAAGGACGAGCCAATTCGCGAGCTGTTGCTGGCTGCCGCGGCCGATCCCTCCGACCCCGGGCTCCGTGTCGATTCCATGGACATTTTAAAAACGCAGGGCGGCTCCGCCGATGTCAGAAAGACGCTGCTGTATGCTCTCCAGAACGATCCCAACGCCGGTGTCCGCATGAAGGCGCTGGAGGGCTTGAAGCCCTTCGTCGGCGACGAAGAGACACGCCAGGTTCTTTGCCAGGTTCTTTTGAACGACGACAATCCGGGCGTTCGCACGCAGGCCATCGATCTGCTGGCGCAATCCAAGGGGCCGGACGTCGTGGGCACCTTCCAGGAATTAATGCGCCACGAACCCAACAGCTATATCCGGCTGCGCAGTCGCCGTGCCTTGCGGGAGATGAACGCCTCGGTGGAGACGTTCTAAATGAAGTGGTTCATCCTGCTTCCCGGTGTGCTGGGGGTAGTGCTCGCCCAAACTCAGTCTGCCGTTCATAAAGAGGGCCGTTACTGGGTCCAGTCGTCGGAAGGCAGCATCGCCGCGGCAGCCAAACCGCGGCTCAGAGTGGTGGCCGGCGGACCGCTGCGGGTGGAAGGCCACAGCTCTCCGGGTATCCGCTATTACTACCTGGCGAGGGTCCGCGCCAGCGACCTCGCCGAGGCCCGCCAGAAGCTGGGGAGGTTCACTCTCCGCTACGACGCCGGCGATGCCTGGGGCGTAATCGTTGCCAAGTTCCCGGACGTCAACGCTCCGTCCCCGGAATTGGTACTGAAGGTTCCCTCGAAACTGGCCGAGTTGATCCTGGATACGCCCGCCGGCGACGTCGGGGTCCACAGTGTCACGAGCGACGTCACCGTCCGCACCGGAGGAGGTGTCGTCTCCGCTGACCAGATCTTCGGAGCTTTGAGCGCGGCGACAGCCGGGGGAGACATACGGATCGGTCTGGTTGACGGTGCGCTCCAATGCTTCTCGGGCGGCGGTTCGATTCATGTGCGGCGGGTAACCGGCGATGGTGTTCTCGAAACCGCCGGTGGAGAGATTTATGTTCGGGATGCCGGTGGTTCCATCCGTGCCTCGACGGCCGGAAATATCCAGATCGACCGGGTCGCCCGGGCGGTGACGGCTGTCGCCACCGGCGGCCTCATCACCGTGCGCGAAGCCGGCGGCATGGTAACCGCCCAAACTTCCGGCGGCGCCATTCAGATTGACTCCGCTCGCGGCGTGCACTGCGATTCCGGCGCCGGCACCATTCGCCTTCGCAAGGTCTCCGGAAACGTCGTGGCGGCCACCGGCAATGGCAGTATTTTCGCCGATATCGGCGATGAAGTGCATTTGGACAATTCCGTCCTGAACACCGAAGACGGTGACATTACTGTTTATCTGCCGTCTAAAATGGCGGTGACGGTAGTGGCCCGTATTGAATCGGGAGCGGCCGGCGGCGGAATCGTTTCGGAATTCCCGGAGATCGTTGCCGATCGAAGTGGCGCCGCGTTCCGCCCGCTGACGGCCAGGGGCTCGCTGAATGGCGGCGGCCCGGTATTGAAGCTTATGGCTAGCCGCGGCTCCATCTACCTGCGCCACCAGAAGTAGATGAGCGGGAGGTCTCTCATGTCAAATTGGAGCGGCCCGATGATCAGCGTGCAGAAAGCAGCAATTCTCTTTCCGATCCTCACACTCTTTGTGGCTCCCGGCATTCGGGCCCAGTTACTGCCCGTGGCGCCGGACCGGATGGCGTTTCAAATCGTCGGGTCCAGGAGTTTTCTGGGCGTTGGCGTTGCGGAAATCGATGAAGCTCGCAACCGCGCACTGAATCTGAAGGAGGATCGCGGCGTCGAAATCACGCGCGTGGAAAGCGAAAGCCCGGCGGAGAAGGCGGGCCTCCAAACCGGCGACGTTGTGGTTTCCTTCAACGGCCAGAAGGTGTTCGGTATCGAGCAATTCGCGCGGCTGGTGCGGGAGACTCCCGCGGGCCGGACCGTGACGGTGGATCTCATTCGCGGCGGGAAGCCGCTGTCGTTGCCCGTGGTCATCGGTGTCCGCAGGGCCACTCTGCTCACTCCTCTTCCGGCCATGGAACTGCAAGAGATGCCGCCGGAGTTCCTGGGTTTCGTCGGGACTCCGGACATTCCCAAGCCGGTGATGGCCTGGAGCAACTCCTCCATCGGAGTGGAGGGCGAGGCGCTGCAAGGCCAGTTGGCTGAATACTTCGGCGTGAAGGAAGGGGTACTGGTCCGGGCCGTAGCCTCGGGCTCACCGGCAGCGAAAGTTGGAATCCGGGCCGGCGACGTAATCGTCCGCGCGGCCGGTCAGCCGATCTCCTCACCCCGCGAGATTACCTCCATCCTCCGCAACCAAAAGCTGAACTCCGCGCTGTCAGTGCAACTGATCCGTAGCCGAAAGGAACTGACGGTGGAGGTTCCCGTGGAAGATCCGGCCGCCCAAAGACCTCGTCGCTATCCCGCGCGCACGGTCAAGAATTGAATTTGCATTTCGGAACCCGCCTGAGGGAATCCGTCTGTGGGCTCATGGCGGAGATGTGCGTCTCCAGGGAGAGAACCATTTTGCCTGGTCCCGGCCTTCGGCGCCCATGAAGGTGGACCTCCTGTTCCCCTTGGCGAGCGCTCGCCGCGGACGCCGATATTCGCGCCGCCCGGCCGAATCGGGCGCAAAGGGAGATTCCGGCGCCGAGTGCACTGACGGTTCCGACTGTCCGTGTTGCTTCGGGAGCGGACTATTTGCCGCTGACTTTTTGCGTCGCGGCTCCAGCCGCGCCCTCGCCGCCGGTCCCGCCGGCGGCCTTTATCGAGCTCACCAGGCCACTGGCCACCAGTTGCGCCAGCCCCAACCCGCCTTGGCTGGAGAGTACGGAAGCCAGATTCTGTTCCGCGTACCCCATCACCGAATCCGACGACCCGGCCCCCGCCCCCATCCATCCGTCGGTTCCGGACGATTCTCGAACGGTCTTCAACATCTGTCCGATGAGCAGCGCCTCAAACTGTTCCGCGGCCTTCCGGACTTTTTGCGGATCGCGGCCGTCCTGGCTGCCGTCCGACGGCACGCAGGCCACCGTGTTCAGACACGCTTCAACCGGCATTCCTAGATCACCTCCAGTTCCGCGTCCAACGCTCCGGCGGACTTCAGGTTCTGCAGGATGGAAATAATGTCGCGCGGAGTGGATCCGATGGAAAGCAGCGCCCGCACCAACTCTTCCACGCTGGCGCCTTGATGGAGAACGATCTGCTTTGCCGCTTCTTCTTTGACTCCCACACCGACATCCGGCATGACGACCGTCTTTCCCTGGGACAGCGCGGCTGGTTGGGAAACGTCAAAGGTGGTGCGGATTTCGACCGAAAGCGCCCCGTGCAGAATGGCGACGGGATTGATTTTCACATCCTTGCCAAGCACGATCGTGCCGGTTCTTTCATTGACCACGATCTTGGCCTCATGGTCGGCGTCAACCGGGAGCGATTCGACCAGTGAAACGAATTCCACCGTTCGTCCCTTGTATTCGGTTGGCACGCTAACCTCCACCAGGCCGGAGTTCAACGCCGAGGCGGGTTTCTTCGACCCGTCGCCAAATTTGGCGTTGATGGCGGCGGCAATGCGGTTCGCCGTGGTGAAGTCCGCCTCGCGGATCTGGAACCGGAGAACGTCGGTGGCCAACTCGGAGGGAGCGGCGCGCTCGACGATGGCGCCGTCGGGGATGCGCGCGGCTGTTGGGAAGTTCGAAGAAACGGAGCTGCCGCCCCGGCCGGCGACAAAACCGCCCGTCAGTACGGGACCCTGGGCGACCGCGTAGACCTCCCCCGTGGCCGCCTTCAAAGGAGTCATCACCAGCAATCCTCCCTGAAGATTCGTGGCATCGCCGATCGCCGCCACGGTGACGTCGATCTTGGTTCCAGGCTGTCCAAACGGCGGCAGGGTCGCGGTGATCATTGCCGCGGCCGTATTGCGAACCTGGATGGCGCGCGGATCCACGGAGACTCCCATTCGCTCGAGCAGGTTTGTCAGTGTCTGGGCGGAAAAAAAGGTTTGTCTCTTGTCGCCGGTGCCGTTCAGCCCCACCACCAGTCCATATCCCACCAGTTGGTTGTCCCGCACGCCCTCGATGGAAGCCAGCTCCTTGAGGCGCGCGGCCGGCGCGGGCGCCGCGGCAAGCGTCAGAGCGGCTATCGAAAGCGCATCTCGAAAGAAACGTCTCAGTATGTTTTTCATTGGCTCTAAAACGGAAGCAGCCCCAAAATGATCCGGTATAGGAAATTCGGTCGTCGTATGGAATCGTTCACCACGCCTTTGCCGTCTATCGAAACTTCCAGTTGCGCCAGCCTGTCGGAGGCGATTGAGTTTCCCGAACTGATGTCGTTCCATCGCGCCACACCGCGCACCCGCACAATCTGCCGTTCTGAATTGACCGAGATCTGTTTGGTTCCTTCGAGCACCAGATTGCCATTCGGCAGGACGTGGACAACTCTTGCCGACAAGGTTGTCGACAGCGACGATTCGCGGGTGGTCTCACCCTGGCCGTCCAGCTTTTGCTTGGAGCCTCCGTTCGCCAGATTCGGCAGAGCGGCGGTGGCGGAAAGCTGCCCCAGAAAGGCCGGAACCGAGGCCGCCGCGGACGACTCCCGAGCCGATGCGGTGGTTCCGCGCGAGACGGCGGAAGCCTTGTCGGAGATCAATATCGTGACCACGTCGTCCAACTGAAAGGCCCGCAAGTCCCGAACCGGTTCCGCCAGCCGGGCGGCGGAGCTGTAGAGCGAGCCGGGGCTGCCGGCCGCGCCGGCGTTCGAGCGCTGGCTGGCCTGCTGGATGTACTCCTCGAGAGGAGTCAGCTTCTTCCCAACTTTTTCCCTGTCCTGTTTGGCGCCCGTCAGCAGGGCTGGACTCGCAGCCAGCAGGATGGCGATCAGTATCGCCGGCAATCGCCTATCGGTTCGCATCATCTGTTCGGATCCCTTCTCCCAGCATGGCCGTTCCCTTGTCCGTCACCTTGGCGGAAAACCGGCTCCCGTTCAGCGGGTTGATCAGCAGAACCCGCTCGCCGACCGCGGCGGGATTCACCGCTTTTGCCTGCAGCCGGAGGAACGTCCCACCCCAATGTGCCGTAACTTCCACGTCGTCGCCTCGCTTCACCGCCGGCGGAGCAGAGAGAAAACTGCCGTAGATCCTTTCACCGGCCTTTAGAGACCGCCGCGCTATCATTCCGGTTACCGCCTCCGCCGACACGCTTTCCTGTCTGGTGAAAGGGTTTTCCCGGACCGGCTTCATTTCCACATCGGAGCTTGTAATCGTCGCGCCTCCCCGGATGGCGCGTCTGGCGACGACGACACTCCGTGGCATCGAAATCCTGACGCGCGCCCAGAACGGGACGCTTTGTCGCTCGCCGTAATGAACCGCTCCCCGGAGCAAGACTCCGTGGCTGGAAGAGCCACCGGCGGCGGGCAGCGTGCGCGGGGACAACTGGATCTGACCCTCGGGCATGGGGATCCGCGAGAAATCGAGTAACTCGATCTTCATGCCCTCCAACTCGGAGTTCATTCCACAATTCCCGTTTGCGCCGCCCGCTTTCTGTGTCGGCCTGGCGCGGCAGTTGCGTGTCATAAGGTCCAGCACGCGTGCGTCGCACGGCATCCAACACCTGGGGAGCCTCGAGCGGCCGCTGGCGGATTTCGAAACACACGTCATCGAACTCCAGCGCGGAGATATGGTACCGCTCGGCGATGCGGCGAAGAGCTTCGGCCCGGAAGACCCTTCTGGCGCCCGCCGAAGGCGCATAGCCAAGGTCGGCATCCGCCGGGATTGCCCGAAACAGCGCGTTCGCCCGGGCCAGGTCCGAGCCCCGGATCCTGCCGGGCGATGTCGCCACGCAAGCCGCGCATGCCAGAGCGGCCGCACTGACGAGTAAGATGGAGACTCGTAACATCATCGCGTCATATTATTAACCTGCTGGTACATGTCGTCGGCCGCCTTTACGACTTTGGAGTTGGCTTCGTAAGTGCGCTGGCTGACGATGAGATTGATGAACTCTTCGACGACGTTGACATTCGACTCTTCGATGTATCCCTGTAACAGGTTGCCGATCCCTTCCTGGCCACCCGGGGTGCCGAGGGTCGGATCGCCGGATGCGTCGGTAGGCGCAAACAGGTTCTTGCCAAGGCTGTTGAGACCGGCGGGGTTCGCGAAGTTCGCCAATTGGATTTGCCCCGCCAGTTGCGCGCTGGCCTGCCCGGGCAGCGTATAACTGACCGTCCCGTCGGCGGCGATATTGATGGACTGCGCCTCGGGGGGGATGGTGATCTGCGGTTCCAGGGGATCCCCTTCGGCGGTCACCACGTTGCCGTCCCGGTCGAGCTGAAACTGGCCCGCGCGGCTGTAGGCAATCTCTCCGGTGGGGGTCCGGATCTGAAAGAAACCCTTCCCTTGAATCACCAGGTCGAGTGGATTGCCGGTCTGCGAGAAACTGCCCTGCGTGAAAATGATTTCATTGGAAGAGGTGCGCGCGCCCAGTCCGACTTGCAGCCCGCTCGGGACCACGGTTTGCGATCCGGCCGCCGACCCGGGCTGCACCATGGTCTGATACAGCAAATCCTGAAACTGCGCCCGCCGCATCTTGAAACCGACGGTGTTCGCGTTAGCCAGATTGTGCGCGATGTTATCTACATTGAGTTGCTGCGCCGACATCCCACTGGCGGCGCTGTAAAGTGCTCGTATCATTTCCGCACCTTTCTATCGATTCCCGCTCTTGTCCGCGGCCCTAAGCGGGACTTGCCACGTCGCTGATCGCGCTGCGATTCATGTCGCCGCTGAGTTGCAGGGCCTTTTGAAGAGACTCGAACTGCCGAAGGACGTTCACCATCTTTACTGCGGCGGAAGCCGCCGAGACGTTGGAGGTCTCCAGACTGCCTTGCAGCAGCTCCGTCCCGTCCGGGCTCCGGGTCGGCAAACTTCGCGGGTCCAGCAGGAAATAGTTTCCCTGGCGCTTTGAGGAGATACTCGGCAAAGTGGAATCGGCGATCTCCAACCGACCCAGAATCTGGCCGTCCTGCAATACCGTGCCGTCCTTCCGGATGGTCAATGCCGCCCCCGGCCGCGCCGCGATCGTTTGCCCGCCGACGGCCTGGAGAGCATAGCCGTCCTTGGTGACCAGAACGCCGTTGGCCGAGAGGCGAAACGCGCCGTCGCGTGTCAGCAGGGGTCCGTTCGGACCCTGCACGACAAAAAATCCCTTGCCGGAAAGCGCAACATCCAGCTCCCTGCCGGTGACGGTCAAGTCACCCTGACTGAGATCGGTCCAATTGCTCTCAATTACCGGGAGCACCACCGGCGACTGACCCGCCTGCCAGGCCGCGTCTCTTGCCTCGGCGGAAACGTAGAGTGAATAGGATTCACGGTCCGACTTAAAGCCCGCGTTGCTGGCGTTGGCCAGGTTGTTCGCCAGCAGGTCCAGCGACTCCATTCTGCTCCGGAGTCCGCTCGCCGCGAGTATGCTCAGGTTGTCCATTGCATCGCCCCGCCACGAAGACTTGCAATCTGAGTGCCGAATTCATAGAAGCAGAAGAATAGGAGTTAGTCACAGCAGTTTTGGCGAGGGTATGACAAGTTATCGTCGTTTTCTCGTTCACCGGCAATAATCCGGCGCACCTTCTTGTCTTACACTTCGAAATTCTCAACTATTTCCTCCTGGCCCTCAATCTGCAAGGGAATGATCCAGTGAGTACTCCGTCGATGGAACTCTCGACCTCGTTCGCCATTCCGGGCGCAGGCACAAGCCCTCCCGCTCAATCAGGTTCCGTGACGCCCGGCTTTGTCGTGCACTCGCAAGGCGAACCGGACGTCACTTTTTCCAGCATGCTGTCCAGGCTTCACCAACAAGAGGATAGCGATAGGGTGACACCTGGCAGTTCCGGGCTTCCCATCAAGGCCATCGAGTCGGATGCCCCCACGGCATTGGTCTTAGTCCTTCTCGGTCATGCGTCGACCACGCCGGGCGTATTCCAGGTATGTCTTTCCGGCACGGCGGCGACACTTCTCCAACGGGGGGACAGCACTCTCGTGGCACGCTCCGATGCTGGGGTTGAGAGCGTGAAAGCAACGGACAAAGAAGAGGAAGAATCGCCGTCAGAGAAATTGGGGGTTCCCTTACTCTGGCTGTTCCCTGATCGGGTGGAGCCTTCCGGTTGTGCTCCGACCGATGCCGGCTCCGGCTCAGGCGAGCCAGCGGCACGGGTAGCAGCCACGTCTCTGCCGGTCCGGGACGTCGCTCCGGAAGATCCACTTACAGTAAACCCCCGGCGCTCCCAACTTCTTTTGAATGAGTTGCCACCGAGTGTGTTTCCGAACTTGCCCGGCTATTCCGCCACCCCCAAGGCCCAAATGGCCGAGCCCCAAATGCCGCTCGAGAGTGCTCCTGAAGCCAGCCAGTTGCCGGTTGCAGGCCCCCGGGAGCCGATCGGCCTGCAAGTCGAGGGGGGCGGCGCAGCCGATTCCCTGACGGCCGATGCACCGGCGGGGCTGGCGCTTGACGGCCAGGCACAAGCCGCCCCGAAGGACGCTTTCGGGGAAATTTTGATGGGTCGCCTTGTGACGGTCTCGGCGGGCCGCCAGTTCGACACGCGGCATGTCTCCGCCATGCTTGACGATCAAAACCCGAAACCGGACGTTTTGGCCCCGCCGACCATCCAGTCTCAATGCGCGGAAAGCGTCACCGGGGCGAACGATGCCCAGCCTCCGACCAGCGAACCTGCCAAGAAGGCATCCAACACCCCCGTTGTCGCAAGTCAGCGGCTGGCCGTGTTGTCCGGTTCGGTTGGGCGCCAACAAGAGGAAGACATGGCCGCGGAGCGGAGCCGGATCGTGCCAGGCGCGGTGGGGGCCACGGTTTCCCCAGTCAGTCAGGCCCAGCCCTCCGTCGAGCAGGCGTTTGCCACACCGCCATCCCCGCAGATTGTTCCCCACGGCAGCCGGAACCTCGATCGGGTAATTCCGCAAGTTAATAACGCGCCGGATGGCGAGTTCCCAACTTCGACGGATCGGCCCGGCCACCTCGCGTTCGACGCAAAACTGACGCTGCCCCATTACGCGGAAGGTGCAGCCCCGGAGAGGGGCGGACAAGGTTCCGCCGCTCTGGCTCCCGCCGCCGTGCCCGCCGAGAATGCGGCGCCACTCGAAAAACGTTCCGCGGCGCCCAGGGAGACAACGGCTGATCTGACGACGCGAAACGACCTCGAGTCTCTCAAGACCTTCCCGCTGGCAGATGGAAAATCTGACACGCCGCGGGACGGCGCCGGGCGTCCCGCCGGTGAAGAAAATTCCGCGGAAACCGGTGAGGCGGACGCCGATGCTCTGTCCCGAAGCGAACCGCACTCGGGGAGAAAATCTCAGAATGAAATCCCACAATGGGACGCATCGGCGACTCGGGCGAGGGCGGAGGCGGCGGCACCTCCACCCGGAAACACCGCCGGACGACTCGACGGTGCGCCGGCTACGGCCGCGTGCCTGTCCGCAAAAAGCCAGGGAGTGCCGCCGGATTCCGGGCACCTCGCTCTTCCGGGTGCGAGCCGCACTGCGGTCACCGGGGCGTCGCCGACCGCTATTTTGTCCCCCGATCAAGACCTTTCCGGGCGTCCGGCATCCGCCCAGGAACTCAAGTTGCAAGTGGACAGTGCGGACGCCGGGCGCCTGCAGCTCGACTTGCGGGAAAGAAATGGCGACGTGATCGTCTCGGTGCGCTCTCGCAGCGAAGCGGTCGCCGAGGTCCTTCGTTCCGATCTCGGCGAGCTGGCGCGCCACTTTTCGGCCGAAGGCATCCAAGCCGATTTTCGGATACCCCAAAACGGAAGGCAGGAAAGAATTTCCGCTGCGGAAGACGCAGCCGGTTCGCACAATTCCGGGAACGGGCGTCATGCTTTCGACGGACGAGGCAACGACTCGAATCCGCGCAAGCGGGACGCGTACGAAATGTGGGAAGAGATCGGACTGGCGTGAACGAAATCGGACGACCAGAATCCGTCAGGTGGCAAAACAATGGCAGCAGTTACAGATGCGAGTGCGACAAGCAACGTTTTGTTTGGAAACATCGGCGACTCTTACGCCGACAACCAAACCAAACAGGCGGCGACCGATCCGGCAGATCAACAGACGACCAAGGACATGTTCCTGAAGCTTCTGGTGGCGCAGATCAAAAATCAGGACCCGCTCAATCCGCAGGATGGAACGCAATTCCTGGCGCAGTTGGCCCAGTTCAGCTCGCTCGAGCAACTGGTGGACATGGACAGCCAGCTTGCTTCGATTAAAGATCTGGTTTCCGGAATGCAAGGCGTTTCTGCGGACGATTCGTCGTCGAATCCGACGGACGCGACGGCTCCGTAGCGGGACACGCGAGCGCCGGCCGATCGGGAAGTGCCCGGTATCGGGGAGACAGTTCGAACAGGTCGATGAAGCGCCGCTCGAAGGCGCTGGAGGCAATTATGTTTACATCATTTTCCACGGCCCTCTCGGCTTTGAGCGCGTACTCAACCGCGGTGGACGTAGTCGGAAATAATCTCGCGAACATGAACACGCCAGGATTCAAGGCGAGCGTTGTTTCTTTCGCGGACCTGGTGACGCAATCGCTCGGCGCCGGATTGGGCGAAACGCAGGTGGGGTTCGGCGTGGGGCGGCCCACCACGCTCCGCCAGTTTTCCCAGGGCGCGATCCAATCCAGTTCCGCGGCTCTCGATGTCGCCGTCCAGGGCGATGGATTTCTGGTGGTGCGCGACGCCGACGGGAGCCTATTGTACACCCGCGGCGGGAATCTCCAGGTCGACAAATCGGGAAATCTATTGACGTCGACCGGGTACAAGCTTCAGGGCTGGACGGCTCCGAGCGGCGCCCTGGACACCAACCAGACCATCTCCGATATCACGCTTCCGGTGGGAACCTTGCGCGCCCCGGATGCCACCACGGAGTTCTCTGTGGACGTCAACCTCGATGCCTCCGCCACCGCCGGGCCGCCGCCGACCACCTTCACCACCTCCATTGAAGTCTACGATTCCCTGGGTGGCTCGCACGTCGCATCGGTCACCTTCGCCAAGACCGCCAATCCAGGCGAGTGGGACTTCACCGTCTCCTTCCCGGACGGCGACGTGACGACTCCCCTCGCGCCCACCACCGGAACCGTCCAGTTCGACTCCAACGGGCAACTGGTTTCGCCCGCCTCGACCGATCCCATGCCCGCCCTCGACATCACCGGTTTGGCGGATGGCGCCTCCGACATGTCTCTGACCTGGAATCTCTTTGACGGCAGCAGTCCACGCCTGACGCAATACTCGCAGCCTTCGGCCGTCTCCGCCAACGCCCAAGACGGTTCTCCGGCCGCCCAATTGGTGAAGGTCGGAATCGGGAACGGCGGCGTCATCCTGGCTCAGTATTCAAACGGCCAGCAGGCCGTCGTCGGACAGTTGGCGATGGCCTCCATTCGCAACCCCGAGTCGATGATCGCGGTCGGCAACAACAACTACCAGCTCAGCGCCCGCAGTGCACTGCCCGCCGTAGGCCTGCCGAACACCGGTGGCCGTGGAACCATTCTCGGAGGAGCGGTTGAATTCTCCACGGTTGACATCGCACGGGAGTTCACGAACCTGATCGTGCTGCAGCGCGGTTATCAGGCCAATGCGCGCGTTGTTACCGCGGTGGACCAGATCAGCCAGGAAACGATAAACCTCCTGCGTTAAGGCCGGCGAATCCGGCCAGCGACGACCGGTAGGACTGCCGGTCGCCGGCGGCGACCTCGTTAAACCCCATGGCCACTCTGGAAGAAATCGGAAAGTTCGGCGACATTCCGCTGGAGGTGCACGCCGAGCTGGACCGCAAGACGATAAAAGTCCGGAACGTGCTTCAACTGGAAGTTGGAAGCGTCATCCGTATGAACCGTTCGGCGGGAGAGAACATCGACCTGCTGGTGGGAGACACCCAGGTGGCCTTCGGCGAGATCGTGATTATTGGCGAGACCATCGGAGTGCGCATCACGGATTTCAGCATCGAGGAATGAGTTTGCTTCCATGGACAACATGACAGCGCTGGTAGCACCGGTGGCGGTGGTCGCCATCGCGTTGCTGATTCGCGTGAAGGCCGCCGGGATCCGCGGAATCCGATGGAGGAAGCCCCGGCTGTTTTCGAAGCGCGAGTGCCAGTTGTCGCAGGTCTCGCGGCTGCACCTGACTCCGCACCACTCCCTGCACCTCGTCAAGTGGCGGGACGTCGAATTTCTGGTGGCCGCCAGTCCCGCGGGTTGTCAAGTGCTCCCGCCGGAAACCGGCGGCGGCCTGCCACTCCCTCGCCCGCAGGAGAATTCCTCGGCCGCCTGCCGGGCAACTCCAGGGGAGGAGAGGCGAGGCGTTGTTCCGTTCCCGACAGTGGAAAAAGTGCAATGAGGTCTCTATCAAGAACGGGGATTGCCGTTTTCGTCCTACTGGTCCCGCAGGGGGTGGCGGCGGCACAGAAAGCCTCCGATCCCGGGATGTTCGGAATCCGGCTGGGAGGCGCGGGGAGCGACGGCGTCGGGGCACCGTTGGAGATCGTTGCGCTGCTGACATTCCTGAGCTTGCTGCCCGCAATCATCATGACCATCACGCCGTTTTTGCGAATCGTCACGGTGTTGCACTTTTTACGTCAGGCGCTGGGGGCCCAGACCACCCCGTCCAACCAGGTTCTGGTCGGTCTCTCCCTGTTCCTCGCCGCACTGGTGATGCAGCCGGTCGCCAACGAGATCTACGTAAAAAGTTGGGAGCCCCTCGAGAAGGGGCAGATCACTCAGCAACAGGCGATCGAAGAGGCGGCCGGGCCGCTGAGGACCTTTCTACTGCGATTCGCCAGGGAAAAAGACGTCCAACTGATGTTGGAAGCCACCCACAACGCCGCACCTAAATCACCGCAAGACCTCGACTTGCGCATTCTCATTCCGGCCTACGTTCTGTCGGAGCTCAAGGTTGCCTTTCAGATTGGTGCGGTGCTCTTCCTTCCATTTGTCATCATCGATCTCATTATTGCGTCGATCACCCTGTCGCTCGGCATGGTGCAACTGCCGCCCGTGATGATCTCGGCGCCTCTGAAAATCCTGCTCTTTGTGCTGGTGGATGGCTGGAACCTGGTGATTGGGTCGCTGCTGAAGAGTTTCTATTGAGTATCTGCATCCAGGACAAGGGAGGATGGACCGGCGTGACACCTTCGATGGTTTCCGAAATATTGAGACAAGCCCTCATGACGGCTTTCTGGGTAAGCCTGCCGGTGCTGGCGCTGTGCCTGTTGGCCGGCCTGGTGATGAGCCTGATTCAGATCCTCACCTCGCTGCAGGACACCACCTTCGCCACCGTGCCGAAGCTGGCGGTTTTTGTCTTCGGGCTGGTGTTGCTACTGCCCTGGATGATGATGAAGCTGGTCGTATACACGAGCACGGTGTTTGGAGACTTCAGCCGGTATGCCCGTTGAACTTTCGCTGGCCACGGTCGATGCGCTTCGCTTCCTTCTCGTTTTGACGAGAGTGAGCTCCGTTTTTGTGTTCACGGGGCTGCCGGGGTTACGCAGCACGCTGCCCGCAGCCCGTATCGTGGCCTCCATCTGCCTGGCGCTGGCGCTGTTTCCGGTTTGGCCTCCCTTGCCTTCGGCGGCGCCGACCATCGGAAAGTTCGTGGTCTGGCTGGCGGGTGAGGCCGCGCTGGGAATGACTGCCGGTCTGGGGGTCGCCCTGCTTCTCGAAGCTATGGTGATGTCCGCCCAGATCTTCGGCCTTCAGGCGGGATATGGATATGCCTCCACGATCGACCCCAACAGCGAAGCCGACAGCGGAACCCTGCAGGTTGTGGCAAGCCTGATTGCCCAGTTATTCTTCTTCTCCTTCGGCTTGCACCGTCAACTGCTGTTGTTTTTTGCCGGCAGCCTGAACAGTTGCCCGTTCGGAACCTTTGTCCTGCGCCCCAGCGCCGCCGGAGCGGTAATTCGCTGGGGGACCGCCATGTTCGATTCGGCGGTCCGTCTGGCCCTGCCGGTGGTGGTTCTGCTGTTGCTTTCGGACTTGACGCTGGCATGCCTGGGGCGTATCAATCAGCAGCTTCAACTGCTGACGTTGACGTTCCCGGTAAAGATGCTGGCCTGTCTGGTGATCCTCAGCCTGCTGGCGCCCTCGTTGCCGCGGCTGTACGAATCGTTGGCCGGCCGCGTGCTCGGCAGCTTGCCGGGGTTGATCGGAAACTAGATGGCCGACCAGGCGCAAAAGACCGAGCAACCGACACCGCAGCGCCTGCGCAAGGCGAGAGAGGAAGGACAATTTCCGGTCAGTAAGGATTTTCCCGCCGCCCTGCAGTTCCTCGGATTCGCCGCACTGTTTGCCTGGTTGGCCGCCCGGTACTCGCGATCCGTCGTGGTGGAAACTCACCGGATGCTGGCTGCCGCATTCGAACGCGGCGGATTCGGCGACGGTCTGTGGCGAACCAGCTTGGGGGCCGGCTACAAGGTCATCCTGCCATTGCTCGGCGCGGGAATCCTGCTCGCGCTGGTGACGCTGGCGGGCCATTTTGCAGTCACCGGCCTGGGATTCTCGACCAAGAAATTAGCGCCCGATATCTCGAGATTAAACCCGCTCGAAAAGATACGACAGCTTCCACGCCAAAACGGTTTCCATTTTCTGCAGGCGTGCGTTCTGTTGCCGGTTTTCAGTTGGTGCCTGTATCTGGTGTTGCGGAACAACTATCTGGTCATGATGCGATTGCCCTTCATGGGCCTGCGCCAGGGGGTGCAGTTGTTCGGTTCGGGAATCGGCGATCTGTTCTGGAAGGCGGCCGGGTTGTTCCTGGTGTTTGGAGTAGTCGATTTCTTCCGCGAGAAGCGGCACTACCTGAAACAGATGCGCATGTCGCGGCAAGAGATCCGGGAGGAATTCAAAGAGACTGAAGGTAATCCCGAAACCAAGATGCGCATCCGCCGGATCCGGAGGGACGTGTTGCGGCGGCGCATGATGGCTGAAGTCCCCAAGGCGAGCGCGGTCATCGTCAACCCGACCCATTATGCGGTGGCCATCCACTACCAACTGGAAGCGATGGCGGCTCCGAAGGTGGTGGCAAAGGGAAAGAACTATTTGGCGCTGCGGATTCGGGCCCTGGCTTTGGAGCACGAAGTCCCGATCATCGAAAACCCGCCGCTGGCGCAGGCCTTGTACAAATCGGTTGACGTCGGCCAGGAGATTCCGCCGCACCTATACCGGGCGGTCGCGGAGATTCTGGCCTATATCTACCGCATTCTCGGAGGCAGGCTACCCGGCTCCTAACGCCGTTGGAGGAAGCGAGTTCCCATGGCAACACCGACTACCATGCCCACACCGGCAGTCAATCCAGTGGCAAACAGTCCCGTTCTGAAGTCCACCGCCGTGGCGCGACAGCCTGCCACCACCGAGTCCGACACCGGAGTTGACCTTCGCAGACTGGCCAGCCCCGAGTACATCGTGCCGCTGGCGGTGCTCGGTACCGTGCTGGCATTAATCGTCCCGCTGCCGAAGTTCCTGCTGGATGTGCTTATCAGCTCGAACATCACGATCTCGGTGATCGTTCTACTGGTCTCGCTTTACATTCGCAAGCCGGTGGATTTCAGCGTGTTTCCGACAACTCTCCTGATGATGACGCTATTTCGCCTCTCGTTGAACGTGTCGTCGTCGCGGCTCATCCTGATGAACGGGAACGAGGGAACTTCGGCGGCTGGCGAGGTAATTCAGGCGTTCGGGAACTTCGTCGTGGGCGGCAACTATGTCATTGGCGTGGTGATCTTTCTGGTCCTGATCGCCATTCAATACGTGGTCATCAACCACGGCGCGGTCCGGATCTCGGAAGTGACGGCGCGGTTCACGTTGGATGCTCTTCCCGGCAAGCAGATGTCCATCGACTCGGACCTGAACGCCGGGCTGATCAACGAAAACGAGGCCCGGCAGAGACGAAAAGAGCTGGCGGCGGAAGCGGAATTCTACGGCGCGATGGACGGCGCAACCCGGTTTACGCAGCGGGACGCCGTGGCCAGCATTCTGATTACCGCCATCAACATCATCGCCGGCTTCCTGATTGGCGTGTTCCAACATGGGATGGAGTTCCGCCAGGCGCTCGAAACCTATACCGTTTTGACCATCGGCGACGGACTGGTGACGGTCATCCCCGCGCTGGTGATCTCGGTATCGGGCGGATTCATCGTGACGCGGGCCAACGCGGATGCGCAGGTGGGGACAATAATTCGCCATCAGTTGTTCTCGGCGTATGAGCCTCTTCTTATGTCAGCCGGAGTGCTGGTAGCGATGGCAGCGCTTCCCGGTCTTCCGAAGATCCCCTTTATTGCGCTGGGGGCGGGGGTTGGCGTCGCGGCGTGGCGGATGAGAAAGAAGGCCCTGACGAAGGTGGCGGCCGAGGAACCGCAAGCGCCGAAAACGCCGCGGGAGAATATCGAGAGTCTGTTGCGGGTTGAACCTCTGGCGGTGGAGGTCGGTCTCGGTCTGGTTGGTTTTGTGGAGGGGTCGCAGAACTCGCCGCTGCTTCGACGCATTGCGGCCATTCGCAAACAACTGGCCTCGGAACTTGGCTACGTGCTTCCCGCTGTTCGAGTTACAGACAACCTCTCGCTGAAGGCGCGGGAGTACGCCGTACTTCTGAAGGGCGTGGAGGTGGCTCGTTACGAGATTCCGCCGAATTGTGAATTGGCCATCATATCCGGCCAGACTCCGTCCTCCTTGTCGGGCATGCCGACCCGGGAACCTGCCTTTGGGCTGGATGCCGTGTGGATTCCCACGACGAACTCCGAGGCCGCGCGCAAGGCCGGCCACACGGTGGTCGATGCGGTAAGTGTTCTGGGTACTCACCTGGCGGAACTGATCCGCCAGCACCTGCACGAATTGTTCTCCCGCCAGGACGCAAAAAAGTTGTTGGATCGCGTCGCCGTCGAGAATTCGAAGCTGGTCGAAGATCTGGTACCCAAATTGCTAACTCTAAGTACGGTGCAGAAGATCCTTCAGAATCTTCTCCGGGAGAGAGTCAGCATCCGGGATGCGGTCACGCTGCTCGAGGCCATTAGTGAAGCGGCTCCGATTACGAAGAATCCAGTCCTGCTGACGGAATTCGCCCGCCAGGCGATTCGCCGAATGATCGTTCGGCCGTACCTGAATGCAAACCAGGAGCTGCCTGCTTATTTTCTGGATCCGGCGATGGAACAGCGCGTTGAAACCGGGATCGAGCATGGCGAACACACCAGCCATCTCAACCTCTCTCCCCAGGTAATCCGCGACATCGTAGAAAAAACCGGACGCAAAGCCGGAAGGTGTGAAACGGCCACGGTACTGCTTGTGGGTGCCGGAGTACGATTCTTCGTGAAACAGATGACGGAGGCAACATTGCGCAACCTGCAAGTGATTTCTCATAGTGAGATTCCGGCGGGAGTACGGGTTGTGTCGCTAGGGATGATCTCATAGGCCCCAGGGGAACATGGAGTAGACACGAATGCGGCTAAAGACTTTTTTCAGTGACAGCGTCGAGACTGCCCTCGGCCGTGCCCGGAAGGAACTGGGCGAAGAGACAATGCTGGTGGACTCCCGGCCCACACGCCCGGAGACCCGCCATCTCGGGCAGTACGAAGTCATCTTTGCGGTTGACGCACCGGGCGCCTCGGTCCCCCCACGGGCGGAGGCGAGACAGGAAGCGAAGGGCCCGGCTGGGAATATTTCAATCAATGAACCACCCGAGCTGCTCTCCGAACTCCGGATTCTGAGGCGAGAGATCGAGCGTCTCTCCTCAGCCATGACGCGGTCCAGTAACATATGCCCGGTATGCCTCTCCTCCTCCCCGGCCTTGGCCCGGCTCTATGCGGAATTGGTTGCCGCGGAAGTCTCTTCCGAACTCAGCATCGATCTGCTCGAACGGGTCAAGGCCGGCGCTTTTGGGGTTGAATTCGAGGAGGCGGCGGCGGGTGGCATGCGCGGCGGTGAACTCTTGTCGACGGGTTCGGTTTTGCACACCGCGGCGCTCTCACGTTACCGCCTCTTGCTGGAAACCGAGATCGACAAACGGGCGGCAACCGACAGCGTACCCGGCCGCGACGGCGCAAACAGAATCGTAGTGGCGCTGGTAGGCCCTCCGGGCTCGGGAAAAACCAGCATGGCGGTCAAACTGGCTGTTCGATTTGGTCTGATGCCTCGCAAGCCGGCGCTGCTTCTTTCCACCGATACCTACCGGATTGGCGCGGCGGAACAGCTACGCTCCTGCGCCGCAATACTCGGCGTCCCGTTTCAGGCTTGTGACACGCCGGGTGCGGTGTCGGTGGCTCTCGAGGAGGCTTCCACAAAGGATCTCATCATCATTGACACCTCCAGTCACTCCGGAGCAGACCTCGCTCATGCCGCGGAACTGGGCAGGATGTTCTCGGTCCACCCGGAGATCGATGTTCATCTTGTTCTATCGGCGACGACAAAAACTGCCGATCTTTTTCGTGCAGAGGAACGTTTCCGGACGTTCCAACCGCAGAAGCTGATCTTCACCAAACTTGACGAAACCGCGGCACTTGGCGGTGTCCTGGAATTGGCGGTGCGAAGCGGCAAACCAATTTCATTCCTCTCAACCGGCCAACACATTCCAGAAGATTTCGAGCTGGCATCGCGGCGGCCGGTCTCGTCTCTGATTCTGGAGGATGGGGCCACCTGCGCTTTGGCGGCATAAGCCGCCAGGCTCCGGCGCCGGCGCTTCCCTCGACGAAGTCAGGACCTGATTGGCTGCTCGAGCCCGAAATCCGCGGCAATGAAGGTAACTCATGCACCCGTACCAGACAACAGTTGAAATTTCGTCCGATCAAAGAGAGAAGCTAATCCTGGAGCATCTGCCGCAGGTCCGCCTGATCGCGCGTCGAATTCACGAGAGATTACCGGAGAGTGTCAGTCTGGAAGACCTGATATCGGTCGGGATCATCGGCCTGATTTCGGCGATCGACCGCTTTGATCCCGCGCGGAACGTCAAGTTGAAAACCTACGCGGAGTACAAAATTCGCGGAGCAATTATGGACAGCCTGCGGGGCCTGGATTGGGCCCCCCGTCAGCAGCGAAAGCGGACTAAACAGATTGAGGCCGCGGTTGCGCGGGTGGAACAGCGGCTGAAACGCGCTCCCACGGAGGAGGAGATCGCGGCCGAGCTGAACCTGGGAGTGGAGGAATACCACGAGTGGCTGATTGATATCCGGGGCATCAACCTGGGAAGCCTGGAATCGAATTCCGACGAATCAGGCCGGGACCTGCTTCGCTTCATCTCCGACGCGGAAGAGAATTGGCCCTCCCACCTGCTGGAAACCTCCGAACTCGAGCAGTTGCTCGCGGAGGCGATTGACAGAATGCCCTATGTCGAAAAGACGGTGTTGAGCCTTTACTATCGCGAAGAGATGACACTCCGGGAAATCTCGCAGATCATTAATCTGCACGAATCGCGTGTTTCCCAGTTGAAATCACAGGCGATCGTCCGGCTGCGGGCTTATCTCGTCAAGCGTTGGCCCATGAAGAGAGGACAGTCAACGGCCGACGTTGGTTGAAGGCTGCCGGGCGGCAGCGGCCACCGCCCCATGGCGCCCCGGATATTTTCCGAGATCGTAGCGGTCCGCGAAGATCGCCGCTGCCGTCGTGGAACAAGGCAGGAAGCTGATGAAAATGGTCAGGCGTCGGAGATTGGAATCGTCGACCGGCGAGGCGACCCTCCGTGATGCGAGGCGAGCTCATCGGGCGATCCTTTTTTTAAGCCACAAGGAATTCCGCCGCAGGGTGACGTGCAGAGAACGGGAGTCAGTTCATGACTGAAGATACGGGTGCGGCCCGGCTGCCGCCATGGATTGGGGACGAACTGGCCACGCGGTTCCGACAGGTGTTGGATTCCATGTGCGGCACTCCGCCGGAGGTCCATTGGGTGGAGGCGGCTGGCGGCGAAGAATCGGCGCCGGAGGACGGCGAAACACTCATTCTGTGTCAGCCGTTGACGGCAGCGGAAGGCGCCGAAGTATTTGTCAGTTCTCCGCCCCAGGCATGGAAAGAGATCGGCTCCAGTGTTCTTCAGGCGGCAGGTCTGGAACATCCGGAGAGCGATGACATACGCAGTACTTATCTGGAAGTTATCAGCCAGGTATTGAGCACCGTCGCCCGCTCCATCGGGGCGCGGATCGGCAAAGAGGTGGAGTGTCGGACGATTCGGCAGGAGCCTAATGCGCCGGCGGGCCTGGCGGCGGAGGTGCTGCGGATTCGTCTGGGTGAGAAAGAGCTTCCACCGCTGACGATCTTGTTTAGTGCGCCACTGGCAGCCATCCTGACGCCAAGTTCGGCGGAAATGTCCGCGGCCGGGGAAGCAGAGTGCGCCGATGTCCCCGACCGACGGCGGTCTCAGCAGCATAGTTCGGAAGATCCATCGGAAACCATTGACCTGCTTCTTGAAGTGGAGTTGCCGGTGGGAGTCTCATTTGGTCGAACGCAACTCGCGCTGAAAGACGTCATCAAGCTGAGCACGGGTTCCATCGTCGAACTCAATCGGACGATCACGGAACCGGTGGAAGTGATTATCAACAACTGCGTTATTGCCCGGGGAGAGGTTGTGGTCGTGGAAGGGAACTACGGAGTTCGCATCCGGGAAATTGTCAGCCCCGAGGAAAGGCTGAGAAGCCTATATTGAGGTCCGCCGGCAGGCTGGGCTTCCAGAAATGAAACAGTCCCAACACCGGCGTGATTCAGGACCTTGACTGACAAGATCTTTCAAGTTGGCAATGCGCCGGGTCCGTCTAATGTGTGAGTGGTGCGGAGCCGCGAGGAGGAAATCATATATGGAGTGGGTGATACACCCTCTCATCCAGTATGGCTTGTTATCGGCTGTTCTGGGTGTTTGTCTTTACTTGTTCCTTGCCACCAAGCGGGAGCAGGCTCTCGACACCAGGTTATTGCGGGCGGAACTGGCTCAGTTGCGCTCCTCTTTCGACGTATTGCGGATACAGGTGGGCCACCTGGAAAGACGGCTGTGCACCACCGAGGAGCGGGTCGAGGAACCCGCGCCGTCGGCGGTGCCGCTTCCCGGAATGAACCTGACGCGCCGCAGCCAGGTACTTCGCATGGCGCGCCGCGGCGACACGCCGGACGCCATCGCCGCCGAACTGGGGATTCCCGTGAATGAAGTGGAATTGTTGCTCAAAGTTGAGAGAATCCTCAATGCGACACCCATCACGCAATCGCCTCCAACGCCGGCGACGTAGAGGCCACCATCGCTGGCCCGGCCGCCGAAGCAGCACCGGTAGACTGGTCCAACGCGCGACGACCTGGAACAGGGAGTTTGTCCGCAGCGCATGACGGCGCAAAAGCGATGCCTGATTCCCATCAGGATGGAGCTGACACACGGATTGCCCGAGAGCGCGGCAACATGGCGCGAACATTGCCGGCCCCGCATCTTTCACGGAGAACCAGCTCACAAAAGCCCGTCCCCGACACGAAGTCAGAAGGTCAGGTGGTTCTCGCCCGGCGAGAGCGGCTTCGACTGGTTGTGCCATACGAAGTCGCCAGTAACGCCCGCGGGTAAAGCCACCGACGCATTCAGACGGCCGTTCGCGACTTCCAGGCTCAAGCGGATTTCGCCTTTCGGATGAGGCACCGTTCCGCCCACGCTGGTCAATGTGCCCAGGTGCGGCTCGATGCGTACCTTGGCGAAGCCGGGGGCAGCCGTATCCACTCCCAAAACCGTGCGGAAAAGTTCGATATTGGGGCTGGAACCCCACGCGTGGCAGTCGGATCGGGCCCGGATTTCCCGCTCCGCCCAGGTGGTGAGTCCCTCGTTCAGCATGTGGCGCCAAACGTCCAGAAGCTGCAGATAGCGATCTCCTAAACCGGCCTTCACCGCCGCCCGATTCAGATAGAACTTGAAGTACGTGGACGCCGGCGCCAGAGCTTTCGTCGAGAGCGTTTTCTCCATCACGCTTCTGGCCTGGTCGCCTTCGACCACTCCCGCGAGAACCGCCAGCGCGTTGGCGTGCTGCGTAAGGGAAGGCCTGCCGGTGGTTTCCGAGAACAGGCCACTGTCCGGATTCCAGAACAGCCGCTTGATGGTGGAGCGAAGCTGCCCGGCCCGGGCGCTGAAATCCCGGGCCCGATCGGGCGATCCCAATGCCTGCTCCAGGTCCGCCGCCCACTGGTAGGCGAGTGCGAGTTGCAGGTCGAAACTGGCGGCGGCCCGGTCCGGATCGTGTGGAGGTCCACCGCTCGCCCAGCCGTCCACCCAATCGAGGTAACTCCACCAGGGCAGCGGCTTGAGCGATCCGTCGTCGTTCTGGTAGCGGGCAAAAAACTCCAGCACGCTGCGCACGCCGGGAAGCCTGTCGCGGGCGAAGGACGGGTCGTCCACGTACATCCAGTAGTCGTGCACCATCCCGATCCACCACAACGAAAACGGCGGGATATATTGCGGCAGCGCCGACGGCGCGCGGCTCAGGGTGGCGCCTTCCGCCGTACGCGAAGCGTCGATTTGAGCGATTCCATTGCGCATCAGCCGGGCATCGCCGGTCATGTAGAGCGAAACCAGCATCTGGATGCGAGCGTCGCCCGCATACTGCAATTGCTCGTAGTAAGGGCAGTCCATGTAGGTTTCGTGGGCGCACAGCCGCGCGGTGCGCCAGCCCACGTCGAGAATGCGCTGCAGCTCGTCCGGCCCGCCGGTGAAGCGCGACTTCCGATCGAACGGGTAGCCGGTGTAGAGACCCTGAACGTCTTCGAGGATCAGCGGATCGGCGGCCGTCTCCACGGTTAGTTCGAGATATCTCCAGGTGCGCCAGAACAGCGGGCGGAACAGGCGGTGCGCGCCGCCATCGGGCAAAAAGACGTCCTTGTACCCGAGAAACTCCTTGCCGGCGATTTCGTCGCGGTTCCCCTTGGTTCGGTGCCCCGGCATCCACAGCGCCTCGGCGTAACGAATGGTCACCGTGCTTCCCCGTCCTCCGCTCATCAGCAGTTCGAGAAAAGCGGTGGTCAGATGATTTTGATCGAGCAGAAACTGGACGCGTGTCTTGGCCGGAATCGTAACCGGCGTCTTCCCGGCGGGAAAGCCGGCGGGAGCATCCATCCCCTGCGCGTAGCGCAAACGCGCGATCCGCTCGGGTGTCGCTTCCATGAGGGGGATGGAGCGCGGCACCAGCATGCGCCGGGAATCCGGCTGGCCGGTAAATCGCGGCGCCCCGTTTTCGGCCACGGCGGCATTCGGCCAGCTCGTGTCGTCGAAGTCCGGCTGTTCCCAACCCCACGGGTAGCGGCTGGCGTCGACGCGTTCGCCCAGGCGGTCCGGCGTAGTAGCCGTTGACTTCGGCGTACGTAATGGGGAGCGGCTGATAGGCCTCATCCTGGTAGGCTTTCCAATTCCCGCCGGTGTCGACCAATTCTTCCGCCTCGGTATCTCCTTGCAGCAGAAATCCGGTGGCGCTGCTGAACTGGGCCACGGCGGCAAACGGCCCATCGTTCCAAACCACCGCCGCCACAACGTTCGGTCCAGCGTTGAGCCATGGCGCCAGGTCGACCGATTCGTATTGCCAATGATTCAGGTCGCTCCGCGCCGGGCCCCAGCAAACGCGCCGTCCGTTCACAAAGAGCTGGTAGCGGTTGTCGGCCGTCACGTGCACCTGGAACGACGCCGGCTTGGTATCCAGGTGAAAGGTCCGGCGGAAGTGGTACACACCGTAGTCATGCGGCGACGCCCCCGGCACGCCGATCCATCGCGCCGGCCACGGTTTCAACAGCAGCTCGGGATTCACTGCCAGCGCGGCAGGCGCGAGCAGCGCGAAAATAAGCGGGAGGAACAGGAGCCGGCGCCGCATTGCCCTGGCGCCGGGCAACGACCGAAGGAAAAGAGCCGATTGCCTCATGCGGTTATCATAGTCAAACGAGGTGGTTTGGTGGGGATTCAGACGATTGACGACGTAATCGGTGCGCTGGACGGGATTATCGACCGCGCCTGGCGGGAGCGCAGCCGCGGGGGCTATTTCGCCGCGATGTACCGCAAAGTCACCCGTGCCGTGAAGGATGGCATTGCGGCGGGGCGATTTGAGAACGGCCCGCTTCTGGAGCAGCTCGACGTCGTTTTTGCCAATCGCTACTTCGAGGCGCTGGAGCGGTCTGACGCCGGCGGCCGGCCGAGCCAAAGCTGGTCCGTCGCCTTCGAAGCCGCCCGAGACGCCGCTCCCCTGGTGTTGCAGCAACTGCTGGCCGGCATGAACGCGCACATCAACTTCGACCTGGGGATCGCCACCCAGCAGACAGCGCCGGGCGATCGGCTGCCCTCCATCGAATCCGATTTCAACCAGATCAACGCCGTGCTGGCCGAACAGGTGGCCACCCTGGAACGGGAGATTGCCATGGTCTCGCCGCTGATCGCCGAACTCGAAAAGCTCGATCTTCGCACCGAAACGCGCCTCATCAACTTCAGCCTGGTAAAGGCGCGCGACCAGGCCTGGAAAGCGGCTGTGAAACTAAACGCCGTGCCCGCCGCCGCGCGCCCGGCGATTCTGGCGGTGATGGACGCGGAGGTTGCCTTGCTCGGAAGACTGGTCGTTTCTCCGCCGCCGCCGCTCAATCTGAAACTGCTGGCCATCCGGGCCGCCGAAAGCAATGACGTCCGGCAGATCCTGGACATCCTGACGAAGGAAGACAGCCCTGCAAGCGTATCCTCGGGCTCGTAACTCGAGTGGCCCGACAGCGTAGGATAGAATACCGCTATGGCCTTACTCAACCGCCGTCAATTGCTAAGGATCGGCGCCGCGAGCCCACTGATTCCCTTGTGGGCCGGCGAAAAACTGAAATCCCGCCTGGGCGTAACCACCGATGAGATTGACGACGATCCGGAAGTCGCCGCGCAGTTTCTTCGGGAATTCGGCCTGGGTTACGCCGAGGTGCGAAACGTCTGGGGAAAATACAATACGGCCCAACCGGTTGAAAGAATTCGGGAATTGCGGGCCATTTTTGACAAACACACGATTAAAACATCGGTGCTCGACACCGGTTTCTTCAAGATTCCTCTGCCGCCGGACACACCCGAGGGCCGCTCGGTCATCGACAACCAGTGGGCGATGTTCGAGGGGGCCATGCAGCGGGCCAAGATTCTCGGAACGGATAAGCTGCGGGTCTTCGGCTTCACTTACAAAGGCGAACTGGACAAAGAAGCTTACACCCGGATTTTCGGGCTTCTCGCCGAGGCCGCCCGCCGCGCGCGGGCCCGCGGCTTCCGGCTGGCCGTCGAGAACGTGGGCGGCAGCTACATCTCCACCGGCGCCGAATCCGCCATGCTGCTGAAGGCCGTTACCAACCCGGCGCTGGGCTTGACGTGGGATCCGAACAATGCCGCGGAATCCGGCGAGCGGCCCTTTCCCGACGGCTACCGCAAGCTGGATGCCTCCCGCATCTTTAACGTGCATCTCCGGGATTTTCGGCACACTCCCGCCGGCAAGGTGGAATGGACCGCGGTGGGTCAGGGTGAATTCGACAACCTGGGGCAGCTCCGGGCCCTGCTGAAGTCGGGCTACAAAGAGGAATTCACGCTCGAAACGCATTATAGAAGCCCGCGCGGAAAGGCATACGCCAGCAGAACTTCGCTGACGGCACTGCTCAAGGTATTCGACCAGGTGTAGGCGCGTTGGAAGTGGGGCGGCGCCGGTCTTCGGGAAAGTGTGAAATAACTCCGGAAATGGTTGGTGAGTGCCAGCCAGGGCAACAGTTATTTCGTTCGGAAAAGCTGCTGGTCTCCCGGGATGCGCGGGAGCTCTGCGGTGTGGTCCACACGGAAGCTGGCCCAGTAGCCCAGCCAGCGCGGCTCGTCCTGGAGCATTTTGCCCATCTCCTCAATCATGTCCCCACGGACTTTGGCATATTCGGGTTTACGTGCCAGATTCTCGGCGTCGATGGAGTGGAGGTCGTACAGCTCGTCGACGTTGGAGGCCAGATTGTAACTGTACAGGTAGTGCTCTCCTCCCGCGCTCCAGCGTTGGTGGCCGCAGGCGAAGTTCGCACCCACATGCCAGCCGCAGGAGAAGAACAAGTCGCGGTCCGCCGGCGTCGCGGTGCCTTCGATCAGCGGCACCAGCGAGTGGCCATCCATCCTGGCCTGCGGTTCCACGCCGGCCAGCGAAAGGATCGTGGGCGCCAGGTCAAGAAGGGACGCGGGCGAATCCACCGCGTGATGTTTCACCCCGGACGAGGCCGGCATCTTCACCACCAGGGGTACCCGCAGCACATCCGGATAAAGGTACACTCCCTTGTCGATGAGCGCCCAGCGGCCGTCCATTTCCCCGTGATCGCTGATCAGAATGATGACCGATTCGTCATACAGCCCGCGCTGTTTGAGCAGGGCCACGAAGCGTGCCAGCGACCGATCCACCACCTCCATTTGCAGGGCATACGCCACCCGGTAATCCAGAAGAGTCTGCGGGTTATAAAGGCCCCAGTATTTCCGGTAAAGGTCGTAGATTTTTGGCTGATCGGAGAAATAGCCCCAATCCCGCGACTGCACTTTTTTGTAGCTTTCGGGCAGAGAGACCACTCCACGGAGCTCGCGCTCGCGGTCCGCGAATCCATCCGGAACGCTCAACGGCTGGTGAGGATCGAAGATATCCAATTGAAAATAAATCGGCTCCTCGCTTTCGCCGCGGCTGGCCAGCACGCTTTCGAGCTTGTTGATAGAGCGCTCGACCAGGTAGTAGGTATATTGCGCCTCCAGGGGAAACGGCCTGCCGTTCTGCTGGACGATCCAGCCACCCAGGGAATTGCCGGGAGATTTCCGGTCGGCCTGCAGCGTGACAATTTCTCGTGAGTATTTCTGGCGTTCGACATGCAACTGGCGCTGGTATTCCAGGAAGTCTTCGTCGTCATAGACGGGCGGGGACCACCGGTTCCACGGGGTGTCGTTTTCTCCAAAGGCATCCAGGAATTTCTTCGTCCCGACGTGGGACTTGCCAGAGTGCTGCGTGTTGTAGCCGATGGCCTTCAGGTATTCGGGGAAGATGATGTCGTCGGGCCGCAATTCGGTTTCGAGACCGTCCGGGGCGCGCTCGCCGTTACCCAGGATGTAGGTATAGCGGCCGGTCAAATACGAGGCCCGGGAAGGGGCGCACAGGGGAACCGTGCAAAAGGCGTTATTGAATACCACTCCGTCGTTCGAAAGTCCGCGGATGGTGGGAAGGTTCAGGTACTGGTGGAAGGGGCGGGAGGGATGGTAGAAGTCCGGGCTCACCATGTCGAGCGAAATCAGGAAGATGTTTGGCCGCTTCGCCCGGCCGCCGGAAACGCGAAAGGGACTCCTGCCGGTTTTCTCGTCGATGAACCGCAGCGGGGTATCCACGTTCGTCGTTTCACCCGTCTGGGCGGCCGCGGCCGGAATGCCGGCGGCCGCAACCCCGGCGGAAGTCATACTGAGAAATCTGCGTCTGTTCATAAATCGTCTCCTTGGCGGCCTCCAAACTGCCGGCGGCCGCGCCCTTTCGCCGGCCGGCTACCCAACGACCATGATAGTCCGACGCTCCGGTTGGTCGTGCAGTCAAGGTGTGGAACGAACGGCGGGAGTGCTCCGGCTTTGCTTAGCCGACTGTCGCTTTGGTGATGTTACACGTCCGAGAATGCCAAGGACGCTCGACAGGGAAGGGCTGAGCGTGCGCGGCGCGCAAGGTCGCACCGGGATTGCCGCGGCCGACTTCTCGCGGATTCGAAACGCGAATCTTGGGCGCTTCACCGTCGATCGGCTCATGCTGAGGCTCAACCGTCCCGGATCGCGCGTCGACGTGAACGACGATGTATCACGAATGTTCCCGACTCTGATTTCCTTGACATAGAACCGACGACGTATCTGTACCGGCAAGAATATTCAATCTTTCCGTGTTCACGCAGCCTCGCTTCTCAGGCCGTCACTGGTTGAATATGTTTTCGCCGGCATTTCTTCACCTCTGGCGGTACTTTCGCTTTGACCGCTAAAGTAGTAAGATTTTTGAGGTCGGCCATTCCGAACCTTGGCTTGGGAGGAACGATTTTATGAAAACTCGGGCGGTTCTCTCGTTGTGCGCGCTGCTTGCTGTTTCGTTGCCCGCCTTGGGTGCGGGCCAGCTTACGGTTTCCAGCCCGGACGGACGCGTCCAGTTCCAGCTCGCAACGAGCGCCGCGGGCAGCCTGGAGTATTCCGTCACGTTCGGCGGAAAGGCGATCATCGAGACGTCGCCGATCGGGATCGTCGTCGACAAGGTCAACCTGGCGGAGGGAGCGGAAATCGGCGACGCGGAGCGTTACCAGGTAGACGAAAAGTACCCGTGGAACGGCGTCCACACGCCCGCCATCGACCACTGCAACGGCGCGCGGGTGGCCGTCAAACACGTGAAATCGGGCACCGCCTACACGCTCGAAATTCGCGCCTACGACGACGGCGTCGCTTTCCGCCACGTGGTGCCGGGCGAAGGAACGCGGGTGCCGGACGAAGCCTCCGCCTTCAAGCTGCCGAATGGAACTACGCTCTGGTATCACGACCTGGAAGACCACTACGAAGGGCTGCAGGCGCGGAAGTCCATCCGCGCCGTGCCGCCCGGAGGATTCCTGGCCCCGCCGGTAACCTTCCGGCTGGCCGGCAACGGCCCTTACGCCGCGATCACCGAAGGGGCGCTCCAGAACTATAGCGGCATGGGCTTGCAGGCAGATGGCAACGGCATGCTCTACGCCAGGCTCGGCCACGCCATTCCGGCCTCTTACCCGTTCCGGCTGCGGTTTCCGAACGACGTCGAAAGATTGAGCCACGCGGCGGCGGTCACCGGCACCATCACGACGCCTTGGAGGGTCGTGATGATCGGAGCGGACCTGAACACCCTGGTGAATTGCGACATCGTGCACAACGTCGCGCCGCCGCCCGACCCCAAGCTGTTTCCGAATGGCATCCACACCGACTGGATCAAACCCGGCCGGGCCGTGTGGGCGTACCTGGACGGCGGCAACGATACTCTCGAAGGCATGGAAGAATTCTCCCGGCTGGCCGGCGAGCTGGGCTTCGAGTACAACCTGCTCGAGGGCTTCTGGTCGCGCTGGCCCGAGGCGCAGTTGAAAGAGCTGGTGGATTATTCGCGCCAGCGCGGGGTTCGGATCATCATCTGGAGCTCGCGCGCGCGGTTCAAGACCGCGCAGGACATCCGGGACCTGGCGGAGCTGTCCAAACGCACCGGCGTGGCCGGCTGGAAGATCGACTTCTTCGATCACGAGAACAAAGAGGTCGTCGATCTTTACGACGAGATATTGAGGATCTGCGCCGCATACCACCTGGTGGTGGATTTCCACGGCGCCAACAAGCCCACCGGAATGGAACGAACCTACCCCAACAACATCGGCGTCGAAGCCATTCGCGGCATGGAGGCGCAGCCGCCGTACGCGTTGCACGAAGTCACCCTGCCGTTCACGCGCATGTTGGCCGGCCTTGCCGATTACACGCCCATGGATTTCGGAAGAAAGCTGGCCGACACCACCTGGGTGCACCAGGTTGGAAATGCGATCCTGCTGCAGGCTCCGCTGCTGGTGTTCGCCGCGCACCCGGCCAACATTCTGGCCAACCCCATGGTGGACGTCATCAAGCAGATCCCCAGCACCTGGGATGAAACCGTGGTGCTGCCCATCTCCGAGATCGGCGACGTCGCGGCTTTTGCGCGGCGCAAGGGCGACACCTGGTTCCTGGCGGTGAATAACGGGCCGTATGCCAAGACGGTCCGCGTCGATCTGTCGTTCCTGGCTCCCGCTGGGTCCGTTGAAGGGCGCCGCGGCGAAACCTTCATCGCCACGCTGCTTCGGGACACCGGCGAGGCGGCGGCCGTCAAGATCGACCATCGGACGGTGAGCGCCGGCGATTCGCTTTTCGCCGATCTGCGTTCCGGCGGCGGCTTCGTGGCCATGTTCACCAAATGAGCGGCGGACCACCCCGGTGATTTGCGGCCGCGGCTTCGTTATAATTCGTTACCGTGTTCACCATTCTCGAGCACACGGCCGACATCGGGCTGCGCGCCTGGGGCCAATCGCTCGAGGAAATGTTCGCCAACGCCGCCAGCGCGCTGGTTTCCATCGCCATGGACACCGAGGCGGCCCGAGACGACGACCCCTACCCGCTTGCCGCCGAAGGGGAAGACCTGGAATCGCTGCTGGTGAACTGGCTGAGTGAAGTACTCTACTATGTAGACGGGCAGCGCGTGGCGCTGAAACGATTCACGGTCGAAGAGGTGGCGGAGCACAGCGTGCGCGGCGTGAGTTGGGGCGAACCGAGAGACGATGCCCGTCACGCCCCCAAGCTGGTGGTGAAGGGAGTCACCTATCACCAGTTGCGGGTTGTGCACGAGGCGGGCCGCTGGACCTGCGATGTGTACCTCGATGTGTAATTCCCCTCCAGGCGTGGGATGAGCATTTCACTCACTTCGGAAGATGGCATTCGCTACCGGGTGGCGCGCGACGAGCGGCGCGGCATGAAAACCGGCGTGCTGGTGTTCGCGAGCGAAGGGTTGGTCCGCCAGATCCGCAAGGACCTTTCGCTCGAGCAGGCCGTCAATGTCGCCGCGCTGCCGGGCATCGTGGGTCCCAGCCTGGCCATGCCCGACATCCACCAGGGCTACGGTTTTCCCATCGGCGGCGTGGCGGCTACCGACTGGGAAGACGGCGTGGTGTCGCCCGGCGGCGTGGGCTTCGACATCAACTGCGGCGTCCGCATGGTTACCACCAACCTGGACGAGCCCGAAGTGCGGCCCCGGCTGGCCGAACTGGTCGACCAGGTGTTCCGCGACGTGCCCTGCGGGACCGGCGGGCGCGGCCGCCTGAAGGTAACCGAGAAGCAGCTCAACGAGGTGCTGCAGAAGGGCGCCCGCTGGATGGTGGTAAACGGCTACGGCGAAGACGGGGACACCGATTGCGCCGAGGAGCACGGCTGCCTGGCCGACGCCGATCATAATTGCGTCTCCGAGCGGGCCAAAGACCGGGGCCGGCCGCAGCTTGCGAGCATCGGCAGCGGCAACCACTTTCTGGAAATTCAGTACGTCGAGTCGATCCACGACGCGGCGGCCGCGCGCGCCATGAATCTCGAAGAGCGCCAGGTGGTGGTGCTGGTGCACTGCGGCTCGCGCGGGCTCGGCCACCAGGTGTGCACCGACTACCTGGCCAGAATGGGCGCGGCGATGAAGAAGTACGACATCGAGCTGCCCGACCGCCAACTGGCCTGTGTCCCCACGCAAAGCGACGAGGGGCAGGAGTACCTGGGGGCCATGCGCGCCGCAGCCAATTTCGCGTGGGCGAACCGACAGGCCATTCTTCACTTCCTGCGCGGCTCCTTCCGGACGGTGTTTGGAGAGGGCACCCGCCTGGACCTGCTCTACGATGTCTGCCACAACATTGCGAAGCGCGAAAAACACGAATTCGAGGGCCGCCGGGTGGACGTGCTGGTGCACCGGAAAGGCGCGACGCGGGCGTTCCCACCGGGCCACAAGGAGATTCCCGGCGTCTACCGGGAGTGCGGCCAGCCGGTGCTGGTTCCCGGCAGCATGGGAACCGCTTCGTGGATTCTGGTGGGCGCGGAAGGCGCGATGCGCGAGAGCTTCGGCTCGGTTTGCCACGGCGCGGGCAGGTTGATGAGCCGCGCGGCCGCCAGGAAGGGCCGCAGCGCGGCCGAGGTGACCCGGTCGCTCGAAGAGCGCGGCATTCTGGTTCGCAGCGAAACCAAGCACGGCATTCTCGAAGAGGTTCCGGAAGCTTACAAAGACGTGGACGAAGTGATCGAGGTGGTTCAGAAGGCGGGTTTGGCCCGCCGGGTCGCCCGCCTGCGTCCCATGGGCGTCATCAAAGGCTAAACTAAAACTCCAACTCGGCAAAAACCGGGTAGTGGTCCGAGGGATATTTGCCGTCCTCGTTTCTTGTCACCGTCTCGGCCCGGATGACCCGGCGGAAGCCGCGGTACAGAATCCAATCGATGCGCGCCTGCGATTCCAGTCCCTGGAAACTGTGAAAGGTCCCCTCCGGTCCGGCCTTCTTCGCTGCGGCGGACCAGGCGTCTTTGAGCAACGGCGACAGGATGCCGTAAGCCATGCCGCCGGCCCGCGTGTTGAAGTCCCCGGTCAGCACCACGGGCAGCGTCGCGGGAAGCTCCGCCAGCCGGGCGCGAAGCATGCGGACACAGTTCAGCCGGGCCAGGTCGTTTTGGTTGCGCTGCGGAAGTTCGACGTTGTAGACGCTGAATGTCGAGGCGGTGGCGGTATCCTCGAACCGGGCCCAGGTAACCACCCGGGGAATCGTAATATCCCACGAGCGGCTGCCGGCCCGGTCGGGCGTTTCCGAAAGCCAGAAATTACCCGATTCGAGAACCCGGTATTTGTCTTTCAGGTAGAAGATGCCGCAGTGTTCCTGGTCGCTACCCCCGTTGCTGCCGATCCCAAACCAGGTGTACTCGGGTAGCTTGCCGACAATGTAATCGCCCTGGGTTTTGTCCAGATCCTGCGTCCCGATGATATCGGCGTGCATTTCGCGCACGGTTTCCACCAACAGGTCGCGGCGGCTTTCCCACGAGTTTTCCCGGTCGCGCGGCGACGGAAACCGGACGTTGAAAGTGGCCACGCGCAAGGTCTCGGCGCTGGCAGGCAGCGCGGTCCAAAGCGACAGGGTGGAAGCCAGAATGAGGATCTTCCGTACCATTTCCCCCTCCGGGGCGGTTTGCGCGGCCCGACGTCGACCCCCTACGGCCCGGCAGCGGTGAAACAAACAGCCTATCGCATCCGGCGTTTGATGGCGAGGATGTGATCTACTGTTGAACACGGGAGCTGTTTCATGGCAGGCAAGAACCGGTCCGGCTTTTTTGCGACAGTCACCCTTGTGTGTGCCGCGCTGACAATCTGTCCGGAGCAGGCATTCGGCGCCGCGACACCGGCGTTTCCCGGCGCCGAGGGCTTCGGAGCCACCACTCCGGGCGGGCGCGGCGGCCAGGTGATCTTCGTCACCAATCTGAACGACTCGGGCCACGGCAGTTTCCGCGGCGCCTGCGAGGCGAAAGGCAAGCGGATCGTCATCTTTCGCGTATCGGGTATCATCGATCTGCAGTCGCCCATCCGGATTGTCGAGCCTTACATCACCATTGCCGGCCAGACCGCCCCGGGCGACGGCATCCTGTTGCGGCGCTTCGGCCTGATCGTCGATACCCATGACGTGGTCGTGCGCTTCCTGCGCTCGCGTCCGGGGGACCTTTCCGGCCAGGAGGTGGACGCCATCTCGGTGGGCGGCAACAGCCGAAACGTGGTCATCGACCATTGCTCGGCCGGCTGGTCGGTAGATGAAGCGCTCTCGCCCAGCGGGGCCATCGCCGACGTCACCGTCCAATGGTGCATCATCGCGGAAGCGCTGAACGACAGCGTCCATTCGAAAGGCCCGCACGGGTACGGATCGCTGGTGAGGGCGGCGGGAGGGGTTTCGCTCCACCACAACCTGTGGGCCGACAACGATTCCCGCAACCCGCGCCTGGGCGACAATTATCTTCGGCCGCCCTATCCCGTCTTCGATGTGCGCAACAACGTGATTTACAACTATGGCCGGATTTGCAGCGGCATGACCGGAGACCACCTCAGCGCCAACTACATATCGAACTACATCAAGCCGGGCCCCGACAGCAACCGGAAACGCGGGCCCATCGTACTCACCGACACCGCCGACGTCCGCTACTGCATCCAGGGCAACTACGTGGTGGGCAACGATGTTCTTTCAATGGATAACACCGCTTTGTTCGACAAATGGGAGTTCAAAGGCAAGCGCCTGGTGACGGTGGTTCCCGAGCCCTTCGAGGCGCCGCACGTGAACACGCTTCCGGCGCGCTCGGCTTACGATGAGGTCCTCTCCCAGGCGGGGGCCATCCGGCCGAAACGCGACGCCATCAATGCCAGAATCATCAGGGAAGTTCGGGAAGGGAAGGGCGCCATCATCGATTCGCAATGGGAGGTGGGCGGGTGGCCGGAATATCGAAGCGAACGCCCGCCCCGCGACAGCGATCGCGACGGCATGCCCGACGAATGGGAGCGAAGCCACGGATTGAATCCCTTCGACGCCTCCGACGCGGCGCGGGTTGCCGGCGAAGACGGCTATACGAATGTGGAGGAATACCTCAACAGTCTGGCCGATGTTCCGCTGCAACCCGGGATCATCAATTAGCGGCCTCGATTTCCGCCGCCTCACCCCAGATTTCCGCGAACAAATCAGCGGCTGAAACGTATACCCGATTTGGCGGAACATACGGCCAGTTCCGGAATCCAAGGGAGCATGACATGGCAAGTCCGGTTGTGAATGGACGGAGAGGGAAGAAGAGGCGCTGGTGGCTTTGGCTGATCGTGATTACCGTGCTGCTCGGCGGCGCGGGCGTTGGCATCCGCGCGGCGCTCAAGCCCGGCAACAAGATCGATCCGGCCAAAATTGTCCAGGTTGAGACCGGCGATATCGCCCGCTCGGTGGTGGCCACCGGAAAAATCCAGCCGCGGTCAACCGTGGAAGTGAAGTCGAAGGCCAGCGGCATCGTCAAGAAGATCTTCGTCGATTACGGCGACACCGTGAAGCAGGGCCAGGTTCTGGTAGAGCTGGACAAAGAGGAGCTGTTGGCCGGCCAGCGGGAGGCGCAGGCTACGCTGATGGCCGCCGAGGCGGCAGTGGAATCGGCCCAGGCCACCTACGCGCGCAACCAGGTGGAAGCGCAGGGACCCGACCTCCCCTTCCTCAAGTCGGCCATGGACCGCGCCCACGAGCTGCAAAAGCAGGGCCTGATTGCGCGCTCCCTGGTGGAGGACGCCGAGAAGGCGTACCAGATGGCGCTGAACCAGCAGATGTCGGCCACCCGGAACCTGGCGGTGGCACGCGCCGAAATCGCCCGCGCCAAGGCACAGGTGGCGCAAACCCAGGCGGTGCTCGACGGCGTGGAAGAATCGCTGCGCAACGCCACTATCGTCAGCCCGATGGATGGCCTGGTGCTGTCGCGCGACGTGGAAGTGGGCGACGCCGTCAGCTCCATTCTGGTGGTGGGCTCAAACGCGACGCTGCTGATGCAGCTTGGCGACGTCAGCGACGTCTATGTGCTCGGCAAGGTGGACCAGGCGGACATCGGCAACGTCTACCTGGGCCAGCCGGCGCGCATCGTTGTCGAATCGTTCAAAGACCGCAAGTTCCAAGGCCAGGTGACCAAGATCTCCCCGCTCGGCGTGGAAAAAGACAACGTCACCACGTTCGAGGTGCGTGTTTCCATCAAGAACCCCGGCGGCGAGCTGAAGGCCAACATGAGCGCCAACGCCGAAATCATTCTCGAGGAGCGCAAGAACGTGCTGCTGGTGCCGGAATCGGCCGTCGGCTACGACCGCAGCCGCAAGGCCTTCGTCGAGACCCCGGACAGCACCGCCGACGCCGGCAAGAGAAAGATCGCCGTAAACCTGGGAATCTCGAACGGTGTGAAGACCCAGGTCCTCGCGGGCTTGAAGGGCGGAGAGAGAGTCATCCTCCAATAATCGCCCTCGTTTTGTGGGATTCCCCGGTTTTGGATTTTGTGGGCAGCCAGACAATCCCGCTTTGCGGCGCCGAAAACGGCTCCAGGCAGAAAGAACGCAACTTGCTGACCAACGGATGGGGGTTTGGCTTATTTTGACCGCGATCTGGAAGTCCAAGATGGAAATCTCGGTTATACTGAATGGGACCCGAAAATCCAAAACTGGCTTTCCGTATCGATGAGTTCAAGAAAGGGCCAAAATGAAACGTAGAAATCTCGTCCTTGCCGCCCTCACGGGCACCGCAGCGACCGTTGCGCTACCTCGTCTGGCCGAGGCGGCGGCGCCCGATACGTGGACCAACGTGGTGTTTACCGAAGACAATCCCGGCCACTGGAAAGGCAAAGAAGCGCTGCACGTACCCGTTGTCCAGATCAATGGCGGCAAAATAACCATCCGCACTCCTCATCCTATGAGCGAGGCGCATTATATCGTCAGCCACAGCGTGGTGCTCGCCAATGGCACATTTGTCGATCGCAAGACCTTCAGTTGGAAAGACCAACCGGTATCGGAGCATTCCTTGCCGGCGGGTTATAAAGGAAGTGTCACCGTCACTAGCACCTGCAACTTGCATGACCTATGGATTAAGAAGGTGACGATTTAGGCCTGGTTTCCTGTACCGGGCTGCGAGCCGGCGGCCGGCGCGAGCCAGCTTCGCATGCGCAGGAGGTCTGTTCGGGAGAGGGAACCACACGCTTTGCTGCTGAATCAGAGACCCTTTTAGGTCTGCCCGACCTTCAGATTACCGAGATTCACTGCCAAGAGGAGAGGCTTGGGATTTCGGTGGCACGGCGCTGTGGAGCGAAGGGTGGATTCGCCGTTACGGTCGTCTGGCTTTATTCGCGGTGGGGCAACCGCCGCCGCGGAAGACGATTGGAAGTCGAGGCTCACCGCGAGGTTAAGGAATATTCGCTTCGCATTTCGCGGTCTTTCTAAAAGGCCCGGTTGGCCCCCGGTGCCACCCCGCAACAGGCGCGCGCGCAGCTTCAATCGTTGGCGCAGCAGTGGGAAAAGGACGATGCGCGCGCGTATCGCCGGGCCTCCTTCTGGCTGACGCTGGAATCGGAGCGCCAGAGAGAGCGGACCGTCGATTATGGGGCGATCTTCCTGCTGCTGGTCGGGTTTGTACTGCTCATCGCCTGCGCCAACGTGGCCAACCTGACGCTGGCGCGCAGCGAGGAACGGACCAGGGAACTGTCCATCCGCGCCGCATCGGGCGCCGGACGAGGCCGGCTGCTCGGGCAGATGATGACCGAAAGCTCGCTGCTGGTGTTGTGGGGCGGGATTGCCGGCGTGCTGCTGGCCTGGTAGCTGATTCAACTGTTCCCGGCGATGATTCCTCCGGGTGAAGACAACTACATGCTGCTGGTGCGCCTGGATCACCGGGTTCTGCTGTTCAGCGCGGGCGCGCTTTCGATGCTTGCGGTGGCAGTGCTGGCCAGCCTGCTGCCGGCCATGCGCAGCGCGCGTGTCGACCCGTCTATCGCGCTGCGCGAAGAATGATGTGGTGCCTCAGTCCCGCCCGCGCCACAGGCGGATCTCGCGGAAGCGGTCGGAGCTGTCCCGACGGAACTGCCAGGCGTACAGCATCAGGAGCAGGTACAGCGACAACCCTACGGCCGACAGAGTCTGCCACATCAGAGCCACGCATGCGTCGTATTCCCGCTGGGAAAGCAGCCGAAATACCAAGCCGGGATATCCCAGCCAGGTGACGCCATCCGCTTCCATCGGTACGCCGCCACCCATCAGGATCAGCGCCGCAACGATAGTGATGGCAGCGTAGACGGCGGAGCCGACGACGGCGGCGCGCGCCCAGCCGGGCCACGACCGGTGCGCGGCCGTCCACGTCCCCGATCGCAGGTGATAGTAGTAGGCGAGCGGCGGTGCGGCAAACACAAGCGGGACGAAAAGGTGCCAGAAGCGAAGGCCCGGCGCCAGCGTGTCGAACCGTATGCCGTACAGGCTGACGGCGTGCACGCCAAGGCAAACGGCTTCCATCAGGGCCGAGAGCACGCAAGTGGACGTGAATACGCCGCACAGCGTGGCCCTTCGCCTCTGTTCTTCATCCAGGGCCATCGGAATTACAGATCGACGGCGACCACTTCGTGCAGCAGGAACGGAGGCACGTCGACCTCGATCCACTCGCCGGCGCGCTGGGGCCGCACCTCGGCGCCCGTCGAAAGCAGATGCACGCTCTTGGGCTCCTGGCCCGCCGCCAGCCGCACCCTTACTTTCTGTTCCGGCGCGGGCAGCAGCTCGCGGTAAGGACCTTTCATCATCATCGGATTGGTGAGGTTCACCAGGTGGACCGCGATGGAATCCGGTTGGCGCCACACGGATACGTCCACCATCCCGGCGCCTTCCACGGTGGCCGGCGCCGAATCGCGCATGGCCCAGCGGACGCAGTTGGCGAGCAGCCGCCCGTGATCCCAGGCCATCACTTCCCAATAGATGCGATCGATGTCCCAGGGGATGAAGACCACCCGGCCGCTACCGAACTCGCGCAGGTAGATTTCGGGAATTCCGGTGTTGTCCTGGCGCGGGAACACTTCTTCCATCGGCAGGTCGGGATAGGAAGGAATCAACGTCACCGGAGGCTGGGGAAACGGCGTGGTGGTCTTCACTTCGACGCGGTAGGCGCCATTGATAATGCGGGGCGCGTCTTCGAGGCCCCTCAGGATGGGGTGTTTGGTTTCGTGCTGCAGACGCAGGTACGAATTTTGCATCGGCCCTTCGCGCTTGCCCGTGAAGCTGGCTCCGAAAAGATCGGCCAGGCCGAAATCCGCGCGGGGCTTGCCCCACTCGTCGTAGAGCGAGGTTTCATAAGTGGCCAGCAGACTGCCCCCCCGTTTCACGTAGTCGCGCAGTTGCCCGCACTGCGCGTCGGAGAGCGCAGCGATATTGGGCAGCAGCAGCAACTTAAATTGGTCGATGTGCCCGGCATCGAGCAGCCGGTCGTGCGCCATTTCGAACGGAATGCGCGCCTCCACCAGCGTGTGGTAGAGACCCAACGTGTGGTCTTCCACCTTGCTACGCATGTTCGGGCCGCCATAAAACCAGGCGCTTTGCTGCGAGTACACCATGGCCACGTCCGCCACCGGCTCGGCGTTGGTGAAGTACCGCTGATTGCGGTAGTGCCAGTCGTAGACCTCTTCTACCGGTTTCTCCCAGCGGTCGTCGTAAACATACCCGGAGAACTTGATAAACCACGGGCGCATGCCGTGGGCAATGCCGTCGTGCAGCCAGATCTTGATTTCCGCGGGCGTCTGGACGGAGTCTTTCCAGCGGTAGCGTTCTTCCACTCCGACGCTGGCGATTCCGGCAATCGCCTTGTGGCCGAGCGTGGCCCGGTATTCCTTGGCGTTCTTGCCGGCCTCCCAGGGCGGCGCCAGCCCGTGCCGCGCCTGCCGGTCGGCGAACAATGTGGGCGCCAGCTCGCCGATGGTCTTCATGTCCAGGTTGCTGGTGGCGCCCCCGCCGGCGTTGGCGATGTAGGCGGCATACTTGTTTTCTTCCTTGATTACCTTATCCCACAGCCGCCACAGCTCGAACAGACGATCCTGTCGCCACAGGATGTAAGCGCGGCGCGAGGGGTCTTGTGGATTATTGGTGCGGGGAAGATCGAAGCCGCTGGCCTTGCGGAAGTTCTTTTGGCACGCATCGCAGTAACACATCCCGCTGCCGGCCCAGCGGTTGGTGAAGATGCCGTCGGCCTGATAGCGCTTTATAATCTCGCGCGTGACATCGGTCATGAATTCGAAGTTGTAGGGGCCCAGCGCGCAGGTTACCCACATCTCAGGCATGGCCCAGTGGCGACGCTTTTTGCCGGCGGCATCGACGGCAATCCATTCCGGGTGCGCGGCGGCAGCGTCTTCCCAAATGGCATGTGAGTCGGTGCGTGCCACTACCACCATGTCCATCTTCCGGCATCCCTCCATCAACTCGCCGAACGGGTCGGTGTCGCCCATCCATCGGCTGCGGTGATGGAGAGGAATGCTGGTGGGATAGAAGGCCACGCAGCCGCCCGCGCTTAGGCAGATCGCGTCTGAGTGCAAGCGCCGCATGTAGTCGAGCCAGAACTTGGGGTCGTAGCGTCCCGGGTCGTTTTCCACGAACACCAGTTGCGACCAGCGCATGGGCTGGTCGTACCAGTTTTCCTTACCCGGGGCGGCGATCACCCGGCCGGATTGCGCGGCGGCGAAGCTCGACGTGGCGGCAATCGCGGCGCCTTGGACTAGGAACTCTCTGCGGGTGGCGGACATGGCACTCTCTCCTGACTGTGTGGTTACGGCGTGTTGTCGTGAAGCACCGCCAACTGGTCGCGGTACTTGGAACGGACGGCGATGTAATCCGGATGCTCCACCAGCAGCTCGCTCGCGATCTGGCGGATCTCGTTGTCTTCGACCACCGAGATCTGGTCTTCACTGGCGGCCACCGCAAACAGGCAATCCAGCAGCCAGAGCTTCTGTTCCTGGGTGGCGGTGCGGCCGAATTCGCGGGTTACCAGAAAATCCTCGGTGCCGCCGAACAGCTTGTTCTGGTGCTTGGCCATCTCGACCACCAGCGCGGCCTGGTCCTCGGGCAGCCCGGCGCGTTCTCTCACCAGGCGCTCCATCGCGGTGGTCTCTTCGGCGCTCACGTGCAGGTCGGCGCGCGCGACCCGGCTGAGCATATACGCAAAGGCCGCTACGAAGCGGGCCCGCTCGGCATCCATTGCTTCCAGCGACTGGGCAATCTTGCGTACGGCATCTGCATGGGTGGTGGCATCGCCGGCGGACTCGCCGGCTTGCAGCCCGAACAGGCGAAGAATATTGTGTAGCGGCATCCTGTCTCTGATCTTAGCGAAGATACGCTCCCACCCGTAGGGTGCGGGAGCGGACTCCGGCACTCTACAGCGAGCGGCGCTGGGGCACACCCGTCGGGGCATCCACTTTCAGTGGTGAGTCCCGATGGTCAGAGAAGGTGCTTCACCAGGTGGCCCCGAAGACACACCACGTTGTTATCCGTGGTGTGTCTTCCGGCCACGGCGAGAGACCGGTTCGAGGTGGCGTATTATTCAGCGGTCGGTGTTGCGGCAGCCGCCTTCCTGGCGGCCCTCGCTTTCGCCGTCTTCTTAGCCGGCCTGCCTCTCTTCGCGGGCTTTGCGGTTTCCTTTCCGGATTGGCCAGCCCTCAATGCTGCCCAGCGGCGGCGTGCCGCCTCTGCGATGCGTCGCCGTCCCTCGGGACTCAGCCGGCGCTTCTTACGGGCAACCGGCTTGCTGCCAACGGATTTTACGGTCGCGGCTGCCCCTTTGTCGGAAACTTCGCGCAACGCATCGATGGCGCGATTGATGGCAGTCTTCTGCCGTTCCAGTTGAGAGATGATCTTGTCGATGTTGTTCACTCTGGTTCCTCGTCCTCGTTAGTGATATATCAGATCTGTCAACCATTACAACATAGAAACGACTTATAAGTTAAGGCCCCCCTGTCCGAGTGACAAAACCAGCCGCCCCATTTGGGGCTGTCCTCCCGTACTGAGTGGCAGATTGGCCGGAGCAGTCGTGACGCTCCGGCGATTCGGCATGGCGCGGAGCCGCGCACGCAAGTAAGCGGACTCTTAGGCTTTTGGAGCGACGACTCCCAATTCAGACCTAACTGTCGGATTGAATTCTATGTCGTGGTACCGGGGTTCGTAAAGTCGCCTACTCCCAGGAAACCTGATTCTCTTCACACCAGCCAATCGCGATCTGTCGCAGGGCCTCATCGCGGAACTGTAACCAGTCCTGCTCGATTAGGTTTGAAACCATCATACTGTCGTGGGCGCCCGATGGTAACCACGTCGGAGCTGGCTCTGATGGGACGGGCAGAGCCCAAGCGGAATGTGGGATAGAAGCCCGGCCGGTGGATTTATACTTAAGCTGGATCGGGCAGGCCGAGCAATGTCTACCATCATTGATATTGGAACGCCGATCGAAAGAGCCCCCGAGATCCGGGGGGAGGGCCGTGCATCGCGGGTACTGGAGTCACGGTACGGCGTATTGCCGGCTGGCACAACCTGGGCCTGACTCCCGAGGAAATCGCGGCCAGGATCGAGCATTTGACGCTGGCGCAGATTCATGCGGCTCTGGCATACTACCATGCCAACCGGGAGGAAATTGACGCCGACATAGCGGCCGACGAGACGGCCGCCGAGAAGATCTTCCCATCCCCTGCGAAACACCTGTGAGCGGCCTTCGTTTGTACATCGACGAGGACGCCATGGATGGCGACTTGGTGCGCGGTCCGAGTTCGCGAGGTATTGACGCGATTACTGCCTTCAACGCCGGCATGACCCGCCGGAGGGACGAGGAACACCTCAGCTTTGCGGCGGCTCAAAACCGTGCCCATACTCGTTCAACTCCAAGGTGGAAGCTCGTACGAGGGCAGTTGACGTGCGCCGCTCGAAAGGTGTGGCAAGGCGGAGATGGGGCAGCAGTCACTCATGACAAGTAACGTGCCGGGTATTGCACTTTTCTTCACTCTTATGACGCCCCTCGTCAGTCGCAGACAAGCCGGGGAAGGGTTGACAGACGATTGCGGCGGCCGCAGCAGGAGGAGCGCTACTCCACCCACTTGGGAGGACTCACGCCGGGCACGTTTTCCGCCAGCACCAGGCTGAATACCTGGTCCCAGCCGGCTACCGTCAACCGCCGCCCGTCGGGTGAGATGCCGAACGATTCGGTGGAACTCTCTTCATCGAAGCCGCCGATCTGGCGTCGCGTGGCCGAAGTGTCGCGGCCCGGCGCAAACCGCTGAACGAAGACGCCATTCACGCCCCTCTCGTTCTGTCCGAGAAACGCGATGGCGCCTCCGTCCGGCATCCAGCGCAGGCGTCCCAGCGAGCCGGAGGTGGAGACGTTCCGTATGGGGATGTGGATCTCGAAATTCGCCGGCGAGCCGTCCGCCACGCGCGCCACGCGGATGGCCACGCTGTCGGGCAGAAAGTTGGTCATGTAGGCGGCGTATTTTCCGTCCGGCGAGACTTCGGGGAAGATAGCGGAGCCGGATACCAACCGGCTTGCCGAGGTTCCATCCGCGCGCACCTTCCAAAGCCCGAGTTTTTCCGGATTCCCCGACGCATAGACAATCCACGCGCCATCCGGGGTCGCCGAGGGGTTCTCGGCGTCGAGCCCGTCGTGGGTCAACTGGCGTGCATTGCCGCCGTCCGCCGCGCCCATCCAGATTTCGAAATGGCCCGTTCGATTGGAGCTCCAGACAATCGTCTTGCCATCGCCGACGTACGCCGGGTCCCAGTCGGAGGCGTGGCTGTCGGTGACGCGCCGCACCGCGCCGGTGCGTGTGTGAAGCGTCCACAGGTCCAGATTTCCGCCGCGGTTCGAAGTGAACATCATCCACTCGCCGTCGGGCGAATAGACCGGCTGGCGATCGGTGCTGTTGCCCCGCGTCAGCCATCGCCCGCGCGCGGCCGGGTCGCCGTTGATGGGCGCTTCGCGCAGGCTCTCCTGGCGGCTGCGGGTGTCGAACACCAGGCGTCCCGGCCCGCACACCTCCATCAACTGGCTGCCGTACGGGTTCCAGAACAGTCGCTGGGATTCGCCGGTATAAATGTTCTGCCGGATCACGTAGGAATTGCCTCCGGCGCTGCCGCCGACGCCACCGGCGGGCGTTTCGCCCAGAGCGTAGACCACCGCGTCGCCGGTTCCCACGAAAGCGGCCGAGGAGATGCCGAATCCCGCCGGCGGCCGGAGCGTGCGGGGCGCGCCGCCGTCGGCCGGAAACAGGTAGATGTTGGGCGGAGCGCCGGTCATCAGCACCACCGGGACAACCGCGATCGTCTTTCCGTCCGGCGACCAGCGGGGGTGGGCCAGCCGTTCGTTGGCCACACGCCCGGCCAGGCGCTGGCGGCCGGTGCTGGTGTCGAAGATGCCCAACACCGAAGAAACGTAGGATTCGCGGTCCACCAGACGCACGAATGCGATGCGATTTCCATCCGGCGACCAGTCTCCTTCGACGGCGTCGTCCAGCAGCTTGCGCGCTTCGCCGCCGAGCGCCGGCACGCGGTAGAGCGACGACCGGCCTCCCTCGCTGCGTACGAAAAGGATGGAAGCGCCGTCGGGCGAGAACCGCGGAAAATCGTCCAGGCCTTCGGTCAGGGCCACTTCTTCGGCCCCGGCCATCTGCTTCAGCCAGATGCGCGAGCGGCCGTCGCGGTCGGAGGTGAACGCCACGGTGCGGCCATCCGGTGAAACGGAGGGAGAGCTGTCGCGCCCGCCATAGGTCAGAAACCGCAGGGAGTGGGTGTCCGCCTGACGCGGAGGGATCATGCGGTAGCCAAGGGTGATGCCGGCCACGAGGCCAACCAACACACCCAGCGAAACAAACAACGCGGCGCGCTTGCCTTCGCGGCTGATTCGTGGCGGCCTGGGGTGCCGTGCCGCCGCCAAGGCCGAAGGCGTCTCCGAACTGGTGAGCCCGGCGATGGCGTCCAGGGTGAACGCCAGCTCGCGGCCGTTGCGGAACCGCTCCTCCGGATCCTTTTGCAGGCATCGGCGCACCACTCGCTCGAGCGCCGGCGGAAGTTTGTGCTCGAAACTCTCGAGTTCCGAGGGCTCGCCGTGCAGGATGGCGCCCAAGGTCTCACCCGCTGATTCCTTTTGAAACGCGGGCTTGCCCGTCAGCATTTCGTAGAGCACCGCCCCGAAGGAGAAGACATCTGAGCGGGTGTCGGCCGGACGGCCCAGCACCTGTTCCGGCGACATGTAGCCGATGGTGCCGAGCAGTACGCCTGGCTGGGTGAGCGTACTGACGCGGTCCGCCGGCCCGGCGCCGAGTACCCCGTGCGAATCCTTGGCCAGACCGAAGTCCAGAATCTTGATGCGTCCGTCGGTGGTGACGAAGACGTTTTCCGGCTTCAGATCGCGATGGACAATGCCCTTCTCGTGGGCTGCCGCCAAGCCCTGCGCCATCTGTGCGGCAAAATCCACCACGCGGCGCGGCGGCAGCGGACCGGCCGCGACCCGCGCCCGCAGGCTCTCGCCCTCCAGCAGTTCGGTCACAACAAAAGGATGCCCGCGCTCGAAGGCGACATCGTAGACGGCGACGATATTGGGATGGCTGATGGCGCCCACCGCGCGGGCTTCCTGTTCGAAGCGCCGGCGCCGTTCCGGATCTTCCTCCAGCGAGCGATTCAGGACCTTGATGGCGACGTCGCGTCCCAGCCGGGTGTCACGGGCGCGATACACTTCGCCCATGCCGCCTTCGGCAATGAGTTCGACGATCTCGTACGGTCCAAGGCTGGTGCCGCTGGTGTGGGTCATAGCCGCCGCCACGGGGCCGATTCAGCAGTCTATCGAATCCGGAGGTAGGAAGAGAAGCGGCCGGGATGCTCATCCGGCCCCGAAAAATAGGCTGCCAGGCAATCTCCGGACGCCGGGAACCCTGCGGGCAGCAGCAGGCGCCCGCCGGGCGCCAGCACCCGGGCCACTTCGCCCGCGGTCTGGCGCGGATGCTCCCACCGGTCTGCGAATTCCACCGCTAACGTGAAAAAACCGTCCTGCCAGGGAAAAGACTCGGCGGGCGACGCCAGAATCATCACGTTCACCCGGTCGCGGAGCGCGCGGCGCGCCTCGCCGAGGTCCGCCTCACTGGTGAACCCGACAATCAACCCGCCCTCGAGGTGTTCCGCCAACTCGGCGACCTCATCCGGCGGCGGCAGCGTCAGCAGCAGCACGCGGTCGGTTGGGTTCAGGGGAAACATCAATCGCCGGAGAGCTTCACCAGGTCGTCCTTGACGGCGTGGTGCTCTTCGCAGCCGCCGTTGAGGATGGCCGCCGCCTCCTCCGCGCTGAACTCCTCGACGCGAGACGAAATATTCATCGAGCAGAACTGCGGTCCGCACATCGAGCAGAACTTGGCGGCCTTGTAGCCGTCGTCGGGCAAGGTCTCGTCGTGCATGGCGCGGGCCGTTTCCGGGTCGAGCGAGAGATCGAACTGGCTGTTCCAGTCGAAGCGGTAGCGGGCCCGGCTGAGCGCGTCGTCGCGGTCGCGGGCCCCCGGACGGTGGCGCGCGATGTCGGCGGCGTGTGCGGCAATCTTGTACGCGATCAGGCCCTGTTTGACGTCCTCTTTATCCGGCAGCCCGAGGTGCTCTTTCGGCGTGACGTAGCAGAGCATGGCCGCACCGTGCCAGCCGATCATGGCGGCGCCGATGGCCGAGGTGATGTGGTCGTAGCCGGGCGCGAAATCGGTTACCAGCGGGCCCAGCGTGTAGAAGGGCGCCTCGTGGCACATCTCGACTTCTTTTTCCACCTGCATCTGAATCTGGTCCATCGGAATGTGGCCGGGCCCTTCGATCATCACTTGCACGTCGTAATCCCAAGCCGTTTTGGTCAGCTCGCCCAGCGTCTTCAGCTCGGCAAACTGCGCTTCGTCGCTGGCGTCGGCAACGCTGCCCGGCCGCAACCCGTCGCCCAGCGAAAAGCTGACGTCGTACTTTTGGAAGATCCTGCAGAGGTCTTCAAACCGCTCATACAGGAAATTCTGTTTGCGGTTCTTCACCATCCATTCGGCCAGAATCGAGCCTCCGCGGCTGACAATGCCGGTAATCCGCCGGGTGGCCAGCGGGATGTACTGGATCAGCACACCTGCGTGGATGGTCATGTAGTCGACGCCCTGCTCGGCCTGTTCCTCGATGACTTCGAGCATCAACTCCGCCGTCAGGTCCTCCACCCGCCGCACGCGGCTGAGCGCCTCGTAAATCGGCACCGTCCCGATGGGCACCGGTGAAGCGTCGATGATGGCCCGGCGGATGCTCGGAATATCGCCGCCGGTGGACAAGTCCATCACGGTGTCCGCGCCATACTTGATGGAATAGTGTAACTTCTCCAGTTCCTGGGCGATGTTTGAAGTGGTGGCGGAATTGCCGATGTTGGCGTTGATCTTGCAGGCAGCCGCAACGCCGATGCACATCGGTTCCAGGTTCGGGTGGTTGACGTTGGCGGGAATGATCATGCGCCCGCGCGCAACCTCGTCTCGAACCAACTCCGGGGTCAGCCGTTCGCGCCGCGCGACATACTCCATTTCACCAGTGGTGATGCCGCGGCGGGCGTAGAACATCTGTGTCCGTATAGGATCGTTGTGGCGTTTCGCTACCCACTCAGTTCGCATAACCTTTTAATTATGGCAGGTTTCGGCGGACCTCCGAAAAACCTCGGCCGGCAGCGGCCAATCCGCTGAAAACACGCAGGGTTATTCCACCACCACGGGCGCGTCGAACGACAAGGAGCCCTCGTCGGCGTCGAGCGTGGCGGTGGCGCCGATGGGCAGCGTCAACTGGTCGGCGGTGTGCCCGATGGTGAGGCCCGAAAGCACCGGCACGTTCAATTTCCCGAAAAATTCATCCACGATTTCGCCCAGCGTAAACGTGCTGGTGAACGAAGGCTGGAATTCGCTGGGCTCGCAGCCCCGGCACTCGCCAATAACGATGCCCGCGGCGGCCTGCAGCTTTCCCGCCAGGCGAAGCTGGGTCAACATGCGGTCGATGCGGTAGGGTTCCTCCCCCACGTCCTCGAGGAACAGAATCCTGCCCGCCGTGTCGATCTCATACGGGGTGCCCATCAAAGTGGAAATGAGCGTCAGGTTTCCGCCAACCAGCGGGCCGGCGGCCTGCCCCGGACGAATGGTTCTGATCCAGTGCTTCGGACGGATGGCGCCGCCTTCATCCGGGTTCATCAGTTTTCCGAGCGGCTCGGTCTGGAACAGCGCTTTCCGGAAATGATCAACGGTGTAATCGGAAAACGACGACAGCGCCGTCGGCCCGTGGAACGTAATGAGTCCCGTCTTCCGATGGATAGCCAGGTGCATCGCCGTGATGTCGCTGTAGCCCACGAAGATTTTGGGATTGCGCTGGATCAGGCCGTAATCGATGCCGTCCAGAAGCTGTGACGAGCCGTAGCCGCCGCGGATGGCGAATACCGCGCTTACCTCCGGGTCGGCGAACATAGCGTGCAGGTCGTCCAGCCTTTCGCGCACGCTGCCGCCCAGGTAACCCGACTTCTTGCGGACGTTGGCGCCCATCTTGCATTTCAGCCCGAACCACTTCATGGTGTACTCGGCCACTTGCAGACGGTCGGGGTCGGAGACGAACGTAGCCGGAGTAATCAGCCCGACGGTATCGCCGGGGTGAAGCACTTTGGGGCGAATGGTGGTTGAATTCATCGCTGTTTGTCCGCGGAGCGCCAACTCAAAGGGGGCGAGACCGGCGGCCCCCGCCGCCCGAAGAAAATTGCGTCGGTTCATGACGGCCATTACGCTGCTCTTCACATTGTGCACGATCAACGCCCGCGATGGCGCCCGAGTGGGAAACCGGCTACATTGGAAGGCGACGCCTATGCAATCACCGTGGGGAGAAATTCAGGTCTCGGACGGCCACGTGCATTTCTTTTCGCACCGCTTCTTCGAGACACTGGCCGGGCAGCGCAGGGGCCTCTCCGTCGAGGCGCTGGGGCCCATCCTCGGATGGGAAATGCCGCCCATCCACCCCGATCAACTGGCGGAGCGTTGGGTGGCCGAGTTGGACCGCCACGGCGTGGAGCGCGCGGTGATGATTGCCAGCGTGCCGGGCGACGAGGGCTCGGCGGCGGCGGCGGTGGCCTTCGCGCCTGGCCGCTTTATCGGCTATTTCCTGATAGATCCGACAGCGCAGGACGCGGTGAACCGCGTGGAGCGCGCCTTCGTCAGCGGCCGGCTGAACGGCATCTGCCTGTTCCCGGCGATGCACCGCTATTCCATCCAGGACGAGCGCGCCGTGCGCATTATCCAGATGGCCTCGGAGCGCCCTGGCACGGTAATTTTCGTACATTGCGGCGTGCTGACGGTGGGCGTGCGGAAAAAACTGGGTTTGCCGAACGATTTCGACCTGAAATTCTCAAACCCGATTGACGTGCATCTGGTTGCCCAGCAATTTCCCCAGGTGAACTTCGTCATCCCGCACTTCGGCGCCGGCAACCTGCGCGAAGCGTTAATGCTGGCCGATACGTGCCCGAACGTGCACCTGGACACATCCAGCTCGAACCGCTGGATCAGGTACCTCGAAACCGATATGGATCTCAAGGACGTGTTCCGAAAGGCGTTGGCAGTGGCGGGACCGGGCCGCCTGATTTTCGGCTCGGATTCGTCCTTTTTTCCGCGCGGCTGGCACGCAAAAATCTACGAATCGCAAGTGGCGATTCTCAAAGAGCTGGGTGTTTCCGGCGCCGATGCCCGCAAAATCTTCGGCGAAAACCTCCTGCGCATACACGGCCTGGACGCCGGTGCCGCCTCTGCCGCGCGATCCTGAACCCGGCGGTCCGCCGCGCCAAGGCGCAATTTGGTGTTGTCCGCCCTCGAACCCGGAATGGGGCGATAATCAAGGCAATGAGGAGGGACCTCATCGGATTTCGCGCCTGTCCGTGCGCCATGACGGCGCTGGCCCCACTATTGCTCGTATTTCTTTCCGCAGCGGGACAGGCCGGGGCGCAAACTGCCGGCGATGCCAGCTTTGGCTGGGCGGCTTTCGAGCCCGGCTCCTACGTGCGTTTGCAGATCAAAACCGTCACTTCCTACGGCATACAGGCCAACAGTTCCAGCATTACGGTGCGACAGACGCTGCTTTCGAAGGGCAAGGACACGGCCCGGCTCAGCGAGGCCGTCACCGGCGAGGACGGCGAGACAAGAACCAGACGCATTGAGGTGCCACTCAGTGCCTCGGCGCTGTTCGCCGGTGAAAAGAACCCGCGGGCCGGCAAGGAAACGATCAAAGTTATGGGCGAACCTCTGCCCTGCTTCACCGTCCAGTTCCGCGGCAAGGTCTCCGGCAAAAAGGGCACCACCAAGCTCTGGTTGTCCAGCGAAATTCCCGGGGGCGTGGCGCGCAACTTCTTTATCGCCGACGGAGAAGATCAACTCATCAGTATCGTCGAGGTACTCTCTTACGAAGCCATCCGGCCGCCCGCCGGGAACTAGCTCGCAGACCCGCTGATCTTGACCCGTCGCCGCCCTGCTATGCCTCAATTCGCATTGATACAAAATTCGATCAGGGCTATGACGCAGGGGCGTCGGTGGCCGGTATGTGGCTCCGTCGGGGCACCAAGGGCTCTTTCAACAACATGGTGATCGACAACTGGACCGGCTGGGGAATCCAACTGGTAGATCCGGAAACGCTGGCCAACGCCGACAACGGCGACCTGACGGCCAACGGGCTGCTGATGTGGAACAACGGGGACAATGGCCAGCCCAGGCCGAACACCCTTGACGGTCAGTGCGGCCCGGACGCTCTGCCTTATTGCAACGGGTCGAAAGGCCAGTCGCCAGACGCCGCCCCGCAGTAAACGAGAACGCTACTCGGAAAAGGCCGGAACGCCTCAACGGGCTTTCCGGCCTTTTTCATTTGAGTTTCAAGATTGTTTCCGGAGCAACCGAGATCAAAACACACTGCATTCCGCGCTCAGCTCTCCAGGCCTGCTTTACGGTCGATAACACCTCGACTGAGGAGCAGATCCTTATATCCCTCCCGGCGCAGGGGGCATTCGAGAAACGAGTCGAACTCCTTGCGGCGCAATCGTCGCTCGACAGCTACCCGTGCGAGTAACGTTTCGCCGTATTCTCTCACTCAGTGGCTGATCCAAGTATGGATTGAAGTGTTCTTGCCTTCCAGGACAAGCCAATACATCTCATGGTGACGCTGGTCCTGAAGAAAGCACTTCGCGAAGAGGGCGGCCTTAAGCTTCCTGGTGGGACAGGTTAGCAAAGAATCGGTTCTCGGTGACGATTCCGGTAGCCGCTTTGGCACGGCGGATTCCCTGGACCGCCCGCGACGTGATCAATACGAACCCCTGCGGCACGCCTCCAGAGTACCTCGTTGGCTTGCTGACAAAGTAGCTCTCAGGCACCGTGGCCGGTGAGCGGCGGCCAGCCTGCTCGGAACCGGCTACAGGGTCGATCGGACTAAAACTGGAACTGCAGCAGGCCGCGGAAAGTGCGGCCGTCGTTGAGGGTGTTTGTGATTCTTCCGAAATTCGGGTCGGTGAGCGACATGCCTGGCTCGGCGAACTGCGGCGTGTTGAACAGGTTTACCGACTCGGCGCGAAACATCAACTGCTTCTCTCCACCAAGCGTCCACGACTTCATCATGGCGGCATTGACGTTCCGGATCGGTCCCTTGCGGAAGGTGTTTTTTCCCAGGTTCCCCCGCTCGTCGCCCAGCCGGATAAAGCTGAACGCCGAGCGTGGAAGCAGCGTGGTGGAAGTGTCCGGATTCCCGATGGTGCGGCCCAGCACGGTGGGGTCCACGACGTTCGGCCGGTCGTTCATGGTGCCGTCGACGTTGCCGTAGTTCGGCGCATCCGAGCCGGTCTCCAGGCTGAAAGGCGTACCCGTTTTCAGCAGCACGACGGTCGAAACCGTCCAGCCCCCAAACACTGCGTTGGCCCATCCGCGCGGCGGTCCGGGATGGGGCAGCGCGTAGCTGGCGCGAGCCAGAAATGCATTCGGCTGGTCGAAATCGCTGAGGGCCTTCAAGTCGGCGTGAATGTCATATTCGCTCTGGCTGCGGGAGTCCACGCTGTCTTTGTCCTGGGCGGTGTTGGTGTAATTCGAGCCCAGGTCCAGCGCCTTGCTGAACCAGTAGGAGACCTCCGCCGTCAACCCGCGCCAGCGCGGCACGGTCAGCGTCACCTTGGCGGCGTCGAAGTATCCGCGCGAGGTGTTTTCCACGCGGCGGATATCGGTGTAGCGCGGGTCGGCGCGGCGCTGATCGATCGTATCCGTGGTGGTGGCCACGCCATCCACCGGATGCGCCCGGTTCAGATACCAGCGCTGCAGCAGCTTCAACGACCGGCTGCCCACGTAGCCCAGGGTCAGGCGCCAGCCGGTGACTGGCTCCACCTCCCACAGGAAGTCGTAGAGGTGTGTGTAAGGGTTTACCAGGTCGGGCACAAACTCGTAGAGCACCGGGCGAACCTGGCTGGGATCGATAGCGTTGATGCCGGCGAGCGGGTCCAGAGGGTCCGGGTTCGTGAGCACCAGTTTCAGGTTCAGCGGCGCGTTGAAGCGCGTCTGCTGCAAGGTGACCGGATAGATCTGCGAATAGTGAATGCCGTAACCCGCGCGCACGACGCCCCAACGGCCGTTCAGCCGGTATGCGAAGCCGGCCATCGGAGCGAAGTTGTTGGCGTCGGTGCCGAACGGAAAGGTGTTGAGCCCGCGCGTCTCATGCGGCACGGCCTGTAACTCGTAGCGTAAGCCGACGTCGATGGTGAGCTTTCCGTTGGCCTGCCACTTGTCACCGACGTAGCCCTGGAAGGAAGCCAGACGGAACGCCCGGTTGATGTATCCAATACTCTTGAAATAAGCGTTCGGTTTGCCTAACCGCAGTTTGGTCAGGGCGTCGCCGTCGCTGTCGTTGTGGAATTGGAAGTTCCCGATGGCGGAGTCGGATTCGACACCGTTCAACTGCCTCCGCAGGCCACCCGCTCCCACGGTCAACTGGTGACGGCCCCGCGTCAGGCGGAGCTGGCCGGCCCACTTGAAGTCGTTCTGCGCGCGGTCGATGGGGATGCTGTTGCCCGGCCCCAGTTGCTGCAGCACCGAGCTGACCGAGGCGCGCATCCCGATGTAGTTCGGGTCGGGCGTCAGCAGCGAGTGGATGCGGTCGAAAGCGGCGGAAAAATCGGTCAGCGTATCGGCGCTCCAGGCTCGCGTCCAGGTGACTGCCGCCGAATGTGATTTGGTTTCCGTATCCGGATTCTGTCCCTTTACCAGTTGGAACGCCTGCACGAACTGGTTGACAAAGCTGTAGCTTGCGGCAAGGCTGTCCCGTTCGCTCAACTTCTGATCGAACCGGCCGCCGGCGTTGTCGTTGTTGATGCTCTGGGGCGAGTTGGTGTTCAGCATCCGCGGGTCGATGTCGGTTCGGTTCGGCGGCTCGTCCGGATAGGCGCTGAAAATTTTCATCACGAAAGCGGCGAGGGCGGGGTCGGTGGTGAGCGGGGACCGTTCCTCCGGCAGCGGAATCAGAATGTTTCCGTTCACCTGGCCGCGAATCTTGTGCTGGCCGCCGTTCAGCGTGAAAAACCCGCCCTTCCAGGCCGGCAGCGACACGGCGAAACCGTACTCGTTCTCGCGCGCCGGCTTTACGTCGCCCACCTGAAAAAACGAACGGGCGCTCAGCACGCTGTTGAGATGGCCGTAGTAGAGCTGGCCGTGCAGGCTCTGGCGGCCGATCGGGCTGAGATGGATGGGGCCTTCGGGCGCGCCGCCGAACTCGCTGCCGAAGTAATTCTTGTCGGGAGTGAATTCCTCGATCAGCGTGGCGGTAGCGCCCAGGCGCTGCTGCAATTCCTTCAGCGCGTTGTTATCGATCAGGTTGAATTGGACGTTCTCGTTGCGCCGGCTCTCACCCGCCTTCTCGTTTGTCTGTCCCGCCAGGTTGAGCTGCGTTCGGTTCGCGGCGGAGCCCGCCTCTGGTTGTGGAGACGCGCCGGTCGCATCGGCATCCTTGGAATCGTTTCCGGCGGCGCCATCGCCCGCGGCTGGCTGATCCGCCGCGGGCGCCTGCTGCGCACGAGAGAGCGCAGCGGGCCAAAAGCAGACCACCGCCAAGAGAAGAACGGCGAGCCGGAATCTCTTACCCCTCGAAGAAGGAGAGAACGGGTGAGCTTGAAAGCGCGTCATCGTCCAAACTGAAACTATCCATCATACTGTCAATCGTGCAGGAAGTGCCGCGAAGGGCTGGACTTTGAGAATTTTTGATTCCTGCAGGGTGCGTTAGTAATCTATGAGCCCATGACTGGCCCACTCGACAAAAACGATTTGAACGCCCTTAACTCGGCCGTCCGGGGCCGGGTTTATCTCCCCGACAGCGAAGGCTACGACGACGCGCGGCAGGTATGGAACGCAATGATCGACCGGCGGCCGGGTGCGATTGTGCGAGCGGCCGGCGTCGCCGACGTGATGGCGACGGTCAACTTCGCGCGCGAGCGAGGTCTCCCGGTGGCCATCCGCGGCGGCGGCCACAACGTTGCGGGAAACGCGGTGTGCGACGACGGCATCGTGCTCGACCTGGGAGCGCTGAAATCGGTTCGCGTGGATCCGGCTCGGAGCACAGCACGAGCCGGGGGTGGGGTGCTCTGGCGCGAATTCGATCACGAGACGCAGACCTTTGGGCTGGCATCCACCGGCGGCGCCATCTCCACCACGGGGATTGCCGGGCTGACCCTGGGCGGCGGCTTCGGATATCTGGCCCGGCGTCGCGGCATGAGCTGCGACAACCTGGTATCGGCGGACGTGGTCACGGCGGCCGGAGAGCTGGTGACAGCCAGTGCCGAAAGCCACCCGGACCTGTTCTGGGCCCTTCGAGGCGGCGGCGGCAATTTCGGGGTCGTGACCTCTTTCGAGTACCAGTTGCACCCACAGAATGGTGTTCTCAGCGGCATGATCGCGTTCCCTGTGGCGATGGCCAAATCCGTTCTGCGGCGCTTCCGGGATGTGGCGCTGGAGGCAGGCGACGATTTCACCCTGCTTGCGGGAATCATGTCCGCTCCGACGGGCGAAAGAATCGCCGCCGTGGTATTTGGTCACCTGGGGTCGGAACAGGAGGGACTGCGCGCCATCCGGCCGATTCGAGAGCTGGGATCCATCCTGGTGGACACCTCGGCGCGCCTTTCCTATTGCGCGATGCAGCAACAGCTCGACGCCGCCTACCCGAAGGGTGTGCGTAATTACTGGAAATCCACCTTCCTGAAAAGCCTCTCGGATGAAGCGATCGAAATCATGATCGAGGGAGCCGCCAACCCGCTTTCACCCCTCAACCACGTTGTGCTGGAAAGCTACGGAGGAGCCATCGCGCGCGTACCCAAGGACGCCACCGCTTTCGATCACCGCGACTCCCCGTTCAACCTGATGATTCTGGCGCTTTCGTCCGACTCCGCGCTCGACCAAGAACAGATGTCCTGGGCGCGCAGTCTCTTCCAAAGGTTCTCGGCTCACTCCACCGGAGGCGCGTACGTAAACTACCTGTCGGACGGGGAAGACGTCCATACCGCATACGGCGATGCTCGTTTCCGGCGGCTGGCCGCCATCAAGGCGATTTACGATCCCGGCAACCTGTTCCGGTTCAATCAGAACATTCCACCGGCTGAAACGGCGCGGGCGCATGTATGACCGGCAATGGCTGTCGCGTGTCGGGGTGAGATGCATTGCGGCTACTCGGAGCCGCAAACAGCGTGCCCCATGAAACGACACCGCTTCATTATTATTTTCCCGATTCTGCTACATCCGGGACAGGAATTCATCCGGGCAGAGACCCGGTTCCATCCATGCGACTCAGGTGACTTTTTTTCGGGATCGTCCGTCCCTACGTGGGTGAAACGCTCCGGGCGGAATCAGCCGCCATCGACCTCCAGGGCGAAGTACATGATCTCGACTGCTTTCCGGGCTTCGCTGGAGGATTTCTTCTTGGGAATGTACATAATTTTGGCCCCTTTCACGGTGCCTTCCCAGACCCCATCCTCCTCCGTTCCCGATACCAGGTAGACGTCCCCGATCTCGCTATCCCAGTAACCAGCTCTGGTGCGGACCCACTTTACCGGTTTCTTGGCCATGCCGGACTCCTCCTCCGATCGACGTTCTAAGTGGTCAAGATACCATGCTTTCGACCGAATTGCAGGCGAAATCGACGATCAGGGGGCGCCTGCCACCCGCACCGCTCCGGGCAGCGTGGCGCGGTTCCGAAGCAGTGACACGCGGCTGCCGGACACCTGCATCGACGCCGCAGCCACGCCGCCGGATACCCGGTCCATGGAAATCAGGCCCCAAGGTAAGCCGAACTCCTCTTTCGTGTCGGCGGCCACCTGCTTCAGTTGCGCCGCGAGATTCCGGCGCAACCCGGCAAACGTCACATCGTCCCAGCTCACATCCGGATGGGCGTTCACGTATTCGCGCACCGCCAACAGCCTGGCCGCGGTGTCGCTCATTGTCTGCGCCCACCACACAATCACTGAATAGTCTGACGCGATAACCTCAACCTGCACCTGGTTCAAGCGTGGGAACAGTCCGCGGAAATTGGCTTGTCCGGCCGCTTTCATCCTGGCCCACAGCGAATCGTCGATCGCCGGCTGTCTGCGGTATTCGTCGAAAGCGCCCTGCCGCACTAACAACTGGATGGTCTCACGTCCCACCCGCTCATACTCCTCGACGCCCCGAGGCCGCTCCCCGTCGAGAAACAGCGCAGCGGCCGCCGCATCGCCGTACCGGGTTTCGGCGTAAATCGCGGTAGAGCCGAAATCGTCGGAGTCTCCCAGCAGTGCATGTTCGTCGGCTTGTGATAGAAGGCCCAACGCCATCGCCACGTTCAAGCCGTCTTCCATCTGACTCCGGTCCGTTTTGGCGTTGAGATCGAAAAACGTGTGAGCGCACGTCAGTGTCGGGTTGGCACCGGTGGTTTTGCCACCCCGGTAAGCGGCGGTGATGAAGAAACTCTCGGCCAACACCTTGCGCAGATGCTGCGGCACGGCTCGCAGCGGGACGTTGGCAGCCTGAATTCTCTCGGCGCTCGCGGTGTCGGCCACCACCAGGTTGCCGGTGGTGGGCTCGTAAACCACCTTCCCGGCCAACGTCAGGCTGGAAAGGGAAATGAAGTTGTAGATGCCGATCAGGTTGACCGTGAGCTGGATGCTCTGGTCGTGGACCGCGCTGCTGATGCTGCGCACCACGGTAATGCCCGGAGCGGCGGCGGTTTCGAGCATCGAGACATCGCCGCGAAAGGCGCGCTGCACCGCTTCACGGCCTTGCGCATCGAGCGCGGCCACCTCGATTTCGTACAGGAACGCCGCCTGGCGCGAGCGGGCGTCGGCCAGTTCGGCCCCCACGGCCAGCTCCAGTTTGCGCTGGATACCGGCCTTGACGGCGTCTTCCACGGCGTCCACCTGGTCGCGCGGCAGTCCCGCCTTGTCTAACGCTTCGCGGTCGAGCTCGGGATTGCTGCTCAGCGCCCCGATGAGGGTGGAATACAGGTCGAAGCCGCCGACTGCGGCGTCGGCGCCGCCACTCGCGGTTACTCCGACGGTAGCCTCCGTCCCGCGCCGCTTGTAAAAGCCCATCCGGACCTTGCCCGACTCCAGCCGATCGAGGCGCACCTGGTATTCGCAGAGGATCTCGAAACCGGCGGAGACGTCAACCGCCCCCCCGGCCTTGATTCCCAACTCGCCGGAGCCGCCTGGAAACCCGACCGTCGCCAACGGATTGGAAACCGCCAACAGGTTGGCCGTCGCGCTGAAACGGAGCGATCCCCGGCCGTTCAAGGTGACGATGACGTCCGGCGGAAGGTCCGCCAGGTCGTCCGGGCCGGTGGGAATGGCGAAATCTTTCAGGGTGGCTTCGACGGCGGCGGCAATGGAGGGCGGCGAAGGTTCCGTCGAGAACTTGCGGTAGTTTACCAGTTCCACCGACACGCCCGGCTTGACGGAAAAACCGAACCCGCTGGCCTCGACACCGGCGGTTGCCGTCATTCCAATCGAAACATATCGTTCCTTGGCGGGGACGTCGACGTTTTCTCCGTATGCGTCGGCGGGGAAGAGTACGTCCGGGTCGTAGCGCGGAACGAAGATGCCCAGAGTGCCGCTCAGACCCGCGCCGATCGTCAACGCCGCGTCGCCCGCCCTCAGTGGAACCGGCTGCTGGAAATCCAATCCCGCCCGCACGCTGGTGACGGCCGGGTCGCTCAGGGTGAGCGCGCTGATTTTGGAGAGGTCGGACCCACGGGCGACTGCTTCCACCGCCTCCTTGGCGTATTTGGCGATGCCCGAACGCGGATTGGGAACCGCGTTGAGGTCCAGCCCGAATGGATCGCTGAGTTTGATGACTGGCATGCAGGCCTCCTGTATGAGCGCCGGCGTCGTCGAGCGGCGCTTCAGCCGGCGACAATGGTGTACGGCGGGTTGAAGTCGGGCACGCCGGCGCGCCGGCCCGCCATCCAGCGCAGTACGTACACCTGCTTTGGGTCGGTGAGGCTGCCGGTGATTCCGTTCACCGTTACTTCCAACAGGGCGTGCGAGAGCTGGTCTTTAAAATAGTCGATGTCGGCTTCCACCTTGAGGCATTGGACACCGCCGATGGTCTTGCAGTCGGCCTCGTCCGCGTGGAAGGTGAGCTGGACGTTGGACTCCCCGAACTCAACCTGTTTGTAGCTTTCCGTGGCGCCGGGATGAAATAGGGCTGCGCCCGTCTCCTGCTTGAACAGGCCCTGGATTTCCGCCCGCCTCACCTGGTTGAGAAGCTCGCGGTCGGCGTAGCCGAAGAAGCGGTCGCGCTGCAAGCTGTCGTCCCAAATCAGCTCCCGGTAATAGTCCACGGGTGTTCCGGCCGGCAGGTGGAGCTGCTCCATCGCGGTCAGAATGTTGAGCAGCGCCGCCAGCGGCTCGGGCCGGGTTTCCATAAGCTGGGTGTAGCGATCTTCGGCCTCGGCCGCACTGGCGGCGCCGGCCAGCAAAAGATCCTTCCAGGCGGGGCGCGTTTGGGCGAGCGTGTCCCAGCGGGCGTCCCGGAAATTGAACGCGGCCTGCTTCGGCAACAGCATCAGGTCTACCGTTTCAAACGTCCGGCTCGACACCTTCACCGGGGAAAAACCGGCCTGGGTAAAGTTGTCGGCCCAGGCTACCACGGTGTAGTCGTCGCCCAGGTTGTTGTAGAACGGCACTTTGAATGACTGGCTGGCGGAATAGTAGTCGCGAATGACTCGTTTTCGGAATCCGTCGACAATTGTGATCAGGATTTTCGGATTCGTTGATAGGATTTCCCGCGTTCCGTCATAGATATTTACCTGCACTTCGGCGGTTTGCGGAGCGGCTGTCGCTGTCGCCATGCATCCCTCCCTCGGAGCCGGCACTCCAGACCGGCCTATGTTTGGATGCTAGCATACCCGCTGGATTTCAGAGCGGAAAAAGTTACCTAAGCCTCTCCGAACGCGAAGAAAGCCGTTGCATTCCCGCCATTTGTGCCGTAACATTTTGAAAAGAAAGAGGGGATTATGCTTTCACTAGCTTGGGAAAACCGCAAGACGGCGTACGACTTCATCGTCGTCGGATCGGGTTACGGCGGCGCCATCACGGCGGCCCGCCTGACCACCGCGGGGCTGAATCAAAAGCCGTCGGTCTGCATCCTGGAACGGGGGCGCGAATGGACGGTCGGGAGCTATCCCGATTCGCTGCCGGCGATTCTGGCGGCGGCCCGCGGTGACCTGAACCCGCTCGGGCTCTACGAGTTCCTCAATTACGAGGACATCTCGGTCATCAAGGGCTCGGGCCTCGGCGGCACGTCGTTGATCAACGCCAACGTCGCCATTGTCCCCGATAAGGAAGTGTTCGACCTGGTGGGCTGGCCGAAAGGCGTGAGCTACGAGTCGATGCTCGATTACTACCAGCGCGCCATCGAGGTTCTGGCGGCGGGTCCGCATCCGCGCGCCGGGCTGGCGCCGGCCTCGGGAACCCGTCTGGCGAAGGTGCAGGCGCTCGAACGGCGCGCCGCCGAACTTGGGAAGCACGCCGAGGCGGTCAATATCACCGTCAACTTCAGCATCGACGGCGATAATCCCCACGGTGTCCCGCAGAAGCCTTGCACCGACTGCGGCGATTGCGTCAGCGGCTGCAACGTCGGCGCCAAGAACACCCTTTACATGAACTACCTGCCGAAAGCGCGGAACGCCGGCGCCGAGATCTTCACCCAGACCATGGTGGAGTGGATTGAGAAGCTGCCGGGCGGCGGCTGGCGCGTGCACGGCAGGCACTTTACCGGCGCGGGCAACGATGCCTTCACGCTCGACGCGCGAAACGTGGTGCTGTCGGCGGGGTCGTTGAACTCCACCGAGATTCTGCTGCGCTCGGAGATGCACGGCCTGCGCGTATCCCCGGCCCTGGGCACGTGCTTCAGCGGCAACGGCGATTTCTTCGGTCTGGCTTACAACGGCGACTACGAGACCGACGTGCTGGGTTACGGGACGAAGAACCAGCCGCAACCCGGCCAGGCGCTGCCGCCCGGCCCTTCCATCGCCGGCATCATTCGCTACAACGGTTCGGAGCCGGTCGAACGGCGCATCTCGGTCGAGGATTTCTCGTTTCCCAGCAGCTATCTGCAGGGCGCCAAGGCAATTTTCGCGGCCATCCGCGGCGACGACACCACCGCCGGCAACGAAGGCGCCCAACGGCAGCGCGTCTTGAAGGACCTGGATCTACTCCACCAGTACGCGAGCGACGGCGCTCTCAACCACACCATGTTGTACCTGGTGATGGGACAGGACGACGCGCGCGGCTCGATGGTATTCGAAAACCCGTGGTTTGCGCCCGAGGGCCGGCTGAAGATTGTCTGGGACAAGGTCGGCCAGCAGGCCGCCTTCACACGAATGAGCGAAGAGCTCCGGCGTCACGCGCGCGCTCTCGGCGCCAACTATATCTCGAACCCCACCTGGAGCGTGTTCAACACCGGGCACCTGATTACCGCGCACCCGCTGGGCGGCTGCCCGCTGGGCGAGGACTACCTGCACGGAGCCGTGGATCAATACGGCCGGGTTTTCTCGGGCGACGGCGAAATCCACGAGGGTCTTTTCGTGAGCGACGGATCGGTGGTTCGCTCCGCGCTGGGCGTCAATCCGTTTCTGACCATCTCCGCGCTGACCGAGCGGTTCGTCGAACGCAAAATCCGCGAAATGGGCGGCGACGGCTACCCGGCCCCCGCTGTCGCCGTCAGCCTGGACGCCCTCGACCCGATCAATGTCGTCGACCGCACCGAGGCCGAACTGGAAACCATTTTCCGCCGCGCTTCCACCGCCAGCATCGACGTGTTGGTGAACCGCGGCGGCGCACCGGTCATCGACCTGGACCACGGCACCATCCACAACGACCGGTACTGGAAAGGGTTCTTCCCCAAACGCCACGTGTTGAACGCCATGTCGTCGGCCATCTTCACCGGCTTTCGCAAGGAGTTTCACAAGGAGGGCCTGCAATACACGGGCGTCACCAGCGACACCGACGGCCGCATCACGGCGCGCAATTCTCTCGAGGAAATCACCGTCGACCGCCAGACCGGCACGCTCGAATCCGGCGAGTATATCCTGCTGCGCTATCTCGATCTGCCCTGGACGGGGTTCTACGACATCCTCAAGGTGGTCAACGAAGACCTCATCATCGGGCGCGTCTACCTGGGCGATTTCCCGAATGGCACGCGACTGTTCACCTTTGCCATGTCGAGGAAGTACAGCCTGGAGCATATGACCGTCGACGACCACCAACAACTGTTCGCGGCGGGCGCCGTGCCGACGCCGGCCGAGCTGGCCGGCGTCTGGAAGATGGACGTTATCTCGAACAACAACCAGTTGGCGTCGGTGGCGTTCCTGAAATTCGACCCCAAGCCGGATGGACGGCTGGAAGCTCGCTACGCGTTGATGGGCCTGATGGAGGGTTTGGTGGTGCCCAGCTTCGCGGCCGATCATTTCCAGTTGAACGATTTCACCACCTTCCACGACGAAATCCGCAAGGCGGACGCCAATCTGCTGGTGGGCAAATATGTAACCGAGATGCCGCCCGGTTTGCCGCCGATTCTCGGGGGTTCGTCGTTGGGAGTATTTCACAGCGAGCCCGAAGCCGGAAAAATTGGCTTCTATTACACTCTGACGCCCGCCGCCGCCGGGAAGCTTCCCACGCCGGCGCTGCTCCAGCCTTTCCTCGACGCCCACCTGCCGGACGGTCTGGGCATGACCTTCGACGAGCAGATGGTGGGGTGGTACTTCGACGGCGCTTCCACGCCGGCGCCGGGCCGCGCGGGAGATCTGAGTATTGCCATCCACATTCCCGCCGCGGGCGACCCGCCGGGCGGCACGGCGTGCAGCTTCAAGGTGCGCATGCTCGTTCGCGACGTGAACGAGTTTATCGACGGCTCGGCGCACGAAGCCGGGATGAAGGGCAGCATCTCGTTTGGGAAATTCGCAGGCAACGATCCGGCCACTTTCGCTCTCGACGAAACGGCGAGCCTGTTCAATTACCTGCGCGTCAACGAATCCACCGGCGAAGCGGAGATGCGCTACCACCTGGTGTTCCGCGCCGACAGCCGGCGGACGTTTGTCCTCGAAGGCCGAAAATACATGCAGAAAGACGAGGCCGGCGGGCTGCGCAGCGCGCAGGAAGTGCTTGCCGACTACACCACGCTTTACTGCCACGTATCCGAGATGAAGGACGACGGCACGCAAACCGAGCTCGGCGTAGCGCTGCTGAAATTCCGGACGTTCGAGGACCTGGCGGCCTTCGGTAACCTGGCCGGGTTCTTAAGCTCGTTCAAAGTGACGGGAACCAGCGACCCGACACTCCAATTACAGGCGCAGATGCGCTTCCTGGCCTTTACCGGGCAGTTCGTCCAGTTGGAATACGACCCGCTGGCGCCCGACCTGGGAATCTTCCCGAAAAGCGCCAGCGCGAGTGTGCCGTAGCGAGCAGGACATTCAGGCGGCAAACGGCGGCGGATCGAAGACCGACATGATTTGCCGGAGCATGTCTTCGCGTGTATCGAAGCGCGATTCCTCGTAGCAGCCGATGGGGTTTTCCAGCACGTTTACCAGGCACTTGTTGCAGTAAGTGCAGGGCTTCGGCGCGCGGTCCATCCCCTGGGCGAACATCTTTACCAGGTCGTTGTTGGCACCAGCGGACGCGCCATGCTTACGGCGTCGCAGCCGCCCGACTGGATGGCTTCGCGAATCACCGAGGCCGTCTGGAAGCCCCCGGTGCAGATCACCGGGATGCTCACCGCCGCCTTGATGGCGCGGCTGTCTTCCAGCGTGATGCCTTCGATTTTGTCGCCGCGGGCGAACTTCAGCTCCCAGTTGATGCGCGCCTGGTTTCCCGAACCGTCATAGTTGTCCAGGCGTCCCGAAATATTCGAGCGAAATATACGGTTCTTGGTGGAAAAGCCGCGAAGCGCGAGCGGCTGAAACAGAATGTCTTCCGGCACGGGTCCCCTCCCCTCCGAAGTCGCTATTTCTTGATCCTACTGCCGTGTCGCGTAACTGAAAAGTCCGGTGCCGGCGGCGTGCGGAGATTGTATCGGAAAGCTGCCCGCCGCGAGCGAAGGCGCAGGACGACTCCCATTGTTCGCCTCGGCCGGTACTCGCGGTGCGCTAAGCTAACAGTTTCGGGCCTTCATCCATGCTCAGCCAGAAACTACGGGAGTGCGGTGTCGTCGGCGCCGGCGGCGCGGGTTTTCCCACCTACGTCAAGGCGCAGTCGGAAGTGGAGTTTCTGCTGGCCAACGGCGCCGAATGCGAACCGTTGCTGCACAAGGACTTTGAAATCATGTGCCAATACCCGGAGGAAATCATCTCCGGCATGAAGCTCATGATGGAGGCTGTCAAGGCACGCACCGGCAAGTTCGGCATCAAGACCAAGAACCAGGAAGCCATCCACGCCATCCGGCCGGTGGCGGAAACGAACGGCATCGAACTGGTTTTTCTGGGAGATTTCTATCCCTCCGGCGACGAATACGAGTTGGTTTATTCGGCCACCGGCCGGCTGATTCCCGCCGGCGGCATCCCGCTCAACGTCGGCTGTGTGGTGAATAACGTGGAGACGCTCTACAACGTTCACCTGGCGAACCAGGGCGTTCCGGTGACTCAGAAGTTCGTCTCGATCGCCGGCGCGGTGAACAAGCCCTGTTCGTTCTGGGCGCCGGTCGGAGTCTCGTTCCGCGATCTGGTTGCACAGGCGGGCGGCGCCAGCGTGGCCGAGTACGCCATTTTCGTGAGCGGCCTGATGATGGGCAAGTTTACCTACGACGCTGATGAGGTAGTGACCAAGACCACTTGCGGGCTCATCATCCTGCCGCGCGATCACTACATGGTGACCCGCAAAGACCGCCCGCTCGAAGCCATGAATCGCATCGGCAAGTCGGCCTGCGACCAGTGCAGCTACTGCACCGAATTCTGTCCGCGCTATTTGCTGGGCTACGACGTGCAGCCTCACAAAGTGATGCGCAGCCTGGGCTTCACGCTCACCGGCGGCGACATCTGGAACCAGTTCGGCCAGCTTTGTTGCGCCTGCGGACTGTGCACGCTGTACGCGTGTCCCGAAGAGCTTTATCCGAAAGAGGCCTGCGATCAGGCCAAGGTGGATCTGAAGGCGGCCGGAATCAAGTTCGAACAGACCAGGCCGGTAAAAGTGCATCCGATGAAAGAGTACCGGCGCATTCCACTCGAGCAGTTGCGGCAACGCCTGAACGTGTCGCAGTACGAGACGCACACGCCGTTCGAGAACGTCAAAATGGAGCCGCGCAGCGTTTCGATCAAGCTGCAACAGCACGTGGGCAAGCCCGCCGCGGCGGTGGTGAAGCAGGGCGCCGCGGTGAAAACCGGCGACGTGGTGGGACGGGTGAACGAGAAGGATCTGGGCGCCAGCGTTCACGCAAGCATCGCCGGGAAAGTAGCATCGGTTACCCAAGAAGCGGTGGTGATTGAAGCGTAGGAGGCCGCTCGACGACTATGGCACACAACTCGATGGGACTGATTGAACTCAGCAGCATCGCCGCCGGCTTCCAGGTGGCCGACGCCATGTTAAAGGCTTCGGACGTGGAAATGGTGTTGGCCCGCACCATCTGTTCGGGCAAGTACATGGTGCTGGTGCGCGGCGACGTGGCGGCGGTGGAATCCGCGGTGGACGCCGGCAAAACCTCGGGCGACTTCTCGGTGATCGATTGTTTTGTCATTCCGAACCTGCACGAATCGGTGTTTCCGGCCATCAGCGGCACCGGCAAGATCCCGGTGCTGGAGGCGTTGGGAGCGATCGAATCGTTTTCGGTGGCCAGCCTGATTGAAGGCGCCGATGCGATGGCGAAGGCGGCCAACGTACATTTGATGGAAGTGCGCCTGGCCATGGCGCTGGGAGGCAAAGCGTTCGCCACGGTGACGGGAAGCGTCGGCGCGGTGACCAGCGCAGTGGAAGCCGGAGCAAGGGCGATAGGCCGCAAAGGAATGCTGGTAAACAAAATCGTAATCCCCAACCCACGCCCGGAACTGCTCTCCGAGATGATTTAACGCCGCTTCTACAACGTCAGCGGTGCGGTGGCGCGTTCGCGGATTTCGTTCGATTTGACGATTGAGAAGCGCGCGCCCAGCGGGCCGATCATTTCGAACACCACAATGGAAGCCAGCACCACCGATGTGACGGCCGGCGACACCTCCGGGAACCTCTTCGAAATCGTGTAAGTCAGACCCACCGCCAGGCCCGCCTGTGAAAGAATGGCGATGCCCAGGTATCGCCTGACGTGTTCCGGCAAACCGGCCTTTCGCGCTCCCAGCCGCGATCCGATGAACTTGCCGGCCATCCGGCACAGCACGTAGGCCAGCCCGACCACGCCGAGCGTCTTCAGCAGGCCGAGATTCAGGTCGGCGCCGGCGATGACGAAGAAGATGGCGTAGAAGGGCGGGTCGGTTCGGGAAAGCGTCCCAAACACACTCTCGCTGCGGGGCGCCAGATTCACCATCGTCGCCCCCACCGCCAGGCTGGCCACCAGGCTGCTCAGTTCCAGGGCGCTCGAAACGCCGACGCACAGCAACAAGCTTCCGGTGAGCAGGATGAGCATCTCTCCGTGCTCCTTGACGTGCGAACTCCAGCGGGCCAGCAGCAATCCCACCAGATATCCCAGCGCCACCGAACCGATCGTCTGCCAGAAGAGCGGAAATACCGACTCGTATACAGCCCGCCAGATGGTCAGATCGCTTCCGAATTTGATGGCCAGGTCGAGAATCCCCGCCACCACTGTGAATCCGATCAGGCAGATCAGGTTGTTGACGCCGATCAGTCCGGTGAGTGTGTCGGTGAGCGGCCCCGCGGAATCGCATTCGCGCACCACCATCAACGTGGAGGCGGCCGCCGTTTCCATCGAAATCGCCCCCAGCAGCACGGCAACCTGCCAGTTCTGCCCGAGCAGCAACATGCCTGCGGTAACCAGGATGAACGCCGACACGGCTTCCGTGGTGGTGACGCGCAGCACTGCCCGGCCGGAATGAACCACCCGATCGAGCGAGAAGACGCTGCCGATCGAAAACAGAATAAAGCCCAGGGCGACTTCACTGAAAATGCCCAGCGTGGAGAGGTTCTCGTGAGAAACCCATCCAAGTCCGGAGGGCCCCAGCAGGATACCCGAGAGAATGTATCCGGTAACCTCGGGGATGCGCAGGTGCTTCACGGCGTGGCCGGCCAGCAGCGCCACCAGAAGGATGAGGCCGAGCGTGGAGAGGTCGTTCATTGCAGCCGGGCCTCCATGCCGGGCGGAGGCAGCAGCAGAAGCCGCCAGTCGCCGCGTTCCACCACCAGGTAACGGGGCAGCCGCGAGAGTCCCGCCATGAAGCGCCGCGTCGCGCTTACGGAATTCGATGCCATCTGTTCCACGCGGATAATTCTGTCGCCGTCGCGGAGCCCGATATCGTAGGCCAGGCTGCCCGGGCGTGCCCCTTCCAACTCCAGCCCCGCGGGCGGAGCCACCACGGTCGCCCCGTAAACCGCGGCGTCCTTGTTGCCTTCCACCTTGACGGACATCTCGGCCGGCAGCAGCAGGGATGCCGTCCGGCCGCCGCGGTGCACTTTGATTTCGAACATCAGCCGGGCCGGCGGCATGTTCAGCAACAGCAGGTCGTTGGGCTTGCGGATAGGGGCGCCATCCATCTCGAAAATGACGTCGCCGGGCTCGAAGCCGGCGCCTTCGGCCGGGTAGCCTTTCCGCACTCCGGATACCAGCACCCCGGTGTCGGCTTGGAACGCGCTCTTGAGCCCGGGCTCGAGCGGGCGGATCTTCAAGCCGTGACGCCAGGCCAGCCGTCCTTCAAAAGAGCCGGCGCGCTCGATGATGGCCGGCAGGCTTTCGGTGGCGATGGCCGTCCGGCGGTCTCCGCAGGACGCGATGAGGGCCAGAAAATTACCATCCATGTCGAACAGTCCGCCGCCTTCCATGGAAACGTCCAGCGGGATGCTGGTAACCACCTCGCGGTAAGAAACGTCCTCGCACAGCGCCCGCCGCACCCGCAGAAACGCCCCGTAGACAAAGGACGGGGACTCCGCGCCGGACCAGGAAACGAATTCCAGCCATTCGCCGCTCTGGAGCAAGTCTGTGTTTCGCCGCACCACCGGCGCCAGCCCCGCGCCACGTTTGACGTGAACCACGCCCAGCGAGAATTCCGGAGACGGCAGGATGCTGTCGGCCTCAACCTGGGCGCCGTCCGCCTGCACCGTTCTCGGTTGCCAGTTCCGCCAGGAGCGATCCGCGGCGAGGATGGTCCCGTTCGCGTCCCACACTACGCCCGGGGCCTCCGGCCCGTCCACCTTGACCAGATGTCCCTCCAGGTCCCCGGCGATCATCTGGAAGTAGTCCGCGATGCCCTCCAGCCCCCGGCGCTGGGACTGCATCTGTATCCGGGCCAGATCGGAGGGCGACGGCGGCGCGGGGCCTCGTTCGGCTGGCTTCAGCAGCACGCCCACCGCGAGTATCAGCGCCGCGGCCAGCGCCAGAACAACAATGCGCTGGTTGCGGGTGAGGTTCCGGAAGGCGTACCTTTCCCGCAGGCGCCTCAACACAGCGATGACTCTGCCCCATTGATCGTTGTTGCCCAACATATGGTCTACTGCCCTGGAAGCCCGAACCCGTCTTCCAATTTTGGCAGTTTTGGGAAGATTGTGCCGCGCTTTTCGGGGTATCCGAATCAGTATCCGGCCGAGTCCGCCGTCACCTTACCCGCGAAGCGCCGGTAAACGAAGATGAAATAAGCGGCGGTGATAAGCATGCCGGGAAGGAACCAGGCCAGGCCGACCCGCAGCCCATACTCCGGAGCCGATGCGTTGTAGATAGTCAACCCCAACTGCGGGTCGCCGCTCGACGGCAGCACGTACGGGAAAACGCCGAATACCACGCTGGTAAGCATTCCGATGATGTAGAGGGCCGAGGCCAGGAATGCTTTCAGCTCGCTCTTCCGCAGCATCAGGATCACGCCGGCCAGGCCGGCCAGGGCGAGCGCCGGAAGCACCCAGCCCCACGGGCGCTGGGCGTAACTCGCGGGCACCTGCGGCTGGATCAGAAAGGTGGCGACGGTGATGGCCACCGTCAGTGCCGCCACCGCCATCCAGGCGACGGTGGCGGTACGCCGGGCGCGCTGCTGCATGGCGCCGGTGGTCTTCAGATTCACCCACAGCGCGCCGTGCATGGTAAGTGTGGCAAAGGCGGCAAGCCCGATGAGGATGGTGTACCAATCCAGGATTCCCACCTCCGGACCGATATTGAAGTTGGTCCACAGCGGCAGGAAGAAGTCGCCCTGCTGGTCGAGCGGCACGCCCCGCACCACGTTCCCCAGCGCGGCGCCGAAGAAGATGGCCAGCAGCGCGCTCGAGCGCAGAACCAGAAATCCCAGAAGGGCTTCCAGCTCGCCGCTCTCGATGTGGTTGCGGAACTCGATGGAGATGGCCGCGCAGAATCAGCAGCCACAGACACCATCATCAACGGCAGGTAGAAGCCGCTGAAGCTGGAGGCGTACAGCGCCGGGAAGGCGAAGTAGAGCGTGCCGCCGCCGGCCAGCAGCCACACTTCGTTGCCGTCCCAGACGGGGCCGATGGACCTGATATTGATGCGCCGCTCCTGCTTCGTTGCGGGCGACACAGAAGTGGACGATGCCGGCGCCCAGGTCGAATCCGTCCAGCACCACGTACATCGCCACCATCACCGCCACCGCGCAGAACCAGAAGATCTCCATGATTCATTCCTCCTTCCGCGAATCAATCCCAGGATACCGGCGCCGGTGCGCCTTCGCTTCGGGGCCGTGTTCGATTCTCGCGCATCACCAGGAACAGGAACAGGATGCTCAGCACGGTGTACATGCCCATGAAGCCCAGCAGCGTGAACAAGGTGTTGCCCGGCGAAACGCAGCGGCGAGTAACTGTCACGGAGGTGCGCATCAGCCCGTAAATGATCCACGGCTGGCGGCCCAGCTCCGCCGTCATCCAGCCGGCGGTGTTGGCGATGTAGGGAAAGGGGATCAGCAGCATGACGATCCACAGCAGCCAGCGGGTGGTGTACAGCTTGCCGCGGTACAGAAAGAGGTTGGCCAGCGCCATCACCGCGATAAAGATGGTGCCCAGGCCCACCATGATGTGGAAGCTGTAATACAGCAAGCTCCATGTTGTCCGGCCACTGGTCGCGCGGAAACGAATCCAGCCCCTTGACCTGGGCGTTCCAGCGGCTGTAGGTCAGAAAGCTCAGCACGCGGGGGATGATCAGTGGGTTGTCCAGGCGCTGTCGCTTGCCGAGATCCGGCTGGCCGAGAATGGCCAGCGGCGCGCCCGTTTCCGACTGGAACAGCCCTCCATCGCGGCCAGCGTGGCAGGCTGGTTGGCGGCGATGTTCTTGCCCTGCCCGTCGCCGGTGGGAAACGCCAGCAGAACAGGAGCCGACCAGGCCGGTCAGATGACGCCAACCTTGACGAAAGTCTCGCCCGTGCTGCTGGTGCTGCCGGTTGAGCAGGTAGAATGCGCCGATGCCCGCCATGACGAACGACCCGGTCACCACCGCGCCGATCATGTTGTGCAGGTACATCCAGAACGCCCAGGGATTCAGGATCAGGCCCCAGTAGCTGGTGAGCAGCGATCTTGCCGTTTGGGCCAAGAGCGTAGCCCGCGGGGTGCTGCATCCAGGCGTCGGTGGCGATGATGAAGTAGCCCGACAGCCACGAGCCGAGGAAGACGGCGAACGCGGCCCACCAGTGGCCCGATGCGGCCGAGCCGCTTTTCTCCGTAGAGGAACAGGCCGAGGAAACTGGATTCCAGGAAGAAGGCGAACACGCCTTCCATGGCCAGCGTCTGTCCGATGACGCCGCCGGCGGCCCCGGAAAACCGGCTCCAGTTGGTGCCGAACTGAAACTCCATGGGGATGCCGGTGACCACGCCCATGGCGAAATTGATGCCGAAAATCTTTGCCCAGAAGCGGGCGGAGCGGTTGTAGTGCTCGTCGCCCGTGCGCAGGGCCATCGTCTTCAGAATCACGATCAGCAGCGCCAGCCCCATGGTCAACTGCGGGAACAGGTAGTGATACGTGACGGTGAAGGCGAAGTGGAAACGGTGCAGACCGAGCGCGGAATCCATCGTGTTCCAGCTCCTTAGAATGCAGGCGGACAATGCCGGACTCGGGATACGTCCCGGCGGTCGAACACCAATTATCCTACGCGACCACCCGGCAAAAGTGAAGCCCCGGCGGTGGCACACACATTCGTGTCTGTGTCAGGTGTCACCGGCATGGGTGCCGGTGTACACGGACTTGGACGTCCGTGGCACCTGACACAGGCTCGAAAGCCTGTGCCACAAGTGGAAAGTGGCGTAATCTGAAGTCTGTATGAAGTTTCGGTGGGCTTTAGTCGGAGCCGCCGCCTGCCTCTTGGTGGTAAGCGCTCCCTCGGCGAGTGTTCTGAGGCTGAATCTCCGCAGCCGGGTGGAGGCGTTTCGCGGCAGTGGCGAGTGGCGGGAAGTGCACTTCGCACGGACGTTCCAGACGCAGGAAACCGCGCTGATCATTTGCGACATGTGGGACCGGCATTGGTGCGGGGGCGCCACGGGGCGTGTGAACGCCCTGGCTCGGAAAGCAGCACCGGTCATCGACCGCGCGCGGCGCAACGGCATCCTCATCATCCATGCGCCATCCGAAACAATGAACTTCTACCGGGACGCGCCGCAGCGGAAATACGTTCTCGGACTGTCGCCGGTGGCGCCCCCGCAACCGCTCCAACTGGAATCCCCGCCGCTGCCGATCAATGACTCGGATGGCGGCTGCGACACGCCCGGCGACAAGACTTACAAGGCCTGGAGCCGCGAGATTCCCATTATCCACATCGCCTCGGACGACGTGATCAGCGACGACGGCCGTCAAGTCTACACCGTCTTGAGGAAGCGCGGCATCCGGAACCTGCTGGTGATGGGCGTCCACGCAAATATGTGCATTCTGAACCGTTCGTTCGCCATCAAGCAAATGACCAAATGGGGAATCCGCTGTGTGCTGCTCCGGGACCTGACCGACGCGATGTACAACCCCAACGATGCTCCATTTGTCAGTCATCAGCGAGGCACGGAACTGGTCATCGAGTACATCGAGAAATACTGGGCGCCGTCGACCACCTCGGAGGAATTGATGGCCGCCCTGCCGGAACGGTGACCTTGGCGGTCGCCTGATTTTGCCTGTCGCCAGGCGGGATGATGTGTCGGCGCCGTCTCCGCGCTACACGTTTTCGGGGTCCGTGACGCCGACCTTCCGCAGTATCGTCATCAGCGGGCACCAGTTGGTGAAGGCGCTCTGGAACAGGTTGAGCCCGACAAAGGCCGTGAACAGGTACCAGGCCGGGTTCACCCAGTAACCCAGAGCCAGCGAAATCAGAACGAATGCGCCCGCGGCCATACGCAGGAATCGATTCACCGTCATGGGGTTGCCTCTCCTTGCCGATTGTTTCGGCTGTCTCCCACTTAGATGCACCGGTCGCCGCCAGGTGACGCAGCATTAGTGCCCGGCGCGCCGGCGATTCATGACGAAGTACAAAATCGGCACCGTCATGCGCGACAGCGCGAGCGAGGCCACTTCGCCCGCCATCAGGGCGATGGCCAGTCCCTGGAAAATCGGGTCGAACAGGATCACGAACGCTCCCACCACCACCGCGGCCGCCGTCAACATCATGGGGCGGAAGCGCACCGCGCCGGCGTCCACCACCGCCTCCATCAAGGGCATGCCCTCGGCGCGCCGCAGCTCGATGAAGTCCACCAGAATGATGGAGTTCCTGACAACGATGCCGGCGCCGGCGATGAAGCCGATCATGCTGGTGGCGGTGAAGAACGCGTGCAGCAATCCGTGCGCCGGCAGAATGCCGACCAGCGAAAACGGGATGGCGGCCATGATGACGATGGGCGTGATGAAGTCCTGGAACCAGCCCACCACCAGCACGTAGATCAGCACCAGCACCGCCGCGAAGGCCAGGCCCAGGTCCCGAAACACTTCGTAGGTGATGTGCCACTCGCCGTCCCACTTCATGGCGTACTTCGAATCGTCGAACGGCTGGCTGGCGGTGTGCTGCTCGACGCGGTAGCCTTCCGGCAGCTTGATGTCGTCGATCTTCGAGCCCATGGCCAGAATGGCGTACACCGGCGATTCCATCAGCCCGGCGACGTCGCCGGTAACGTACACCACCGGCATCAGGTTCTTGTGATAGATGGCCTTGTCCTGAATGGTATTTTCCACTCGCACCAGCTCGCGCACCGGCACCATCGCGCCGTCGCGGCCGGGCAGCTTCAGGTCGAGCAGACGATTGATGTCGGACGCGGGTAGCGCGGTCGAGCCGCAGCACGATGGGGATGTCTTCCTTCGCCTGCGGCTGGTGCAGCAGCCCCGCCGGCTCGCCGGCCGAGGCGATGCGCAGCGTGCGCGCTACTTCGTCCACCGTGACGCCGTTAAGCGCCGCTTTCTGCTGGTCGATGATCAGCCGCTGTTTGGTCTGGTCGGCCTCCACGTACCAGTCCACGTCCACCACGCCGTTCGGTGGATTCGAAGATGTGCCTGATTTTGCGCGCCAGCTCGAGGCGGCCCTTCTTCGTCGGGTCCGTAAACTTCCGCCACCAGCGTTTCCAGCACGGGCGGGCCCGGCGGCACCTCGGCGACTTTGATGTTGGCGTTGTTTCGGGTGGCGATCGGCGCCAGCTCGACGCGAATCGTCTTGGCGATGTCGTGGCTTTGCAGGCTGCGTTCGCCTTTGGGCAGCAGGTTCACCTGGATATCGGCCACGTTGGGGCCCTTAGCGCAGGTAATAGTGCCGCACCAGACCGTTGAAGTTGTAAGGCGACGGCCGTGCCCACGTACGTCTGGACGTTCACCACTTCGCTGTGCGTCAACACCGCGTCGGCCAGTTCGCGGGTAACGCGCTGGCCGTCTCTTCGAGCGTCGTGCCTTCGGGCATGTCGACAATCACCTGGAACTCGCTCTTGTTGTCGAAGGGCAGCATCTTCACCTGGACGAACTTCACGTACACCAGCGACATCGCGCCCAACAGCAGAACTACGACCCCGCCCAAGAAGGCCCAGCGCGCCGGCGTTTGGTGAAGCAGAAAGCCCATGAATTTGCCGGTACCAGTCTCGGGTCAACGCGGTCCTCTTCTTCACCGGCGTGGTGAGCCGCATGCGTGCCCGAGAATGCGGATGGCCGCCCAGGGCGTCACGACGAAAGCCACGATCAGCGAGAACACCATTGCCGCCGAGGCGCCAATCGGGATGGGCGCATGTACGGCCCCATCAGCCCGCCGACAAACGCCATCGGCAAGATGGCGGCGATCACCGTCAGCGTGGCCAGAATGGTGGGATTGCCCACCTCGTCCACCGCCTCCACGGCAACTTCAGCCAGCGGTCCCCCCTGGTTGTGCGGCAGTGCGCGCATGGCGGACGAGGTTCTCCACCACCACGATCGCGTCGTCCACCAGATATTCCGATGGAGAAAGATCAGCGCAAACAGGGTGATGCGATTCAGCGTATAGCCGTACAGGTAGAAGACGGTCAGCGTCAGAGCCAGCGTCACCGGGATGGCGACGAACACGATGAGCGACTCCCGCATGCCCAGAACAAGGCCCACCAGCAGGCTCACCGAAACAACGGCGATGGCCATGTGGAACAGCAGTTCGTTGGATTTTTCGGCCGCCGTCTCGCCGTAGTTGCGCGTGGTGGTGACGTGGATGTCGTTCGGGATGAGCGAGCCCTTCAACGTCTCCACCTTTTCGCAGAACTCTGTCCGCGATGTCGATGGCGTTGGTGCCTTTGCGCTTGGCGATGGCCAGCGTCACCGCCGGGTAAAGCTCGTGGCCCTCGGCGAACTGAACGTATTGCGACGGCTCCTCGCCGCCGTCGACTGATCTGCGCCACGTCCCGGGCGTACACCGGGTCGTCCGTTCCAGACCCCGACGACCACGGAGCGCACATCCTCCGCGGTAGTCAGAAAGTCGCCGGTCTCGAGCATGAACTTCCTTGTTGCCGGCGCGTATTCGCCCGACTCCAGCCGGCGGTTGGCCCCACCAGGGCCTGATACACCTGCATCGGCGACATGTTGTACGGCGGCCAGCCGGGCTTCGTCCAGCCTCACCGACACCTGCGCGGCGTTGCCCGCCCAGGATAGTGACCACCGAGACGTCGTTCACCTGCTTGATGGCGTCGGTTGCCTGGGCGGCGACCTGCCGCAGTTGGTAGTCGTCATAGTTCTTGCTCCAGAACGTGAGCGCAAGAATCGGCACGTCGTCGATGGAGCGCGGCTTGATCAGCGGCATGCGATGGCACCCGGGGGAATCAGGTCGAAGTTGGCGAGAGCTTCTGGTTGAGCCGGACGATGGCGTCTTCCTCGTTCTCGCCGACGTAGAAGCGGACGATGCCAGTGAGCCGCCCGGAGAAGACGTGGAGTAGATGTACTCGACGCCGGGGATCTCCCAAAGCAGCTTCTCCATCGGCCTGGTGACGCGCTCTTCCACTTCCTTGGCGGATGCGCCCGGCATACCGACAAAGACGTCGACCATCGGCACGATGATCTGCGGCTCTTCTTCCCGCGGCAGTTTCCACACGGAGAACACGCCCAGCAGTAGGGAAGCAGCGATAAACAGTGGCGTCAACTTCGAATTGATGAAGGCATGCGCCACGCGCCCGGCGATCCCGAGCTTTCCAGGCTTTGTCACGGCCTCACCTCCACTCGCGAACCATCACGGATCCCGGGGGGCAGCGGCGAAACCACCTGTTCGCCTCCGTCAAGACCGGAGAGCACCTCGCTGCCCATTGCCCGCCGCGGAACCCAGGGTCACCAGACGCAGACGGGCCCGTCCGTTATCGACGACGAAGACGCCCTGCACCTGTCCTTGCGAGTGCACCGCTTCGTCGGGCACCACCAGCGCCTTGCGGCTCCCCGTGGCGAACGTGGCGCGGCCGAACATCCCCGAATGCACCTTCAGTCCAGACGGCAAGTTGATGCGCACCAGAAACGTGCGGGACATGCTGTCCACCGCGGGCACCAGTTCCGTTACCGTGGCATTGATAGTGCGGCCCAGCGCCTCGATGGAGAGCACCACCTTCTGGCCGGGCCGGATCTCACTCAGCCGCGACTCTCCGACCGGCACTTCCATTCGATACTGCGCCGGTCCGCTCGATGGTGAGCAGCGGCTGACCGGGCGCGGCCAGGTTCCCTTCCTCAACATTCTTTTCGGTAACCACGCCAGAGAACGGAGCCCTGATGGTGGTATCGCCTTCATCACCTGGCGCCGCGTTCAGCGCCGCTTCAGCCTGGGCAACCTTCGATTTCACCTGGGCATGCTTGCTCTGGGCCGACTGATAGTTGGCGCGAGCCACGCTCAGCCTTGCATTGGCCTCGTCGTATTCCTGGTTCGTTACCGACTTCTTCTCGAACAGATCCTTGATTCGATTGAAAGTCGTTTGCGTGAGGTCGAGATTCGCCTTGGCCGCGGCAATTCCATTCTCCACGTCGGCCAACGCCGTGCGGGCTTCATCGACGGCGGCCTGCGCCTGGTTTACCTGGGCCTCAAGGTCTTCGAGAATCGATCACAACCAGCACCTTCCCGGCCGGCACCGAATCGCCCACGTTGGCGTCCACCTTTTGCACGTACCCCATCACTTTGCTGGAAATCGTCGCGGCGGTGCGGGAATGGACTGTACCCGTGGCCACATAGCCATCGGCCACTTCAGTCTGCGTGACGGCGGCCACGCCTGCACCGCAATTGGTGCCGCTTCCTGTGCGGCGGGCTTTTCCGTATTTCCAGAGCCGCAACCCGCCATCGTGACGGCGGCAACCAGAAGGGGATATGAAGAGTTTCGCCTTACTTGAGAACATCGGAATCTCCTGTCAAGGTGCCAGCCGCCAGCTCAAGCATCGCCGCCGCGACTCGCTGATCGTATATCGCCGCCAGGTGGCGGGTTTTGGCGTCAAGTAACGCCGTGTCGTTTCTTAGGATGTCAGTGATGGTCGCCAGACCGCTCTCATAGCGGTTGCGCGTGATGCGCTGGCTTTCCTGGGCCATGCTCACGGCCGCTTCGGCGACGCCAATTCTTTCCTGCGCGGACTGCAGATCGGCCCACGCGCTTGCGCACCTGAAGGCGAATGGCCTGGGTCATCTGCTTCTCGACTGCCTGCGCGCTGCTCAGCTCGTGGCTGGCCTGGGCGATGCTGCGCCTTTTGCGGAATCCGTCGAACAGGTTCCATTTGAGTTGCGCGGCGAAGGTCCAGTTGGCGCCCCCATTATTGAAAAAGTCGCCGCGGTCCACCTCGAAGGCGCCCCGGACGCCGATCATCGGCAGTCGGTCCGCCTTGGCGCCGCTTGAGCCGCGTTTCCGCCAGCTGCGCCGAGAGCGCGGTCTGCCGCAGCTCCGGGCGCTCCTTCAGAGCGCTCGTCTTCATAGGCGGCCGCCTGCAGGTTTCCGAGCGAACCGCCGCCAGCGGCGTGGTGAGATCGTGCGCGGTATCCAGCGGCAAGCCCAGCGCTTCGTTCAGCGCCGCCTGCGCCACTTGCAGGTCATAATTCTTTCGAATTTCCTGCTCCTGCATCGCGGATACATGGACGCCCACCGAGAGCACGTCGGCGTCGGTGGCCATGCCCGCCGCGCGAACCGTTTCAGCGCGCTGCTTGTCCGCTTCGGCCGATTTCACCGCCTCCCGCGCCACGTCCAGCGCTTCGCGCGCCAGCACTTCACCATAATAGGTGCGGACCACGCCGGCGATGACACCCATCTCGGCCCGCCGCCGCTCTTCCGCCGTCATCTCTCTACCCAGTTTCGGCGCTCTTCCGCTGCGACTTCAGCCGGCCGAAATCGTAGACCATCTGGTCTACGCTCAACTGCGAACTGTAGTTCTCGGTGAAATCCGGCCGGTTCAACGCACCCAACTGGAAATTCGCTTCGCTGAACCTTCTTTGCATCAGCAGCGAGCTGAACACAAACACGGGATTGTTGCTGCTGGCCGCCGATTCCTCGATAGTTCACCTGCGGCAGTATCCGCCGCGCGCCTGCTTGATGCGCTGCTCCGCCGCGTCCACCTGTTCGCTCGCCGCTGGATGGACGGGTGCCCGGTCAACGCCTGGTGTACCGCCTCCTGAAGCGAAAGCGGCCCCTGGGCCAGCAGCGGCGCTGCCATCAGCCCGATGAAAATCAGTTGCCTTCTTCATGAACACTCCCGATCTGTCTGCGGAGAAAAACACTCGCTTGCCACGATGCGGACGCCGTGGGAAAGTTACACCGCCCGGAGCGGTTCCGGTCTTCCGGTCGGAAATCCGCGTCCGCCATGCCTGTCACGTTTTTGTCACCCCGCCCCGCCCCGCGCATCTCTGGCGGTGAGGCAATGAGCAATAAATGGAAGTCTTCGTTCAACATCTTGGCGGGGCGAAGTTTGAAGTGGACGCCCGTGGCCATCGGCTTCTGTGCGACCAGCCAGAATCCAACCGCGGCGAAGATACGGGCATGACCCCACCGGAATTCCTTCTGGCATCGCTTGGTACTTGCGCCGGCTACTACGCGGCAGAGTACCTCCGTTTTCAGAATCTTCCAGCCGATCGTCTGACGGTTCGGGTGAGCGCCGAGAAGGCCGCCGACCCAACGCGCGTCGGAAAATTCCGCATTGAAGTCGAAGCACCCGGCGTCACCGAAGCAAAACATCAAGAGGGAATCCTCCGGGCAGTGAAGAAATGCCTGATCCACGACACTCTGCTTCATCCGCCGGAAATCGCAATTGACGTACGGACTCCGCCACTCTTTCGGAGGTCGTTGTCTGAATCTTCCAGGATCAACGTTATTGTAGTTCTACGCGCCGTCAACGCCATAGCGGATCGTCGGCTTCGCGGTACGGCGGCGGGCTGGACACGGACACGGGCGCTTTCTTACCATCGGATTGTGAAAGCACGATGATCAATCCGATGTGGCGATCGCACGGAAGCTGCTGGAAGGAGACTTGGAGGCCTTCGACCATCTTTGTCGCGCGCTACCGCACTCGAATCTTCCAGTACACGTACATGATGTGCGGCCATCGGGAGGACGCCGAGGAAGTCTCGCAAGAGACGCTGCTGAAGGTCTTTGAAAATCTCGATCAGCTTCGCCAGCCCGAGCGGCTGAAGGCGTGGGTCTTTCGCATTGCCAAGAACGCCTGCCTGATGAAGCGCCGCAAGAGCATTTTCGCGCCGGCAGCAGGAACTGTCCCTCGACGAGCTGATGCCTTCGTTCGACGGCGGTCCGAGCGGAAGCTGCAAATCGCCGACTGGTCGGCGCTGCCGGACGCGCTTGACGCTTGCGCGACGAATTGCGGGACGAACTGGACCGTGCGATCCGCGAGCTGCCCGATATCTATCGCTCGGTGATTCTTCTGCGGGATGTGGAGGAGTTGTCGACGGAGGAAACGGGGGAGATTCTGGACGTCTCCACCGATGTTGTGAAAACCGGCTGCACCGCGCCCGCCTGGCGCTGCGGCAGAAGCTGGACGAGTATCTTCCGGACGGCACGGATGGAGGAAGGGGCATGAATGAACATCACAACCACGATGCGCTGAGCTGCAGGGAGATCTTCTCCCTGTTGTCCGATTACATCGATGGCGATCTTCCGGCCGACACCTGCCAGGAAATGGAGGAGCACATCAACGATTGTGACCCTGCGTCGAGTTCATGGAAAGCCTGAAGAAGAGTGTAGCCCTGGTGCGAGGCCACGAACCGGCCGTAGCGCCCGGCCAGATACCCCCAGCTCTAAGGGAAGCGCTATTAAAGGTATACCGTCAAAAGCTGGAATCCCGAGGCCAAAACGCGCATTGACCGGTTGTCCGCGAGGTGAGTGCCCCGCAACGGTCTTAGCCCCCAACAGCAGTCGTAGAGCATTTCCCAACAACAAGACCCGAAGGGACACGCCTCTCAGTACGGGGCGGAGGCATGATCACACGACGGCAGTTGTGAAATATCTCGCAACAAGAAGGCCCGAAGGGCCGGCCTGTGCATAGCCGTAGTCGCGCGAATGCGCGGCTACGGTAGCCGACAGCACAAAAGAAGGCCCGAAGGGTCGCGCCGCCGCATGGCGTTCCCAAATGTGTGCGAGAGGAATTGCATCCTCAGCACACTCTGTTATTGGGAATGTCTACCTATACGAAGATCTGTTACCACATCGTCTTTTCCACCAAGAATCGGACGAGAGTCCTGACAGATGAGAGGAAGTCCCGTCTTTTCCGGTATATGTGGGGCTATCTCAAGAACCGCGATTGCCACCTGTTCCGGATCAACGGCGGCGTGGATCACGTTCACATCCTGGTCGACATCCCACCTAAACTGAGCGTCGCTTCCATCGTGAGCGGGCTGAAGACCTCCTCTAACAATTGGGCCAAACGGACCAACCTGATCCCGCACTTCGATGGGTGGCAGGACGGCTACGCGGTCTTCACGGAGGGCGTTCAGGATCAAGACCGCCTGATCGAATATATCAAGCAGCAACGCGAGCACCATCGGCACAGAAGCTTTGAAGATGAGCTGCGGCAATTTCTGGTCGAAAGTGGGATCGAATTCGACGAGCGATACTTGAACTGAAAGCGCCATTCGGCGGCGCGACCCTTCGGGTCTACTTCCTACACTGCCCTCTACCGTAGCCGCGCATTCGCGCGACTACGGCTATGCACAGTCCGGCCTTTCAGGCCTTTTCCGAGGACGTCGCTGATTAGCTCTGGGCAGACACTCTGTTTCAGTGGATTACCACAGCAAATGTCAGGGACCGCGGCATCGCGTGGCGCTCCTACGCTTGTCCCAGCAGCCGGTCTACCGCCGCCAGCGTTTCCGCCAATACCTTTTTCGGATCGCTCTCTTCCACCCTCACCACTTCCGATGGACCCGGCCCCGTCGGCTGCCAGCGATGGTACATCCGATCGTTTACGTACCCGCTGAACACCGTCACCAACGGCGTTCCCGCGGCCGCCGCCACGTGCTGTCCCGCCGAATCGTAGCCCACATACAGCCGGCTGTGCGCGATGGTCAAAGCGAACGGTGCAAAGGCTCCTTCGTGAATTGCGACGTGGTGCGGCGCGCCGCCGCACCGTTCCACCGCGCGCTCCACCCGGCGGGCCTCCTCGCCGCCTTCCCCCTTGTCGATAACGACCCGCAAGTCCCGTTCGAGCAGCCCGCGCAGCAGTTCCTCTTCAAACGGGTTGCGAATCCGCTTGGACGGATTCTCCCCCACTCCGAAGCTCACCGCCGCCGCCCCACCGATATCCACCGGCGCCCGCTCAGGTATGTGCAGATACGGCTTTGCGTCCTCCACTCCGAAGGTCTCCCGCACCCAGCGGCGAGTCAGGTTGGTGAGCGACTCCTGGTCGTACTCCCCATACGACCGGCTCTCAAAAAAGTAGTAGTTCTCCTCGGGACACACGTCCAGCAACCCAAGCTGCGTCAGCCGCGAATCCGGATCGATCACCACTGCGCCCGGAGCGCCCAATACGCCGCGCAGAGCGGGCCAGATCGAGAGCCGCTCGCGCAGGGTGGCCGCTCGCGCGTAAGAGACCGGGACGTGGCGCAGGCGCCGGTCGCCGCAGAACATCTCCCAGCTCTTTCGCGGCCCGACAAAGTGAATCCGCGCACCCGGAAATTTACGCTTGGCGGCGTCCAGCACGACGCTGGTGATGGCCACGTCGGCGCCCAGCGTCACGCGCGACAACACGAACACGTCGCGCACCCGCTCGGCTTGGCCTTCGAAACGCCGCGGCGCCCGGATCCGCTTGTAGCGCTCGACGATATCCGCCGCCGACAGTTCTGGAAAGGCGAACTCGATGGCGTTCGAAAAAATGGAGGCATAGGTGTCGCACAGCGCCGGCTCAAACAGGTCGGCCAGCCGCTCGACCACGATGGAGAACAGCGCGCGGCTGGCTTCGCGCGCCTGACCCTCGTCGGGATGCGCCGTGCAGCGGAGCAGCGTCTCCAGCAGGTCGCGGGGCCAGTCGCCCCCGCGCAGGCACTGGTTCACCAGCTCGAGTGCGAGTTCGCTAGCGGAGATACTTTCCAACAATCAACTCCAGCTTCTCGCGGGTAGCCGTGGGCACGGCGCTGCGATCGGTAATCAAGGCGTGGGCCAGCGCCGAGGCACACTTGCAGGTCCGCTCGCCGGTGACATCGACGGCCGCCACCGTTTCGGCCACCACCTTGGCCGCGTTCTCGGCGTTGTGCGTGAGAGTGGCGATAATCTGGTTTACCGTCACCGCGTCGTGATCGGGGTGCCAGCAGTCATAGTCGGTTACCATCGCCACGGTAACGTAGCAGATTTCGGCCTCGCGCGCCAGCTTGGCCTCCTGCAGGTTGGTCATGCCGATCACGTCCATGCCCCAACTGCGGTACAGGTTCGATTCCGCCAAGGTCGAAAAAGCGGGACCCTCCATACACACGTACGTCCCACCGCTCGTTACCGGGACGCCCACCTTCTGTGCGGCTGCTTCCACAGTCGTGGCCAGAACCGGACAGATCGGATGGGAAAAGCCGATGTGCGCCACCAACCCTTCTCCGAAAAAGGTGGAAATGCGCCCGCGCGTGCGATCGACAAACTGGTCGGGCAGCACGAAATCGCCGGGCTTATGCTGCTCCTTCAACGACCCGACGGCGCTCAGCGACACAATCCACTCGACGCCCAGCTTCTTCATGCCCCAGATGTTGGCGCGGAAGTTCAGCTCGGAAGGCATGATGCGGTGGCTATGCCCATGGCGTGCCAGAAACGCCACCTGTTTCCCGGCCAGCGTACCCACCACGTAAGGATCGGAAGCTTCGCCAAACGGGGTCTCGATGTGGACCTCCCGCTGTCCGGCAAAGCCGGGCATCGAATACAGCCCGCTGCCGCCGATAATGCCGATTTTCGGATTCAAGAGTGCTTCTCCTCTTCGTTTTCGATCAACTCCAACAGGACGCCGCCGGCGGACTGCCGGATGGACGAATACGTACAGGTGCCCACCCGCGCCGCGCCGCGGTTCATTCAGAATTCGCGCCCCGGCGGCCTTCAACGTTCCACTACGCCCGCCAGGCCGTCCACCCGCAAGGCGAGGTGGTGAAGCCCGGCGCCGCGCCTGGCGAGAAACTTTGCCACTGGCGACGCGGGCCCGCTCGGCTCCATCAACTCCAGCCGCGAATCGCCGGCCTCCAGCATCGCCACCCGGACGCCTTCGGCCTCAACGGTTTCCGTCGCTCGCCACGGCCATGCCCAACTGCCGCGGCGTAAAACTCCAGCGCGCGCTGGACGCTCTCCACCGCGATGGCCACGTGATCAACCGGAAAATCGTTTGAGCCACTCATCGACGATGCTGTACGGATCCTTCCGCCGCGCGGCCACGTCTCCGGCGGCCGCCGTCCATTCCGCTTCCGCAATCCGATCCAGCAACCTTTCGCCCATCAGAGCGCGCAGCCGCGCCTCCACAACTCGGCCTGCCTGGGGCGCCTGCCGCCGTATGCCGAGATACGGCGTCCAGCGCCGTCGATAACTTCGGCCACGCCCCGCCCTTCGCTGGCCACCGTGCGCAGGATGGGGGGCGTCCAGCCATCCGGCGGTGCGACAGGCCGAGTGAAGCCTGCACCTCGCGCTCCAACCTTTCGGCCCCGTCGAGATCGGCCTTGTTGATCACGAATACGTCGGAGATTTCCATGATACCGGCTTTGCCGGCCTGTACGTCATCCCCCATGCCAGGCACCAGCAACACCACCGTCGCCTCGGCCAGGTGCACCACGTCCACTTCGTCCTGGCCCACTCCCACGGTCTCGACCAGGATGACATCGAAGCCCGCCGCGTCCAGCAGAAGCGTCATTTCCGTGGTGGCGGCGGCCAGCCCGCCCATCGCGCCGCGCGTAGCCATCGATCGGATAAAGACGCCGGGGTCGGCGTGGTGTTGCTGCATGCGGATGCGGTCGCCGAGAATGGCGCCGCCGCTGAACGGGCTGGAAGCATCCACCGCCAGAATGCCGACGCTTTTGCCCCGTCGGCGAAACTCCTCCACCATCCGGCCCACCAGCGTGCTCTTGCCCGCCCCCGGCGCGCCCGTGACGCCGGCAACCAGGGCGCTGCCGGCGTGGGGGAAGATCTCGCGCAGAAGCTGTTCCGCTTCCGGCCGGCGGTTCTCAACGGCGGTGGCGGCTTGGGCCAGCGCGCGCCCGGTCGCCGCTCCGGATCCGTTCGCTCCAATCCTGCATCGAGGGGAATGCGCCTTCTTCAGCCCTTCAGCAACTGGCGGGCGATCACCAGCCGCTGGATCTCGCTGGTGCCTTCGCCGATGGTGCACAGCTTCACGTCGCGGTAGAACTTCTCCACCGGGTAGTCCTTGGTGAAGCCGTAGCCGCCGTGAATCTGCACGGCCTCGCCGGCATACGTCCACCGCCGTCTCGGAAGCATACAGCTTCGCCATCGACGATTCCCGGGTCACCGTCCGGCCCTGGTCCTTCAGCCAGGCCGCGCGAAACGTCAGCAGGCGGGCCGCGTCGATCGCGGTGGCCATATCGGCCAGCTTGAATTGTATCGCCTGGAACTCCGAGATGAAGCGCCCGAACTGTTTCCGCTGCCGGGAATAGTGCAGCGCCGCCTCGTACGCGCCCTTGCGCCGCTGCCCACCGACAGCGCCGCAATCGAGATGCGTCCGCCGTCCAGAATGCGCAGGCTGTCGACGAACCCCTCGCCCGGTTTTCCCAGCAGACTTCCCGGCGGGCACCCGGCAATTCTCGAAGATCACCTCGCCGGTGTCGCTGGCCCGCATGCCGAGCTTGTTTTCTTTCCTGCCGATGCGAAAACCAGGCGTGCCTTTGTCGATGATAAACGCCGAGATGCCGTGATGAGACGCCGACCGGTCCGTCACCGCCATCGCCACGCAGACTTCGGCGCAGTGGGCGTTGGTGGTAAACGTCTTCGAGCCGTTCAGCACCCAATCGTCGCCTTCCCGGCGTGCCTACTGCGTGTCCCGCCGGCGTCCGAGCCGGCCTCCGGTTCGGTCAGCGACCAGCATCCCAGCCACTCGCCGCCGGCGAGTTTCGGCACGTACCTTTTTCGTCTGTTCCTCGGTGCCCGCCAGAAAGATATGGTTGGTGCACAGAGAATTGTGGGCCGCCACGATCAGCGACACGCTGGGGTCGACGCGTGCCAGCTCTTCGATGACAATCGAATAGTCGACATAGCCCAGGCCGGCGCCGCCCAATTCCTCGGGAAAGATCACCCCCAGAAATCCCAGGTCGCCCGAGTTTCCGGATCACCTGCTCGGGAAATATCTGCCCCTCGTCCCATTCCGAGACGAACGGCCGGATTTCCGTTTCGGCGAAGCGCCGCGACGGTTTTGCGCAGTTGTTCCTGTTCGGCGGTGAATGAAAAATCCATGGCGCCCCCGGGAGATTGCGGAACGGAAGCCGTCTGGTTCCTGCATTGTTAGATGATCTCTTCGCGCTCGGGGTCCCACCGGACGGTGCTGGCGGCGGCGGTAGCTTTCCCAAGCCATGCTGCACGCGACCGACACGCGGAAGCCGGTTTCAAACGGGCACCGGATCGCCGCCCGGCCGCGAATCGCGTCCAGGAAGTTCACCACGTGCGCCCCGGGCAGCGTCGCCGTGCGGCCCAGCGTCTCGAGCACCCTCGCGGTTGTTCACGCGCTCCGGCACGTAGCGGATCTGCTGCGCGCCGTGCGATGGTGCCTTCCTCGCCGAGCAGCATCTCGCCCAGTCCGGGATGGGCATTGGAAAAACTCGAATCCCAGGTCACCAGAAACCCTTCCGGCTGCAGCAGGGAAACCGAAAGCGTGTCGGGCACTTCGTGCCTGTCGCTCCAGCGGAAGGCGCCGCCGACGGTGGTCGCCTCCGTTGGGATCTTCAAATCGAGCAGCCGGTACCAGAAGGCCAGTTGCTGCGCCAGGCCTTCGTGCAGGTTGCCGCCGGAATAATCCGCATACAGCCGCCAGTTCACGAAACCGGTCGGCATCGAATTCACGCGCTTCCCCGTCGCCCTCGAAACCATTCCAGGCGACGCTCTCCGGGGTCATATCCGGATACACCGGACGCACCCACGGCGGCCGCTTGTGGGGAGTTGCGGTAATTGTGGGCGCGCAGACCGGCGATCTGACCAATCCGCTCCGAGCGCAGGAAATGCGCGGCATCTTCGTACAGCCCGGACGAACAGTTCTGGTGCCCGACCTGGACCACCGCGCGCGGATGCTGCTCGTGCGGCCGCGCGCATCGCCTTCGCTTGCCGAGTGGTCAACGCCAGCGCGCGCTCCTGGTACACGTGCTTACCGGCGTCGAGAGCGTCGGCAAACGGACCGCGTGCAGATGCTGCGGGGTTGCCAGGAAAACGGCGTCAATCGTCCTGTCGTCGAGCAGCTCGCGATAGTCGGCAAAAGCCCGCGCCTGCGGGGCCAACGGGAGAGCGGCCTCACGGCGCCGCTGGTAGATATCGGCAACGGCCGCGATTTCGACGTTCTTCGAGTTGTGGACCTCGCGAGCGAGTTGCTGCCCGCGCTCGCCGAAGCCGATGAAGCCGACGCGCAGCCCCAGGCCCGCGCCCAGCACCTTGCCGGGAACGGCAATCGAGCCGGCCAGTCCGGCCACCTCCCCGAGAAACTTACGACGAGATTCCATACATCTACCGCCAATAACCCGGAATCGAAGTTACTTTATCTTATCAGAGCGTAACAAGCCAGCTTCCGGCGGCCGACGCGCGATTTGAGCTGCGACGGTGACGCAGCGGGTCTGCGCCGCGATTCCGCCGGCGCGCCGCTGGCCAGGCCGCCTAATTTCCGAGCTTTCCGCGCAGCACGGTTATCAAACGATATCTGCGCGACGGGCGGGGTCAGGCGGCAAGTGTCGCTGTTGTCTGGCTACACGCTTTGGCGTGGCCGCCGGGAGTTGGGGCGGGCGCCCCTTGACGTTCCATTGCCGCGGCCATAAGCACGTGCTTTCGGCGCCGCGAGCAGTACGAGCAGGATTACTCCCAAGGCGGCGTATATCACCTGCAACCATCCACGGTAGCCGACAATGGCCACCTGTAACGCCAGCCCGGGCTCGAGTCCTGCAGTGGCTCGCCGGCTGCGGAGACTTGGGTGCGCGCAAGGTGGGGCAGGTTTCCAAGCCGCGGCCGATTGGCAATCGGCCAACTGCCGGGGTGGCACCGCACAGCGGCGGCAGCAAACCGCCGCGCCGTCTACAAGCCGGCCCCACTTCACTCCGGCGATTCCACTTTCGTGTCGCGCAGACCGGAGACTTGACGCGGCGGAAGCGGTGCGGCAATATTGATTCTTCCAGCGTCGCTCAACCGTGTGATGCAGCTCGGCCCGAAGTACATGTCCCCAGTTGGTTTACTGCCAGAGGATACATATGAAATTGTTCTTTATTCTGCAAACCGCCTTCGTTATATCCGTCTTCCCCGCAATGGCCGTGGCGGCCGACCCCGCCGGTGTGTCGCTGAAAGTCGATTTCAGCCAGAAGGTCCGGGCCTGGGACGGCTTCGGCGTGAATTACGTCGAAACGCACCAGACACGGGACTACCGCAAGCTGCAGGACGAATACGGCGGGTTCAGCCTGCTCACCCAGGAGCAGCGGAACCGGATTCTGGACATGATCTTCGGCGCGGACGGACTGAAGCCAAGTCTGGTGAAAATGTTCCTCGATCCTTTCCATGAGGGTTACACCAAGGCCGGCAACGACAACGACGACCCGAACAATGTCGACATGGCGCGCTTCGACCATCAGACCACTACGAAGTGGATGCGCTACTTCGTCAAACAGGGGTTGGCCATAACTGAAAAGAGAGGTGCGAATCTCACCATCATCACCACTCTTTACGGACCGGCGCCCTGGATGACGAAACAGAAATTCGTACGGGGCAGAGACCTCGACCCGGCGGAAAAGTACGAGCTTGCGGAGTACATGATTTCCTGGGTGAAATACCTGCGAGAGGTGGAGAAACTGCCGGTCAAGTATATCTCGTTGCACAACGAAGGCGAGAGCCCGACGCGGTGGGACCCCGAAGCGAAAACGGCGGGCGATCCCAAACACGACTACAACTTGTGGTGGCCTCCGCAGCAGGTGGTCGATTTTCTGAAGTTCATGCCGCCCATGCTGGCAAAGCAGGGGCTGAGCGATGTTGGTGTGACGAACGGTGAGCCATCTTCTTGGGTCAACTTCAACAAATTCGGTTACGCCAAAGCGATCCTGAATGACCCGGTAGCGCTGAACAATCTCGGCCTGATCACCAGCCACGGTTTCGGCCCGGTTTTCGAGAGCGACGGGACGGATGCCATCCGCGCGAAAGAGGCCGGAGCTCCACGCCTGGACGACGTCGTCGACCTGGGGCAAGATGGACGTCACCTTCGTGGACAATATCCGCGGACAGATCTATGAAGACCACGTGAATGCTTACATCCCCTGGGCCGTGCTGCAGCGCCCGGCGAAATGGGTGGGCGGGGACCCGAATCCGGGGACTGCGTTCAACGTGTCCGAGGATGGGAATTACACCGTGGAACCGGGCTATTACTTCTACAAGCAGGTGAGCCGTGTGGGCCAGGCGGGGATGGCTGTTGCTGGAGTTTCAAGCCCCTCGGAGGGAGTGGGCCTGATCGGCTTCGCGGCCAACGGGACGAAGAATCCGGATGCGTTCGTGGTGGTGAACAACGGCGCCGCCGGCAAGGACGTCGCAATTGAGATTGCTGGAACGAACGCTCGCTCGTTCATCGCCACGCGCACCTCTCCTTCGGAGAACTACCAAGCGGTGGGTAGTTTCCAAGTTACCGCCGGCAAGATTGTGTACACCGCGCCAGCCGGTTCAGTGACTACCTTCGTCTCAAGATAAGATTTGAAGCGGCAGCTCCACGCGCATCGCATACTGATAGGAAGAACCGAGCGGCGAATGGTCAGAGTCGCACTACTCTTTGGAATCAAAACTCCGGAAAGCAAACGAGGCCCCTACCGCAAGGCGTTGCGGGAAGCAGGTCTCGAGCCCGTGGAGAATGTCACCACGCTGGACGAACTCGCCGGCCTCGTACTCACCGGCGGAAGCGATGTCTCCCCGGAGCTGTACGGCGCGGAACGCCAGCCGGAGACTGGGGAATCGGACCGCGACCGGGACGAACGGGAAAGCGCTCTCCTCGACGAGGCATTGGCCCGCGATCTCCCGGTTCTGGCGATCTGCCGCGGCCTGCAATTGTTCAACGTCGTGCTGGGAGGTACGCTGGTCCAGCACGTTGAGGGTCACCGATTCCCGGGGCGGCCAGAGGTTCACCCGATAACGATCGTACCGGCGACCCGCCTTGCCTCGATTCTGGAAACCCACAGTTACGCAGTGAATTCGCGTCACCATCAAGCCGTCGACAAGGTGGGACGCGATCTCACGGTTGCCGCGACGGCCCCGGATGGCATCGTAGAAGCGTTGGAAATGCCCCGGAAGCGCTTCGTACTCTCGGTGCAGTGGCATCCCGAAGACCGCACGGACGGACCCGACGCCAGGCTTTTCGATGCGTTCCGAAAGGCTACGAGCGAAGTGTAGTGTTTGATACCCGACATATGCCCTTCCATCTCAAATTCACGGCTCAGCCCGAGCGCCGACCGTAAGGGAGGCGGCCTGCACCGCGCAACACCGTCGAGTCCACGGCGCCCCAGTGGTTCAAAGAACTCGCCATCGCCCCGGCCCGTCGGGCGCCCTGATGCTCTGGTGAACCGCGCCCAGGGCCGGTTCCGGACCCTTCGCCCGGTTCAGGGGTACGATGAAACCAGGTGTGACGGAGGCCGGTGTTGCTGAGGCTGCTTCTCATTATCGGGGTCCTGCTGTTCCTGTTCAGGAAATTTCTGCCCCGCTTGGGCTCGCTTCTGGGCGGCCATGCCAGGAAGCCCTTCCGGCAGGCCAAGTGGATGTGGAGCTGGCTGGCCGGCAGCGAAGCGGATGCCCTCCAGGCCGAACGCGAATACGGGTACGAGTGTGCCCGCGAGTTCGAGGCCCAGTTCCCGGGGCGCGCGTCCACCGCAAAACAGGATCTGGTGAACGATATCGGGACCCGGCTCGCCGCCGCCGTCAACGATCCTCGCCGCAAGTTCAACTTTCAGGTTGCTGCCGCACCCATCGCCAATGCCTTCGCCCTTCCCGGCGGCTTCGTGTTTATCACCGAGCCGCTGATCGACCTGGTCGGACAGGATCCCGACCAGCTCGCGTTCTTCCTGGGACACGAGATGGGCCACGTTCTCAGCGGCCATGCCAAAAACCAGCTCACGGCGAGCGCGCTGGTGAATGCGGTGGCGGCCCGGCTCTCGGGGGCGGGCGTATTGCTCCAGCAGGTGCTCAGCAAAGGCTACTCCAGGGAGTTGGAACTGGAGGCCGACAGCCAGGGTGCGCGATTGGCGGCGGCCGCCGGCTTCCAACCCAGCGGAGGGGCGCGTGCGCTTCACTCGCTGGAGCAGGTATCCGGGGATAGCACCGGGTTAGCGGAATACTTCGCATCTCATCCACCGCTTTCCGAGCGGATTCGAAAGTTGGAACAGGGAAGTACCAGCTAACCTCACCGGCGGTTCAACGTTTTCCGTCCACTTCAATGTGGAAGGCGTGCATCAGGCGATGGAAGATCGGCGCGAAAATCACTCCAGCCACAGTGATGAAAGCCAGCGCGCCCAGCAGAGCGTCAAAAATGAGGAAGACCTTGCCGCCCAGCGTATGGGGCGGGCTGAGCGGACCATTGCCCGTAATGACCATGGCCGCGTTCACCAGAGCGTCGAGCCAGCTCAATCCCTCGAACAGGTGGTAGCCGGCCGCCCCCAGGATCATCAAGAGCAGTTCGATTCCGAAACCGGCTGCAACCCCCAAGCCCAGCCTGACGGCAAACTTGCGGCGCGGAAGCAGTGGCTGACCGTGTCTTTCGAACATCAGCCCCTATCTTCAGCGGAACCCGGAGCCGGGCGCAAGGGGTTCCTCGGGCGAACGAACCAAAGCGGCCTGCAACCCGGAGCGCCGCGGGCAACGCCGTCAACAAAAATTCAATCGCGGATAGACAGTTGCTCGTTCTAATCCGAGGGAGTCATCCTTCAATCGACTCGATCGAGAGTGAATCGACCACGTGTCTTCGTCGAGTTTCAGGCGTGTCCGCCACCCCGGTCCGGTGTCTTCTCTAATACGGCCAGGGCGGGGGAACGAAGCTGTGGTCGAAATGCAGGCTCTCCGGGAAGAACGAAGCGTCCGGCCGGACCCCTGTGTCCAGCCACGACTCCATCGCTCGCAGCGTGGCCAGGTACTGCTCCGCCGAGAACGCGATGTGGCCGGGTTGGTTGACGTACGTCTGAACCAGCAAGTCGGCGCTGTTCGCCGCATCAACCAGGACGCGGTAGGCGGCCTCATGCGATACCGGGACAATCGGATCGTACATCCCGTGCATGGTGATCACCGGCCGGCGCAGTTTTCCGCTCGGGGTTCCATACTGTAGTTCGGCGATATTGCGGGCAGAGCGGCGCGCGGCTATATAGGTCTTCGTGTTCATCCACGCAAGCAACTGGTCGGCGTCCAGGCCGAGCCCGGCCAGGTACTGCTTTTCCTCGTCCGTCAGCGTGTAGACATCGCCGATGTTCTGAGCGACGCGCCCTCCGCACACCTTTTCGAGATACGAACGGTACGCCGTGGCCTTCCAGCCGTCGATGGCGTAGCCCCAGAGGCCGATAGACTCGTCGTAGTCCCACCAGGCTCCGTACGGCAATTGCATCACCAGCCGGACGAACTCCCATTGGGCGTAGTTCTCATTGCTGGCCCACTGGAACACGGGCATGATGAGCGTTGCTTCGTTACCCCAGAGGTCGTCGCGCAAGTCCTCGATGGTCCCCCACCACTCGTCAGGCCATCCGAACACAGCCGCGTAGGCAAGGCCGTACCGCAGGCTGGAGTCTGCGTCCCGCGCTCCGCCTGCCCCCACGGGGGCAACCGCGATCGCACCGTCGTAAGGGGCGGGATGGTCTTCGGCCATCTGGAGAGCGACGGTTCCCCCGGTTGAGGCCCCCCACACGATGGTGCGGAGCGGCTTACCGACCTGGCCATTGAAAAAGTTGGTGAGCGCCCGTGTTTGGCGCGGCGCCTCCTTTTCGGAGTCCGGGTAGAATGAAGCCGCCAGGGCATACCCGGCGGACTGAAGCTGTTCTTCGAGCGCCGGCGAAGCCTGCGGGTATGTCTGGGGAACAACTTCCAGTGCCGTGGTTAAGCCGGCGTGAGCGTAGACAAGGAGTGTGCCGTTCCAGTTGGCTGGAACGAGGATCCTGTACTCCGACCCGTTGTGGATTCCACTCAGGTCAGCCGGAAGTGGAATATGCGCTTTTCCGCTTGTCTGGGCGCACAGTGGGAGAATTGACGCAAGAAGAAGCAATAAGCGAAGCATAATTTCCTCCTGAGCCAACTGTGAGCCGGGCGGCGGCGTAGGGAAAGTGACAAGACGGGCCAAGGCGGATCTTGACGCATGTTGGCAGATGGAGTACTCTTGCTGAGACAATGAGAGGAGTTTATCCGGAACGCGCGGTTTCGAGCGACACGCTGGACTCCTGGAAGGAGATCGCAGCGCATTTCCACCGTGGCGTGCGCACGGTCATGCGGTGGGAACTGGATCGCGGTCTGCCGGTGCACCGGGTGCCGGGGGGCGGCAAGCCGGGGGTGTACGCGCTGCGATCCGAACTGGACCGGTGGTGGACGAAGACCCGGCCGCACCTGGTGGAAGAAGCCGAGAAACCCGTCCCGGCACGACGAACGCCGTCGGTCGCCGTCCTGCCGCTCTCGAATCTCAGCGCAAACAAGGAGAATGAGTACTTTAGCGACGGCCTGGCCGACGAGATCATCACCGCGCTGACGCGAGTCAAGGGACTGCGGGTAACTGCCCGCACGTCTTCGTTTGCCTTCCGCGGAAAGGAGCAGGACGTCCGGGAGATCGGCGCGAAGCTGGGCGTGAGCGTGGTTCTGGAAGGCAGCATCCAGCGATCGCGCGGGCAGATTCGGATCTCCGCGCAGTTGGTGGACGTAAAGGACGGTTTTCACCTCTGGAGCGAACACTACGACCGCAAAATCGGAGACGTATTTGCGATTCAGGACGAAATCTCGCACGCGATCGCCGATGCTCTCCAGGTCCGCCTGGCGCCTTCCCGCGCCGTGCGGCCCAGGGTGAACATGGAGGCTTACAACTGCTGGCTGAAGGGTCGCTATTACCAGCACTACGAAAGCCTGGATGCACTCGAGAAATGCAGGATGTGCCTGGAGCAGGCAATTGCCCTGGATCCGCAGTTCGCGCAGCCACTGGTGGATCTGGCCGAACAGATACGGGCTGCAGCCGAATTCGGCGTTCTCCGGCCCCTGGAGGCATTCGCAACGGGGCAGTCGGCGATCCACAAGGCGTTTCAGATTGAGCCCTCGCTGGGGGAAGCTTATGCACTGTCCGGCGCTTACCGGGCGTGGAAGGACTTCGACTGGAAGGGTGCCAGCGCCGACTTTGACCGGGCGCTCGAACTGACGCCGGGCTCTGTCCATGCGCACAGGCTGCGCGCCACTTACCTCCTGCTGCCGACCGGCCGTTTGCGGGAAGCCGAGGAGGAGACGGAGTTGGCAGTTGAATCCGACCCGCTGTCTCCGCTGGCGTACATCGCGCTCGGCAAAGTTCTGCTGTGGGCACACCAGTTCGACCGTGCGCACGCGAAAATGGAGGCGGCGTACACATTGCGCCCCGACTACCCTCTGGCCGCCTTGTTTCTCGGCGTAGGGCTGTATTTCCAGGACCGGATTGAAGAGGCTTTGGAGATGTGGCAGTCAGTCGTGCGAATCATCGGGCGCGCTCCGGTACTGATCGGCGCCATCGGCCTGGTTCAGGGGCTTCTCGGACGCCGGGCCGAAGCAAGAACGGCGCTCGCTGAACTGGAAGCCCTCGGGCGGGAGAGCTACGTGCCGCGGGTGAGTGTTGCGCAGATCCATCTGGGTCTGGGCGAGATGGAAGCTGCATTCGAATCACTGGATCGAGCGGTGGAAGAACGCGATCCCGGGATTCTGGATCTCCCCTGCAAACCAATCTGGGACGAGTTTCGCTCGGACACTCGCTTCATAGCGCTAATGCGCAAGATGCGTCTGGCGTGATCGTTCGTCACGGTCCCCCTGGCAAACAGCAACCTGCCCTGCAAGTCAGCGCGATCCCCCGGAAGCCGGCAAAGTTCGGGCTCGCGGCTGTTGGCCTGGCGGCTCCGATCTTGCGCCGCCGGCGCCGGCGGTCACCCACGACGCAAACTTGGTGCTCAGTCCGATGCGGTCACGGGGTTCACCGCGGGCGCGGTTCGGAAACCGTACAGGCCGTGCGCCTGGATGTACTCGAATACTCCCGGAGGCAGTTGCTTCGGCGGCTGCCCGGCCGCCAGTTTCTGCCTGATTTCGCTCGAAGATACCGGCAGCGCCACGGTCTCGAGGGGGTGGATGCGCGCGCCCGGCGGCGTTTCGTAAACGTGGCCCGGACGCGTCACCACGATGAACTCCACCATCCTCACCAGCTCGGCCGAATGGTGCCAGGTGCCGATTTCGGCGAACGCGTCCGAGCCAATCAGGAAGAACAGCCGATCGCCACTGCCGATCATGCGTTTTACTTTGGCGATGGTCTGGACGGTATAGCTCTTGCCGTCGCCCTCCTCCAGTCGCGAGGGCTCGAACAGCGGTTCGCCGTGGCAGGCGATTTCCACCATGCGGTGGCGGTGCTCGAAGCTGGTGGCGGTTTCACCCGTCTTGTGCGGCGGGTTCGCCGAGGTCACGAACAGCACCCGGTCCAGCCCGTACCGGGCGGCGGCTTCGCGCGCCACCACCAGGTGGGCGTTGTGGATGGGGTCGAAGGTTCCTCCGAAAACGGCGATTTGTTGCGGTTTGTCGCTCACTTCGTTTCCATTCGTCCGTAGCCTCGCTAGTTCCTCGCTATTCTTTGACATCTGCTCGCGGGCGGCGTTGCGTCGCCAGCTCGTCGCAGCGGTTGTTGTCGGCGTGGTCGGCGTGGCCCTTGGTCCACGTCCAGGTGGTGCGTGTGGCGGTGCGCCTGCTCGTCCAGTTCCTGCCACAGGTCCTGGTTCAACCACCGGCTGTCTTGCGGCGGTCATCCAACCGTTGCGCTTCCAGTCGTGGATCCACGTGGTGATGCCGTTCTTCAGGTACTCGGAATCGGTGACCACCTCCACCTCGCAAGTCTCTCTCAAGGCGCTCGCAGCCCCTCGATGGCGGCGGTCAGTTCCATGCGGTTGTTGGTGGTGTGCGGCTCGGAGCCGCACAGTCTCCCGCTTGTGATGCGTTGTAGCGCAGGATCGCGGCCCATCCGCCGGGGCCGGGGTTGCCGAGGCACGCCCCGTCGGTGATCAGCCTGACCTTCTTCACTGGGTATGCGCGCCGGCTTCCAGTTCCCGGTGGAAGAACTCGTCCACCAGGTCCAGGATCGTCGGCGCGCTCCTGGCGTGGTAGATGGCGGCGCGCAGCTGCGCGCCGTTGCGCACGCCGTGCGTGAAGTAAGTGGCGAACTGCTTCATCTTGCCGACGGTGTCCTTCTCGCCGCGCTCGATCAGCATGGCGTAGTAGCGCGCGCATCATCTGGTAGCGGTCGTGCCTCGGTGGGCTGATCGTAGGCGCCGGTTTCGCAGGTACTGCTCGATCTGCCGGAAAATCCACGGATTCGAGGAAGCGGCGCGGCCGATCATGACGGCGTCGCAGCCGGTCTCGCGCACCATGCGGACGGCGTCTTCCGGGGTGACGATGTCGCCGTTGCCGATCACCGGAATGCTTCACGGCGGCCTTGACTTCGGCGATGCGGCTCCAGTCGGCCCTCCCGCTGTAGCCCTGCTCGCGCGTACGCGGGTGCAGCGCCACGGCCTGCAGGCCGCAGTCCTCGGCCAGCCGCGCCATGTGCACGGTGCACCAGTTCATGGTCGTTCCACCCGGCGCGGAACTTCATGGTGAGCGGGATGCGAGATGGCCTCGCGCACGGCGCGCAGCAGCGTCTCCACCAGCGGCAGATCGCGCAGCAGGCCGGAGCCGCCGTTGCACTTCACCACCTTGTTCACCGGGCAGCCGAAGTTGATGTCCACGATGTCGAAGCCCAGGTCCTGGCAAACGCGCGCGGCGTCGGCCATCACCTCGGGGTCGGCGCCGAACAACTGCGCGGAGATGGGGTGTTCTTCGGGCTCGAAGGCCAGGTAGCGCATGGTCCGGTTGGGCTTGCTGCGCGCCGCAGCGAGGCGCTGACCCCGTGCGAGCTGGTGAACTCGGTCATGATCAGCCCGCAGCCGCCCAGGTCACGGATGAAGCGGCGGAATACGGTGTCGGTGACGCCCGCCATGGGCGCGAGGATAGTGGCTGGCTGGATCGAAACCCCGCCAATCGTCAGGCTGGACGGAAAAGTCCCCATCACCCTGTATTTTACCGGCTCCGCGCGAAGAAACGGAATCGGGTCCCGAAACGTTAAATTTAGTGGATGGCTTTGGCAGTCCCGCCAGGTCGAGGGAGGCACTCGTGAATAAGACTTTGTTGACCGCCTTGCTGGCGGCGGTAATCGGATCGGCCGTGACAATCGGCGTGCTTCGTTTTCGGGGAAGCCCGGCGCCCGCCCAGCCACCTCCCTCCGCCGCGCCGGCGCCTCCACCAGCGGCGGAGCCTTCCGCCACACCGCCCGAGACGATACCGATAGAAACACCGCCCCCCGCGCCGGCTGCTCCGCCTAAGGCCGCCGCACGCCCGAAAACGGAGGCGCCCAAGCCGGCCGTGAAGCCCGCGCCCGAACCCGTGGCCGCCGAGGAGCCGCCCGCGGATTCGCCTTCTCCGGCGCCGGTCGAGACAGATGCTCCCGCCAGGACGGCGCCCGTGGTGGCCGCCGCGGCCCAACCCGCGTCCGCGCCCACCCCGGCCGAGCCGCCGGCACCGGCGCCTCCGCCGGAACCCCGGCGGCCACTTACCGTGACTATTGCGGCAGGGACGCTGGTCACCATCCGCCTGCAGCAAGCGCTCTCGAGCGATACCAACCAGCCGGGCGATGAATTCACCGCCAACCTGGACCAGCCCTTTGTGGTTGGAGACCTGGTGCTGGCCGAAAAAGGCGCCCGCGTCGCCGGACGGGTTGTCACCGCCGAAAAAAGCGGACGGGTGAAAGGCCTGGGCCAGCTCTCGATCAAGTTGGTGAGCCTGCACACTTCCGACGGTCAGGACCTGGCGATTTCCACCGACCCGTTTGAGACGATCGCGGAAAAATCAACCCGGGAAGATGCGGAAAAGGTTGGAATTGGCACGGTGATCGGGGCGGCCATCGGAGCCATTGCGGGGGGAGGCAAGGGCGCGGCCATCGGTGCGGCCGCCGGAGGGGGCGCCGGTGCGGGCGCCGTTCTGGCGACGCGCGGCAAGCCCGCCGAGATCGCCTCCGAGGCGAGAATCACGTTTCGGATCAATCAGCCGTTGACTGTTACCGAGAAGCTGCATTAATGAACGGGTCACGGGTTGCCTCGCTCTCAATCAGCGTAAAGGCGCGAAGCACAAAAATCGATTGCCGCAAGGGCGGTCTGGTACTACACCCGGTCCTGGTGAGTTCAATCCAGCAGCGCTGCCCGATTGTATAGAATGGATACCTTACGTCTGCGATTCCCAACTAACGGAGTTCCGATATGGCCTCATCCTTCACCAAGTTCCTTCTCGGCGAGCAACAGATCCCGACGGCGTGGATCAACGTATTGCCGCTGCTTCCCACCCCGTTGGATCCGCCCTTGCATCCGGGTACCGGCAAGCCCCTGACCCCCCAGGACCTGGCGCCGCTGTTCCCCATGTCGCTGATCGAGCAGGAATTTTCCCCCCAGAAATGGGTTGACATTCCGGGCGGCGTGCTGGACGTGTACAAACTGTGGCGTCCGTCTCCCTTGATCCGGGCGCGGGCCCTCGAGAAGGCGCTGGATACGCCGGCGCACATCTACTACAAGTACGAGGGCACCAGTCCGGCGGGGAGCCACAAGCCGAATACCGCCGTCGCGCAGGCCTGGTACAACAAGCAGGCGGGCATTCGGCGCCTGGCCACCGAAACCGGCGCCGGCCAGTGGGGCAGCGCCCTGGCCCTGGCCTGCCAGTTGTTCGGCCTGGAGTGCACCGTCTACATGGTGCGGGTGAGTTACGACCAGAAGCCTTACCGGAAGATCATGATGCACACCTGGGGCGCGGAGGTTTACCCCAGCCCGAGCGACAAAACCGCCTCCGGCCGGGCGATTCTGGCCGAGCAACCGGATACGCCAGGCAGCCTGGGTATCGCCATCAGCGAAGCGGTGGAAGACGCCGCCACGCACAGCGACACCAACTACTCGCTGGGCAGTGTCCTGAACCACGTCTTGCTGCACCAGACCGTTATCGGCCAGGAAGCGAAGGCGCAGATGGAAATGGCCGGTGAAGAGCCCGACGTGGTGATCGGCTGTTTTGGAGGCGGCAGCAATTTCTGCGGAATGGCCCTGCCGTTTCTTCCCGAGAAGCTGAATGGAAGCAAGGTACGCTTGATGGCCGTGGAGCCGGCCGCCTGCCCCACACTGACCCGCGGAAAATTCGCTTACGATTTCGGAGACACCGCCAAGCTGACGCCGCTGGTGATGATGTACACGCTGGGGCACAATTTCATTCCCCCGGGAATCCACGCCGGCGGGCTGCGTTATCACGGCGCCGCTCCCTTGGCCAGCTACCTGGTAAACCACGATTGGTTTGAGGCCCGCGCCGTACACCAGACGGGTTCCTTCGAGGCGGCGGTGCAATTTGCCAGAACCGAGGGAATTTTGCCGGCGCCGGAAAGCTCCCACGCCATTCGCGCCGTGGTGGACGAGGCGCTGGAGGCGCGCGAGGAAGGCAAGCAGCGCACCATCCTGTTCTGCCTCAGCGGGCACGGGCATTTCGATTTGAGCTCGTACGAAAAGTACCTCAGCGGCGGGCTCGCCGATTACGAATACCCGCAGGAGGCGATCGAGCGCGCCATGAGCGAACTGCCCGTCGTTGGCGCCTGAGGCGCTCCGTTTTCGGACTCAAAACCAGGAGCGTCAACGCCGGCTGGCCCGCCGACGGCTACCAGGTGATGCCGAAGACGATCTCGAACTGGTCTTTTTTGGACGCCGCCGGCGGCGTGCCGAAGACTTCCTTCATCCAGCGGGTGTAACGGAATTCCGGCATCATTTTAATGCCGTAATCGTCGACGATCTGCACTCCGAAACCAACCGTACCTCCCATCACGGTCTTGTTCGTCAACGGGGCGGGAATGGAATTCGTCTCGATGGTATTGTCGGGCGTATAGACCTCGTTAAACGTGGATACGCTCGAGGCGTGCCGCAGGGTGCCGCCCCCCAGGAAGTAAACCCACGGCCCTTTCTGGTCGAGTGGCTTGAAATAGTAACGGACCAGAACCGGCAAGTCCCGATAATTGACGCGCGTGCGCTCGAAGGTGGTGGTGGTGGTAATGGTTGCGTTTACGTCGGTGACGTCGCCTACCACGACGGTTTTCTGCTGCTGGTAGCCGGCGCGCCGGAAGATCAAGTCCGCTGATATGGCAATTTTATTGGTCAGATAGACTTGGATGGTCGGCCCTCCACCCAACCGATTCTTGACCGCCGTACTGGTGATGGATGTGTTGGTCACCGGCGATGGAAGAAATTCGGTGGCGGAATCGGCCTTTATCAGAGGCAGAATGAGGACATAGCCGCGGGCGCCAAAGTCGATCCGCCGGGCCAGCGAACCGTGCACTCCGGGGTTGGGCTGGGCCCACGCCGGAACTCCCCCCACGAGGAATACAACAAAGAGCACGAGCGATGCCGCCGAAGGCGCACGCAACAGCCTGGCACGTCTCAAAACGAACATGAATCCTTGTTCTCCTGTCGGTTCGGCATTTCTTTTCAGGATTTGGAAAAGCGGCGTCCGGACGCCCGAGGGGCGTCTCCCGTAGCATCGGCAGCCTCCAAACAGAGCCACCGCGGCCCTGTCTCGAAAACGTCCGGACCGCCGCTGCTCCTGATGTGAGACGGCTGCCCGAATCTTATAGTGTACCGGGAAGCTTGGAGGAATGTATAAAAGCGTCCCCCCGCCCGGCGGCCACCTGGCAGCTACTGGAGCAACGCCAGGAAACTCTTCCCATTGGCGATCTTCACGCCGAAGTTTTCCGCGACGGTTTGCCCGATATCGGAGAGCGACGCGCGCGTCGCCAGGTTTACTCCAGACTTCACCTTCGGCCCGAACACCAGCAACGGCACGTATTCCCGGCTATGGTCGGTGGAAGGCGTGGTGGGATCGCAGCCGTGGTCGGCGGTGAAAATCGCCATGTCGCCGGCTTCGAGACGAGCCTCCAGCCGGGGGATCCAGCGGTCCACTTCTTCGAGCGCCGCGGCGTAGCCTTCGACGTCGTTGCGGTGGCCGTAGAGCATGTCGAAATCCACCAGGTTGGCGAAGATCATAGCGGCATCGTCCTGGTCCATGACGCGCAGAATCGTCTCCATTCCCTCGGCATTGGAGTGGGTCTTTTCGCAGTGGCGAATGCCCCGGCCCAGGTACACGTCGTAGATCTTGCCCACGCCATGGACGACGATGTCGCGCGCGTCCAGCAGATCGAGCAGCATGCCCTTGGGGGGCGGCACGGCGAAGTCCTGGCGGTTGGCGGTGCGGGTGAAGGCGCCCGGCGAACCGGTGAAAGGCCGCGCAATCACGCGCCCCATTTCGTGCGGTCCCCGCAGAATCTCTCGCGCGATCTGGCAAATCCGGTACAGCTCGTCGAGCGGAACCACCTCCTCGTGCGCCGCCACCTGGAACACGCTGTCGGCCGAGGTGTAGACGATGACGTTGCCCGTGCGCAGGTGCTCCTCGCCGAGCTCCTTGATGATTTCAGTGCCGGATGCCGGCTTGTTGCCAAGAACGCCGCGACCGATGCGCCGTTCGAATTCTTCGATAACGCCGGCGGGAAATCCGTTCGGGTATAGCGGAAAGGGCTTGTCGAGGTGGATTCCGGCCATTTCCCAGTGGCCGGTGGTGGTGTCCTTGCCAGGGGAAGCCAGGGCACATCTGCCGAAAGCGGCGGCAGGCCGTTCCACCGGCGGCAGGTCGTCAATCGGACGAATGTTGGCGATGCCAAGGCGGCGCAAATTCTCGATCCGCAGCGGGCGCCGGCGTGCGATGTTTCCGAGTGTGTCGCTGCCGGCATCACCGTAGTCGGCGGCGTCGGGCATCTCTCCGATTCCGACGCTATCAAGCACTACCCAGACAACGCGCCGGAACATGGCTCACTCCGCTTTCAGCGCGTCCGTGATCCGCTCGGTGAGCATGTCCACGAAGTGTTCCGGGATAAAGCCATTGAGGCGGCTGAAGATGTCGCCGTTCTTGCCGAGGATGATGGTGGTGGGAATGGAGCTGACGCGCAGCGAGCGGCCCAGCCCGTCTTCGAAGTAGACCGTTTTGCTCCAATTCTGGCGTTCCAGAAAGGGAGCTACCAGGTTCCGGTCCTCGTCGGTGTCGACGGCCAGAAATACGACATTCGGCTGGTCCTTGAACTCTTGCTTAACCTGTTCGTATAACGGATGCTGCTGCCGGCAGGGGCCGCACCAGGTAGCCCAGAAATCCAGAATCACCACCTTTCCCTTCAGCGAGGAGAGCTTCAGCGCCCCCCCATCGAGGGCCGAGAGTGTGAAGTCGACAGGGTCCACGGCGAAGGCGTTGGGATCCAATTGTTCCAGCTTTTTCCGCCTTTCGGAGAGCGCCGCCGAGGTGCGGTCGAACCCGGCCAGCACGATGTCGCCCAAACCCTTTTCGGAGCCGTGCCTGGCGCGGTAGATCGTGCTCATTTGACGGCGAATCTCCTCCCGGTCGGTACGATTGGAAGTGGCGAACGCATCGGCCAGGGGAGCCAGGGCCTCCTCGTCCTTGCCGGCTGCGATGAGCCAGCGCGCAATCTCCTTGGCCCCGGTGGGCGTTGGGGCGATGGTGTAGGCTTTCCTCGCGGTCTCGATGGCTTCTTCGGTTTTGCCGGTGATGCCCAGCGCCCTGGCCTCGAGCGTCAGGCTCTCGGCCAGATCGCCCTCCAGGCCGGCCACCTTGGTGGCCAGGGCTCCACGCCGGGAACCTTCCCCGGTTCGCGCATCCTCCAGCTCCTGGCTGGCTAACTTCTCGTATTGGCGGGCATAGCCCAGCGCGCGCTCGGCCGCCGCTTTGTCGTTGCCCTCGAGCAGCGCGGAGGTGACGTGCGACAGGATGTTGGTATCCGTGGTCCCCTGTTTCACCACCGGCTCGCCGTACTTCAAAATCAGCGGCGTCTCTTCGACGTCGATAGCGGCACGGGTAAGGGCTCGATAGATTTCATCCTTGCGGGTTGGATCTGGATGCTTCTTCAGGAAGGCCTCCAGCGTGCGGATGAGCTCGATGCTGCTGCCGCTGGCTTCCCCGACGGCCTTGCCGAGATCGGACGCTTCCGTATCCGCCGGCGATTTCTGTCCGGCCAGCGGAGCCAGTGCGAGTATCAACCAGCCGCAACACACCACGGCCGAGGTCCTGATAAACTTCGATGCCTTCATTCAGCCTTCACTTTTTTGGGATCGGTAAATGCCGCTTTCAAAACAGAGGCGCGATCCCGGGCGATATTGAGGTAACTGTCGTTATTGATAATCCGGTTGAGCAACGGCAGGAAAATCTGCAAGGATACCAGGCGATTCTCGTCGTAGGCGCTATGAAGATAAAGCAGAGCGCCATCCACGCCTAGCTTGTCGAATTTCGTCGCCCGTTCCAGGTTGAAGTAATGGAATGCCGTGTCGGTGAGGCGCTCGAACCACGACTGCAAAGCCTGCGCATTCGGATCGGTCGAGTAATTGTACTTCACTTCATGCTTTTCGTCGCCCTCGATCCAGCGAAAAGTCTTGATACCCATCCGGGCCACCTTGAGGTTCGATTCCAGCGGGTGGTCGAAATGGCCGAGACGGTCCGCCAGGCCGAAGACGGTGTCGGTTTGCGCGGGTGTGAGCGTCAGTTCCAGCGGACGGTCGTCGTTCGGGGCTTCGCGGTATTCGGCGTTGCCTTCCCGATCGAGCAGAATTTCGACATGCGGCGTCTGGGATCCCGGGAAGTCTTTCGAATAAAAAATCCGGGGGGAATCCGCCGCCGCCAGCGCGCCGGACAGCGCAATCAGCAAGACAATCGTCTTTTTCATCCACCAAGCTCCTCAAGTTCGGGTGCCAAACGATCAGCGGCCGGCGCGTGCCGCTTCCCGGCCCAGGTGCGCCGCGTGACAGATCGCCACGGCGACGGCGTCCGCCGCGTCCTCGTATGCCAGAGCGCCCGCCGCCGGCGCCGCCTCGCCCACCAGCGACCGCACCATGAATTGCACCTGGCCCTTCTCGGCCCGTCCGTACCCGGTGACGGTGGTCTTCACTTCGAGCGGCGAGTATTCCGCCAGGGGCACTCCGGTTGTGGCGACGACGAAAAGCACGACTCCCCGGACATGCGCCAGCTTCAGGGCGGTCTTTGCGTTGGCGGCGTGAAACAGGCCTTCCACCGCGGCCATATCGGGAGCGTGCGTCTCCACCACCTCCCGCAGTCGTACCCCAATCGTCAGCAGCCGTTTGTCGAGCGTGTCTTCGACCCTGGTTCGGATGACGCCGGCATCCAGCAACCGGTGGCTGCGGCCATCACTTTCAATGACGCCGTAACCGGTGCGCTCGGTTCCACAATCGACTCCCAGAATCTTCACCGCTGGGGACCGTCCCCGCCCCGGCAATTGCCTCACCCAGCCTCATCCAGCTCGGCGTCGTCGATCTCAAAATTCCCGTAAACGTTTTGAACGTCCTCGTGCTCTTCCAGCGCGTCGTAGAGCTTCAACATTGATTGCGCGCTCTTGCCCTCCAGCTTCACGTGGTTTTGCGGCACCATCTCGATCTCGGCGGAGATGGTTTCGATGCCCGCCTGGCTGAGTGCTTCCACCACCGCGTTGTGCGCCTCGGGCGGCGACAGCACCTGCCAGCTATCGCCTCCGTCCACCAGATCGTCGGCTCCGGCGTCGAGAACCACCACCATCAGGTCGTCTTCGGTGGCCTTTTCCTTTTCGATGAGGACTTGCGACTTGCGGTCGAACATCCAGCCGACGCTGTTCGATTCGCCCAGGTTTCCGCCGTACTTGGTAAAGATGTGGCGGATCTCGCTGACGGTGCGATTCTTGTTGTCGGTGACGGCGAACACCATCACCGCCGCGCCGCCGGGCCCGTACCCTTCGTAGGTGGTCTCTTCGATGGTTTCGCCCTGCAGTTCGCCGGTGCCGCGCATGATGGCGCGCTTGATGTTGTCGGCGGGCATGCTGACGGCCTTGGCGGCAACCACCGCGGTTCGGAGCCGCGGGTTGGCGTCGGGGTCGCCGCCGCTGCGGGCGGCAATCATGATTTCCTTGATGATGCGGGTAAAAACTTTGCCACGTTTGGAATCGAGGGCGGCCTTTTTGTGCTTGATGGTCGCCCACTTGGAATGTCCTGACATGAAACAACCTCTTCTTTCGTGAGAAGAACGCCCGGTGCCTCGTCACCAACTGGTGTTCTTCAGCTTCCTGTCGTGGCCTGACGACGGCCATAGCCGTTCCCCGGTGGGAAGATGTGCGAGCCCAATCTCAGAGGGTAACAGACCCTGCGCCGCTCCCTCAACTTGACCTTAATCCTTTGCTTTCCTATAGCTTACACCGAACGCCCCAGCGGCCGTACAGGGTTGCAAGTTGTTGGGGCGAGAAGGGTTATCCACTCGCGTAGACCCACAGCCCGTGAGACGGGCCGGCAAAAACGGCCACTTTCCCCGCCGCCGTCGCCAGAATCCGCCTCCTCGGCGCGCGGTGCACGGCTGCCGAAACCTCACGGTTCCCCACGCGAATCGCTAGCGCACGAACGGCATATAAGCCGCGACGCGCGACCGGTAATCCTCGAAATTGTCGCCGAACTGCGCGAGCAACAGGGAGTCTTCCGCCCGCACCCGGATTTCCGTTCCGGCGAGGTAAGCGATAATGCCGCTGGCAAGACCCAGCCAGGTAGACTGGATCAGCCCGGTGCCGATCATCATGAGGAACAGGGCGGCGTACACCGGATGGCGCAGGTAAGCGTAAGGGCCGTCGCGCACCAACTGGTGGCGATCGGTCACCACCGCCTGGATGCGCCAGTGCGCGCCCAAAGTGCGGAGCGCCAGGTGCATCAGCGCCACGCCGGCCGGCAGCAGCGGTATCCCAACCAGCAACGCCCACTCGGGAGCGGAGGCTGGCGAGCCGTCGCAACGCGAACACGCAGAAGATCGCCACCGCCTCCAGCAGAATTCCCAATCCTGGCGGCGTGATTGACGTTGCGCCCGCCGTTGTCGTGCCCCGTTCGCGCCGCCTGCGTCCGGCGACGATGAAGTACATCACGCCGAACACGATCCAAAAGTACATCCACGATCCCCACAGGACCGCAAGAGCGATCATCGACAGACTTACATGCCCCATGCTTCCAGTGTAATGAATCGCCGGCCTGCGGCCTTCGGCAAGCTGTTAGAATTACTTTTCGCCGTTTGAGTTTTGGCAGCTCCGCACTTACGTTTGTGAACCACGTATGAACGCTCATCAATCCGCTTTTCGCGATCCCCGGCGCCGGGAGGAACTGCTGCGCCAGGCTTACTGGATCATCCCGGCCCTGTTCTGCCTGGCGATTTACGGTTACGGCCTGCGCGCCTGGTACCAGCAGGACGATTTCGTCTGGCTGGCCCAGCGATTCCGGGTCAGAAACCTGCACGAGTTTCTGGTAGCGGTGTTCGAACCCTCGGTGCATGGCACCTTCCGCCCGCTGAGCGAACGCCTCGTTTTCCTGGTGTTTGGCGGGCTGTTCGGCGCCGACGCGGTACCTCTTCGCGGGTTGGTTTTTCTGACCCAACTGGGCAACCTGGCGCTCGTTTCCTCCATTGCCCGGCGCTTGTCTGGCTCCCGCGTTGCCGGCTTCCTGGCGCCCATCTCTGTGGACCGCCAACGGCGCGCTGGCGCTGCCGATGACCTGGAGCTCCGTCTTACATGCAGATTCTTTGTGGCTTCTGCATGCTGGCGGCGTTTCACTTCTTCCTGCGCTATATCGAGACGGGCCGGCGTTCCTACTATTACTGGCAGTGGGCTGCCTTTCTTACCGGCTTCGGCGTCATGGAGACGACGGTGGTCTACCCCGCGATCGCCGCCGCCTACGCGCTGCTCGGCGCGCGCAAACACCTGC